>CALEIK010000026.1 GCA_937876195.1 uncultured Flavobacteriales bacterium
GACAGATGGAAGTACCAATGCAACTACGCATGAATGGAATTTTGGAGACGGAAGTGAGAATAGTTCGGAAATAAATACTTCTCATGATTACACAGATCAAATCGGAAATCATACCATTCAATTAGTGGTTTCCAATCAAGAGATGTGCTATGACACTGCGTGGATTACTATTACAGTGATTGAAGAAGAAATTTTCTACGTACCAAACACCTTTACGCCAGACGGAGATAATTTTAATCAACACTTTAAACCAATATTCTCGAGTGGTTATGATCCCTACAACTTTACGATGTATATCTTTAATCGATGGGGAGAAGTAATTTGGGAATCTCACGACTACGATGTTGGTTGGGATGGAACTTACGGAGGAAAATTGGTCGCTGATGGTTCGTATACTTGGAAGATTGAAGTAAAAACAAACGCATCGGATGAACGAAGAATGTTCACCGGCCATATTACTATTATTAAATAAGAATTAGATAACCGTTTAAAACGAAAGGGAGGCATCACTGATGACGCCTCCTTTTTTGTTGTATGAAATGATGAAATCATTTCTTCTTATGGAGTTCTAATATTTTATCTGCCAGCACATCACTCAACTTGTAATAACTTTCATGCGTCCAGCCACCAACATGAGGTGAAAGAATTGTTTTATCTGATTCTAATAGATATTTAAAATCGTCTGGGATTTCTTGCTCAAAAAACGATTCAAAACTTGCTTTTTCGTATTCTAAGACATCTAAACAAGCGCCAAGTACTATTCCATTCTTTAATGCTTCCACCAAGGCGGATGTTTTTACAATTTTTCCTCGTGACAAATTGATGAGGAAAATGGGCTTTTTAAATTTTGAGAAGAAAGTATCATTCACCATGAAGAGCGTTTCCTCATTTTGAGGAATATGAAAACTGACAACATCAGCGTTTTCATAGATTTCCTCTAGACTTGATTCTTTGATAAATTGATTTCCAAAGCCTGATTTGTACTTGTCATACGCCAATACGTTGACATCAAATCCACGTAGTTTTTTAGCGAAGGCAGAGCCGTTGTTTCCAAAACCAATGATTCCGACGGTTTTCCCATCTAACTCAATCCCACGATGGTTTTCTCGGTTCCAATTTCCTTTTCGTACATCTGCATCTGCCGAAATCAGTTTGTTGAATAGCGCAAGTAACATTCCAAGTGCGTGCTCAGCGACAGCATTTCGATTTCCTTCAGGTGCATTGAATAATTTTACACCTCGTTCTTCGCAATACGATTCGTCAATGTTTTCCATGCCAGCACCTGAGCGAGCGATAAATTTTAAATGTGGAGCGTTTTTTAGAAACGTTTCATCCATGCGAAAACGTGAACGGATCACAATTCCCACTGTGTCAACTAGAATGGGAAGTACTTCCTCTCGAGAAATGGCTGTAGCATCAATACAAAAATAACCGTGTTCGGTAAGTCGTTGCTCAAGGATAGGATGTACTGTATCTAGAAAAACAACTTTCATGGAGCGAAAGTTAAAGTTGATAAATGAGCATTCCAACAGTAAAGTAGATGAATAGACCTACAATATCATTCAACGTGGTCACGAATGGCCCTGTCGCCAGTGCTGGATCTATTTTATAGTGGTTAAGTACCAAAGGAATAAATGTTCCGAAAATTGCCGCGAAAATAATCACCGCAAACAAGGAGATACTTACCACAAGTCCAAGAGTTCCGCTGTCGAAATAATAAGCGATGCCATAAATTAGCGAAGCGAGAAGCGTTCCATTTAATAGGGCAACCAATGCTTCTTTACCTAGTTTTTGCAGAATACTTCCAAAAGGATTGGAATTTTTAGCCAGCGATTGTACGACGATCGCTGATGATTGAACACCAACGTTTCCACCCATTGCGGTAATTAATGGAATGAAGAACGCCAATGCAGGAACTTGACTTATTCCTCCCTCAAATTTGGCGATAACTTGCGCACCTAACGTACCACCTAGCATAGCAATGAGCAGCCATGGAATTCGCGCTCGTGTAATCCGCCAAACGCTAAAACTGGATTCAATTCTTTCAGAGATACCCGAAGCCAACTGAAAATCCTTCTCTGCCTCATCCATAATGACATCTACAACGTCGTCAATGGTAATTCGCCCGACAAGTTTATTTTGTACGTCAACAACTGGAACGGAGACTAAATCATACTTCTCCATGATTTTAGCAACCTCTTCGTTATCAGCACTCGTTTTAACAGAGATTACATTTTTGTCGTTGTAAAGGTCTTTTATTTTTGTCGTTGGACTGGCAAACAATAAGCTTTTTAGGGATAAAAAACCAAGTAGTCTATCCCGGTCATCTACTACGTAAATCGTGTGTATTTTCTCCACATTCTCTGCTTGTCGCCGCAATTCTATCACACATCTGTTGACTGGCCAATCAATTTTAGCCTGGACAAACTCCTTCTGCATCAAACCACCAGCGGTATCGCTGTCGTAATTCAAAAGGTCAACAATGTCATCAGCAGCTTCGCTATCACTAATCTGCGCAATAATCTCTTCTACCTGATCTGGATGGAAGTGACTAATTAAATCGGCCGCATCATCGGAGTCCAACAGCTCCAGCTGTTCAGCAATTTCTTTGGTTGAAAATGATTTTATAATGGATTCACGCAGGTCTTCATCCAACTCCATCAAAATATCGCCTTGGATTTCTTCCCCTAAGAGCTGATACAAATGAATCGCATCATCGTGGTTAAGTTCACAGATAACTCCCGCAATATCCGCATAGTGAAGTTCGAAAACATTGGACTCAATCCAGTCTATGTTTTCTTGCTCAATCGCTTGACTCAGCGCCTCAAGATATTCCTTTGTTAACTCAAACTGCATGATGAAGTTTTCTGCAAAGATAACACTTTTGTATACCTAAGTCGTTCTTTCTATCAAGCCATTCCTTATTCGTTCGGAGTTTTTTGTGAAAATAGACCGTAAAACAGTCCAAAAAATGTAACGCCCGCTTGCGTCTCTAGTGTGTCCTCTGGGAGAAATGAAACAATGCAGATTAACATGAAAAATACACCAACCAGTTGATGATGACGAATGTTGAATGCGGTGAAATGATAGAGCATCCAACAAAAAGCGAAAAGGCCGATGACACCGAAAGTGAGGGCGACAGTTAAAAACATATTGTGTGCACGATGTCGATTTTCTAATTCTAAGGTTGAGTTTATTTCTTCGTATTTTAGATCGAAGGCATCCTGAACATCACCAGTACCCACGCCGATCATCCAGTTTTCTAGAAAAATAGAAGCACCTGCTTTCCAATACTCGATACGCTCCAGCAATGAGTGATTGTTAGGATAGTTCGCATTATTCAACTGGTATTGAACCCCATAAATGCGCGCCATGAGACCTTTACTAATTACACTTGCTTTACCTAGTTCGATGGCCCTAATCTCTTTGGCTGAAAGTTGACTTAACCCAGCAGCATCTTTTTTCAACCTTTTTGATGACAAATAGCGTATGATTGTTTTTTTTAAGGGCTGACCTTTTAAATCGAGACTGTCGTATGGCAATTTTGAATACTTCGACCAATCTCTGCTGAGTTCAACCTCACACACATAGATATTTGTGGGCTCACGGGTTTCAGGTGTGACAAAATCAAAATCATGCGTGTAGCTATTCCCCTCGACAGTGGTTGTGGCTAAATGTTGATACTCACTGACATCAATTTGGATGGGTTTGAAAATCCAAATAACAATGCTAATTCCAGTCACCAATAAAACACTTGAAAACAGAATAGCAAAAACCTTCCATTTTCTCCAGATAAGGTAAAATCCATAAATAGAGCTAATGGTAAGTAACGTTAAAACACCAGAAATGACTTGGGAGTAGTATGTATAGAAAACGAACCATAGGATCAGGGGAATCGTTATCCATCTGTATCTTTTAAATCGGAGAAAATAGAAGCAAATACCTACGCACATCGTCACTATCAACGCATAGCGAATGTGAGACCCAAAAAACGAAAGCTCGCGAATATCAACGCTTTCATGCGTGTCTATCCAATCGTGATACAACACGAAATTGATGAGAGAAGTAATCAATGTGCTGAACAAGAATGCTGCGAGAATAGATCGGAGATGCTTTTGATTAAGCACTGGCTGAGCAATCAGTATAATTGGAATGACAATCAAGGGTAGTTTTACTTTGAGATCATGCCAGGCATAGTCAAAATTTGAGGTCCATACTAAACCAATAAGGTGCAACAGAAAGAAACCGCTCAATAATAGAAAGGCACGTGATGAAATAAGTCGAGAGATTTTGGAAGTATAGTTTCCTTCAATGATGAAATTGAGCGCCAAAAACACCATCGCAGAGGACATGACTACTTTGTTCAGCGGAATGCCAATAGCCAAAATGCACAGTCCAAAAGTCTGAATTTGCGCATGTACATTAAATCCGAATATCCGGTTAAGCATTTAAGTAGAACTAGTTTCTTTGTCGGATAAACGAAGATTATTTAAGTATAGTATCGTACGCTGAATTATCTTTTAAAATGCCGAGAGATTCAAGCACAAAATCATCCTCTCTAAAGGAATACTCGGCTCTTCCTTTTTGATAGTAATAGCGCGATATAATTTCGTTTTCAAGAATGGACTTTATTTGAGGTTTGAATTTGTCAAGATCTCTTTCCTTGGAAGGAACGACACGTGCCATTAGCGCTTCGTATTCTTTTTCAGCATCGGAATAAAAACCTTCTTCTTCTGCTGTTTTGCGCATTTTTTTTAGCATTTCTTCCGTTGCGGTAGAATACTCAAATGGTTGCGAAAGGACATACGATTTGAAATCGTCGTATTGCTGATCAGTTAAACTAAACGATTTGGCATCGCTAATTTCGGGATGGTCATAATAGAATCGTGTAGCATAATCAAAAAAGAAACTGTTTTGAACCATGGTCATTCCTAAACGACTCAGTTCTTTTTGTTCGACAGTAATATCAGGTTCAATGCCGCGACCATCAATTACTTCACGACCGTTTTTTGTTTTAAATATTTTCACCAAAGAATCTGGGATTTCAGAAACATCTGCTCCCTCCATTTTGTCGTAGTACTCTAGGCGTTGTACACATCGACCAGAAGGAGTATAGTATTTAGCAATGGTCAATTTTATTTTTGCACCGTAGTCTAAATCGTAAGTGCGTTGCACCAATCCCTTTCCGTAGGTTCTTTGACCAATCACCACCGCACGGTCTAAATCCTGCAAGCTGCCAGAGACAATTTCACTAGCAGAGGCTGAACCGTCATCGACCAAAACAACCAGTGGAATGGTTAAATCCATTGGTTCTTCGGTGGTTTTATAGACTCTATTTTCTTCTTCAATTCTTCCTTGTGTTGTCACGACGACTTGATTGCTTGGAACGAACATGTTTACGATGCGCACGGCTTCAATCAATAAACCACCTCCATTCCCACGTAGGTCGAGAATTAGTTCTTTCATTCCTTCACTCTTCAGCCCATTAAAGGCGAGTTTCACATCTGCGGAAGCTGTACGCGTGAAGCTGTTGAGCTTTATATAGCCAGTCGTTTCAGAAAGCATTCCTGAATATGGAACGTCAGGTAATTTTATTTCATCACGGGTAACAGGTATGATTTTGTTGTCACCATTAATACGCTCCACTTCAACTTTGATCGTGGTTCCCTTCGGTCCTTTCAGTGCATTTGAAACATCCTCTGAGGTTTTTTCTTCCATTGACATTCCATCGATGGAGATGATTTTATCGCCGGCTTTCAAACCAGCCATTGCGGCAGGACTTCCTTCATATGGTTCAGCAATAAAAACGAAATCGTCCTTTTTTCGAATCAAGGCACCAATCCCTCCATATTGTCCTGTAGTCATTAACTGGTAATCCTCAATATTGGATTCATGGTAGTATACGGTATAGGGATCCAGTTCCTGTAACATGGCATCAAAAGCAACTTTTGATAAGTTCCCCGTTTTAATGTCGTCAACATAGAACTTTTCGAGGTGTTCATAGATCTGATCCAATTGCTCAAGACTTCTTATGACCTCGAAACTATTTGATTGGGCATGGCTATTAACGGTGGTAAAGAATAAAATACCAACTCCTATACCTATGTAGCGAAATGATCTGAAAATATTACTGATTAGCATGAAGTGTCTTTGTTATTTCGTTGAACAATTTAGTTGTTTTTTTTTGCAATTGCTGGTGATCTAGCTCTTCTTTGGCTGAATATACTAAAAACACTGCTAATTGCATTCCATTTTCAGTTAAGTAATTTTCTAAAATGGATTTATTATGTCTTACTGCTTCTTTGCAGATTCGTTTAATCCTGTTGCGTTGATAAGCTTTTTTGAATGTTCGCTTTGGAGCAGAAAACACAATATTGAAACTGCGTTTACTTGCCAACTCTAATGGTTTAATGATAGCAATATAAGGGTAAGATTTCACTGTAGTCCCGGAAGCAAACAGTTCGTCAATACTTTTTTTACTACAGAGTTTGTAGCTCTTGTCTAATTTATAATCACCCAACGCTTCGTGTTTAGAGACTTTAATTACTCTTCATCATCTTCTCGCTGAAGACGGGGGAGGTATACTTTTTCGCTGACAATAAAGCTGGTCGGAAATTCAACTTCCAATTGAGATTTTACCCTTTCCGCCTCTAGACGCGTTCTGAAATCTCCCACTTTTAAAAAGAAGTTCGGAGCGTTGTACGTAATATATGTATCCGTTTTTGGGAATTGCGCAATCACCTGACTGCGCGCAGCATTGATCTTTCCTTTGTCCGAGTCAAAAAACACTTGCACTCTGAATCCATCAATTTGTGGTTTAATATCGGGAGGAGTAACCTTACTCTGTTTTTCCACGAGAGCATCGATCCGCTTGTCCTTAATTACTTCAATATTTCCATCTTGCGCGATGAGAGAAGTTGCACAGATAGTGGCAAAAAGAAGGCAACATAAAATTTTCATTTCGAGTTTGTTTATTTAATGTAACAAAAATACAAAATTGTTCTATCAATTGGCGTGCCGATGTGAAAGTTCAAATGGAAATGGTTGATTCTCCATCTGTTTTATCCGCCAAACTAAAATTAACAATATTTAACCTTATTTAGAATCGTTTTAAATTAGCGCAAAGTGCTTCAAAATTGTCATAAAACTGTCATGCGATTTAACAATTCTACTAAATTTGCTTTCGTCAAAAAGTGTTTTTTTGACTGTGGACTAACAGTTTTTTACATGAAAATATCTAGTAGTCAGATGTTTAGAAATCGTAGCAAGTGGTACTTGAGCGCAATTACGCTCCTATTTTTAGTAAGTACCTTCAATTCTCAAGCACAAGGAGAAGGTTTGTTTAAAGCCAAGTGTGCAACATGTCACCAAGTATTTAAAGACGGTACTGGACCGAAACTTTTTGAAGTTCGACAAAAGTGGTCTGACGGTGGTGCAGCAGAAGGTTCAATTTACCAATGGGTAAATAATTTTGAAGCAGCCGCTGCAGCCGATCCATACGCCGCAACAATGTTGGCTTGGTCAGGCACAAACATGAACAAATTTCCAGAGCTTTCGAAAGAAGAGATTACTGCAATTTTTGATTGGGTTGATACTCAAGTTGAAGGCGGAGCAGATGCTGGAGGTGCTGTTGCAGTAACCGAAGGTGCTGTTGAAGAAGAATCTTCAATGGGCTGGGTTTGGACGCTACTAGGTGTGATGTTCGTTGTAATTATATTAGCCATTGGTGGTGTGCGTCGTCAATTGAAAGCTGCAACTGTTGAGGCAGATGGCGGTGAATACAACGACGATATGTCCTACATGGATGAAATCAAACAATGGGCATGGGATAATCGCAAGAAAACAGTTGTTGGAATTGTGATCATTTTCCTCGCTTTGATTGTTACATTGTTCTTGTGTTTATACACGATTGGTACGGTAGAAGATTACCAACCATCACAACCAATTGATTTCCCTCACTCGGTGCATGCCGGAATTAATGGAATTGATTGTAAATATTGCCACAATTCAGTAACAAAATCTAAAACAGCAGGATTGCCAACAGTGAATGTATGTATGAACTGCCACAAACAAGTAAGTGGTTCTACACCTGAGCAAGAAGCGAAAATCAAAAAGATTTACGATGCAGCTGGATGGAATCCTGAAGGAGCAGGGAAGTATAGCGGTGAAACAAAAGAAATCGTTTGGAACAAGGTGCATGTTTTACCTGATCACGTTTATTTCAATCACTCACAACACGTTGAAGTTGGTGGCATAGATTGTAAACAATGTCACGGTGACATGACGAAAATGGTTGGAACTGCAAAAGTTCAACCGGTTTCAGAATTGAATAAAATAGAAGGAAATATTCCATTGACAAAAACTACACTCACCATGGGTTGGTGTATTGAATGTCACGCTGAAAAAGAAATTTCTCAAGGTCCATTGGATTCTAAAAAAGATGGATATTACGATGAAATTCACAGACGTTTGATGAACAATGACAAGTCGTTGTACGGAGAATATCTCGAAGATGGTAAAGTTACAGTGAAAGAGCTGGGCGGATGGGAATGCGCAAAATGCCACTATTAATTTATTAGGAACTAGAAGAATTCGAATAAGGATATGGGAATGACAAGAAAATATTGGAAAGGAATTGATGAGTTAAAAGAAACTCCACAATTCTTAGCATCCAGAGATCAAGAGTTTCCTGCTCAGACTTCTGTTGAAGATTTTTTGAGCGACGAAAGTTTGCAAGAAACATCGACTGCGCGTCGAGATTTCTTGAAGTTTTTAGGTTTTAGCGTTGCTGCGGCAACTGTAGCAGCATGTGAGGCGCCCGTAACAAAAGCAATTCCATATGTAAACAAACCAGAAAACGTTACTCCAGGTTTAGCGACTTGGTACGCTTCTACGTACTACGATGGAAACTCTTACGCGAGTATCCTTGTAAAAACAAGAGAAGGTCGACCAATTTATATCAAGGGTAATAAAGACTACGGTATTACAAAAGGAACTACCAATGCTCAAATCATTGCATCGGTTCTAAGTTTATACGATAGCGCTCGACTTACTGGTCCAACCATTAATGGAGAGGTAAAAACGTATAGTTCAATTGACGATAAAGTAATCGCTGGATTGAAAGGAGCAAAAGATATTGTTTTATTAACAAACACAATCATTAGCCCTTCAGTTGGTGGAGCCATTGCAGAACTTTCCGCTGCTTATGCTGGAAAGGTAAAACACATTCAATACGATGCTGTTTCTTATGCTGCCATGCGTGCTGCAAATAAAGAAAGCTTTGGATTGACGGTAAATGCAGAGGATCCAACGTCAGCTGGAATTATTCCTGATTACGATTTTTCAAAAGCAAAGACAATTATTTCTGTTGGTGCCGATTTCTTGAATTCATGGTTATTACCTACTCAGTTTGCAGCACAATATGCATCACGTAGAAATCCTGATGGAGAATGGATGTCAAAACATTTCCAATTTGAGGCAGTGCATTCAATCACTGGTTCAAATGCGGACAGTCGCGGAATGATTAAACCTTCAGAAGAAGCAAACGTTTTAGCTTATTTGTTGAAAAAATTCGGTGTTACAACAGGTGTTTCTACTGTATTGACAGCAGCAAACATTGGAATTGCCGATGCAGCATTTAAAGCATTGAAATCTTCAGGTGCAAATTCGCTTGTGATTGCAGGATCAAACAATGTTGCAGTGCAAATTTTGGCGAATAAACTAAATGAGGTGATTGGTGCATATACAGCGACAATCAATATCAATAATCCAATTAATCTTTACCAATCGAATGATTCAGAAATGAATGCATTTGTAAAAGATGTTGTTGATGGAAAGGGACCAGACGCGGTAATTATGTATGGAGTGAATCCTGCATACACATTGCCAAATGGTGCTGACTTCGCAAAAGGATTGAAAAAAGTAAAAACGACTGTTTCTTTAGCAATGTATGCAGATGAAACAGCTTCAAATTGTACATACGTTTGTCCTGACCACCATACCTTAGAAGCATGGATGGATCATAATCCAACATTGATGCACTGGTCTGTTGGACAACCAACAATTCGCCCGTTGCACAATAGCGCATCAGTTATTGAGTCATTGCTCGTTTGGGCTGGAAGCGCTAATCGTGGAGGAAAAGATTCAAAAGTAGCATACGATTACATTAAAAATAATTGGGAAGTCTATTGTTTCCCAACACAAACAAAATATGCAGATGCTGCAACGTACTGGAACATGGTGGTTCACAACAGTTGTGACAATGACCCAGCTCCAGCAGCTACGGCTCCAGTATTTAATGCTGCTGCGTTAAGCGGTGTGAGCGGTAAATTGCCAAAGACTTCTGATAGAGAAGTTATTCTTTACCAAAAAGCAGGTTTAGGAATTGGACTTCAAGCAAACAACCCTTGGTTACAAGAGTTGCCAGATCCAATGACAAAAGTAACGTGGGACAACTACATTACAATGAACCCTGTTGAGATGGAGAAAGAAGGTTATGCAACTACCTTTGATCAAGAGAACGGGTTGAACATGGCTACCATTAAAGTTGGTTCGAAAGAATTAACGTTACCAGTATATCCATTGCCTGGACAGGCAGAAGGTACAGTTGGTATCGCATTAGGCTACGGACGTGGGGCAAATGGTGAAAACATTGGTAAGGCGGCATTTCAAACAAAAGAATACGGTGGACATGTAACCGATGAAAACGGAAACCCTATGCCAATTGGTGCAAATGCTTTTGCATTTACCTCTTTTGAAAATGGAACATTGTCCTACAGCGCAGGTTGTACAGTTTCTAAAATAGAAGGAACTTATTTAATTGGAGCGACTCAAATCAGTTCGACTGTGATGGGACGTCATTCAATTGTGCGTGAAACAACTCTTGATATTTACAATTCAAGAGATAAAGAAGCATACAATCCTGCTCACACTTTACAGAAATTAGATAAGCATGGAAATCACGTTGATGCTCCAGTTGGTGAATTTGATTTATGGGATGAACATCCTGTAGAAAATATTGGTCACCGTTGGGGAATGACGATTGATTTAAGCTCATGTATTGGTTGTGGATCTTGTTTGATTGCTTGTCAATCTGAAAACAATGTTCCTGTTGTAGGTAAAACAGAAATTAGAAGAGGTCGTGAAATGCACTGGTTGCGTATCGATCGTTACTATGCATCTGACGAAGAAGCTTCTGTTGGATTAAGAAAAGATAAAAGCACATTTGATTTCGCGAAAGCAGAAGTTGCAGCGTTGAATCCTAAGGTTGTTCACCAACCGATGATGTGTCACCACTGTAATCACGCACCTTGTGAAACAGTTTGTCCTGTTGCAGCGACAACACACAGTAATGAAGGATTGAATCAAATGGCATACAACAGATGTATTGGTACGAGATATTGTGCAAACAACTGTCCTTACAAAGTACGTCGTTTCAACTGGTTTAACTATCCTTCGTACAAAGCGCAAACGGAGATTAATCCTGCTCAAGATGACTTAGGACGTATGGTATTGAACCCAGACGTGACTGTAAGAACGCGTGGCGTGATGGAAAAATGTTCTTTCTGTGTACAACGTATTCAAGAAGGAAAATTAGACGCGAAGAAAGAAGGTCGTCCAGTGAAGGATGGTGATTACTCAACGGCGTGTGCAGATGCATGTCCAACGGATGCAATTACTGTTGGTGACTGGAATGATTTGAAATCGATGGTACGTAAAAGTGCTGATAACAAGCGTTCATACCAAGCATTAGAAGAAATTGGTGTTAAGCCAAACGTTTGGTACAAAGTGAAAGTTAGAAATGAAGAAAATAGTTTGCTTGATAAACTTCAAGTTGAGAAAGAAAAGCATGAAGCTCACTCAACAGAAGCGCATCACGAAGGCAATCAACATTAATTGAATAATAAAACACTATTGTAATGCATAAGGAAGCAGCAATTAGAGAACCCCTGATATTAGGTCACAAGACCTATCACGACATCACTGAAGATGTATGTAAACCTATTGAGGATAAAGCGCCAAGAACTTGGTATATCTTATTTGGGATTGCATTAATCATCGCGCTGTATGGTATCGGATGTATTTTGTACCTATTGGGTACAGGAGTAGGTGTTTGGGGATTGAATAAAACCATTGGATGGGCTTGGGATATTACCAACTTCGTTTGGTGGGTAGGTATTGGTCACGCTGGAACCTTGATTTCAGCAGTACTTTTATTGTTCCGTCAAAAATGGAGAATGGCCATTAACCGTTCAGCTGAGGCGATGACAATTTTTGCCGTATTTATGGCTGGATTGTTTCCTTTGATTCACATGGGACGTTTATGGTTAGGATATTGGGTATTGCCTTTACCAAACCACTTTGGATCTTTATGGGTGAACTTTAACTCACCACTTCTGTGGGATGTATTTGCAATTTCTACGTATTTATCAGTGTCGTTTGTTTTCTGGTACATTGGTTTGATTCCTGATTTTGCAACAATTAGAGATAGAGCGAAAAAGCCAGTTTCTAAGAAAATGTACTCAATCCTTTCATTTGGATGGTCAGGAAGAGCGAAGCACTGGAATCGTTTTGAATTAATTTCATTGGTATTAGCTGGTTTAGCAACTCCACTTGTGTTCTCGGTACACTCGATTGTATCCTTTGACTTTGCCACTTCGGTGATTCCAGGTTGGCACACCACGATCTTCCCTCCCTACTTCGTTGCAGGAGCCGTTTTCTCGGGATTTGCGATGGTACAGACACTAGTACTGGTCATGCGTAAAGCCATGAACCTTGAAGCGTACATCCACACGAAACATGTGGAGTACATGAACATTGTCATCATGGTAACGGGTTCCATTGTAGGAACAGCCTACATTACTGAGCTATTTATTTCGTGGTATTCAGGCGTTGAATACGAAGCGTATGCATTCTTGAATCGTGCTACTGGACCTTACTGGTGGGCTTATGCAGCAATGATGACATGTAACGTTGTTTCTCCACAGTTAATGTGGTTCAGAAAATTGAGAAGAAGTCTAATGTTTACCTTCTTCATTTCTATCGTCGTGAATATCGGTATGTGGTTCGAGCGTTATGTAATTATCGTGACGTCATTGCACAGAGATTATTTGCCATCATCTTGGAGTATGCACTACCCAAGTCACATCGATATCGGTGTGTACATTGGTACAATTGGAATTTTCTTTGTATTCTTCCTTTTGTTCGCACGCTACTTCCCAGTATTGGCATTAAACGAGTTAAAATCTATTTTGAAATCATCAGGGGAATCGTACAAGAATGGAGATGCTGGTCATCACCCAACACCTGCAATTGCTGGGAATGGAAATACGGACGATTTAAACGACAAATCTAACAATCAATAAGACATGGCTGATAAAGTAATATATGCAATGTATGACGATGACGAAGTGCTAAAAGACGGCGCTAAGAAGTTGGTATCGAAAGGTGTAAAGGTGGCAGATGTTTTCTCTCCTTTTCCTATCCATGGAATTGATCCTATTATTGGTGTTGAACAAACACGATTGGGAATCTTTGCTTTTATCTACGGATTGATAGGTTTAACATTGGCAACCGTTGGAATGCGTTTCTTCATGATTGTGGATTGGCCGATGAATATTGGTGGTAAACCAAGTTTTTCATACATGGACAACATGTTGGCATTTATTCCAATTACATTTGAGTTCACCGTTTTGTGTGCTGCTCATGGTATGGCAATTACTTATTTAATCGCCAATAGAACATTGCCAGGAATGAAAGCGAAAAATCCAGATCCAAGAACAACGGATGACCGTTTTGTCATGGAACTTCGTACTGCAGACAATCACAATTTTTCAGTGGCTGATTTGGAGAAAATGTTGAAGGAAACAGGAATCGTTGAATTGGAACAAAAGGACATTGTATAATTTTCATACACAGGATAAAATGAAATTTAAAGGATTATCAAGTATAGCAATTGCAGCAGTCTCAACACTTATGTTGGGGTCATGTGGTGCAGATCCTGATAGTGCAGGATATGAGTACATGCCTGACATGTATCGATCGGCAGCAATTGAGCCGTATGTTGATTACGGTGAAATCAGAGGTCGTGAGAACAAAGACGCTAAAATGAAACTTTCAGCAAAAGTTCCACCTTTTGGAACGATTCCTTACTATGGTACGGATCAGGAAGAAGTGATGTTAATGCTTCCTTATGGAAGAAAGGGACATATTTCTATGAAAGAGTCACATGGTCTTTACGGATTTGACTTGGTTAGTACAAATGAATATGAATTGGCAGCAGCAGATAAAAATCCTTATACACTTACAGAGGACAATATGGAAGCTATTTTCGCAAAGGGAAAAAGCTTGTATACTGCGAATTGCGTACACTGTCACGGTGAGAAAGGAGATGGAAATGGTCCTATGATGACAAACGGAACATATGTAGGGGTGCCAGATTACGCGAATTTAAAAGCGTTAGGCGATGGTCAAATATTTTACTCCATTTATTATGGAAAAGGATTTATGGGATCACATGCTTCTATCTTGAATAAGAAGGAGATTTGGACATTGGTACATTACGTTAGAAAGTTTCAGGATCCAGAATATGGTACGCCTGGAGCAGGTGCGAATATGGAAGTAGAAGGAGCTTTACCAGCTGATACTACAAGTAATCAATAAGAGTATAAATTTGACGAACACAAAAAGATGGAATTCACAATAGCAAAAAAAGCAAAAACATTTACGCTGGCATTGATCATCATTGGTGCTCTATTCACTGCAATTGGAGTTGCTATGAATGTAGGTGATCATCACTTTACGCAACGACTCTTGGCCAACGGTTTAATTGATAGTTTCTTTTTCTTTTCAATTGGATTAGGAGCATTGTTCTTTTTAGCGTTACAGTACGCAACTGAAACAGGATGGTATGTAGCGGTTAAAAGAGTTATTGAAGCGGTAGCAGGGTTCTTACCTTATGGAATTGGAATGATGGTACTTATCATGTTGGCGTTGACGTTGACAGATGGTGCACACATTTATACATGGATGGATCCTGAAACAGTTGCACATGATGAAATCATTCAAGGAAAGGCAGCATATTTGAACAAGGGATTTTTCTGGATTAGAACAGTTGTGTACTTGGCGACATATTACATTTTCTGGGTAGGTTTTAGAAAAAGATCATTGAAAGAAGATGAAGTTGGTGGAACGGAAATTCACTTTAAGAACTACAAAAAAGGAGCGTTGTTTTTAGTATTCTTTGCTGTATTTAGTTCAACTTCTTCTTGGGATTGGTTGATGTCAATCGACGTTCACTGGTTCTCTACATTGTTTGGATGGTATACATTTGCAGGAATGTGGGTATCTACAATGGTAGTACTCGTATTGTTGACCTTGTACCTAAAGAAATTAGGTTACTTGCCTAAAGTAAATGACAGCCACATCCACGATTTAGGAAAATGGACATTCGCGATTTCATTTTTGTGGTCTTACTTATGGTTCTCTCAATTCATGCTGATTTGGTATGCAAACATTGGGGAAGAAGTAGTTTACTACATGATGAGAATTGAAAACTTTAAAGTGCTTTACTTCTCGATGTTCTTAATCAACTTTGCATTCCCAATGCTTCTGTTGATGTCAAGAGAAGCAAAGAGACACGCGGGTATTTTAACACTGGTTGGAGTGATAATTCTTATTGGACACTGGTTGGACGTTTACATTATGGTTTCTGCAGGATCTATGGGTGCAAATGCGCACATTGGTTTCTTGGAAATTGGAATGGCAATCGCCTTGGCAGGAGTGTTCATGCGAGTTATTCTCGTGAACCTCACGAAGGCACCATTAAGCCCAGTAAATCACCCATTCTTAGATGAGAGTATTCATCACGAGATATAAAAACATTTATCACAGATAACATTAATTAGATGGTAACGAAATTGGTCATATTAGCGGTAATAGTTTTAGGAGTAATCGCAGTAGCGCAACTCATGAGAGTATACGAACTTTCTTCAAAGCTTAGAAACAAAGAAGAGGGTGATATAAGTAATAGAGACAATAGATTGAACGCAAACTTAATGCTCATTTTTATGATCTTCATGTTTGGTGGATTTATCTGGCTCATGCTGAAATACGGATGGACAGGTCGTGGTGATGCTGCTTCGGTTCACGGTCATGAAATCGATTGGTTGTTGAACTTGAACTTCATTATCATTGTTGCGGTATTCTTTATTACAAATGCACTGTTATTCTTGTTCGCATTTAAATATGTGAAGAAACCTGGAGTAAAAGCATTTTACTTTCCACACAACAACAAATTGGAGATGTTATGGACAGTTGTTCCAGCGTGTGTATTGGCTGTAATCATCATTCTAGGATTGAAGAGTTGGAATGACGTAACTGACGAAGCGGTTCCAGAATCGATTCGTGTTGAGTTGTTCTCAAAACAATTTGATTGGACAGCGCGCTATTCAGGAATGAACAATGAGTTAGGTAAGTTTGATTATAAATTGACTACTGACGATAATGAGTTGGGTTTGTTGACGACAAATACAATTGATTCTGCCATTTACCACATGGAGCACGGAACGTTAGGAATTAAAACTATGGAAGCTAAATTGAATGATGCTTCATTGATCATGATTCCTGAAGAACGTGAAAAAATGATGGAAGATTTGTCTAGAAAAGAGAGATTGGTACGTCTTTTATACCAGATGAAGGGACGTCACGATGCAAAACTAGATGCGCGTGCATGGGACGACATCATTCAGAAGGACACCTTGTATTTGTGTAAAAACAAAGAGTATGAGTTTAACTTTAGATCAAAGGATGTAATTCACTCGGCGTATTTCCCAAATTTTAGAGCGCAAATGAATACCGTTCCAGGTATGACAACGCGATTTAAATTTACTCCAGACATTTCAACAACAGATTACCGTAAAAAGAAAAACGATCCGAACTTCAATTTTGTGTTGTTGTGTAACAAGATTTGTGGAGGAGCTCACTACAAAATGAAAATGATTGTTGTAGTGTTAGAAGAAAAAGATTACATGAAGTGGATGGATTCTAAGAAAGCATCAACGTTCAAGGATATATATTTTGCCGCTGCATCTACAGAGACTGAAGCAGAAACTGAAGGGGAAGAGATAGAAGCGGTGCCAACGGAAGAACAACCAGTTGCACAGTAGGTTTAATAATTGTAATAAAAAAAGATAGAAATGGCGGCAGTAGCGCACGAAGCACACGGACACCACGATTCTCACGGACACCACGAAGAGAGTTTTGTATCAAAGTACATTTTTAGTCAAGACCACAAAATGATTGGTAAGCAGTTTTTGATGACTGCTGTATTCATGGGGGTAGTGGCAATGTTATTGTCCATATTGTTTAGAATTCAATTGGCATGGCCAGGAGAGAGTTCTGATTTTGTATCATTCTTTCTAGGTGACAATTGGGCGCCAGACGGTGTTATGAAAGAGGATATGTACCTTGGACTTGTAACGATTCACGGTACCATCATGGTCTTTTTCTTATTGACGGGTGGACTATCAGGAACATTCTCGAACATTCTTATTCCATTGCAAATTGGAGCAAGAGATATGGCGTCAGGTTTCTTGAACATGTTGTCGTACTGGTTCTTCTTTCTTTCATCACTGATAATGCTTTTATCTTTATTTGTTGAGTCAGGACCAGCTATGGCTGGATGGACGATTTACCCACCTCTTTCCGCACTTCCTCAAGCCGTCAGTGGTTCTGGAATGGGGATGACGCTATGGCTCGTTTCAATGTCTATCTTTATTGCATCGTCTCTAATTGGATCACTTAACTATATCGTAACGGTATTAAACTTGCGTACGAAAGGGATGTCAATGACACGTTTACCTTTAACAATTTGGGCATTCTTTATCACAGCAATTATCGGTGTATTGTCGTTCCCGGTTTTATTATCAGCAGCATTATTGCTAATGATGGATAGATTGGCTGGAACAAGCTTTTACCTGTCCGATATCATTGTCGGGGGTGAGATGTTAACCCAACATGGAGGATCACCTTTACTTTACCAACACTTGTTTTGGTTCCTAGGTCACCCTGAGGTATACATTGTATTGATACCAGCACTTGGACTATCATCAGAAATTATAGCCACGAACTCCAGAAAACCAATTTTTGGGTATCGCGCAATGATTGGGTCTATTTTGGCAATCGCCTTCCTATCGTTTATTGTATGGGCGCACCACATGTTCGTCACAGGTATGAACCCCTTCCTTGGAAGTGTGTTCGTCTTCACGACATTGTTGATTGCAATTCCATCGGCCGTTAAGGTGTTTAACTACATCACTACACTTTGGAGAGGATCAATCGTGTACACACCAGCAATGTTGTTTGCCATTGGTTTGGTTTCTACCTTCATCACAGGTGGTGTAACTGGAATTATCTTAGCAGATGCTGCGTTAGATATTACAATTCACGATACGTACTTCGTTGTCGCCCACTTCCACGTGGTAATGGGACTTTCAGCCGTCTTTGGAATGTTTGGTGGAGTTTACCATTGGTTCCCTAAGATGTTTGGTAAGATGATGAATACACGATTGGGATATGCACACTTCTGGATAACAATTGTTGGAGCATATGGGGTATTCTTCCCAATGCACTTTGTTGGACTAGCAGGAGCACCACGTAGATACTATGACTATTCTGTATACGGTGATTTCGATATAGAATCATATAATTTGATGTTGGACTTAAATGTAATTATCACTGTGTTCGCGATTATTGCGTCACTTGGACAATTATTGTTCTTGTTCAACTTCTTCTACAGTATTTTTAGAGGACCTAAGGCACCTCAAAACCCTTGGAAAGGAACAACGCTTGAATGGACGACTCCAGTTGAGCACATGCACGGAAACTGGCCGGGAGAGCTTCCTACAGTTCACAGATGGCCTTACGATTACTCTAAACCAGGATTTGAGGAAGACTTTATCCCTCAAACGGTTCCATTAGCCGAAGGAGAAGAAGAGCATTAATCGGAATAAAAATTAATTCAAAGCCCTTTGTCATAAGACGAAGGGCTTTTTGTATTTTTGAACAAAGTATATCCATTGGAAGATTCATTTGATTATATAAACGAGGCTGAAGGTACGGGAGACCAAGAGATTGATAAAGTTCTACGACCTAGGCGTTTGGAGGATTTTACTGGGCAAGATAAGATTGTTGCCAATTTGGAAGTCTTTGTGCAAGCAGCCACCCATAGAAATGAATCATTGGATCATGTTTTATTACACGGACCTCCAGGTTTGGGTAAAACGACACTAGCAAATATTATTGCGAATGAGTTGAGTGTGAGTTGTAAAATCACCAGTGGACCTGTATTGGATAAACCAGGCGATTTAGCAGGATTGTTGACCAACCTAGATACTGGCGATGTATTGTTCATTGATGAAATTCATCGACTTAGTCCAGTGATTGAAGAGTATTTGTACTCAGCCATGGAAGACTATAGCATTGATATTCTTATCGATAGCGGTCCCAATGCCCGCACAGTTCAAATCGCACTGAATCCTTTCACTTTAATTGGAGCTACAACCCGTTCAGGACTGTTGACATCTCCATTGCGTGCACGCTTTGGGATCAACCTCCGTTTACAATATTACGATGCAAAAACATTGACCTTGATTGTTGAACGATCCGCAAACCTATTGAACATCGAAATAAGTGAAGATGCAGCTTATCAAATAGCCAGTAGAAGTCGTGGTACACCAAGAATAGCAAATGCACTATTGAGAAGAGTGAGAGACTTCGCCCAAATTCAAGGCGATGGTAAGATCGATGTAGCGATTACAAACCATGCGTTAGAGGCACTGAACGTCGATCAAAATGGATTGGATGAAATGGACAATAAAATACTCTCTGTTATCATTGATAAGTTTGGTGGAGGACCAGTGGGATTAACAACTATTGCCACTGCTATCGGAGAGAATGCTGGAACACTAGAAGAAGTTTATGAACCATTTCTCATCCAAGAAGGATTTTTAATGCGTACTCCGCGTGGAAGGAAGGTCACAGAAAAAACGTACAAACATTTGGGTAAAAACATGGGGTTTACACAGGGTGGGCTGTTTTGATTGAAAGATTTAAATGTCAGAATTAGATTCAAAGTCCTCCCCCTGCACCCCCTCCGAAGGGGGAAATGGGGCGAATCTAATTTTTCTTTGTATTTTCTATGCGTTCTTATCCAGACCCCTGATAGGATTTTATTTATCGAAGTTGGATTTAAATTCCCCCTTCGGAGGGGGTGTAGGGGGAGGACCAACAATAAGTAGAATAATAAAACGATTGAATTATAGTCGATCCGAAAACCCGTATTGAATAACTGGAAAATTGGTTTGAACTTAACAGATAAACATACTCAACTAATAAAGCAAAAAGCCCACGACCTAGGCTTCATGTTTTGTGGTATCTCCAAAGCTGATTTTCTAGAACAAGAAGCAAAGCAACTCGATCAATGGTTGAAAAATGGGAATCATGGGAAGATGTCCTATATGGAAAATCACTTCGATAAACGACTAGATCCACGGTTGTTGGTGGATGATGCAAAGTCCGTCGTATCTCTTATGTTGAATTACTTCCCTTCTGAAGAACAGCAAGACAGCGAAGCGCCAAAAATTTCGAAGTATGCTTATGGTGAAGATTATCATTTTGTCATCAAGGAGAAGCTGAAGGACTTATTTCAGTTCATTCAAGATGAGATTGGTGAAGTAGGAGGACGGGTTTTTGTGGATTCTGCCCCAGTCATGGATAAAGCTTGGGCGAAGAGAAGCGGCCTAGGCTGGATGGGAAAAAACACAAACATCATTCATCCAAAACATGGTTCCTTTTTCTTCATAGCGGAATTAATACTCGATATCGAATTAGTTCCAGACGGTCCAATGAAGGATTACTGTGGAACGTGTACCAAGTGCATAGATGATTGTCCAACCGATGCCATCGTAGCGCCGTATGTCGTAGATGGATCCAAGTGTATTTCTTACCTGACAATTGAACTAAAAGACGAACTGCTGCCATCTGAATTTAAAGGGAAGATGGATAACTGGGCATTTGGATGTGATATCTGTCAAGATGTATGCCCATGGAATCGTTTTTCGACGCCACACAAGGAATCGCGGTTTAATCCACACGAGACCCTCTTGAAAATGTCTAAGGCAGATTGGCACGATTTAACAGAAGAAGTCTTTCAGGAACTGTTCCGAAAAAGCGCAGTGAAACGGACGAAATTTGACGGGCTGAAACGCAATATTGATCACTTGGAATAAGGATTGCACACAATTAACAAACGAATAATAAAGAAATTTTTGTAATAAGAAAATCATTTCGTAAATTGTTCCGTTAATTTAAACTACGACTATGCCAGATAATGATAATGAAGTTGAGGTTTCGTATAGTATGACACCCTACACGGGACCATGGACGAAGGCAGAAGCCGCTCATTTATTGAGAAGAACCACATTCGGCCCAACAAACCAACAAATATTAGATGCGGTAGCAGACGGGATGAACACGGTGGTCACCAATTTGTTACAAATTCCTGCGGTTGGTGAGCCGCTAGCGTTTCATCCAGACGAAATTATTGCAACACCAGGAACAAGTTGGGTGAATAGTGTATATCCCACAGATCCTATTGTTGCACAATCGGTTGAAACTGCTAGACAATTGTCACTTGGTGGTTGGCTTTTTGAGCGAATCAATAAGGAACAGGTTACAATTGCCGAGAAAATGTGCTTGTTTTGGCAAAATCATTTTGCTGCGAGTGCAGGATTTGATGCACGTGCTAGTTATGATTATTATGCACTGCTTCGCTCACACGCTTTAGGAAATTTCAGACAACTCGTAAAGGATGTAACTATCAATCCAAATATGTTATTGTTTTTGGATGGAGCTTCAAACACATTGTACAGTCCAAATGAAAACTATGCCCGTGAACTTCTTGAGTTATTTACGATAGGCAAGGGACCTCAAATTGGACCTGGAGATTACACAAATTATACAGAGGATGATGTTGCCGCAGGCGCCAAAATACTAACTGGATATATCCTTCAAGGACTAAGAAGTGATACAGTTACGGATGTGACAGCTGTGTTTACTCCCATTTTGCATGACACTTCGACAAAAGTATTATCATCACACTTTGGTGGTGCTACTATACCTGACGGAGGAGCGAATGAATATTCAGATTATATCGATATCATCTTTCAACAGAATGAAGTCGCAAATTACATTTGCAGAAAATTCTACCGTTATTTCGTCAATTTTGATTTGACTCCTGCAGTGGAAACAAATGTGATTGCTGAAATGGCAAGTACGCTTATTGCAAATAACTATGATGTACTGCCAGTTTTAACGGAACTATTTACAAGTGAGCATTTTTATGACGTTTCTGTCAGAGGGGCTTTAATAAGAGGCCCTTTGGATATGTTGTATTCAATGTTGAATAGTACAGAATCACAAACCAATTATAATCTTGCAACAGATTATGAAATGCAGTTGAACGTCTATGCGGTGTCCAATGTATTGGGGCAGGATTATTTATCCCCACCAAGTGTTGCAGGCTGGCCAGCGTATTATCAAACACCTTCATATACGCAGTTGTGGATGAATGCAACACATCTAAAGACACGTTTTGACATAAGTACTTTTATGACAATTTTAACAGGGATCCCTGTAAATGGGGAAAACTGGAAAGTGAATGGGCTTGGATTTTTAGACAACCTTTCGATTCCAGCGGATCCAATACAAGTAATTGATGATATTGTTGATGTATTTTGCCCAAAAGGGTTGGATGCACTTCAAAGATTGATACTTAAGTCAATCTTAACCAATGGGCAACCTGATTTTGAGTGGACGATTCAATACAATGAGTATATCGCCGACCCGGGAAATCCTGCGGTGTCAGATCCCGTAAGACAGAGAGTTGAATTAGTGTTGGCAAGGTTATTTCAAATGCCAGAATTTCATACGCTGTAAAGCCTAAAGTTAGAAACTATGAAGAGAAGAAATTTTGTAAAAAGTTTAGCGCTTGCATCAGCAGGAACGCCGATTCTATTAAATGAAATGAAACTGCAATCAATCGGGAAAAGATTGTTTAAAGTTTCGTCGGCCGGAGAGGACAGAGTACTTGTTATTATTCGCTTGAATGGTGGAAATGATGGTTTAAATACGGTGATTCCACGGGATCAGTATGCTAACTTAACAATTCAACGAAGCAATGTTTTGATTCCAGAAACTTCAGTCCTTCCAATTACAACGGAAGTTGGTTTTCATCCAGTCATGACAGGAATGCAAGGGATGTACAATGCAGGAAAATTGGGAATCATTCAAAATGTTGGTTACCCAGAGCAGAACAGATCTCACTTTAGATCAATGGACATTTGGAGCTCAGGATTAATTAATGATCCAGCAACAACTGGATGGCTAGGGAGGCAGTTTGATGAAGACTATGAAAACTATCCGGAAGATTATCCAAGTTTGGCCTATCCTGACCCATTTGCAATCAGTATGGGGTACGAAGTTTCAGCGACTTGCCAAGGGATATATGCGAACTTTAGTCACGCTGTAAACAATCCTTTTGACGCGTACAACTTAGCAACAAGTGGCTCAGTGAATGACGGTACGTATTATGGTGACCATATTGAGTATTTAACCACGTTAATTACTCAGGCAAATCAGTATGGCGGTCAAATCAATGATGCTGCGGATATGGGTAACACACTTTCAACCATGTACGATCCATTGAATCCATTGGCGGTTCAACTGCAGTATGTTGCACAAATGATTTCAGGTGGATTAAAATCTAAAGTATATGTGTTAAACCTCAATGGTTTTGATACACACAATGCACAAGTAATTGGTGGTGATACTACGACTGGAACACATGCAAATTTGATGAAAACGGTTTCGGATGCTGTTGCTGCTTTCCAAGATGATTTAATGTTGTTAGGGTTGGAAGATCGAGTGGCAGGAATGACGTTCTCTGAGTTCGGAAGACAAGTAGCATCAAATGCCAGTTTAGGAACGGATCATGGTGACGCTGCTCCGTTGTTCTTATTTGGAACATGTTTGGATTTCAGTATTTTAGGGCCAAACCCAATTGTGGAGGATACAGTGGTTAACCAAGCGGGACTTCCTATGCAAATTGATTTTAGAGATGTCTACGCCTCAATTCTACGTGACTGGTTCGGTGTATCTACTTTGGATATTCAGGCATTGTTTGAGCATTCAGTGACGTATTACTCTTTATTGGGCGCATGCAGTCTCGGTGTTGATGAAGATGTGCTTACCAAAGATAAGGCACTTATTTATCCAAATCCAGCACATTCAAAATCTACGATTCGATTTACTGCGGAAAGTGAATGGGTAAAAATAGAAATCTTTGATATGAATAATAAGAAAGTACTTGATGTGTATGATGGAAACCTAGGACAAGGGAGACATGATGTTCCGATGGAAGTAAAAGATTTAACAGCGGGACAGTACTTCGTTAGAATATTAAAAAATTCTGGCGTTATTACAACAAAACTGTTAAAAGTGAAATAATTGAGTAAAAAAATAACAAATAATTCATTGGATATTTACAATTGTTTTATACATTTGAATTGTGAACATCTCTCGTAAGAGAAGATGAGTAGTTAGGTTAGGTTATAATGGTAAAGCTGGGTACATAGTATCCAGCTTTATTTTTTTGTCAGTATCGAAGGATTGTTCTTTTAGCCTAGCTCATTATGATATAGCCATTATTTCGATGCCTTAAAGTATAAATCAAAGCAATTTTTAAAAAGCAGACGACGAGAGTTAAGATGCCCCTCACTCTAGAATTACTGTCTGTTAATTATGTAAATCTTTCTCATAAAAGTGCAACATAAGCCATTCTATTTGGCGGATTTTTGTACTCACCTATGAGGAAAATTAAAAACATACTATCGATTGCTGCTGAGTTAATTGCCTTAGTGATTTTCCTTGTATTTCTTTTTGTCCCAGTATTGACCAAATATTTCATTGAGCGATATGATGTGAAATATACTGGGCGAGAGATTACGCTAGATTGGGCTTACGTGAATCCATTTACTGGATATGTGCATTTGGACGATTTGGTGATCCATGAGCTTGACAGTGATGACGCCTTTGTTTCGATGAAAGGCATAAGTGTCAATTTGGCGATGCTGAAGTTGTTCACGAAAACGTATGAAATTGAGGCGCTAAAGATAACGAAGCCGTATATTCATGTTATTCACCGAGAAAAAGACCTTAACTTTTCCGATCTGCTCGAAAGATTCAAGCCCGACCCAGACAAGCAGAAATCCAAAGAAGTTCGTTTTAATCTGCTGAATATTGAAATGGTTGATGGAGAATTTCATTACGATGAAGAACAAACGCCTGTGAATTATTTTATCGAAAAAGTAAATGTTACTAGTGAAGGTTTACGCTACGATGTGGATACCATACCTATTCAGTATTCTTTTTCTTCTGGTATAGGAACGGGCGAAATCGCTGGGGAAATGACTATCAATATTGAGAACAAGGATTATCGAATGGCCGTAAAAATCGACAATTTCGATTTAGAGGTGATCAATCAGTACATGAAAGATTTAACGGATTACGGTACGCTTGCAGCAATGCTGGATGCTGACATCAGATCTACAGGAAATTTGAATAGTGTGGATAGCATTTCGACAGCAGGGAAAATTGTTGTCTCCGAATTTCATTTTGGCAAGAATAAAAACGAAGATTTTGCTTCTTTTGAAGAACTGGCAATTGATATTATTGAGTTAAGTCCCAAAGATTTTGTTTATCACTACGACTCCATTACGTTGAGAAAACCATTTGTTTGGTACGAAAGGTATGACTACTTGGATAACGTTCAAACAATGTTTGGTGAGGGAGGAGAGAATGTTGCTGCAGCGAATGCCAACCCAAACAAATTTAACCTTGTCATAGAAATTGCCAAATTCATACAACAAATCTCTAGAAATATGCTTCAGAGCCATTATAAAGTGGGACGATTGGCTATTTATGAGGGCGATATTCAATTCAGCGACTATTCTTTGGGAGATAGATTTCATGTCGCTTTAAACCCATTTACGGCAATTGCCGATTCGGTGGACAAGGACAGGGAAAGGATTAAAGTTAAAGTGAGATCAGGGATACAACCACATGGTGAAATGTGGGTCGCTGTAAGTGTGAACCCAGAGGACAGTTCTTATTTCGATTTGAATTATCGCTTTCATAAAATTCCTTTGAGTGTGTTTAATCCTTATGTCAAGACATATACATCGTTTCCGCTCGACAGAGGTTCAATGGAATTTACTGGGAACTGGAATGTTAGAGCAGGGAACATATTCAGTAACAATCATCTCATTATCATAGACCCAAGAACCTCCAAAAGAGTCAGAAACAAAGACACAAAATGGATTCCAGTTCCATTAGCGTTGGCTATCTTAAGAGAACGTGGAAATGTAATCGACTATGAAATTCCCATACAGGGAAATTTAAATGATCCAGATTTCAATTTTTGGGATGTAATCACTGATTTGTTAAAGAATATATTCATTAAACCAGCTACGCTGCCCTATGCCTTGGAGGTGAATAGTGTAGAGCGAAAACTGGAGAAATCTTTGTTCATGTCATGGGAAATGCAAGATCACACGCTTTCTTCATCGCAGGAAAAGTTCATTGAAAAAATGATTGATTTTCTCGAAGACAACCCTGAAGCACAGATTACGATCGTTCCGCAAAATTACACGGTTAAAGAGAAGGAATTCATTTTGCTTTTTGAAGCTAAAAAACGGTACTATCTGGCTAAACATAGTATGAAAGCCGCTGCGTTTTCTGAAGATGACTCGCTGAAAGTTCAAAAGATGTCCATAAAAGACAAAGGATTTGTAAAGTACTTAGACACGCGAGTAAAAAGCGCAACTCTATTTACTGCACAGCACAAAGCAGCGCGATTGGTCAAACAATCTGTGGTGAACGCAAAATTTAATCAATTGGTGAAAGCAAGGCAAGCTGAATTTTTAGCAATGTTCAAAGAAGAAAACCTAGAAAAGCGCGTGAAGTTCTTGTCCAATAAGAATGTAGTTCCCTTCAACGGATTTTCATTTTATGATATCAGCTACAAAGGAGATTTTCCGGATTACCTGAGAGAAGCACACAATAAAATGAATGAATTCGACGACCTGTCACCAAGAAAAAAATACAAGGAGAAACGAGAGAAAATCGACAAAGCAAAATAGGGTTTTTACAACTCACTTATTTCATTCAAATGCCTATGACGACAAAAAGTTTTTTTAGAACACAAACCATAAATATTGGAGAGAAAACACTTTCTGTTGTTGATTCTGTGAAGGGTGGACTATCCAATTTTGGTGATGTAACGCTGTTCATCGTATTGATGATTCGTGAAACATTTTCCCGTGAATTTGAATTCAAAGAATTTGTATATCAGTGTTATAAGATTGGTTACAAATCATTGCCCTTGATTTCAGTCACAGGAGCCATCATGGGGTTAGTATTGACGATTCAATCTCGTCCAATAATGATAGAGTTTGGAGCAGTTTCCATGCTGCCAGGAATGGTATCGATTTCACTGATAAGAGAAATGGGGCCTGTCATCACTGCACTTATTTGTGCAGGAAAAGTAGGTTCGGGCATTGGTGCAGAATTGGGTTCAATGCGGGTGACCGAGCAAATTGACGCAATGGAAGTCTCTTCGATAAATCCGATGCGATTTCTCGTCGTGACTAGAGTTTTAGCGGCTACTCTTATGATCCCTCTTTTGGTGTTGTATGCTGATTTACTCGGAATTATGGGGAGCTGGATTGGTGCAAACCTCAGAGGTGATGTGTCCTTTGTTCTCTTCTTTTCTCAGGCGTTTAGCGTTGTTGAATTCATTGATTTTCTTCCAGCTGTGATCAAAACATTCTTTTTTGGTGCTGTGATTGGAATAGTAGGCAGCTATAAAGGCTACAACGCAGGTCGTGGGACAGAAAGTGTTGGTCTTGCTGCCAATTCAGCTGTGGTAATATCTTCGCTTTTGGTGATTGTGGTAGATGTAATAGCAGTACAAATTACTGATATGTTGGAATCATGAGCAAAGCAACCACAGGTGATAAAGCCAAACAACCAGTCATTGAGATAAAAAATCTTGATAAATCATTCGGAAAGGAAGTTGTATTAAAAGATTTGAACCTTCAACTTTTTGAAGAAGAGAACCTGGTGGTCTTGGGGAAATCAGGTTCAGGGAAGTCTGTGCTCATCAAGTTGATTGCTGGTTTGCTTACAGCGAATAGCGGAATCATCAATGTGTTTGATGAAGATGTGACTCAGATGAAGCCCGCGGCGCTCGCAGAAATGAGAAAAAAAATTGGCTTCTTATTTCAAAGTGGAGCCTTGTACGACTCGATGTCAGTGCGGCAAAATTTAGAATTTCCCCTCAGCCGAATTAGAACAAATCTAAGTGCTGAAGAAAGATTGGAGAAAATTCAGGAGGTATTGGAAAATGTAGGATTACCTGATGTATTGGACAAAATGCCATCCGAACTTTCTGGCGGTATGAGAAAGCGAATTGGCTTGGCGAGAACGATTGTTGTGGATCCTCTAATTATGCTCTACGATGAACCAACAACAGGACTTGATCCAACCACATCGTATGAAATCAGCGAGTTAATACTAGAAGTACAAGAGAAGTACAAAACGGCATCGATCATCATTACGCACGACATTGCATGTGCACGAATCGTGGCCAACAGATTGGTGATGCTGCAAGATGGAAAAGTATACAAAGAAGGAGTATTGGAAGATTTTGAAAACTCGGACGATCAAGTCATTCAATCGTTTTTCAAATCAATTTGAAGCACTTGAGAGAAGAATAAAAACATAAAATAAAGAATTATGGAAACACATAAAGAAAAATTTAAAATCCGCTTGGGCATATTTGTCGTTGGAGGCCTGGTGCTTTTTCTGCTCGCAATTTTCATCATTGGAAAGCAGAAAAATCTCTTTAATTCAGTGATTAAAGTATCAACGACGTTTTACAATGTCAGTGGTTTGCAAGAAGGGAATAATGTTCGCTTCTCAGGGATCAACGTGGGTACGGTGGACAGAATCACCATCATCAACGATTCCACATTGCGCGTTGACATGCTAGTTAAGACCAGTGTTCAAAAATTCATCAAAAAGGACTCCGAGGTATCTATTGGTTCGGAAGGACTTATTGGAGACAAACTCGTTTCGATTTCTCAAGGAAGTACAAATGCTCCAATGGTGAAAGATGGACAGTCATTGGTGTCGACTGAGCCCGTAGAAACTGATGCTATTATTGAAAGTTTAGAGGCAACTGCTATAAATGCAGAGGTGATTTCGATGGAATTGGCTGAAATCATACAAGGCATCAACAGTGGCGAAGGCACTTTAGGAAGGTTGATAAAGGATACTACCATAGCTGAAAACCTGAGTAAAACGATGGAGAATTTGAAATCCAGCTCTAAAGGATTGGATGAAAACATGAATGCCGCCAAAGAGAATTTTCTGCTTCGTGGCTATTTCAAACGGAAAAAACGTGACGCAAGAAAAAGACAAGAAGCCAAAGAAGAAGCCATCGAAGAGGCAGAAGAAGAAAGAAGCTCGGATAAAAAATAGAATCAACTCAACCCTGGCAATGGCTTCATAATCAAACAGGACATTGTTTTAAGTACGTAAAGATGGATAAATGGGGGAAGTTGGTAGTTGGCATTGCACTTGTTGGAGTATTCATTTCTCCAACATTGTGTGCTCAGGTCATTGAATCCGAGCAAGATTCTGTCCAAGTGATACAGCCAGAAAAACCAGGAAAGGAAAAGGAACGTCTAAGCTTTAGGAGTTTTTTCAGGGACAAAACAATGGAAGCCACTCCGAACAAGATAGGTGAGCGCAAGCTAACACGGATGCCGTATGAAAACTATCAAGGCAAAATAATTAGAGAAATTAGGGTGTTGACGCTTGATCCTTTTGAAAATAACATAGACGGAGAAAGCGAAGAATCCCCCAACTTTTTTCTCAGAGCAGGAAATACCCTTCATATAGAATCAAGGGAAAGTACGATTCGGAATTTTTTATTGTTTAAAGAAAACCAACCATTTTACCCACTTTCTGTCAAAGAATCCGAACGATTGATACGGAGCCAGAGTTTTACCCGAGAGGTGGCGATCGTAATTCAACCAATTTCAGAGGAATCCGACTCTATCGATGTGTTGGTGTACGAATTGGACAGATGGAGCATTATGCCTCGCTATTCCCCATCAAAATTTAGAACCGAAATAGGACTGAGAGAGACTAATTTCTTAGGTTTGGGGCATGAGTTTTCAGGTATTTTCAACCGCTACAAAGTCGATGGCGATATTAATTTCTCGGCATTGTATTATATTCCCAACATCCACAATACCTATATCAATTCAACCTTAAAATTTGGATCCGACGCTTTTAAAAACAAGATAAGAAGTGTTGCTTTCGAAAGACGTTTTTTCTCGCCACTGACACTATGGGCAGGTGGAGTCAATTTTACGCACATTTCCAGAGACGATCCAACGTATGCCAGTGATTCTCTATTTGAACTGGGCACATTTAAGATGAATATACAGGATTTTTGGGCAGGACGCTCCTATCGCATCCACAAAAAGGGGCATAAAAATGAAAAAGTCACTCGGCTCATCAGCAGTGTCCGCTTTTTAAATGTTACGTACAGAGAAAAATCAATTGAGCCCTTCGATTCCCTAGGAATTCATACCAACGAGCAGTTTTACTTCGCCACAGTTGGAATTACAAAACGGCGGTATCGCAGAGATAAATTCATCTTCGACTATGGTCTTACTGAAGATGTGCCAATTGGAAGTCTAGTATCGTTTACTGCAGGTTATCAGCATAAAAACAACCGAGGTCGGCTGTACTTGGGTCCTCGTCTTTCTTATGGAAATTATTTCGAGATTGGTTATTTAAGCGCCAATGTTGAATTTGGAAGCTTTTTTAATCAATCGAAACCAGAGCAGGCTGCAATTTCGTTTGACTTGAACTATTTCACTGGATTGATAGCGTTACGCAAATGGAATTTTCGGCAGTTCGTGAAAATGGAAACAACGATTGGCATCAACCGATTTGCTTACGAAAAACTGTCATTTAGAGATTTTTACTCTCCTTCGTCCTACAACAACTTCACCTTACTGGGGACCAACAGCATGTATTTCACGTTTCAATCACAGTTTTATGCGCCATACAAATTTTTGGGCTTTAGATTTGCACCATTTTTTGTCTATTCGCTCGGCATGATTGGTCAACAAGACAATAAAATTTTTGACAATCGATTCTATTCGCAAATTGGCGTTGGAGTTTTGATCAACAACCTAAATCTGGTATTTAACACCTTCCAGTTGTCCCTGGCATTTTACCCAGTGATGCCCAATAACAACGCGAATGTTTTTGGTTTTAATCCGTTCAAAACGAACAATTCTGTGCTCGGCGATTTTGAAATCGGCAAACCTTCCGTCATCCAATTCGAATAATACAACGTAAACAAAATGAAGATCAAAGCAAGTATAAAGAAAGTCATCTATTTAGTGAAAGAAACCGCTAGCGAGGCCATGGAGGACAACGTGATGAAGCTCAGTGCAGCCTTATCTTATTATACCATCTTTTCGTTGCCCCCGTTGCTGATTATCCTCATCAGCTTGTCTGGGGTTTTCTTTGGTGAAGATGCTGTGCGAGGAACACTGTTTGCGCAAATCAATGGCTTAGTGGGCAATGAAGCGGCAGGTCAAATTCAGGAGGCAATAAAGAATGTGAAGTTATCAGGTGGGACCACTTTTGCCACTGTACTCAGTATTTCGATATTGATTGTTGGTGCTTCCGGTGTTTTTGCTGAGATTCAAAACTCGATCAATTTCATCTGGGGCATAAAGGCAAAACCAAAAAAGGGACTCATCAAATTTTTAAAGAACCGACTCATGTCATTCTCCATGATTGCCACGGTCGGCTTTTTACTGATGGTCGGTTTGGTGGTCAACACTGTGATGGATGTCTTGAGCAGTAAATTGGTTGAGTTCTTTGGTAAGGATTGGGTGTATTTGTCTTTTGTGCTCAATTATTTATTGTTGTTCGCTATCCTAGCAACTCTATTTACCGTAATTTTCAGGGCATTACCTGATGGGAAAGTGGTGTTGCGTGATTGCATTATTGGCGCTTCGGTGACCGCTTTCCTTTTTATGTTGGGTAAATTTGCGATCGGCTATTATTTGGGGAGCGCAGCCATTGGCTCTGTCTATGGAGCGGCTGGATCCGTCATTTTAATTTTGGTGTGGGTGTATTACTCGGCGATTATTTTGTTCTTTGGAGCTGAATTTACCAAGGTATACGCAATCACACATGGCAAAAACATTGAGCCTAATCAGTATACCGTGAAAGTTGCAAGGGAAATTGTGGAGGCATGATGAGGTACGGAGGTAACCATTAAACGTATCACGAAGAAACCCATTTTAATTTTGCCAGTCTTTACAGATCATAATCATTTCTGGTATGGAAAAAAGAGGGAGGTTATCTTCCTCCCTTCTTTTATTCAAAAATAGAATTATGCGTTCGCTGAAGCAAGTTCTTCGCAAATTTCTGCGCATTTTTTGCAAGCATCAGCGCATTCTTTACAGCTTTCATGCTGAGATGCGTGTTTCGCGCACTCTTCTGCACAAGCCTTACAGATTTTAGCACATAACGCGTGTAACTCTTGTCCATAGTCTGAACCTCGGGCGTCAAATCTTGCGCACAATGCACAGATATCGGCACAGTCACGGCATATAATAATACATTCTTGATTGCCACTTCTAATACAATCAGTGATACACTTTTCACATGTGATTAAACACGCTAAACAAGCGTCAATACAGCTTTTTAGATCTCTCATATCGCTTTGATTTACATCGTGAATGAATTTTCACAATGTGATGAAGATCAATAGAAAATTAAAGAGAAGCGTTACACAGTTCTAGAAATAGGTAGCATCATTTACAGATTTAGTCTGGTGTGTTGTGGTGGAATGTTTTTACTTTTTAACTCGAGATTTACCGACGTCATCATACCCAAAATGAGCATTAGGTAACAATTGATGAAGATAATTTAACCAGCTTTCTTTTTTCGGCCCTGTTATTTCAATAAAAACATGTTCACCATTTTCTTTAAGCAATCTCATGCCATTCTGTTTACCTGACACTTCATACATCCATACAATCTCCTCTGGGCAAGTTGTTAACCAGACAACTAATTTGTGTTTTGATGGGTTTCTAAAACTAAGCAATACAAGAGATAATCCACCCACTGTACCAAGTACGCCGGCACCAAAATATATTCCTTCATCTCCGCCACCGCTTACATTTCCATAAACCAACCCTAAGACGCCTACAGCAATAAGCACCACACCTAAAATCAAATGTTTACGATAATTGGATTTAATAAGTTTTAAAATTGCGTCAAGATTTTGATTTGATGCTTTCATTTTCTATGTTTTTTTATTATTTCCTATTTATTTGGTTATAACGTTCAGTGTATGGTGCGTATCTCGCAGGGTATGCACTATACACGGTGTTGGCATTAGTTTTTGCTTTTTTCTTTCTCTTCTTTGTCTTTTTTCGCTTTCAACTCGGCTTCAGTGAGCGGAACTTCAACTAGGGGAGTATGATTAACAGAACCATTAGCTAGCTCCTTTAATATTATTCCATGTTTAATTGAATACCCTTCTTTTCTCAGCTTAGACGCTAGGAGTTTTATGTATTCCATTTTAGGAGTTGCATTTACTAATTTTATTAGTTCCTGTCCAATTTTTGTGAAAACGAGAACTTGTAGTTGCTGTGCAGGTTGATTACTAGGTTTTTCAAGTAACACCAATGACTTTCCTAAAACGAAATAGAGTTGAGATTGCTTTTCTTGTGTTGCAAGGATTCGAAATTGTAGATCATTAGCAGTTAAGAAACCTAATTCTTCCAAGAGTAAACGGTCATTAAAATTCAAACCATACTCTTCTTCAAGTAATTTTTCGTTTTTAAAATTTAGAATAAAAGAGGTGCCATTTGAGTTTATTGCTAAAGAGGCAAACTTCATAAACGTTTCGGCTTCATGTTTAGATAAGTTCTTAAGAAGTTCTAGGGTTCTGAGGGAATATGATTTAGGGTTCTTAACTTCACCTGCTAGAATTCTTCCCCATAATTTTTGCATTTCTTCATTAGAAATATCTTCTGCAATATTAAAGAACCGATTTATCCAATCTTCTTCGACTGGTTCTTCGGAAACAGTTTCTTCTTGGGTCAATTGTTCAGCTGCTATAAAGTTTATGTAATCTAGGTTTTGTTGTCTTTTGGTTTCCTTATGGATTAATCTTTCTTGAATTCTTTCATCTGGATGAAAACTTGTACTTGTAGTTCTAGGCTCATCTGTGTTTGAATTACCTTCTTTTTTTATTTCAGAAACGTCAGTCCCACCAAGTCCTTTTTTAATGACTCCAATCAATTTTTCAAGTGGTTTCCCTGCAACTTTTATTATGCTCTTGTTTGACATTTAATTCTCTAGTTTTGAAATAGTTTGATGATGCAGTCTTTGAATGTACTGGTCTTTTGCATTTAAATAGGTGTCAAATGAAGTAACAAAATTTTGTTGGCTATATGGTCTCGTTCTAACAACAGTTAATAAATTGTTTAGCGCAGTTAAAAGGTCGGTGTTATCAATGTCAACAAATAAGTGAGTGTAATTATTTCCAAATGTGGTAACGGTTTGTTGAACTCTTAAGACTTCCCAATCCGTTTGTTGTCTATTTGCAATTATTCTTTGCCCCAATGAATTTAATACTTCAGACAATTCTTTTACAGAATCATGCATGAGTCCACTTGTAAGTATTCTCTTTTCATAATTCAACGCCTGCTGAGTTGACTTATCCTGCATGTCTGCAACTATTAATGTCAGTTTGATAAAAATTATCAAATTCGCTAAGGCTAGTATTGGATTAAATACCCCACCAAAGTAATCTCCAAATGTCCCCCATATTTGAGGGTCTTTGGATAAGCCACCACCCCAAAAATTAACTATATAAAAAAGCGATGGTATCATTAAGCAGATGGTTATAATGAAACCAAAAACTATTAAAAATACTTTGAGTTTATTCATTCTTGTTTTTCAATTATTCCCATTATATATTTTAAGCTAATCTAATGGATTTTTTATTAGGATAAAAGAGTTCGTAGCAACATGTGTGTATATCTACCTTCGGTGCTACTTCGTGGTCGGTAGTTTTACTTGATTGATGTCCGAGTAAACTTTGTATATACCTCAGGTCAGTGCCGTTTTCCAATAAATGTGTTGCAAAGCTATGTCGCAACATATGCGGATAGCGCATCAACTTCGGCTGAACCCAGCACAAGTAGCGGTAAAATCCTTGTTGAATTGAATCTCAGGAACGGTAGTCGAGCTAGTCGGTAGTCGAGACTACTCCTCCTTGAACCACCCTGCGTACTTCACGTAATTATCCGCAATCCGTTTCACTTCACCATCAAACAATTCAGGAGACAACCTCTTTACCTTCTTTGCTGGAACTCCCGCATAAATGCTCCAAGATTCAACGCGTGTTCCTTCAAGCAAAACCGCTCCGGCCGCGATGATGCAGTTTTCTTCAATGTAACAGTTGTCCATCACAATAGCACCCATACCGATGAGCACATTGTCTTCAACCGTGCACCCATGCACTAAAGCGTTGTGACCAATAGATACGTTATTTCCAAGTATCGTTTTCGTTTTTTCAAAGGTGCAATGGATGACTGCACCGTCTTGTACATTTACTTTGTTACCCAGTACAATGGAGTTGACATCGCCTCGTATCACCGCATTGAACCATACAGAGCAAGAGTCGCCCATTTTTACATCGCCGACAATGGTTGCGTTCTCCGCGAACCAACAATCGTTTCCAAATTCAGGGTGATTTCCTCTGCAAGGTTTTATAAGTGCCATGGTTGCTTTTTTACAAATGTAGCGTTTGGGGATGTGCAAACGAAAAAACTCCAAAGAAATAATTCCCTGGAGTTTTTTACGCATTGATTAATTTCAGGTTAATTTATAGCACCAATTTTATACACTTCGTCAAGGGTATTGTTGTCCTTTAACGTAACGTTTAAGTCTCTAATAAACCCATCACCGATGTTGTATACCCAACCGTGTACATGAACAGGCTGATCTGAGCACCACGCATTTTGAATGATAGATGTTTTCGCTAAATCATACACTTGTTCTACCACATTTAGCTCGACAAAACGGTCAAACTTTTTCTTTTCATCCGAAATAGCGTCCAATTCTTCACTATGCAGACGATACACATCTTTGATGTGACGAATCCAGTTGTCAATCAAACCTACTTGCTTGTTCGTCATAGCAGTTTGTACACCACCACATCCGTAGTGTCCACAAACGATCACATGTTTTACTTTCAGAACGTTCACGGCATAATCGAGTACGCTCAACATATTCATATCGGTATGTACCACCATGTTCGCAATATTGCGATGTACAAATACTTCTCCTGGCTGTGCGCCTATAATTTGATTGGCAGGAACACGACTATCCGCACATCCTATCCACAAAATTGGAGGAGCTTGTCCTTTCGCTAAATTGTCAAAAAATGCAGGGTCTTTTTCTAATTGTTCTGCGACCCATGTTTTGTTGTTTTCTAATAATTGGTTATAAAAATTTTCCATGTTTTTATTTTTTGAGTTAAAGAGGAACGAATCACTGACCCTTCACTAAATTAATTTAATTTGTTTGACACCTTTCATCGTAATTGTGATGTTTTTTGCTTTCGCAGCAAGCGCTTCAAAATTCTGAATGATTTCTTTCACATCATAGTCGATATAGTGAGAATTTGTACCATCTATTTCTAGATGACTTCCTTCTGGCAATTCACTCAGCATTTTTGAAATGGCACCTTTGTTAAAGAAGTTGACCTCCGAAGCAAGTATAACGGTCGTCTTGTTGCCTTCCTTTTTCGTTTCAAAGGCAAAGAGCATGTTTTTGATCGAGTACTTAATTGCAAATCTATAATTCGCTAAAATAAAGATGATTGCTACCAAAATACCAACGCCAATTCCTTTCAGTAAATCGGTAAATACAACGACAATAATTGTTGTAATAAATGGCAGGAATTGATTCCATCCTAATTTGTACATTCCTCTTATTAAACTTGGTTTCGCTAACTTGAATCCAATGACCAACAGAATAGCTGCCAATGAAGCCAAAGGAATCATGTTTAATACGTTCGCAATCAAGATCACAGAAAGAAACAAGATTACACCATGAAAAATGGCCGACATTTTTGTTTTACCGCCTGAATTGATATTTGCAGAACTGCGTACAATTACTTGCGTAATGGGCAATCCACCCAATAAGCCTGAGATTATATTCCCAACACCCTGTGCCTTAAGTTCCCTATTGGTCGGCGTAATACGCTTGTGCGGATCTAATTTATCCGTCGCCTCCACCGATAAAAGTGTTTCCAAACTGGCGATAATGGCAATGGTAAGTCCGACCACGTAAACATTCGGATTGGAAAGCACACTAAAATCAGGAGCGGTGAATAGATTTTTAAAATCCTGCGTTGAACTCACAACATCAAGTTGCACCAAATGCTCACCTGATAACACTAAACTAGGATCCATGTACCCAAAGAAGTAATTCAACACAACTCCTAACACTACGACAAATAGCGCACCAGGAAGAAAGTTAAACAACTTCACTTTTTTCATGAATTTTTGTTCGAAGAGAATTAATATCCCCAATGAAATCAAACTGATAATGATGGCGCCCATGTGTGTTTTTTCGAAGGCATAATAAATTTCAGAAAACGTATTGTGACCATCAGGTTGACTAAACGCCTCATCGCCGATAAAATCAGCATCGTAACCAAAGGCATGAGGTATCTCTTTTAGAATCAATATGATCCCGATTCCTCCGAGCATTCCCTTAATAACTGATGAGGGGAAATAATAACCAATCACTCCTGCTTTCAGGTAACCTGCGATGATCTGCAAGACTCCAGCTATTATAATTGCAACAAGAAAGGCTTCAAATGAACCTAGACTTGTTATGGCGGCCAAAACGATCGTAATCAATCCTGCTGCTGGACCAGAAACACCGAGTCCTGAGCCACTCAATGTTCCAACAACGATACCACCAACGACTCCAGCAATGATACCTGCGAAAATATTTGGCATACCCCCAATCCCTTCAACATCTGTGGACGCAAACGCAATCCCCAAACACAACGGAAGGGCGACTAAATAAACGACGATACTCGCCGGTAAATCATTCTTTAAATGCTTAAAGAGTTTTAATTTGTTCTCACTCATTATTGTTTTTTTAATCGCTTGGTGTTCACTCTTTTTCAGTGTGAAGTTTCAGTAGAGAAAAATACACACACCACATCACCCTTCATTTAAAGGGATTTTGGGCAAGTGACCAAGGTCGAATTACACTAAAATTTTGTTTTTCTAATTGAATTATGCAAGAGAAGCATAACAATCAGGAGGTGAGAACAAGGTGTTTAGGTAGACATCCTCGTATTTATTTTCTTGATAAGCATTTAACGATAACGCTTCACTGCTCAATGCAAGAAAATCGAAATTATTTTTATGTGACGAAAAAAACACGTTGTACTGGATGGAACAGCCCTTGCTATGGTCTTCTTCCTCTTCCACAGGCATTACAACAGTGAACTCCGCATCTTGCCATATAAAATAGGTGCACAATACCACAGTGAATGTGGTAAAAATCAGTAACAATGATAGTGCGATCGCTTTCATACAGTTTGCAAAATTAAACGAATGAACAATGTTCAATGGGTCAATCTTGTTAATTTTTTGTAATGTAGTGGTTAAATTTAATCAATTACTTTTAATTCTTTTCCAACTTTTATAAATGCCGCAATTGCTTTGTCTAAATCAGCTTGCGAATGTGCAGCAGAAATTTGTGTTCGAATGCGTGCTTGCCCTTTTGCAACAACAGGATAAAAGAACCCAATTGCGTAAACTCCTTCTTTCAATAAAAGGTCTGCAAACTTTTGTGAGAGCGCAGCATCGTACAACATGATTGGCACGATGGGTGAATCACCAGGTTTGATGTCGAAACCGGCAGCAAGAATTTTTTCTTTGAAGTACGTCGTGTTTTCTTCCAAACGATCTCTCAATTCTGTCGTTGAACTTAAGATGTCAAAAACCTTAATCGATGCACCAACAATTGCTGGAGCCAGTGAGTTTGAAAACAGGTAAGGACGTGATCTTTGACGCAACATATCAATAATTTCTTTTTTACCTGTGGTATATCCTCCCATTGCGCCTCCAAGTGCTTTTCCAAGTGTTCCTGTAATGATATCTACACGGTCGAGTACACCACAATGTTCTGGGACACCACGTCCTGTCTTTCCTATAAATCCTGCTGAGTGACATTCGTCTGTCATCACAAGAGCATCATATTTATCTGCTAAATCACAAATTTGATCCATTTTGGCAATATCTCCATCCATTGAGAATACACCATCTGTTACGATGATTCTGAACCGTTGATCTTGCGCCTTTTTTAACTGCTCTTCCAAGTCAGCCATGTCGGAATGCTTGTAACGATAACGCTGTGCTTTACACAAACGAATCCCATCAATGATGGAAGCATGGTTTAGTTCATCGGATATAATGGCATCTTCAGCACCAAATAAGGGTTCAAATACGCCACCGTTTGCATCGAATGCTGCAGCGTACAAAATAGTATCTTCGGTTCCGTAAAATTTTGCAATTTTCGCTTCGAGTTCTTTGTGAATATCTTGGGTACCGCAAATAAAACGAACGGATGACATTCCAAAACCATGCGTATCAAGTGCATTTTTAGCAGCATCAATCACTTCGGGGTGAGATGAGAGTCCCAGATAATTGTTGGCGCACATAATGACAACGTCTTCACCTGTACTGACGTGAACGTTTGCTCCTTGAGGAGTGGTGATGATTCTTTCTCTTTTGTAAATGCCTGCTGCTTCAATTTCTTTCAACTCGCCTTGAAGAAATTCTTTCATTTTACCGTACATACTCAACTGTTTTGAGCAAATATAATCAACTTGTCAAAAGGCGTCAAGGAAAAGAACAGGAAGAAGTTGAGATGAGCTGATTTTATGAAGTGCAGCGCCGAAGAATTAAAAATTCCACTTGAGGTCTCGGTTGTTCAATATTGCGAAAGAGACTTTCCAAGTAGGTGTTGGTTTGATGTGATTTCCGTCGGACAGTGCAGTGTAGACACCAATTCTTAATCTGCGTTTGGAGAATTTAAAATTACGTTCCAATCCTGCCAGAATTTCGTAATGTTGCCAATTGAGCTCGGGTACGTATAGAGCTCCGGCACCAATAACCAATCCAATTCGCGTTTTTTTCATGAAGGGAATTTTATTGATAATCGCCCCATTGTCGTGGTGTACAATGTGAAGCTCTGCTGACAATTTTTGTGTGGGCAGGGTAGAATCAAGTCCTTGAAATGAGTGAAGAGGGTTTGAAAACCAAATAGGATCGCTTCGTCGATGAAATTTTTGGTCTGCATCTTTCAACTGCTTGGTGTTCAAGAACTGCCCTGCTCTCAAATGATAGCTTGACGTTCCAAGCGTTCCAATTTTAAAGGTTTGCATGATTCCACCTGCAATATAATCGTGGTTGACATCACTGCCGAATAGGTCTGGAATCCCTTTTTCGTAATACATGTAAAAAGTTGGCCATTTGGATCCGAGCACGACTTTTCGTTTTGGTTCGCGCATGTACCTTTGGTTAGGCGTAAAACTCAACGTTGCATCCAATATAAACGCTTGATAACTTTCGAATTCCGTTGGATCGTTGTTCGGAAGAATATCGTCGGTATCTAAGAACTTATAATCTTTAAGACTTCTTCGCTCCGTCATTGTCCCATTGGTTTCTAGGTACAATCCGTTGAGTACTTCGTATTCATTGCCCACGAGCAAACTCGTGGTTTCAATGAAGTTGTCCCGTTTATAGATTTGAGTGATTGCGTCGTAGCCTCTAATTGCGTCAAAATCGTGTGAAAAACGGATTCGCGCAGTTCCAAAATGAAATGGATTGTACCGAAAACGCAAATCAGTGGTTCCCTTTATATCGGCATTCAGCACTCCAATGGAAACTTCTGTATCGCTGTCCAACGTTCGTTCATTGTCCCACTTTTTGAAGTAGGAAAAACCAGGTGCAATGCGTGGACCGGCAATATAAATCGGGCGCAACAATGCCGCAAGAGAACTGAACGACCATTGCGTTTTTTTCTCTCGATTCCGATGATCAATTCCCCACCATAGCACTTTTAACACGGTAATTCTATTGAATTCATTGTCGACAGAGTCCAGGTACTCTGCCCGGTGCTGGTATTCATAAATACTGTCCTTTACGGCAATGTATTTCAATTCTTCTTCAGTCAATTCAACTTTTCGTTTCTCGTTCCAAAACGTAGAGTCTTTTTCGTAGGCAGATTCCTCGGTGACAGAAAGTTCGTTGTTGAAGAATTTCGGTGGGAAATCAGGAGCAAAGTCATAATTGGAAAAGTCAACAACGGTCGTACAAGTAGATGCTTGGTCTTTGTAGGTCACCCCATAATCCAGCACTTGTTTTTTGAGAACGCAAATACTATCTCCAGGATGTTCAAATTCTTGATAAATGGAGAAATAATCATATATCAAGAGGTTTCCTTTCTCCATCGTTAGATCCAGTTTTTGTACAAGCCAGAGTGAATCAATGACATAAATATAACCTGATAACGTAGTCGTCGAAATGGAGCGAGGAATGATTTTAATTTTGTTGATTTTCAAATCGCCTTCCATGTACTGTTCTTCCAATCGGTATTTGTATGAAAGAATTCCAGGACCTGAGATAGGAGAACTTACTGGGGTTTGATGTAGATCATCCAAGTGGAGCAGGTTATCAAAAAAGTTGAAGTTGGATTTAACCGTGGTTGTATAGTATAAATTTGTGCGTTTGGTACCGCGCTGATCGAAGGCATTTCTAACTTCTTTCACTTTATTTCTGCCACCATAGTGACGAAGAAAATCGACCTCAATTAAATTCATGTTGTTGGCAAAGGCTTCATCTTCTTTGCGCTGTTCGGCAAACGGATCTTCGATGCCATTTGGGTCGGCTACCTCATCTTCATCATCGTTTTCCTTCTTTTTGCGTTGACGCTTTTCCTTATTGCTTTCGAACCTTTCAATTTTTTCTGTTGCTTTAATGTATCCCTCTACGCTATGCGGATAGTTCCAAGGGTTAATGGTGTCGCGTTTTTGGACAACTTTCAACATGATATCCCTTCCCGGGTTTGATTTTTTCGCTGAGGCCTCAATTCCTTCGATTTCTTGAAACAAGGACGATTGGAGTCTGTAATTTTTCTCCACCGTGAACTCAGTAATGGTCACGTATGCTTCTAATGTTTCGAATCCTGGGAAAGTGACGACCAAGAAGTATTCACCTTGGTACAAACGCATTTCATAGTATCCATTGGCATCAGCAATGGTTCTCAGGTCAGCGGAATTTTTTACGTAGATTTTAGCGAACGGAATGGAAATGCCATTTTCATCGGCAATAATTCCTTTTAATAACTGCTGTCCATATACATTGCTTACAACAAGTGTACACAGAAAAATAAGGAGAGCAATTGATTTCATCTAGATGTTAGACAGTTTAATAAGCATCAAAGTTACAGCAATTCATATAAAGTTATACAAACTAACGAAGAAGTTAAGAGAATAAGTATGAGTGTGGTTTACTGATCTTTAAAGCTGGTAGATAAAGGATGAACGGTTATTTTTTTTCAGCCGCTTTTTGCTCCTCCATAAATTGCACATGTTTCTCCATGCGTTTCATCATCCATCGTCGCACCAAAAATGCAAAAATGGCCAGTACACTAAATATGTAATAATAACCCCACTTTTTAAATCCTTCCGTGATTGAAAGATAGGTAATCACAATAAAAATGACAACCGCTGCTAAAAGCCAAAAGTAGAGCATTATTTGATTGTATATTCGCATAGAACTGTTTGTTTGTACAAAGATAGTTATTCTGTTGATATACTGCTGAGATATTATTGCACCTCAAATTTACCAACGGGTTTCAGAATTTTGTAGTGGCTAAATTCTTGATTGGTTTTTAACCCTCTCCCTATTCCATCAATCGAGTTGTCTTTGGATTTCACGATGACATTTTTGTCAGTATAAATCGTGCTATCTCGTTGGTTCCAAAACAATTCTTCTGTTTCCAGGTATTGTCCTCTTTCAATATTTAACAGGTGCACAGAGTCACGCACAACGACCATCCCCGTTTCGTAGTTGATTTCGCCGTAGAGGGCAGTTAGTTTTGAAACAACCTTACCATCTTCGGAGTAGAAATCTACTTTTAATCCGTCTTTTAGTTTAGTGATGTGCTTGGGTTTTGTATATGTCTCTGCCAGTGTTGCGAATATGCGAATTTTAGCATACCCAGAATCGTTGTAGAAAACCGTTAAGTCACGCGTAACTTCTGATGGTGCGTTCGGATCATAGGTCACTTTCTGGATTTTATCCAAGTCGTTCTCACAGGCAAAAAAGAGAATTCCTGCCATCGCGAGGATGACAGGAATTCGGAATTTATATATATTTCTTTGTTGCATATTATGGGTTCACAGAAACTCCGTAACAAGACAATGAAACGGATGTTGGCGAACCGTTGTCAAACGTTTCTCCTTCTGTAGGGTAATTTGCTTTAAAGCTGGCAATTGTTCCACCAGTAGACTCACCTAGGTTTCTTGCTTGCTCAAGCAACTGTACCGCATAGATATAGTTACACTTGCGTTCAAAAGTACTTGACCCACAGTTGTTGGCATTTTTACCCACTGATTGTCCGGCAATTACAAGTGCTTTACCTTTCATTGCTCCAGACACAGACATCGCTGTACTATATGCTGCGCTGTATGAACCTGAACTGTATTGAGCACGTGCAATCTCATAGTTGATTTCTTGTGCCTTTTCATTGTCAGGTGCCAATTCTTTTGCTTTACGCAATGAAGCAATCGCATCAGAGTACTTGTTCTTACCCATCAGTGCTTTAGCCTTTAGCATTTGTGCATCAAAGGAAGTCTCGTCGATATCCACATAGATATCAATCAATAGGAAATATTCAGCACTTTCTGTGCATTCCAGTTTATCCAATAAACCAATAAACTCCAAAACGGCTGCTTTCTTTACTTCAGCATCTTCAGGAAGGTTGTCGATGTACCCTTTTAAATCAGGTAGAATATCCTCGCAAGTTCTAACTACAGCTCGGAAGTAACCTGCAATTGTTTCTTGCGTTTTTACAGACATATTCGCCTTACTGATCAATGTTGAAAGCTCAAAGTATTCTGTAATCATTCGCTTTTTCAATTCTGGCGTTGGTGTTTCAGCGTACATTGCATAAGTATTGTAATAGAAATAGGAAACGTATGCCTCATTTACACTTAATCCACCCGCATCAATTCCTCTTCTGAACAATTCATCCGCTTTTTTTCTGTCTGGCTTTGAAGACTGAAGAATAAACGATGCTCTAATTAAATCATCTGCTTTATCGTATGCACCAGCATCTTCTGCACGTTGATAAGTATCGACCAATGTATCGATATAAGCTGTTTTTTGTTCTTTTTCTTGAATACTATTCACAGCGTTTCTTAAACTTCCGATGAGACGTCCATAATTAGCAGCGTCATATCCACCACAAATTTTTTCACCTTTGAGGTAGTACATGGCAGCGCCAGTATAATTTTTAATTTTCAATTCTTCACCTGCAAGAAAACGCATACGAGTACATTCTCTATCTTGATCTTCGTCTTGCGCGTAACTCGCAAATCCAATGACAATTAATGCTCCGAGTAACAGTTTTTCTAGTTTCATTTTTCTTTATTTTTTAATTCAATTTTCGTTTAACAAACCAACGATCAGCACCTGGTGCAATTGCGATGCCAATGTTGATGCCGTAATAACGTTCTTTAAATGCGTTTTCGTCTGAAATCCCTCTGTTCCCGATGGAAAATCCAAAGTTGATGGATGAAAGCGAATTTTGTACGGCAATCGGTATACCAAAACCAAATGTTGTGCCAAAGTCAGTGACTTGTTCACCGTTTGTTTGATAAGGAAGGGTAGTGTAATAAGTGCCAGCGCGATACCTTATTCTTGAGAAAAATTTGGTGGTTGCTTTATTCGCTATGAAGTCCTTTTCGGGCGTGTATTGAACTCCAAAACTGTAGCGACTTGAATTTAAAAAGTTATTTGTGAAATTGGGATCATATGTGTTTTCATAGCTGGACCAATCAGAGCTACCATAACTAAGATGAAAAGCAACTTGTGAGTTCATTTCTTTTGTGGAACCTTTTCTACCTTGAAAGTCAAGATTGTAATTAAGTCCTATGTTGAAACTTGGAACGGTGGAAGTGTTTCCAACAGTAGAGTCGTTGTAAAACAAGGTGTCATATCCATTTTCATTCTCAATGTCAGCTGAATAATATTGTCCTTCTCTAAATGCACCGTTTATTTTTTGGAGCGGATCATAGGTTGCAGAAAGCGTAAATGAGTGTAATTCATTAATTTGTTGAAAGTAATTAATTCCAAACTCAAAGTGGAGATTATTGGCTTTAAGCTCTTGTTGATTGATTCCACCGCTCATCGTAGTAGAACCACTTTGAACCAATCCACTTTTTCTTGTGTTGGTGACTTTTCCAAACAGATAGCCAAAGTTAGCTCCAATAGAAACTCTTGATTTGTTTAGCTTTAGTACATTGGATGAAAAGCCAACAAAGACTTCGTTAATACTACCATCACCTGAATAGATGTGGTAAAGAGAATCGTTATTGATTTTTGTCTTTGAGGTAAATTCATAGCCTCTTCGGCTGTATGGTTTCAGTCCAAAAGCCAATCCGAAGTGCTTCGCAAATGGAAATGCAATGGCAAAATGTTGGACTCCTGTGATGCTACTTTGAGAAGAAACCCCTTGTTCCGAAAAAGTGGAAAGTCGCGAGGAAACACCCAGCGAGAATATGGGTTGACCTTTCCCAAGTGAATTATAGGAAGCTGGGTTATAAAAGTTCAATGTTGTTGAATCCGCCATAGTGATGGTAGAATTGCCCAAACTCAAATAAACCGCGTGATCCATTCCACCTAATTCACCTATACCAAAAGAGCTGTATGGAGAGTTTGAAGCATTTTGAGCGTTTAGGGCTGATCCAATCAACACACTAAAAGCTAGTACAAATAGATTACGCATTATGCTTATAAATTTCATATAACCCTTTGATGGTTAAATTTTCGTCTGCAAAGATGTCATTTTTTGAATGGATATCAAAGAAAGATGCATCTCCACCGGTCATAAAAAAAGTTAAGTCAGTAAATTCATCCGTATATCGGCTCATTAATCCCTCTATTTCTGCATTTATTCCTTGCATCACACCGGCCTGAATGCTCGTGTCTGTTTCTGTACCAACGAGTTTTCCTAATGACTTATTTGAAATGAGAGGAAGATTTCCGGTATAATCGTTTAGAGATTTATAGCGCAGGTCTATTCCTGGTGAAATAGAACCGCCAATATAGCCTTGGTTTTTTTGAACAAGATCAAATTTAATGCACGTCCCAATATCGATAGAAACAGCAAATTCAGTTTGACTGTGCACGGCACAATAAACGGCATTGCAAATGCGATCCACACCCAACGTATCAGGCGATTTATATACGATGGAGATAGGAAGGCTTGTGCTTTTATCGACCAATAGGCATGAGGGAAACAATCGTTGTATGGACAAGGTCTCAGACGCTATCAATACGGACGCCAGAATGATGCCTTCAGCTTGAAGTTCATTTCCCCAATTAACAAGAGAAGGAAGTCCTTTGAGGTCGAAGCGTTTTACCTCTATGAGTTTCCCATTTAAAAAGTAACCTGCTTTGATAGAAGTGTTTCCTGCATCGATGACAAGTACTTTATTTTGTTTTCCCATGAAAGCAAAGATAGTAGAAGTAAAAAAATAAGTGATTGATGTTGTAAATAAAAAGAACTTGTATATCTTTGCCCCCACAATTTAGGTTGGTGATATAGCTCAGTTGGTAGAGCAATGGACTGAAAATCCATGTGTCCTTGGTTCGAACCCGAGTATCACCACGCACAAGAAAGGACTCTCAAAATTTTGAGGGTCTTTTTTTGGACTTATTTTCTGTATTCAAAGTCCTCCCCTTAGTCCCCCTCCAAAGGGGGAAACGGAGTCGACTCTATTTTCTCTGGAACTTCTTAATCAATAATTTTTAATAGGCTGAATTCATGTGTATATGACGTACGATTAAAATTCCCCCTTCGGATGAGAAGAAGCGAGAGCTTCTGATGGTAAAAGGGGGAGGATAATCCATACATTTCAATAAAATTGCAGGGGGAGGACACACAATAAAGCGGAAGATATGCTTCACTCCAAAAATCTCCAATCACTTTTTTTCCTCTGTACTTTGAATACAATTTTATTCATGTAACTTTGCACTAGTTCATTCAAATAGACTTATGAAGAAAGGTGGAGGGATAGGCCCTTTGAAACCTTGGCAACCTGTTCGGTAAAAAGAAAAAGGTGCCAAATCCGATCCGTCAGATGATGGAAAAGATAAGTTTAGCTCGATTTCCTTCAAGCTTCTAAGTCACAATGATGTATAAATGAAGGATATAAAATCTATTTTAAACGAAAGAATATTAGTGCTGGATGGCGCCATGGGCACCATGATACAACGCTATACGCTCGAGGAAGACGACTTCCGAAAAGGATGGTTTGAAAATCACACAAAGTCGCTAAAGGGAAACAATGATTTGCTTTCGTTGACCCGTCCCGAAATCATTAAGGAAATTCACGCTGCGTATTTTGCAGCAGGTGCAGATATTGCTGAAACAAATACTTTTTCGGGAACAACCATCGCTCAGGCGGACTATGGCTTGGAAAGTGCTGTATATGATATTAACTATCATAGTGCAAAATTGGCACGTGAAATCGCGGAAGAGTTTACAGCAAGGGAACCGAATAAACCGCGTTTTGTTGCTGGATCCATTGGGCCAACCAACAGAACAGCCTCGATTTCACCAGATGTGAATGATCCTGGGTTTCGTGGAATTACCTTCAATGAATTGGTCGTTGCATATTCGCAACAGGTCAATGCGTTGATGGATGGTGGAGTAGATATTTTGCTTGTAGAAACGGTATTTGATACATTGAATGCCAAAGCGGCATTGTTTGCAATCGATGAAGTGTTTGAGCAACGCGGAGAAAAACTGCCAATCATGGTTTCGGGAACAATCACCGATCAAAGTGGTAGAACTCTTACTGGGCAGACCACCGATGCGTTCTTGATTTCCATTTCTCATATGGACTTACTTTCTGTAGGATTGAATTGCGCTTTGGGAGCTTCAATGATGCGTCCTTATTTGCAGATTTTGGACAAACAATGTCCATTTGGAGTGAGTGCACATCCAAACGCGGGATTACCAAATGAATTTGGAGAATACGACGAGAGTGCTGAAATGATGGCCGAACAAATAAAATCATTTCTCGATGAGGGATTGGTCAACATAATAGGAGGTTGTTGTGGAACAACTCCTGAACACATTAGAGCAATAGCCGATTTGGCGAAGAATTATTCACCGAGACAAATAGCCACGGATGTCACACAGTAATGCAACATTAAAATTATCAGGATTAGAGCCACTAATTGCTACTCCCGAAAGTAACTTTATCAATGTCGGTGAGCGAACGAATGTAACTGGTTCTCGCATGTTTTTGCGCCTCATCAGAGAAGAAAAATACGATGAAGCACTCAGTGTAGCTAGAGAACAAGTAGAAGGAGGAGCGCAGATCATCGATGTCAATATGGATGAAGGGATGATTGATGGGAAAGCAGCCATGGTGAAATTCTTGAACCTCATTGCTGCAGAACCGGATATTGCACGAGTTCCTGTGATGATTGATAGTTCGAAGTGGGAGATTATTGAGGCTGGATTGCAATGCATCCAGGGAAAGGGTGTTGTTAATTCAATCTCGTTAAAAGAAGGCGAAGAGGTTTTTAAATCCCAAGCAAAGAAGGTCAAGCGTTATGGTGCTGCTGTAATTGTGATGGCTTTTGATGAAGATGGACAAGCCGACACGTTTGAACGACGGATTGAAATTTGTGAACGATCGTACAGAATTTTGGTGGATGAAGTGAAATTCAATCCCACGGATATCATTTTTGATCCAAATATTTTTCCTGTTGCGACAGGGATGAGCGAGCATAACAACAATGCCGTTGACTTTTTCAGAGCCACCAAATGGATTAGAGAGAATTTACCCGGAGCGCATGTCAGCGGAGGTGTTTCCAATGTCTCATTTTCCTTTCGCGGGAACAATGTGGTGCGAGAATCAATGAACGCCGCATTTTTGTACCACGCCATTCAGCATGGAATGGATATGGGCATTGTCAATCCGTCAATGCTGGAAGTCTATGACGACATTGATAAAACATTATTGGAGCGCATCGAAGACGTATTATTGAATCGAAGAGAAGATGCGACAGAACGATTATTGGAACACGCAGAAACGGTAACGGGTGAAGGGAAAAAGCGAGTTGCTGACCTGTCCTGGCGTGAGAAAAGTGTGAAAGAGCGTTTAACGTACTCACTCGTCAAAGGAATTGCTGATTATGCTGAAATTGATGTTGAGGAATGTCGCCACTTGTTTGAACGTCCCATTGAAGTCATCGAAGGACCGTTAATGGATGGCATGAATGTCGTTGGAGATTTGTTCGGGAGCGGGAAAATGTTTTTGCCGCAAGTTGTAAAATCGGCTAGGGTAATGAAAAAGGCGGTTGCTTATTTATTGCCGTTCATTGAGGCGGAAAAGGATGGAAAAAGTTCTTCTGCTGGAAAAGTGCTAATGGCGACGGTGAAGGGTGATGTACACGACATTGGAAAGAACATTGTTGGCGTCGTACTGGGATGCAACAATTATGAAGTGATTGATCTTGGTGTCATGGTATCTTGTGACAGAATCATTGAAGAAGCGATCAAGCAAAACGTTGATATCATTGGTTTGAGCGGACTGATTACACCTTCTTTGGATGAAATGGTCACTGTTGCCAAAGAAATGCAGCGTGCAAACTTAAATATTCCATTGATTATTGGTGGTGCGACGACCTCCCGTGTGCACACGGCTGTAAAAATTGAAGAACATTTTACCTTGAACCAGACTGTACATGTATTAGATGCTTCAAGGTCGGTTACTGTGGTTGAACGCTTGTTGGGACAGCGTCGTAATGAATTTGTAGCTGATATTAAATCGGAGTATGAACGAATTAGAGAGCATCATGCGAAACATCGGGCGGAAAAGGAATTGCTACCGCTAGAGAAAGCAAGAGAGAACAAATTCAAAATTGACTGGAATACTTCGGAAATAGCTACACCGAAACAATTGGGACTTCAACGTGTTGAGGTGAAGGCACATGAATTATTTCCATACATCGATTGGACGCCGTTTTTTAGAACATGGGAACTTCATGGCAAATACCCTGCAATTTTAACCGACGAAGTGGTGGGAGAAGTCGCAACGAAACTGTACGAAGATGCTCAGCAAATGCTCAAAAAAATTGACGAAGAGGAGTGGTTAACACACCGTGGAGTTGTTGGCATATTTCCAGCTGCTTCTGTTGAGGATGACATTGAAATATACTATGATGAGTCACGAACCAGCGTAGCGTATATTCAGAGAACCATGCGTCAACAAACCAAAAAGGTTAGTGGAGTGCCGAATATCGCACTGGCAGATTTCATAGCACCCAAGGATACTGGAAAGAAGGATTATATCGGAGGTTTTGTTGTTACTTCAGGTTTAGGCATTGAAAAACGTGTTTTGGAATTTGAACGGGACCACGATGATTACAATTCAATATTATTGAAGGCATTGGCGGATCGTTTAGCGGAGGCATTTGCCGAATTTCTGCACGAGAAAGTCCGCAAGGAAATTTGGGGGTATGATACATCTGAGTCGTTGACAAATGATGAGTTGATCAAGGAAAAATACGTTGGAATACGTCCCGCTCCAGGCTACCCTGCGTGCCCTGACCATACGGAGAAAACAGGATTGTTTGAATTACTCAACGCCACTGAAATCACAGGTGTTAATCTCACCGATAGTTTGGCAATGTTGCCAGCAGCCAGTGTTTCTGGATGGTATTTTGCAAACTCTGCCGCTAAGTATTTTGGTGTAGGTAAAATTGGCATGGATCAGGTAGTTTCAATCGCCGAAAGAAAACAAATGGAAACCGCAAAGATGGAGCGCTGGCTTTCGTCAAATATTCATTAAATTCAATTTCTTGTTTCATGGCGGATAACTCTATGTATGAGCTTATTAATGCCGGTGTTTGATGTAATTTTTTTGGTTATTATAAATTCATTTCCTAATTTTATCCCTCACAACTAAAGAACTATAATAATTATGAAAAAAATCTACTTAAGCATTTTAGCGGTATCGTTCGCTATAGGTGTTAGTGCTCAAGACAAGAGTATTGGTACAAACAAGGATCGAAGTGAAAGAGTAGCACCTATTTTGAAGGTTACTTCACCTTCTGCGGGTCTACCGAATCATTATGCAGAAAAGGCAAGTTATTTAACAGAAGACTTTGAAGGGACGTTTCCTCCAGCAGGTTGGGCTGTGAATAGTGGGCCGGCTTCAACAGTAACAAATCCGGCACAAGAGTGGCATCATCGTACTACAGGTGGTTATCCTGAAAATGCAGACGCGTTTAACGGAACGAATCCTGGTGGTTGCGCTGCGGTTTTGTATGTTAATTCAGTTGACCAACATGATGAATACTTGATTGCACCAGAAACTACGTTGCCTGCAGGTCCTTGTCGTGTATCATTTGATTTTGCAACAAGTATCTATTGGCATGCAACTACGATAGGAGGAACCTATGATAATGCCGATATTCAGGTTTTGGTATCTAATGATTCAGGAGCTTCTTGGGATAATGTTGTTTGGCAGGAGGATTCAATTGTCCTGTTGGATGCATCGTACTCAAATGATTATGAGACATACATATGGAAGAGAGCCTACGTAGACCTTTCAGCGTACCAAGGTCAAGATGTTGTAATAGGATTTAGCTATTACGGTCTTGATGGAGCGCCGTTTTATTTGGATAATGTTGTGATCGAAGATACTCCCGACAATGAAATTGAAATTTCAAATGCGTGGACAGGGGATATCATTCTAGATTTTGATTATTCAATGGTGCCTCAAGATCAGGTGAAACCAATGAGAATTGGAGTTGCAGTGAAGAACATCGGAGGATTTGGACAAACGTTTGATGTTACAGCAGATTTAAATGACGGTTCAACTTCCGTTTTTAATGATGTAGTTTCAGTAACTTTATCACCTGCAGATTCGGATACACTATGGTTTGATACTGGTTATACACCGACACTAATTGGAAACTATACAGCTGATTTCACTTTGTCAGCAGATGACAACTTGGCAAATAATCAAAAATCTGTGGTGGTTTCAACAACAGCGGACACGTACGCACATGATTTCACGATAGATCAAGCTTTCCGATTTGATGTCGATGACGAAGTGGGTATGGGTAATATGTTCGTAATGGAGAACAATGCTGTCCTTCAAGCAGCCGATGTTAAGTTTGAGACCGGTACAGCAAATGATTTGTACGTGTTAATTTATGTTTGGGAAGTAGGTGCGAATATTCAAGACCTAACACAGGTTGGTGCTGTTGATTATACAGTTACATCTGCTGATATCGGTAGCGGAAGTTTCACGACCATACCTTTTTTTAGTCCAATAAGTTTAAGCGCAGGGTCATCATATGTTATGGAAGTAAGAAAAATAAACAATGATACTGACAGAATGTTCCTTGGCGGAAGTGATGAAGGCGATGATGACTTTTCAACAGTTTGTTACGGACCTTTTGGAGCATCTTCGGCTATAAACTGGTTCAATGGTTGGGGTTTTTCTCCGGCGATAAGAATGAACTTTGACGAACCATTAGGTATTTATGAAAACACGTTGACAGGAGTTTCTGTATACCCGAATCCTTCAGAGGGTATTATCAATGTAACAAATGATAACAAAGTAACGAACGTAATTGAGGTACACGACATGTTAGGTAAAGTAGTCTTTACTTCAACTGTTTCAACTTCAACTACAATTGACCTTTCAGGAAACGGAACTGGTGTTTACATCGTGAAAGTTTCAAATGAAAATGGTACAATGGTTGAGCGTGTTGTGATAAGATAGATAACTATTTTTAGCACAAATTAATTGAAAGGGTCGTTCAATGAACGACCCTTTTTTTATGGTAACAATGTGGTTATTATGTGAATAATAGTTGCGTAGTACGATTGAATTGTGTAATTTTATAATTCACACTAAAAAATGATATATTATCAGAAAAGTTTACTTAAGTATTCTGTCTCTTGCGCTAGTTTCTGGCGTCAATGCACAGATGAAATCAAATCACTTACCGGTTAAAAAGACAAAAGACTTTGGAATGGAAGTCCGCCCAGAGAAACCAGTTAAAAACACTGAGAAGGGAGGGAGTTTATGGTCAAATACGTTCGGAACACCATCTGATTGGGTGATTGCGAATGACGGGTCGACTACTTTAAATTGGCAAATTGGCATAGTTTCCAACACAGGTGGTTACCCTACTGCAGATATTGCATCAACTACGGCTGCTGATGGATGGGCGATGATAGATTCTGATGCGCACGAAGGATCGACACCAGAGGATTGCTGGTTAACAAATGCAAATGGTATTGATTTAACTGGGTTTCCTAGTGCTGTTGTTCAATTTGAGAATAACTATAGAAGATGGGATTCACAATGTTACCTTGTTGTAGGTATTGGTGATGGTGCAGGAAATGTTACTTGGCCAGATTTAGCAGTAGGGACAGACATTTCAATGATGAATAACGTATTTGATGTTTTCCCAAACTATGTTAACAACAATGATGAATCTAGTAACCCAGAGTTGATTCAAATTAACATTAGTTCCGCATTGGCGGGACAACCATTGGATGACATTTACATTCGATTTAACTGGACTGGTACATGGGGATATACTTGGTTTGTAGATGATATTAGTATTGTAGAACAGCCTGCTGACGATATCCAGATTTTATCTTCTTGGTTTGCCGGAACAAATAATGAAGGATTTGAATACGGTAGAACTCCATTGAATCATTTAGATACTGATTGGACAGTTGGGTCTGAAGTATTAAACTTTGGCGTGAATGATCAAACCAACATTGATTTAGATGTTGATTTTGGATTATTTTCTTCAAATGTAACTGAACCTACATTGGCTTCAGGCGCTACTGTTATTATGGAGAGTACTGAGTCTCCTATCTTGGCGCTTGGGGTATATGATGGTACATACACTGCGGTATCTGACGGTGAAACAACGGGATCTGATTTTTGGAATAACACGTTTTTGAGAAGTTTTGAAGTAACAACGAACATGTATTCGCAGGATGGTATCGGTGTGCACCCTGCATCAGAGTTGGCGTTAAGCGCTCTTGGTTCAGGTTCCTTTACTGGAGTTACTGATGGTTTAGTATTGGCTTCTATGTACCACTTCAAGACAGCGGATCAAGTTGCTGGATTAAGAGTAATGTTGGCAAATGGAACTGTTGAGGGAGGTGAAATTCTTGGGTCATTTAAAGACACGGCTGCATTCTGGCAAAACGACATGACATCCATGTTTAGTACTAATTTGACACTAGTTACAGCACAAGATGTAACGAACGGTTATATTGACTTAATGTTTTCATCACCAGTCACCTTGAATCCTGGTGCATACTATGCGGCAATTGAATTGTACAGTAACGGTGACATAAACACAATACGTGTATTGGACGATGAAACGGTTCCTCAGCCAAGTTTTGCAAGTGCGATTTTTATTCCTAGTGATCAATCCTGGACGAATGGTACAGCTTTTGGTATTCGTATGTTGATGGACGATGTCGTTGGTGTTGATGAAAACATGTTGACAGGAGTTTCTGTATATCCAAATCCTTCTGCGGGTGTTATCAATGTAACAAACGAAAACAATGCAACAAACGCAATTGAGGTGCACGACATGTTAGGTAAAGTAGTCTTTACTTCAACTGTTTCAACTTCAACTACAATTGACCTTTCAGGAAATGGAACCGGTGTTTACATCGTAAAAGTTTCAAATGAAAATGGTACAATGGTTGAGCGTGTTGTGATCAAATAACTTCAATATTGACCTTAACGGTTAGATGATAATAAGAAAGGAGCAACGTAAGTTGCTCCTTTCTTATTTATAAATTGTGCTTTCAGTGAGTTTGATACTATATAGCTCTAATGTAGAAGACCATGAAACATAACATAATAAAGGTTCAGCTTTAATCCCAACCTAAAGAGTCTAAAAGAACTGGTAACATCTTATATTCAATATGTATATATTTCATTTTACTTTCTTCTATATCTAAAATTAATGTGGGACCAAAAATATCAATATTATATTGAAGCATTTCATATGTTGAGTCTCTTACAACTGTAGCGGAATTGTCAATTTTATTTATTATCTTATCAAAGTTTGGATGAGCGCCTTCTTTTCCACCTAATACTAATAAACCAGAAAAATTATTTCTATCTAATGATTCAAGAGTATGTACCACACACAGTTCGCAGGTATTTAAGGGGATAAAAAAAATAGTGTCATATAGCTGAGGTTGAACGAATAAATCATTCAAATAATAGTTTAAATCTTCTTTAAATGGATATTCTGCAAATAATACATTTTTCTTTAATTCTGTGCTATTTGCATTTTTTTCAGAAGTGGTATCCGAGCTATCGCTTGAACACCCAATGAAGACCAATAATACTATGATAATTTGTATTATAATTTTAAATGAAGCCATAAATAATTATTTTATTATTGGATGGGGACTTAGGAATGTAATAGGAATTGTTAAATAAAAAACCAGATAAGTAAAGAAACTCCCTTGCTGGAAATTCAAGGCGCCTTGTTCTTTCTGCATCTGTATCAATTATATCCATTGACCATGGTGCATCTAACATTGTATTTTTCTTTCTAGTCTTTACGTTTATAAATGGTTGGCTTTTTTTCTTAATTCTATACAATATTTTGTCTTTTGCTACTAGCGATAACCAATATGATGATGTAACATATAATTTATTCAGAAACTTATAATCATATAACTGATTCTTAGAAATACAATCTTGGGGAGTACTTGTTTCTTCTTCGGTTTCATATATAGTATTATACACGATTTTTAAATCCTTTGTGAAATCACATTTAAGAATTTTATTCGAAGATGAAAAGGACGCATAAAACATATTGCTATCTGTAAAATTTGAGATTATAGGAGTATCATAGTAGGGAAGCTTGCAATCTTGATCTACATAGCCAGAGTTGCCTATTCCGTGTAAATATTTGAAGTTTTGATCATAGACACTAAGGAAGTTGCCCTCAACAAAATCATTAATTTTCGTGTATGGAAGTATAAACTTGTTGTTTAACTTAATTGGTGTCATTCCTATATATGGCATTGAATTATATACATATTTACCACCATCTAAGATGGTATCTACTTTTTTGTCGTTATAATTAAAGTTCAAAACTAAATTACTCAAAGTTGAAACTAAAATATTGCCATGATTATTTATAAAATAAAAGTCACTAATTCCCTCTATATTTTTAGGGAGTTCAATTATTTGTATTGGATTAATAGGGTTTGAGTTTATATCAGAGAATTTGAGAGGGTAAACAATAATATTGTTCTCCATGGTAAGCACATACAGTTTTTCACTTTTTAACTTAAATGGAACATTCGCGTTAACTGTATTGTGTGCATCTGGAAAATTCAAAATGATAGAGTCACTAATAGTATTATGGATAATTGTTAAGTTACATTTTTTCACTTCTCCACTTGAAAGTTGTTTGAATATACCAGTTTCATTATTTTCACATGCGGTGGAAAGAATAATAATGAAAATAAATAGGGGATAAAAAAACCTTATCCCCCATTCTGTTAAAGGCTTTTCACTTTTCATAATTTAAGTGATTTAACGCTCCACACAAGGAAAAATCATTTGACAATCCTCTGGCTCACAGATAGGTAGTGTTGGTATTCCATCAACACATTTGTAGCCACAACACCATCCAGTAGGGCAATTAAATACATGTTTTCTACACGGAGCTTTCTTTGATTCATCTAAACTTACATTGTTTGCTTGCACTATTGAAAAAACTCCAATAACGCCTCCGATTAGCAAAAGCGAGAATAATAAAATTTTTCTTTTCATAACTATTAGTTTATAATTGTTCTTATAATATTATAAATAAATTTTGCTAATTCCAAATTTTTGTTAATTTCCACAGTATTTCGCCTCCTAAATATTAAGCTGTTTGTAATTGTTTACATTTCTTAACTTAGCGCATTAAACTAAACTTTTATGATAATAAAATATATAGGAATACTCTTTTATTTTTTGACTTTTTCAATTCACGCGCAAGTAGAAACTGAATCCTTACCGATTTTGAAATCGAGGGTACCAGTTGAATCAAAACCTAATCAGTCAATGTATTCACACCAAAAACTGAATACACTCTGGGAAAGTACTTTTGACAATCCAGCAGAATGGGTAATCGACCACGATGCTGTAGATTGTTCGCTTGATTGGAAAATTGGTTCAGATACTTGCCAAGGTCCATTCTACATTGATACAATCCAATCTACTTCGGCAGCAGACGGCTGGGCAATTTTGGATTCAGATGAATACGGAGCGTTGACAGGCGGAACTGATATGGAAGACTCGTGGCTGACAACTGCAGTCCCACTTGATCTAACAGCTACACCTAACGTGATTGTTGAGTTTGAAACATTTTATCGCAGATACAACTTTGAACGACCCTACTTGGTAGTTGGTGTTGGAGATGGGTTCGGAAATGTGGTGTGGCCAGATTTAGATCCTACTACGGACATTTCAGCAATGGACAATGTATTTGAAATTTTCCCCAATTGGTCGAATGGTCAGTATACAGATAATCCGCACAAAGTACAAATCAACGTCAGCTCTGCACTTACTGGGGCAGTGAATGAAATCTATTTTCGTATCAATTGGACAGGTCGTTGGGGTTACGCATTATTTATCGACGATTTCAAAGTGCTTGAGCAAGCACAACACGATATTATGTTCACCGATTCATGGGTGTACAATGAAAATACCGACAACATTCAATATGCGAAAACACCCATAGATCAGGTTGAATCAAACTGGGAGATCGGTGCGAATGTGTACAATTTTGGATGGCAGAATCAAACCAATGTGTTATTTGATGCCGACTTTACAGCATTTTCAGTTGCTGACACAAGAGCTTTGTTTGAGGTGGATTCAACATATTCTATGGGGAATTTAGAGCCATTGTCTCTGCCCGTCGGTTTGTACGAAGGCGCATTTTCAGTGGTTTCAGACAATGAAACGGCTGGACCAGAGTTTGGAAACAATGAACGACTAAGAAATTTTGAAATTACGGACAGTCTGTATGCACAAGATGGAATAGACGTTCATCCAGTAAGTGAATTAACCCTTTCTTCGATTGGGACAACCACCTTTGAAAATTCATCGGACGGATTGTTACTAGCAGCGATGTATCATATAAAACAACAATCGTTGGTTTCAGGTCTACGTGTTATGCTTGCTCCTGGAACCGTGCAGGGAGGAGTGCTTGTAGGAAGTATTATTGATACAGCGGATTTCTGGGTAAATGATATAACACCCTTGGCTGAAACAGAAATTGATTATGTAGGTGTAACAGAGGTTTCAAACGGTTATGTGGATGTTTATTTCGCGTCACCATTGCTGTTGGACACGGGATGTTACTATGCCGCCGTGACCTTATACAGCAATGACAATGTAAATCAGATCAATGTCATTAACGATTTAACTGTTGAACAACCAATTTATGCCAGTGCAATTCACAGATCCAATGTTTCATACACTAATGGAAATGCATTGGGTATTCGTATGTTGATGAATGGTGGTTGGCTCAATGTTTCAGAAAACAGTATGGAAGGGGTCGATATTTTTCCAAACCCGTCCAACGGTCAAGTAACTGTTACAAACGGTAACAACGCCAATAACACCATTGAGGTATACACAACTCTTGGTAAAAAATTATATTCGACGCGCACGAACGAAACAATTCAGTTGGATTTGTCAATCTATGGTGCGGGTGTTTATTTTATTCAGATCAGTAGCGATCAAGGTTCGGTTTCAAAAAAATTAGTTATTCAATAAAAGAGATTAAAAATGAAAGCATACGTTTTTCCAGGTCAAGGAGCACAGTTTACAGGAATGGGAAGGGATTTATACGACAGTTCACCCATTGCGAAGGAACTGTTTTTAAAAGCCAATGAAATTCTTGGTTTTGAGATTACAAAAATCATGTTTGAAGGAACTCCTGAAGAACTCAAGGAGACCAAAGTAACTCAACCCGCAATTTTTCTGCATTCTACCATTCTTGCCATATGTCTAGGTGATGGATTTCAACCAGATATGGTGGCAGGGCATTCTCTTGGTGAGATTTCAGCACTCGTGGCAAATAAAACCTTAAAGTTTGAAGATGGGTTGCGTTTAGTTTCTGAGCGAGCACTTGCTATGCAAGAGGCATGCGAAGCAACTCCTTCAACCATGGCTGCAATTATTGGGCTGGACGATGAGGTCGTTGAAAAAGTATGTCAAGATGTGGATGGGGTTGTTGTAGCTGCAAATTACAACTGTCCAGGTCAATTGGTGATTTCTGGAACCGTTCCAGCTGTTGAAAAGGCATGTGAACGATTAACTGAAGCGGGTGCACGACGAGCAATGATTCTTCCTGTGGGAGGAGCTTTTCATTCTCCATTGATGGAACCAGCGCGAGAGAAATTGGCCGCAGCCATTCAAGCAACGATATTAAGCACACCCATTTGTCCAATTTATCAGAATGTAGCAGCAAAGGCGGTTACTGACCCTGTTGAAATTCAAAAGAATTTAATTGCACAATTGACAGCACCAGTGAAATGGACGCAAACTATGCAACAAATGATAGCCGATGGTGCCTCAGAAGTAGTTGAAGTAGGACCAGGAAATGTACTTCAAGGGCTGTTCAAAAAAGTGGACAGACAGTTTCCTTGTTCAAGTGCAACTTTGGGCGAATAAGTACATTGAAAATATGAATACTGAACTCTCTGCGAATGCAGGGAGTTTTTTTGTTTTTGGACTTGTGGTAAAAAAGGGTGAGGGCACACTCAATTATGGAATTTGGATCATGCTCGCATCTAAAGGGTATAAATCTAAAAATTAAGAATCATGAAAAAATTAATGGTAGTGAGTTGTTTGTTGATGTCAACAATGCTCTTTGGACAAGGAAACTTGGGAGAAGTAATAGGAACTGTGGTTGACAAGAAAGATGGAACACCAATATATGGTGCAGTGGCTTTTATAGAAACAGGAGGTACAAAGTATCAAGAACGAACCGATTACGACGGTCGATTTAGAATTACGGGAATTCCTGCAGGAACCTATATTCTCGGAGTGAAGTACTATGAAGATACAATGAAAAATATCATAGTCCAGGTACCCATGGATGGCTTTTTTCAGGCAGGTGAATTAAAGTTTGAAAGTACAATAGCGGTTTTAGGTCCAGTGGAAGCTATTTATTATCGCGATAAAATTCAATTAATCGATGGGAATTTGCCGGTGAGAACAATTACTGCAGAGGAAATTGATAAATCACCCCTGAAATTTGATGTGAAAGGTCTTATTTCTTCAATGACTTCTGAAGTTCGGATGATGGAAGATGGAGAGTTGGTTTTTCGTGGAGCGCGTAAAGGAGATATGCTCTATTTAATGGACGGGGTAAAAACTGCCAATGTGGGAAATGTTCCTGGATGCTCCATTGGACGAATGATGGTGTACACGGGAGGATTACCTGCGAAATACGGTGATACGCTTGGAGGTGTTGTGGTAATGGAGTCAAAAAGCTATTTTGATTTGTACCGTAAGTGGGAAGCTCAACAAATAAGAGAGGGAAAAAGATAATTCCCGCCTGTCTTTAGGAATAAAAAAACCCGTGCGCCAGAGGCGTACGGGTTTTCAACCTAAAATAAGATGCTATAACTTAAATTATAACGTCCCACGCTTTTCTTGTTCACGCTCAATGGACTCGAACAAAGCTTTAAAGTTTCCAGCACCAAATCCTCTCGCTCCCATTCGTTGAATGATCTCAAAGAACAAAGTTGGACGATCTTCTAACGGCTTGGTAAAAATTTGCAACAGATAACCTTCCTCATCTGCATCAATCATAATTCCAAGGCTTTTGAGCGTTTCAATGTCTTCTTTTAACGCATGATTATGCTCTTCCAATCGAACAGGAACGGCTCTATAATACTCTTCAGGTGGTGTTGACAAAAATTCAATACCTCTGCTTCGCAATGCAGAAACCGTGGAAATGATGTCGTCCGTTGCAACTGCGATATGTTGTACACCAGGACCTTCGTAGAAATCTAGGTATTCCTCAATTTGAGAGCGTTTTTTTCCTTCTGCAGGTTCATTGATCGGGAATTTAATTCGTCCGTTTCCGTTCGACATTACCTTTGACATCAGCGCTGAATACTCGGTATGAATTTGCTTGTCATCGAATGAAAGAAAATTAACGAATCCCATAACGTCCTCGTACCATTTTACCCACGTGTTCATTTCTCCCCAACCTACGTTTCCAACCATATGGTCGATAAATTTTAAACCAACAGGTGTAGGGTTATAGTCTGATTCCCATTTTTGGTAACCTGGTAGAAACTCTCCTTTGTAATTTTTGCGTTCCACAAACATGTGAACTGTCTCCCCATAGGTATAAATACCAGCGCGTACAACTTCTCCATGTTTATCTTTTTCAACAACGGGTTCCATGTAGGATTTCGCTCCACGTTTGATTGTTTCGGCGTAGGCACTTCGGGCATCTTCAACCCACAATGCAACAATTTTAACCCCATCACCATGTTTTTTTACATGATCACCAATAACAGACTCGCTGTTCAAAGCAGTTGTGAGTACCAGTCGAATTTTATCTTGTTTTAACACGTAGGAAGCTCGATCCTTTACGCCAGTTTCCAATCCCGCATACGCATGTGATTGAAATCCAAAAGCCGTTTTATAAAAATGAGCCGCTTGTTTAGCATTACCTACGTAAAACTCAACATAATCCGTTCCAAGTAAAGGAAGAAAGTCTTGCGCCCCTTCAAATATTTTCTCTAATCCATATTCCACATTTTGTGGCGTAGTTTGTTTTCCCATGTTATCGTTTTTATTAATGCAACCAAGACTGATAATAGTCCTTGATTTCTATTTCTAATCCTTTTTTTGTCAGTTGAAGAGGTTTGAATGTATCCACCATCACCGCTAACTCTTGCGTTTCCTTTTTTCCAATGCTTCGTTCATAAGCTCCTGGGTGAGGTCCGTGAGGAATGCCTCCGGGATGAAGTGTGATTTGCCCCTTTTCAATGTTATTTCTACTCATAAAATCACCATCAACGTAATATAACACCTCGTCAGAATCAATATTGCTATGATTGTACGGTGCAGGAATTGAATCTGGGTGATAATCGTAGAGACGCGGCACGAATGAACAGATCACGAAAGCACTCGTTTCAAATGTTTGGTGAATAGGAGGTGGTAAGTGGATTCGACCCGTGATTGGTTCAAAATCGTGAATCGAGAAAGCATACGGGTAATTGAAGCCATCCCAACCAACAACATCAAATGGATGCGATGCATAATTGTAGGAGTACAATATTCCTTGCTTTTTAGTTTTTACTAAAAAATCTCCTTTTTCATGATGCGTTTCTAGCTCTGAAGGTGGTCGGAAATCACGTTCGCAATACGGAGAGTGTTCCAACAATTGTCCGAACCAATTTCTATAACGTTTTGGGGTGTATATCGGATGGTGCGACTCAACGATAAACAAGCGATTTTCAGCTGTATCAAAATCAATTTGGTAAATAATTCCGCGAGGAACAACTAAATAGTCGCCATATTTAAATGGAATATTCCCCAATTGGGTGCGCAATGTTCCAGAACCCTGATGAATAAAAATCACTTCATCGCAATCCGCGTTTTTATAGAAGTAATCACGCAAGGATTTTTTAGGAGCTGAAAGGGCAATTTGGCAGTCGCTATTCACAAGAACCGCAACCCGACTTTCTAGATAATCATCCGTCGGTGTGAGGTTGAACCCTGCAAAACTTCTCATTTGGAGCTGCTTTTCAACGGCTATTTCAGGATTTAAATCAATCTGTCCCACGAAGCTCTTCACAATGGTCGGAGGTTCAACATGGTACAACAGTGATGACATTCCATCAAAACCAATCGTTCCAAACAATTGCTCATGGTAGAGTTCGCCGTTTTCCTTTCTGAAAACGGTATGTCTTTTTGGTGGGATTGTCCCTAATTTCTGATAAAAAGGCATAAATAACTTAGTTTTAAATGTCAGTTCAACGTATGGGCACAATCATTAATCGACCTCACTGTACTTAACGTCCAACCACAAAGATACAAACTCTTTGAGTCGCAAAAAAATGACGGTTATCAGTAAAATTAACTTAATCGCGAATATTTTTGGCTTGCATTTAGGAAAATCACCAAATATTATTTCTATTTGTAGGTAACAATTGATGTATGAAGAAAATATTAGTAATTGGTGCAGGGGGTCAGATTGGAACTGAATTAGTCTTGGCATTAAGATCCAAGCATGGTGAAACGAATGTGATAGGGGCAGATTTACACGAGGCCTGTCCAAAAGCGATAGGCAATGGACCATACGTCCAAATGGATATTTTGGACCGAGAGAACGTAAGACGATTTATTACTGAAGAAAATGTTGATGAAGTTTATCTTTTGGCAGCTTTGCTAAGTGCTACTGCTGAAAAGAATCCGGCTTTCGCTTGGCAACTGAACATGGAGGGCTTATTCACCATCTTGGATTTGGCGAAGGAAGGTGCTATTTCAAAAATTTTCTGGCCAAGCTCAATTGCAGTTTTTGGACCTACGACTCCCAAGGAGAATACGCCGCAATACACCATTATGGAACCTTCAACGGTCTACGGAATTTCTAAACAGGCAGGAGAACGCTGGTGTGAGTACTATTTTAAAAACTACGGTGTTGATGTGAGAAGTATTCGTTATCCAGGACTAATTTCATACACAAGCTTGCCAGGAGGTGGAACGACTGATTATGCCGTAGATATTTTCTATCAAGCGAAAATGGGCAATGATTTTACATGCTTTTTAAGTGAAGATACAGCGTTGCCGATGATGTACATGGAAGATGCAATTCGCGCAACAATTGAGTTGATGGAGGCACCAAAGGAGCAAATAAAAATAAGATCATCGTATAACCTGTCAGCGTGCAGTTTTACGCCAAAGCAGTTATCAGAAGAAATTAAATTGTATTATCCGAGTTTTAGAATAGTGTATGCGCCGGATTATCGACAAAAAATTGCAGATAGCTGGCCAAGTTCAATCGATGATTCTTCTGCTCGAAACGATTGGGGGTGGAAGGAAGAATTCGATACTAAAAGCTTGGTTAACATTATGTTAAAAAATGTTGACGTTAGTTTAATTCTAAAAACATAGAAAAGTGGTGAAAACATTAACGCCTAGTTTTTCTTTTTTTGTCGATAGAAATACAATGTTTGACGAATTTATTTTGTTTAATAGAATGTATTATGTACTTTCGGATGGAACTGTGAACACTCGAAAATTTTGTAAAAGGAATCGATAAGATGATTTTAAAAAAATTGATACTACTAATCTTGCTTGGATTTTTTCCAACGTCACTTGTAGTGGCTGTTGGTGATCAAGGGGGCGATACGAATAAGAAAGATTCGCAGGGTAGAAAGCAGGGTGTATGGATTTACTATGGTAAAGACCGACCAGAAGCTGGATTTCCATCAGATGGAAAAATTGAAGAGGGACCTTATCTAGATGATAGAAAAGAGGGAATTTGGATAAAATACCACAATGATGGTGTGACACCCAAGTTAAAGGGTGAATACCACAACAATCGACCAAACGGTCAGTATACCAAGATTTACCCAGATGGTACCGTAAGAGAAGTTGGTACATTCAATCGAAATAAATATTTAGATTCCTTAAAAAGATTCCATCAAAATGGTGTGCTTGAATACGAAGCAAAATATAACGACTCTGGTAAAGAACAGGGTGTTATCAAGTATTTTTATCCAAATGGACAAGAAGAGTTTGTGTACGAGTCTCAAGACGGTGTCCCAACTGGAAAGGCGACACGTTATTACGAAAATGGAGATATAAAAGAGATTATCTATTATGCTGCCGATGGATCTGTTGAACGAAGCGAACAACGTGAAATTCAAAATCCAGTAGTGAAAGTTGTAGATCCAGGTATCTCGAAAGAAACCGCACCTAGAGTTACAAACCCTAGAACAAAAGGAACACGATTCCAAACGAACGGTTACAATAAAGTTTACAATGAGAACGATGAAATCTGGCAGGACGGAGAATTCCGAAACGGCAGACTTTGGGATGGAAAAGTTTATGAATACGATGCCGATGGTATCTTACTGAAGGTAAGAGTATTCAAGAAAGGCGTTTATCATTCAGATGGACAGTTGTAATCAAACTAGAAAAACGAAAGGCTCCAATTGGAGCCTTTTTTCTTGAATAAGCTTTATATTTGTTCTCTACCAAATTACCACATGAGCAAGAAGAATATTAAATCCCAGTTTACTGTTCCTGATTTTAATCTATCTCCAAGAATAGATAAGGTTGGCGTAGAGGAAAGGGTAGCGCGGTTTCAAACAAGAAGTATTAAGAATGAGGCAAAGCTCCAAGGACTGAAAATGGCCTTGAGCATGATTGATTTAACCACGCTGGAAGGAAAGGATACTCCGGGAAAGGTGAGACAAATGTGCTTCAAAGCAAAACATCTCCACGATGTTCACCCAAATCTACCAACCGTGGCTGCGGTCTGTGTTTATCCATCCATGGTGAAAATTGCAAAGAAAGAAGTTGAAAATTCAGGCGTAAAAGTAGCATCGGTATCTACCGCCTTTCCAAGTGGTCAAGCACCGCTGGAAGTTAAATTGATGGACACGAAATATGCCGTAAGTGAAGGCGCTGATGAGATCGATATGGTCATTTCACGAGGAAAATTTTTGTCTGGAGAGTATAATTTCGTTTTTGATGAAATTGCTGCGATTAAAGAAGTATGCGGGTCTGCGCGATTGAAAGTTATTCTTGAAACAGGTGAGTTGGTAACTCTGGACAATGTTCGACGTGCAAGTGATATTGCTATGTATGCAGGAGCAGATTTTATCAAGACATCTACAGGAAAGATTCAACCTGCAGCCACAATGCAAGTAACGTATACAATGCTGCTCGCTATTCGTGACTTTATGGATGCGACTGGAGTACAGGTGGGTATGAAGCCAGCTGGAGGGATTTCTAATTCAAAATTGGCACTGCATAACCTAGTAATGGTGAATGAAGTGTTAGGCAGTGAATGGCTTTCCAATGAATGGTTTAGATTTGGAGCCAGTAGCCTGGCAAATGATGTGTTGATGCAAATCATGAAATTAGAAAGCGGAAACTACCAATCTTCAGATTATTTTTCAATCGATTAGTTATGGCAAAGAAGGAAACGACAAAGGGTAAAAATATGGATTGGGAATATGCTCCTTCGATGGAAGGAACAGATCATATACAATTGAAGAAAAAGTACGATTTATACATTGATGGAAAGTTTGTGAAACCATCCTCAGGAAAGTATTTCGCAACTACCAATCCAGCTACAGGAGAGAAACTGGCCGATGTCGCCTATGCAAATGAAGCCGACGTAGATAAGGCGGTAAAGGCAGCACGTAAAGCATACACGCAAGTGTGGTCGAAGCTGAGCGGAAAGGAAAGAGGAAAGTACATTTATCGCATTGCACGAATCATGCAGGAGAGAGCCCGTGAATTAGCGGTCATTGAAACGTTGGATGCTGGTAAAGTCATTCGAGAATCACGTGATGTGGATGTGCCCTTGGCATGTAATCACTTCTTTTATTATGCAGGCTGGGCCGACAAATTAGAATATGCATTTCCCAACAGAAAAGTTGAATCGCTTGGCGTTGCAGGACAAATAATCCCTTGGAACTTTCCGATCTTAATGGCAGCCTGGAAAATTGCTCCAGCACTTGCCGCTGGGAATACAGTGGTTCTCAAACCAGCTGAAACAACGCCTTTAACGGCACTTAAATTGGCAGAGATTTTTCACGACGCGGGATTGCCTCCAGGTGTTGTTAACATTGTAACGGGTTATGGAGATACAGGCGCGGCGATTGTCAATCATTCGGACGTGGATAAAATAGCATTCACTGGCTCAACGGGTGTTGGGAAGATCATCCAAAAAGCAATTGCAGGAACAAATAAAAAGGCAACACTTGAGTTAGGTGGGAAATCAGCCAATATTATTATGGATGATGCACCGATTGATCAGGCTGTCGAAGGAATTATTAACGGCATCTTTTTTAACCAAGGGCATGTTTGTTGCGCTGGATCGCGATTGTTTGTGCAGGAAAGTGTGGCTGATGAGGTGATAAAAAAGCTCAAACGACGAATGGATACATTGGTTGTTGGAAATCCTCTAGATAAGAACACAGATGTCGGTGCAATCAACTCGAAGGAGCAATTAGCGACAATACAGAAGTACATTAAACTGGGTATCAGCGAAGGAGCGACGATGCACCAATCGAAAGCAAAAATTCCAACGAGCGGATATTATTGTGCACCAACAATTTTTACGGATGTTGCGCAATCAAGTACAATAGTGCAGGAAGAAATATTTGGACCAGTACTTACGGTTCAGACCTTCAGAACTGTGGATGAAGTGATTCAAAAAGCGAACAACACACCTTTTGGACTGGCAGCAGGAGTCTGGTGCGATAAAGGTTCTAGGGTGTTTAATTTGACAAGTAAATTAAAGGCTGGGGTTGTTTGGGCAAATACTTACAATAAATTCGATCCAACATCACCTTTTGGTGGATACAAGGAAAGCGGATATGGACGTGAAGGTGGCTTGCACGGATTGGGTGCTTATGTTAAACTGAAATAATTATGGAACGCTTGGAAGTTTTAAAAACATATAAGATTTACATTGGAGGTAGTTTTCCTCGGACTGAATCCGGAAGGTATTATTCTCCAGTCAACGGGAAGGGAGTACAATTGGGCAATATCTGCTTAAGTTCTAGAAAGGATGTGCGGAATGCCGTTGTCGCTGCAAGAAAGGCGCAAGGTGATTGGTCGGAGCGCTCAGCGTTTAACCGGGGTCAGATCTTGTACCGCATTGCTGAAATGTTGGAAGGTAGAAAGGCACAATTTATCGAAGAACTAGAATTTCAAGGATTAACCAAGAAGAAGGCGGAAGAAGAAGTGAGTTTATCCATTGACCGTTTGGTGTATTATGCTGGTTGGTGCGATAAATACAATCAAGTAGCAAGTTCAGTGAATCCAGTGGCATCGTCCCATTTTAATTTTTCTACGCTAGAACCAATGGGTGTGATTGGTGTCGTTGCTGATGCTGAAACATCATTGATTGGACTAGTGTCCAATGTGATACCAGTCATTGCAGGCGGAAACTGCTGTGTTGTGTTGGCTTCAGAGAATTTACCGCTTTGCGCAATTACTTTTGCCGAGGTTTTGAATTCATCGGATGTTCCAGGTGGAGTTGTCAATGTGTTAACTGGTAGCTTAAGTGAAATGTACCCATCGTTGACTACTCACATGGATGTGAACGGAATGTTTTATAGCGGTGCAAATGCCTCCATCATGAAAGATTTGAGAGAAAGCGCAGCGTTGAATTTGAAACGAGTTCAGTGTTACGATGACAATTGGATCAATCCATCATCGCAGGGACTTCATTATATCACCGATTTCCAAGAGGTAAAAACGACCTGGCACCCCATCGAAAATGTTGGTGGAGCATCTTCTTCTTATTAAGCAGATCGTATAAAAACAAAAGCCCACAATTAAAAATTGCAGGCCTTCGTTTTATTATTTGGTTAGAATTAATTCAAAGTAAAATTGATTGGTAAACGACAACGTGTTCTAGCTTTTTTGCCTTTAGCCTCACCTGGAGACCATTTTGGCATTTTTCGTACTAAGCGCTTCGCTTCTTTATCTAAATCACCACTCACACCTCGTTCAATGGCAATGTTTGAAATAGATCCGTCTGGTTCAACAACAAATGAGAGATAGACTTTCCCTTGTTCGTTCATTTCAATAGCTGTTTGAGGATATTGCACGTTTTCAGCAATCCACTTCTGCATTGCAGCAGCACCTCCCATGAACGTAGCTTCTACGTCTGGAAAATCAATAATTGGTGGGTCAACATCAATTATTGTAGTGTCTCCTTTTGGTAGCTTGGGCAGTGGTAAAACTACTGTGGCACTTGTGTCTACTTCTTCATTTTTTTTCGGAGCAATGTATTCGTCCACAGGTGGTTTAAATGTCATTTCTTTTGGTGGTGGCAGTGTTACATGCGGCGTGTTTTCAAGTAAAAATTCAATTTCTACTGAACTTTCTGCTGCTTTGGTTCTTAGGTCCTTGTTGATTCCTTCGGTAAAGGAAAAAGATGCCAATACAAGACTTCCAATGAACAAGAGTCCAATGGAAGCAACTGGAACACGTAGTTTTTCGATGTTCGCTTTTTCTGTTTTTTTCGTTTCCATAACGTTTAGATTTAATTCTAACGTCTGTACTTCCAAATCGTATGCCAAAAAAAAACGCCCATCTGGATGATGAGCGTTTATGGTATATATAATTCGTTTTTTAATTCAATGTAAAGTTGATTGGCAATCGACAACGTGTTCTTGCTTTTTTACCTTTTGCTTCTCCAGCAGACCATTTCGGCATTTTGCGCAACAATCGTTTTGCTTCTTTATCCAAGTCAGAACTTACACCACGTTCTACTGCAATGTTCGTAATGGAACCGTCTGGTTCAACGACAAACGATAAGTAAACTCTACCTTGCTCATTCATTTCAATGGCCGTTTGAGGATACTGTACGTTTTCGGCAATCCACTTTTGCATTGCTGCAGCTCCTCCTGGGAAAGATGCCTCAACATCTGGGAAATCAATAATTTCTTCTTCAATCACGACTTCATCTACCGGTCCTATATCTACAGGAGGTGGTGTTTGAACAACAGGTGTTGGTTCAACTTCTGTGTTTTCTTCCTCAACAATTTCTTCCGTTACCGGTGGTGGTGCATCCACTTGTGGTGGTGGTGGCGGTGGTGGAGTATCTTCAGGTGCGTCTACCTGAACAAATTGCACATCTGCATCGTTTTCAGATACATTATTGGCACCGTCTCTTTCTGTTTCTACCGTATATGAGAAAGATGCTAGTACGATACTACCAACGAACAAAAGTCCCATTAAAGTAATAGGTACTCTTAACTTCTCAATATTTGCTTCGTTACTTTTCTTTAATTCCATTTCAAATTGAATTAGATTGTAAATATATAAATTTATCTCTACAAAATAAATACCATAAACTCAATAACATTTAGTGTAGAGTAAACGAAAGCTAATTAGCCCCACACAAATACCCAACACATCAAAAAATAAATTCCAAAAGCTGAAATAGTTACTGATGTCTAGCCCAACAATAAATAATTCCAAAAGTACAGCCAAAACAATAGATCCAGCACATACGATCTTCAGTGTGTGCTGTTTTAAAAACTGATGTTTGAGTTGCTTTTTTAGTGTCGCGCTCCAAATATGTGCAAATCCCCAAAACAATAATCCATGGATGATAGATTTAGACGGAACCGCATTAAAGTAAAGCGTTTGAGGTTCCTCTATTGGTGTAAAGAACAATAGAAGCATTACTCCAAACCAAATCAGACCAAGAAGTACTATCCTAAGCGTCAATTTTATCCTACTAGGTCAGTGTATGCCGCGGCATCCAACAACGTATCCAATTCTCCAGCGTCAGAAAGTTTTACCTTTACCATCCATCCTTTTCCGTAGGGATCTGAATTAACAAGTTCTGGGTTTGACTCAAGCTCACCGTTGAATTCAGTGATTTCTCCTGATACTGGCATGAATAAATCAGACACTGTTTTAACAGCCTCAACAGAACCAAAAACTTCCTCTTTGTCAAGAGTTTCACCTTCGGTTTCTACCTCAACATATACGATATCTCCTAACTCGCCTTGAGCGAAATCGGTAATACCAATCGTAACATTGTCGCCTTCTACAAGTACCCATTCATGGTCCTTTGTGTATTTAAGATTACTTGGAATATTCATTCTATAATTTTTTGTAGCAAAAGTAAAATTTTTCCCCTCCTAATCATGCTAAAATGGATTTTTGTTCTAAACATTTTTCTCATCTTTTTAACTAATTTTGCTTTGAATATGATAAATCAAGACCAATTAAAAGTTGTGCTTCGTCGCATCGAGGCGATTGAGGGATATTTAAAGATCAAAGATAAGCGCGTTGAACTACAAGAAGAAGAGTTAAAAACGCAGGATCCTGATTTTTGGAACGATTCGAAACAAGCCGAACTTCAAATGAAGTCCATTCGTTCACTGAAATACTGGACGGATACATTTGATGCAATGAAGGCAAAGTATGACGATCTTGAGATATTGTTCGAGTTTGCGAAAGAAGGGGAGGGTGATGAGTCCGATCTGGATGAGCAATATACTCAATTGGTCGATGAAGTGGAGGAGCTTGAATTGAAAAACATGCTTTCCAATGAGGAAGATGCTTTGAGCGCTGTTTTGCAGATTACGGCAGGTGCTGGTGGAACGGAGAGTTGTGATTGGGCATCAATGCTCATGCGGATGTATACCATGTGGGGTCAGAAGAAAGGATATACGATCAAAGAATTGAACTATCAAGATGGAGATGTAGCGGGAGTTAAAACCGTTACCTTGGAAATTTCTGGAGATTTTGCATTTGGATATTTGAAAGGTGAAAATGGCGTACATCGGCTGGTGCGTATTTCCCCGTTTGATTCAAATGCGAAACGCCATACTTCCTTTGTTTCTGTATATGTATATCCGTTGGTGGATGATACAATTGAAATTTATGTCAATCCAGCAGATGTGACCTGGGAGACATTTAGATCAGGTGGTGCTGGTGGACAGAACGTCAACAAGGTTGAGACCGCAGTTCGTTTGCGACACGCGCCTAGTGGAATTATCATTGAGAATTCTGAATCTCGTTCCCAGTTGGGAAATAAGGAAAAGGCGATGCAACTGTTAAAATCTCAGTTGTACGAAATTGAGTACCGCTCGCGCATGGAAGCTAGGGATGAGATTGAGGCAAATAAGAAGAAAATTGAATGGGGTTCACAAATTAGAAATTACGTCTTGCACCCCTACAAGTTGATAAAAGATGTCCGTACTGGACATGAAACAGGGAATGTGGAAGCGGTGCTGAATGGTGACCTGGATAAATTTTTGAAGGCGTTTTTAATGATGTATGGGAATGAAAACTAACAAGAATGTAATCGTTTATCATAATCCAAGGTGCTCAAAAAGTAGGTGTGCACTTGACTTTTTGAGAGAGAAAGATGTAGATTTTGAAGTGGTTGAGTACCTAAAGCAAGTTCCAACTACTGAGGAATTAACACAGATTATCCAATTGTTAGGCATTGAACCCTTCGAGTTGGTTAGAACCGGTGAGGCCGTTTACAAAGAGAAATTTAAAGGAAAACAATTATCTGATAGTCAATGGATCGAAGCGATGGTGGCGTTTCCGCAGCTAATTGAACGACCTATTGTAATAAAAAATGGAAAAGGCGTTATAGCTAGACCAGTTGAGCGCATTGCGGAAATACTGTGATATTTGTAAGATTTTCATACCAATATTGGTACGAAAGCACTATATTCGCGGTCGCTTAGAAAATTAGGCAAAGTTATGATCTTAGAAACCATTTATTTAAAATCGGATTCAACCTTTTCTGCTATTATTTCCGAATGGGCAACTTCTTTGGGTGTCCAAACGGCGGAGTATGATTTCAAGTCAGAAGAACCACAAGTGGATGGACTTTTGTTAATCAACGCGAATCAAGATATCGAAAAAGACCTTGATGATGTGCATTCACATTTTGATTTGAAACATTTCCCAACACAAAAGATAGATGTCAACGGGACACTTCAAGTCGCGGTTTCTAGTTTTGAAATTTGGTTAAAAAAATTCAAATGCAAGCGAATTTTAGTTCTCGGTTCCGAGAAATTGGCTGAAAACGAGAATCTTGAGCGATTCTTGAATCGAATTAAATAAAATCCTTATTGCTCGGCGTTATTCGCTACCAGTTCGTCAGAGGTAGACAAAAACTCCAATTCAACTTCATTTTTATAAAGATCTTCCAGTACTTCTCGTTTGCGAATTAAATGGGCTTGATCTTGATACACCAGAACTTCCGCAGGGCGCAATCGTGCATTGTATTGATTGCTCATCGAAAAACCATAGGCACCAGCGTTAGAAATGGACAATACATCGCCTTCGCGTACTTCAGATAAGAAGCGATCAAAACCTAGCGTATCACTTTCGCAAATATTTCCTACAATTGAGTAGAGTTTTTGATCTCCATCGGGATTTGAAATATTATCGATGTGGTGGTAAGCGTTGTACAAGACAGGGCGCAATAAGTGATTTTGACCACTGTTTACACCGACAAAGACAGTAGAAGTAGTTTGTTTTACCACGTTCGTTTTGACTAGTAGTTTTCCAGCTTCGCTGACGATGTACTTTCCTGGTTCAAACCAAAGTTCTAACTCACGTCCATATTCTGCGCAGAATTTTGCAAATGACGCTGAAATTTTCCCGCCAATTTTTTCCATATCCGTATGCATGTCTCCTTCTTTGTAGGGAACTTTAAATCCACTTCCAAAATCCATGAAGATGAGGTTAGGGAAGAGCGATGCGATGTCGTACAATAATTCAGCGCCGCGTAAAAACACATCCGCATCAAGAATATCACTTCCAGTGTGCATGTGAAGTCCAATGACGTTGATGTTGTAGTTTTCTACGATGCGTTCTATATGTCTTACTTGGTGAATTGAAATTCCAAATTTTGAATCAATGTGTCCTACAGAGATATTGGCATTTCCTCCTGCCATAATGTGTGGATTAATACGGATGCAGCATCCTTCAGAATGCCCGTATTCCTGTCCAAACTTCTCAAGCATGGTCAGATTATCTATATTGATGAAAACACCAAGTTGAACTGCTTGTTTAATTTCATCAAAAGCAACACAATTTGGCGTGTACATTATTTTATCTGGAGCAAAACCTGCGCGCAATCCTAAGTGAATTTCTTCAACGGAAACGGCGTCTAGACCTGCACCTTCTTGCTTGAGTAGTTTTAGAATATTACTGTTATTCAACGCTTTTAGCGCGTAGTGCAATTTGACATTTAGAGGTTTAAATGAGTTGTGCAATTCGCGGTACTGTTGCTGTATTTTTTCAGCTGAATACACGTATGTTGGTGTACCAAACGTTTCAGCGACTTCTAAAAGAATTGAATTATTCATAGTTATATGTTACTTTCGATGGGCGCGAAGCTAGTAAATTTTATTTAAATGAACAAATAGTTTAAAATATAAAATTTAGTTAAAATTAAAACAATGAACCTTTGCTCGGTTTATTTGTATTCATCATCAACCAAAACAAATTAATCATGAAACAAATACTTTTGACACTTACAACTGTCATGCTATTCTCAACGTTGAACGCGCAGGACTATACCAAACAAATATTGAATACCGAAATTGATGAGGTCAAACTGTTTTTAACAGCTGGCGAAATGGGACATAACCAGGAAATCAAGCTGAAAAAGGGAAGAAATAAGTTAATATTTGCGGGAATATCCGCATATGCCGATCCACAATCGATTCAGTTTTTGGCATCTGGCAACTACCGTTTGGTCTCTGTTTCTACCGAAATGGATTTCTTAGCAGCGGAGCAGTTCAATCCAGAAATTTCGATTTTAAAGGATTCATTGGAACGATTGAGTGATAATCACCAAAACACCCTGGATATTCTCGATTCCTATTTCGCGGAGCAAGCGGTGTTAAATACCAACAGAGATTTGGGTGGACACAATCAGAATTTGACCGTTGCTCAGATTAAAGAAGCGGGGGAATTTTATAGAAAACGAACACTAGAAATGAATCAGGCAATTACCAAGCTGAAAAAGGAAAAGAGAACACTTGCAGACAGAATTGAAACGTTGAAATTTCAATTGGTCGAACTGAACTATACGGAGAATCAACGAAGCAATCAAGTGGTTGTGTTCATTGATAGTGACAATGCTCAAACTGTTGAAAGTTCACTGAAGTACCTAGTTTCTGATTGCGGGTGGGCAGCAACGTACGATCTTTCTGCAACTGATCTTTCTGAGAAAATCAATTTGAAATACAAGGCTCAAGTTTACAATAACACGGGAAACGAGTGGAAGAATGTTGACCTAACACTCTCAACAGGAGATCCAAATTTATCGGCTTCACATCCTGAATTGTCGCCGTGGTATTTGAACTATTACTCTGCTGGGCAAATCCAAACCAAGGGGAAGGCCAGTTATTACGCACCTCAACAAATGCAACAGGATTTCAGACAAGATGCAGTCTCTAATATTAATATAGCTAATCAGCGCGCGTACGATAATTATTACAAACTTGATGACGCCGAAAAGACAGCATTTCAGTCAGGATTGAATCAAATGGAACTAGCCAAAAGCCAGATAGTAGGTAATGCTCCTGTCGCTATGGTTCAAATGGACATTTCAGAATTGTCGACGGAGTTTGAAATCACCAATAAATTTTCATGTCCCACGGATGCAAAACCTTACATGGTGGATGTGAAGGAAATGAATTTGGACGCGACTTTCTCTCACATCACAGTTCCTAAATTGGACAAGTCAGCCTTTTTGATGGCGAACATTGTCGGTTGGCAAGATTTGGACTTGATCCCTGGTCCAACCAATGTTTATTTCGGTGGCGTGTATGTTGGTGTATCGAACATCAGCACCCGCAATGTATCGGATACGCTAAGCCTTTCTTTTGGACGCGACAATAAAGTAGTTGTAATGCGTAAATTGAAGAAGGAAATGAGCTCTAAACGCATCATGGGGAGTTCAAAGCGCGAATCCTACGTGTATGAAATTGCAGTTAGAAACAATCGTGCTACGCCAATCAACATAAAAATATACGACCAAGTGCCAATTTCTAACAGTTCCGACATTACGGTCACGGTGGATGAACTCTCGGCAGGGGTGCAGGATCTTCTTACTGGCGAAGTAGTATGGAACTTAGGCATTCCTCCAGCAGGTGTCCAATCGAAGGATTTAGGCTACACGGTCAAGTATCCAAAAAACACCAACATCACCATTCAGAGGTATCGAACTGTATCGGCACCATCATTTTAATATGGCAAGCGGTTATTCTAAATAGGATAACCGCTTTTTTGTACAATTTTCTTGGTATTTTTGCGTTTTACGGATTGAAACAATGAAGTACATTTTCACCATAGCTGTTTTGGCAGTCACCACAATTGCGAGTAGTCAATTCCACACTGGGCGTTCACGTTCAGAGTTGGGAGTCATGCTTGGTGGTTCCTATTACATTGGGGATTTGAATCAGTACGGTCATTTTAAGAATACGTATTTGGCTGGTGGTTTGGTTTATCGCTACAACATCAATCCCCGTGTTAGTCTAAGAGCAAATGCGCTGTATGCAAAAGTAAGTGGTTATGACAGTCAATCGAAGGAAGCCGCATTAAGACAGCGGAATCTAAGTTTTTCCTCTACAATTTATGAACTCGGAGTTGGGTTTGAGTTTAATTACTTCCCCTTTCAATTGGGTCATGACAGGTACAAGGGAACAGCCTATTTACTTGCTGAATTAGGTGTTTTTCAGATGAACCCGACTGCAAATGTGAATGGCAGAGAAGTTGAATTGCGCTCACTTGGAACAGAAGGACAAGGAACGTCGCTGAACCCAAAAGGATATTACAGTTTGACGCAAATTTGCCTACCGCTAGGTTTTGGAGTGAAGTTGTCTTTGGGAGATTTTATTGGAATAAATTTTGAATTTGGCATAAGAAAAACCTTTACGGATTATTTGGATGATGTGGGCGGTGAAACGTATGCAGATCCATTGGTCTTGGCAGCAGAGAATGGACCATTGGCAGCACAGTTATCCAACAAATCAGGAAGTCTTTACGGCAATCGAGGAAATTCAGCAACCAAGGATTGGTACGTATTTACTGGAGCGATGATTACTTTCCGCCTCGGCAGACCTGAAAAATGTTTCCACCAATAAAAAACCCATCCGCTTGAGGCGAATGGGCTTTGAACAATTCTAGTGATTTAGTGATTGTGTCCTTCGTGACCGTGACCATCATGGTCATGTCCATCATGATTTTCTTCACTTGGAGCTTCCATGTTCACCATTTCAAGATCAAATACCAAATCCGAGTAGGGTGGAATTGATCCTGGTCTTCCTTTTGCGCCGTAAGCAGCATAATAAGGGATCACAATGATTGCTTTTCCTCCTTTTCCTAACATACCTATTCCTTCCTCAAAACCTGGAACCATTCTCTGAACTAAATATTGAAAATCCATTGGAGTTCCGCGATCTCTTGAAGAATCAAATTTCTCCCAAGTGGTTCTAAAGGTTCCTGTGTAGTGAACTGAGCACTTTGAACCTTTAACTGGTTTATCGCCTTCACCTTCATCTTCGATTACATAGACAAGACCAGACGCAGACTTTTGGGCATCAGGATGAATTTTTTTGTACTCATTGAACATGTATTCTGAATACTCTTCGTGTGACATTGCCGCAATTTTTTGGAATTCTGCTTCTTTGTCCATTTGTTCAATTTTTATTTTATTGTAAACGGCTGCAAACTGCTCAGTAGCTTTCCATTTTTTCGCTGTTCTTCCTTTACGGATGATTTTAACAGACGTCATTTCATCTCCTTGTTCAATCGCGTTAACTACATCTTGCCCACTGATAACGTGACCAAATACGGTATGTTTTCCATCCAACCAAGGCGTTTCTTTATGTGTAATAAAAAATTGACTTCCATTGGTGTTTGGTCCAGAGTTAGCCATGGAAAGAATTCCAGGTCCAGAATGCTTTAAACTTTCATCAATCTCGTCAAAAAATCGATGCTTTGGTCCACCAGAACCATTTCCATCCGGGTCACCACCTTGAACCATAAAATCATTGATCACACGGTGAAACTTCAATCCATCATAGAAAGGTGTCGTGTAGTTGATACTGTCTTCTACTGTAAATTTCCCTTCAGCTAAACCGACAAAATTTGCTACGGTCATAGGTGTTTTTTCAAACTCCAACTGGATCAATATGACACCTTTTGTTGTAGTGAACTCGGCATACATTCCGTGTTCCAGTTTTACTTTTTTCGGTTTTTTTGCTTTCTCTTTGTCTTGTGAAAAAGATGTTCCCATTAAAAGGAGGGTAATGAAGGTAAACAGTATTCTTGTCATAATTGTTTTTTTTGTGTCTCAAAAATAGAGAAATATTCTAACATAACCCGATTAGTCGTTTGAGATTTAGGCTGAAAGTTTATGTTTGATATGCTCATTTGGTTTTTCCATTCGGGTATTTTTTTATAAATTTCAACAATTAAAAATGTTAAACGACTTATACCACTATTTATTGATTTCCTGCAACCAGGTTTGAATCGAATGTGGAAAAATTTGAATTGATAAAATCAAGACACATGCCAAAAAAGCAATTTTTACTCATTTCGTTGTTTATGTCTGTTGTAATTTCAATGGCGAATGCACAGTCAGTTAAAGGCTTGTACGTCGATAATTTCGATGAAATTCTTGGGAACACGGTCAAGGAGGACAGCTTATTAAATTATGCCGAGCAAAATGGATTCAATTACCTGACACTCTATGATCTTTGGCCGATTCATGTGACTTATGACCTGACGAATGCAGGAACGTGTATTGTTCTGGCTGAATTTATTGAAAACGCAAAACAGAATTATGGCATCCTTGAAGTTGGTGCAACTGGAGAGAATTTCTTTTTCTTCAATAACGTGATTCAGATCTACAATTCACAACATGGAGATCCGCTTCAGCGCTTTGATGTATACAATGTTGAATTCGAATTTTGGAACACCACGACGGTTTCACCTGGAAATTATTATTGCACAACTTACCTGCAACCCGAAGGATATTCCTGTGATGTAGCAGGGGCATTCAGTTTCTACGAAAAATTAATCCGGCAAGTCGATTCGCTGGCAAACATAGAAGGGGTAATCAGTGAAACCTATGTTGGTTGGTTTGATGAACCACAAGCGATTATTATTGGCAACACCGTTGACCGAATCTTGCTCCATGATTACATCAGCGATTACGGATGGTTGTACAGTTATATTGACACACGTCTAGAGTATATCGCAGCGCGAAACGTACTGACCGATGTAATTCCAATTTTTTCAGCAGAGCCTAATTTTATGGGACCCTGGCTCAGTTCCAACAATGTTGCAACACCGTACAATGATCTTGAAATTTTTCTCGACAACGAAACCGCGGCTTGGAAGCAATTCATCAATATGGCAGGTTATCAATGGTTCGCGTATTCGTTTATGCCGTATACACTTACTGCGAGTGTTGAGGAGGTGGACGGCGTTGAGGCTCCAGAAATTTTCCCCAATCCATGCAATGGTGTGCTAAAGCTAGATGTTCAGTCACAGGAAACTACTTCGATAAAAATCTTCGATCCGCAAGGAAGGATAGTATTGGAAGAAACAGCACTGTCGAGCGATCTGGAAATTGATGTGTCAAACCTGATTTCTGGAAATTATATTGTTGAAGTCAGAATGGATGGCAGGATTTTCCGAAAGAAATTAATTGTGAACTAGGCTAGTACTCGTAAGTATCAATTCCGTTGATCACTGCCCCACAGCATTTTATTGCGAATAGTGTCTAGAAAGTTGTTCTCCTCAAACTTTATCACATTGATCATAAATTCTGCCTTGCGCACCGTAACTTCTTCTTCTTGACGAATGTTTTTTGAAATTCCGTCGATGGTAATCAAGTGATTTCGATTTCGTCCTTCAATACTTAGTTTTATTGGCATGTGATCTGGAACGACCATAGGACGCACATTTAAGTTGTGTGGTGCAATTGGCGTGAGAATATGTACTTGGCAACCAGGTGTAACAATTGGACCACCACAGCTCAAACTATAAGCAGTTGAACCAGACGGCGTCGCCACAATCAATCCATCTGCCCAATACGAATTCAGGTATTTACCTTCCAGCGAAGTGTGTACGGTAATCATGGAAGAGGTATCCTTCTTTTGAAGTGTGAGTTCATTCAGGGCAATGTTATCTTCTCCGAAAATATTGCGTTCGGTTTCCACACGAATGAGGGATCGCTTTTGGTGCACAAATTTCTTTTGTTGAACCAAATCCATCGTAATTTGAATGTCGTCTTTAGAAATGTTTGCCAAAAACCCCAATCGTCCCGTATTAATACCCAAGACGGGTACACCAGAATCACGTACAAATTTCACGTTCTGGATAAATGTACCATCACCACCAATGCTAAAACTCAGATCAATACCAGATTTTAGGTCTTTGTGTGATTCAAATTGGTCGACCTTTTTATTCAACCCTATTTTTTTGACAAGCAAATCTTTGAGGTCTTTGTGAATCACAGGATTCCACCCAAGGTCTTTGATCACACCAAGGATTTCACTGTAATATTCAATGTTTTCCTTAGTAACTTTACGTCCAAATAGTGCTATGTTCATTACAAGTTCAGATAGTTCATCAAAGCATCAAATCGGAACTGAAGGTCAGTTTCGTAATTTCCTTTTTGGTACGTTGCTTTTATGATATAATCGTACCGTTCAAACGTTCTGATGATGCGGTCCAATTCAATTTTATTAATTTTCAATGTCACTTCGATTGTTGTCGAGTCGGCAGAAGACATGATAAATGAGCTGAGTATTTTAGCGTCGTTGCTTTCCACAATTTGCGCAATTTGCGCCATGGAATAATCGGAAATAGCCATCTCCAAAACGATAATGCCGCCGTGTTCCTTGATGCTTCCTGTATTCGCAATTAATGTCATTAAATGCTGAGTAGAAGTGCAACCGAGGTATTTTTCATTTTCATCCAGTACTGGAATAACACTCAGCTTGAATTCAGAAATGCGTGACAATACCTGATAGATATGATCGTTCGCTAAAACGTATGGTCTTGGAAGATGTTGAAACAGCTCGTGCAAGGTTTTGTCGAGGTCCATTTTATCCAAAATATCCGTTTCAGAAACAACGCCAACAAAAACCCCTGCTTTTAATACAGGTAAATGAGATACTTTGAACTCTTCCATCCAGCTCAAAGCTCTTTCGCCAGTATCTTCATGCGTCAGAGGTGGAATTTCATCCGTTATCAAATCAATTGCTCTCATAGTATTTACGAATGTAGCATAATAGTTACTAAGTTCTTACTTTTGTAGGGACAAAATTAAAGAATCAAATGGCAAAGTTAAGTGTGAATGTGAATAAGATTGCAACGCTGCGGAATGCACGCGGAGGAGATGTTCCAAATGTTGTTCAGGTTGCACTTGATTGCGAACGATTTGGAGCCGATGGAATAACGGTACATCCACGTCCTGATGAACGCCACATTACGACCAAAGACACCTACGATTTATCAAAGGTACTCACTACTGAATTTAACATTGAAGGATACCCTGACACTCGCTTTATGGACATGATTGCTGAAATTTTACCAGCGCAGGCGACATTGGTTCCTGATCCTCCTGATGTATTGACCTCCAACGCTGGCTGGGATACAAAGACGAATGAATCATTACTGACAGAACTAGCGAAAGAGCTGAAAATAAAAGGCGTTCGATCTTCAGTGTTTGTTGACACGAATTTGGAGAATATACAATACGCTGCAAAATGTGGTGTGGATCGCATAGAATTGTATACAGGCCCTTATGCTGAGAATTATCCCCAGAATCCCGCAAAGGCGATTGAGGAATACATTTCAGCGGCAAATTTGGCGGTGGAATTAGGGTTGGAAATCAACGCTGGACATGATCTAAGCTTGGAAAACTTGAAATTCTTCAAAGAAAACATCCCAGGATTGCTCGAAGTTTCTATTGGTCATGCATTGATTTCAGATGCACTTTATTTTGGATTGGAGAATACGATTCAGTTGTATAAGCGTTTGTTGAAATAGGCTAGTTGTCGGTATCTCGGCATCTCGACGGGCTCGATGACCGAAGCTCTTGGACAACCAATTTATCGTATTACAATCCTCCCGACCTTCTCAGAAATGATGCGTTTGATTTGTTCCAATGTCACTTGTTCGGCGAGTAAATCCATCAATTCTTCGTCTTCAATATCAGTTGATTTATCGATCAACACTTGTTGGATTTCACGGATGCGCTTTTCAATTTTACCAACTTTGAACGAATAGATGGAACTCATTACGGCTTGTTGGAGTTTGTCTTTTTCAGAATTCGTGTGAATTTTGTGCTTAACAATCCAGTTGTCACTCAATTCATGTTGATTCATCTCAATTTCAGTTGCAAAACGGACAATTTCTTGGTCTTCCAGCTTTTGAAAATAACTCGATTTCAACAAGGTGTTTTCCGCGACAGATTCGGCGATGATTTTGTGGATTTTATGCAGCACAGGATTTTCAAAAACCAGTTCATCGATGCTTAACTCGTGTAGAATTAATTCTGCCACACTGGTTTCAATAGATTCTTTTTTCCCCTCGTCGTTCAATTGCTCAACGGTGATGCTCAACGGACCATAAAGCAGTAGAATGCGCATCAAGTCTTTCTCGTTGTGATCGTCGTTAATCGCTGGTTTCTTTTGCTTTGGAACAGCATCTACAGAAGGATTAACCCTAGGTTCATGGGTGTTTGCAGCCTTCGTAATTAATTCCTTTCGATTGGTGATGAGCTCATTGGTGAGTATGTCCTCATTCATTTCGAAACGCTGAGCCACGGATTTTAGGTATACATTGCGCGTAATTTGGTCGGGAATAAGAGCTACTGAATGCATCATTTCTTTGATTAATTCCGCCCGCTGGATGGGATCATTTTCACCTTCTTTTAAGAGTAAATCTGCTTTAAACGAGATGAAGTCTTGGGTGTGTTCTGCCAGGAATTGTTCAAGTTCTGCAGAACTTACGGATTTTGCATACGAGTCTGGGTCTTCGCCTTCGGGAAATAGAACAATTTTAACGTTCAAGCCTTCTTCCAAGATAAGGTCAATTCCGCGAAAGGAAGCTTTAATACCAGCTGCGTCTCCGTCGTAGAGAATTGTAATGTTTTTGGTGTACCGTTTTACGAGTCGAATTTGCTCCTTTGTCAACGAAGTACCTGAGGAAGACACCACATTTTGAATTCCTGCTTGGAACATGCTGATAACGTCTGTGTAACCCTCACACAAAAAGCAATTATCATATTTAATGATGTCACCTTTGGAAAAATGAAGTCCATAAAGAATTTCACTTTTATTGTAGATAATGCTTTCGGGCGAATTGAAGTATTTCGCAATTTTTTTATCCGTGATGAGCGTTCTGCCACCAAAACCAAGCACACGACCCGAAACACTGTGAATGGGGAAGACAACTCTGCCTCGGAAAAAGTCAAAATGACGATCGTCTTTTGATTTTGTCAGTCCCACTTTTTCAAGGTATTCCAGTTTGAATCCTTTTGCTGTTGCCGCTTTGGTGAAGTCATCGCTGACGTTCAAACAGTATCCGAGTTGAAATTTCTCAATAATATCTGGTCGAAATCCTCTTTCCATAAAGTAGGAAAGTCCAATTTTTTTCCCTTCGTCGCTTTCCGTCAGATTGCTTACAAAGTGATTTTTTGCAAATTCGTTGATGATATGAAGGCTTTCTCGTTCAGAGATAGCTTCTAATTCCTCCGCGGTTGCTGGCTTGTCCTCCGGGATAGGAATACCGTACTTGTCAGCGAGCCAGCGCAACGCTTCAGGGTAGGAGTAATGCTCTTTTTCCATGAGAAAAGAAACCACCGTTCCTCCTTTGCCGGTAGAAAAGCATTTGAAAATTTGTTTGGCTGGGGAAACGACAAAGGAAGGTGTTTTTTCATCCGTAAAAGGACTTAGCCCTTTTAGGTTGGAACCTGCACGTTTCAGTTGGACAAATTCTCCAATTACCTCTTCAATGCGAGCGGTTTGAATGATGTCATCAACGATATGTGCTGGGATAATCGCCATTATTTTGAGCTGCTTCCGTAGTCTTTTTTACTGAGGAGTTTTCCTTCTGGCGAGTAAGTTTCCCAAACACCAACGGGTTTGTCATTTTTGTATTCTCCAAAATAATTGACAGCTCCGTTCGGGTATTTCACGATGCTATGTCCTTCTTTTTTGCCATTTTCGTAACTGGTGATGGAAAGTTCCACCCCGCTTTCAGAGTAGTACAGCCATTTGCCTTGGCGTTCACCGTTTTCGTTCTGTTTTCCTTGGAATTTGATTGCTTCTTTACCAGGATAATATTCCGTATAGACATTCCCGACGATTTCAATCAAGCCTTCCGTGTCATTTACTACAGGTGCTTTTTCCACAGTTTCTTTAGGTGATTCCCTTTCAGTAACTATCGGTTCTTTTTCTTCGGAGCAAGATAGCACCATGGCGGAAAGCAGTAAAATGAGTGTAAATTTCATCGTATTTATTTTTTTCGAGTTGTTGTATAATCGACCAATCCGAGAAGTGCGTTTTTTGCTTCGGAAGGTTCAATGGCTTCAAGAATTTGCAGAGCTTTGTCACGGTATTCAATCATTTTCTTGTGCGCAAAGTCGATTCCGCCGTGTTCAATGACCAATTGAATCGCGCGCTGCACCTTTACTGGATTTTCATTGTGGTTTTTTACAATATTGATAAGCTCTTTTCTTACGTTGTTTGGAGCAGTATTTAATGCGTAGATCAACGGCAAGGTCATTTTTCGCTCTCGGATATCAATTCCTGTCGGTTTCCCAATAGCATCCGGTTCACCGTAATCAAATATATCATCTTTCAATTGAAAAGCGATGCCTATAAGTTCACCAAACTCCCTCATTTTTGGAGCAAGATCTATTCTGTTCACACTTAATGCTCCAGCCTCACAGCAGGTAGAAATGAGCGAAGCGGTCTTTTTCTTAATGACTGTAAAATATACTTCTTCTGTAATGTCTAATTTCCGAGCCTTTTCTATCTGCAACAGCTCACCTTCGGACATTTCCTTGACGGATCGTGCAACAATTTCAAGCAAGTCCGTGTTCTTTTTTTCGATGGAAAGCGTCAATACTTTGGATAGCATGTAGTCTCCCACCAGTACCGCTATTTTATTCTTCCACAGGGCATTGATGGAGAAAAAACCACGGCGTTCATTGGCATCGTCAACCACATCATCATGAACTAGAGTGGCGGTATGAAGCAATTCAACGAGGGTTGCAGCGTCGTACGTTTTATCGTTTACTGCCCCCAACATTTTAGCCGTTAAGAAGATAAACATTGGACGCATTTGTTTCCCTTTTCTTCGGATGACGTAATGCGTAACCTTATCGAGCATGGGGACTTCAGATTTCATGCTTTCGCGAAATCGAACCTCAAACTCCTTCATTTCAGCGGAAACTGGTTGCATTATTTCTTTAACGGACATCATATCCACAAATATAAGAGATATGAAATCTTAAACCTCAAATAAATAACAACAAAACTTAAAAAGTAGTTTTTATTGATTCGGCAGGGCTGACTTGTTCATTTGGATAAAACAAATGTCGTCAACTCATAGCTGGCGACATTTATAAAAGTGTGTATTAAAACTAGTCTCTCACCAGTTCAAGGAACCCATGTCCTTCATAGGATCTACCATCCAAAGAGGTAATCATATATTTTTTACTTTTTCAATTCCCTTTCTTCCTTGAGTATTGCTTTGTTTTTATTTGCGAGCTGTCCGCAGGCGGCATCTATATCTTTCCCTCTGCTTCTTCTGATATTGACAACCAAGCTGTTACGCTCTAAGTATGCAGCGAAAGCATCTACTTTTTCTCTGTCAGCCTGCTGAAAATCTTCTCCTTCAATTGGATTGTATTCGATAATATTGATTTTGCATGGAACACAACGCGCGAATTTGACAAGTTCTTCTGCGTCTTCGAGCTGATCATTGAAATCTTTAAAAATGATGTATTCAAACGTAACGCGCGTTCCTGTTTTGGAATGAAAGTAGCGCAATGCTTCTGCCAATGTCTCAAGGTTGTTGGACTCATTGATTTCCATGATTTCACTTCGCTTTCTGTCGTTTGCCGCATGCAGAGAAAGCGCCAAGTTGAATTTCACTTCATCGTCACCAAGTTTTTTGATCATTTTGGCAATTCCAGCTGTAGAGACTGTGATGCGTTTTGGCGACATGCCCAAACCTTCAGGAGATGCAATTAATTCTGTTGAACGCAGCATTTGTGCATAATTCAATAAAGGTTCTCCCATGCCCATGTATACGATATTGGTGAGCGGTGTGTTGTAGTTGGTTTCTGCAAGGTGTTTTAAGTAAGCGACCTGATCCACCATTTCCCCTGCCGTTAGATTGCGCATGAGTTTTAATTTTCCAGTAGCACAAAATTTGCAAGCGAGACTGCAACCTACTTGAGAGGAAATGCACGCCGTTGTTCTCGATGAAGTGGGAATTAGTACACCTTCAATAATTTTGCTGCCATCAACAGAAAAGGCGCATTTGATAGTTTTATCGTGACTGATTTGTTGATCTTCTAATTTTATGTGGTCGATGAAAAAATGTATGTCTAATTTTTCGCGCAATGCAAGCGAAAGGTTCGTCATATCATCAAAGGAAGCAGCATTTTTTTGCCACAGCCACTCGAAAATTTGTACGCTACGGAATTTTTTTTCTCCGAGCGCCAAAAGTTCATGGGTCAATTCTTCTTGATTGAGGGAACGTATGTTTATTTTTCCTTGCATGCGACCACAAAGGTAGTTGATTCTAAGGAAAAGTCCCTATTAAATAATGGCGAGATCCTTTTTGTTCACAAGGTGTGTTTCTTGCTGATCGGTGAGCACTTCGACAAAATCGTTTTCTTTGATTTCAATAAGCTCCACACGTGTACCTTCCAAAAGAGATGTTTTGGCAGTTTTACCTTCTTCAATAAACGTTGGGATGGATGTTTTTGTCACTACCGCAAAATTGGATGAAGAGATATAATTATGGGTGTTCATTGCGACAACTATTGAACCTATTGTGAGTGCGCCAAAGACTACAGAGATTAGCGTAAATGTGTTTCTGATGGAGCGATGGTTTTGTCGAGATCTAAAAATGAGAAGCAAGGCTAACACACAGCTCAGACCAATGGAAATCATCGACCAAGTTGTTGTGGACAAGCTGTACAAACTAGATTCAACAGAATTCAATCGAGGTTCCCATATGCGATCCGTGTACAATTCACTGTAACAATGACTAATTTTTTGTGCTGCCTCGCTGTCGTTGGGAGCCAACTTTAATACTTTCTCAAAACTCCAAATGGCGTCACCATACTCCTTCATTCCAATGTTCGATAATCCTAAATTATACCATGCGGACACGTTATTTGGTTCGGTTGTGGTGACTTGTTCAAATTTTTCAATCGCAGTACCATACTCCTTTTTGTTGTAGGCATCAATACCTTCTGAAAATTCATTTTGTCCCATGCAAAAAAATGAAGAAATAGCACTGATACAGAAAATAAGGAGATATGTGAACCTTGCTATCATACCCTTATGTGTTGAATGATGGAGGTGAGTTCTTCGTGGAGTTTTTCCTTATTTTGACTAGATGCACCGAATCCATAACGGGATTGTTCACATTCCGTAAACACAAATTTCACCGTGCTCAGTAATTCGGTGGTATAGTTGTTTTGAACAAAATTATAGATTTCCTGCTTATTTATTATTCGATCTTCGCGTAACTCCATGACGATTTCAAAAGCTTTTTTGAGCGCACTTTCGAGTGTAGAGAAATAGGAGGTTTCATCTGACGATGCCAAAAGCACCTTCAGCTTCGCTAGATCATTGTTTAATTCCTGTTCTTTCTTTTTGAGTTCCTGTTTTAGCTCAGTGGTAACTGCATTTTTTTCACGACGCTTCCTCAACAGCAAGAAAATGAAGGCAGCCAATAACGGTGATCCAACCGCTGACCAATAATAGGGCGTTCCGAAAAAGTTGTCTTCCGACTCGATGAGCTTCGAGGGTCTCACATCGCTAAGTACTCCCAATTCATCTGTGGCAGCTGCTGGTTGTTCATTTACGTCATGTACAACGTAATTTTTGTCTCTCTCGATGGATAAAAGTACTGGCTCCGTTGATGTGGTGATGTATTTTTCTGAGTGTAAATCGAAATAAGAAATTGAAGTGGGTGGAAGGTCAATATCTCCATGCGCAGTAACTTGTATGTTGTAGTCAAATGAAATATTACCTTCTGTACCGTGGGAACAATAGGAGTAATTCTCAGTGATTATGGGGTCCCCATACACAATAAAACCTTTGGGGAGCACGGGAGTGGGTTCAGATATATTGTGCAAATTTCCTACACCAGAAACGACAATATTTAATTTAAATACATCGCCCTGCTTGAGGTTTGTTACGTCAATACTACGTGTTACTTTAAAGTTTCCTACAGCACCAATAAAATCCTTCGGTGGACTGGGTGGGAGAGGTTTGATGGTGATTGTTTTGTGGTTAGATGTAAAGGTGAATGACTTGTATCCCTTGTGCAAATTCATGGTGTATGGCGTAATTTTAAGTACTCCAGTTCCCGATGGGAAAATGATGTTTTTATCGTACTCAAAGGCAAAAAGGTTCAGTCCTTTGTAGGTGACTGGCTCCACAACAATGCGGCTAGGGTTCCCGACAGGATTTTTGTCTATTGCACCAGTGATGTCGTACGATCTGTAGCCATCCAGATGCGAAGGATTAAATTTGGCATAGACTTTCGCTGACACCAAAATCGGCTCGCCTTCATAAATGGTTGATTTATTGGTCTGTATTACGCCGAATGCAGGTTCTTTGAGCTGATCTGCTGTGACTGTTCCAGAGCTCATTTGTGTCCTATCTCCGATGGTAATTGTCACTTTATTGGAAGGGTAAGACTTATTTCCTTTTTTCACGAATGCTGGACCAATGGTGTATTTTCCCGTTTTTCCGAAAGCACCGGTTTGAGAGAGGTAATAATAAGTAATCACGTCACCTGTGGTATGATTCATTTCTTGCTCCATCCCATTCATGATGTCGTAGCCTTGAACAAAAGAGCTGGGAAGATTGTCTATTTCTATTTCACCCTGAACATTTGATTTTATCGTGATTGTGATAATTTCACCAACATCGGCCGTTTTTGGCTCGACACTTAAAATAACATCCGGCTTCTGTCCAAAACCAATGGTATGAAGGAGAATAAATGCTATGGAGGTGAGTTGTCTCATTGTTACCAGTCTTTTCCTGATGATGTGGTCGAATTCTTCCCATTCGTTCCGTTTACTTTTCGCTTGGTTTCCGCCTCATCTTTGGTGAGTTTATCTAACATTTTGTCGACCGTCTTGTTGGGCAGTTGACCTTTTCCATTTTCTTTTGGACTTCCATCAGAATTCTGAGGCTGTCCGTTTTGATTCTTTTGCTCGTTTTTTTGATTTTGCTGCTGTTGATTTTGTTGCTGCTGATTCTGTTGATTCTGCTGCTGTTGATTTTGATTCTGTTGATTCTGTTGCTTTTGTTCTTGTTGCTGTTGGTTCTTCAACTGGCGAATGGCTTCGGAAAGGTTGTAACGGGTATTGTCGTCATTTGGATTGGCACGCAATGATTCTTTGTAGGCATCCACAGCACCTTGATAATCTTTTTTCTTCATGCGGGCATTGCCCAAGTTATGGTAGTTATCGGCCTTTTGTTGTGCGCTTTTTTTAGAATTGCTGCTTTGCTGATAGATTTTCTCTGCAGTTTCAAATTCCCGTGCTTTGTAAGCAGACTGTGCCATCTCGTCTGAGAGATCAATGTTTTCAGGAGCCTTTTTTTGAGCGGACTCATAATACTTGAGTGCTTTCGAATATTCTTCCTTTTTATACGCATCTCTAGCAATATCCAACGAGTCACGCCATTCCTGTCCAAAGACAGCAAAGCCGTATAGAATAAATCCTATGTACAGAATTACTTTCATGCAGTTTTATCGTGTTCTTTTTAACATTCCACCATAGTCCTTAGACCACAGAAAGAAGCACATCCAAAAAACCAAGGACAGAGCCAGTGGAATTTGAAAACGCTCCTGTTTTACATCAAACTCTAAAGTATCTATTTTTGTTCGCTTCATATGGTTAATTTGTGTTAATAAAGCAGAAAGATTCGGAAATTCGTCGGAACTGAACGATGCTTTACCATTCGCTTGTTGTGCAATTTTTTGAATAAAAGCCTTGTCCAATTTCGAAAGCACAGTCTTTCCAACAGCATTTGTTTTGTATCCTAATTCTGGACGATTGGGATTTTTTGGAACCAAACCTCCCTTGGTTGTTCCGATGCCTAACACGCTTAACTGCACATTAGAAGATTTAATTTTTGTCAAGATTTCGGTAGGATTTTTCTCGTGATTTTCCCCATCGGTGACCAGAATAATTCCCTTGGTGGTCGGTTCCTCAGAGAACATGTCAAGAGACACCTCAAGAGCGTCCGCAATGTTCGTTCCTTGACTGCTAATCATACCGGTTTCAATTTCGTCAATGAAGAGTTTGGCGGCTGAATAATCCCTTGTTAGTGGCAATTGAACGAACGCACTGTTAGCAAAAAGGGTGATACCGATTTTTTCTCCGTGTAAATTATTGACAAGTTGAACAAGTGCACGTTTTGAAATGTCTAAGCGCGAAATGGCAGGAGAAATATCGCGGCAATTCATGGAATTTGAAATATCCAATGCAATTACCAGTTCAAGACTTTCAGAAGTCCCTGACACTTTCTTTTTTCCGTAAATGGGTTGAGCCATCGCTAATATGAGCAAAACAAAAGCGTTTCGAAAAAAGAAATACTTGATAAAACTATTGAAAGAAGACACGGGTGTTAGCATCGACTTCATCACATTTGCCTTGCCTTTTTTAACGAATTGATTGTGTCTAATAATGCGAAAAAAGTAGATTCCGATAATGGGGATAATTAAGAAAAGCAATTGTAACGCTTCAGGTGTTTTGTAGAGTAAATGGTCAACACTTCCCTTGGTAAATCCTGTCGTGAATAAGCCAATCACAATGAGGTAGGCTCCCCAAAACAATACTTCTAAAAGTACAACGCTGAAAACTAGCCATTGAGTGCGATATGTAAATTTTTGATTAGTCATTTGACCTAAAAATTGCATGTTTTACACCCCAGCTTATGAGCGCCAATACAAACGCCCAATTTAAAAATGCTTGTGGATTGGATGGCGGGTCGGATTTAAAGTGCTGATCCTCCATTTTTCGTTTTTCCAACTTTTCAATTTCCTTGTAAATGGCTTTTAAACTTTTTTCGTCGTTTGCACGGAAGTAGGCACCATTGGTTATTTCCGCGATTTTCATCAGTGTCACTTCATCAATTTCAACTGGCATGCTTTGGTATTGCACGCCAAAAGGGGTAATCACGGGCGAGGGCGCTTGTCCTGTGCTTCCAACACCAATTGTATAGACCCGAATATTTTTAGCGCGCGCAAGTTCAGCCGCCATAATTGGACTTACCTCTCCGCTGTTATTACTGCCATCGGTGAGTAGAATTACCACTTTTGAGGCAATAGTGTCGTTTCTTAGTCGCGCTACCGCCGTACCCAAACCAGTTCCGATGGCGGTTCCTCCGTCAATGCGATCCCCATTGATTCCATCTATTTGTTTTTTTAGAATGTCGTAATCGAGGGTAGTTGGACAGGCTGTATAGGCTTCACCAGCGTAAACCACAAGACCAATGCGATCTCCTTTGCGGCCATCGACAAATTCTTTCGCTACTTTTTTTGAAGCCTCTAATCGATTTGGACTGAAATCCATTGCCAACATGGAAAGGGAGACGTCTATAGCTAAGATAATGTCAATTCCATCCTTGTAGTCTTTGTCAAAATCGTCGTGCATACTCCAATGAAAGGGTTTCGCTAAAGCAAAAATAACCAGTGCACCTATAACGACATTGGTAAGAATAAATCCTTGACGCAACCAGAAAATCCATGAGCTACCAATGGATGTTTGATCTTTGGATGAACGTGAATATTTGAGATCCCCCTTTCTGTTTCGTTCCAAGAAGTACGGAACGATTAGAATCACAGGCAAGAGGCACATTAACCAAAGCCAATGTGGAGAGAAGAACTCATATTCCCAAAACCGTATGTTCCAGTTACTCAACATTGTCAAATTCTAAGGGGCTTGTTTCTGCAACTATTTGCTTGGCGAGTGTCGACACGCGTAAAATTGAAATGACGTCAGGTTCCGACTTGGCAAACTTTACCATGTCTGATTCAGATAAAATGCGCGCTATCACTTCAACTGTTTCTTCGTTCAATCCTTTTTGCGTCAAAAGTAATTTTGCTTCGTGCGTTGTTTTTTCGAGGAGAGAAATGTCATAACGTTTGGTCAAGTACATTCTCAAAATCATTGACAATTCCACAAAGTGCTCTTTCAACCTATTTTTCTCCCAAAGCTTCGCTTTTTCAAGTGCTTCAATTGCGATGAGGGTGCGTTGCCTTAGAGAAACAGGCTTTTGTTCTTCTTCATCTTCTTGTTTCTTTCTGAATTTAAAGAATAGAAAGAGGGTGATCCCAAGTACAATTAGGGCGGTCCACCACCAATGTTTTTTTAAGAATTCTACCAGTGAGAATGGTCTTTCTGGCAATTCAGCAAATTGTTCTTTGATGTCATAAATGTCCACACCATCGATTGGATCAACGAGCAAGCAAGCGATTGTTATATCCTCGAAGATATAACTGGAATCGTTGATGAAAATGGTTGGGCCAGGGAGAATATACGTTCCACTGTCCCAAGCTGTCACAACGTATTGTCCCACCCAGCGTTTCGTTGTCCCATCCACAATAAAGGTATCGATAAATTCATCGGTGATTTCGAAATCAACCCCTTCTGAGGTTAATGTGCCTGTTTTTGAGATTGATTTGGCTGCAATTGTCTCCTTCTTGGGCATAAACAGAAGTGAATCAGTGTCCGCAGTTCTAACAGTGTATGTCAGTGTGATGTTCTGCCCAACAAGAATAATTGACTCTGATACTTGCACCTCAAGTTTTTGACTGAATCCCAGCAATGGAAAAATCAGGACAAGAAGATATGGTAACTGCTTGATCATCTATTTTGAAAAAGTTTTACCAGTGGTTTTATAAAATCTTCGTTAGTGGAAATAGTGGCGCAATCAATGCCTGATTTTTTAAATTCTTTTGAGACTTCTTCGTCAAACTTCCTAAAATTGGCTGCGTGAATTTCTTTGGCTCTGGAGCTGTTTGTATTCACCCAAGTGGTTTCACCTGTTTCTGCGTTGAAGAGTTGTACTACACCCATGCTTGGGAGTTCTTTTTCCGCGCTATCAATAATGCGAAGCGCTACGATATCGTGCTTTTTGCGTGCGACTTTTAAACTTTCCATGTAGTTGTTGGGATCCATGAAATCACTCAAAACAAATGCAATGCACCTTTTTTTCTGTGTATTTCTGAAAAATTTCATGCCTTCGCTTAAGTTCGTTCCCTTGCTCGTTGGTTTGAACTCGATGAGTTCTCTTAAGATTACCAATGCATGCTTCTTGCCTTTTCCAGGGGCGATGTATTTCTCCATTTTATCAGAAACGAAGATGGCTCCCACCTTGTCATTGTTGCTTATGGCTGAAAAGGATAGAATGGCACTTAATTCTAAGGCTAAATCTTTTTTCGTTTTCTCACTGGAACCAAAATCTTCCGAGCCAGAAATATCGATGATCAGCATTACGATTAGTTCTCGTTCCTCCTCAAAAACCTTTACGTATGGATCGTTAAATCGCGCTGTTACGTTCCAATCAATCGTTCGAACTTCATCTCCAAAATGGTAATCCCGCACTTCGCTAAAAGCCATTCCCCTCCCTTTAAAAGCAGAGTGGTATTCACCAGAAAAAATATGTTTGGTGAGTCCCTTGGTTTTTATTTCCAAGCGTTGGATTTTCTTTAAAAGTTCTTTCGTTTCCATGAATGGTTAAGGAACTTCTACTTTGTTGATTACTTTGGAAATAATATCTGCGGCGGTAACGTTTTCTGCTTCCGCTTCATAGGTTAGTGCTAATCGATGACGCATTACGTCAGGAGCAATTGCTCGGATATCTTCTGGAATCACAAATCCTCGACCGTTTAAGAACGCAAATGCTTTCGCTGCACGTGCAAGGTTGATACTTGCTCTAGGAGAACAGCCGACACTGATTAAAGGCTCAAGAAACCCTAAACCATAGTTTTGCGGTTCACGTGTCGCGTAGACAATATCCACGATGTATTGTTCAATTTTCTCGTCCAAATATACTTGGCTCACTAAATCGCGGCAGCGTTCAATGTCTTTTGCCGAAACAACATTTTTAGCGGTAGGCATTCCTTCTTGGCGCACATTTGCTCGAATGATTTGACGTTCTTCTTCTTTTGTTGGGTAACCGAGAAAGACTTTTAGCATAAATCGATCGACTTGTGCTTCGGGAAGCGGATAAGTTCCTTCTTGTTCAATTGGGTTTTGCGTTGCTAAGACTAGAAATGGCGTTGGCAATTGATAGGTTTCGTCTCCAATTGTAATTTGGCGTTCTTGCATTGCCTCTAATAGCGCACTTTGAACTTTCGCTGGTGCACGATTGATCTCATCGGCCAATACAAAATTTGAGAAAATAGGCCCCTTCTTCACCGTAAATTGTTCTGTTTTTTGGCTATAGATAAGTGTTCCCGTCACATCGGCTGGAAGTAGGTCTGGAGTGAACTGGATTCGACTGAAATCTACATCAATAGCATCTGCAAGCGTTTTAATTGCGAGCGTTTTTGCTAATCCAGGTACACCTTCTAGCAAAACGTGCCCATCGGCAAGAAGTGCAATCAAGAGTCTGTCTAACATATACGTCTGACCTACAATCACTTTAGCTACTTCATCCCGAAGTAAGTTGATGATGACTGATTCTTGTTTAATTTTTTCACTGACTATCCGAAGAGCTTCGGCAGGGTTCATAGGGTTATTTTCGTTTTCGAGCATAATTCATCTATCTTAAGCAACTTACAAAGTTGGAAAGATATGTCCTGTAGCACTTGATTTTGGTGTTAATTAATGTTAACATTGTTACGCTGATCAGTGACTTAACACCATGGAAAAAAGAAAATGCAACGAGTGTGGACAAACCCTTTCTGGACGTAAGGATCAGAAGTTTTGTTCGGATTATTGTCGCAATACATTCAACAATCGTTTGAATGAGGACGCGACAAACTACATGCGTCGAATTAATAATATCTTAAGAAAGAATAGACGGATTCTCAGTCGTCTTAATCCGAATGGAAAGATTACCGTTGATGGTATTACATTGGCAGAGGAGGGGTTCAATTTCCATTATTATACAAATATGTACACCACTAAAACGGGTTCCACGTATATTTTTTGTTACGAACAGGGATACTTAAAATTGGATGATGATCGTTTTATGCTGGTGCATAAGCAAGATTACGTAAAGTAATTGTTTGCTTAGGATTGTAAACGCGTTACAAAAGGGTAATAAAAGATAAAGCAGCTCGGGAGAGCTGCTTTACCATAACCTAACCTAACCACTATTCACTGAAAAAGACTTCTAGCACGATGTAAAATCAATACTAGAATCAATCTTTACACAACAAAGATAGGTGCTATTTGTCGATCCATATTATAAAAAAAATCCACTTTTTTTAAATTCTACCATCTCTAATATTAACAATTAATTAAATTTTTACCCTAAAAGACCAAATGAGGCATTTCATAGGTAAATTTTTATGATTCATAGAAAAGGGAGCTAATTATTATTGGAATCCTATTTTTGGCTGTTCTCTAAAATATTCGACAAATCAATGTCTATGGTCGATGAAAATCCGCAGTTGTTTATTCGGAGTTATTCAGAACGACAAAATTTTTAACAAACTTATCGAGGAATGTTATAAAAGGATTGATACGTTTTCGGGAATGTCCATACTCTGAATTTTTCGTAGCAATGGAACCCTAGCGAAAGGGTTAGACTTGTATACTTTCACATAAGTATAGTTGAATCAGGCACTTGATAACATTCAAGAACCCATAATTTAGGACTAATTATCTACTGCAAGTTATGAAAAATACACTACTATCAATTCTATTGTTTTTTGCGTATTCTAGTTTTAGTCAACTTCCGGCTAAAGCAGATTATTTTGCCGAAAACAAAGGTCAAATCATCGATCAACAGGGGAAAAAGAATCAAAGGGTTCAATTTTTATTTCAAAATGGAAATATGAATGTCCAGTTACGTGAAAGTGGTTTTAGTTATGATGTGTTTGACTTAAGCAAACGAAAGGGAAGAGGAGGAATTGCTGCTCACAGGGTTGATATAGAATTTCTTGGGATGAGTTCCGACATGGAAGTTATTGCTGAAAATGAGGTAACATTCAAGAGTAATTACATAAAATCCAATTCTTCCAATGCAACAGATATAAAGCATTTCGATAAGATCATTTATCACAATGTTTATCCACAGATTGATTTTGTTTTTAAAAAGGATGAAATCACGAATGCGTTCAAATATGACATTGTTTTATATCCCGGAGCGAACATTAGTGATATTCAATTGAATTATACCGGGTTTAATGATATTCAGCTTGTGGATGGAAATTTAGCCATGGAAACCTCTATTCGTACCTTAAATGAAAATATACCGCTAAGTTATTTGCTAGACTCAAAACGGGAGATTGAAGTAGATTTCACCCTGCAACGCATCACTAAGAATGAAGCCATTGTTGGATTCAATGTCAACCAAGAAGATTATTTATCGGAAGGCTTATTGATAGACCCATATCCTGATTTGGTTTGGGGAAAATACATAGGAGACTCTCTGTATACGGAAGTAAAGGGCGTTATTACAGATCGCTTTAGTTATAGTTACATCTGTGGTTCTACTCAGTCTGTAAATCACATTGCTACTGCTGGGGCGCATCAAGATACTATCGCCGACTCGCTGATAAATGACGCCTTTCTTATGAAATTTCATAAGCATGGCGGGTTGATGTGGAGCACTTATTTTGGCGGAGAAGCTGAAGATATCGCCAACGACGTTTATGTGGATACAAGCTTTAATGTGTTCTTGACAGGAACAACATTTTCTCATACAGGAATTGTTGATTCTCTTGGTCATCAAGATTCGCTGGCAGGAAATGGTGACGCTTTTTTGGCAAAATTTAACGAGAGCGGACAGCTCATGTGGAGTACTTACTTCGGTGGAGATAGTTTGGATCAAGCCAATAAATTATCTACGGATTTTTACGGAAATGTATATGTTGCAGGTGTAACAAGTTCAGCGAGTGGTATTTCCACACCGGCAAGTCATCAACCAGTTTTACAAGGTGAAACGGATGGATTTGTGGCAAAATTTGATTCTATCGGTGTGCTTGTATGGTCGAGTTATATTGGCGGTTCAGGAATAGACATCGCCAATGGGATAGCTTATGGTGACACCTCTATTTATGTCGTCGGCGAAACTAGGTCCTTGGATCTCTTGACGGATTCAACTTCTCACAAAGCTTCGCTTAATGACAGCATCGATGGATTCATTTCTAAATTCAACAATCAGGGACAGCTTGTTTTTCAAACTTATTTTGGCGGTGAAAAATACGATGTACTCAATAGTGTGAAGGTGTTCAACAATAACATTTATTTTGTAGGAACTACACTTTCGGATTCTAGCATCGTACCAAATGGGATGCAGGCGATAAACGCCCAAATAACCAAAGGCGACACCCTGGATGCATTCGCTGGTAGAATGGACAATGAAGGTGTGCTTATTTGGTCATCGTACATAGGCGGTGACAGTATTGATCTTGGAATGGATTTATTCTTTGAACTAGATTCAAACTTCTTTGTCGTTGGCACAACCTATTCGGATAGTCTTTTCGGAGTAGACTCGCTTTCATATCAGCAAATAAATCATGGGAACGGCGATTTGTTTATGAGTAAAATAGAGCGTGACGGAGATGTAATCTGGACGACATTTTATGGAGGTCAGGAACAGGAAACTGCAGAAGCAATTGGTGTTTATGGAAATACAGCCATTTATGTCGTCGGATCTACCAATTCAGATTCTTCTATGATTCTTCCTCAGCACGATGTTTATCCAAATACTTTTAATGCAGAAAGGGAAGGGTTTTTCTCCAAATTTAATCAGGGTAAATCAACATTGCCCTCCGGATTTTCATGTAACGGAGGTTCAGGAGGAATTCCTTGTGATACGTGCTCAGTCTCACCGTACGACTCTGTAATGCCCTACTATTATTGTCCCGGAACTGAAATAGCGTTGATAATCGAAGGAGGGGAATTGGGGACAGATGCTGACTGGGTTTGGTACGAAGCACAATGTGGTAATACACAAGTTGCGGGAGTTGGAGATACACTCATTGTAACCCTGACTCAAACCGTCACTTACTATGTGCGTGCTGAAAGTATTACTAATGCTACAGCCTGTGTACATTCAACATTTTTAGTTGCACCGTACCCCAGCTACAGCATAAGCACAGATAGTCTTTTGTGCAATAATGAGGAGCTTGTACTTGGGATTTCTGGTGCAAGCGCTTCTGGAAGTATTGGAAACTGGACAGGTCCAAATGACTTTACTTCTAATAGTTTAAATGCAAATCTTGGATCTGCAAATGATAGCTTGGAAGGAATGTATTACGTGTATTTTACGGATGAGTACAACTGCTCATACGAAGATTCTCTGAGTATTATGCTTGTAGAAAGCCCTGAAGTAAGTGCTTTAGTAAATCATATTGAATGTTATGGAAACTTGGATGGTTCTATTGTTTTGACGGGTGACAGTTTAAGTACTTATGATATACTTTGGAGCACAGGTCTTGAAAATAGCGACTCAGCCATAAATCTATCTTCGGGATTGTATAGTGTTGAGGTGACCAACACGCACGGTTGTATGTACAGCGACTCGTTTGAGGTGAATTCACCATTAAGTGTCCTGTTAGATACAACAATTACGACCACAACGTGCACTGCTTCAACTGGAAGTATTGTTCTTTCACTCGATACCCTATTCGCTCCGTACCAAATTATGTGTAATGGTATCGCTCAAGTTGGTGACTCCATAGGCGGGCTTGGTTATGGCGATTATGAAGTCCAGATCGAAAATGCGAACGGATGTATTGAAGAATTTACCTTTTTCGTTGATTTCGCTAATCCACTTCAAATAGAAGTAGTAGAAGTTATCCACTCGACCTGTCCAAGTGTTCATAATGGACAAGCTGTTGTTCAAGGGATTAACGGGACACCGCCTTACAATTACACCTGGATTCCGAATGCTTCGAGCGATAGTATCGCCATTGGTCTTAGTCCGGGACTTTATTATGTCTCAGTTATAGATAGTGCTGGTTGCGAAGTAAGTGATAGCATCCTCATTGAAGGAATATACGATTTTGAAGTTGATTTTGATTTAGCAAATTCTTCTTGCCACAATCCAACGGGCTCCATTGAGGTAATTGCTCAGCCTGAAGAATTAATGGACTATATAATTTGGGCGACGAATGACACGACAACCTCGACAAGTATTGATAGCATTTGGGCTGGTATTTATGAATTGAGTGTATTTGACACGCTGGGTTGTCAGTATGATTACACGGTAGAAATTGAAAGCAACAATGATCTTAGTGTCGAGTTTTCACCAAGTACAGTCACATTGAATGAGGGCGATTCTGTTCAGTTGTTACCTCAAACCAATTGTCAAAACGATTGTGATTACCAATGGCTGGATCCAACAAATTCAGGACTTAGCTGTTGGGATTGCCTCAATCCATATTCTTCTGCAATGCAAAATACTGAATACACTATAATTGTGTCAGATAGCTTAGGATGTGCAGATAGCGCCACGGTCTACATCGAAGTCGAATCACCTTGTGTGGAAGTATTTATTCCTACTATTTTTTCACCAAATGGAGACGGATTAAACGATGAGTGGTTTATTATCGGAACTTGTATTCAGACAATTCATATTAAAGTGTTTAATCAATGGGGAGATATGATTTTTCATACCAATGACCAATCGATTGGTTGGGACGGAACGTACAATGGCGCGTTGGTTCCACTAGATCAGTATACATATCAAGTCATTGTGACATACATTGGAGGGGGAAATGAATTTTTTAATGGAACTGTTCAAGTAGTATATTAGAAGAATAAATGAAAATAAGGTTATTACATATTGGATTTATCGTTTGTTCTCAGTTCTGTGCTGGGCAAGACATCAATTATTCCAATATTCATCTGGTGACACAATTATATAATCCAGCTTTAGCAGCCTCAAACTTCGATTTAGAAGCATCAGTTAACTATCGTAGTCAATGGAAATCAGCGAATTCCAGTTTTGCTTCGTATGGAGCTACTTTTGCTACTACGCTTATGCCGAAGCGGAGAAAACAACAAGGAAACTTGACTGTTGGTGTCAATTTTTACCGCGAAGAAATGAACAATGACTTCAGTGCAACATCGGCGCTGATGACCACAAGCTATCACATTTTTCTTAGTCGTAATTCTCAATTAAGTGCAGGTATCAATTATGGGTTGTTCAACTTGAATTTAAATCCTGATAATGGCGAGTGGGCGAGTCAACACGACGGGACAAGATATAACGCGAATATACCTAGTGGCGAGATGATTTCTTTCAATCAATTGACAAAATTCGATGCGGGAGCTGGCCTACAGTATGCTTTATTAAACGATAAAATTACACCACATTCTTTACAGATTGGTGTAGCAGGATTTCATGTAAATCAACCCAAGTTCGGTTTTGTAGGTAATTCTACCAATCGCTTGCCTATGCGGTTCGTTGTACATGGACAATTTGCTGTTCCGCTAGGAAAAAAGGGTAGTTACCTACAAGGAAATTTTTCATATCAACAGCAGTCAACGTTTAAAACAACGACAATTGGTGCTATTGCTGCGGTCAAATTGAAGGAAAGGGCAAAATCGACGAGTAGTTTTTCAAAAGTGGATGAGTGGTACACAGGAATTGGATGCGCCATCAGAACCAAAGATGCATTTATCCTAAATATCTTTGTGCAAAAATCGAATTGGAACCTTGCCTTTGCGTATGACTTTACAACATCGCACTTGAAGCGCACCAATAACTCTCGTGGGGCAATGGAACTAGTACTTCAGTACAATATTTCTTCTTTCCAGCAAAAGGCACGCTACTAGGCTTTCAGTGCTACCAACTCCCAAAGTAATTCCTTGTCAACCTCCCTTCAAAATACTGGATAAAACAAATCACAGCAGAACAATCGTAAAAATTTCACAATGAGGTCAAATATTACTTCTCATTTGCCACTTAAATGTTTTGTACACCCAGTTTTTTAATTTATACATCATCAGGTAGAGTATTGGAATAATGATGAGCGTTAAGAATGTCGCAAACGTTAAACCATAAATAATTGCCCATGACATGGGAGAGAAAAACACGTTGTTGTCCCCGCCAATATAAATTTTAGGGTCGTAAGTCGTGAAAAAACTATAGAAATCAATGTTGAAGCCGATAGCAAGCGGAACCAAGCCAAGAACCGTCGTTATGGCCGTTAATAGTACCGGTCTTAAACGTGTTTTTCCACTTTGAATTGTTGCATCTACGACTTCTTCATACGGAAGAATGTCTGTTTCTGTTAGATTTAATTCCTCTCTTTTTCTTTTACGAACAAGGTTGGTGTAATCAATCAAGACGATTGCATTATTCACAACAACACCGGCCAATGAGATAATACCAATCATTGTCATCATGATGACGAAATTTTGTCGTGTAATCACCAATCCTAAAAGCACACCGATGAGAGACAGTACAACAGTAATCATTATCACCGCAGGTGCTGAATAGGAGTTAAATTGAGCGACTATAATCAATAAGATTAAAAATACGGCTATCATTAGTGCGCTGCTCAAAAAGGCCATTTCTTTCTCTTGTTCTTCCTGCTGCCCTGAAAATTTATACGATACTCCTTGGGCTAAAAGCCCCAGTTTTTCATATTCTTCCAGCTTTAGCTTTAAACTATCTACAAGTTGAGTCGGGTTGTACCCTTCCTTCACATTGGATGAAATGTTGACCAAAGGCACCTGATCTTTTCGAATTACTGCTGTGTAAGAATTTACCTCTTCAGGTTCTTCAATCACCGAACGAATAGGAATGTTCAAGAGAACACCTTGGTTGTTTCTAAAAATCAATCGTTGATCCAAAAGTGCATCTAGACTTTCTCTGTTTTGTTTATTGAACTTAACAACGACATCGTATGTTTCTTCATCTACAGTGTAGGTTGAAATGTCCTGACCGAGCAATGCCGCTCTTATCGCAGAACCAACTTGTCCTGTTGATGCATTCAGCTTCCGAAGTTGTTCGCGGTTCACTTTGATTGGAATTTCGGGTCGGTCGGATTCTACATTCAGTTTTAGACGCTCAACACCTTTGACATTGCTCTTTTCGAGGAAAGCTTTCATTTTTTCAGCTTCCTGGATGATGTTAGTGTATTCACCACGACCAGTGACATCAATACTAATTGGAGCACCCTGCGGTGGACCTTCTTCATTTTTTGCCGCTGTAATCTCTATATCAGCGGTAATTCCATCGGTGATTCCATCTTGGATTTTCTTTAAGATTTCAGAAGTCTCAATGCCGTTTCGGTGTTGTGATTCGACAAAATTAACCGATATTCTGGCTTTATGGGGTGTATTTCCCATGGAAACTCCTTGAGATAGATCGCTTGTCCCTTCTCCCACTTGTGCTATGATTGATTGAATAAGTCGCTCATCTAAAGGTACACCAGTGGTATCATCTGCATCCATGTATTCAGATAGAATCTCATTCAGTCGCTTCTCGACTTTCAGAGCAGTTTGATTGGTTACTGAAATATCAGTTCCAATTGGATGTGTTATGAATATATTGGCATAATTCGGTTGATTTACTGGGAAGAAATCGATTTTTGGAGGAAAAACCCCCATCAAAACAAAGGAAAGTACGAACAATCCAATTGTCGATAAAAGAAATTTTCGAGGGCGTTTCCCGGTAAGTGCGAACGTTAACACTTTTGCATACCAGTTTTCGATGCGTGGCAAAAATTTAGTTTGAAAACGAATCGTGCCAGGGTAAAGTACAAATAGGTTTAGTAGCATCACGAGTCCCGCAAAGATCAGAAGGTTTCCTAAACCGATTCCACCTAGAAGTGCGATAACGATCCCAATACCACCTAGAACGATAGAATTTCGAACGATTTTTTTCCGATTGGGCGTAGTATCCGTTACTTTCATGTATACGACAGCAAGCACTGGATTGATCACCAAAGCCACGAATAGTGAAGAACCAAGTACGATAATCAACGTGATTGGAAGGTACTTCATGAACTCTCCCATGATACCCGGCCAAATGGCCAAAGGAAGAAAGGCAGCCAACGTGGTTGCTGTCGAAGCAATAATTGGAAGTGCAACTTCACCTACACCAGAAATTACGGCTTTTGTGGGCGGTAACCCTTCGTCCATGTGACGGTAGATATTTTCGACAATTACAATTCCGTTGTCAACCAACATCCCAAGAGCAAGTACCAATGAGAAAAGCACCATTACGTTTAATGTTACGCCCATGGTTTGCAAAATCATGAAGGACATCAACATGGAGAGTGGAATCGCAATCCCAACAAACAAAGCGTTTCGCAGTCCCAAAAAGAAGAGTAATACACCGACCACCAGGATAATTCCCAGAATAATGGAGTTTTCAAGGTTGGAGACCATTTCTCGGGTATTATTTGATTGATCGTTGGTAATGGAGGTGGTAACACTTCTTGGAATTGTTCCGTTGATTTTAGCATTTTCAATGATTTCAACAATTTTATCTGAGGCGTCCAGAAGGTTCTTGCCTGCTTGTTTTTTAACGTCAAGCATTACTACAGACTGCCCAAATTCGCGCGCAAAGGACGTTGTATCGCCGTTTCCAAACTCTACTTTGGCGATATCTTCAAGCTTTACCGGTAGATACTCGTCTTGTTTTACGATAATTTTACCTAATTCCTCCGCACTTTCAAATTCTCCTTCGATTCGGATCGTTTTTCGGACGCCGTTCATGAGCAATTCTCCACCGGGAATTGTTTGGTTTTCTGAACCCACAGCACTTTCAATGTCACTTAGGGTAACGTTAACGCTTTGCGCTTTTATTGGATCCACTTCTATGCGCATTTCTTGCTCTTGAATACCGCGAATGTCGACTTCACTGATTTCTCCCAAATCTTCAATTTCATCCTCCAGATCTTCTGCAACAGATTTCAGTAGTGCTGCGTTGCTTCCTCTCAAATTGATATTTAAAATGGGCATTTGTGCAGGGTCCAACTCGAAAACATTGGGCTCAACGGGTAAGTCCGGAAAATCTGTTTTGGTACGTGCTTGGTCAATGGCGTCTTTTACTTTTTGAAGCGCTTTGTCCACATTCATTTTAAAATCAAACTTTACGGTGATGGTAACATAGCCGTGAACAGCATTTGTTTTTATTTCATCAACGAGCTTGATTCCTGCGAGTTCTTTTTCTACTGTTTTTGCGATTTTTTCAGCCATGTATTTGGGTGAAGACCCTGGCTTCGCAATTCCTATGTAGATTTCTGGAATTTGTAATTCTGGAAAGTTTTCCTTTGGCATGGACGTATAGGACAGCATACCGCCAAAGAAAATAATTGCCGCCAATAAGAAGACTGTTTTTCGATTATTGACTGCCAGCGTGGAAAGCGGGAAACCTTTTTTTTCTTTTTTCATCTTTTAAGAGCTTAACTATTTAATACGTACAATATCATTTTCCAGAATTCCTCGAGCGCCTTCTACGATGATTTGTTGTCCTTCTTTTATGCTTCCGCCTTCAACTAATGTTTTACCATTGTATTGCTCAATGATGTTCACAATTACTTTAGTAGCCATCAATCCTTTCTTGGTTTCTTTGATAATGTACACGAAGTCATTGTTGTCCTGATCTTTAGAAATACTTAGCGTCGGTACTACAATTCCATTTGCCACTTCATAGTCCGTGATGCTCACTTCTGTTAGCATATTTGGAAGAAGCAACTTATTGTTTTTTAATTCTGACATGATGCGAAACGTTCGATTGGTCGGTTCGATGTAGTTCCCTACGTTGGTAATTTTCAATTGAAGCACTGTATCCGAATAGTTTGGAAGTCGAACAGTAATAGGCGTTCCTACATTTACATTCGGCAAGTGTCTTTCGGAGAGGGTGGCAACAATGTCCACGCTTGAATTATTCACCAGTCGTGCTATGGGTGATTGTGGACCTGTCATTTGTCCCGTTTTTGCGTATACCGCATCAATTATTCCCGAAAATGGAGCTTTGATATTTGCCTTTCCGCGTTGTGTGTTCAGTGAACTCATACTAGCTTTTAACGATTCCACTTGATTCTTCGCTGTTTTAAGGTCGAATTCTGAACCCACGCCGCGATCGTTGAGTTGCTGTTGTTTTTCTAAAATATACTCGGCATACGTCAACTGAGTTTTTAATTCCTCATAGTTGGAAGCAAGAATTGCAGCGTCGATAACGGCGATTACTTGTCCCGCTCTCACAGCCTGTCCTTCTTTGATATTAACGGAAGTGATCAATCCACTCATTTCAGCCCCCAAAAGCACATCTTTTTCAGTTTCTACCGTTCCCTGAATTCTAATTTCGTGTTTAAAATATTTATTTTTAACCGTATCAATTTTCACAAGTGGAAGTTTGATTTTTACCGGTGCAGCGGTTTCACTTTCTCCACAAGAGCTTACTATAAGGGCAGAGACGAGGACTAGGATTCCGAAAAATTTGATTTTCATGTTATTAATTATTAGGTAAAATTTTATTGTATAGTTTATCGAGTGCTAATTTGGCTTGAAAAAGTTCAACCATGGACGCAATGTATTGAGATTGAGCCACCATTAACTGGTTGTGTTTTTGTGTAACGACAATGCTGTTGCCTTTTCCAACTTCTTCTTTTATGATTTCATTCGTATAGATGGTCGAGGCCAATTGCACATTTTGTTTTTGCAACTCCAATTTGTTCGTAGCACCTCTCAAGTTGTTTCGGCACTGAATTTCTTGAAATTCTAGGTTTTGCTCCATTAACTTCAGGTTATTCTGATCACTCAACATTTTTATTCTAGCTTGACTTGTTTTAGCATGTCTGGTTAAACCAGAAAAAATTGGAATGTTCAATTGTAGTCCCCACAAGGTTTGAGGAAACCACTTTTCATCGGCAAAAAAGTTAAATTCATTTCTATATGCATTATAAGTATGCTGAAAGAAGGCATTGAGTGATGGTAAATTCGCAAATTGGTTGTTTTTTATATTGTATTCAGAGAGTTTTACCTGCTGTTCCAACAAAATGTAATTCAAATTGTTGTAAATGCTTTCTCCTGAACTGAGCGTGTTTTTCTGAAGCAATTCATCAGGAGTGTTTGAAATCTCAAGAGGATTCTTCATTGGATAACCCATTGCTAGTTTCAACATGCAAATGGAGTTCTCATAATTAATCTGAGCTGCCAATTGCGAACTTTTTGCCGAAAGTAGCGAGTATGAAAGCTGATCCATGTCTTCTTGTAAGATAAGACTCAATTCCAAATAGTGTTGCTGTTTATCGATTAGCTGCTGAGTGATAATAACCAATGAGTCGACAAATTCTTTGTTGCTTTTAGCAACGGACGCTAATTCATAGGCTTGTACAACGTTAAACACTACGTCTTCCTTGGAAGCAGTGGCAACTGTTCTTTGAAATTCTGCAAAGAAATTAGCCGCTTGCAAACCAATGATGTAGGATCCATTGAAGACCAATTGTCGCACTTGTAGCGTTCCGTCAGCGGAGTAATCAGTTCCAGCTCTAAATGATACAGTTTCACCACTTGAAGCATTGGGATCCAAAAATGAGGCATCCATCACCTGAACAGGCAGGTTAATGAAATTGGTAAAGGAACCTGTCAGGTCTACTTGTGGAAGTCCCATACCTCGTACTTCAACAACTTGTTGGCGTGCAATTGCAATGTCGTTGTCTGCATTTGATACCGTAAGATGATTTTCGAGTGCATAAGCTTTCGCTTCTTCAATCGTGAAAACTGAAGTGTTTTGTGAAAGTCCAACCAATGAACTAAATAGAAATAGCGCTCCGGCAATTGGTTTAATTCTCATTGTCTTGATTTAATCGTTTTTTTAAATAGGCTTTGCCTTTATCATTTGCCATTCCGTTGATGTACAATTGAATCATTTCAGAAAATACATCTTGAAATTTGTAAGTGGGCCATGGAAAAATGGAGCCATTCATTATATTGTCGGTTGTTGAAACATATAAGTTAGCTATGATGTCGGGATTCAAATCTTCTCGGTAAATACCTTCGTTGATGCCACGTTGAATGTTTTGATAAATTATTGTTCGTACAAATTTCCATTTGTGTTCCTCAATTTTTGCCCAGGCATCCGGATGGTATTTTTGTAAGTCAAAGAATACCGTTGGGTTGACGTTGCGCAACTGTTCTATCACCAATTGACTAATGTTGATAAGATCATCGATGGCATTTTCTGAGATCTGTTGACAGTTTAGACAAAGCGCAGAATCCATTTGAACTTTCGTAGAAATGATTTCATTTACCAGTTCTTGTTTATCCTTGAAGTACTTGTAAATTGTTTTTTTTGATGTTCCAAGTTCTCGGGCTAGGTCATCCATTGTAACGCTTTTCACGCCAAACTTCATGTAAACAAACGACGCACGTTCTAATATTTCGAGCTTTTTTTCATCCATGGGGCAAATGTATGCAAAAAATACTTTTGGAAACAAAAAAAAGATTAAAAGTTTCCAAAGTGTCCGTTTTGGACTTCTTCTTCCCTAGGAGCTTTGCTTCAAATTGAATATCTTCGTTAAAAATTGAGTGAATGATTGAAATTTATACTGATGGTTCTGCGAAGGGAAATCCTGGCCCTGGCGGGTACGGTGTTGTGATGAGGTTTAACGGCAAGGAGAAGGAGCTTTCCCAAGGTTATCGTCTTACGACAAATAATCGCATGGAACTTTTAGCGATTATTGTTGCGCTGGAGTCGTTAAAGACCAACAAACATGCAGTTTCAATTTATTCAGATTCCAAGTACGTCATTGATTCAATTGATAAGGGTTGGGTATTTACCTGGGAAAAAAGGAACTTTAAGGGAAAGAAGAACAATGATTTATGGAAGCGATATTTGCAGTTGCATCCAAAATTCAATATTAAGTACCATTGGGTGAAAGGTCACAATGGACATCCTGAAAATGAACGGTGTGATGCTCTCGCGGTTCAGGCTGCGGAAAGTACTAATCAGGAAATTGATGCTTATTTTGAAAATGAGGTTTACCAGAAGGAAGCCAAATGAATTAATTGCCTGTCGCTTCTATTTTCAGCATGCATGCTTTCAGAAATGTGTAAATAATGGGGTGAGGAATTTCTCGTGTCGATGAAATCTGTGGACAAAAACCACAGCTCACAAAATAGTTTCTGTTTTTTAGACTGATAATTTCGGGATCTTCGAATTGATTGTAAGCTTCGATATCAATGAATTCATTTTCAAGAAGTTCGATTAATTGAGGGTAGAGGCTATATCGCGTTGCAGTTAGCTCAACGTTTGAATAGTTTTCGTACAGCTTTTTGAATGATTCTGAGTGGGGGGCAATAAAGAGTTTTTCAAATTGTTCGCCATCGACCAAATTATCAGAAATCAGTTTTTCATTTTGCCCATTGAGTTGATACATTGTAATTAATACATCGAGCAAAACACGATATCCATCTCCTGTAATTAACGTTGGAACATTTTTTTGAATTATTTTCTTAATGATCCCATGTAAGAAAAATTGATTTTGAATGGGACCTGGTGCAATCCAAAAACCATCATATTGCTGAAATTGCTGGGGACGAAATGATACTACTTCGCTTAGTTTAATCCAATAATAATTGACATCAACATCTAAAAATTGAGCAGAGTGATCAATGGCCAAATTTGTTGCGTGGTGGGAGTTATATGTGAAATTGTAATCACCAATAATGGCTATTTTTAAACTCTGACTCATGAAACGTTTACGGTTTTAGGCCGTTGTTTTAGTGACTATCTTCTGAACCATCCTTTATAAACGGCATTTTGAATCAAAATGGAATCCGTTTGTGGGTCTCCTAAATCATCAAGATAGTCGTAATAAACATAACAGTCAAAATTACAAGTAAACTTTGAATAGTCCCCAGATTCATCTGATTCTTGGATGATACTAGCTGGTTCGAATATAACATCTTGTGGGAATACACTGCCTTCTCTTGAGGTGAAAATGATACCATTACTGGTTCGGTAAATTACCTCAAATCCATTCGCTGCATCATCTGAATAATCAGGTTCAGTGTTTGTTTGGAAGAATGAATTAAACAGAGAGAGCTCGGGACTGTTTGTTCCAGAACCATCGCTCCAGACAATACTACCCAAACGAACCCTTACGAATGCCGGTGTCTCGCTTGACATCATTGCGAATGAATATTTAGCTGTGTTCACACCAAATTCCGACTGAAAAGATATTTCAGAAACACCATCGTAGCCACCCACAAATCGTGTATATTCAATAAATTGACCACCGATATTCCCTTCAAAACTGCATGCTAAATCAACTTCTGGTGTTGGTGGGGGAATTACTTCATGATCAATACATGATCCCAACGAAAGTCCTATTAATCCGATTAGCAATATACCTTTAATTTTCATCTGTAATTTATAATTAGTTTGTTAGCTGAGGCATGAGTGGACGAATTATTTCCCCCATTTTTCATACATCTATGTAGTTCATATTAGTTCAAAGTGTGACACTGATTTTGTAAGAAACAAAATAAGGCACAACTAATATACGTAAAAAAGAATAAATTGGTTGCTAATTTCGGAATTAATTAAGCGCGAATTTGACGAATTCCTGAAAAATGGGTAAGCTCGTGGACGTTAATTAGGGCATTCATCCCTTCGGGAATAGTCGCTGTGTAGAGCATCTCACCGTCATACATCGCCTCAGATGTGAGGTGATTTTCGAATACAAATGCTTGATTCATTTTACACAGTTGATTGATGATTTGATTCAATTGTGTATGCGTAATAATTGTTTCTGAATCAAAGGACATTAAACCTTGTTTAAGCGTTCCTTTAAGCACAACCTCATGATCGTTCGATTCAAAGATTATTTGACTGATTTCCATATTGTTTTTGGTGCTCTTCATGACATTTCGTTTATGTGATAGTACAAATATGCGACACAAGTACGTAAACTATTTACGTACATAAATTATGCGAATGGCATTGCCAAGCTTTTGAAAAATTGTACTTTCATTTTTTGAAAATCGAACGTAATGAAATACAACAGAATAAATCAACAACTTTTTATAGACAATCGAAAGCATTTTGTGGGGAGCATGGAAGCTTCAGCACTGGCTGTTTTTAATTCCAACGATGTTTATCCTATCAGTGCTGACAGTACAATGCCTTTCCAGCAGCACCGAGATATCTTTTATTTATCTGGCGTTGATCAAGAAGAGAGCATTTTGGTGATTTCTCCTTTTTCAAAAAATGAAGCACACAGAGAGGTTCTGTTTTTGAAGGAAACAAATGAGCACATTGCCGTTTGGGAAGGTGAAAAGTTGGACAAGAAAAATGCTCTTGAAGTGTCGGGAATAAAAACGGTTTATTGGCTGAGTCAATTTGATACAGTGTTCAAGCAGATGATGTGTGAGGTGGACAAAGTATACCTAAACACCAATGAACACTTAAGAGCAGATACTTCGGTTGAGACTAGAGAAGATCGGTTCATAAAAAAAATAAAGGAACAGTATCCTTCTCATCAATGGAGACGAAGTGCTCCCATTTTGCATGAAATAAGATCGGTGAAGCATGAGATTGAAATTCAACTCATGAAAAAGGCATGTTCCATTACCAAGTTAGGTGTAGAGCGCTTGTTGAAATTTATTCAACCGGGTGTGTGGGAATACGAAATCGAGGCAGAGTTAATCCATGAATTTATTCGTAATTCATCCAAAGGATTTGCTTATACTCCCATTGTCGCTTCTGGTGCAAACGCATGCGTGCTACATTACATTCAAAACAATGCGCAATGTTTGGATGGTGAGGTGATTCTTCTGGATGTTGGTGCAGAATATGCCAATTACGCGTCCGATTTAACCCGTTGTATTCCTGTAAATGGGCGTTTTACTGCTCGACAAAAAGAGGTGTACAATTCCGTGCTGAATGTAAAGAAACAAGCAGAGAAATTACTTGTTCCTGGAACAATGATGGTTGATTATCACAAGGAAGTGGGAAAACTGATGGAAGCTGAATTGGTGAAACTTAAGTTGATTGATCAAACGGATATTAAAAACCAAAATCCTGATTGGCCGGCATACAAGAAGTATTTTATGCACGGGACATCGCATTTTATCGGTCTGGATACCCACGATGTTGGTTTGTGGAACGAACCCATCCAAGCTGGAATGGCATTCACATGTGAGCCAGGAATCTATATCCCTGAAGAGAAGCTAGGGATTCGTTTGGAAGATGATTTGGTGGTTCAGACTTCGGGAAGCCCCCTCAACTTGATGGGAGATATTCCAATTGAAGCAGATGAAATTGAAGCGTTAATGAATGCATAAGTTGCTCAATTATACGATACAGGGAGAGGGATTTCCAGTCGTTTTTATTCACGGATTTTTAGAGGATTTAACCATGTGGCGGCATATGGCACCCATCACTGGTTTTCAATCAATTTGTATTGACCTTCCTGGACATGGATTGTCAGAAGCATCAGAAGATTTAGCCATACCGTCAATGGCCACACAAGTTGCTTTGCTACTCGATGCGTTGAACATTGACAAATTTCATGTGGTCGGTCACTCAATGGGAGGGTATGTCGGCTTGGAGTTGCTTAGCTCTGATGACAGAACCCAAAAATTGGTGTTGATGAACTCTAACTTTTGGTCAGATGATGAGGAAAAGAAAAACAACAGAAGAAGAGTTGCGCAGATTGTTCTGAAAAACAAAAACGTATTTCTTTACGAAGCGATTCCAAACTTGTTTTTTCGACCGGAAGCATTTGATTCGGAAATAAAGGAATTAATTGAAGGAGCCAAGAAAATGGAAGCTTCAACGATTGCTGGATGTTCAATTACAATGAGTCATCGCAGCGATTTTTCAGCACTCGTTTCCCGACATCAAGAGGATATTTTTATTATTCAAGGTGCACATGATACGATTGTCGACCCTATTAAAATGAAAAAAGCCGCCGAAGGGTTTCGACAGCTTACTATTAAAATTGTAAACGGCGGTCATATGTCTCACCTGGAGGATCTTACGACAACCAAAAATTTGATAAAGGATTTTATAGCAAAAAACGGAAGTGATTAGTTTCCGTTATCATTAAAAATCCAAATGAAGTGTGGCGATGTGTGTAAACGTTTTTCCATAATTTGCAGTTTTAGAATTGTTTAATTTCATTTACTAAGATACGGTGATTAACGTGGGAGTTTTTTGAAAACATCTAAACTGCAATTTGAATTTATTAAAGTGTTGTTATTTTGATGTTAAGTGAACAGAACCGATCTGATTTGATCAAAGAAAGTACTTGTGAATAAATATATTATACATATATTAGAAATGGTATTCGAGAAGGGTTCCATTGACCGCTTAGATATCAAGTGCGCAAGCATTCATAAGTACGGTTAAAAAATACAATACGACTAAATTAACTGCATATGAAATTAAAAGCCATAGTAATCGATGACGAGGAATTTGCTCGTAAAAATCTTACCATGCTCATTGAAGAGTATTGTCCCGAAATAGAAGTTGTAGGTGAAGCTTCAAAAAAAAGTGAAGCGAAGGAAGTAATCGATGAATTAAAACCCGACGTTGTGTTTTTGGATATACGAATGCCCTCTGGAGCAGAAGGTTTTGAACTTCTCGATGAAATTGAAAACAAAGATTTTTTAGTTGTTTTTGTCACTGCATTTAAGGACTACGCAGTTCGAGCATTTAATGCAAGTGCAGTATATTACTTATTGAAACCAATTGACATTGACGAGTTAAAATTAGCGGCACAGAGACTGGTTGAAACCAAGTCAAGGTATTCTGAGGCTCCGGAAAATTACAATACTTATTTTACCTCACTCAAAGAGCTCTCCAGAAACTTGCTGCACAATGAACAAAGCAATCGGATTGCGATTAGTCATACAAAAGGGTTAAAGATCATAGAGGATGATACGATTACGCACCTTGAAGCGAGTGGGAATTGCACCACCATTTATTTCAAGGATGGTACACGTTACTTAGACACGCGGACGTTGAAAACCTACGAGAACATGCTAAATCCGGCTAAATTCAGTCGCGTGCATAAATCTCACATCATCAATTTGGGTATTTTGAAGGAATACATCAACGAGGATGGACATTTTGCTGTGCTTCAAGGAGGAATTAAAGTTCCTGTTGCTAGAAATCGAGTGACAGAATTCGTTAAAATGTTAAAGGAGAATAAATGACCAAGGCGTATTGTTTAGTCCTATTTATTTTTATTGCCAGTGCGCTTTTTGGACAAAAATATTCTTTCGTCACGTATAGCACCGAAGAAGGTTTGCCGCAATCACAAGTCACTGCGATTTGTCAAGACGACAAAGATTATTTGTGGGTAGGAACGATTGGTGGATTAGCAAAATTTGGAGGAAATAAGTTTATTTCTTACTCCTCAGTCGATGGTCTGCTTAACAACCGTATTACAACGCTCGAGTTCTTTGATGAAACAATTTGGGTAGGACACGATGGCGGCATTTCTTCCATAAAACATGGCGTAATAAACAGTATCCCTTATACTGGGACAGCAAATGAACGCTCTCGAAATGTTTCTAAAATAATTCAGTTTCAGCAACGCATTATTGTGTGTTCTAATGGCGGCGGGTTGTTCGAGAAGGTAAATAACAAATTGGTTAAAATCAACCTGAGCAATGAAGATTTTGAACGAATTAGAGATGCGTATGTGTACAATGGGAAATTGTATTTCGCGACTAAGGGAGGAGTTCTTGTAACATCGGATTTGAAATCTTTTGAGAAACTTGAAGGATTAAATGATGGCACCTTTTCAGGAGTGACTGGCTATGGAGATAAACTAGTGTTTTCAACCTATAACAGCGGTGTGTTTGTTAGAGATATGAAATCGAATAAGCAAAAATTTATTGACCCTATTCGTTTAAAGTACAGCGTTTCCGGATGTTATCTGGACCGTTCCAATCAGATTTGGTTGACTACTTTGGATGGAGTAATAAAAATAGACGGCAAGTACCGCTTGACTTTTTTCGATGAGCAAAACGGGATGCCAGTGAACATGATTAGTTGTATTTTCAATGATAACACTGGAAATATTTGGATCGGATCTCAGGGCAAAGGAGTTTTTCGTTTTCCTACCTCCGATTTTAAATACTATGATCAAACAACCGGCTTTCCAACTGATTTGTTTCTCTCTGGATTTCAGGATGAAAATGGGGATTATTATTTCGGAACGTACGACAAAGGAATTGTTAAGAGGAGCCGTTCGGGACAAATATCCACAATTAACTCACGGGAGCTAATCATTTGGTCGGCACTCCCTAACTGTGACGGAAAACACTGGTTCGGATCGAGCAATTCGCTAATGTCCTTGGACAAAAAGGGTAGAATCACCTATTATGTTCAAGAGACGGAACCGAACATACCAGGGTCGAAGATTACGGCATTCTATAAATTATCTGAAACCAGCATGCTTATCGGTGGAAATGATGGCGTCGCGATGTACGAATCTGGGAAGTTCAAATTGCTCGGAAAAGGACAGAATCGTGATATTGGAACGGTCAGAGATTTCACCATTTTTAACGATACCTTGTTTTGCGCATCTAACTTGGGATTATTTTCCTTTGTAAATGATCGATTTGAGCTCGTGCCGAGCACCAATAAGTTGATTTATAGTATTGAGGCGGGAGAGAATGCACTATGGTTTGGTACGGAAAGTGGACTTTTTAGATATACTGACGGAGCAATCAGTAAAATTGAACTTTTTGAAGATCAGCACTCCAATTTCAATAACTTCTTGAATCTACATAAAGGACGTTTGTATGTCGGCACCAATAATGGATTGTTTGTCGTCTCAGATCTTAAAGAAAAAACGCCTTCTTTTGAGAGGTATGGGGTGGGAGATGGAATCATAGATTTAGAAACAAATTTAAATTCAAGTTTTTTCGACCGTGAAGGGAACTTTTGGTTTGGTACCGCTTCTGGTTTGGTATGTTATCACCCACAGAGTAATGTCAAAAAGAAGTCGAAACCACGTGTTCACTTATTATCTGTGTTGCTGAATTATGAAGCGTTTGATTATGGAAAGTATTCAAAAGAACTAACGAAGGAAGGACTTCCTGCTCATCTTGACCTACCGAATTCAAAGAATAATTTGATATTTGAATTTGATGGTGTTTCGTTAGCACATCAGAAGGGAATTGGCTATCAGTATTTTCTAGAGGGACTGAGAGAAAGTTGGTCAACAATTACTGACAATCCGACCATTTCCTTTACCAATTTACCTCCTGGAGATTATTTATTGAGAGTTAGAGCGGTGGATATTGACGGCGAATATTCGGATGAAATTCAAATCTCCTTTGTGGTGAATCAAGCGTTCTACAAAACTTGGTGGTTCATTTCTCTTGAAATTATTGCCTTGATAGTTATTCTTATCGCAATTTTTCGCTATCGCATTAAGCGTATTGCTGAGATAAATGAAAAGGAGCGGATGGATTATCAAGCGAGATTGCTTTCGTTGGAGCAAAAGTCAATGAATGCGAGTATGAACAGACACTTTATATTCAATTCACTGAATTCAATTCAATACTTCATCAATAAACATGATAAACTTTCTACCAATAAATACCTCACCAATTTTGCGCAACTGATTCGGAAGAACCTAGATTCCGCAACCGCTGTCGGAAATGTGATCTCCTTAGAAGAAGAATTGGACAGATTGAAATTGTACTTATCCCTTGAGTCAATGCGCTTTAAAGACCGCTTTGACTATGAAATTAATGTGGGAGAAAATATCGATGTTGAATCCATCATGATTCCACCTATGATTATGCAGCCTTTTGTTGAGAACAGTATTATTCACGGAATTTTACCGAGAGAAGATGTGAAGGGTTTAATAAAAATTGATGTTTTTATCAAGGAGGATTACTTACATATTTCAATCAACGACAATGGTATAGGATTCCAAGAGAGCCTAAAGAGCAAAAAATTCAACGATGGCGATCATCGCTCTCAGGGCATGGAAATAACGTCAAAGCGCATTGAATTGATCCAGAAAAACTCGCCGAATGATATTTCGTTAGAAGGACCCGATGAAATCATTGGTAATGACGGTTCAATCAATGGAACACACGTTTTAATCAAAATCCCTGTATTTGATTTGGAGAACACGTAACTTTATTATATATTTGTTAGGTAAGAGTAAAAGAATGAAAAAATTTATTTACATAGGAGTTTTGTTTTTAGGGTTGGTACTTGTGTCTTGTAACAAGGAAGACTTTTCCATTCAAGATGACGATGCGCGTGACACACCAGAGTGGGTAAACCCTGGGTGCGGTGAGAAGGCGATATCAAATTCAAATCAAAATGGAGATGCTGCAGATCCAACGGAAGATGAAGGAGGAATTACAGACCCAAACAACGATCCTGATGGTCGAAAGAAAAAACCTTAATTAGTTTATCATATAAACGAAAGCCTATCCCCCAAAACGGATAGGCTTTTTTTATGCATCAGTTTACTCAATATTTTATACACTTCAAGTTATTTCACAGAAACGCATTAGTTCTTTTGTTATCTTGGTTTCAGTTAGTTTAACTGCAAAATAAAGATACATGTCTACTAAAGTAAATGAAGCACTTTTTGATTTAATTCATTCCCTGACAAAATCGGAGAAAAGGTATTTTAAATTGATGTCTTCAAGACATACGATAGGAGAAGAAAACAACTACATCCGACTTTTTGACGCGCTCGATAAACAGAATGACTACAGTGAAGAGAAATTGTTCGCCCAGTTCAAAGGTGAAGCATTTTTGAATCGATTTTCAATTACTAAGAAACGATTGTACGATCATATTCTATTCTCACTCGATTCCTTCCACAGTTCCAATTCACTCGATGCACAATTATTTAAAATGCTCCATTCGTTTGATATTCTCTTCGAAAAATCATTGTACGAGCAAAGTAGACGTGTTTTACGAAGTGCCGAGAAATTAGCGAAAAAGCATCAAAAAGATGAAATTTTGCTCTTAATCTTCAAAAAAGAAAAGAAATTAGTAGAAACGGAAGGAAATTCAGCAGTTGACAATACAAAAATCGCTGAACTCACACACAAAGTGACCGCAACAATCGCTGAAGTTCACACATACAACCATCTTTGGGAAATAAAAAGCAAACTGTTTTTGCTGATGTCAAAAAGAGGAATTGCCCGTTGTTCAGAGGACATTCAGATCTACAGTGAAATTTGCGATCAACTGAAAGCATTTAAAAATGATTTGAACAAGCACGGCAGTGAGATAAATTATCTATACTATCACACGTTAAGTGCCTATTACTATGCGATAGGAGATTTGAACCTGTCCCTGAAGTATTTGGAAGAAAACCTTACATTGTTTGAAAACGAGGACCAGCGCCTGATTATTGAACCCAATAAACAAGTTTCAGTCTATACAAATGCAATTTATGTTGCTGATCGACTTGGGTTTCACAAGCAGTCCATTCAGTATTTGACTTCACTGAAAAAAATAGCCAAAACACTAGATGCCAATGAAGATCTTTCAATTAAATTGTTTTCCAGCATTAGCAGCATTGAATTCAGTTTATGCATTCGCAAAGGAGATTTTGATTCCGCACAAAAAATTGCCGAAAAGGTAACGTCTCAACTTGAAGCCTACGGAGATAAAATAACCCCTTTACGTCGCGCGTTTCTTGAATTTAAGTTGGCGGTTGTCTCCTTAGGAGTAGAAGATTATTCAAAGGCACTTTATTGGGTCAACCAAATATTGAACAATCCAGAATTGGACAAAACCGAGGACATCGTTGGATTTACTCAACTGCTCGATCTATTGATCCATATTGAGCTGAATCACGACAAGTTATTGCCCTACTCACTGAAGAGTACACTGCGTTTCTTTAAGACAAGAAATCGCCTCTATAATTTTGAAAAGGTGTTTTTACAGTTTATCGGGAAACTAATCAAATGCACCGATCAATTCGAGATTCAAAATTTGTGGGAGGAACTGTACAATGACTTGGCAACGATCACTGACAATGATTTTGAAAGCATTGCACTAGAATACTTTGATTTTAAATCATGGGCAGAGTCTAAACTGAAAAGAAAGTCATTCGATTTAGTGATCAAAGAAAAATACAACGAAACAGTTCGTTCTGCCTCTTAATTCTTAAAGTGATTCCATCCTTGAGCGCGGAGTTCAATGGCTGAACCATTCTTGTCAACAAAGTACATTCCTTCACTTTTGTCTGTAATATGACCGATAGGTGTCATGTGTGGATTTCCCTTCACTTTGTCAAAATCCTCCTGTTTTACAGTAAAAAGTAGTTCGTAATCTTCGCCTCCATTCAATGCGCACGTAACGGGATCCATGTTAAAGTCAATCGCAGTCATGGATGTTTTGGCATCGATTGGAATTTTCTCATCGTAAATGTGACAACCGACCTTGCTCGCCTTGCAAATGTGCATGATTTCCGAAGCCAATCCATCTGAAATATCAATCATCGAAGTAGGAACAACGTTGAGATCTTTTAAAAAGCGAATCACATCTACACGTGCTTCAGGCTTCAGCTGACGTTCAATGATGTAATCATGTCCGTCTAAATCTGGTTGAATGTTAGGATTGGCATTATAAACCTCCTTTTCACGTTCCAGTACTTGAAGTCCCATGTAGGCCGCACCCAAATCTCCCGTAGCAATCAATATATCGTTTTCTTTTGCACCAGATCGATAGACAATATCGTTCTTTTTGGCCCTTCCGATGGCTGTAACACTTATCGATAATCCCGATAACGAAGAAGATGTATCTCCTCCAATTAAATCAATTCCGTACACTTTACATGCCGCGTGAATTCCTTCATACAATTCTTCCAGCGCCTCAATTGGAAATCGGTTAGACACAGCAATAGATACCGTAATTTGTTCCGGTGTTGCGTTCATCGCACAAATGTCAGAGACATTCACTGCAACCGCCTTGTATCCAAGATGCTTCAAAGGCATGTACATGAGGTTGAAATGAACACCTTCCAGCAGCATGTCAGTCGTAACTAACAAGGCGTCGTCTTCAGAGATGGAAATCACGGCAGCGTCGTCGCCTACTCCTTTTAGTGTTGAAGGAATCGTCGATTTAAATTTTTTCGTTAAATGGTCGATCAACCCAAACTCTCCCAATTCTTCCAATTCCGTTCTTTTCTCGCTCATGCTTATTTTTTTACAAAACTAGGTAAATTATCAGGAATACTGTGCAGGATTGTGACTTGACATTGAGCTTTGCACATTGCATCGAACCTCGCTCATCGAGGATCGGACATTGAGCCTCGGACATTGAGCCTGTCGAAATGTCGAGATGCCGAGATGTCGAAATCCCCAAATCATAAAATATTCATCCATACGAGCATTCTGATAAATATACCCCAGATTAACCCATTGGATATTTGGGTGTTGTAAAAAAGACACTACTTTTAGCACCTAAACACAACTCTACTAAAACCAAATGGTTCGAATTTCCTGTATCCTTCTTTTTTTAAGTTTTGCTAACGGTATTTCCGCGCAGAATTATGTGGTAGGAACACCCGTAAATGATACTCTCTGTCAGTTTTCATATGGGAGTCCAGGAAACTGTGAATTCGACAGTTTTGGTGATTTTGATGTCAATATTTCAGCTTACGACATAAATCAGTGGTATGATATCTCTGGTGTCAATGTAGAACTCCATGTCCTTGAAGTCAATGTTTCCGGAGGAAATGTGATAGACCAACTCAGTGGGCAGGAAATGATTCCTGGAATGATTCTTCCATTTGAAGAGACGTCGTCGTCGTATACCTTGCTTTTCTCAGCTGCAGGATCCATCACGTATGCAGTTATTGCAAGCGGCACACCCACGCAGGTATGCGAAACATTTCCGTGCAACCGATCGTATGTCATTATTACATTGGCAGAATGTGGAAATGGTATGGTTTTTCCTGAAAATCTAGAAAATGGCTACTGCTCAGTGCTTCACCCAGAAAGCACACAAGAAGAAACAGCATGCGAAAGTTATTATTGGGTGTCTGCAGACGAGACTTTCACGACCAGTGGAATATACACCGATACCCTACAAGCTGTGGAAGGATGTGATTCTATTGTTCACATAGACTTAACCATTCACAATCTCAACACCAATGTGACTACCAACGAAGTAGGAGGAAACATTGTTCTGGAGGCGGAAGAAGCAGGACTCGCTTACCAATGGATAGATTGTTTGGATGGGAATGCGCCAATTGTGAATGAAATCAATCAATCGTTTACACCCACAGAAAATGGCAGTTACGCTGTACAAATCACAGAAAATGGCTGCACATTTGAAAGTGCATGCGTGGTGGTGGATGTTTTGGGCATTGTTCTAAGCGAACACGCTGATATCGTTATTTTCCCGAATCCCAATCATGGAAAGTTCACCCTGAAAAATGAAACGCAGCAACCTTTAGAATTGATGGTGATTGACGGGTTAGGAAAAACGGTATTTGTTCAAACGATCCAAGGCGAAGAAACGAACATTAGTGTAGATGTAGAACCAGATGTGTACACGGTGCGCATTGTGCAAAATGGTACGGTGATGAATCGGAAAATGGTAGTGAGGTAAGAAAAGATTTGAGACGATATTTCCAATTAGTCCAAAGGCACCAATTTATTTTTGATGGCATACATCACGATCCCAATCACGTTGCGTGCACCTATTTTTTTCATAATCGTTCCGCGAATTCCTTCAACAGTGCGCTTACTTTTGCATAATACATCTGAAATTTCTTGGGTAGAATATTCCCGGCAAATCAACTGGATAATTTCAAGTTCTATTTCAGAAAATTCAAGATTTGTATTTGGAAATTCAGGTTTCACTTGCCCAGCCCCCATCAATTGCTTAATAAGTGCTTTTGATGTTCTATCATTTAAGTAATAACCAGTGGAAAGAACACTTTCAATGCCATCAATGATTTCTTTCGGATCATCGTCCTTTGTGATGTACCCATTGGCGCCATTTTCAATGGCTTTAATAACGAACTCGTTCGAATCATACATGGATAAAATAAGCACCTTCATATCAGGGTACTTTTTCCGAATAATATAAGTAGCTTGAATTCCCGACATTTCAGGCATGCGATAATCCACCAAAAGCACCTTCGGACGACGATCTTCCAATTGCTCAATTAAGTCCTTCCCGTCAACTGCCTCGACAATTACTTCATAGTTTCCTGTAGTATTCAGCATGTTTACAAGACCATCTCTATAAATGGACTGATCTTCGGCGACTCCTATGGGTATTTTACTCATATGTCGGTTTGATTATAGTAACAATTGTACCTTTTGGTTCATTTTTCTCACGTTGCATGCTTCCGTTGATATATTGTAATCTACTTTCAATATTTTTAAGTCCCAGTGATTTGGTAAATACTTCTTTATCAGGAATAACCCCATTTCCATTATCTACGATCACAATTTCAATTTGCTTTGGCGTGTTTGAGAGCTTGATGGATACCTCAGTGGCTTCGGCATATTTCAGGATATTATTCATTAACTCCTGCACAATTCGAAACAAAGATAATTCAATATCCTTTTTAAGGAAACTTATCGTGTAATATTCGCACGAAAAATTGATTTTCACAGGTGCAGAGCGATTAAAACCATCGACGAGATCATTAATTGCTTCCTGCAAACCAAATTCTTCCAAAACAGATGGCAAGAGGTCGTTTGATATACGTCGCACCTTTTTTGTGATTTCAGAAAGCGCAGAAATAAGCTCGGGCTTCACTTCTGTGGAGTCGTCTACGCGCTGAAGCATAAAACGAACCGCCGTTAATGATGCTCCAATATCGTCATGTAACTCTTGCGCGACACGCTTTTGTTCGCGTTCCTTCACCTGAATTGTGGCTTCAACGAGCTGCTTTTGTGACTCCAGTTCCAGTGTCTTAAGCTGATTTTGCTTCGCAAACATCTTTCGTTGGTACACAACAATGAAGATAATCACCAACAATGCGAGGAAAATCATTCCTCCCGTTCCCGTAACTAATACGAAGCTAATTTCTTCCGGCTTTTCCATAGTACGATGGCGTAAGTAATGTTGAGTAAGGTATTAAGAATTGAGTTTAACGTCCAATAACCCTGGTTAGTAGTTAATAACAATTCTTTGCTAGATATGAACAAGGTAAACGTTCCCGAAAAATAGATGAAATAGCCAGACACCAAAATAAAGTAAGGATGTTTTTCCAAGTGAGTGAATTCTGGATTTTTCATGAGTTGTGAATAGTAGGCGATGCAATACGTAAAAATAATTAGTGCCTCTACCGCAAATTGATTGGAATTGAAGTCGGTGAGCGACTCCCAATAGATAAGGTTGATGGCAGAAAAGACATAGAAGCCCAACATCAAACCAAGAACAGCCATTTTTAATTTCCTTGATTCAAGAATGAGGAAGAAAATACTCGAAATAACTGTAAACTCAATGTAGGTGTACACGTGAAAAACCGGCATGTTGTTGATTTGATTGTAAAAACAAACATTGTTAATTACCTCGGTTAGCATTCCTACAACAACAAATGCACTCAGAATTTTGAGTGCATTTGTTCTATTATTAAAGTAGAGAAGCCCTACAATTACAGGAATGACTACAGAATAGCCTGATATCTGCGACAGCATTAATTAATTAACTGTTTAAACTGTTTGGTCTACTACACATGTTTGGACAAGGAACAGATCTATCCGCAACCAAGGCTGTCATATCATCACCGTTTGCATCTGCGCCAACGAGTACAATTTCTCTAGATCCGTCGGTATTAATACCGTGGTACACACGTATCCCTACACATCCTGGCTGGTCCATGATCGATTTGAGGATGTTTTTTCCCATAAAGTGTCCTTTGATTTCATTGGGGTGTGCGGCTCTGTAGCTTGCTGTTAATTGTGCTGCTTCTTGTAAAGTAATTTCTTCTCCTTCAGTTCCTTTGAATGCCATAATTGTTTTAGGTTTTTAATTAATAAGTAGATTTAATTGATTTTCTGCTTTTCAGAAAATTCAATGGTCGCACAATTTACTAATTGAGACTGTTTTATGCAACGGTATTTCATAAATTTCTTCAGATTGATTGCCTCTAAAAGGCTTAAAGTATTATAAAATAAGAAATTAGAACCAGTAGTTAAATGAAAGAAAAATGCAGAAAAAAATGAAATACGTAGTTCCTGAAGTCAAAAACGTATTAATACGCAAATAGAACTACGTATTTATACGTAAATGGATTTTTTTTCAGCTGAATTGGAAGTTCACAACTTTGTTAATTGTGGCTCAAACACTATGAAGTAGAACTAAAGGTAAATTCATCTATTTTTTTGGTGTATCTTTGAAAATCATTTTAATGTAGTTATAAATGCCAATTATTGGGAAACTGTTAAAGCGAACAAACGCAATTACGTACCATCGTAACTTGAAAAAGAAAAAGGATTTGGACAATCAGTTGCAAACCCTAATCAAGTTACTTACCAAAGCCCGAAAAACGCGTTTTGGTGCGCAATGTAATTTCTCGAACGTATTGGAATCAGAGGTTTTAACGCTCGCATTTCAACACAATGTACCAATAACAGATTACGATGAGTTTTACGACAGTTGGCTGAATGAAACGATACAAGGAGCGAAGGATCATATTTGGCCGGGGAGAATTACACACTACGCATTATCTTCTGGGACAACGGGTTCTCCAAGCAAGCGCATCCCAGTCACCAATCAAATGATTCGTTCGTTTCAGAAATCGAGCTTGAGCCAAATGGTAACTTTGCACGAACTCAATCTTTCAGAAGAATTTTATAGCGGACAATTATTAGTTGTTGGTGGGAGTTCTAAACTGGTAAAAAAGGACAATCACTGGGAGGGTGATCTGAGTGGAATCCTAAAAAAATACACGTCATTTATCGTGGCACCTCTGACCAAACCAGGGAATAAAATTACAGCACTAACTGATTGGAACGTCAAGTTGGAAATGATGGTGGAGAAGGCACCCGAGTGGAACATCGGTATTATAGCAGGTGTGCCGAGCTGGTGTATTTTGCTCATGGAAAGGATTGTTGAGCGTTACCAATTGAACTCTATTCACGATATCTGGCCAAATTTGGAAGTTTATGTGCATGGCGGTGTATTTATGGAACCTTACCTGAAACGTTTGGATAAAGTACTGTCAAGAGAGATTGTGCTTCTAGATACATATCTAGCATCTGAGGGCTATTTTGCCTACCAAAAGAATCCTGCGAAGAAAGGGATGCAATTGATGTTAAATTCAGGCGTATTTTTTGAGTTTATTCCGTTCAATTCAGATTACTTTGATGAAAATGGAGAACTTCTAAATCGTACCACAGCATTTACCATTGATGAGGTTGAACCAGATATCGATTATGCAATTGTAGTCACCACGAACGCTGGACTTTGGAGGTACTTGATCGGAGATCTTGTGCGATTTGTTGATATCGAACAACGAGAAATTATCCTTACTGGTAGAATCAAGCAATTTTTGAGTTTGTGTGGTGAGCACCTTTCGTTGGACAACATCAATCAGGCCATCAATACTTCAGCAACAAAAAGGGGCGTTAGTATTAGCGAGTTTACGATATGCGCTGATGAAGAGGGTTTGAGGCATCATTGGTACATTGGATGTGACACAGCCATTTCTTCTGATGAATTGATCCAAGAGATTGATGCAGAGCTTTGTGCGCTCAATGACGATTACAGATCGTCCCGAAAAGTAAACCTGAAAGATCCTCAACTTAACATTTTACCAGTAGAACGGTTTTATGAATTCATGGAAATGAAGGGAAAATTAGGTTCTCAACACAAATTCCCACGCGTATTGAACAAGGATCAGCGGGAAGAGTGGTGTCAATATTTGAAGCAGAATAATTAGCACATCTACCTGTCCTAAATAGAAGTAAACCAATCGATTGAATATAGTCGATGAGGTTATTGTATCGATATTTTGATAAAATCAATTACATTCGTGTAGTTTTTGAATTCAATATTGTACTATTTACTACTATCTACACCTTGTGATTAACTTGAAAAGAATAGGATTGATTTTGTTGACAAGTGTACTTTTGTACGTTGCTTGGCCGCCCTTTAATTTCGGTCCTTTGCTATTTGTAGCATTCATACCTTTCCTATTTTACGTTGAAACTTTACGCAACAAATCACATCTCGCTAAATATGTACTTACCGTTGCAGGAATCTTTGCGAGTTTGTTCTTGTTCTCTTACCTAAGTTCATACGAAGCGTGGGGGGAATACGAGGAAAGTGTATTCATTGGCATTTTTGTGTCCTTTGTTCCTCTTAGTTTCATTGTTTCCTTGTTCGTTTTGTTCAAGCGTCGACGTTTGGGTATGCTGTTTTTTGTCTTCGCCTGGGGAAGTATGGAAGTCCTTCAAATCAAATGGGAGTTGAACTCACCATTGTACATGCTTGGAAATGGATTGAGTATGTTTCCGTCTCTGATTCAGCATTATGCTATTTGGGGAGTGATTGGCGGGTCGATGTATATATTGGCTATAAATGGAATACTTTTTAACCATATTTTAAAAATGAGGGAGCGTTCCAGCTATCGAAAACAGCTGAGGACATTATTGGTTTTGTTAATGCCTATCCTTCTTTCTGTGATCGTCTACAATCTTCCCCTTGAGCATGAACAGAAGCTGGATGTAGGTATTGTATTGCTCCATGAGGAACATTTTACCATAGAAAATGCCAATGACCCCTATTTAACCATTGAAAAATACAATGCACTAATCAATGCACAAGTTGGCAAAGCCGATATTGTGGTATTTCCCGAATCAGCCGTCATTAATAGCGGGTGGATAGAAAACGTTAATCTCGACAGCTTAACAAATCCGCTAGACGCACTTTGTCCAGATAAGGAAATAATATTGGGATCTCACATGTTTTCAATTTACAGAAAACAGGGAAACGAAACCCCTTATTTCGTGCGTTATGATGAGAATTCTAGAATAAATTATCAATCGCATAATTGTGCTATTCACAGGAATAGTTTGGGAAATTACCGTGTGCGCTCCAAAAATAAAAATGTTCCTTTCCATGAAGTGGTACCATATCCAAGCCTGTTTATGTTTACAAAGAATTGGTTCAGTACATCAGAATCGCCAACGTATTTATCTAAATATGATAAACAGAGCAAAGAATTATTTAAAACCAAGAACGGTATAAGGATTCACGCATTGATGTGTTTTGAGTCATTCTTTTCGGATATGATAGTTCAGGAAAGTGAAGCAGAAGTAATTTTTATTCTAGCCAATGAATCGTGGAACAATCAAACGAAAGGCAAAGAACAATACTTTTATTACATGATTCCAAAGGCCATTGAATCGGGAAAGTCCATTGTGAAAGTGGCGAATTCTGGTCATTCAGGAAGCATTAATTCAAAAGGTCAGATCGAAGAACAAATAGGCTTTAACAATTCAAGTGCAACGTCTATTCAAGTAGGAGTGAGCAGTCAATCTTCGATCTACAGTAACATTGCGAACGAGCTGAACATTTTTATTATTTTGGTCACGATTGTTTTGTTTCCCATGAGTTTGATCAATAGTATTTATAGGAGGAAGCAGTATTAGATATGACACGACAAGTCTAAAGAATTTAGCTAGTATTCATTACGCTCATATTACCACAGAATAGTCCTAATATTTTTTTCTTACATTTAACAACAAACTTAACGTTATTAGTCATGAAGTTTTGTCCAGTTTTCTTTTACTTACTTTTTACTTTTATCAGTTTTGGACAGAATACAATTGAGCTGAATGAAAAGTTTGATGCCCTAGCCAAGAATATTCGTCAAAGTACGTATTATGACTCGAGTGCTGTTTTTGTCTTTGGGGATTTAGCTATTGATATCGCACAAGAGCTGAAGGATTTATCGAAAGAATCATTAATTTACCAATATTATGGGAATTATTATTATTTCTCCGGAAATCAGAAAAGGGCATCAATTTACTATAAGAAATCAAAAGATTTAGCCTTAAAAAACAATGATATAACGCTCTACAATACAACTCTAGTTAGAGAAGCGTTCATTCTTTCAGACACAGATAGTTACGCAGCAGAAGAACAGTTTCAAGAGTTAGTATTGAAGTCAAAAAAACGTGGAGATGGACAAAATATTATTGAATGCTATAATGGACTGGGGATTATTGCTGAAACAAGAAGCAATCTCAAAGATGCTCTAAGGTATTATATACTAGCACTCAAACAAGCCGAAAAAATAGATTCTAAGTACCATATTGGAATGATGTTAAATAATATCGGACTCATTAAGTTTTACAACAAGCAATACAACGAAGCTGAGATGGATCTCAAGAGGGGATTGAAGTATGCGAATGAATTAAAGGAAGAACGACTGGCGTTCAACCTACATAATAACTTGGGTTTAATCGCTTCAGAACAAAACAATTATTCTGCTGCATTGGCGCACTACAAGCAAACATTATTGAAAGCCAAAAGCTTAGGGTTTCCTCAATCTATAGGTATAGCCTTCCTAAATTTAAGCAGCTCATACAATGAACTTAAGGTTAGCGATACAGCTATTTTATACATTGATTCAGCGATTACAATATTTAACAGTATCGGTGAGTATCATTTTTTACCCGAAGCCTATTTTTTAAAGGGACTAATTCATCGTTCAAAGGGGAATTTTCAACAATCATTAAGCCTCACTGACAAAGGACTAACTTATGCGAAAATGATATCTTCTAAATCGAATGAAGCTAGCGGACTGAAATTTAAGTCAAATGTATTAAGGGAATTGGGCAGATATAAAGAAGCTTTGGATGCCTTCGAGTCATTTTATGATATAAACGATAGCTTGTCGCAAATTAATAATGCAGAGAAGATGGCTGAAATGCAAGTTCTTTATGAATTGGAAAAAAAGAATACCGAAATAGAACAGCTGGAAAAGGATAACAACTTAAAAAGTTACCGCTTTAATATTCTTATTGTTAGTGTCACATCTTTTATTGTTTTATTTCTTGCTTTTCTGCACAATAGACATGTTCGAATGCGTCGTAGACAGCAGCGCGATTTTACACAAAAATTGATTACCAATATTGATGAGGAAAGATCTAGAATATCAAGAGATTTACACGACGGCATCGGACAATCTTTGTCGCTTATTAAATCAAAGATCAGTTTATTTAATCAGCAGAAAACAGAAAATATTGTCGGTCTCGATCATGAAATAGGTGAAATCATTAACCAGACTAGGTCTATTTCACATGGATTACACCCTTCCTATTTAGAAAAAATAGGCCTTGTTCGTTCAGTTGCTTCGTTGATGGAGCGAATTCAAAAAAGCACGGGAATTATTTGCAGTTACGATATTGATGAGGAATCAGAGAGCTTGGACATTGTTACACAAAGTCAGCTTTATCGTATTGTTCAGGAATTAACAAACAACACCATAAAACATGCAAATGCGTCCGCACTAAAAGTGGTCTTTACGAGTGATAACGAGTATCACACTTTCGAATACATGGATAATGGTGGTGGTTATACAGAGAACGAGCTAGCAGAAGGTATTGGCATCAATACTATTCGAGAAAGGGCGCTAAAAATTGGTGGTAAAGTTTATTTTACTGATAAAAAAGGTCGAGGATTCAAAAGCACTATTCGTTTTGAAAAATGAGTTCATTTTTGTTTAGGATAATTATTTTTAAAGTATGAAAGTTGTAATAGCGGATGATCACCCTATCTATAGGAGCGGTATTAAAGCACTACTCAATTCTTCATTTGACGCAATTGGAATTGAAGAATTCAATAATGGTAAAGAAGCTGCTGAATATATTCGAAACAACAAGCCAGACATTGCTATTCTTGATATTGATATGCCAGAAATGACAGGTATTCAAGTTTGTAAAGAAGTGGGCGAAAACACGACCACCAAACTCATCATTCTAACGATGTATAACGATGTAGAGATGCAAAAAAAGGCGTTTAAAAGCGGAGCAGTTGGGTATCTCGTTAAAGATCATACCTCAGAAGAACTTGTGAATTGTATCAATGAGGTATTAGATGGCAAGCATTTTATTGCTCAAGGATTGAGAAAAACTCAAAATCATGATGAAAGCAAGGTAAAAGAAATTGAAGATAAATTAGGTCAATTGACACAAGTTGAACTAAAAACTTTAAAGCTGGTCAGCCAAAAGTATACGAGTAAGGAAATTGGCGACCTACTTTTTATATCAGTAAAATCTGTTGAGAACTATCGTTCAAGAATATGCAAGAAGTTGGAGTTGGATGCACGAAACAATAGCCTTTTGTTATGGGTGATGGAAAACAAACACCTACTCGATGAAATTGATGAGTTCTAATCACACTAAGGAAGCAAATTCTACTGACCTTGTAATCATTGTAGAACAGAATCAAATTGGCAAATGTTAAAATAATTGAGGTAATTGTATGTTTCAATATAATTAAGAAAGTGTTTTTGTTGATTTTATCACCATCCTACGCTAAAACGTTATAATAGGTATGTTCAAGGTGAAATTGAGGGGGCAGCACCTCTTTTTTTGTGAACTGGTATGACCTAATTTTGTGTAAACATAAAGTACGTGATAAGTTACCCGTACTGAAACTATTACACTATGAAAAGACTACTACTTCTTTTCGTCTTGATTTTATTTAAGACAACTTCTTATGCGCAGCATGAGGAATATCATCAATTGGAGCGATTGCCAGAAAGCTTCAGTGTAAGTTTGCTGAACGGGACCTATGAGTTTTTCTATCAGGGTCTCGTTCATCAAGTTGAGATATCGAGTGAACTTCTGGTGTTTAGTGAGTTTAACCAAAATGGTGACTTGCTTGGCGGAGGTACATTTTACCTAGAACAAGATCGATTCGTTTTTGTGCCTACTGAAGTTTCGCAGGAAAGCGTTATAACAGAAGCGGTGTATGTTCGCGTCATCGAGAAAGATACGGATGATAGAAAAGTAATTGTACAACCTATTCATTCAAAGAATGGTGTTGTACTTGACTTAACAAAACTATAAAACCATGAAAAACATATTTTTACTCTTGATTTTGGTCGCGATACTGCCCGTTTCGTCATTTGCTGGTGGAGGTCCACAATTTAATGTTGTTCCAACCTCACATCCTGACGGGTGTAATGCAATGATACTTAGAAACTTGGCTGAGGATGGTGCTTCTGCCATGACCTGGACATTTAGTCCACCTGCAATTAATGCTTTAACAGGATTACCAGTAGGGTCAATGGTGGTAACCGCACCAAACGAGCCTGTAGTGTATTGGCCAGCGACACCAGCATACTCTTCGTTGACAATTGGCTATGATGGAGAAACTCAAGATTTCAATACCTGTGATTGTAATCCTTTTGCCTCTGGTAGTTTTTTTGACGCTCCATTGATTTGTAATACAGATCATTATTGTGGAAACACAGCTGAGGCCTATATTGAGGATTTCTTGCAAAACGGAACACCAAATGGTGGTTTGGGAGCGAATGGTGATGGTTGCTTGTTTTGTGGGCCATATACCACGGATCATCAAGGTTCCATTGAGAATAATTCTTGGCTAAAATTCATTGCGGATGCAACTTCGATTGATTTTGATATTCAGGTGTTTGGAGGATGTTATATTCAGTTTGCAGTGTACGAGTATGACCCCGCCGCACCGCTAGGAACAAATGGGGTATTGGTATTGATGACACCGATTTCTTGGACAAATGTAGATACAGGATTTACTGGAACTCATACGATTACAGCAAATGGTTTAACTCCTGGTTCGCAATACTACCTTCATTTTGATGGACATGGAGGTGCGGATTGCGATTATGAAATCGGATTTGCATCAGGAATTGTTACTATTGACGCTTTCTCATCTGCAGCAAGTGTTTGCGCAGGTGATCCAGTAACATTAACAGCGACACCAAATGATCCATCGGCAACGTATACTTGGACGGATAATTTTGGGAATACATATCCCGATTCGGATCAAATAGTTGTAAATCCTACTGTCCCTACCACATATTCGGTAGAAGTCCTACTGACAGGCTGTACAAACGAAGAGCAAACGCTTGACATTGCCATTGATCCTTGTCCGCTTCCTGTCGAACTTACCAATTTCGATGTCACTTGTGCAGACGCATATACGGAACTGACTTGGCAAACAGAATCAGAGTATAACAATGACTATTTTGAAGTAGAGAAGGCAGATGAGACATTGGAATTCGTTGTAATAGATAAAGTACAAGGAGCTGGTTCAACAAATCAAGTGCATTATTACGCAGTGCAGGACTCTGAACGAAACAATGGTGATACGTATTATCGCATTCGTCAAGTGGATTACGACGGAAGTGAGTCCTACTCGGAAATTATATCGACGGCAGCGTGCACTGGAGCTGATTTTGAAATTGTAGCAATGTATTTCAATCAATCAACTGATGAAATTGTGATAGATTTTAATACAATTCGTTCAACGTCTACGCAATTAAATATGGTAGATATATCAGGGAGATCGTACATCTCAGAAGTTTTAGTTTTAGAACCTAATTTGAATCAGATTAAAATTAAGGCAGAACAATTGGCTGGCAATACGATGTATATTGTAAATCTTACGTCTAATAGTACTTCGGATACCGAAAGAGTGTATTTAAATAGATAATCTAGTTCAAGTTTGATTTTTTTTAAAGTAGCTCCTTTAGGAGCTATTTTTTTTACGCTCACATTCTGTAATTAGTTACATTTTTCCGATTGCACTATTATTAATATTCATTCATAAGAGCTGTTTGGTAATCAAAGTATACTAAATATTCATCAAGATGAATTTTAAATATGCATGCATAACATCTATTTTAATCGTTTGATACCCTGTTTAAATAGCTGAATTTGATATTTTATTCGATGAACCAATCCCATTAGTACTTATGCGTGCATAGCAACTGTGATTCATTGTGAGCGTTTTATTAGTAGAACCCCTTAAATTCTCAGCTATGAAAACTTCTACATTACTTTCATTATTATTCTGGTTCGCAACCTTTGGAATCTTTTCACAACAGTTGCAAGAAGAACATACGCACGAACACGATGGGATTGAACATTATTTCGAATCTAAACCACTTGCTGTTTTCGAAAACGACTTGGAACTTTCTGAGGATGATTTTTACAATCAACCCTTGATAGAGTTTATTGATGATCAATACCAAATTTTTCATGCTGACATCGAGTCAAGAATTAAAAATGGAGAAGAGATCTCGGATGCGGAATTTTTGGTGGAGTACACAAATTACATTGCTCAAACACATGCAGCGATTGATGCGGAAAAATTCCCTCAACAACCCCCAATTGCCTATACACCAAAAGTAATCGACGGTCCATGTGTGAACATGGATTTTGAAACCGGAGATTTTACAGGGTGGGAATTAACCCGTGGTGATGTGGATGGTTCGGTTCCCTACAGTTATGTGGGTGAATTTGTTGTTGGACCTGGAGCTTACCATACTGTTTTTGGCGGTGGAGTTGATCCAGTCACTGGAATCCCAATGGTGAATCCATTACAAGGGGCTTTCTCAGTACGTCTAGGTAATGGCATAGGAACAGGGGCAAGAGCTGCACGAATGAGACAAACCTTTCTTGTCGATGCTACAAATTATCTGTTTCAATACAGTTATGCGGTAATTTTTGAATCACCGAACAATCACACCCTAAATGAACTTCCCTACTTTACTGTTCGTGTATTTGATGAACTTGGAGGGAACGTACCATGTGGAGAATACTCGGTAATTGCAGACGCTGCAAGTGCACCCGATTACGAATCTGTGATGTACGGAGGAACCGTGGTGCTCTATCAAAATTGGCAAACTGTTTTTACAAACTTGAGCGCTTATATCGGACAGAACGTTACGATCGAATTTACCGCGGGTGACTGTTCACTAACGGGGCACTTTGGGTATGCATATGTCGATGCATCGTGTAACGTTGAGCAACTTACGGCTTCAAATGATATTATTTGTACAGGAGATTCATCCATTTTGACAGCACCTCCAGGAGCTGCAAGTTATTTATGGAGTAATGGTGCTACAACACCATCTACCACTGTTTATGCAGGCGGAAACTACACTTGTTTACTTACGCCGTTTCAAGGTGGAGGATGTGATTTGTTATTGGACATTGATATTCTTGAGAATCCAACACCCACTGCGAATTTTACGAGCAATACACTTGTTGGATGCATTGGGGATTCCATTCATTTTACGGATCAATCAACAATCCCACCTCCTGGAGTAATCGCCAATTATAGATGGGACTTCGGAAATGGAGTTATTACCCCAATTTCTAACGGTCCAATCGTAGCAGTACCTAATACCACAGGGACATATACAGCACCAAGCCACCATTATGGGACATCTGGACTGTTTGATGTTCAACTTTACGTGGAATCTACCGATGGTTGTACCGATTCAATTGTAATTCCAGTCACAATCAATGATCTTCCTGTGGTTGTAGCAGGTGTGGATCAAGAAGTATGTGAGGGTGTTGCAGTAACCTTGAACGGAGCTGGTGCAGTGAACTACGCTTGGGACAATGGCGTAACAGATGGAGTTCCCTTTGTTCAAGCACCAGGTGTTGTGACGTATACTGTCACTGGAACTGATGCGAACGGATGTGAAAATACCGATCAAGTTGACGTAACAGTAAATGCATTACCAATCGTGAATGCAGGAGCAGATCAAGAAGTGTGTGAAGGTGTTGCAGTGACATTAAACGGTGCTGGAGCAGTGAATTATGCATGGAACTACGGTGTCGTGGATGGGGTACCTTTCGTTCAAGTACCAGGAACAGCTACCTATACAGTAACAGGAACAGATGCGAACGGTTGTCAAAATACAGATCAAGTTGATGTAACGGTTAACCCATTGCCAATCGTAAACGCTGGAGCAGACCAAGAAGTATGTGAAGGCGTCGCAGTAACTTTAAACGGATCTGGTGCACTGAATTATGCTTGGGACAACGGCGCAACGGATGGAGTACCCTTTGTTCAAGCACCTGGAACAATAACCTACACTGTTATTGGAACAGATGCGAATGGTTGTCAAGATACCGACCAAGTTGATGTAACAGTTAACTCGTTACCCAACGTGACTGCGGCAGCAGATCAAGATGAGGTGTGTGAAGGAGTTGCAGTGACATTGAACGGTGCTGGAGCAGTGAACTACGCTTGGGACAATGGCGTAATTGATGGAGTTCCTTTTGTTCAAGCGCCTGGAACCATCACTTACACAGTGACTGGCACAGACGCAAATGGTTGTCAAAACACCGATCAAGTGGATGTAACGGTGAACCCATTACCAATCGTAACTGCAGGCATGGATCAAGAAGTATGTGATGGCGTTGCGGTAACCTTGAACGGCGCTGGAGCATTGAACTACGCTTGGGACAATGGAGTAACTGATGGAGTACCTTTTGTTCAGGCGCCAGGAACAATCACCTATACTGTAACTGGAACAGATGCGAACGGCTGTCAGAACACCGATCAAGTGGATGTCACAGTTAACCCATTGCCAATGGTTAATGCAGGCGTTGATCAAGAAGTTTGTGATGGTGTTGCGGTCACGTTGAACGGAGCAGGTGCAGTAAATTATTCTTGGGACAATGGCGTAACTGACGGTGTACCATTTGTGCAAGGAGTAGGAACAATCACATATGCTGTTATTGGAATGGACGACAGAGGCTGTGAAAACACGGATCAGGTGGATGTTACTGTAAATCCATTACCAGTGGTGAATGCAGGTTTGGATCAAGAAGTATGCGAAGGTGTTGCAGTAACACTGAACGGAGCTGGTGCAGTAAATTATGCATGGAACAATGGCGTGATCGACGGAGTACCTTTTGTTCAAGCACCGGGAACGATAACTTATACCGTAACTGGAACTGATGCAAATGGTTGTGAAAATACCGATCAAGTAGATGTTGTTGTAAATCCACTGCCAATGGTCAATGCAGGAGTAGACCAAGCAGAGTGCGATGGCGCAATGGTGACCTTGAACGGCTTTGGTGCGGTAAATTACGCTTGGGATAACGGAGTAATAGACGGAGTCCCTTTTGCACAAGGCGTTGGAAATGTTGTGTATACTGTCACAGGAACAGATGCAAACGGATGTCAAAACACAGATCAAGTGGATGTTACGATCAACCCATTACCAATAGTATCTGCCCAAGATGCTGAAATTTGTGAAGGCGAAGAAGTAATATTGTCAGGACAAGGTGCTGATTATTACGTATGGTCGGGTGGCGTTATTAATGGTGAACCGTTTTATCCGTCAGCTTCTGGCAGCTACACGGTCACGGGTTACTTCAATACTGGCTGTTCAGGTCAAGCTGTTGCGAATGTCACAGTACACCCAGCACCGATAGCGAATTTCAAAATCTTGAATTTGGCACTTTCGACCACGAATTCTACGACTGGATTTTTTAACCAATCAACTGGAGCCGTGTCGTACGAATGGGATTTCGGCGATGGTTCACCAATTAGTACAGAATTTGAACCTACACACACGTTTCCTAGTGAAAACCCAGGAGAATATGCAATTACACTTACAGCATATTCTGACTTCGGTTGTCCAGCGCCAGCGATCAAGTATGTGCACGTCTTTAGAGACTACATCATTTATGTACCCAATGCATTTACACCTGACAACAATGGGTTGAATGAAGTATTTAAACCTGAAATGGAAGGGTTTGATGAATCTGGGTATACCTTGTACATTTTCAACCGATGGGGCAACCTGATCTTTGAATCACATGATATGCAAGAGGGTTGGGATGGAACATTCCATGATCCGAACAATCAAGTCCAAGATGGTGTGTATACGTGGAAAATCATTGCAAAAATCAAGGACTCAGCCGACACAAAAATATTTGTAGGTCACGTGAGTTTGTTGAAGTAAAATCTCATTTAAGCCAAGAAACATCCTTCGTTCGACTGAGGATGTTTCTTAGTTTTAAGAGGAGTCAAACCCTGAATAGATAGATAAAGTACACCGCGTATTTCCCGCAATTCCAATTTGCGGGTTTTACGCAATCTGCAGCGTATTTTTACGCAATCTCACTTTTCGCCTTGGAAGTTAGCAGTGGTATCCCTTACCTTAGCCTTATCATAGTATTTTAGGTAAAAGAGTTCACCTAGCTCTTGAGTTCACAATTCACAGTTTACACTTCAGTGGTCGGACAAAACAATGGAGATTGTAGTTCGACCACTGACAAGTGTTCTCGCATCAAATCACTTATTGCTTTGGACTTTTCTAACCTATCGATTTTAGGTAATTCTTTAATTCTTGCTCGTTTTCCTTTTTCAGAATCATAAGTTTGTCACCTGACTGAACAACGATGTAGTTTTCTAAGCCGTCAATAATTGCCGTGTTCTCCGATGGTATATTTACAATGCAATTTGAAGCATTGAACAAGTGAACACCTTTACCAACAACTGCGTTATTGCTGGTATCTTTCTTTAAGTGGGTATCTAAACTGCCCCAAGTACCTAAATCCGACCAATCAAAATTGGAAAGAACCACATCGATGTTCTTAGCATGTTCCATGATTGCAAAATCTACTGAGATATCTTCACAGTGGCAAAACGCTTTGTCGACGTATTCTTGTTCATTGCTTGTATTGTAGTTCGACAAGTCGCCTGCAAATAATCGATGTAAATCTGGTTGAAATGCTCTTAACGCTTCAAGGATAGTGCTAGCCTTCCAAATAAAAATACCTGAATTCCAATAGAAATTACCAGCATTCAAAAACTGTTGCGCTGTTTCCAAATCTGGTTTTTCTCTAAATTGTTGAACGGGCACTACATGATTTGGTTGCATATCGGTGGATGCGTCAAATTCAATATACCCATAGCCAGTATCTGGACGGGTAGGAGCAATACCGATGGTTGCTATTCTTCCTTTTTCTGAAGAAACCAATCCAGCGAGCACAGTACGTGTAAAGTTCTCGGTTTGAATGATCAAATGATCCGCAGGAGAGACGATTAAGTTTGCATCAGGATTTAACGAATAAATTTTAGCCGCCGCATAGGCAATGCACGGAGCGGTATTTTTCCGTTCAGGTTCCGTGAGTACTTGATTGGGATTTAATTGCGGAAGCTGTTCCAAAACAAGATTTTTGTAATCCGTATTGGTTAAAACATAGATGTTTTCAACGGGCGAAACACCAAGCAAACGCTCAAAGGTCATTTGAATCAGTGTTTTTCCTATTCCAAGTACATCTAAAAACTGTTTAGGATGTTCTGCTGTGGACATGGGCCAAAAACGACTGCCAATTCCACCAGCCATGATAATGCTGTAATTATTCTTCATTCTTTATTTCTTTCACTAAGGCCAAACGATTGACCAAGTAGTTTTTTCTGGTTTCTTTTTCCATGCATAGAAATCGCGTTCGACGCAAAATTCCTTTTTCAAAATACTTTCCGTTGAGCTCAAAAGTACTCTTTTTATTCAAGGTCTCTAAGGTCTTTAAATCATCAATTTGCTCATCATAGGTGATCAGAACACGCTGCAAATTAATATCCGTGCACGAAGAGGCTTTGACATTTGTTAATGAGTTTACTAGGGCATTTTCAATTGGTTTTGGAAGTGATGAGCTATTGATAATAGGCAACAACAATTCACGAAAATTGGACTTCCATTCATGTCCGTGTGGTGCTGCTTTTCTGCCGAATTCATTGTAAGTAATTAAATGAGCAAACTCATGCAATGTCGTAATGAGAAAGGAATACTTGTTTAAATCTCCGTTGACTGTGATTTGATGTTTTTCTGTGTTCATTCCAGCCCTAAAATCACCTAATTTTGTTTTGCGCGGCTTGACAATTTTAAATACAACAGGATATTTGAGCAATAAATCGGTAATCAAGCTAACAAATTCACTCGGAACATATTTGCTTAACACCTTGAAATACTGGTCTCTTTTGCTCTGCATCGTGTAAAATTAATGATTTTTATTTGCGCTAGTATCAAAAGAAAAAAATCGGCTTTTATTTCCCCCCGATTCGTACGCTTTATTCTTTGAACGGCACATTTGGGAAGGGCATCGTTGAACAATGGAATAAAAACGACAAAGTTTCACTTGATTTAATCGGCGATAAATTGATTACAAAAAAAATACAATTAACTTTACGCTGGTGTTAAAAGCTTTTAAAAATATAGGTTCTTTTATGATCATGATCTGGATTATTTTTTCCAGACCAGAGAAATGGAACGTCTTTAGAAAGAGATTGTTTGATGAGATTCAACTCATCGGCATTAACTCTATTCCAATTGTTGCGCTGATGTCCACGTTCATGGGAGCAGTTATTGCCTTGCAGACAGCTTCCAATATGGATTCACCTTTGCTCCCAGAGTACACGATTGGTTACATTACACGTTCAAGTACAATTTTAGAATTTTCTCCAACCATTATTTCGTTGATATTGGCTGGAAAGGTAGGATCGAATGTAGCATCGGAAATTGGCACGATGAAAACTACAGAACAAATAGATGCCCTGGAAATTATGGGGGTGAACAGTCTTAACTACCTTGTACTCCCTAAGATTATCGGAGCCGTATTGTTTTTCCCAGTACTGATTATCTTTTCAATGGGATTGAGCTTAGTTGGTGGTTGGTTATCTTTATTACTATCTGGATTGGCTTCTACGGAAACATACGTAGAGGGTATCCGCGCATTTTTTGAGTTCGGCAATATTATCTACGCCCTTACGAAAACGGTGGTTTTTGCATTTTTAATTGTATCCATTGCATCTTATTATGGATACTACACGAAGGGAGGCGCTTTGGATGTGGGGAAATCAGCTACAACAGCGGTTGTCTCTAGCAGTGTCGCCATTTTGATCGCCAATTTCTTATTAACACAGATGATCTTGTTATGATAGAAGTTAGCAATATCAATAAGTCATTTGGGGAGAATCATGTTTTGCATGATATTAATTCTACGTTCGAAAAGGGTGTAGTCAATATTATTATTGGTCAGTCAGGATCCGGAAAATCAGTACTAGCAAAGTGCATCGTTGGATTAATTCAACCTGATACGGGAGGGATTAAATACGACGGTGAGAGTTTCACTGAAATGGATAGACGTGAAAGAGTAATCATTCGAAAGCAGATTGGAATGCTTTTTCAAGGTTCTGCACTTTTTGATTCAATGACAGTAGAAGAGAACATTATGTTTCCTCTAACGATGTTTACTAAGCAAACAAAGAAGGAAAAGCTAAATCGTGTAAATTTTTGTTTGGATCGTGTCAACTTGAACGGAACAAATAAGCTTTATCCAGCGGAGTGTAGTGGCGGGATGCAAAAGAGAATTGCCATTGCCAGAGCGATTTCGATGAACCCACGTTACTTGTTTTGTGATGAACCAAATTCTGGACTGGATCCAAAGACATCCATCGTGATTGATAATCTAATTCGTGAAATTACTTACGAATATGAAATGACGACGGTCGTGATTACGCACGATATGAATTCTGTGATCGAAATTGGAGACAAGATTATGTTCATCCACAATGGTTACAATTGGTGGGAAGGCGACAGAAAATCCATTATCACCACGGAAAATGAGGAAGTGGTAAATTTCGTTTATGCATCAGATTTCATGAAGGAAATCAGAAGCTCAATGCAGGAGAAACGCAAATAATTTAGTTGCCCTCTTCGTCCAAATGTTTTTGATCCAGCTGTTTTTTGGACTTCACTCCTAACTCTTTTAATTTTTCAGCAGATCTCGTTAAGTTTCCTTTGCCTTCTACCAACTTAGACATGGCGTCGTCATGCGCTTTCATTGCATCTTTTTGTTTCACGCCGACCTTTTCTAAATCCTCTACAAATCCTACAAACTTGTCGTACAAACGCCCTGCTTGTTCTGCAATCTCAAAGGCATTTCTGTTCTGCCGTTCGTGTTTCCAAAGTCCTTCAACGGTTTTTAATGTCGCTAGTAAGGTGGAAGGAGTCACAATGACCACTTTCTTTTCCCATGCTTGCTGGTAAAGATTAGGTTCTTCTTTCATCGCAAGTGCAAAGGAAGATTCGATAGGCATGAATAATAACACGAAATCGGGCGTTGTTATTCCTGGTAAATGGGAATAATCTTTATCGCCAAGACCTTTGATATGCGTTTTGATAGAGAGCAAATGGTTCGACAAGGCAAGCTTCTTTAGAGCAGGATCTTCCTCGTTAATGTACTGTTCAAAAGCCTTCAACGACACCTTGGCATCAATAATAATGTGTTTTTCATCAGGAAGTTGGATGATTACATCCGGACGCAATAATTCTTTGTCGTCATTTCTGAACGACGATTGCAAATGATATTCGCGACCGTTGACCAATCCACTCGTCTCTAAAATACGCTCCAAGGCCATTTCACCCCAGTTGCCTTGTGTTTTTTGTTCACCTTTCAATGCATTGACCAAATTTTGTGCGGTGTTGTGCATTTGCGAATGTTGTTCTGACAGTGTCTTAACAAGCGTTTCCATGTTAGCAAAACGTTGAATATCGTGTTCCTTGTTTTCGTTGACCTTTTTCTCGAATTTCTCCAACTTTTCCTTCAGTGGATTTAAAATCGCAGAAAGTCGCAATTCATTTTCATCTTTCAAGGATTTATTCCCTTCAGACACAATATTTTTACCGATTAATTCAAGCTGCTCGCGCAATTCCTTCTGTTTTTCCAACCCGACGGTTCGCTCATTCTCTAGTTGATGCAATAACCCCTCCTTCTCAGTTACCAGTTTAATATTGGTCAACTTAAAATCTTCGAGCAATTGTGACTTAGACGTTGCGTCCGCTGAAAGTTGATTAATGGAGTTTTGAAGATTGCGCGACTGCCCAAAGAACCAAACGGCGGCTCCAACGGCAATGACTAAACCAACAATAAGTACGGAAGTGAGCATAAAAAGTGTTAATCGAATTCACATTAAAAGTAAACAATATAACCGAAATGGACTTTACTATTACTGAAAAGTATTGGGTTGGAGAATTGTTTTCCGAGCGCATATGATATGGAAAAAACACCGAAATTGGTATTAAAGGCAAAACCAACTCCAAACCCAAATGGTGCATCCTGATAGTACTTTTTGGCGTTGTTCTCGTACCAACTTTGGTCGTAAAATGCAAAAACGTACGAATTTCGATCCAGTAAGAAGCGATATTCGATGGTAGCGGTGGTTTTAGATGTTGCAAACAATTCATCTTCATCAAAACCTCGTTGTGAACTTAAGCCGCCATATCGGTACACCTCGTTTTCAAAAATTTCATCCGCAATGTAAAAGTCAGTACTGGAAGCCAATCGCAACACATGTCGTTTGAAGAGCGGTACAAAAAAATCGGCTTGTACTTTCCCCCTAAAAACGGTCGATTTAATGATTTCTGTCGTGTCATTGATTTGTGACTTTCTGCTCCCTGCTGACCCTTGAACCAATAGATTAATTCCCCGTGTCGGATTAGGTAAATAATCCACCTGATTGGAGGTATAAGAAATTCCGTAATTATTCGATGACACAGACCTCAAGTTGCTAAAACTTGGATTGTTTAGTCCACCGGACAATACACTGGAAGAAATATTTGTGTAGAATACTTTGATAAAATTTCCACGCTTTAAAAAGTATTGCACCCCGATACTCGAATTAAGTTCTAGGAAGCTAGAATCTCTTTTGTAGAGATCAAACGATCCATCCAGTCCAAATGACGTATTGAAAAGAAACGGATAGTTTAATCTTGATTCCAGCGATTGGGTTTGGTCACGAATACTTTGCCATTTTAAATCAAGGAGTTCCCCGCGCTTCAGTACATTCAATAGTTTGAGGTGAATTTCTCCGGTGATGCTCAAGCGGTCTGTTGCTGGGTCGGGTTGAAAACCAACAATACCATTTGCAGAACTTATGGGCACCGCTTCAAGGTAAACATATAATTCCACGCCTTCTTTTGTGAAAAGCAGTTCTGAAGGTTTGAGCTCTCTCATAAAGGGCACCTGTTCAACGCGCGAAGAGATATTCAGAACATTTATCTCTGAATAAGGATCACCTATTTTTATATCCAACAAATTGGCGATGTACTTTTCGGAAATGGAAGAATCGCCTTTTACATTAATTTTTGACCAAGCGGTGTACGCTCCAGGATTGATATTAATTTCCGCGCTAACCGTTTCCTTGTTCCAGACATGATCCTTTAGTTGAATTGCCACAAACGGATAGCCATTGTTGAGGTACGATTCCTGAATTTTTTTAATGGTGCGTGCAAGCTCAAATGGGGTTAGTGCGAGCTGTGCAATAATTTTTTCATTCAAATTAGTGTGTTTCTCAATGAACTCAAGGTGCTCTTTTTTTATGTGAAGTCGCACATTATCAATTTTATCACCTATATTAAAATGAGCCGTGACAAGATTTTTGGCATAATAGAGTGTATCAAAAGAAGCCAATAGATAGCCCTTAGAAATAGCTGTAGTTTGAAGATTGGATAAATAACGTTGAGCAGAGAGACTATCTTTGAATGCTAATTTTGGCTTTTTTACGATATGTTGATAACTTTTATTTGCAAATTCTATTTTGTACTCAGTTTGCGACCATGTAAACAATGGAAATGCGAGGATTATAAGTACGTATAGGGTTTTCATTTTCTTCATAAACGAAGTGGAAAATACTTTATTTCAATTGATTTTTATGGGGTTGTGGATAATAAATTTTTTTGGTTCATGTAATTTATTGTAATTTTATCGTTATTATTGGGTAACAACAAACAAATTTCTCTAGGAAACCTAAAAAAAAGATTATGAAGAAAGTATTGGCCTTGACACTAATGGGATTGATGTTAACTGTGGTATTAGCTGCATGTGGTTCATCACGAGGGGGACATTGTGATGCGTACGGAAGTGTGGATCATGTAGAAAACACAGATTTAGCTGCATTGTAATTTTACAGCAATCAAATTTTTTAGTTCTCAAGGTCATCGGATGATGACCTTTTTTGTTGCCCAAACAATTGCCTCTTGGAAAAAATTACACACAAAAAAATCCGAGTTGCACAACTCGGATTTCAATTCGTAAATATATTTTTTCTTTATTTCGTTGTCACGTTTTGATCGTAGATGATTGTCGCTCCAGCTGAAATGGCAGGTACTAAAACATAATTTTCCAAATACCTTTTTGGTTCGCAGTTTGAACAGGTCTCACCTGTAATGGTATACTCATATGCATCAAATACAGCGTTATAGACAACATCTTTGTTCAGCGACGCCTCACAATCCACACTCATTGGATTAGCTAGGATACTGTATTGTGAATAATTCACAGGACCTCTTGTTTTTCCTCCGTCAAAGCTGACTTCAAATTGTGATGCATGGTATGACCCACCATGAATATGATAATCTCCGCTCATATTATCGGTCAAATATCCAGCTTTAGGATAAATAACAACTTCTTCCATAGCAAGTCCAGTATAATTGTTACCCGATGCTAATTTACATTTTTTACAAGACGAAGTGAAAAGCACTAAAAGTGATAGTGCTACAGTCGCGAAAAGTGTTGTTCTATTTATCATAGTTAAGTTTCTTTGTAGTAAGAAGTTGTAAATTTATTGTTTTTTTATGTTTTAAAAAAATTATTTCTTTCTTAATTCAAAATTCTTCCCAAGATAGACCTTTCGAACCTGCTCATCCGATGCTAGTTCTGCGGCAGTGCCTGATTTCAAAATACTTCCTTCGAACAGTAAATAAGCACGATCTGTGATTGAAAGGGTCTCTTGAACGTTGTGATCGGTAATTAGAACGCCAATGTTACGCGTTTTAAGCTCAGAGATGATGCTTTGAATGTCTTCAACAGCAATTGGATCAACTCCTGCAAAGGGTTCGTCCAGCAGCACGAATTTAGGTTCTGTGGCTAAGGCACGCGCAATCTCCGTTCTTCTTTTTTCTCCTCCAGACAGGCTGTTACCTAGATTTTTTCTTACATGGTGTAGACTAAATTCGTCCAACAGCTTCTCCAAACGGTCTTTTCGCTCTTGCTTGTTCAGGTCAGTCATTTCAAGAATCGCCATAATATTGTCTTCTACACTAAGCTTTCTAAACACAGACACTTCCTGAGGTAAATATCCAACACCCATTTGTGCACGTTTAAACATTGGATAATTTGTAATTTCAATGTCATCAAGGAATACTTTGCCTTTGTCAGGCTTTACCAAACCTACAATCATGTAGAAGGAAGTCGTCTTTCCAGCACCATTCGGACCAAGTAGACCGACGATTTCACCTTGGTTGACCTCCACGGTTACGCCCTTGACAACATCTCGTCCCTTATACGATTTCCTTATCTCTTGTGTATATAGCTTCATGCAAAATTCATGTTAGAAGTTAATAACGTATTTCCCACGTATTCCAAACGTTTCAAGATCGGTTACTTTAACCCCTGGATCCAAATGTGTTAAACGCCAAAAAACATCAACCCGTATTAGTTTTAAAATATTTTCTATCCCCATGGATACTTCAACATAAGGAGTATCGCCAAAACGTTTGGTAAAATCGGGAAGTACCATTTCTGAAGAATGGCGATCACTGATATCTCCGTAAAGACCTCTAGCCGTTGTTACCAATCGTAGTTTGGCTTTTTTTACAAGCGGTATTCTATCAAAAATTACACCGTCCCAGTGATGTTCCAACAAAACAGAAACATATCGATCAGAAATAAATTCGAAGAAATTCATTTTGTTGTAAGCGTTCGTCATCAACCAATACGACTGATTTCCTTCGTGCACCTTCAAAAATGGATACGCCGCTGTACCATTGATATAGCCAAAAATGACTTCATACCTCAATCGTCCTATGACACCAAGTTTAGCAATATGCTCTACTATCAGGTCAAATTTTTGATAATTGTAATCAGCACCAAACAGGTTTTTTACGCCAAATATTCCTTGAACCGAAATAATCGGGAATTTGGATCGAATTGAGGTACGATCAAAAGCCCCTGAAATGAACTCTTCGTTTTTTGCCCAGCGATACCGCAAGGTAAGCTCGGTTGTCTGAATACGGTTGATGGTGTCATTCAAGCCTGTATCTGGATTGACACGAACGTAATTTGCCCTTCCCAAAGCGGTATATTCTTTCCATTCAAACCCACCGAATATAATAATGTCCTTGTGTATATCCTTTTCTAAGTTAATTCCCGCTTTTTCGACAAATGTCAATTTATCCAAAGGTCCCGTTCTAAACAATGTCCCAAATGTAGACCCAACTGCTGCGGCAGTGGGTGACTGACCGATCTGTTCCAAGTCATAATTGTAATACGCAGAGAGCATTCCACGCTTTTTTGGGGTTACATTGAAACGCATCGTTCCACCGTATTTGAACTCTTCATCTCCAAAACCGTAAGCAATTCTTCCTCCAAATTCAATCCGTCGACTAAAATTATTGGAAGTCCGCAAGGCTAACCCCAAACGATAGGTCTCCACAGGGTTAAAACTCATAAGCGCAAATGCGTCACCAATTTCTATTTTATTTACAGGATAATATCCAGTGGATAATAGGTAAATGGTGTTCTTTAACGTCCTAAAAAAGCGCAGTGTATTTAAGGAATCAACCATCTCATCTATTCCCTCTTCTTTGGGACCAAGTGGTTCATGTCGGATCGCGGCCCAATATTCATCTGAACGAAGATTAGCACTATCCATTACCTCTACAGTACTGTTTGTGCGATAAAAGTCAGCTGGATGTTCTTTGTTTATAATGTAATTTTTTCGTGTCGAGTGACGGCGGCCAAACATCCCAATGACTTTTGTCTTTTTGGTGATTTTTAAATCTGCAATCATTCGTTCACTCGTGAGCATCCAGACCTCAGGAGCCACTTGCTCAAATTCATGTTCAATGTACAGGTCTTGTACATAGTTAATGTTCGCCCATGGTGAAATATTGGCTTTAAATCGTTTCACTGCATAGGTCGTGTCATGGATCCACATTTCGCCCTCAAACGTCATGTCACCCGTTCGTTTAGGCTTGAATGTCAACTGGTAGCACCAATAATTATCAATGAACATGGAATCTTCAAGATAAAATCGGTAAAAATTGCGCGCGTAGTTGGATACGGGACTAATGAATAACTTATTAAACAAGTCGAGATTGTTATCATAGATGTTTACATCTAAGTACATGTCTCCCATGAATTGATTAAGCTCTAGGTTTTCAACCCCACTTATTTTGCTTGCTTTGACGATCTCTCGTTTCTTCTTAGGATTCTTTTTGTAATAGTAGTCGGAGACTGATTCGCTTAGTATCACTGGCAAGAAGTTCTTCCCTCCTTCGACAGAATCAATATATTCTGTAAGGATTTCTAGTTTTTTCACCATTTCCCGATCCTTGAATTTTTCATCGAGATTGTTCAGATCGAGTTGCACCTTGTTGTATACTTCGTACTCGTACGCTTCGAGCTTTTCCTTGTTATTGATGTGCTTATTCGCGATTACTTTTTTGTGCAGAATCGTTGAGGGGAACTCGTCCGGCGCTTTTACGACCACCTCTTCGTAGTCGGTTGTTAATACGGGCAGTTGTACATTAATTATTTGGGATTGATCCAACTCAATGTACCGTTTCACCTTAATGTAACCTGAGAAAGAGAATATCAGGGTATCTGTGGCGTAATACGTTTCAATCATGTATTTACCAGCGGTATCGGTGAATGTGCCTATTTTTGAATCTAAGAAGTGAACCGTGACAAAAGGCATGGGTTCACCAGTGATTTCATCTGTCACGACACCTTCAACTTTTGTCTTTTGAGCAAAAGAAATCAGTGGAAAAAGAAATAAGAAAATAAGTATTTTGAATTTCATTTAATTATTCTTGTTTCTAAGCGCTAATCAACAAAATAGGGATGAGTAATCTTAATCTTGTTTGTTTTTTGCATTCTTTTCAACTCGTGAAGATACAATAATTCCCGCTTCATAAAGCAGTATGATAGGAATACTCACAATTACTTGACTTATAAGGTCTGGAGGCGTAATCACGGCGGAAAGTATTAAAATACCCACAATGGCATGTTTTCTATATTTCCTTAAGAATTCAGGTGTTATAACACCCAGCTTTGTGAAAATATAAGAAACGACAGGAAGAAGAAACAATAATCCAGAGTAAAATACAGTGGATAAAATGGTACTCATGTACGAGTTAATGGTGAAAATATTTTCAATTTCATCACTGATTTTATAGGATCCAAAAAACTGAATGCACAATGGAGCAACGATAAAATAACCAAAGGCAATTCCCAGAAAGAAGAGCAGACTTACATAGAAAACAATTCCTTTAGCAACTGACGCTTCATTTTTCTTAAGTCCAGGTTTTACAAACCGCCAAATTTGATAAAATATAAAGGGAAAAGAAAGTACAATTCCGCCAATAATACTGGTCATTAAAGCATACGAAAACTGTCCCGAAACTGTCATGCTTTGCATAGTCACGGGAACTTCGTCTACACAAACATTGAGATACTGGCAGATAAGTTTGAAGGAAATGAAATCTGGATTTCTCATCGAGAGAAATAGATTTTCCATGATCCATTCTTGATAGAACCATAAAACGGTGGCCACCACAACAATTGCAATTGCTATGCGCACCAGTCTCCATCTTAATTCTTCAAGATGACCAAGAAAAGTCATTTGTTTTTCGTTCTCCATGTCTGATGCCAAAAGTACAAAACAGACTTCAATCAAAAACAAAAATAGTAGATTGACAGACAATTCATTTAATCATAATATTCAAAGAATAATTTTTTAATAGCATGTTGCGTGGTTTTTTTTAGTATTTTAGATTATACGTTAAAGTATTCGATACATTTTTTGTGAAGCATGGTAAAGATTGACTTGCAGGAAGCCCTAAAAAAGTATTTTGGGTTCAGCAGTTTTAAAGGAGAACAAGAGGATATTATTCACAATGTTCTAGATGGCAATAACACCTTTGTTATTATGCCAACAGGTGGTGGTAAATCTATGTGTTATCAGCTCCCAGCCATGTTATCAGAAGGTACTGCAATTGTTGTTTCTCCATTAATCGCCTTGATGAAGAATCAAGTAGATGCGATGCGAAGTGTTAGCAACGATGAATCGGTTGCCCACTTTTTAAATTCATCCTTGACGAAAACAGAAAGTACACGTGTAAAGAACGATATTCGTCTCGGTAACACGAAATTATTGTATGTAGCTCCAGAATCGCTCACGAAACAAGAAACAATTCAATTTTTAACGGAAGTAAAGATTTCGTTTTTTGCCATTGATGAAGCGCATTGTATTTCTGAGTGGGGACATGATTTCAGACCTGAATACAGACGTTTAAGAGAGATATTTGAAGAAATTACGGATGTTCCTATCATCGCTTTGACAGCAACAGCCACTCCTAAGGTGCAAAACGATATTCAGAAAAACTTGAATATGCTGGATGCACGGGTGTTTAAATCATCTTTTAATAGAGATAATTTGTACTATCAAATTCTTCCTAAAAAGGACGTTGAGAAACAAATCATCAAATACATTCGAACGCAAGCTGGTAAAAGCGGTATCATTTATTGCTTAAGCCGTAAAAAGGTGGAAGAATTGGCAGAATTGCTGCAAGTAAACGGCATCAATGCGCTGCCATATCATGCTGGACTAGATAGTGCTACCCGAGGAAAGCATCAAGACATGTTTTTGATGGAAGACGTAGAGGTAATTGTCGCTACAATCGCATTTGGAATGGGGATTGATAAACCCGATGTTCGTTTTGTGATTCATCACGATATTCCAAAATCGTTGGAAAGTTACTACCAAGAAACTGGTCGAGCAGGTCGAGATGGAGGAGAAGGGGAGTGCATCTCATTCTATCGCTACAAAGATGTTGAGAAGCTAGAGAAATTTTTGCAGGGAAAACCTGTTGCTGAACAGGAAATTGGTCGCCAATTACTCAATGAAATTGCCTCTTATTCTGAAACATCAGTCTGCCGAAGAAAAATGATTTTGCATTACTTTGGGGAAGAGTTTGATGAGGCCAATTGCCATGAAATGTGTGATAATTGCCGTACACCGAAGGAAAAACAAGAAGGTAGTGAATATGTGCTTCAATTGTTACAGTCCATTGAATTACTCAAAGAGACGCAGCGATCAAAGCACTATTGCTCATTTTTGGCGGGAATCAGAACTTCGGATATCAAAGCGTATAAACAGGACGAGCTTCCGCTTTTTGGAATAGGAAGGCACAAGGACGAACATTTTTGGAATGCTGTTATTCGACAAACAGTTGTAGCGGGACTGGCATTTAAGGACATTGAGACATACGGCGTTTTGAAACTTACAGATGCGGGAAGGGCATTTATTGCCAATCCAACTTCATTTATGCTGATAAAAGAAAGAGATTATCTTGTCGAAGATGATGATGCAGCAGTGATTACTGGAAATGGAGGAGCTGCGTTTGATCAGGTGTTATACAATCAATTACTGGACTTGCGCAAAAGCTTGTCGAAACAAAAAGGAATTCCACCTTTCGTGATTTTTCAAGAGCCTTCGTTAAAGGATATGTGTTTTCAATACCCAATTACGATTGATGAATTGACAAATATCCAAGGTGTTGGGCACGGAAAAGCAACACGTTATGGAGCTCCATTTGTAGCGCTGATAAGTCGCTACGTAGAGGATAATGAAATTGAACGACCACAAGATTTGGTGGTAAAAAGCGTGGTGAACAAATCCGGGCTTAAAGTACAATTGATCCAAAATATCGACCGTAAATTACCCCTAGATGATATCGGTCGTGCACAGGGGAAAACCTTGGATGAGGTGATCGATGAAATTGAAGCAATTGTGGTTTCTGGAACAAAAGTAAACATCAACTATTACATCGATGATATCCTAGATCAAGATACCCAAGATGATATTTATGAGTATTTCTCTGAAGCTGAAACTGATGACCTGAAAGCTGCTTACGACGAATTCGACGGTGATTATTCCGAAGAAGAATTGCGTTTAATGTGGATTAAGTTTATGAGTGAAATGGCGAATTAATGGGTTCTAGTTTTTAACACAGAGTAACAGAGTTTAGAAGTTCACAGAGGAATCTTTAAGTTTGTTTTCGCCTCTCGAGATTAGTTAATATAACTTTTTTCAACACAGAGTAAAGGAGTTTAGGAGGTCACAGAGAAATTTAAGTCTTATTTAATGCGCAGCGATTACAGAGAAATTTACCTCTGTGTACCTCTGTTCAACCTCTGTGTTTAACTAAATGTATGAGGCATTAAAGCAGATAATCTAAATTAAACTAGTATTTTTTAGGGTTAGTTCTCCCAATTTGTGGAAATAAGGGTCACGTAGATTTTTTTCCAATAGCATCAAGTGTTCCATGCGGTGACAATCGGTAGACACAAAATCGAGTTCACCACTATCAACCAATAAACGGGCTTGTTTCAAGACATCAGGACCATAATGCCCACCCAATGAGTTGTAATTCAACTGTATGCTGATTCCTTTTGCACGCCATTCTTTTGCTTTTTCGATGGATCCATGCAAGAATTCATAGCGTTCGAAATGCGCCAAAACAGGCTTATAGCCTTGGGTAATCAATTCAAAAAATAACTTTTCGATGTTGCTTGGTTCTACATGAAATGAAAATTCAAACAAGAGATATTTATCACCAAACGTGAGTAAAGGTTCTTTTCTTTCTAATTTTTCTAGTAGTGTTTCATCAAAGTAATACTCTGCAGCTGCTTCAATTTGTATGTTTAATCCAGAACGTTCAATTTCTGTGCGTACTTTTTCCAATCCACTGAGAATAATTTCAGGTGTATTTCGATAATAATCGCTCATGATGTGCGGCGTCGTAATCACCTTCGTGAATCCCATCGCTTCAAATTTAGCGAGCATAGCAATAGTGTCATCCATGCTCCTTGAACCATCATCGATTCCAGGTATTAAATGACTATGCATATCTACCTTCAGCGACGACAAATCGAAGGGATCTCCCTTTTTTGTTTCCCGAAAGATAGATTTGATCCAGCCCATTATCGATTTTGATACATTTTTTCGTAGTAATTACGATAACTACCACTGGTGATTTCATCCACCCAATCTGTATTTGCCAAATACCAATCAACCGTTTTTTCTAATCCTTCTTCAAATGTAATCGATGGTTTCCAGCCCAATTCTTTTTCAATTTTAGAGGCATCAATGGCATAACGTAAATCATGACCTGCACGATCAGTCACAAAAGTGATCAATTCTTCACTTTCACCATCAGCACGATTTAATTTCTTGTCCAAAAGACGGCATAAATGACGCACCAAAGCAATGTTTGTCCACTCATTCAAGCCACCTACATTATAGGATTCACCGACGCGTCCTCTGTGAAAAACCGTGTCAATTGCACTTGCGTGGTCATTCACCCATAACCAGTCGCGTATATTTTCACCTTTCCCATAGACCGGAAGTGGTTTTTTATGCACGATGTTATTGATCATCAATGGAATTAACTTCTCTGGGAAATGGTGACTTCCATAATTATTAGAACAATTTGATATTTTGATTGGTAACCCGTAGGTGTGGTAAAAAGCATTCACAAAATGATCGGACGATGCTTTGGAAGCAGAGTAGGGACTTCGTGGGTCGTATGCTGTTCGTTCGGTAAACAATCCTTCATTTCCAAGCGAGCCATATACTTCATCGGTTGACACATGGTGAAATACGTGATTTTCTCCTTTCCAAAAATCCTTCGCTTTTTGCAACAGATTCACCGTCCCAACGACATTTGTCATTACAAATTCCATCGGTCCTTCAATGGATCGGTCTACATGAGATTCTGCAGCCAAATGGATAACGTCTGAGATTTGATAGTCGTTAAAAACCTGCTCAATGGCATTTGCATCAACAATGTCTGCCTTTACAAATGCATAGTTGGATGCATTTTCAACATCTGTAAGGTTTTTGAGATTGCCTGCATAGGTCAATTTGTCCAAACATATAAATCTGTACGTCGGATATTTATTTACCATCAAACGAACAAGGTGCGAACCGATAAATCCAGCTCCTCCTGTAATTAATATGTTTTTCTCCCAATTCATCCTATAAGCTCCAGTATTCCAAATCGTTTATTTTTCCTTTAAATATTCCCTTCACATCGACAAAAACACCCTTATCGTCATTCATCATGGCTTTAAAGTCATTTTCTGTCAGTGTTTTATATTCTTTGTGATTCACAGCAACAATCACAGCATCGTAGTCATTTGTCGGTTTCGCGACCAATCCTACACCATATTCGTGCATCATTTCATCCGAAGAGGCATGTGGATCAACTAGGTCGACTTTTACTTGGAACGACTTCAACTCATTGATGATGTCAATTACTTTCGAATTTCGAATATCGCTCACATCTTCTTTAAAAGTGGCACCCATTACCAATACTTTCGCATCTTGAATGTGTTTTCCTTTTGCAAGAATTTTCTTCACGGTTTGTTTACCAATATAAAATCCCATGGAATCATTCACGTAGCGACCGCTCGTAATTACTTTAGAGTGATAACCAGCTTGCTGTGCCTTATGCGTTAAATAGTATGGATCTACACCGATGCAATGTCCACCTACCAATCCTGGCGAAAATTTCAAGAAATTCCACTTCGTTCCAGCGGCCTCTAACACATCAAACGTATTGATATTTAGCTTGTTAAATATGATGGAAAGTTCGTTGATCAAGGCGATATTGACATCACGTTGTGTGTTTTCAATAATTTTTGCAGCTTCAGCTACTTTGAGAGAAGTCGCACGGTGAACTCCAGCCCCAACGACCAATTCGTACGTTTTGGCAATTTCTTCCAACGATTCGTCACAGCAACCTGAAACGACTTTGATCACATTTTGAAGTGTATGTTCTTTATCTCCTGGATTGATACGCTCAGGTGAGTAACCGATTTTAAAATCGTCACGGAATTTTAGTCCGGATACTTCTTCCAAAACTGGGACACAATCTTCTTCAGTACAGCCTGGATACACAGTAGATTCAAAAACGACATAATCGCCCTTTTTCAATACTTTTCCAACTGTAGCCGTAGCCCCTAAAAGTGGTTTTAGGTTTGGTAGATTGGCATCGTCAATGGGTGTAGGGACTGCGACCACGAAAAACGAGACGTCTTTTAAATCGTCTATGTTTGAAGTGAAGGTAATATCACATCCGTCAAATTCCGAAGCGTCCAATTCATTGCTTGGATCAATGTTTTTCTTCATCAATTCAACGCGCTCGTCGTTGATGTCAAATCCGACAACTTTAATTTTGCGCGCAAATTCTAAAGCGATCGGTAGTCCAACGTATCCAAGTCCGATTACGGCAAGTTTTGCTTCTTTACTGAGTAGTTTGTTATAAATCGAGTTGCTCATTTCTTACTTTGTATATTCTTTCAATAATTTCTACGACTTTAAGACCTTCTAATGCATTTGTGGTTGCCGTCGTTCTTCCTTTTAATGTGTCGATAACGTTTTTTATGACGTAATTGTGATTGGCTGCAGACCCTTTGTATGGTCCGTAGTCGTTTGCAGGATTGGATTCCTTCAATACGGGCATTTCATAATCTTGGATATTGCACACTTCTACTTCGTTCATGTATTGTCCACCAATTTTCACACTTCCCTCGCTTCCAACAATGGTCAATGAACTTTCTAAGTTTTGATTTGCTACAGCAGTAGAGTAATTAATACAGCCCATTCCACCGTTGACAAAATCAAAGTTGACAAAACCTGAATCTTCGAAAGCTGTGGAGTCTTTGTGTGTAAAATCGGCAAATTTTCCGCTGATATTGTCAATGTCGCCGAAGAGCCAATACATGATATCTATAAAGTGGGAAAACTGAGTAAACAAGGTTCCACCATCCAAATCTGCGGTTCCTTTCCAACCACCTTTTTTGTAATAACGATCGTCACGGTTCCAGTAACAATTCAACTGCACCATGAAGATATCACCTAGTTTCTTTTCGTCAACGATTGATTTGACCCACTCAGAGGGTGGAGAATACCTGTTTTGCATCACACAAAATACGTGCTTTGACATTTGGAGTGATTTGAAAATCACTTTTTCGCAATTGTCCTTTGAAAGCCCCATTGGTTTCTCGCAGACCACATGTTTCTTCGCTTCTAGTGCGGCAAGACTTTGCTTTGCATGTAGACCATTTGGTGTACAGATATTCGCAACGTCAAATTCAATTCCTGATGCCAATAGTGCTTCAATTGAATCAAAAAAGGGCACGTCAAAATGTGTTGCGTCGCAATCTTCCATCGAGCGAATATCAACCATTGCAACCAATTCAGATTCGTCATCTCGCTTAATCATTTCTGCGTGGCGCTTTCCAATATGTCCTGCTCCTATGACAGCAAATTTTATTTTTTCTTCGTTTTGCGACATGCTTATTAAAGTTTAATCACTTTTTGGTTCTCTAATCTATATTTTTCGCCACTTGAAGGACAGGTGGCATTTCCATTGTTATCAAATACCAATCGCTCTCCATATTCACTCATCCATCCAATTTGTCGCGCTGGATTCCCTACGACCAATGCATAATCAAGCACTGTCTTCGTCACCACTGCACCTGCTCCAATAAAGGCGTAAGCTCCAATATCATGTCCACAGACGATCGTTGCGTTCGCACCGATACTTGCTCCTTTTCGAACAATTGTTTTGGCGTATTCAGCTTTTCGGTTGATTGCACTTCGTGGATTTATTACGTTGGTAAACACCATGGAGGGGCCTAAAAACACATCATCTTCGCAAATAACACCTGTATAAATTGAAACGTTATTTTGAATTTTGACATTTTTTCCAAGAATCACTTCAGGCGAAATCACTACGTTTTGTCCGATGTTACAACGATCCCCGATCACACAATTGGGCATGATGTGTGAAAAATGCCAAATTTTGACACCTTCACCGATTTGGCAGCCTTCATCAATTACGGCAGTTTCGTGTGCAAAATAACTCATTAGCGTACGATGTATTTTTCAAAATTATAATGCGCGGTTGCTGTTAACTCCTCTTCGGGTAGACTTTTGAAATACGCATACGTTCTTTTCAATCCCTCTTTTCGATCAATCTTCGGTTCCCACCCAAGCAAATGTCGCGCTTTGGTAATATCTGGCTGACGCTGTTTCGGATCATCTGTTGGCAATCCTTTGAACACAATCTTTTGATCTGTTCCTGTCAATTCTATAATCTCTTGTGCGAAATCTTTAATGGTAATTTCTGAAGGGTTACCAATATTTATTGGATCGGAGCAATCGCTCAGCAACAATCGATAAATTCCTTCTACTAAATCATCAACGTAACAAAACGAACGTGTTTGGGATCCATCTCCAAAAATGGTTAGGTCTTCTCCTCTCAATGCTTGACCAATAAAAGCAGGCAACACACGACCGTCGTTCAGGCGCATTCGTGGTCCATACGTGTTAAAAATACGCACGATACGCGTTTCTAATCCATGAAAGGTATGGTAAGCCATGGTAATTGCTTCTTGGAAACGTTTTGCTTCATCGTAAACGCCACGCGGTCCAACTGGGTTCACGTGCCCCCAATAATCTTCCGTTTGTGGATGAACTTCAGGATCTCCATAAATTTCAGAAGTTGAAGCGATTAAGATCCGTGCATTTTTAGCTTTTGCCAATCCAAGACAGTTGTGAATTCCAAGCGACCCAACTTTTAAGGTCTGAATTGGAATTTTCAAATAATCGATTGGGCTTGCAGGGGATGCAAAGTGAAGAATGTAATCCAAATTCCCAGGAACATGAATGAATTTTGTCACGTCGTGATTGCAAAATTCAAAGTTTTCCAGTGGAAAAAGGTGTTCAATGTTTTCGATTCTTCCCGTGATAAGATTATCCATGGCAATGACGTGATAGTCTTTTGCTATGAAAAAGTCACATAAATGCGAACCAAGAAATCCAGCTGCTCCAGTAATTAATATGCGTTTTCTTTCAGCCATTAATTTTCAATTTTAGAAAGCATGGATACCGTTTTTCTTCCAATGGAATTGTAATAAAATCCTTTGCTGTTCATCTCTTCTGTGTCGAATAAATTACGACCGTCAAAAATTACTTTGTCGTTCATTAGTTTTTCCATTTTGTCAAAATCAGGATTTCTGAAAATTCCCCATTCCGTACAAATTAATAAGGCATCAACGCCATTCAATGCAACATATTCGTCTGTTGCGTAATTAATTTTATCACCAAGAAGTTCTTTCACATTTTCCATTGCTTCTGGATCAAAAGCAGTAATTGAAGCTCCTTCGTTCAATAGTGCATCAATCATATACAATGCGGGTGCTTCGCGAATATCATCAGTATCAGGCTTGAATGCCAATCCCCAAATGGCGATTTTTTTACTCTTTAAGTCTCCTCGGAAGAAATTCTTAATTTTTGGGAGCAATACAGTTTTTTGGTTCTCATTGACAGCCATCACTGCGTTCAGGATCTCAAAACTAAAGTTATTTTCAGCGCCACTTTTCACCAAAGCCTGAACATCTTTTGGGAAGCAAGAGCCACCATATCCAATTCCTGGGAAGAGAAAACGTTTTCCGATGCGCTCATCTGATCCAATACCAATACGCACTTTGTCAACATCAGCACCGACCAATTCGCAAAAATTAGCGACTTCGTTCATGAACGTAATTTTCGTTGCTAAAAATGAATTTGCAGCGTATTTCGTCAATTCAGCAGATTTCTCATCCATGAAAATAATTGGATTTCCTTGGCGCACAAACGGTTTGTATAACTGCTCCATCACCTTTTCAGCGCGTGCAGAACTTGTTCCGATAACAACGCGGTCTGGTTTTAGGAAATCGTCTACGGCGAACCCTTCGCGTAAAAACTCAGGATTTGAAACGATATCAAAATCGCATTTAGCATGTTTTGCAACAGCCGCGTGGACTTTTTCTGCTGTTCCAACGGGAACTGTGCTTTTGTCAACGATGACTTTGTAGTCCGTAATCATTTTTCCTAATTCATCCGCTACGCCAAGTATGTAAGATAAATCTGCAGAACCATCTTCACCCGGAGGAGTAGGTAAAGCCAAGAAAATAATTTCTGCATCTTTTATCCCTTCTGCCAAGTCCGTCGTGAAACTGAGACGATTCGCTTTTATGTTTCTTTCGAAAAGCACATCCAAATGAGGTTCGTAAATGGGCACCTCACCGTTGCGCATACGGTCTACTTTCTTTTTATCAATGTCGACACAAATCACTTGGTTTCCTGTTTCAGCGAAGCATGTTCCTGTTACCAGACCAACATAACCAGTACCGACGACTGCGATTTTTTTCATTTTTTATACTTTTACGCTAACAAATTCAGCGATGTTTGAACAAATGTATTCGAGTTGATCTTGCTCCATTTCAGTGTGAATAGGTAAAGATAATACTCTTTCCGTCAACCAATCGGTGACAGGTAAATTCGTGGATGCACTACCGAATGATGCAAACATTTCTTGTTTGTGCGCAGGAACAGGGTAATAAATCATCGAAGGTATATCCTTTTCAGCAAGGAAGGCATTCAACCCGTCTCTATCAATTCCTTCTAAAATGAGTGTATATTGATGGAACACATGTCGCGACTTGTCTCCACGAACCGGCGTTTGAATTCCTTCAATGTTCGCAAAATAGTTATCGTAATAATCAGCGACTTTTCTTCGCGCATCGATGTAATTATCTAATTCACGTAGCTTAATTCTCAAAACTGCTGCTTGAACACTGTCCAAACGTGAGTTGCAACCAACAACATCGTGGTAGTAACGTTTGCTTTGACCATGGTTGACAATCATTCGCATCGCTCCAGCTAGTGCATCATCATTCGTAAAAATAGCACCGCCATCACCATAGCAACCTAGGTTTTTAGATGGAAAAAATGACGTGCAGCCTATATGACCAATACCTCCAGATTTCACATCACCCGATGGCATGTGATAATCACTTCCAATCGCTTGGGCGTTATCTTCAAGCACGTATAAGTTATGTTTGTTGGCAACAGCCATAATTTCTTCCATGTTCGACGTTTGTCCGTACAAATGCACAGGAACGATCGCTTTGGTTCTTGGCGTAATAGCCGCTTCGATTAATGATGGATTGATACAAAATGTATCCTTGTCAACGTCGACAAAAATGGGTTTTAGTCCTAGTAAGGCAATGACTTCTGTCGTTGCAATAAACGTGAAGGACGGAGTGATTACCTCGTCTCCAGGCTTCAACCCAAGCGCCATCAATGCAATTTGCAAAGCATCTGTTCCGTTGGCACACGGTATGACATGTTTAACGCCTAAATAGGCTTCAAGCTCTTTCTGAAAAGCTTGTACTTCTGGTCCGTTAATAAATTGGGCAGTTTCTAAAACTCCCATTATTGCGGTGTCTACTTCGGGTTTTATCTTTTGGTATTGTCCTACCAAATCAACCATTTGAATTTTTTTCATCAACGAGTGTGCTTAAAACAATTATTCAAGGGGTTAAAGATAAGGAAATGTCCTTAAAATTAAGGTTGAAGTTGGGGTTATTTTCAATTTGTTCGAGAAATTTTTATTCTGAACAGAAAGATAGAAAATGAACACTTTGGGTTTAAAAATCAAATGTTGCATTTTCACTCATTTTCAATACGTATATTTGTTGTATGTTTCTGTTCAGCAATTTCTAGCTAACTAAATGTAACACTGATGTCAAAAGAGCTATTTCCACATCGTTTTTTAATAGATAAGAGCAAGCGAAATGCTCAGAAGAAGCATGCTTCTTTTGTGGTCTGGTTGACGGGCCTTTCGGGCGCTGGGAAATCAACTTTGGCAGATGAAATCGAGCAGCATTTGTTTAAAAAGGGAGTGCACACGTTTATTTTGGATGGTGACTTTTTGAGACATGGATTGAATAGTGATCTTTCTTTTTCTGATGAGGACCGAACTGAAAATATTCGTCGCGTTGGAGAGGTGGCTCACTTATTTGTGGATGCTGGAATTGTTGTGATCGCAGCATTTGTATCTCCTTTTGAAGCGGATCGAGATCAAGTCAAAAAATTGGTCGGTGCCGAAAATTACGTTGAAATCTTTGTTGATACAACAGTTGAAACCTGTGCGGAGAGAGACACAAAGGGACTTTATCACAAAGCATCAAAGGGTGAAATTGCGCTTCCTGGGGTGACATCGACGTATGAAATGCCCAAATCACCAGATTTTGCGATAACTACTGAAAATAAGAAAGTTGTCATGATGAGTATTTGGGAAGCATTGGACGAAAAATTGCAATTGAGATGAACAAATACTACCTAAATTATCTGGATGAGTTGGAATCGGAGGCAATTTATATTCTTCGAGAAGTATCTGCAAAATTTGAGCATCCAGTGATTTTATTTTCTGGTGGAAAGGATTCAATTTTAGTCACGCATTTAGCAAAAAAAGCATTTTTCCCAGCTAAGATTCCTTTTGCACTGTTGCACATTGATACAGGACACAATTTTCCTGAGACAATTTTATTTCGAGATAAACTGGTCAGTGAACTAGATCTTAAATTATTGGTTGGTTCAGTTCAGCAATCCATCAATGAAAAAAGAGTGGTGGAAGAATCAGGAAAGTATGCTTCAAGAAATATCTTACAAATAACGACGCTGTTGGACACAATTGAGGAGTTAAAGATTGATTGTGCAATAGGAGGAGGACGCCGAGATGAAGAAAAGTCTCGTGCAAAAGAACGCGTTTTTTCACACCGTGATAGTTTCGGACAATGGGACCCAAAGAATCAGCGTCCTGAATTGTGGAACATTTTTAACAGCGCACATGAATTGGGAGAACATTTTAGAGTTTTTCCGATCAGCAATTGGACAGAAATGGATGTGTGGAGTTATATCGCAAGAGAAAATATTGAAATTCCATCCCTTTATTATGCCCATGAAAGAAAAGTGGTATGGAGAAACGATTCTTGGATTCCAGTTTCGGAATTTATAACACTTGATGAGAAAGATCAGGTAGAAACGAAAAAAATTCGATTTAGAACGCTTGGCGATATCACCATTACTGGCGGAATTGAATCTGAAGCAGATACGCTCGAAAAAATTGTGATCGAAGTTGCTGCCATGCGACAAACGGAACGCGGAAATCGCGCAGACGATAAAAGATCCGACAATGCAATGGAAGATCGAAAAAGAGAAGGGTATTTTTAAGAGTAGGAGTTAAGAGTTTAGAATTGGGAGTTAAGAATTTAGAGTTTTGATATTTTTTTGTAACTTGAGTAATCATTTTTTGAACCAAACCTTTTAATTCACATGAAAAATCAATTACTAACTCGAACAAAACAATTTACTTTACGAACATTGGATTTGGTTGAAATTTTACCGAGATCGATAACAGGAAGAACGATCGCAAATCAATTATCCCGCAGTTGTTCTTCGGTTGGTGCGAATTATCGTGCTTCGATTCGAGCTAGGAGTGATAGAGAATTTATCTCAAAAATGAATATTGTACTGGAAGAAATAGATGAATCGTGTTTTTGGATGGAAATTATTCAAGAAAAAAACTAGCCGATGACATCATCTTGAAGCCGCTGCTCAAAGAAGCCAATGAAATAACAGCAATGACAGTAGCATCATTGAAAACCATAAAAATGAGAATGAAAGACACAAACTCAAAAACTCTAAATTCTTAACTCCCAATTCTAAACTTAGATAATGCAAATGGACAACAATCAACTTCTTCGATTCACAACAGCCGGCAGTGTTGACGACGGTAAAAGCACGCTGATTGGTCGTTTATTGTTCGATTCTAAATCGATTTTTGAAGATCAATTGGATGCGGTGGCACTTACGAGTGCTCGTAAAGGACATCATGGAATTGATTTAGCATTGTTTACAGATGGATTGCGCGATGAACGCGAACAGGGAATTACGATTGATGTGGCATATCGCTATTTTACGACGCCCAAACGAAAATTTATCATTGCCGATACTCCAGGACATATTCAATACACGCGCAACATGATCACTGGAGCATCCAACGCTCATGCGGCAATCATTCTGATTGATGCCCGAAACGGTGTCACTGAGCAGACAAGACGTCATACCTACATTGCTTCACTTCTTCAGCTTTCACATATCGTTGTGTGCGTTAATAAAATGGATTTGGTAGATTTTAAAGAGGATCGCTTCAATGAAATTGTTGACGAATTTGAAGGTATTTCTTCTAAAATGATGGTAAAGGATGTCCAATACATTCCAATAAGCGCATTGAACGGTGACAACGTGGTCAACCGTTCTGAGAACATGGACTGGTTTTTAGGGGCGCCTTTGCTGCACACCTTGGAAACGTTGCACATCAGTAGCGATATCAATAAAATTGATGCCCGTTTCCCTGTGCAAACTGTCATTCGACCTCAGACCTCAGAGTTCAGTGATTATAGAGGATATGCTGGGCGAATTGCAAGCGGTATTTTTAGACCAAACGATGAGGTAGTCATTTTACCATCGGGGATTACATCAACAATTAAGTCCATTGATCTGTTTGACCAGAATTTGGACGTCGCTTATGCGCCTATGTCGGTTTCAATCACCTTAAACGATGATATAGATGTGAGTCGCGGTGATGTGATTGTGCGTGCGAAGAATCAACCCCAATGTGTATCTGAAATGGAAACGATGATCTGTTGGTTAAACAAGAATTCAGCAAAACCAGGGACGAAGTACACGATTCTACATACATCAAGTCAACAAAAAGCAATCATTGATGAAGTAGTTTACAAAATGAACATCAACACGTTAGAAAGAGATAATGAGGATAAGGAAATTGGTGTGAACGATATTTGTCGCGTAAAACTTCGAACAGCAAAACCCTTGGTCGTTGATTCATACAGAGAAAATAGAGTTACAGGGAGTTTTATACTGGTAGATAGCGGAACAAACGAAACTGTTGCGGCAGGAATGATACTTTGATATGAACTTAGACAAATTACTTATTCTGGCAGTTGAGGCCACACTGGAGGCTGGAAAGGAAATTATGCGAATCTATGAAAGCGATGATTTTGGCGTTAGCTTTAAGGACGATGATTCACCTTTGACCAAGGCAGATACTGCTGCACATGAGATCATTTATAAACTGCTTTCAACTACAAATTATCCAGTATTATCAGAAGAGGGCAAGCACCTTCCGTACGATGAACGAAAAAAATGGAAAACTTTGTGGATAGTTGATCCCATAGACGGAACGAAGGAATTCATAAAAAAGAATGGAGAGTTTACAGTGAATATCGCTCTGGTAGAGGATCAGTTGCCAATGCTAGGCGTTATTTTCATTCCAGCTAAAGCAGAACTCTATTATGCAACTAAAAATAGAGGAGCGTTTAAAGCAATTGGAGTTGACGTTAATGCTTCTGTTGAACAAATCGTGGCTTCATCACTCAAATTACCTCTCGATATGCCCTCAAAATTGTATACTATCATTGCAAGTCGTTCCCACCCTTCGTTGGAAGTAGAAGCATTTATAGAGAAAAGTAGGCAAGAGAAAGGAGAAATTGACCTTGTATCAAAGGGGAGTTCGCTAAAGTTTTGTTTGATGGCTGAGGGATCGGCGGACTGTTACCCAAGATTTGCTCCAACAATGGAGTGGGATACGGCAGCAGGACAGGCGATTTGCAACGCAGTAGGAATCGACGTAATAGACATTGGTACAAACGAAAACATGAAATACAATCGACAAAACTTGTTAAACAATTCATTTGTAGTCCAAAAGTAGAATGGATATGTATAATTTTGACCAAATTCAATAGACAATGAATTTTAGCGTTTAAAAGTAAATACTATACTTGTAAAAAATTAGGAATGCGTTTTAGAATACTTCTGTGCTTTATTATTTTGGGTTTCAATGTCCTTGGACAAAGAAACGTGAAGGATTCCATCATTTCTACACCATGGGTAAGTGTTCAATATGGACTGAACTGGACAGCGGGTAATTTGGACGAAAGATTGGGACTCCTAAATCATGTTGGTATGTTCGCTGGTTATAAAACGAGCAAAAACTGGATTTTCGGTGTAGATGGGAGTTTTATTTTTGGGAAGGACGTTCGTGAAACAGGATTGTTCGATCACTTAACTGATGAAAAGGGAAATATAACTGACATGAATGGTGATATCGCAATTGTCCAAGTGCTTGGTAGAGGATTTCATGCGAATGGGAATGTTGGGAAAATATTTCCTGTGTTGAGTCCAAATAAGAACTCTGGAATTTATGTCAATTTTGGGGTGGGCTATACCGCCTACAAATACAGAATTGAAACACAAGACCATGTGGTACCGCAAATAGAATTGGATTACCGAAAAGGGTATGATCGCTTGACATCTGGTCTAAACACACAGCAATTTATAGGTTATGCTTTGATGGCCAACCAAGGCGCATACAACTTTTATGCTGGATTTTATATACAGGAAGGCTTTACTTACAATCGAAGAGATGTATTTTTTGATCAACCTGATGTACCCGTTTCAAAGGATATGCGATTGGACATTCAATATGGATTTAGAGTAGCATGGCTCGTACCATTGTATAAGCGTGTCCCGAAAGAATTTTATTACAATTAATGAAATTCCTGTACAACATAGGAATTTTTTTATTGGGAATCGGACTCCGTATTGCAAGTGTTTTCAATAAGAAAGCTAGATTATGGGTACATGGACGAAGAGAACAGTTCAACGATTTACCCGACACACAGAATAAGGAAGTTATTTGGTTTCATTGCGCATCATTGGGTGAATTTGATCAAGGTCTGCCATTGATGAACAAGATGAAAGAGGTGAATGAAAATGCCTTCTTGTTGGTGACTTTTTTTTCGCCATCGGGCATGCAACATTACCATAAACGGAAGCATCCAGCAGATTTTGTGATGTATTTACCGCTGGACACTTCCAGCAACGCAAAAAGATTTCTCACCCACTTTAATCCAAGCAAGGCCTTTTTTGTGAAATATGAGTTTTGGTCAAATTTTATTTTCGTAGCGCATAACAATGGAACTTTGTTGTTCAATGTCAGTGGAATTTTTCGTCCCGATCATCGCTATTTTAAATGGTACGGTGGGTTTTTCAGAAAAACACTCAAAGCATTCGATTGGTTTTTTGTGCAAAATAGAGAATCATTGGAGTTACTGAAGGGGATAGGAATTGTGAACGTTTCAATTTCAGGCGATGGTCGTTATGACAGGGTCCTTGAAAACAAAGAATATGTAGAAGAAAATGAATTGATCGCAGCATTTAAGAATGGACAAGATTTAGTTGTGATTGGCAGTTGTTGGCCTCAAGACGAAGCAATCCTTCTTGATTGGGTGACTTCCTATCAAGGAAAGGTATTAATTGCTCCTCACAACATCGATGAGGTAAGCGTTTTGTCCATTCAAAAGAAGTTGCCTGAGGCGATTCGGTATACCAAGACTAATTTGCAACAAGTTGGTGAGGCAAAGGTGCTAATTTTGGATACGATCGGTCAATTGGCAAATGCTTATGCATATGGCACAATCGCGTACGTGGGAGGTGGATTTTCGGGTAGTTTGCACAATATTCTTGAACCCGCCGTATTTGGATTGCCCGTCATTTTTGGACCGAAACACACCCGTTTTCCAGAAGCACAGGCATTTATTGATAACGGCATTGGTAAATCAGTAGCAACGGCAAATGAATTTGAAACTGCGTTTTCTGAGATAATGGTCAACCATGCGAGCATTTCTGAAAGAACTCAACGCTTTATTGAACAAAACAAGGGATCTGCAGAGAAGATTGTTGTTCACCTTACTTCCAGTCAAGCAGTTTAAATTTTTTCTGTGTCGTATTCTTGGCGTATCTAAGTTGAACGCTGCGAACGATGTTCTCTAAATATTCCCACTTGTCACTTTTATGGGCAATCAAGGCAACAATTTCTCGCGCTGGAATTTCATCATTTGCACTATGTATTGTTTTGTAGTCCTGCTGATTGGTTTGGATGTCGTAATTTGGAACGAGCGTATACCCGCCATGAATCGTCACCATTTTCTCGAGTAAGCGAATATTTCCCCCTTCATAATCCCAGTCGGCTTTGTTTTCACTCGTTTTCAGTTCGCAGAAATCCATCATTTGCGTGCGTAAACAGTTCCCCTGATTAAGTAGCCACGGGTGGACTTCTTTCAATTCATCTGTGGAAACGGTCGTTTTGCTTTCACTTGGAAAAAATGCTTTTATTTCTTCTTGATAGAGCGGAATGGTGCGCAATTTATTATTGTTCACTGGACCCGAAAGTATGCCGATGTCAATTTTACGATCTTCCATTGCACTCAAGATTTCTTCCGTTTTTAATTCCTCAATCGTCAATTGGACGTCTGTGTTCATTTCTTTCCATTCTTGGTACAAGTCAGGAAGCATATAGCCTGCAACGGTTGGGATTATGGTCATTCTTAGTTCTTCCTTAAATATTCCTTTGGTCCGTTTTACAAAATTATTCACCTTATTGTATTCGAAGAGGGTATCGCGTAGCAACGGCAACAAGTTTCTACCAAAGGGCGTGAGTTCCAAAGGTTGGCGAGAACGGTCAAAAATGGCACTTCCTAGTGTTTCTTCAGCCTTTTTTATTTGCATGGAAAGTGTGGGTTGAGTAACGAAGCAGCGCTCACTTGCTCGTTGAAACTGCAGCTCCTCACTTAGTGTAACGATATAGTGTATTTGTTGAAATGAAAGCATATAGATATTATTGATGATAGTATAAATATAATCAATATTATTTATTGAATATGTATTGTATCTTTGAGATATGGAAAAACAAGCATATATACCGCAATTGAACACCTTGCTTTCAAGTTATCAGTTGCATTACCAGAATTTACGCTCGTTGCACTGGAATATTAAAGGAAATGCATTCTTTGAGTTACATTTGAAATACGAGGAATTGTACACGCGAACACAAGTCATCATTGACGATATTGCAGAACGCATTTTGTCGATTGGCGAGACACCTCTTTCACGATTGAGTGATTATACGAAGCACAGCAAGATTAGCGAGAACGAAATCATACACGATGGAGCAAAAGGTGTTGCATATATTTTAAATGCACAAAAAACATTGTTAGCATTGGAAGAAGAAATTTTAAATCTTTCTGCTGAGGCAAATGATGAAGGAACAAATTCGTTCATGAGTGACCTCATTGGAGAAAAGGAGAAAACCAATTGGATGTTTAGAGCATGGTTGGCCTAATCAACTAAATTTGTAGAAATAATTAACCCTTAAATAAATATAAAAATGTCAGTATTAGTAGGAAAAAAAGCACCTTCATTTTCTGCAGCAGCAGTTGTGAATGGAGGAGAGATAGTAAATGACTTTTCATTGGATCAATACCTTGGAAAGAATCATGTATTGTTTTTCTTTTACCCAAAAGATTTTACATTCGTGTGTCCATCAGAGTTGCATGCGTTTCAAGCGAAATTAGCAGCTTTTGAAGAAAGAGGAGTGAAAGTAGTAGCATGTTCAACAGACACAGAAGAATCACACTGGGGATGGTTGCAAGTACCAAAAGATAAAGGTGGTATTCAAGGTGTGAAATATCCAATTGTTGCAGATACTTCAAAAACAATTTCTGAAGCATTCGGTGTTCTTGCAGGAGAATACGATTACGATATGGATGGAAATATGATTGCGACTGGTCCTATGATCGCTTACCGTGGATTGTTCCTAATTGATAAATCTGGAACTGTGATGCACGAACTAGTGAATATGTTCCCGTTGGGAAGAAACGTGGATGAAGCGTTAAGAATGGTGGATGCATTGCAATTCTTTGAAGAAAATGGTGAAGTATGTCCAGCAAACTGGCACAAAGGAGATGAAGGAATGAAAGCTTCTTTCGACGGTGTTGCGGATTACTTAGCTAAAAACTAAGATTTCTTTCATAATAAATAGGTTAGAAGCCGCCTTTCTGTATATCAGATTGGCGGTTTCTTTCATTTGTAGGGCGAAAGGAGCATGTGCTAAATCGATTTAGTATCAATTCGCTTAAAATAAGATGCTTAGCGCTTTAATTTGTCGAATAATTGGGATATCTTCGATGTAATAAACACGACGATAGATTTTACTACTATGATATTAACACTAGCGCGAAGTATAGCCTTATTACTTGCTGTTGCTCCACTTTCTCCGATACCAATATTTGCCCAAACATTGTTCTGCGATGGTGCTACAATTTTCGTAGACAATGGTGGAATATTACACTGTAACGGCGGAATTACATTAGAGAACGGATCGGCCTTGACAAATCATGGAGATGTAAGGACAACAAAAAATTCGACATTTTTAGCACCTGGAACGTTTACCAACGATGTTACGTCATCCGTAAATGGCAATGGAATGTATTACGTTGAACAGGATTGGATCAATAACGCTACATTCAACGGAGATTTAAGCACCGTGATTTTGAATGGTAACACCGAACAATTTATTACGAGTACAAACGGTACGATTACTGAGTTTAATAATTTAACGCTACTTGGTGCAGGTACCGGAAACGATAGAAAGAAGTCACTTCTCGGAGTGGATGCCAGAATTTCAGTAACAGGTATTTTAACTATCAATAATCGAGAGTTGGCCACGGAAACAAATGAACTGTTCGTGCTGAATACGAATGCAAACGCTATAACAAATACCCAAACGTTTGGTGCGGAGGGGTTTGTAAGTAGTGAGGCTCCTGGCTACCTCAACTGGACAACGAACGGTAGTCCCAGCTACCTTTTTCCCGTTGGATCGAGCGATGGAAGTGTTCGTTATCGCCCAGTCACAATTCGACCAAAATCAATTCTAGTTGACAACTATAGGGTTCGCCTGAATAACACCAGTGGCGATGCTTATGGTTATTTTTTAGCACAGCACGACGAAGAGATTTCGACACTTAATGCTAATTTTTTCCATTCAATTGAACAAGTTTCAGGTCTGAACAATGCCGATGTCAGTCTCACCTATTTACCAAGTGCCGATGGTGATTGGAACTCAATGGCTCAATGGAGCAATGGCGAATTGCAATGGAACTCTGTTGGAACCACTAACAGCGCCAGTCTTGGAAATTATGCTACCGTTGAAAAAGCAGATTGGGACTTTGCCAATCCAGCACACCCATACATCTTGGTGAACCTCAATGAGGAGATTCATATTCCGAATGTATTTACCCCGAATCAGGACGGTGCGAATGACACATATTTAATCAGCGCTAAAGGAATTACGGAATTTAATATTGTGATTGTCAACCGATGGGGGAACGTAGTTTTTGAATCGAATGACATTTTAATTTCTTGGGATGGAACATCAAAAGGAGAGATGTGCCAAGATGGGGTCTATTTTTATGTGATTCAGGCGAAGTCAGCAACTCAGGAATACAATAAACATGGACATATCACACTCAATGCAAACTAATACTACCCTTTAAACAAAAAATGATGAAAAGAACAACTAGATTAATAACGATTGGATTTCTGAGCATGTTCACCATGGTTAGTTTTGGTCAGAATAATGTGGGGATTGGAACAACGACACCTGACCCTAGTGCTATACTAGAAATGGAATCGACGGATCAAGGTGTACTTGTGCCTCGCATGACATCGGCTCAACGATTAGCAATCGTAGCACCTGTCGATGCATTGCTCGTATATGATACTGATGCAGAATGTTTTTACTATTTTGTTACAGCCACGGGCTGGCAAAACTTATGTGCTGGAGCCGTGGGACCAGCAGGACCAGCAGGCCCTCCAGGAGCAGACGGAGCAGATGGAGTTGACGGCGTTGATGGCGCAGTTGGCCCAGCAGGACCTCCGGGACCTGCAGGCGCAGATGGAGTAGACGGTGTTGATGGCGCAGTGGGACCAGCGGGACCTCCAGGACCTCCGGGTGCAGATGGAATAGATGGTGTTGATGGCGCGGCGGGACCAGCAGGACCTCCAGGCGCGGATGGAGTTGATGGCGCAGTTGGACCAGCAGGACCTCCGGGTGCAGCAGGACCAGCAGGACCTCCAGGTGCAGATGGAGCTACCTCGATGAATGGGGTAAATTTAACGACAGCACGAACTATAGGCACAGCCGCATGGTCGAATGTTGCAGGAATGTCTTTCGCCTTTACAGCTACAACTACTTCAGCGATTGTAACATTTTCTGCTTCAGGTTATGGATACACTAACTCTATGGCATTTGTTCAGTTTAGGATATTAAACAATGGAGTTCCATTAGGAAGCACTAACACCAAGATACAAAGTTATGATGACGTAACGGGAACAATTACTCCATGGAGCTGCACCTATACTAGATATGTGACAGGACTAACAGTTGGAAATAATTATACAATTTCCGTTCAAGGTCAACGTGGGGGAATTTACGGCAATTATGATGCTATCGTCGATCCTGCTCAACCAGGGCACCACATGACCATTTCAGTTATTCAGTAAATTTAAACGATGAACGATGAGTAAATTATATACATCCTTTCTTTCTCTAGTTGTTTTGGTGTTTTCTTCCACTGTGATTGGACAAACTTCAGATAAGGAGACTTTATCACCAGCAAAAAAAATAACAACTGAACCTACTAAAGATACTTTGGAAAGACAGGAAACCCCGCAGCTTTCCACATCCTCTAAGGTGAATAAGGTGAATGAGTCAACCGAACCCGCGCAGCTATCAACAACTGGGGGTAAAGCAAGATTGGTAAAGCAAAGTAAAAAGGAGTCTCCTGCTCGACTAGAGCAAGGGAGTAGCAAAGATGTGAAGAAGGAAAAGGAATCACTTAAACCTTAACCTCATTTAGAGCGCTTTTTTAAGTACCAGCAACATATTACCAGGAGTTCCAGGCAGTATTTTTTCTAAAACTTGCAGCAAAAATGTGGGCAATCGCTTGGCTTGATAAACCGAGTGGTATTTATTGAAAAAGGCTTTGAAAAGAGCTGAATAGTAAATGGGTTCAAGTCCTGCTTCTTTCGCTAAGGAGTGCATCTGAGCTTTGTTAAACCCCCAGGAATCGGCGTTCTCTGAAGGAGAAAAGTGATCTTCGGAATATATATCATACCATAAAAAGACACCGTCATCCTTTAAGTGATTCTTGATGTTAGAGAGACCTGTAATTAGTTGCTCTTGGGTCGTTAAATGGGAAAACAAGTCAAATGCAGTGATAAAGTCATAACAATTCGAACTTGATTTAAAGGTCAGAACATCACCCACAGCGAAATGGCACTCTGGATACTTCTCTTGCGCCTTCTTTATTCTGTGTTGCGAAAGGTCCACTCCAGTTGCATTTTGAGGAAGAAATCCCTCGCCGATGAAAAAATCAATCATCCCTCCATTTCCGCAGCCCACATCGATTAATTGTTTTGTGTCTAGAGCCCCATTTTCTTGCTGATACTGAGACAAATATTTTCTGAGATGTTTGTAAAGGACTTTGTGTGAATACCGACCTATTGGATGGCTTTCTGAATAAATGGAGTTCTCGTTATTCCCTTCATTATCAAAACGTTCAGATACAACATCCTTATAATCTTTCATGATTTTCCTTTTACAAATTTTCTTGAAAATACGATATTTATTGGTTCTTATAAAAATAAACAAAGGAATGAGCGATTTTTAAATTGTTTTAGTCGCACCAAAAAATGATGATCTGTTGGATAACTTTTAGACCTTTGGTGATTGGTCAATTAGATGGTCAAAATCAAAGAGCGTGGTATCCAGTAAATGTGATGGATTAACATTCCTGAGTGCATTAAACATGGATGAGGATCGCCCTGGAAATTCCTCGTCCCAATCTTTGATCATTTTCTTGACTTTTTTGCGCATCATATTTTCTTGGGAACCGCATAAGGTGCATGGAATAATGGGAAAATTCATTCCTTCCGAGTAGATTTCAATCTCACTTTCTTTACAAAAAGCGAGTGGACGGATCACGATGTGTCTTCCATCATCGGTAAGGTATTTTGCAGGCATCGCTTCGATCCGAGCACCGTTGAATAAATTCATGAAGAATGTTTCAATGATGTCGTCTCTATGGTGACCAAGGGCAATTTTGGTCGCGCCTATTTCATCGGCAATCGTGTATAAATTTCCTCTCCGCAAACGGGAACACAAACTGCACATTGTTTGACCTGGAAGTGTTTTTTCCATTACGATGCTGTAGGTATCCTTTTCCACGATGCGAAAATCTATACCCAACTGTGACAAATAATCTGGCAGAATGTGCTCGGGATAACCAGGTTGCTTTTGATCCAAATGAACAGCAACAATTTCAAACTGAATGTCTGAATTTTTTTGATAGTGCATCAATACATCCAACATGGTATAGCTGTCCTTTCCTCCTGACAAGCAGACCATCACACGATCTCCGTTTTCAATAAGGGAGTATATTTTCCAGGCTTCCCACACATCTTTGCGCAGGTGCTTTTGAATTCGGTTAAAAATTGAGGTCTCACTATTCATACTGCAAATTTAATCAGTCTTGAGCGATTTAGGATTTTAACTGTTCAATTATCAATTTGTTAAACGAATAATGTACGGTGATTTTTCTAAATTAATGTTGTATATTGTATCGTAAACCATTATCAATCAGTGTAATTAATTTGTTTAATCACTGTCGCCAAATCCACTGAGTATGAGTATAAATTACACTGTAGACTTATTGCATGAGTTGGATAGTTTATCCAAGATTCATACGTTGCATCGTCCAGATATAGACGGTATTATGCACGAGTTTTCAAAACGAATCATCGTTCCTCTTCGGATTGAGCGAATTAGTGCTTGGTTGTTTAATGCAGAAAAATCAGAGATGGTTTCAATTGGAGAATACGACTCACGGACTTCTGAATTTTCAAATAATTCAACTTTGCCTTATACTCAATATAAAAAGTACATCGAACATCTTTATGACAATAAAATATTGATTTCTCCAAATGTATTGACAGATTCTCGATTGGATGAATTGGTCGTTCCATATTCTATCCCAAACGGTGTTATCTCCTTAATGGATATTCCGCTTAGGATGCAGGGTGAATTGATCGGTGTGATGTGTTTTGAAAAGACTGGGAACGTTGAACGTGTTTTTTCGGATGAAGATCAATTCTTTGCACTCAGCATCAGTAATGTTTTCTCTTCGCTTTTGGAAGCCCGAAAAAGAAGAATTTTGCAAGAGAAATTGGACAAAGAACTGGAGCAACGGGAGTTGTTGCTGAAAGAACTGAAACACCGCATCAAGAATAATTTAGCGGTGGTTTCAAGTCTCATTCGTCTTCAATCGGTGCGCTCTAAAGATGATTTTCACCGAGGGCTTTTTCTAGATTGCAACAACCGAGTAGAATCGATTTCTTCCATCTATGATTTGATTTACAAAACAGACAATATTCAAGTAGTCAATTTTGAGCATTACATTGCGGCAATCGTTGAGAAGACAAAAGACTATTTTAAAACTCAGTTCGGTTTCATTGAAGTGCAGTACAATTTACCAAATTTTCAAATCGATTTTGACAAGGCAGTTCCAATTGCACTGATTATTAACGAGGTAATTACAAATTCGTATAAGCACGCTTTTATAGAAAAGGACAAAGGTGAAATTCACATTAACGCAACTTTTGACAATAATGTGTTGACAATTACCATACATGACGATGGCATTGGATTTTCTCTACTTCCTATAAATGATTCGCTCGGTATGAGTATTGTTGATGGCTTGGTTGCTCAAATTAATGGTAATTATTCTTTCACCGGGGAAGACGGTAGCACATTTAAAATGAGCGTTTCCTTGGCTGAATAGACAGGGCATCAGAAAAATGTTTATTTTGTTCCACTCATTCTAATAGGAAACAAATCGAATAGATAGTATGTGGAAGATGACCGTTTTTTTAATAGGGACGTTGATTGTTGTTCCGATCTTGGCGTTTAATTACGATAGCGCCCCCACGGAAATTCAAACGTCAATTATTTGGACAGTCGTAACATCTTATGTCATTCTTGCCAGTCTGTGTTTCATTGTTAGTACCATTGCCAATAATTACAGCCAGGTGGATAAACTATGGAGCATTGCACCAGTGATTTATGCTTGGCAAATTGCGTACATCACCGATTGGGAGTCGCGCATTGTTCTAATCGCTGTAGTCATAACAATTTGGGGAGCACGCTTGACGTATAATTTTGGCAGACGTGGAGGATATTCTTGGAAATTTTGGGAAGGGGATGAGGATTATCGTTGGGCTGTTTTACGAGCAAAGCCTGAATTTCAAGCGCCTTGGAAGTGGATGTTGTTTAATCTTTTTTTTATCAGTTTCTACCAAATGGGATTGGTGTTAATCATCGTTTTCCCAATGATCAAATCGGTGGAGGGAAGTGAATTGATGTGGGTGGATTATCTCTTGGCAGCTTTGGCCGCGTTCTTTGTTGTAATTGAGTTCATCGCTGACCAACAACAATACAATTTCCAAACGGAGAAATACAGAAGAATTAATGCCAATGAACAAATGGGAGAATATGCTGACGGCTTCGTAAAAACTGGACTTTGGAGCATTGTAAGGCATCCCAATTATGCAGCGGAACAAAGCGTTTGGATAACCATCTATTTCTTTTCTGTTGTCGCGACAGGAGTTTGGGCGAATTGGTCAGTTATTGGAGCTGTTTTGTTGGTCTTACTGTTTTTGGGAAGTTCAAATTTCAGTGAAGAAATTACAGCTAAGAAGTATCCGAAGTACAAGGAATATCAGAAGAAAGTACCACGGTTTATTCCATTTTTAAAATAATTGACAAAAGGAATAGAGATAAAGTGCGAATCGTAGGTTCAGTATGTCATGTAAATTTTTCTAGTAACTTTAGATTATTAGATGCATGAGGATAAGTAAGTTAAATAGCCTGATAGTTATAGTTGCGCTCATTGGTGCATCTATCGCTTTTTCACAAAATGATCCTTATCAAAAGAAATTAGAGGCACAACTTACTTCTACAGCTCACGATACAACGCGCGCCAGAATTTACATCGATTTGGCTGAGTATATTTCCGAGGAAAGTGAATGGATGGCGTACAATCAAAAAGCCCTTCAACTAGCGAACAAGCATTTAAAATCAGCAAAGGGTAAGGAGCTTTTATTCTATTTGAAGATTAAAGCCCATGCTGTTGGAAATCTAGGTTATTACCACGATCACCATGGAAACCTGTCAAAATCGATAGATTATTATTTTGAGTCACTCCGTTTGTATGATGCAGCAAAGAACGAGTCTGGTAAGGCAGCAATCCTTGGAAATCTTGGAATTATCTATACAAACAGAGGCGACTATGAAGAGGCACTGGATTACCTCGACCAAGCGCTGAAACTTAAGCTTAAGTACGAGCCAGATAATGTTGCAAAAAACTATATAAATCTTGGCGCCTGTCTTGAGGGAAAAGGGGACGACGCCAAAGGACTCGAATACTATTTCAAGGCACTGAATGCAGCGGAAGATGTCAGCAATAATTATGATCTTGCTATTGCTTCGAATAATATTGGGACGTGGTATTACACACGGAAGAATTATGAGTTGGCAAAGCCGTATTTGAAAAGAGCTATTGATTTGAGCCTATCGGAAGATGACGAATCAGGGGCTGCATGGATTATGGCGAATCTGTCTAATTGCTATGTGGCTGAAAGCAAATATGACAGTGCACGCGTTTATTTGGCAGAAGCAAGTGAAATTGCCAAACGTTATCCCTATCCTCCATTGCTCCAAACCGTTTCAGAGAAGCATTTTAATTACTACATGGTCATTGGCGACTATAAGAATGCCATCAAGGAATTACAGATTTCGGAACTGATGAAGGATTCGTTGGACAATGTAGGAGCTCAAAAAACGGCGTTACGCCAGAAGTTGGAATACGATTATAACCTCGAACAGACCGCACAAAAGTTAAAACGAGAAGAGGAGAAAAAGAGGGAAGAACAGCGTTTTTATTTTATTTTGGGCGGTCTTATTCTGTCGGCATTTTTTGCATTGTTCATTTACAATCGCCTGCGGATCACCAAAAATCAGAAAAAGGTCATTGAATCACAAAAGCAAGCCGTCGAGCACCAAAAAGTTATTATCGAAGAGAAAAATGGTGAAATTGTAGATTCCATCAATTATGCGCGGAAAGTACAAGAGGCAATTCTTCCCTCTTTGCAAAATTTTGAGGATAATTTTGAGGATCACTTTCTTGTTTATTTACCGAAAGATATTGTTGCGGGTGATTTTTACTGGTTTTACAAAACGAATCAACAGATTTATTTTGCAGTGGCGGATTGTACAGGCCACGGAGTGCCTGGGGCGTTAGTTAGCGTAGTTTGTGCGAACGCGTTGGAAAGGGCAGTGAAGGAATTGTCCAATCCCACAACAGCCAATGTACTAGACTTGGTAACACAGTATGTCACTGAGCGATTTGACAAAGAGGGAGCAGAGGTGAAGGATGGAATGGACATTGCGCTCTGTCGAATTGATGTCACGAACAATATGCTGCAATTTTCTGGTGCGTTTAATCCATGCGTCATCGTGAGGGATAATCAATTGACTGAATTGAAAGGAGATAGACGTCCGATAGGCAAATACGTAGATGATACAAAATTTACCACGCAGGACATAGAAGTGAGAAAGGGTGATTGGATCTACCTTTACACGGATGGATTTCAGGATCAATTTGGCGGAGCTGAAGGAAAAAAATACAAATCGAGCGCGTTTCGAAATTTACTTCTGACACATTCGAATGAACCTGGACGAATACAGGGCGAGTACTTTACACGAGAAATTAGTAGCTGGAGGGGAAATCTTGACCAAATTGACGATGTCTGTATTTTAGGAGTACAGATCTAATGAGTGCTTCCAACCACCACAACTCAAACAAATCATTTAACTTTAGCCCACAAAAGTAAAAATCACCATTTCGAATGAAAAAAACAGCATTGATAACAGGCGCGACAAGTGGAATTGGTAAAGCAACGGCTAGAAGACTTGCAGAAGAAGATTTTCAGTTGGTAATTTGTGGGAGACGTCAAGAGCGACTGGATGAATTACTCCAAGAGCTCGGAGCAATTACTGAGGTTCACTGCCTGAACTTTGATGTTAGGGATAAAGATGCAGTTTTTAAAGCAGTCGAAAGTATTCCTGCGGCATTCGCCAAGATTGATGTTCTCATTAACAATGCTGGAAATGCACATGGCTTAGATTCTGTTGAGAATGGTTCACTGGATGACTGGGACGCTATGATCGATATCAATGTAAAGGGACTTTTGTACGTTTCCAAAGCTATTTTCCCCAAAATGATTGCGCAGAAGTCGGGACACATCATTAACATCGGTTCCACTGCCGCAAAAGAAGTGTATCCAAATGGAAATGTTTATTGCGCAAGTAAACATGCGGTGGATGCCCTCAATCAAGGAATGCGCATTGATCTCAATCAATATGGAATTCGCGTTGGTGGAATACATCCTGGAATGGTAGAAACAGAATTTAGTGAAGTGCGATTTAAAGGCGACAAAGAAAGAGCTGCGAAAGTCTATCAAGGATTTAAACCGTTGCAAGCCGAAGATATCGCTGATATTATTCACTTTGTAATTTCTAGACCATACCATGTCAATATTGCAGATTTGGTAGTAATGTCGACTGCCCAAGCGACTAGCACAATTGTAAAAAAGGAGTTGGTGTAGTTTGATAATCCCGCATCCTCCACCATTCACCGAATAATAGCCACAACTCACCTATTTCTGCTTTTTATTCCTTGGGTTGCGCTGTACATTTGATTCAACAAAAACAACGTATTATGAATTTTACACCAAAACGCAGACCGTTACGCCACCAAAAAGCAAAAGTGCTTGCAGGCGTGTTATTAATTTCCTTTGGAGTTTTATTTCTTGCAGAAAGAATGGGCGCTCCAATTCCTGATTGGGTGATTTCCTGGAAAACAGGGATGATCGCTATTGGGGTTGTGACCTTGTACAGACATTACTGGCAAAAGCTCTGGGGTTTTGTTTTGATCATTGTGGGTGGAGTATTCTTACTGAATGATATTCTCCCAGGGGCTGTTGACAAAAATCTTCTGTTGCCAATCATGATTATTATTTTCGGGGTAGTAACGCTAGTGAAGGGAACCAATCTTTTTCAAAAAAAAAAGGCAGGAGGTCAACATGTAATGTTTGATTCCACAGAAGATTTTTCTTCTGACGAATTTGTAGAAACTTCCACTTATTTTGGAGGCACCAAAAAGAACGTAGTCAGCAAGAAGTTTAAAGGAGGAAATTTTGTAACAGCTTTTGGTGGAACAGAGGTTAATTTGACCAAAGCAGAAGTAGAACATCCCATCGAAATTAAGAGCAATACAGCATTTGGTGAATTGAAACTTATTGTTCCCGCTCATTGGCAGGTTAGATCAGAGATCACGTGCGTGTTTGGTGGTGTTGACGATAGTCGTTCTACCGTAAGTGACCTTGGTCAAGATGACCGAAAAATTGTTACCTTAACTGGAAATTGCCTCTTCGGAGAAGTAAAAGTGATCAGCTATTAATGGCGAACCAACCAAATATGTATTCCTTTACAGCAAGAATTACAATTCTTGCTGTATTTGCTGGTTGTGGTTTGTTGTATTTTTCATTCATGCAGAGCATCGGCCTGTCCAAAATGAATGCAGCAATCGATAGTATCTCGTTGTTTGCGTTAATTGCTGGATTCGGAATACTGATTCGCTTGATTCAAAATTATTTCCACGCAAAATCGCCCTTAAACTTGCCAAACATCAGTACAATTGTGCTGTTTGGAGCATTGCTCATGTCGGTCAATCATTTTAGTTCGTTGTATTTCTTTTCGGGTGGAGAGGATCAAGTACACATACTGCGCTATGCGTTTTTACCGAAGTCAATTTTCAGTTTGTTTTTGTTAGCACTGATTCTTATCTACCATTGGTCGCAACAACAGAAACATGAGATGGAAAAAATCAATCAACGTACCCTTGAAAAGGAACGTGAAGCACTGAAAATTCAACTCAACAGCTTGCAGCAACAGTTTCAGCCGCACTTTTTGTTCAACAGTTTAAATTCCATCAATGCATTAACGATAAGTAATCCAACAGAGGCGCAGCGGATGATTCAATTACTGTCTGAGTTTATGCGCGGTGCTATTCGTGAAAACCAAGCTGAGCTCATTTCACTCAAAGAGGAAATTCGACATTTACAGTTGTATACGGACATCGAAAAAGTGCGTTTCGGCGATCGCCTAAGTGTTGCTTATGACGTGCCAGAGGAATTGTTGGACTTCAAACTACCACACCTAATTTTGCAACCGATGATTGAAAATGCGGTGAAGTATGGATTGTACGGAAGTATAGACACTGTAGAAATCTCCATCGTTGCCACGTTAGAACAGGACAAACTAGTCATTCGAATGAGCAATCCATTCGACCCAACTACGAGTGCTGGAGCAAAGGGTACTGGCTACGGGCTTCAATCCATCGAGAAAAAAATGCAAATCATCTACCACCAAGCCAATTTACTCAGTGTTCATGGAAATGAAAATGTATTTATTGTTGAATTGATAATTCCACGAATATGAAAAAGATCATTATCATCGACGACGAACCTTTAGCACGCTCCATCGTGATGTCGTTTTTGGCAGATTATGAAAACATCGAAATTGTAGCAGAATGCAACAACGGTTTCGAAGGACTAAAAGCCATTGAAGAGCACCAACCCGATCTATTGTTTTTGGACATTCAAATGCCGAAAATCAACGGATTTGAAATGCTGGAGTTGTTGGACGAACATCCATCCGTCATTTTCACCACAGCTTTCGATGAGTATGCGATAAAAGCGTTTGAAACATCAGCCGTGGATTATTTGTTAAAACCATTTACGAGAGAACGGTTCGATAAAGCGATGGAGAAATGGTTGCAATCCGAAGGTAAGTTGGCCGAAAAAGTTCCAGCGATTGGAGAAATAGCGCAAAAACAGCCCGATGAGGGCTCGCGAATTGTGGTGAAGGACGGTGGAACTATTCAAATTATTCCAACCTCAGACGTTGTGTATATCGAAGCGTATGATGACTACGTAAAAATCCATACAGACAAGCGTTATTTCTTGAAAAAGAAGACGATGAATTATTACGAACAGGCCTTAAGTTCTACGGATTTTATTCGCATTCATCGCTCGTACATTATCAATGTCAATTATTTAACGCGCATTGATGCATTTGAAAAAAACAGCTACCGGGCCACGATGACCAATCAAGCCCAAGTACCCATCAGCAGAAGTGCATACAGCGATTTAAAGGAAATTCTGGGCGTATAAATGTGACAAAAGTCATTATTTGGCGCTATTATTATTCCTACATTTGAACACATACTATTTAACGGAAAAATGACGAGGGAAGAATTATTGAAAGCAATTGATGAGAAGTACACAGCCATGGGACAAAATCCTGATGTGCACTTGTCGGGATTGTTACATGCAGAACCGATTACATATTGGGACTACATCCAAGTAGATGCCTTATTAGGATTGCAGTCGCAACGCACCGTGCTTAAAGACGAAATGGTGTTCATTATGTACCATCAAATCAATGAAATTTTGTTCAAAATGATTTTATGGGAGATCGATCAGGTTTCGCATGAAGATCCGATTACTACTCAAAAATTTTCCAAGCATTTAGATAGAGTCAGTCGTTATTTTGACATGCTTTCCAACTCGTTTACCATCATGGGAGACGGAATGGACGTTGATCAATACATGAAATTTAGAGATACATTGACACCTGCAAGTGGATTTCAAAGTGCACAATACCGCAAAATTGAATTTGCTTCTACGGAATTAATCAATTTAATTGATTTTAGGTTCCGAAAAACAATTGATCGAGATACGCCCTATACGCACGCTTATGACCACTTGTATTGGCAAGCTGCAGGAGTGGATCATGCGACAGGAAAACGAAACAAGTTGATCGAAAATTTTGATGCTCGCTACAAAGAGGAGTTTTTGATTTTCATGCAAGAATACAACACCATCAACTTGTGGACGAAATTCAAAGCGCTGCCAGCAGAAGATCAAAAAAATGTACAGTTAGTGAATGCGATGCGTCATTACGATCACACTGTGAACGTGAAATGGGTAATGCATCATTTGAACGCAGCAAAAAAATACTTGAATAGTGGAGAAACTTCTGCTGAAGCAACTGGCGGAAGTGAATGGCAGAAGTACATGCATCCGCGCTACCAACGTAGAATTTTCTTCCCTGAGTTGTGGACGGTTGATGAGTTAGAGAACTGGGGTGTAGACAATTTGGAGGCGCATAAAGTGCTAACTCATGTAGATTAACTATTTTTGTAAAAAAGGAATCGCATGATTGAAGTTGGAATTATAATGGGCAGCACATCGGATTTACCGGTAATGCAAGAGGCAGCGGATATATTGGATGAATTGGGAATTGGCTATGAGATCAACATCGTTTCTGCTCACAGGACTCCAGAACTCATGTTTGAGTATGCGAAATCTGCTCACACCAGAGGACTGAAAGTCATCATAGCAGGTGCGGGCGGTGCTGCACACCTACCAGGAATGACTGCTTCCTTAACGCCTTTACCAGTTATTGGAGTTCCAGTGAAATCGAGCAATTCCATCGATGGTTGGGACAGTATTCTTTCAATTTTGCAGATGCCAGGAGGGATTCCAGTGGCTACTGTAGCGCTAAATGGAGCAAAGAATGCGGGAATTTTAGCAGCGAAAATCATAGGAGCTTCAAATCCTGAGGTACTTGCAAAAATGTCCAAGTACATGGAAGATTTAAAAGAGAAAGTCCTTAAGTCGGCATCAGAGCTGAAATAAACTCATTCCTTCTCTTTCTTTTGAACGTAATGATAGTGATAGGTGGGTCCGTTTGCTTCATTTTCAGCAGCTTTTCTTCGCTCCTCTTCTAATCGAATCCGTTCGTTCAGCTCCCCTTCAAAATCAGGTGGTTCTATTCCAAGTTCTTTCTCAATTTCAAACTGATACTTTGGTGATTGAGGTCCCTTTTTTCGGTAAATAAACGCCAAAGCAACACCTGAGATTAAGCCCATTAAGTGCCCTTCCCATGAAACATGCGGCTCCATAGGAAAAACGCCCCAAATTAAACTTCCGTAGACAAATGCCACAAATAAAGAAATTGCTTGCAAGGGCAAATATTTTCGCAACACTCCTGAAGTGAAGAGAAATCCAGCCATGGCATAAATCACTCCACTCATTCCAATGTGATAACTAAAGTTGTTTTCGGCAAACAGCCACACCCCAATTCCCGTAAAAAGCCATGAAAAGAAAAACACGCGGCCAGCGATAGAACGGTAGTAATAAACAATTGCGCCCAATAAAATGGCTGTTGGCATTGAGTTGTTGATGATATGTTCAATTTCTGTTTTAGAATGGATGAGCGGCATGAACAAAATCCCTTTCAAACTTGCAATGTCATGAGGTTTGACTCCGAACTTATAAAAATCCGTTGTAGGAAAAAGGTGATCCGCCCAGTAAACGAGCCAAAGCACAATGAGGACGAGCAGTGGGTAGACCACGGCTTCCTTGGTAGAACCGAAAGGATGTGCATTTTTCATGGAAAAGCAATTGTCAAAAGACATGCCTTGTTTGTTTATGTGACAACATGACAGCTATTTGTAGATTTCACTCAGCAAAAAAACGTAAATTTGTACCATGGGAGAGATTGTAAATCGGGTAAAGGAAAGTGGTTTAATTTCCATTGATTTGGCAACATTTAAGCCAACGATGGTGATTGAATCCATTGACGTTGCTGATGTTTTATGGCAGCGATTGGTGTTGAAGGAAAAGGATTTCCGGGCATGGATAAAGGAGCACGATTGGTCTAAGTATTCGGGTAAGGCAGTGTATGTGCATTGCTCGGAGGACGCCATTGTTCCCACCTGGGCGTATATGCTCATCGGTTCTCAACTGGAAGAAGTGACACCACATTACGTAATCGGCACAAAAAACGATTTGGAAAAAATGCTGATTCGTGAACGTATTATTGCCGAAGATCGCACGAAATACAGAGATGGACGCATTATCATAAAAGGGTGTGCTGATATTTCTTCTCCAGCCTACGCCATGTCGGAATTGGTGCGTCATTTGCAACCCGTCGCCAAAAGTATCATGTACGGCGAGCCCTGTTCGACGGTTCCAGTATTTAAAAGGAAATAGAGAGTTAGGATTTTGGAGTTAAGAGTTAAGAGTTGAGAATTGCTTTTTTGAAACGTCCTATTTCTTTAAACTCTTGAACTTTGAACTTTTTGAACCTTGAACTACTAAATTGAGGTAAGAAGCTGCGAAAAATATAAATTATTAAGCACTAGATTTGTCAGTTACGAAAAAAGGCATTAAGTTTATTGTAGAAATGGATTTTTAAATTCGATGTGTTGTGCACCGTTGAAACCCAATGAGGTGATTTATGATAATCGTTAAAAATCAACTACTTATGAACGAAATTATTTACATATGAAAAAGTTTAATAAAATTCTCATCTCCACGTTTTTTTTAAGCGGTGTTTTTTCTTTGCCTCTATTTGGACAAGAAGTTTGTATGGTAACTGCTGATTTTGATGATGCTAAAAAATACATTGTCATCTGGGAAAAACCGGCAGTCATAACAGGGATTGACAGTGTATTTATCTATAGAAAACAAGGCGCCGAAAACGGTTTTACGCGTGTCGGCGCACGTTCAATGCAAGACGATTTTTCGTTTTTTCTTGACCCAAACTCCTCTACGATCGTCAACCATTGGTACAGAATTTCCTATTTATACGACAGCGGAATAGAAAGTGCGCCTTCGCCCTGGCACCATCCAGTTGTTATTGACTACCTAGACGGCTTAATTGCTTGGAACCTTTACGAAAAGGAAGGTCAGATTGATGAAACATGGGTCTTTGGTTACGCATGTATGCGCGATGAAACTGGTCTAGGAATGTACACATCTATGGGAGAATGGGACACTGCTTCAGGCTCCACTCAAACAGATTGGTTTGATACAGAAGCACAATTTAATCAAGGTTTTGAATATCAACTGATGATTGATCTTCCATCGTGTGATATCACCAAAGCGAATATCAATACTTCACGATCAAATATCAAGAGTCAGATGTCCAATGAGGATGAGGAGGCTCAGTCTGGAATTAATCATGCTGGTATGAAAGTAAACTTTGCACTTTCGCCGAATCCAGCACAAGATAGAATCCGAATTGAATTGGATGAAAAACTCATTGGTGCTGATTTCATTATTAGCAGTTTGTCGGGACAAATACTCAATAGAGGTCAATTAACGCTTAATAATCAAGAGATCAATATAGATCAATTGGAAGCAGGAGATTATTTCTTCACAATCCGTTATGAAGGAATGAACTTTAGCCGCACATTCATTAAAAAGTAAACAATAGAGTGCCCTCGAACTTGTTCACCGTAGTCATTAAAAAAGGCAGCTTATTTATAATGAGCTGTCTTTTTATTTTTCATGGATTTCTTGTTCAATCTCAGAAGCATAACGTCGTAAATTTCAGTACTGCTGATGGGCTACCTAGCCTAATCGTCAATGATATTTTTCAGGATAGAGAAGGTTATTTTTGGTTGGCGACACAGGATGGTGTAAGCATCTTTAATGGTCAGGAATTCAATGATTTCCATCCAGTTAAAACACTTGAAGGCGTCGATGCAGTATCAATTGTACAGGATAAACAGGGAAGAATTTGCATTGGAACAAATACGAGTGGTTTGTTTATTTATGACTACAAGAAAATCTTGAATTTTTCTGAAAAGGAGGGACTCAAGACAAATGTCATCAGAAGACTTTTTATAGATCATGACGAAAACCTTTGGATTTTAACCGCGGCTGGAGTTTATACCTTTCAAGATGATAAACCAACCTTGTTCGAAGACCCCGAAGGCTTGTTTGAAGGAGGTGTTCTTTCAATGACGCAAACAAAGAACGGAGATCTTTGGTTTGGAACACAAGGCAATGGACTTGTTCGTTTGAGAAGCAATGAATTTCATTACCTCAACGAAAAGGATGGATTAGAAGACAATTACATTTTCTCTTTATCTTCTCATGGCGATAGTGTATTAATCGGAACAACCAGTAAAGGGGCTTACGTTGGATTGGGCAACACGCTAAAAAAAATTGACATTCCCGAAATTAATGACGCATGGATTTCTACCGTTCTTTACGACTGGCGTGGAATGTATATAGTCAGTTCTTCAGGACTCGTTCAGGTGAAGAAGAATGGTAAGTATGAATTAATCACTGAGAAAAATGGACTGAGCTCTAATGATCTTTACAATGGTTATTTTGACAGAGAATTCAATCTTTGGCTAACCTCAGGAAATGGAGTGTCATGCCTAAGAAAGGAAGATATAATATCGCTCGATAAGGAAACAGGATTGTCGGATGAAAAAATAACAGCACTTTGCTCACTCGGCAACGGTATAATTGCAGCTGGCACCTACGGATCAGGAATCAATGTGATCGATGCTGAAGGAAAGGTACTAAACAAGGTGCTTCCGTCTGAACTTGAAAACGTGAAAATTACTACCCTCTGCTATGTGAGAGAGAAGAAGGAGCTCTGGGTTGGTTCGGAACAAACAGATCATTCCCTCTTTGTTTTTGAATATGAAGGTCGCTCACTCACATTGAAAAGAAAGATCAATAAGATAAAGAACGCCTTTCTTCGGACCATCACAAAAATAGAAACCGATAAAACCGGTGGTATTTGGATAGGTACGTTCAATGCCGGTTTATTTAAAGTTTCGGCAAGGGATACTATACAGTATCACAAAGGACATCTCTTACCATCAAATGAGGTGTACACCTTTATCTTGAATTCGGATGGCAATCCATTGGTCAGTATCTACCAAAAAGGATTGTACGAGTTTAATGGAAAGGAATTTGTTCGTATCTATCATCCTGAACATTTTAGTGATCGATTTGTTTTAAGTGTGCTGCAAGATGATGATAAAACGCTGTATATCGGAACAAAGACAAATGGATTGATCATTCTAAAAAATGGAACCTATTCGAAAGTCAACTCGAGGAACGGATTACTTTCCAACACTATTCAGGCACTTGCTTTTTTAAACAGGAAACTTTGGATTGGCACGAATCGAGGAATAAACATTCTCGGAATGAAGAATGGGAAAGTGATTTCGACAAGTAGCTTGGAAAGACGCAGTGGACATAATAATACGGAGATTCAACAAAATGGACTTATCGTCTCAGGAGAACTGATTTGGGTAGGCTCAACAACAGGATTGTCGCGAATTAATCCGACGGTGAAGTTCGATCAGGTTCCAAAACCAATGATTGCATTAAAAAGCGTTAGGCTATTTTTCGAAGATGTCGACTGGAGCAAACAACGGGACTGTGAATCAGATAAATATGGAAACCCTGTGTCTATCGAACTCGGATATAAGGACAACCACCTGACGTTTCATTTCGGTGCACTGACAACCAGTGCGGTTTTCTACAGTTACTTTCTGGAAGGGCAGGATAAGGACTGGACACCATTGAGTGAAACCCGAGAGATCACATTTTCAAATTTAATGCCCGGAACGTATACGTTTAAACTTAGAGCAGTCGATAATTACGGTCACCTAAGTGATGTGTTGAGTGTGCCTATACTTATCCGAAGCCCTTACTGGAATACGTGGTGGTTTAGAGTCAGTGTCGTACTGCTTTTGATTGGTTTGACCTATTTTATTATCCGTTTGAGGGAAAAGAACTACAAAGAAAGACAGTTGATACTTGAGCAAACAGTGAAGGAAAGAACCAGCGAAGTAGTACAAGCCTATGACAAAGTCGAGCAGCAAAAGCAACTCGTTGAGCTGAAGAACAAAGAGATTCTGGACAGTATTAGTTATGCGAAAAGGATCCAAGATGCGATGCTTCCTTCGGACGAAGTCTTGAAAAACGATTGGAACGAGATTTTCGTGCTTTACAAACCCAAAGATATTGTTGCGGGTGATTTCTACTGGTCGGAAAAGATCAATGAAAAACAACTGATAGCCGTAGCCGATTGTACAGGTCACGGTGTTCCTGGAGCAATGATTTCCGTGGTATGCAATAATGCCTTGAATCGATCCATGCGGGAGTATGGTGTTTATTCTCCTGGTAAATTGCTGGACAAAACCCGTGAGTTGATTCTTGAAGAATTTTCGAAATATCAGGAAGATGTGAATGACGGAATGGATATCAGTCTCCTATTATTCGATAAAAAGAAAATGAGCATTTCTTGGTCAGGAGCGAATTTACCTTTGTGGATCATTAAAAATGGTGAGCAAGTAATTACGGAACTTAAAGGCGACAAACTACCTGTTGGGAAACACTTGAGAGATTATAAGTATACCGAGCATGAAATCGCTGTGTCAAAAGGTGATCAGGTATACATGACAACAGATGGCTACTTTGATCAGTTTGGTGGCGAAAAAGGAAAAAAACTCAAGAGCGCTGCATTGAAACAAATGATTGAACAGATTGCTCCGCAACCAGCAACGCACCAAAAAGACCATCTGGAAAACGCTTTCGAGAAATGGAAAGGGCAGCATGAGCAGGTGGATGATGTGTGTGTGGTAGGGATTAGGTTTTAGGAGTTAAGAATTAGGAGTTTTGAGTTGAGAGTTGAACTATTGAACCGTCTTTACTACTTCTTCATATCGAAACCTTTGAACTTTGAACTCTTGAACTTTAAACTTATTGAACTTTGAACTCTCCAAACAAATATCCTTTCTCTTGAAGCAATTCAATTAACGCTGGGAGCAATTCCTTCACCCGATCCATTACTTTTTCATTGTCGTGGAGCACTAAAATATCTCCAGGTCTTATTTTTTCCGCTTTTTTGAGCATCGTCGCAACAGAAATAAGTTCATCGAAATCATAGGACAGCCATGACCACATGACGATGCAGTACTTTTTCCGAATGGGAGCAATAAATGAGAACGGAAGTCGACCGTAGGGTGGACGAAACAACGTATTACTTGTAAACGGTGCAGCTTCTTCAATGGATTGCAGGTAGGCTTTTTTTGATGTTTTTGTACCTTTTTCGTGGCGCATGGCATGATTTCCTATCGTGTGTCCTGCTGCGCGAATACTTTCCATGAGTTTAGGGTATTTCTGAGCATTGGCACCGACGCAAAAGAATGTCGCTTTAACATTGTATTGCTCAAGCGTAGCAAGAATCCAAGGAGTTAATGTAGGAGTTGGTCCGTCATCAAAAGTCAAGTAGACGGTATCTTTAGACGAAAAACCCCAAACTTTTCGCGGGAAAATCCAGCGAAAAATTCGGGGAGTTTTAAAGAGGTACATTACCGATCAATCAGTCGTTGACTACTGTTGATTCATCATGTCTTCCAATGAAGGACCGCCTTGTTGCTGCGGCAATTCATTTTGTGGAGGCATTGGAGCTTCTTTGATACCAAAATAGATTGCCATCGCTTCCGAGTAATCTTCAATTTCAAACATCATTGATGCATAGCGTCCTGCTTGACGTCCACGACGTGTACTCTCACCATTTTCTTTCGCCTTCTCTTTCAAGCGGTCAATAATGCTTGGGAACATTGTCGAATAGATGTACTGGATTTCTTTCTGCGTACGTTTCGCTAAAGCGCCATCCGCATTTCCAACTTCACCATCATTTGCTCCTGTATATAATTTAAAGTAAGCTGCCAATGCTGCGTACAAATCCTTCGTGTTTTGAGGATTGCTCGTAATCGCGATATGCTCATTTTCATAGTAATGGATGATAGACTCCAACTGATCGGCTACTACTTTTCCTAGTTTTTCCGCACCTTTCACGTCACCCGCCATGTACAGTAATCCTACGTAGTCGTGCAGAATCCCGTCGTTGAATGCTGGAAGTGTTTTTCCATTGATCGAATAGTTATCCTGTGGATTATTCGAAGCAGTTGGTTCTCCAGCGTCAATCACAATCTCTGCTGGCATCACTTCCAACGAACGATGAATCAAATTCTTCGCTTTGGTTTTGTACTCAGCAATTTTTTTGTCATCTACTTTCGGAATCATGGATACATCTCTTCCCATGCTTTCCATCATTTCACGGCGACCGTTTTCCTCTTCAGCAGCGAATGCTTTTGAGATGAAGTCTTCCGCCAATGACAAGAAATGCAAACGGTATTGATTTGTATGTCTACGCGCGTAATAATCTGTCAACACATCAGGATTCTTCATTGCTCCGTACTCATAGTTGTTCATCAGATTATCGTACATCTTCTCTGCGTTGAAACGCTCATTCAACTTATTCAACGGACTTAATTCGAAGATCATTCCATTCTGTTTGATGTACCCTTTTCTGTACAGTGCCATGGATACGTCAGAACCACCTGGTGAAGAAAAAGAAAGGCTACGCTTCCAATTGTTGTTCGCCAAGATATCCAGCATCATTACTTGCTCACGTGTCAATAAACGCTTGTTAAAGTCAAAGCGCAATTCTTCCAAACAATTTCCTTCATCTTTCTTACTGATAATTCCAGAACTAACTGCATTTTTAGCTTCTACAGGAAGAATGAATCCTTTACTTGGGAATACGCGGATAGGGCGTTGACTTTGGAAATCAACCATGTTATTGTCGTCGCGGACAAATGCCATGGCATCGTCAATATTGGTATAGTTCCATCCTTCTTCAAAGTCAATAAGCATCGTCTGAAACGCTTGCAGGTTTTCATTGGACATGGTAATCAAACCAGACTGACTCGCCGACATTACTTCCATCCCTGCTTGGAATTTTTTGAATACCTGAGCGGCTTTATTTTTTCCACTGAGCGGTGCGGTAAACAATCCTTTGATTTGGTTCAGTCGCGCCATAGCCCTAGGATCTGAAGCTGATGCATTGTTCAATAAATTTACGGCCATACTGTTCAAGGTGTTGACTGCTTGCTCAAGTTCAGGTCCGTTTGATTTCGCTCTCAATTCAATGATTTTTTGAATCACATGTTGAGGAGCATTAATGTAAAATAACTCAAACAAATCGGAGAATAACACTTGATCCGTGCTTCCCGCGTACATCAAAATTTGATCTTCCGTAAATTTAATCGGAAGTGGGTCAGATTCGTACGCACGCATCTTCATTTGATCCGTGTACCAATCAGTTTGCATCAAAGATAGATTACACACACGGACATCCGTACGTTTCTCTTCGACTTCTTGCATGTACCACAATGGGAAGGTATCGTTATCACCATTAGTGAACAAGATTCCGTTCTTATCAACTGAGTTTAAATAATTCAGTGCTAAATCATCTGCCGTCGTTTTCAAACTTCGGTCATGATCATCCCAACCTTGCACGCCCATAACGACAGGAACGGTAAGGCACAACAATGCTGCGACCACTGCTCCTTGGGAGTCTTTTTTCAATACTTTATTCAGCCCCGTCATTAAACCAAGTGCACCGACGCCAATCACTGAAATAATCAACCAAGAAATGACAGTAGGCATGGACGCTTCACTGTTGATGTCCATAATAAGCATGACCAACAGGCCGGAACCTACGATGATAGCAATTTGTTTGTAATGTTTCGCTGTAAATGACTTGAAGGCTTCGTACAATGCGTAGACCCCAATTCCTATCCACATGGCAAAGAAAAAGAACGATCCCGCGTAGGCGTAATCACGCTCTCTCGGTTCAAATGGACGTGGATTCAAGTAAATAATGATGGCCAATCCAGTGAAGAGGAACACCAATAACACGACGAAAGCATCCTTTGGAGCTTTGTAGAAGTGGAAAATCAGTCCGATAAACCCTAGAATCAATGGCAAGAAGTAAAAGCTATTATTGGAAGGATTTTCTGACGTAAAGTACGGTGCATTCTCACCTTGAGTTCCTAAACGTGCATCATCAATCACCCTAAATCCAGACTGCCAGTTTCCTCGAAGTGCATCTCCATGTCCTTGGATATCGTTTTGTCGTCCAGAAAAATTCCACATGAAATAACGCCAGTACATCCAGTTGATTTGGTAATCAACGAAAAAGCGCATGTTTTCTCCAAATGTAGGTAGTCGACTTCCGTCAGATCCTTTTTCTGTGCTTGTTCCGTCATTGGCATCATACCCAGACCACTTTTTATAGCCATCGATGCGTTGCTGATCTTGGTTCCAATACATTCGTGGGAAAAACGTCGATTGCGCATAGGTTGCTACGGCATTTTCCCGCGTTCCTGAATTGGATTCGAAGTACGTTTCAGTTACCTCAGCACCGACAACAGTTTTTGCAAACTCATTGGCGCGTGATTCATCTTTAAACGCCTTTAGAATTTTATCGCCTTTTTGCACCACAAATCTGCGCAAATGGAAGGCAGACAAGTCTTTCCATTGATCACGTTCATTCTCTTTAGAATTCCAATGATTTCCGAACAAAACTGGTGCAGAACCGTATTGCTCCCGTGTCAAGTAGGAGTGAAGTGTTACTAAGTTTTCTGGGTCATTTTCATCCAACGGTGGATTCGCGTTTGAACGAATCACAATCACCGCAAACGAACCGTAACCAATCAGCAATAGCATTAATCCCATCACAGAAGAGTAGAGGATGCGTTTGCCTTTTTTTCGTGCGTAGCGAATCAGTACAATACAAACAACTACCAACATGGCAAAGAAGAAAATAGTACCACTGAAAAACGGCATTCCAAGTGAGTTCACAAATCCAACTTCAAACTTAGAAGCCATGGAAATAGAACCTTGAATGACACCTACTTGAATAAACCCAAGCACAATGATGGATAGAATTCCCACCAAGAAAAATCCTTTCACGGTAATTTTTTCTTTGTAGCGGAAATAGATAATATAAGCGATACCTGGCACAACAAGGATCCCCAATAAGTGGACACCAATTGCCAAGCCGAGCATAAACATGATGAACAACAACCAACGATCTGGTGAATAACCTTTCGGCACCAAGCCATTGCCAATTTCCATCATCTCTTCGTCCCATTTGAGAATTGCCCAGAAAATCACCGCGGTAAACAACGAAGACATCGCATAAACCTCACCTTCTACAGCTGAGAACCAAAATGATTCAGAAAATGTATACGCCAAACCACCAATGAAACCACTGGCAAAAATGGCAATCTTATCACCTAATGAAAGCGTCGGACGGTCTTTTAAAATCATTTTTTTGACCAGCATCGTGATGGACCAAAACATGAATAAGATGGTGAGTGAACTCGATAGCGCTGACATACGGTTGATCCATACAGCAACAGTTTCAGGGTCGGCGAAGAAGGAGAATAGTCGACCGACTACCATAAACAAAGGCGCCCCTGGAGGGTGACCAACTTCTAATTTATACGCTGCGGTAATGTACTCACCACAATCCCACAAACTTACCGTGTCTTCAATGGTGATAAAAAAAACGGTCGTTGCGATTAAAAATAATAGCCAACCTAAATAGAGGTTTATTTTTTTATAAGTCATATGTAGTCTGTTAAAGGAGTCCAGGTAATTAAGTACCCTTTTCCAAAATCGTCTTGGCGAATTTAGCAATATAATGTGTGCCATGCATGGTTAAAAAGTGAAAAAATGCCAAAAAGTCCAAAAGTGAAGAAATTTGAAAGTTTTTTTTGTGGGTTGTTGGCGCATATTGATTTTTGTTTATACATTTGCACCCGCAACAAGCCACCACTTGTTGAGGTACAGTTGTGAAACTGTCCTATGGTGTAACTGGCAACACGTCGGTTTTTGGTACCGAAGAGTCTAGGTTCGAGCCCTAGTGGGACAACAGTTGGTCAGTCGAATGACCGCGTAAGACGGAAGCTTTAAGCTTCCGTCTTTTTTTTGTCGTAGAGACGCCGTAGAGGAAAACATTTTTGAGATATCGGAAAGCACTTTGTAGGTTTATTCAATAATTAATAACTCCTTGAAAAATTCAAAGAGCGTGCCATGAGGCATGGAATGACAGGGTGTCATTTAGTTTAAACCATTACCCTAACTCCGAGCTTCCTTTTGATTATTTTCGACGCAATTTCCTTACCCAAGTGTCCCAAGATTCAAGCTTTAAGTTCAGGTTTAGCGAAGACGAATATTCATGACGCTTCTTAGCTTCTTTAAGATCCTTTACCGACCTACCCCCTATTACCACCGCATGTATAGTGATATCCTTTTCTGCGTCTACTTCAAGATAACCTCTTGGTCCAATGAATGAATTAGAAAATATTTCTCCTTGCTCAACACTTTCTCTGACACTGTGTATTCTAGACCTAAACCTCTGTAAATTTTCTGTAATATATCTCATACGAGTCCTTATTTGATCTATAGCCACCTCAATGTTTCTTGCTGGTTTATCATATTGGCTTTGATTGTACATATTAAAATCAGCACCTTTAACCTCTACTAAAATCACGTCCATAAACGATACGCCTGTAAGAATAAGAAAATCTACAAAACCTTCACCAATTGGAAATTCGGAGAATATTATATAGTCATTATGAGGCTGAGCATAGATTTCCCCAAAAACAGATAGGTCTTTCCTTAGATGTACCAGAAAATCTTCTTCCTTGGCTCTTTTATCAATCAAGTCCTGAATTGATTGTTTTGAAGTACTCCCTTTTTCTATCTCAATGTGCCTTTTTAAAACATTTGTCGGTTGTGATTGCCAAAAGTTCATTGACGGAGCAATTTCAGTTCCTAATCTATCTAAATCTCCTATTAAACGCTTATCACTGAGAGTAGAACTCTCCAATTCTTTCTTTGAACATTCTAGTATACTCACAACATCCTCCTGCTTTAATTCTTTCCAATCAGGATAACCCTCTTCAGATATTTTCACCAAAAGAAATTTTTCTTTGCCAAGAAACTCTTTCTCATAATGCTCAATGAACCACGCATTCATAGGTACAACACCAGTCGATACTAAGTCTTCAATAATGACTTCAATAGCATTTTGAATACTGGTACTCGGGTTTTTATCTCCAACGGAAGTAATTACAGCAACAACCTGCATTTTCGAATTACAAAAAATTCTAAGCCTATAAAGTCCGTCAAGATTATTTTTCTTGGAAAATCTGTGTATGCGGTCAGTTACTTTCATAAGTGTTAAATTGAGAGATACGTGAGCAAAATTCCATGGCTTAGATTGTTTGCGATTACATAAGCCCTGATATTACATCTATGATCTTTGGCGTTAAAGCACTTGCCGTTATGCCTTCAACAATATTTCTAATAGATTTCAATGATTCGGAAATAATTATTGATTTTGGCTTCGGTGAATTACCCTGTGAAACAAGAGTCTCTTTCTCGGCAAGCAATTCCTTTTGAATATCATCCGACAGCACTTCTTGGGTTAGAAATTGACCCAACAAGTCGTCCAATCTCTTTAATTCCGAAATATTGAAGTTGTTGTGCTGTGTTGAATTCAATGTGCCCTGTTGGATTGCAGAGTTATTCATAGTGCCAATATTGATAACATTAACAGGTAAAAAATGCTCCGTAGGTTTCTCTGGGTTTGATAAAGCCTCCTCAACTTCTAAAATTCCTTGATGGCTAATTCCAATATTGCCCCCTAGTCCCATAGGCTCAATGAGGTATTCATCCTGTAAATACCGAACTATTCGTGAAATATTCTCTTGTGCAAACCCTAATTCTGCTCCAAGTTCCCACATACTAACGGAATAAGCAGAGTCGCCGTCAACCGTATTATAGAGATGCTCCAAAAATCTAAATCGAGCCTTCTTCTTTTCTTCTACACTCATTTTATTTGGTATTAACTTTTATCAGGCCTAATGAGGCACATTGGTACAAAAACAACCTGTCCTTCCGCTGTAATTGTGGCTAGACCATTCAATAATGCATAAACAAGCATTCCAACACTGCTACTCGTTCCAATTTTCTTTGAAATATGATAGCGGTGGTTTTGAACCGTTCTTTCGGCGATTTGTAGTTCATCGGCGATTTCTTTGCTGCATTTTTCCAAACAAATGAGGCGAATGATTTCAGTTTCTCTTTCCGAGACTATGGAAGGGGGTACAACTCGCGTAACATTTTCGGTATTCACTATTTTACTGATCAACGGTTTCGGGAAATCATCCGAAAAATAATATCCTTGTCTGTGCGCCATTTGAATCGCATCCAGCAAATCTTCTATATCGCATGTTTTGGGAAGATGTGCACTCGCACCGTGTTCAAAGCTTTCCTCAATAAACGGAATGTCATTGTCCATACTCACAATGATAATTTTGATCTGAGGATATTTATCCTTGATTATTTTCAGAGCTTCGTGTCCTGACATTACAGGCATTCTCAGGTCCAAAAGAATTACATCCACAGGGTTTGTTGAGAGGTTATAAATCAGTTCGGCACCGTTCGCAGCGTCAAACACGACATCCAAGTCGTTTTCATACATCAAGGAATCTGCCAATGTCTTTCGGAATAGGTTGTGATCATCAGCGATTGCAATACGAATCTTTGAGTTTGATAGTGGCATTAGGTATGATTTAGAGTCCAATTTAATCAATTAGGAGCAAAATGTATGGAAAGGTTAGAAAATTTCACGAAAATTTAATGTGAAATATAGCAAAATGGCAGGCCCAATGAGTAGATGTACTCATTGAATGATTTCACTCGAATTCGGATGTTATGGAAAACAAGAAGTTATTTCTGCGGCTACTGCAGTTTGCATACCTGACGCAATTGTATAATTGATGTAAAATTAACAATAGGCTGTTAATCACATGAGTAGTTCTACTCATTCTGCGCATGCGACATTAAATCGTATTAAAATTAATTATAGTTTTAGCGGAGAAGTTTATTCATTAACAAGCTCTTTTTTTGTTTAGATGTAGAGTATCAACAGAGCATATAGTGCTTACCACAAGATTCTGATAAACGGTTGATACAATTTATGCATTTCTGAAATCAAGCTTAAAAAAATTGAAAGTATGGAACCAATCAACACGCGGTGGTTTACCGTAAAAGGGAATTTGGAATGTGGTTTTACACCTGATGTATCAACGGTGTATGAAAGCATTGCGAATCTCAATGTGGAATTGTGGCAAAAGAGCCCTATTGATATTATTTTTCTAGGTCGTGGAATCACAGATGAAAACGGAGATTTTACCGTGGAATTTGAGGTTGAAGGAACACCGCCTTACCTTATTGACGGAAAGATCAGTGATGTCTTTATGAAGGTGTATTACAACGACACACTTATATCCGGAGGCAATCCCTACTAAACAAGAAGAATGTAAAATTAGAACAAGATATTTACCTAAAACCTATTACTTATGTCACGTCCCATCAAAGATTTAATACTCAACGAAGGTTTTACTGACCTCGGCACTTTACAAATACAAGTTACTGAATTTGAATTTCCTGTACTTCGCCAGCCAGAAGTAAACGAAAATGCCCCGAAGCAATCTTGGAGTGTCTTGTTTCAAACCAATTTCACCAATGGAGATCCTATTCCCGCAGGGTATAGGTATGTTTTCGAGGCCAGCAATTACGAGCAAACGGTTATTTCGACCCGAGAAGGCTTTTTGGACCTTCGGCTTCCTCCAATTCCTATTGTACCGCAGACGGAGGAGGGCGATTTAATGGTAGCTATGAAGGTAAACGGTCCAGTTGAAAGCCGTGATCAGGAATGCTACATAAAAATTACCGATGGCGTTGATGATTATTATACGCTTATTACGGATATAGTTCTGCATGAAGATTACCTCAGCATTTTTGACGGCGATGAAACGTACTACAAACTGGAAGATGATTTTGAAGTACTCTTTACCAACACGGCAATCACGTTAACCCCAACGGGTGTCTTGGTAGTTTATAATACAGCCGGTGATGGGTCTTGGGTTCCGTTGGGCCCCATTACATTTTACCAAATTGAGTTCCCCGAAGAACTTACTGTGGTGTCGGATGGGATCTACTCCACCAATGGAAATACTGGAACCGTTACGAGCGGAACCCTAGGTGTAAAGTTCACTCCATTTGAAAACTTTTGGGCATCTGTTGAGAATCCAGCACCGTTCAAATTCGATGTAAACGTTAAAATTTATGAACCATTCGGAGACACGCTGATTTATGATTCTGATAGTGAGGTGCTACCTGGTAGCAAAGATTTTGTCGTTCTCTCGGTAGACGGACCACCCGAAGAAGCGGATAATTCACCTGATTTAGATGCTATTGAAACTGTCAGTGGAACAACTTTTACCACGGAACTAGTAACCTTTCTTTCTGGAGCTGATTTAGACACACTAAATGCCCTTAAAAAGGCCGGACCTATCAAATTTCTAGATGGTTTACCCACAGAAGCTACAGAAACTGAGCTAAATCTTCTGCAAGGACATGTTGATCTTTATACCATCAACGAAGACATTGAAGTCAACCAACATTTAATTGATGAAGGATACGAAAATCTGTATTCTATTGCAATTACTTCCAAAAAGCAATTTTTAGATGCTGTTGTGGATGAGGTATTACCGTTGTTTAAAGCCGCGCAAATTCACGAGGTTGTTACACAGACCCAAAAAATGGTTTCGAGTGCACTTGCTGAGCGGATTTCTGACCTCAGTTTAAATACACCCGTGTATCCTAAGATAGCTGGAAATAACTTTGAAGATGAGGCATTTGCCGGGATCATAAATTCTTGTGAATGTGATGATTGTACTTCTGCCGTGAGCCCTTTTACCTACATGGTAGACCTACTTATGTATGGAGCAAAGCATATTGCAAAAGGTGGAGAATATGAGAATTTAAATTACAATGCGTTTGTAACATTGTTGGAGGATTATTTCTACCAGCCATTTGGAACACTGCAGGTGGATTGCCATACACTGCATGATCAATTCTGTCGTGTACGATTGGTGACAGAAGTATTGGAAAAATTTGCCGTTGAACAAACACTTCCACAACCTGTTCTTGACCAACTGGAGGCAGATCGATTGAAATTTCTTCAAGTGACCTATCAGAACATTTTGTTACAAGCAAGTACCTCGTTTGAAGAATTACGCGATATAGTAAAAATGCAACCGCTCGAAGATAAAATTGTACGTGCCGAACGTTGGGCGAATAAAATGGGAATTCCATTGTACGTTCCAGAGGATACTGTACTTACCGCAGATAGAATTTGGTTGACAGAAGATGGTACAACCATCAACGAACTCACCGCAGAAAATTTAGAAATTGTTTTTGGTTTTAGAGATACTGAAAGAGATGTTCTTACCACGCCTCCTGAATCACTGATGGAGGAATGGAGGTCTGTTCATTTAAGAGATTTGTGGAGAAAAACAGATTATCCATTCACCAACTACAGCCGTGAGCACGTTGATCCAACGGACAATGGAACATTCAAGGACAATTGGTTGCCTATCATTGATCCAGACATTATTGGATGTGCTGACATGACTTACCTTACTTCTGAGTTTGCCGAAAATTTGTTGGTGCACAGAAAGGAAGATACCGATACCTTCCTTGATTTTTATATCACTGATACTGATCTTTTGGTGCGTACTTCTGCAGATATGACACACAGAATTTTACGTGTAGCAGACAGAGATATTTCTACGCAGGAAATTGAATTGAACACGGACGATGAACCAGAAATTCGTATATATAATGGAAGTGAATTTGTGTCGTTTCCAATAATCAAATTAGCATACAATAATTTACATACCGATGTTGTGCTTAGGCAATTGGATCCGCCTGATTCTCCGGAATTGTTTCAGCCGGACGGAGCGACGCCGGTGATGCATTATAATCGTGTTTTAAAGGTAGAGCCTGATGACATTGATCTTACTGGTGATCCCATTGTCGTCACTATAGATTTTGGTGATGATAATGCTCTGCTTGTGGACGTGCTCTCTGGAGGTGTTGTTAAACTTACCAGTGATTCAACCAGCGATTTCTACTCTAGTGAGCTCACAAATGAATTTGAAATTTCGGAATTGAACTTTGTAAATGATCACGAGGTAACCTTCGAAATAGAACAAGACGATGAAACCTTTTTTTTAGGAAATATATCATTTGTCTACGAAGTAGAAGTCCCTTTGTACACCACCGAAATTCCGAATCCAACGGATATTTGTGATGAATTATTTGGTGTAGATCAAACCTATACCTATTTAGCTCCTGCAATAGACACCCCATTTGAATATAGTGTTTGGGACTTACCAAGTTGGCCAAGTCCACCACTGGATGCTAACACAAACTATGGCAAATTAAAGCAGCTATATACCATTATACAGTCAGGACAGGCGACGGACGATTTAAACGCCATTGTTACGGAGAACTTGTTTTTAAATGCTGCTTCTTTCACAAAAATGATGGAGATTTTTATCGCTTGTGAAAACTACATTGATTCGATGTTTACGTTTGAACGCCCGACGCAGGAGCAGCTTTATGGATTGACTTCTATTTTTAGAACGAGTGCTAAAGTTCATTTGCGTGATCCGTGGGTAAAAGAAGAAATTAAGTACGATCCAGCAGGAGGTACAGCCTATGAGAAGTTAATGTTGAATGGTCAATTTTTCTGGAAAGCATTGCACGAACCCGTTGTAGGTCCTTGGGATCCAAGTTTGCAAACGCTTCCAGAAACTCCCATCATCGATCCCGAACTGTTGCCGTCAAAGGAGCTGCTTCAACATCCCGGAGCAAAGCCTTATAGAGATCTTTACTTTGGTAGAAAGGAGGTGCTTTCAGATCAATTTGACACCTATGTAAATTTACTTGTCCCGTACAATCCTGAGGGATTTGTGGAAATATTAAATGACGTCAATACAGGTAATCCAAACACAGATTTTGTTTTAACGCCAGAATATATACGGTTAGAAAAATTAATTGAAGATTTTGAAAGTACGGACGATTTCAGAATTCATAAAGCAACGCTAAAGCTAGAGGAGGCATTCGGACTTTCGGCAGAAGATTTTTCAGTGATTTTGCCAATTATGCTTGTATATGAAGACAATAATCCTCTTGTACAACCCTCCATCAATGAGCTCAAAAAAGCAGCAAAATTATTGGTAACAGGGTTTAAGAAGATTCAGCTTTATCCTGGCACTGGCGGCTGGATAGATAAAGAGATTACCGGATCTTTTCTAGGTGGTGAACCAGTAGAATACTACAATGTAATAAAAATGCGTCTTGCACCTGAACGTGGAATTCTTTCCAACAGAATTGATTGGCAAACTACCCTTCGTACGTGGAACCGCATTCCAACCATTGTTCCAGACATTGTACCACCTGAAAATATCAAAGAATTTATATCAGGGGAAGTGGCGCATGACCTCTGGGTGGCGCGAAAAGATGCGGTGGATACCCTGTTTGATGATCTTGAAACACTTTTCAATTCTTCTGTAATGCCCATTTCTGACCTTCTGGACAATTACGAAAAGATGCTCGCCATGGCGGTGGCACGTACCGAGAGTGACACGATTAACGTTGCGAGTTACTTACCTTATTTTCTGAACATTGAAAATTTGGAGGAAGCAGGGGAGGACATTCGACCCTACATTACTCAATTGGGAATAGAAATTACCGAATATCGGGTTTTGCGAAAGATTTATTCGATTATCGCTCATGCAGATGAGTATAGCCTTGACCCAGATTTACTCGAATCGGAATACACGGATGTGATTGACATTCTGATCAAGATTCACACACGCACTATTTTACCGTTTGCAGCGATTCAAGAAGAGTTTGACGAGGATGTGATTTTGTGCAGTGATGCGTTTCAAAATTACAAACCAACGAGCATTAATTTCCCGTTAAATACGGTTGTGAATGAGCCCAACAAATGGCGGACACCTCACCGTGAAGTAAAAGTCTGGAAAGATACCCTTGAAACCCGTGATGAGCGTGAAGCGCGCATAAAAGAAGCATGGAAAGAGATCTTGCTAGAAGCGGAGGAAATCACCATGCCTGTTATGCGGGATGCCTTGATCAAAGCCTTGAAAGATGAGTGCGAATCACTTGAAGATGCTGCTGAGCGTTTGGCAAAAACCCTCTTTATTGAAACCAAAGACAATTGTTGCGTAAAGCACAGCAGAGTGTCTTTTGCGATAGAAACATTGCAAGGACTTTACTTCTCTATCCAAAGTGGAATCTACAATGATTACCTGAATGGGTTTTGGATTGTAGCACCTAATTTTAAACGTGAATGGCAATGGTTGGGCTCGTATGCTACTTGGCGTGCAGCAATTTTTACGTACATTTTCCCAGAAAATCTGTTGTACCCTACGTTGAAGCGTATGCAAAGTCCAGCGTTTAGACAATTATCAGAAACCTTGCGCAACGCCAACCGTTTTTCTCCAGATGACGCCTGCATGGCGGCAAAGAATTATCAGACCTATTTTGAAGATATAAGCAATTTAGAGATCATTTGTACAGCGAATTCCACTGCATGGATGCACAGGGATAATCCTTTGGATTGTTGCGATAATGGAAGTGATACTATTCTGAAATATATGACCTATTATTTTGGACAGAGTTTAACTTCTGGAAACAGCTACTGGTCTCAGAAAGACTTCAATAGTAACGACGGGGAATCACATGGTTTTTGGGAAGAACTGCCAATTGGAGATAATGTAGAAATTTTAGGTTGCTTTCCCTTGGCTAAGGAATACGATGACAACGGTAATCAGTTAGACTTGGCTTTATGGTTATTTTACACCTATCGAAAGGATGGGGAACCGACACTTGGGTACATAAAAAAAGACCTGAGAACACCTGGAAGTACTTGGCAAGACGAAGAGGAAATTAAAATACCCTTCCTACCACCCCATTCAACACCATGGTCAAAACTTATTAAGCTGACCGCTTGTCAAGGTTCATTTGCGTGGGATTCTCCCTCCTTCATTTTTACATATATCAAGTCAGATGGTACCCTTTATGGCAATTTTCATTCTCAGTTAAATGAGAGTGAAGGCGATTTTAATACTTCTGTAAATCCATTTTTCCGGTTTGACATTCCGACCGGTGCCGTGAAGTTTCATGTTCAAGGATACAATGGGCTTGTTGAGGGCATTTTAGTTGCTTATGAAAAATTAGTAGTAGCACAATACCACGGATATGGTCATGGTTATACATTAGAGAATTTGCCTATTGACTTTTCAGAAATAGCGGGCTGTTACCAGCAAGAATTGGAAACAAATAAAATTATTATTTTCGGAAAGGAAGCAAGTACAGGTGAAATGAAAGCGGTACAAATTACATTTGCATACCCAACTACTGGACCAGGACCTTATTTCCCCATAAACAACTTTGTCACCTATAGTGAAATTGATATTAATTCAAATCAACTGAGTTATATGGAAAAGTTATGCCCTGTCTTTCGGGAGTTTCCCACGAAAGCCGCTCTGGCTACAAAAATGACAGGTAATGACAGACAAGGTGTTCATTTAATAGTTGATAATCAGGTAAATGAAATTCTGACCACGAATGTATTCAACCTAAGCCTCAAGTATCCGAGTTTCGTTCCCATCGAATCAGCTGATTGTTACGCTAATGTTGCACTAAGAAAAATGCAGATTAAAGAGCTCATGAAAATGAATCTGAACATGCCAGTTGGAGTTATAAGCAATGATATATTAGCTACAACTGTTACACGAGAATGTCTCTATGAAGCATATTATTTTGTTCCAATGCTCATTGCCCTAGACCAACAAAGTCGAGGGCAGTATGAAGCAGCGCTTTCTTGGTACCGTTCGGTGTACGATTATACCTTGAGCGATCATACGGATCCAGAACTACGAAAAATTTTCTATGGGTTGGTATTGGAAGGTTCCACGTACAGCACCTATCAGCGACCGGCTGATTGGTTACTTGATCCGCTCAATCCACACTTGATTGCACAAACGCGCATTAATTCGTATACCAAGTACACCATTCAGAACATTGCACAATGCTTGTTGAGTTATGGTGACCGTGAATTTACGGTAGATACAGTTGAAACTGTTCCGAATGCTCGAAAGTTGTATTCTGAAGCCCTTAGCTTGTTGAAAGTTCCTGAATTGAACAGAAAACCGTCCGAATGCTTCACCATGGTGAATGCTTGTTTGGACGATGCTATTGTTGTGCCCGATCCATGGACAAACGTTTTGTCCGAGTTGAAGACCAAACTTCTAAATTTGGGGAACATTGGGGTAATTTCAGATATGATTACTGAAATTACCGCGATTTTTGATGATAGTGAGTTGACTATTGAAGAAAAATTTTCAGATTCATTTGCCTATATTGAAAATAATACCCCAGCACCGCCCACACCTGATACAGTAGTTGATATAGCGGATGGACATGCAGAACAAATGAACAATGCCTTCCGTTATCTGTTCGCAGATATTTCGCTGAATAGCTTTAATACGCAGGTAGGAGAACATTTCCAAAACGTAGTTGCGCAAGTTTCCTTTGTGGATCCCTCATTGGTGGACTCCGAAGAAATGGAAGAAAACATTGCCTGGCTCACCGATGAAGTGCCGAGCAATGAAACACCTTATGCATTTACACCTGTATCTGTCGAAGGGAAGCAACTGTTGCCTGAAAAATATGCGTACAGCCCGTTCGTTTCAGGAGGGTATGGATTTACCGCAAACCTGATACACAGCAATGCACCCGTCGTATTTGACCCCACTATCTATCCAAAAAGCTATACACCTTTAATTACGTATCATTTCTGCTTGCCGAAGAACCCTGTGTACAACGGGATGGAGTTAAAAGCAAACTTAGAATTGTTTAAAATTCACAATTGCAGAAACATTGCAGGCATGGTGCGCACACTCGATATTTTTGCCGCGCCCACTGACAGCACCACGGGCGTTCCAATGATAGGTGCCGGAGGTAGTTTAATTTTACCGGGAATTGGCAATTTTGCACCTTCTCAGTACCGTTTCCGTGTACTCATAGAACGCGCTAAGCAATTTGTAGCTCAGGCACAGCAATTGGAAAACCAGTTTTTATCTGCGGTTGAAAAGGAAGATGCCGAAAGTTACAGCCAACTGCGTGCACGGCAGGATTTAAAAACCGCGAAGGCGACGGTGAAACTGCAAGATTTAAGGGTGAAGCAGTCTGAGAATGAGTTGGAAATGGCTGATTTGCAGTTGGATAAGGTTACTTTTTCTTCTACGCATTTTACAAATTTATTGGAGATCGGTTTAATTGGTTATGAGTCTACAAGCTTGAATTTATTAATAGCTTCAACAATATTAAACTTAGGTGCTGGTATAGCATTTACTGCAGCATCAATACCGTCCTTTGGAGCAACCATCGGTTCTGCGCTTTCATCTGTCGCACAATTGTTATCGTCTCTATCGTCATACAATAGTCAACTTGCTTCTTATCAAAGACGAGAGCAAGAATGGCAATACCAAAAAACGTTGGCTGGGCACGACATTAACCTTGCTAACCAACAAATAAATATTGCCAATCAGAATATTCGGATTACATCACAAGAAAGAGAAATTGCTTCATTGAACATGGATCATGCAACAGATACGCTGGAGTTCTTGAAAACCAAGTTTACCAATGCGGAATTGTACCGATGGATGGGCAATATTCTGGAACGTACCTACAGCTATATGCTGAGCATAAGTACTGCCGTAGCACGATCGGCTGAACGTCAATACTACTTTGAACAACAACAGCAAGCGGGTCCATTTATTTTGGATGATTATTGGGAAATTCCAGAATCTGGTTCACCCAATGGAGGTGGTACCGACCGAAGAGGTTTAACAGGAAGCGCACGTTTACTGCAAGACCTTACGCGTTTGGATCAGTTTGCTTTTGAAAATACGAAACGTAAATTGCAGATGACAAAACGGATCTCGTTGGCTCAAAATTTCCCTGAGGAGTTTCAGGCGTTCAGAGAAACAGGTGTATTCAACTTTGCAATAACCGACCGTATGTTTGATCATGACTTTCCTGGGCATTATTTGCGCTTGATCAATGGAATTAAAGCATCTGTGATAGGATTGGTCCCTGTAAATGATGGGATTAAAGCCTTACTGACAGCAGGAGCAACATCCTACACGGTGATTGAAGCGAATAATTTGTTCCAACGGGTTCCAATTCGGAGAGCTGAAATAGAACAAATTGCGCTGAGTGCACCAACATTGAGTAATGGTTTGTTTGAATTGCAACCTATGCAAGGTGAATTTCTGAATCCGTTTGAAGGAATGGGGGTTGAATCTCAATGGGAATTTAAAATGCCTAAGTTCTCCAACCGCATGGATTACAACCAAATTGCGGATGTGCTTATTGACATTGAATACACCGCCATGGAAAGTTTCCAGTACCGCTACCAAGTGCTTCAAGACATTGATAATACAGCACGCTTCGCACGTGGGTTCTCGTTCAAGAATGATTTCCCTGATCAATGGTATGAATTGGCAGAAGCACAAGAAGGTACAGAAACTATCACAGTGGAATTTGAACTGAAACGCGAGAATTTCCCTCAGGGATTGAATGATATACAATTGGATGGTAGTAGTGATATCTTATTGCATTTCGTGCGAGAAGATGGATTTACAGATGAAATTAGTGTTTATGATTTCTCACTGGCGACGAATGAGACAGAAGATAATAGCAAAGAAACATTAAATGGAACGTTTACTGCCGGGACTCTGACAGGTGAAATTCTAGCTTCAAATCCACCTACGCCGTTTGTAAAGTTGAAATTATCGTTTGACGAAGACAACCGCGAGTTGTTTACTGAGGAGAAAGTGCAGGATATTATATTGTTGGTGAATTGTAAAGCTGAATTGCCGGGGTATCCGTTATAAAGCGTGACCAAAAAGAGCACGAAGTACACAAAGAAGATCGCTGTGCACTTTTTGCAAATACGGTGAATTCTGCGTGGTTAAAATGGTAATTTAGTAATTGAACAAATTAAAATTTAAAAATTATGAAAAATGTAAAATTAGTAGTACTTGCAACAATGACCATGTTGTTTTTAGGAATGGGAGATGTGAGTGCGCAGGAAAGTAAAATTCAGTCTGTAATTATATCCGTATGTGTTAAAGGAAGTAAGTACACAATTGAGGTCGTCAATCCAGACTATAGCGTTGAATTAAAAGAATATACAACTAAAGACAACGTTCATGTTACCTTAAAGCAAGAAATTGACAAATGGTTGGAGGAAGGATATCAAATAATGGAATCAAATTCTAATTATCTTTCTGGTGGTTTCCCGGTTAGTGGATATATTTTGGTCAAGGAATGATAAATATAATCAAACACATTTAACCAAAACCTATGTCAAACACAAAAGGAACCTCAACCATAGTACCTCCGCAAGGGGGTGGTGCACAAAGTGGACTTGGAGAAAAATTCTCTCCTGACTTGTATACGGGTACAGGTAATTTTAGTGTGCCGATTGCTGTTCCACCAGGTAGAAATGGCTTTCAACCTGAATTGACATTGGGTTATAGTTCTGGGAATGGAAATGGCACGTTTGGCATGGGTTGGGCGTTGGGTATTCCAGGTGTAACACGAAAAACAAGCCGTGGAATTCCAGTGTACAGTGATGAGCAGGATATTTTTATTTTATCAGGGTCGGAGGATTTGGTTCCGGTGGCTTCGACCCATTCGACAAGCTCAGGGTCCTCAGGCTCGGGATCCGAAATGGTTACGCACACCAAAGCATATTACCGCCCACGTACCGAAGGACTTTTTGCGCGGATTATTCACCATAAAAAAAGCACTGGCGAAGATTATTGGGAAGTACGGAGTAAGAATGGGTTGATTAGTTATTACGGTTCGCCTGACGCTTTCGACTTCGCTCAATCGACGGCTCAAGATCCCTGCGTAATTGCGAATCCTGAAAATAGAAAAGCGATTTTTGGATGGTGTTTGAGCAAAACAGTTGATCCTTTTGGAAATGAAATTATTTACGAATACGAACGTGAGTTAATTAGTGCGGTGAGCGCAGTCGAACCGCACATTTATGATCAACTCTATCTCTCTTCCATTAAGTATGCGCAATACATGGATGGGGATGAGAAAAAATATGTGTGCGAGGTACGAATGAATTACGAAGAGCGCCCAGATCCTTTTTCTTCGTATCGACAGGGATTTGAAATGCGGACAACAAAACGTTGTGCAACCATTGAAATGTTTACGCATACGGATGAAACACGAAAAACCAAAGTTTATCATTTCGACTATTTAACGCAGTTGCCCCTGAATGGTGCTTCGCTATTAAAAGCAGTGCGCGTAGAAGGAGTTGATGGAGAGGAAAGTGAATTTATGCCGCCTTTGGATTTTGGCTATTCTACTTTTGTTCCTTCACGCAGAGGTTTGGGACAAGTCTCGGGACCGATTCCTGCACTTTCGTTGGCGTTGCCCGGATATGAATTGGCAGACCTCAATGGAAATGGACTTCCAGATCTGTTACAATTAGATGGCATTGCAGCGCGTTATTGGCTCAATAGAGGAGGCGGTAAATTTAGCAATCCGAAGAATTTAAGCATTTCTCCAGCGGTGCAATTGGGACAACCGGGCGTACAACTCATTGACGCGAATGGAAACGGCAGAAACGATTTGTTGGTCAACAATGGACTAATGACAGGTTATTATCCTGGAGAATTTGGTGCTGTATGGAGCGAGCGACTTTTTCAACCGTACAGCAAAGCACCGTCTATCAATTTTTCTGATCCTGAAGTGCAACTCATGGATTTGAATGGCGATGGAATGACGGACGTACTCCACAATGGTTCAAAATTTCAATGCTTTTTAAACGATCCCGTGAAAGGATTTGATAAAGTACGTGTTGCCGATAAAACCTTTGCCAATTTCAGTTTTGCGGATCCACGCATTCGGTTTGCAGATATGACAGGAGATGGTTTGCAGGACATTGTACTTATTTCTTCGGGAAGGGTACAATACTGGCCAAATATGGGTTACGGACGTTTTGGAAAGAAAGTGAACATGACAAATGCACCGCGTTTTCCTGAGCAATACAATCCCGCGCAAGTTTTACTGGGCGATTTGGACGGAGACGGACTTGCCGACATTGCTTTTGTGGAAAACAACAGCGTTACGTTGTACATCAACCAATCGGCCAACGGTTTTTCCGAAGGAACAAAGATTGTGAACACCCCTGCGGTATTTGATCCAAACGATTTGCGTATCACAGACCTTCATGGAACGGGACAACCCGGTATTTTATGGTCGATGGCTGGAACAGAAGGACGTGCTGGAAAAATGTACTTTTTGGATTTCACCAACAACAATAAACCGTACGTGCTGGAGGAAATGAACAACAACATGGGAAGCATTACCCGCGTACAGTATGGTTCCTCCATTCAGCATTATTTAAGGGATGAAAAAAATCCTGCGACTCGTTGGAAAACAGAACTTCCGTTTTCTGTACAGGTGGTAAATAGAGTAGAAGTGTTGGATCTGCTTTCAGGTGGAAAACTGGCTACGGAATACAATTACCACCACGGTTATTGGGACGGTGCAGAACGTGAATTTAGAGGTTTTGGACGGGTAGATACAATAGATACTGAAACGTTTGAACGCTTTAATGCACCCTTCGACTACGCTCAGGGTGCGGGGGGCACTCAGGGAGTTAGTGAAATTCCTCAAACGGGAGTTACCTCCGAATATTACACACCACCTGTAATGACCAAAAGTTGGTTTGAACCCGGACCTGTGGGAACAGATTTTACCCGTTGGCACGAAGTGAATTTTAGCGATGAATATTGGAGCGGAGATGCAAATGTATTGGAACGCACCCAGCAAATGAAAAGTCTTTTAGCGGCTTTACCAAGGAGAGCGCGAAGGGATGCACTGAGAACATTAAGGGGTACAATGCTTCGTTCGGAGACCTATGCACTGGATGGTTCTGTTTTACAAAGCCGACCGTATACCGTTTCTGAGAATTTGATGAGTGTAAGAGAAGAATTTGACCCCACATTGCATCCTGAACTTTTCGCAGGATGGGAGAAATCGGGGCAAGGCTATTGGGCGGGAACAGGATATATTTTCTTTCCAT
>CALEIK010000027.1 GCA_937876195.1 uncultured Flavobacteriales bacterium
TACTTTTTTCCAGCATGCTTGTACCGTTGTTGTAGATATGCTTGGCAATACGGTTGCCCATTGCATCGTAATCGAAAGATACGTTTTTCTCATCAGATCCCAAAGGCCTTTTAATTTCCTTCACGTTCCTTCGAGCTTCCGAACTTCCCGTTCGACTCTCAGTCTTCACGAGCAGTGCTCGCTCTTCATCAACTCGCCAAACAATTTCTGCTTAGCCTTTCAAGAAATCAAAGAACTATTAACTAGGTAAATACGTTTTTACCTGCTAATTTGATACACGAAACTACTTCTATAGATGTTTGAGGACAAAAGCAAACAGCATTAATAATCCTAACACAATTGTACCTATGCCAAAATAGTACAGTTTTTGACCTTTTACAGTTTTTAAATTTCTTCGGATATTTTTCTTGGTCGAAAAAAAACCATAAATTACTAAAGAAACAGAAAAAAGTATGTAAAGTATATAACTCATTCTATTCTGGGATTTGAATTATAGTAATATTCTCGGTATTTAGGTAGTCCGTTACAATATTTGAAGCGTTTTCCATTATTACGTTGGCTGAACCGTCATAACCTATTTGATACATTTTTGAGCCAATAAAGTTATCTGGAATGATTCCAGCAGTAATTGCATCAAAAGAAACTCTAACGGCAAAGTTAGTTACCCCCTGCTCCCAACCATAATCACTAATGTCAAATGCTGTCTCACCCAAATCAGAGAAGAACATCATACCTCCACCAATTGTCTGACCTCCAGGTATAAACATTGCTATTTGACCAGCAGTATTTACAACAATTAAACCATCCCTTGCAAAATTCTCCAGACCTTGCTTTCCTTCATATCTTTGATCTACTTGATTCGCTTGATACCTCAACCATGGCAAAAAGCCTCCATCATTCCAGATTTTATCACCAGTACTAAGTTTACCTGAAGAAGAATTACTTCTTGGAAGTAGTGTTCTAGCTGCATCCGTATCAGCCATAAGCTTGTTTGATGAACTGAATTGATCTGAATTATTTTGAATTGATCTCGACAAAGCTTGTGCTCTGTAGCTTTGCTTTTGATTCTCGTAATAAGCTGTTGGGTTAGATGACCTAGTACTCCCGTCATCATTTAAAACCGCTGTTTGAGTCCATTTCAATTGTCCCCCTTTTGCTTGAGTAGCAGTCCAAGACGCCCAATCCCCAGTCTTTCTATTTTCCTCATAAAATACTATTCCAAAATTCTCACTACACAAGTACGAATCAGAAGGTTCCAGCCCTTCTAGTTCAACCGCATTAATAACTCTATTTCCACTAAAACTATATGGACTATACCAAGGATACTTAGGATTTAACGGATCAATTGCAAAGAATCTACCAATACGAGGGTCATGCATACGATACTTGAAATTCACGCTGTTTGCCTCTCCCTTTATCTCATTGTCCTTCTCCTGCCCTTGGAAGCCATAACGGTAAGACCTCATAATATTTTCAGAACAAGCGACATTTGCCGATGTAGTAGAAAAAGAATATCGAGAAGAATTAGCAACTGTATTCACAGTATAAATTTAATCACTCCTTATGCAATTTCCAAGATTTTGGGTCACAAATATTTGGTCAAAAAAAAGCTCCCAATTTCTTGAGAGCTTAACTTAGTGACTTCTTAGTGAATACTTAGTGATTTAAGCAGACATCAACAGAAAGTGAGCATCAATATCCAGTTTTGTATGTAACTTCTTTGCTAACTCAATACTTAACTTTCTTCTTCCTGAAAGAAGACCAGAAATAGAAGCCTCACTTATTTCAAGTATTGTTGCTAATTGATTTTGTCTCCAACCTTTTTCATACATCTTATAACGAAGCATTTCAGCAAGTGACTTCGGTGTTTTCATTGGCATCAACGGAATACCATCTTCATACTGTTCTGCAATAACAGACAGTTGAGATAAGTTTGTTCTATCCACCTTAGACAAGTTTTCAAAACCACCTAATTGAGTAGCTTTTTGGAGCAATGATTCAATTTTGCTCATTACATTATCGTATTCTTTTCTCGATGTTATTTGTTCTAAATTCATAACTCAAATTTTAATAATCAAACACTTTTACAGTCAATTTTATCATATTCACTATGTGTTCCAATAAATCGAATAAAGATGGTTCTAATATCAAAAAATACCATTGCAACCAATCTATAATCATTCCCTTTTACATTAAACACATATCTATCATTTCCAACAGCATCAACTGAATTAAAAGACTTTTTTACTTCTGGAAAACTTTTCCAATCTGCCTTTTTTGATTCTTCGTACCATCTATTTAGTGGCTCAATAGCATCTGCATGTTTAATGCCAAACTCCACCAAAATTGCTTTTGAAATAATTACCATATAATTAATTATATTACAAATATATAAATATTCTTTCATAATTTGAAATTTTATTTCACTTTTAAAGCCTATTTATCACGTCTCATTCCTCTTTTAGTATCCATTTCGAACGTTCATTAAAAAAGAAGCTGAAGCCGAAACACACAAAAATCTAAATAAATTGTAACTTTAAATCCAATTATGGATACACGACTAGCTGTGTTGATCGATGGAGATAACATTCCATCAAAGCACGTAAAAGAAATGATGGAAGAAATTGCCAAGTATGGAAACCCTACCATCAAACGGATCTATGGCGATTGGACGAAACCTCACCTGTCGAAATGGAAAAATGTATTGCTGGAAAATGCGGTAACACCAATTCAACAGTACGGTTACACGACAGGGAAAAATGCGACGGATTCTGCCATGATCATCGATGCAATGGATATTTTGTATTCTGAAAAAGTCGACGGGTTTTGCTTGGTTTCTAGTGACAGTGATTTTACGCGACTAGCAACACGACTCCGTGAAGCTGGAATGAAAGTCTATGGTATTGGCGAGAAAAAAACACCGAATCCATTCATCGTAGCGTGTGACAAATTCATTTACATTGAGATTCTAAAACCAGAGGAAGAAGAAATTGGCGCAACGACTTCGGTTCAAAAAGCAGCCAAGAAAAAGGATGTCGACAGCATTACACCCAAAATTATACAGTTAATCGAATCGACGATTGAAGATGTTGCAGACGATGATGGCTGGGCATTTTTAGGGGATGTCGGTGGTTTACTCCAAAAGAAACAACCGAACTTTGATGCACGTAACTTTGGTTTTCTAAAATTAACGCCGTTGATCAAGTCCATCAAATCGATTGAACTCGAACAGCGCGAAAACCCGAAAGGACGTTCCAAACTCATCTATGTGAAAGTGAAGGAATAGTATTTACTTTCTGGATTGAACAATCCTAAAACATTCCGTAACTTTGCTCTTCAACCCGATGATGTACAACAACCTACATCTCGAATATATTTGAACTTGATGCTACGTTACTTCTTTCTTCTGCTTGTATTCTCATCTTCTAACTTGTTAGTAGCACAGAATAGTTTTCAGCAGGCATACGTCTCTAATTCTCTTGTTCCACAAGGTCTGCTTGAAGCTGTTGCTTGGACAAATACACGCATGGTGCATCTTTCCAACGTGACCGAAGGCTGCTCGGGGATTCCTGCACCGTATGGAATTATGGGATTGCACGATAACGGAAAAAAATACTTTCATAGAACAGGTAAAATCGTTGCTGAACTTTCGGGAATTAGTATTGCCGAACAAAAACTAAGCGCTCAACAACAAATCAATGCATACGCCATCGCTTTCAACTCATTGATGGAAGCTGAAGTTGGAACAAATGGAGATCCAACCAATGGAAATGCCATTCGAAATGTGCTGCATCAGTTATCTGAAATTCCTGAAGAAGGAATTGTGAATCAACTGGCGCGTGACATGCAAGTCTACGCTATTTTCGAGTTTATGCGCGATGCAGAAATGGCAACGACGTATAATTTCCCAGTTTCCACCATTGACATGGCTACCGTTTTTGGAAATGAAAATTACGCAGTGCTTTCTAGTCCGAAAATTGAATTTACAGCCACAGAAATTCGTTCTGAGAACAATGCGGTCTACAAACTAAGTTCAGCAAAATCAGTTGAGTTCGGTCCCGCCATTTGGAATCCAGCACCATCCTGTAATTTTAGCTCTCGTAACGGTGTAGCAGTCTCTGCAATTACTATTCACACCGTACAGGGATCATATGCCGGAGCTATTTCTTGGGCGCAAAATTGTTCGTCCAATGTTTCTTACCATTACGTGATTCGTTCTTCAGATGGACAAATAACACAAATGGTTTCGGAAGCTGATAAAGGATGGCATGTGGGTTCCGAAAATCCGTACACCATTGGATACGAACACGAGGGATATGTCGATAATCCTGCTTGGTACACTGATACGCTTTATGGAAGTTCAGCAGCTATCAGTCGAGATATTGTCAACAGCGGATATGGAATTCCAGCTGTGAGGACGTACTATGGCGCTTCTTCTGTCGGAACGAATTTATTGGGTGGATGTACCAAAATCAAGGGACATCAGCATTACCCCAATCAAACGCACACTGATCCCGGAATCAATTGGGACTGGGAACGCTATTACAGATTGATCAACAACAATCCATCCATTATTACGCTGTCCAATGCTTCGGGTGGATTTTACGATACTGGTGGTCCAGCAGGAAATTATTTGGACGATGAACGCGTCATTTGGTTAATTGAACCCGCAAATGTGCAATCAGTTACGCTCGACTTTACACTATTCAATGTCGAATCAGGTTACGACAACCTGTTCATTTACGACGGAAACTCCATCGATGCGCCATTGATCGGTCAATATACGGAGACAAATTCATCTGGAACGATCGTTTCATCTGGTGGAGCGCTTACAGTTGAATTTAGAAGTGATTGTGGAACCGTCGCGCCGGGTTGGGAAGCAAGTTACACATCTGTTCCCGATGCGGTTAACGTTCCAGAAACAGCAATTATCGCGGGTACAACGTGGCAGAATGACGATTTTCAGGTCAGTTTTAATGACACCGATTTGGACAATGATATCAACGAGCGATTTTACTTAATCGCCGAAAAAGAAGTCTCAGCATTTGACTGGAGCGCCACAGTAGCACACGGATTTGCACATGAAACATTCGACGATAACGCTGACAATTGGACGGATATCGATGGAACATTTTCTCTGGTGGCTGGCGGCTATACTTTTTCCGATGTGAGTAACCAAAATTCAAATACTTCCTTGAATGTTGCACAAGACAATTCACACAGTTACCTCTACGAATGGGAGCAGACAATTACAAGTGCTGATGTCAGTCAACGCGCGGGAATGCACTTTTTCTGTGATGATGTTTCACTGCCGAACCGTGGAAATTCTTACTTTATCTTTCTACGACAAAACGACAATAAAGCGCAAATCTATTCTGTCGTCAATGATGTGTTTTACTTGCAAGCAGACATCAATTACACGGTAAATGTTGCTCAGACGTACAACGTTAAAGCGACCTTCAATCCTTCAACAGGACTGATTCAATTGTACATTGATGACACCTTTGTGGGACAGTGGCAGGATCCAGCACCGTTGACATCCGGAAACGCCATTTCCATCCGAACGGCAGGTTGTCAAGCACGTTTTGATAATATCCGTGTGTACAAATCACGTGGCGCTCAAGTTGACATCACAGCAGGTTTTGGAGAAGAAATGAGCATTGAAAGCGAAAATGCAGTGCCTACCGCCAAAGTAAAAACACTCGTTGTGGACAACGGTTACCACTGGTCACAAGAAGTTGAACAGGACTATTTGCTCGATTTCACACCACCTGAAATCAATGTCATAAATGACGGAAACACGAACGACATCGACACATTCTACACTGCCTTTTTGGAATCAAACTGGGATATTTTTGATATTCACTCAGACATCAGCGATTACACGTTAGCTGTGGGAACGCTTCCCAATTTAGCAGATGTCGTTCCATGGACAAGCAATGGAATTTCCTCGGTGTTTTCGACCGTTCTTGCCAATCCAACCTACAACACCGTGTATTATGTTTCTGTGCAAGCGACCAACAACGCTGGTTTGACTTCTATCTTTATTTCTGATGGACAACGTTACCTAGAAGGACTCGGATTGGAGGATGTCCAAGCAGACTTAGAGGAAATGACACTCTACCCAAATCCTGCTTCACACAGCATTGCGTTTAAAAATGCCCCTGCTCAATTTGAAGTCATCGTGACAGACATGCAAGGGAAAACCTGTCAATCAGCAGAACTTACGCAAAACGATAAACTTGACATCAGTTCATTGGCGGAAGGGAGCTATCATGTACTCATCAAACTTGAGAATGCCTTTGTCGTGAAGTCACTGGTTGTTAAAAAATAGACTGGTTTCAATCGTACGCGCTGAAAGCGACTGAAATAAGTTACTTTTACTTACAAATTATCGCATTTTGGAATACGTTGTTCTATTCATCTTTCTAGCACTCATCGCCGAAATTCTCGGGACAATCGGTGGTTTTGGTTCATCTGTTTTCTTTATTCCTATCGCGAGTTTTTTTCTTGATTTTCAATCGGTACTTGGTATTACAGCTGTATTTCACGTGGCCAGTAATCTCTCCAAAATTGCACTTTTCAGAAAGGGCGTTGATAAGAAGCTCATTTTTTACCTGGGAATTCCCGCCGTCGTGTTTGTCATTATTGGCGCCTATTTCAGCAATCAAGTGAAAACAGAATTACTGGAAATCTGCTTGGCGATCTTTCTGATCCTTACCAGTATTGTTTTTCTTGTTTTCAAAACATTTACCATCAATCCAACCATTAAAAATTCCATCATTGGAGGAATTCTATCGGGCGGCATCGCTGGATTGATTGGAACAGGTGGAGCCATCCGTGGAATTACGTTGACGGCTTTTGGACTAACTCCCGCAGTATTTATCGCAACATCTGCAGTCATCGATTTAGGTGTAGATGCGAGTCGAAGTCTCGTGTATTGGTACAATGGATATTTGCAGCAAAACGAACTCTACCTCATTCCATTTTTGGTTGTTGCGAGTTTTGTGGGGACATACATCGGAAAAAGAATACTGAACAAGGTGTCCAAAGAGCGTTTTAAAGTCATGGTTCTCACACTAGTACTCATAACAGGCATCAGTACCATCGTAAAGGTGATCATCAGTTAATCATCGATTCGTAATCCACTTCACCCAAAAATCCTTATTTTTAGTTCTACGAAGTCAATACCATGGAAGAACACAAACCTTTGAGCATTAAAACTCCTCCGTCAAGTGCGGCGGGAATGAAAGCTGTATTCATCGCCTTGAAGAATATTTTTCATGTGATGTCCGTGCGAAAATCGTTCAAAGTACTCAATAAATTGAACCAAAAAGAAGGGGTCGATTGTCCCGGTTGTGCGTGGCCAGATCCAAAACATCGATCAAAATTAGGTGAATATTGCGAAAATGGAGTGAAAGCGATTGCTGAGGAAGCCATGGATCATGTTGCCAGTCCTGCCTTTTTTGAAAAGTATTCCATTGAAGAACTTCGCTCAAAAAGTGATTTTTGGCTGGGACAACAAGGGCGTTTAACGCATCCAATGATTCTTCGTCCAGGAGCAACTCATTATTCCCCCGTTTCTTGGGATGAAGCCAATACCATCATCGGAAAGGAACTGAACGCGCTGAATAATCCCAACGAAGCAGCGTTCTACACTTCAGGAAGAACGAGCAATGAAGCCGCCTTCTTGTACCAATTGTTTGTGCGCATGTTCGGGACAAACAACCTCCCAGACTGTTCAAATATGTGTCACGAATCGAGTGGCGTTGCGCTATCAAAAACAGTGGGAATTGGAAAAGGATCTGTTACACTAGACGATTTATACAAAGCTGAGTTGATCTTAATTTTTGGTCAAAATCCTGCGACGAATCACCCGCGGATGTTGTCGTGTTTGGAAGAAGCAAAACAGAACGGCGCAAAAGTAGTTTCCATCAATCCGATGAAAGAAGTGGGGTTGGTGAGATTTAAAAATCCGCAAAATCTACGTGGCGTTGTTGGTAACGGAACTGAAATTTCTGATCTCTACTTGCAGTTGCGCATCAATGAAGATGTGGCATTACTCAAAGCTGTGATGTTGAAAATCTTTCAACGTGCAGAGAATAATCCTGAAATTTTAGATAGTGACTTCATCCAGGGAAAAACGGCAGGATTTGAGGAATTTAAAGCGGAATTGTTGACGCATCAACTTGATGAATTGGTTGCTCGAACAGGACTTGCCGAAAGTGAAATTGATGCACTTGTCGACTTAATTGCTGAACGCAAGAAAATCATTGCGTGCTGGGGAATGGGATTGACGCAACACGTGAATGGCGTGGACAATATTCAAGAGGTGGTCAATCTGCTGTTGATGAAAGGAAGCATCGGAAAAGAAGGAGCTGGAACCTGTCCCGTACGTGGACACAGCAACGTGCAAGGCGATAGAACCATGGGAATTGCAGAACGTCCCTCAAAAGAATTATTGGATAAAATCAGCGAAAATTTTGGTTTCACGCCACCGCAAGAACATGGCTATTCAGTGGTCGATGCTATCGCTGCGATGCATGAAGAAAAGGTGAAAGTCTTTATTGGGATGGGAGGTAATTTCCTTTCTGCTGCTCCAGATACGTACTTTACGGCTGATGCACTGGCAAAATGCAGTTTGACGGCGCACATTTCAACGAAATTGAACCGTTCGCACTTGACGCATGGAAAAACGGCATTAATTCTTCCTTCGATGGGTCGAACGGATCGCTATATGAAAAATGGAAAATCGCAATTTGTCACCGTGGAAAACTCCATGGGTGTTGTGCATTCAACGCAAGGTGTATTGCAACCGCCATCAGAATTTGTGGAAAGTGAACCTGTGATTGTCGCTAACATTGCAAAAGCAACGCTAACGCAGGACAAAGTCGATTGGGATTTTCTCATTGAAGACTATGGAAATATTCGCGATTTAATTGAAAAAACAATCGCAGGATTTGAAAATTACAACGAGCGCATAAAACAGCCATTAGGATTTGAATTGCCAAATGGAGCGCGTACAGGAGATTTTACAACGCCGAACAAAAAAGCCAATTTCACGGTCAATCAGCTGAGAAAAGACACGTTAGATTCAGACGAATTCATCATGATGACGACGCGAAGTCACGACCAATTCAACACAACCATTTACGGACTCGATGATCGTTACCGAGGAGTTTACAACGGGCGCATGGTCGTGTTTATGAATTACGAAGACGTAAAAAATAATGGACTCAACCAAGGAGATAAAATCACGCTGTACAACAATTACGGCAACAAAGAACGCATGGTCGAAGGGTTTGCTGTTGTTCCGTACAACATTCCAAAAGGCTGCTTGGCGACCTATTTCCCTGAAGCAAATCCGTTGGTTCCGCTTGAACTTACTGCACACTCCAGTCACACCCCTTCATCAAAGTCGGTGCGGGTGAAAATTCGGGTGTAGGGTTAAAAACCAGTTAGTCTAAGGCATCCCAAATTGCAGGTTTCTTACTATCGGGTTAATCTTCATTGTGAATTTCAAAAATTTGTCCGTCCCTATATCCAATGGTTGTAGTACCAAAATCGTGTTCGTATGTGAATTCACATTCTTTTAACTCATTGAATTCATTGAACAAGTAGTTGTGAAATTCATTAATAGCATGCTGAATCAACCCTGAGTCCTCCTCTGCGAAGTATCCCAGCCCTGACGCGGTTAAAGCTAGAGAGAATTTAATGTCCTTTTCATTGTCCTTAATGAAAAAATCAAACCCTTCATAAATTATTGGGCTGTCGACATTTAAAAGACTATACAAACGAACATAAGATTCAGCTATTACATTGAAATCCAGATGTGAAACTCTTTTAAGATATTCAAAATCCGCCGAGGTAAGACTTGTGTAACAATTCATTCTTGTAGTGTTTATTAGTAATAGCAAGCATAAATAAGTCTTCTAATACTTATCAATACTCCCCATAAATTTAAGCTTTTTTTAAACTACAGACCTATAAATTTGGTGACCCACGATTTGTCGTGCTCGCAAAAATTAGGGAGCAGGATTAACATCCGTGTTTATTTTGTCTCTTCAATTTTTACGTACATTTGTATATGTTTACGGGAATCATAGAGCAGTTAGGCGTTGTCAAACACATCGAAAAGGAAGGTGAAAACATTCACTTTACCATCACCGCACCCTTTACCAGTGAATTGAAAATCGATCAAAGTGTTGCGCACAATGGATGCTGTTTGACGGTTGTAAAAATAGATGGATGCGATTACGTTGTGACTGCCATTCAAGAAACTTTGAACAAAACCAATCTCGGCGAGTGGGCCGTTGGCACCAAAGTCAATTTGGAGCGCTGCATGGTCATGAATGGACGACTGGACGGACACATTGTGCAAGGTCACGTTGACACCACAGCTGAATGCATTGCCATTGAAGATGAAAACGGAAGTTGGAAATACACCTTTCGCTACGACGCAGATCAAATTACCGTGGAAAAAGGATCGGTCACCGTTAACGGAACGAGTTTAACGGTTGTTGATTCTAATGACAAACAATTTTCTGTGTGCATCATCCCATATACGTACGACTTCACCAATTTTCATCAGCTCAAGGTGGGAGATAACGTCAATTTGGAATTTGATATTATTGGGAAATACGTTGCGAAGATGATGGGGAAGTGAGGGGTTGACTTTCCGCAGGATTCACTTCCATGTATATAAAAAACTTAAATCATGAGAATGTACTATAAACTAATAGTTAGTACGTGCTATACTTTTCAGAACAGTCAGTTTAGGGACATTTGGAAATTTATGTCCATAACTATTTTAAGCATCTCCATGACTCTGAACCTATTGACGCTATGGCTTCTGCTCTATCACTTTGTATTTCCAAATTTTAGTGATGCACTAATCATAACCGGAGCACAACATAAATACGCTGTTTATATATATGTATTGTTATACTTTTTTCTTCCAATGGTGTTATTAAACTGGTTTTGTATTGCTTCTAAAGAAAGGTTAGACAGAATTAATAAAAGGTACAGCTTATTCAAAACACGAAAATATTTTAGAGTTCATTTTTTAATGAGCTATCTACTAGCTTATATCATGCTGATGTTGGTGATTTAATCCTCCCCCTGCACCCCCTCCAAAAGGGGGAAGCGCTGATTCAAAATAATCGGAGAATACTAACCCCCTAATAACTCCCCATAAACTCAGTAGGACACTTATACGTGCTTCTTCGTTTTTGCTTTCGGTGCTTCCCTTTCATCACGTAACGGTTGTCGAAACTCATGATAAGACTGAGCTCGTGCGAACCAAAGGATGCTGAACGCAAACGAGAAAGTGTGAAGTCAATGCTGTACGTCAAGCGTACGCTTTTTTCGTTCTTCATTGGTAATTGCATCCCCAAGGCGAAAATGAACGAATCGTAGTTGTGAAACGCCATCGTGTACGAACGATTTCTGAACCAAATACCCACTGAAACTGGTTTTACCAACAGCGCCATTCCTGCACTAAACGTTTGAAACTGGTTTTGTCGCTCATAGATGACCGCTGGAGATAAGATCAATTCTTCCACCAAGATTTCCGTTTTTAGGTGACCCGTATACTTAATTGGCAAGTACTCAAATCCCAAAATAAACGCATCCGAAGGTTGATTCAAATGATGAATTCCAAAGCCAACTGTGGTCATCATACGTCGGTACGGTCCGCTCTTTTTACTTTCATGGTTAAAACGAATCGCTGTTCCTGCGCCAAAATCGGCGTACATGACATTGTTCGAACTCGGTGCAATGAAATTTGAACTTCTCACCTCACCTTGTACTTCGTGCAATTGATCAGAAAACGTAAACTGTGTCCAATCGACGTATTTATTGATAATTCCGCCACTCACACCTAATTGCCACATGAAGTTTTTCGTTTCAACAGCACGGTATGAGTAAGACAAATAACCTCCAACTGTTCTCAATAAACCTTCACCTCCAACATCGCTGAATCCTAACACACCGAGACCAACACGTGGAATCATTTCTGCTTCAAATCCTGCCGAATAACTGTTAAACCTTCCTGGAATTGGTGCCCACAAGTTTCTTGCCTGCAATCGTACAGTATATCCGCCGTTCATTGCCGTTGTTGCTGGATTGTAGTACACGGGATTATTGAAAAACTGCGAAAAGTTCGCGTCTTGCGCAAAGCTGCTCATCGGCAACATGAGCAAAAATAAGTAGCAATATATAGTTCTAATCATCCTCATAACTATCTAATTACGGTTACCGTTCCAGACTTCTTAAGTACATTCTTAGGGTACTCCTTCCCTTCCCACACGCTGTCATCCAAGAACGAAGCAGTCACTTTCCATACGTAGGCGTCCTGTTGAACAGGTTCGCCCATATAGGTTCCATCCCACGCCTCTGTTGGTCTTCCAGTTGTATCTAATGCCGTTGTTGACCAAATCAAATTCCCCCAATCATCGTAGATGAGTAATTCAAATTCCTTCAAACCAACACCCACTGGAACAAAGTGAGACACGTTAAAATCACTGTGATTCGGATACATGGCATTCGCCAAATACAATCCTTTGTACAATTCTACAATTATAGGTTTTGTAATGGTATCGCTGCAACCAAAGCTGTTCGAAGCAATCAACGTAACGTCGAAATTTCCATGCGTATGATAGGAATGTTGCGGATCCTCAGCGTTAGAAGTCCCACCATCTCCAAAATACCAGAAGTATTCATTCGCATCCGTCGAAAGATTATAAAATCCTACCAATCCAGTCCATTGATTGATTTCAATGATATTCTCATAATTGAAATCCGCAACTGGTGTTGGGTGAATAATAACTGGTTGTGCAATCGTCAAGGTGTCATTACATCCGCCGCCGCCATACGCAATCAACGTGGCAGTAAAATTCCCTGCACTTGGATAGGTATAATTTACCGTTGTTCCCGTTGCGGATTCTGAGTTTCCAAACAACCATCCGATTGAGTTAGCATTCGTGCTCGTTGAAGTAAAAGTCAACTCGTTTCCAAAGCAGGTTTGAGTTAAAGGAATATCATAACTTGCCACAGGGAAATCGTAAAAATTCAAATCTTGCTGAGTTGAACTAACACATCCGTACTGACTTGTTGCAGTCAAGGTAACCGTATAAGTTCCAGCACTTGTGTAATTCAATGATGGATCCGTTAGAACAGAAGACTGTCCATTGCCAAAAGTCCATGAATAACCTACGGCTCCGGTGCTAAGATTCGTAAATGAAACATCACCGGTTGTCAAACAAACTGATGGTTGATTAATTGCAAAATCTGCCACAGGCAATGGATAGGCGAACACATCCACTTCAACCGTATCGGTACAGCCATTCAAGTTTTCTACAATTAAGCTAATTGTATATGTACCAGCGTTCGCATATGAGTGATTTGGATTTTGAAGGTTAGATGTATTTCCATCTCCGAAATCCCAATAATAGAAACTAGCATTGATACTAGTGTTCACCATTTGAACGTCCAAAGGAATACAGCCATTCGCTGGATCTGGAGTGAACTGAGCTACTGGTGTGGGACTAACAGTAACTTGGTGGGTTACACTAGCGAAGCATCCATACGTCTGGCTCGTTCCAGATAAAACCACATCATAAACTCCAGATGTAGCATAAGCATGCGTTGGATTGACCAGTACCGAAGATGATCCATCTCCAAAATCCCAACTTACTCCAGCAATTCCACTCGATAAATTGGTGAAAGTAATTATCTCATTGGCACAAACTGTTGCTGGAGCAGATGTGAAATCCATTAACGGATCTGGATGCACAGTGATTGTAACTACAGTCGTATCGTAACCACAGCCATCGTTCGCACTTAAGGAAACGTTGTAAGTCCCTGGCGTGGTAAATGTGTGGGTTGGACTGTAGACTGTAGAAATATTTCCATCGTCAAAATCCCAGCTGTAATTCGTTCCACCTAAAGTATACTGCGTAAAATCAACAGTCACTGGAGAACAACCAGACGTGACACTCGTATTGAAAAATGCGTCCACTAAAACCGGTGTTGCTGTGACAACATACGTAGTTGTATCGCTTCCACAATTGTTTTCAGCGACTAAAGTAATCGTGTAGGAGGTTGGTGTAGCTCCAGTATAATAGGTATGTTGAAATAAAGGAGAACTTGTAGTCGATGTAGTTCCATCTCCAAAATCCCAATAATACGTATCTGCAGAACCGATGCTCGTATTTGCAATGTTTACTTCAAACGGAGAGCAACCAGAATCGAAATCTGTTCCGAAAATTGCCGTGGGGGTTGGTTGTACTGTAATCGTCTCCGTATGACTATCAGTTCCACAATAATTGGTAGCGATCAACTCAATCGTGTACACCGTATCCGAGAAATCACTTTCAATGTAGTTTACATCCAATGGATCTTGCAATGTACTTGAAGTTCCATTTCCAAAGTCCCACTGATACGTGTTGGCAATCCCAGTTGATGTATTCGTAAAGCTAGCGGTTGTCGGTCCACAATCGATCGCTGGAACAAATGTATACTGCGCATTTGGAAAGTCGAGGACGCTCACAGTTCTTGTTAGAGAATCGACGCAACCATTTGCTGAAGTCACAACTAAAGTGACATCGTATAATCCTGTTGCTGTATACGTGTGATTCGGCGATAAGCCATTTGAAGTTCCGCCATCACCAAAATCCCAATCATTGGCAAATGCTAATGTACTGTTGTTGGTGAAATTCACTGCAGTATTGATACAAATCAATGAATCAACCACAAAATCGACAACTGGTAACGGATTTACTGTGACATCTACATCATCTGTATTGACACATGTCGTAATTGGATCTGTTATCGTATAAGTAATTGTATGCACTCCAACCGTTGCAACAGCAGGATCGAATGTTCCAAGGTTCCCATCGGTGATTCCAGTTCCTGACCAAACTCCACCTAACGGTGCACCTACTAGATTGAACGCCGCTTCGGAAATACAAATCCCAACATCTGATCCAGCATCCACCACTGGTAAATCGTGGACAGTAAATTCCATTGTGTCTGTCGTTAAACAGTTTCCAACTCCTGTTGAATACACCAGTTCATAAACGCCCGTTGTAGAAGGATCAAATACACCTCCAGCGGTAACAAAACTTCCAGTCCATGTTCCACCAGCTGGTAATCCATTCAGTGCAACAGTTGGACTTCCAATACAAGCTTCCAAATCAGGACCAGCGTCTGAAGGAGTTGGATCGATAACAGTTACTACAAGTGAACTTGAATCAACACATCCTGTAGCTAATGTGTATGTGTAGGTCACGGTGAAATTTCCTGTTCCAGCAGGTGTAAATAATCCAGATGGATCGATGTTCAACCCAGACCAAACACCTCCAACTGGAGATCCATTTAATTGAACTGGTGCTGGTAAATTACAAATTGATATGTCAGACCCAGCATCTACGACAGGAAGTGGGTTCACTGTCACTGTACTTGTCGTTGAATTAGAACATCCTTGTACAGTCGTACCTGTAATCGTGTAAATCGTTGTTGTCGTTGGATTGGCAATTGGATTATCACAATTCGTACACGACAAATCAGTTGCTGGGAGCCAATCATAACTTCCACCTATTCCTGCTCCATTCACTCCTAGCTGGATATCGCCTCCAAAACAAATTGTTTCATCACTGGACACGATGGTTGGTTGTGGATTAACCTCAATGTCTGTTGTTACAGCAGTTTGACAAGTTCCTGTTCCCAGCGTATAGGTCAACGTGTGTGTTCCAACTCCTGCCGTTGCTGGATTGAAGTTAGGGTCTGTAACTCCAGTACCTGTCCAAGTTCCGCCTAAAGAGGAAGGATTGAAAACAGTATTCAAATCAACAGCTGCCGCATTGATACAAATGGAGTCCAGTGGATTTACCGTTGGAATAATTGGTGGATTCACCGTTACAATAAGCGTGTCCGTGCTAGAACAGTTAGTTGCCACATCAGTAAACGAATAAACTAAATCTGAAACTTCTGTTCCGTTTGGTGTAAACGTTCCACCAGCTGTCACATTCGGAGAACCTGACCAAGTTCCGCCCGCAGGAGTTCCATTCAAAACAACTGGAATCGGTTGATCACACAAATCTAAATCAGGTCCTGCATTCACAACTGGCAATGGATTCACTGTTACAGTTGAGTTGATATCGGCTGAACAACCTTGTAACGTTGTTCCTGTGATTGTATAAACTGTTGTCGCTGCTGGATTTGCAATGGGATTATCACAATCACTGCAAGAAAGTCCTGTTATTGGCGACCATGCATAACTTCCTCCTGCACCAGCGCCTGAAACGTTCAACTGAACGTCGTCACCAAAGCAAATCGTTTCATCGCTTGTTAATAAGACTGGTTGTGGGTTTACTTCAATGTCTGTTGTTACGGAAGCTTCACACGTTCCAGTTCCCAAAGTGTAGGTCAATGTATGAGTTCCAACTCCCGCTGTGACTGGATTAAAATTTGGGTTCGAAACTCCTGTTCCTGTCCATGTACCGCCTAAGGTTGAGGGATTGAAAACAGTGTTCAAATCAACAATTGCTGAGTTGATGCAAATAGAATCTAATGGGTTTACCGTTGGAACAATTGGTGGATTTACCGTGACAACAAGTGTATCTGAGTTTGAACAGTTGGTTGCCAAATCAGTGAACGAATAAACTAAATCCGAAACTTCAGTGCCGTTTGGTGTAAACGTTCCTCCAGCCGTCACATTCGGAGAACCTGACCAAGTTCCACCGGCAGGAGTTCCATTCAAAACAACAGGAACAGGTTGATCACACAAATCTAAATCAGGACCTGCATTCACGATTGGCAATGGGTTAACTGTTACCGTTGAGTTGATATCTGCTGAACATCCTTGTACCGTTGTCCCTGTGATTGTATAAACTGTTGTCGCTGCTGGATTGGCAATCGGGTTATCACAATCGACGCATGATAAATCCGTTGCAGGAAGCCAATCATATGTTCCTCCTACACCAGCGCCTGAAACGTTCAATTGAACATCGTCTCCAAAACAAATTGTTTCATCATTCGTTGCTAAAATCGGTTCTGGATTAACAATAATCTCAACATCAATGCTAGAAGCACAAGTTACTGCCCCAAGCGTATAGGTTAAGGTATGTGTTCCAATTCCTGCCGTTGCTGGACTGAAATTTGGATCTGTCACTCCAACTCCTGACCAAACACCACCAAGCGGAGTAGGATTAAAAATGCCATTCAAATCGGTAGCCGGTGAAGAGAAACAAATCGAATCCAATGGATCTGCTGTAGGTACAATCAACGGGTCTACAGTGATAGTAAGTGTATCAGTTGAAGAACAATTTGTCGCTACATCAGTGTACGTATAAATAATTTCTGCTACTTCGGTTCCATTTGGAGTAAACGTTCCGCCAGCTGTCACGTTTGGTGAGCCCGACCAAGTTCCTCCGGCAGGAGTTCCATTCAAATTAACAGGGATTGGTTGATCACACAATGTCAAATCGGGTCCAGCATCTACGACTGGAAGAGGGTTAACAGTCACTGTGCTTGTCGTTGTGTTCACACACCCTTCGGCAGATGTTCCTGTGATCGTATATACAGTTGTACTAGGTGGGTTGGCAATTGGATCGTCACAATCCGAACACGAAAGATCAGTAATTGGAGACCAATCATAACTTCCTCCTACTCCTGCTCCAGTGACATTCAGTTGTACACTTTCACCAAAGCAAATGGTGGGAGAATTGACCAATAATACAGGAATTGGGTGCACCGTAACGACCACAGTATCCGTTGTAAAACAATCGACCGATGTTGATGCCGTAACGATATAGACATGATCTACAGGTGCTCCCGTCACATTCGTTAAAGTTACCGTTGGATCAGCTATCGCTGCATTACTCAATCCCGTAGTTGGCGACCATGCATAGGTTACTCCTGCTTCAGGTGCTGCTCCTAATCCTGCTGTTTCACTTGAACAAAAGCTTACATCAGGTCCAGCATCTGCAACTGGTGGTGGAAAAACAGTAATTGGTGTCGTCGCGTTTGTTGTACCACAGATATTCGTCACCGAAAAGTCAACGTCATAGCTTCCTTCATTTTCGTAAAGAACGGCCCCTGGGTCTAGTTGATTTGAACTGACTGGATCTCCACCGTTAAATGTCCATGCATAACTGTCCGCTGGTGCATAGCAATCATTGACCGTAGCGACTGGGGTCACACTTGTGCCTTCGCAAACATCAGGTAATGCAGTTAAAACAACTTCAGGTGGTGCCTGACCTAACACGATTTGTTCATGGAAAAACGTTCCGCATGAATTGGTGAGGTTTAAACGCACATTGTACTCTCCAGGATTGTTGAACGAAAACAATGGGTTCTCACTCGTATTGTTTGAACCAGGTTCAAAATCCCAGTCACCAGCTCCCGGTACACAGGTACTCTGAATAAAGGTCACATCCCATAGTGTATCCACTAGACATGTATTCAACATCGTTGATAAATTCGTTGTTGCTGCAATAAAAGGAACACATGCTGTGTCTGGATCCAACATGAAGTCAGGAACAGGTGGTTCTTCGATGCACACAACCTCTGTATGCTGAGATGTGGAACAGTTATTCGTCGCATCTAGGGTAATGGTATAAGTCCCAGGTGTCGTGTAAACATGGGCAACATCCACTAGGGTAAATGTTGTTTGTGTAGTTCCATCTCCAAAGTCCCACTCAAACAATGTTGTCGTTGCACACGCAGAATTAAATCCTAAGGTTGACAAATTATCGAAAGTAACAGCAGTATTCACGCAATAGTTCGGTTGTGGCAATTCAAATTCCGCCTCTGGGCCTGTATAGACACGAATTGGAGAAATGTTAGCGATTGAAATGTCGCATTGATTTTCTGCCTGTATATTAAACGTAAATGCATTCCCAGGTTCTCCGCACGAAGATTCCGTGTAGGTGTGACAAATAACCGCAGGTGGCGGATGCGCGAATTGCTGTGTAGGAGATCCATCTCCGTAATCCACAATATACGTTGTTGAAGGGTGATTTCCGGCGTAGCTACTAAGCGGGAAACACAATTCAATCGGTCCACAACCAGTCGTTGCACCTGGATTCGCTGCTCCAATGGCGGGATTTGTAATGTTCGACACTAAGTAATGTGCTGTGTCTGAACAGCCATTTGCACCAGTAATGATATAGTAAAGGTCAAAAATATCGCTGGTAGTGTAGAGATGTGATGTTCCTCCAGATGGCGGTGTTCCGCTTACGAAGTTTGGAGAACCATCTCCCCAGATAATCTCATGGCTTACACCTGTAACGGTTGAATTATCGTAAACTGTTAAATCGAAATTAGTTCCATCGCAATTTCTAAAATCCGCAATAGGATCAATTAAAACAGCATCAGGAATTTGGTTAATGGAAACAGTTTGAGAGATAGCATCTTGACAACCGAAGCTATTCGTCACAGTGAGCGTGACATTAAAATTTTGAGATCCTGTTCCTGGGGCAATAAACTCATGCGATGGATTCGCATTTGTAGAAGTATTCTGACCGCCAGAAGCTGGATTGTCAAAATTCCATGAATATGTTAGTCCTGAACCAGTAGAAGTAGAACTAAATTGTATGGGTGTATTCGCACAGACATTATTGGGCAAGAAGTTAAAGCCTGCAACAGGGTCGGGAGCAATTGTAACGGTAATGGTTTCTGAAGTTGAGCAACCATCGTCGTCTGTAACTGTTAACGTATATACTGTTGTTGTGAGTGGTGTAGCGACTGGATTTGGGCATGCTGTACAAGAAAGTCCTGTTGCTGGTGACCAATCGTAAATAATTGGTGCGGTGCCATTTACAACGACTGTGGTGCTTAAGTCAACTGAACTGCCACCACAAATAGTGGTATCGCCCATTGAAACAATTGAGCATTGTGCCACCACTTGACTGCTCACAAAAACAAAAAGTAGAGCGCAAAATAATCGAATAGTCAGTAAAGTAGTTTTCATTAAATAGTACTTAGGATGCAAAATTAAGTGAAAATCCCCTCTTATCCTAAAAAACTACATACGTCAAATGCCCTATTTTTTTGTCCACTTCTTATAAACCCTATTACCAACGTTGTTTCTCTATCACTGATGTTGTTCTATTCTTGCGTCATTGATATCTATCTGATAAGAAATATTTATTGCTAGCTTTGTGAGCAAATTACTTGCTGCATGAGGTGTACATTATTTCCTATTTATCTTCTACTTTTTAACTTCACTCTATTTGCTCAAAGTCCTGAAGGTCCTTTATTGTCATATGGTCAAGCACCTTCATTTATCCAACAACATGCTTCGTTTGTCGAAAGACCCCCTTTGAAAAGAGAGGTTGATCCAATGGATAATTCACATCACGAGGATATCATACTTTCGCAGGTATTAAATTCTGGAAAAGTGGTGTTCGGAGACACCATATCTACACTCGTTCAAGAAATAGTTAACTCCCTTCAACCTTCAGTTGAAATCAAAGCTTATGTCCTGAAATCAAACCGCGTGTTTACCTTTTCTACAAAAAACAACGAACTTCTGGTTTCCACAGGTCTAATTGCAAAAGCGTCAACGATTGATGAATTGGCTTTCTTTATCGCTCGAGAAATAGAAATAATCAAGCTTTCAGAGTTTTTAACCCGAAAAAAAACATTTCAAAAAATTCCATCCTACGAAAATAAGATTGACTTTTTACTCGAGTATGACTCTCTAACAACACTAAAAATAGACTCTCTTGGTTTAATCACTTACTTACAAAATGGGTATAATCCAGAAGCTGTTGTCGACTGCATAGAACTTCTCACGAACGAGTATATGCCATTCGGACAAATAAAAATACCAGAGAACTACTTTACAACCAACCTGTTCTTTGTCCCTGAAAGTTTCTTTGATGTATATAGTCAACGCAATGGAATTCCTTGGCAAAATTCAACTCTTTTCACCCAAGTGGAAAATGCCAATAAGGTGAGATCTGAACATCTTAATAAACAACTCAGCTTAAAACAAACTGCGCTTTCTAATTCAACGAGTAGTGAGATTGAATTATTATTTAAGCGTGCCCAGCAACTGTGTCAGTACGAATGTGCCCGACAAGATATAATTAACGGGCATTTCAATGATGCCATTTATTCCATTTGTCTGCTGGAATCCATACATGGCAGCACTGATTATATCGACTTGTTAAAGGCACATGCATGGATGGGATACGCCGCACAGAAAATAGGCAATGCAAAACCTCAGGATCGAATGGCGTACCAGAATATGCTTGCACCAAATACAGAGTTGCTGTTATTGTTCCGACAACTTGATGCAAATGGTGTCTCTGCTTTTGCGACTCGGATTATTTATGATTTAAAAGAAAAACACAAAGCTCCTGCATTTGAAGCGGTTTGGGAAGGGCTGATTCGTGTAATGACAGAAAGTGATTTTTTTGAGATTTCAAAATTTTCTAGAATCCCTTTCGACGCTGCATTAAAAAATCACATTGAAGAAAAGGGCGAACATGTAGGCTTTGATTCCACAAAATTTTACTTCTATGGACTCTCCGATTTGATCCGCGATAATGTTCTTTTCAGTGAAATAGAACGGATTTCAGAACAGAAAAAGGGAGTTCCAGAAAATAGCTCTTTGCATTTGGTATCGTCTGCTCAATTCAGAAAATCAAACAGGAAACTCAAGCAAGATAAATCTACCAAATACAATTCATCTACCTCAGGTAGTGTAGACGCACTTGAAAGTAAAACATCTTTGCTTCTCAGCTCATCTGCAGAAGACCTCCCCTACAATGATTTCGCCTTAGTTCAAGAAACATTTTCACAAAACTATCGCCACTCAAATTACAAAGCAATACTCCCCCCACTTTATGGAAACGAATTGGGGAAACTAAATAGGGAACATGATTATACTTCTTTTTGTAAGTTCGAGTCGACGTACCGTTTGAAAGTGAAAGGCTACCATTTCATAGGACTTTTTGTTGTTCCCTTGCCGTTCGTGGTACCAGAAATGTTAATGACTTCATTTCAGTCGAAGCATGCTGTTCTAACGATTGAAAATAGAACAGGAAAAATTGTTCAATTAGAATACCAGAAATTTTATGAGCCATTGACAGAAAAACTTATTAAGAATCGCATTTACCACATGCTTCCTAACACTTATTAATGATGAAACAAATTTCTGTATACACATTATTATTTCTAGTTCAATTCCTGTTTTTTAGTACTGAAGCAGATGCGCAAAAAGGCTATTTGGGAAAGAAAAACTATGTCTCATTCTCAGGTTTAGGAAACGTTCCATTACTTTCAGGGGCGTTTTCCGAAGGGCAATACTATGACAACAACGGCAACATAGACCTAAGAAAAGATTGGCTAGATTATGGCGCTTCCTTTGTTTATAACAGAGTTGTAACCAAAAGAAGTATGATAGGAATTGAGGCAACATTCAAACGGTTTGAAGTAAACATTGATCGGTCATTTGAAAGTTCTTTTTTGGGAACTCTTATTGGTCGTTTTGAGCAAACTACTGCCTTGCGCTCGGAACAAGTTGGTTTAAATTATATCGCGGTAATTCCAGTGTTTACGTTCTCCCCGAAGAACGGTATAGCGGGAAGTGGAATATCACATAAAATTGGCGCGGGATTCGGTCTCACGAATGTGGTCAGTGGTGATTACGCTTATTCAATCAATGAGTTTTACGCCGCAGATTCAACGAGCACTGCCTGGACGCCTACGGATGCATTCATTCTTGACGCTTTGGAGTGGGAAAAATACAAATCAATCGTACTCACGTATGAAATTGCTTATCAATTTCCCATTACCGACTATTTGCATTTGAATACAGGGTTTCAGTATTTTGCGAACATCTATTTTAAAAATACCCAAGATGTTTTCCTACGTGACCAGCATGACTATATAAAATCGGAAGTCATCTTCTTCAATACTCAGAGGGAACACGCTTTCACGTGGAACCTAAAACTCGGCTTGACGCTTGTTTTCTAATTACTCAGTATTTCCCGATATTCCTTTAAAATTCCAGAAATCTCTGTCAACTCGGTATGAAGCTGCAATAGTTTAGGCCGTTCTGTTGCAGATAATACAGCTGTATTGAACGTTCCGCTAATTGACTCAACTAATGTATAACACGACTCTAATTTCTGTTCTAAAACTGCAAATTTTTCACTATCGATCTCTTCGAACAAATCTCCAAGGAAATAGTCACTCGATTCCAACAAGAGCTCTCTTCCATCAATAAAATAGGTAATGGCGTCTAGTTTGTTTTCAATATCCGCCATCGTGTTTTTAGAGAATCTGCTGAGCTCGTCGGCTACGTTTTGACTCTCATAGGGAACTAGTATTGTTGTGTTCAAAAAATCGTTGTCGATGAAATCTATCATTCCAGTAAAAATAAAGGAGACAAACTCTTGATTTGTCATTGCCAATACTTTATTCTCCATGGAGGATGGCCAATTGATTTGATTAAAATCATTGGATAAATGTGACGCTACAAATGAAAAAAAGAAATTTCTTCGTTCACCTTCGGTCGTTGTCACCTCAAATTCATCGTTTGTTCTCATGCCGTTTTCTCCCCACAACAAAAACTCCAACACGTGATAACCTAAAGTAATTTTATTCTCATTCCCTGGCGTTCCATGTAAATGCCAATCTGCTACACTTTGAAAATCCAACGTTGGATATGCCGCAGTATTCACAATAATACCATCATTTGGAGCAGCTTGTGTGTAGTCAATGTAAGAAGGGTCTATTTGATTTAAGTGGATTCGGTTTAAATCAATTTGAAACTCATTAACGATTGGATCTGCGTTCGTACTCAGAATTAAAGGCTTCGCAATATTGAACCACTTGTAACTCTCCGTCCAAGCGTTTTTGGCAAAGGAAAAACGCTGAAATGTTGGAGTTGCCCTAAACTCCTGAAGCCTCATAATCATGTTTCCAGCGGTATTCTTATTCTTCGTCCAAAGCTCCTTACTAGTAGCAATATATGCGTGCTTTACTTTTGAGAGTTGATACGTCCAATTGGTTTCCAATTGAGATAAATCCTTTTTGCATCCCAACATTGTCAGCGCAAACAGAAAAATGAAAATCGAATTCTTGAACATAATCATGAAATTAGACAATTATTTCCACTTCCTATCAATCCGCTTACCCACCTTGTTTCTAAAACGCTTCAAAACAGTTTCTCGATCACTGATGTTGCCACATTTCACGATATCGCTGTGCACCATTTGACCATTTCTAAAAAACTTAAACTCAAAGCTGACTGAAGTAATATCAGGTTGATAAAGATTAAAAAGATTTCCTAGGCTCAGTGCTTTGGATAAATCATCCGATGAAGTCGTTGGCTTAAACCTGCGATCGTATCCTCGAACACTCACCAACAAATACGTATCAATTCCCTTCGCAGCAAGTACTTGTTGCATAGAGTCTGTAGCCAACAGTTGGGCATCTCCTCCCATTTTCATAACATTCAATGCTGGTACGGTTTTTATCCCTCGTGAAGTCAACATCTCTGTGAGGTTGATTTCAAGGGAATACCTGTCCTCTGGATTGTCGAGTTGACCAATAACTATCGCGTTTTTAAGCGCCAGTTTTGCTTTTTTCTGTGCCGATGCCGATACTGAAATAAGCACTGTGAGCAAAATTAAAATGGATCTTTTCATACTTAAAATATTTCTTTAGCAATTGCTTTTACGCATTCAGAATTTGACATGGTATAATAGTGAATGCAAGGCGCACCTGCTTTCTTTAATTCTTTCGACTGCTGAATTCCCCACTCAATCCCTACCTTTTTAACGTCATCGTTCGACTTGCACTTGAGCAACTCTTTGGACAAAGCTTCAGGATAATCAATGTGAAAAAATTTCGGTAAAAAGGAAATGTGATTCAATGATTTTATTGGTTTCAATCCTGGAATGATGGGAACTGTAATCCCTGCAGCGCGACAAGCGTCAACGAAAGCAAAATACTTTTGATTATCGAAAAACATTTGTGTCACAATGTATTCGGCCCCTGCATCCACTTTTGCTTTCAAATATTCTAAATCCGTACTTAAATTCATCGCTTCGAAGTGCTTTTCAGGGTAACCTGCGGCTCCAATGCAAAAATCAGTCGGCTCTAGTTTGATATCATCAATCAAATAGTTTCCATTGTTCATTTCTGTAATTTGTTCAATCAATTGAACAGCATACTGATGTCCCTCCGGGTGTGGACGAAAGTTTGATTCCGTCTTGATCGAATCACCGCGCAATGCCAATACATTGTCAATTCCCAAAAACTGCAAATCAATTAACGCGTTCTCTGTCTCTTCTCTGTTAAAACCTCCACAGATCAAATGAGGTACAGCATCAACATCGTACTTGTTCATAATCGCAGCACAAATTCCAACCGTTCCAGGTCGTTTTCTGATGGCAATTTTTTCAAGTAGACCGTTTTCGCGTTCTTTGTAAATGAACTCTTCTCGGTGATAGGTAACATTTACGAACTTAGGGTTGAATTCCATCAATGGGTCAATTCCATCATAGATGGACTGAATGCTCTTTCCCTTTAACGGAGGTAAAATCTCAAAAGAAAACAGGGTCTCCTTAGCGTTTTTTATGTGGTCTGTAACTTTCATTTTAAATATTGAATCGTCTGCAAAGATACCATAATTGGCATTCTATCAAGGAGTTTTTAGTTATTTAACTATGAATAATTCGGCATATTTTAGATCCGCCTGAGTGGTGATTTTGATATTTTCGGGATTCCCTTCTACGGTTGCGATTTTAAATCCTGCTTCTTCCACCAAGCTTGCATCATCAGTGATAGTATCGTGATAGGGAAGATTGTATGCCTCTTCTAACACCTCTCGCTTAAAGCATTGTGGTGTTTGAACAATTAAGAAGCGCGCACGGTCCACCGCTTTCGACCCTCCCCTTCCATCAATTTCACGTAAGGATTCCGCCACCTTGTTGATGGGCACAACTGCATCAAATTTTCTTAGTTTCTGAATACAGCGCTTTATCGTGTCCTGTGTAACCAACGGCCTCACTCCATCATGCACAGCAATGTAATCTCCGTAACAATACTGCAATGCGTTTTTAATGGAATGGTAGCGCTCATCACCCCCAGAAACTACACGGTGTGGAATCTTGAACTGGTGTTCTGTTACCAACTCTTCCCAATATTCCTTCCAATCTTCGGGAAGCGTAATTAAGATCTGGCATTTAGGGTCAAAATGATAAAATCGCTCAATGGTGTACATCAATATAGGCTTCTCAAACATGAGAATAAATTGCTTGGGCAACGATGAATTCATTCGTTTCCCAATTCCACCTGCCGTAATGATTACACTTACTGTTGCCATGAAAAGCTACTCCCTTTTACAAAAAGAGGTTGTCAGCCTTAGACTGACAACCTCTTAATCTATTATGAATAAAACGTGTTTATTTAATCTGATTTGGATTGGATTTGGCCGCGTCATTGTATTTCTTTTGTTTGAACATCCAAATGAAGAAACCAATGAAACCGAGGATTAACAGCATGTCATTGAAAATGTTTCCAATGATGTCGCCTTGCAAGAAGTGCAACAACCATGTTAACAAATCACCCAATCCGTAGAAAAATTCTGAAAATGTCATACCCTTTTTATTTAGTCATACAAAGAAAACGAATTTTTTAAATATTCCAAGTTTCTAGAAACGAAAAAGAATCAATCAGCGGGTTGATCTTTAATTACCTGCTCAACCATCAGGGTAAGCTCAATAAACTGCTCGACAGATAACACTTCTGGTCGAAGCGCTAAATAAGGGTGATCGATGACTGCTCCCTGCAATAGTTGTTTGATGGAATTTCTCAGTGTTTTTCTTCGCTGATTAAAACCCATTTTGATCAATTGTTTAAACAGCTTCTCGTCACAAGGCAATGTGGTGCGCTCGTTTCGTGTACAACGGATTACACCCGATTTTACTTTTGGTGGGGGGCTAAAAACATGCTCGTCTACCGTAAAACAGTACTCAATATCATAATACGTTTGGAGCAAGACACTCAAAATTCCGTATTGTTTTGAACCAGGTTTTTCAGCGATGCGCTGCGCCACTTCCTTTTGAAACATTCCCATTATTTCAGGAATTTGGTTTCTATGCTCAATACATTTGAAAAGAATTTGCGAAGAAATGTTGTAAGGAAAATTACCTACTACACCAAAGGGCTCATCACCCATGATTTCATTCAAATTGGCTTTTAGAAAGTCGGCCTCAATAATTTTATTCTCGAGTTTTGGAAAATTGTTCTTGAGGTATTCAATGCTTTCGGTGTCAATTTCCATAACCCGTACATCCAATTCATCCTCCAACAAATAAGTTGTCAACGCGCCCATTCCAGGTCCAATTTCCAGTACTTTACCACAGTTTCGGTGCTTTTGGTATTGTTGCGCAATTTTTTTACAGATGTTTTTATCCGTTAAAAAGTGCTGTCCGAGATGCTTTTTAGCTTTTACCGTCATGTTTGTATTCTTCAAGAACAGTTAAAAGTGTTCTAAATGCAGCAAATCTACCATTAAATTTTGCCGTATGCTCGCCTTGTAAAGCGGGTGCGTGTCTTTCTTGGTATTCATTCAGCTTGTCTTCAGAAGGACACAGGTACGCAACAGCAAAGGTCATTCCCCCATCTTCTTCCCCATGCACCCGAGCCAAACGAGATTCGATGAAACAGCCTGTGGCCATCACGTCGGGAATGTGCTTGGTTTTCATCCATTCCAACCAATCCAAGTGAACCTGTTCATCAATACTGATGGTTACATTGTATAATATCATACCACAAAGTTAAGGGAAACGCGTTTAAAGTTCTTCCAAAACGTTCTTTAAATCCAATAAATGAAAATAACCACCTTGGTCACCGGTTAATAAAAACTTCACTTTCTTCTGACTGTCATCGATTAAACGATAACCGGTATTCATTGATTCTCGATAATTGGCATCCGTTTCACAGAAATGATGAGTAAACTTCTTGGACGGCAGTAACTCCTGTGCTACCGAGGGTGCGTTAAATGGTTGAAACTCGTTTCCTACCACCAACATCATTGTTTCTCCCTTTGAAAATTCAAACGTTTTAGTGTCTCCCTTTTTCAATAGAAACGATGCTACAGCACCATTTTTGCTATTCGCAGCGATATACAAAATCACGTCGTATTCCGAATCATTGCGCATCATTCCAGCAACGGAACCTTTCTTAGTTGATAAATCAACCACATCAGCTCTCCGACTAAATTTCGTTTTCGCTGAACAGGAATCAAGATGTCCGAGTGCTTTCAAGTCCTCATCTTTCAATAAATCTTGATAGATCAATTCCAAGGTCTCGTTTACATAAGGTACGCGCAAAATGAGCGTTGAACTACTGCCAATCAGCGGGACTCCTTGATCGATTATTTCATCTTCGGGACGAAGATCCCCACCTATTTCCTGCAAAAGCGAATCAATTTGCTTGCGTTCATCTTGGGTAAACTGCTTGAAGGACGTGTTGTTCGTAAACTGGTGATCGGTCACATCACTAAAAGGTTTAAAATAAATGAGGCAGAAAACACTTGCTGCTATACCCACAAAGAATAGAAATAACAGCGTGTTTTTCCAACGAAAAGGTGTCCTTCCCTTGCCATGATTTTTTACAACGAGCTCTCCAGATTTTAATTCACGTTTTAAGTCGTGGATTTTATATACATGTTCTCGATTCAACTGCACCAATTCCATCCGCTTGAGGATCCAATTCGCAAAACGAATTGTGCATGCTTTCGAACGAATCATTTCAAGCAACAAATCGACATACTCCAATTTCAAACTATACGAAGCACGAGAAAGATAGTTTACACACTCGATCACCTCATCGGTACATAAAGGTTTCACCGCATTGATGAGTACTTGTTCTTCGACATTTTCTTTCTGTCCATTCTTTAATTCTCTCAGTTCTTGTTGAATTGAAGCAAACAACTGATTCTCAATTACCGCTCGATGGTCATCATCCAGCAATACAACAAACGAAAATGCCTTCGCCAAAACAACTTTATCCTTTTCACGTGCATAATTCAACAGTCGCTCAGCCAAGTATGGTGATAAAAATCGCTGGTATTCTTCTGACAGTTGATGCAGTAAATGCGAAAAAATGTCTTCGTATGCATCTTCAATTTTCGCATTGGATAAAAAATGAAGAAGTGCTGTATTATACGAAACCCATCCATAAAATACAATGCTCGTCGGATTCTTTAAAGTCTCTAGAAAATTATTGAAATCTGCATCAGAAATCGCATGTTCACGACGGAGTTCTTCTCCCTCCTGTCCGCTTAAGCGTTCCAAAAATTCAGCCATTCCCTCATCCGAAAGTAAATCCGTGTGGTTTACGTAGAGTGGTTTGAAGTAGGAGAGTGAAATGAAACGTTGCATAGGTGTTATTTCATTAAAAATTTGATGGCTCGTTGGACTTCCACATCATGCACATTGAATAGTTGATAGTACCCTTGCTCCACCCAAATTTGTCGCGCGATTTCCGCTTTGAGCGTTGTAGAAATAAGCTGTTTACTTCGTTCAAAATCCCTTTCGTCCATCTTTATCTTGTATTCCTTTTCAGCAAAACGTGTGAACTGCTTCAATAATTCGTCGGTCACCTTGAATTGTGCATTGTACACTTTTGGTGAACTCCAGTTGGTTCTTTTGCCTTGTACAAAACTAAAAGCAAAGGTTGTAAAGACGCTTGAATAACGCAGTTCAGTGTAATACCAGCTTGCTCCCAATGTGTCCATGGGCACAAAAATATCGGGCATGATTCCACCACCGCCATAAACCACCTTTCCTTTGGGGGTTTTGAACTTAAGTGAATCGCTTAGCTGTGTCGAGTCAATTTTATACAACTCTCCGTTATCATAACGTTCCATTTGATCGTGTATATATTCGTCATAACTTTCCGTGTACGGTTTTTGAATGCATCTTCCTGTTGGTGTATAATAACGTGCAATCGTCAATCGTAAGTTACTTCCATCTCTCAACATCACGTCCTCCTGCACTAAACCTTTACCAAACGAACGACGACCAATAATTGTTCCTCTATCATTGTCCTGAATTGCTCCTGCCAATATTTCTGATGCCGAAGCACTGTTCGAATTAATCAATATCACCAACTCCACATCTTCTAGACTTCCTTTTGATGAAGCTCGATACGTGTACGGTGGAGAATTTACTCCCCTAGTTTCAACAATTGGTGTGTTTTCTGGCAGAAACTCATCCACTATTTCTGTCGCTGCAGTTAAAACTCCTCCTCCGTTGTTTCGAACATCGATGATGAGTTTTTCCATGCCCTGATTCTTTAATTTTTGGGCTGCCTGCCTAAATTCATCGGCTGTGGTCAATGAAAATTGTTCGATTTTTATAAACCCTATCTTCTTTGCAATCATGTACGATGCAAGTACTGACTGAACAGGAATTGAGCCACGCACTACTTTTTTTTGCAATTTTTTTCTATCGCGAAGGAGTGTAAGTTGAACAGCTGTATTCTCGGTCCCCTTGAGCATTCCCATAATTTCTTCGTTGGAAATTTTAGTTCTTGCCACTTTCTTTCCGTCGACCTTTAAAATTTTATCCCCAGATTGCAATCCAGCAATCATTGCGGGTGAATCAGGCAAAACATTAGTTACACAAACCGTATCTTGAATAATAAAAAATCGAATTCCTACACCGCCAAACTTTCCTACCATTGCCTCGTTCATCGCTTTCAATTCGCTCGCAGGAATGTAATTGCTATGAGGATCAAGCTCGTGAAGCATATCACCAATCGTTTTTTCAAAAAGAGCCTCTGTATCAATTGAATCCACGTAACGCTTGTCCAATACCTGAATAATATCCTGCATTTTTTGATAGCGTTCTTGTCCAACTGATTTCTGTGCAGGTTGATTGGGAGTCAATACATTTCCAAGATACAATCCAAGGGCAATGCAACTTGCCATCACAATGGGGATCCAATAATTACTATTTCGTTGTTGCTCCATCAAAAGGATTTTCGATTTGTTCTATACTAATACCCGCTTCTTTGAGAAAATCAACTCCACTGGTGTCTTTGTAACCATTGACGTAAACGACACGAGAAATTCCCGATTGCACCACCAATTTACTACAATCCTTGCATGGAGAAAGTGTGAGGTACAAGGTTGCTCCGTGACAGTTGTGTGTAGATTTGGCTACCTTCAAAATCGCATTTGCCTCGGCGTGTAACACATACCAGTGCGTCTCGCCTAACTCATTTTCACAACAATTATCAAATCCACTTGGCGCACCATTGTAACCATCCGAAATAATCATCCCGTCCTTCACAATGATTGCTCCCACTTGCTTGCGGGTGCAATGCGATAACTCGGACCATGTTTGGGCCATGCGTAAATACGCTTTATCGTAACGCAATCTTTTTGCCCTTGCTTTCTCTTCCATTTTTAAATAAAGTCCAAATTTACTATTTTAAACTCTGACCCGCTCAATGCGGCGTTGCCGTTAACCTATTTTGTGAATTTGTATCCCACTCCACGAATAGAGTGAAAGAACTGTGGATTTCGTGGATCACTCTCAAAAATCTTTCTAAAATTCAAAATATAATTATCTATTGTTCGTGATGTTGGAAACTGATCCTTCCCCCATACTTTGTCTAGTATTTCTGAACGAGCAATAACCTCGTTTGCCTTTTCATCAAACAACTCAATCAATGCAATTTCCCTCTTTGATAAATTCACCACTGATGAATCATTCACATTGGTGACTTCAAATGTCTTACAGTTTACACGAAAATCACCGATTATGATGATGCTTTTTTCTTCGCGTTTTGTCGCATTGGTCAAAATCCCAACGCGCAACAACAGTTCCTCAAGATCAAATGGTTTAGGCAAATAGTCGTTTCCCCCAGCTTTCAATCCCTCAATACGGTCGGTTGTCGTTCCTTTCGCTGATAAAAACAAAATCGGGACGTTGGACGTCGTTCTAATTTGTTTACAAATTTCTATCCCATTGACATGCGGCAGCATAACGTCCAAAATGATTAAATCGTAATTCGTCGATTTCTCGAACGCGGTTCTGGCTTCAGCACCATTCGCGAAATGGGTGACGTTGTATCCCTCCAACTCAAGGTTGAGGCGAATCATCTCCGCTAGGCTGTTTTCATCTTCAACGACACAAATATTCATCTTTTTATCCGCTTTGGAGTAAAGTTAATTAATCCGATTACTTTTTATCAAAAATCGGGTTTTTTGGTGATATTTCGTTGAAAACTATCTCAATTTTGGTCGAAATAAAATAAAATTTGAAGTAATTTTGCACCTTCCTCACAATGATGTAAAACGAGCGCAATGAACGAAAGAAAAAAGATCCAATCAGCATTAATTTCAGTTTTTGATAAATCAGGGTTAGCACCAATTATTGAACAATTACACAAAGACGGTGTTGTTCTATATTCCACAGGTGGAACACAGGCTTTTATTGAGGAACTGAACATTCCAGTTGAACGCGTAGAAGATCTCACTTCGTATCCATCCATTTTAGGAGGTCGTGTAAAAACGTTGCATCCGAAAGTTTTTGGGGGAATCTTAAACAGGAGAAATCACGACGGCGACACAACACAAATTGCGGAATACGGCATCCCTGAAATTGATTTGGTGATTGTAGATTTGTATCCTTTTGAAGACACTGTTCGTTCAGGAGCAAGTCACGCCGATATCATTGAAAAAATTGACATTGGCGGCATTTCTTTGATTCGCGCTGCAGCGAAAAACTACCAGGATGTTGTCATCATTCCTTCAAAAGATCAGTACGATTCATTTCTTTCCATCATTCAAGGAAATTCGTCGAGCACGACGATAGACGAGCGAAAAAATTTCAGTCGCGATGCGTTCAATGTTTCTTCGCATTACGACACGCACATTTTCAACTATTTCAATCAAGGTGAAACCGAAGTTTTCAAACAAAGTATTTTAAATGCTCAGGTGTTGCGCTATGGTGAAAACCCACATCAAAAAGGAATTTTTCATGGTGACATGGAGGCATTGTTTGACAAATTGCATGGAAAAGAGCTTTCGTACAACAACTTATTGGACGTGGATGCTGCTGTGAATTTAATGGGTGAATTTAAAAATGAAGCTCCAACTTTTGCCATTTTGAAACACAATAACGCGTGTGGTTTGGCAACAAGGGATTCAATTTGTCAGGCCTATAAAGATGCATTAGCAGGAGATCCTGTCAGTGCATTTGGTGGAATTTTAATTGGAAACCGCGTGATCGATTTAGATACCGCTAAAGAAATAAATGAATTGTTTTGCGAAGTCGTTATTGCTCCAGGATACGATGAAAATGCGCTCGAAGTTTTAAAGGAGAAAAAAAATAGAATCATTCTTGTTCAAAAAGAAGTTGAATTGCCGAAACGTCAATTTAGAACGTTGTTAAATGGAGTTTTGGAACAAGACAAAGACTTATTTGAGGAAACGGCCGCTGATTTGGAAACAAAAACGAAAACGGCACCGAATGCGCATGAAATTGAAGATTTATTGTTTGCGAACAAACTCGTAAAGCACACCAAATCGAATACCATTGTATTGGCGAAGAACAAGCAATTGTTGGCAAGTGGAACAGGACAAACCTCTCGGGTAGATGCACTTCGTCAAGCAATTCATAAAGCGCAATCATTCAATTTCGATCTGAACGGAGCAGCGATGGCATCGGATGCATTTTTTCCGTTTCCAGATTGTGTAGAAATTGCAGGAAATGTTGGAATTAAAAATGTGATTCAACCCGGTGGTTCTATCAAAGATGAATTGTCTATTGACTACTGCAATAAACATGAAATTGCAATGGTTTTTACAGGAAATAGGCATTTTAAACACTAATTCGCAACCTTTTTAAAATTTAGTAGTATAAAAAAATTGAATTGAGAAGGAAAAGACCTAATATTACGTACAACAACTACAAGGGCAACAGAAAATGGGATTATTTAGTTTTTTAACGCAAGAAATTGCGATCGATTTAGGGACGGCGAACACCTTGATTATTATGAATGACAAAGTTGTAGTAGATGAACCATCTATTGTAGCGAAAGACATTCAAACAGGAAAAGTTGTTGCGATTGGAAAGCGTGCACAACAGATGCATGGTAAAACACACAAACTTATTGAAACGGTTCGACCATTGAGAGATGGTGTAATCGCGGATTTCCAAGCTGCAGAGCAAATGATCCGCGGTATGATCAAAATGATTGGTACTGGGAAGAGTCTTTTCAATCCTTCATTGCGGATGGTGATTTGTATTCCTTCTGGGATTACAGAGGTGGAAAAACGAGCGGTAAGAGATTCAGCTGAACATGCTGGAGCCAAAGAAGTATATTTAATTCATGAGCCAATGGCAGCGGCAATCGGTATTGGTATCGATGTCGAAGAACCAATGGGTAACATGATTATCGACATAGGTGGTGGTACGTCAGAAATTGCCGTTATTGCCTTAGGTGGAATTGTATGTGATAAATCCATTCGTGTAGCTGGAGATGACTTTACGAAAGACATCGAAGAGTACATGCGTCGTCAACACAATATTTTGGTTGGAGAAAGAACAGCAGAAGAAATAAAAATTAACGTTGGAGCAGCATTGCCTGAGTTGGACAATCCACCCGAAAATTATGCAGTTCAGGGACGTGATTTAATGACAGGAATTCCTAAAGAAATTATCATTTCTTATACGGAAGTCGCTCATGCACTCGATAAAACAATTTCTAAAATCGAAGAAGCGATTCTAAGTGCACTTGAAATGACACCACCAGAGTTGTCAGCGGACATCTACAAAACAGGTATTTACTTAGCTGGTGGTGGTTCAATGCTAAGAGGTTTGGACAAACGAATTTCTATGAAAACGAAGCTCCCTGTGCACATTGCAGAGGATCCATTGAGAGCTGTAGCAAGAGGAACGAGTATCGCTTTGAAGAACATCAATCGTTTCCAATTCTTGATTCGGGATTAATCGCGCAATTGCGCTTTTAATTGTACACATCCGTGATTGGATAAATCATTTTAACACCTCGTTAAAAGCTAATGCTTTTTCTTATTTTTGTGTATGCGCAATTTCCTCGCCTTCATACAACGCTTCCGCGTGCTTTTATTCTTCGCTTTTTTGCAAGCGTTGGCGCTGATTTTTTACTTCACCTTTGTGCAGTTCCCACGAGCGCAATACCTAACAACAGCTTCGGCAGTGACAGGATCCATACTTGAGGTTCGAAATGATGTCACCAAACACTTTAATCTCAGCAAAAACAACCTAGATCTTCAAAAGGAAAATATCGCACTGCGCGATTCAATTCCATCCAGTTTTATCCGACTCAACAACGGATTAGTTGAAATCAATGACACGCTTCATCGCCAACAATACAGTTACATTCCTGCGACTGTAATTAATTCTACCCACGACAAACGCAATAATTACTTTACCCTAAATATTGGTGCTGCACAAGGCATAAAAAGAGGAATGGGCGTTTTTTCTGAAAAGGGTGTTGTCGGTGTAATACACAATGTAAGTAAAAACTACGCGGTTGTTAAATCGTGCTTAACTGAGAACATCAACATCGATATTATGATTGAAAAGTCCGGTCAATTCGGATTGTTAAAGTGGAATGGAAAAGACGCCAGACGAGGAACCATGTGGGGTGTTTCCAACGATACGAAAGTCGATAAATGGTCAAAAATTATTACACGTGGCGGCGGTGGAATATTTCCCAGAGGCATCAGCGTAGGAAAGGTTGAAAAAACAGAAGCGGTGGAAGGCAAACCGTTGTGGGATGTCACCATTCTCTATTCTGAAGATTATAGAAGATTACAGCGCGTTTACGTAGTAAAGCACCTCTTGAAAAAGGAGTTGGATGACTTGACACAATTAATTCCTAAAGACGAAGAAGAATGAATCAAGTTGTAAAAAATAGTCTCCGGTTTATATTTTTTCTACTTGTACAAGTACTCGTTCTGAACCAAATTGAGATTGGATTTGGGATTCAATTGATGATTTATCCGCTCTTTATTTTACTGCTTCCTGTTGATATGAGCGTGAGTGCGCTCTTACTTTTGGCCTTTCTTCTTGGTATTTCAATCGATGCAATGTCTAACACCTACGGTCTACATGCGTCGTCTTTACTTGTTGTTGCCTATTTTCGCCCGATTATTTTTAAGCTCTTTGCACCCAGAGATGGCTACGACCTTTTGATGGAAACTAATCTCCAAACCATGGGTTATAGATGGTTTTTGAACACTTTCGGAATTCTACTACTCATCCATCATTTTTGGTTTTTTCTACTCGAAATGTTCAAAATAAATGAATTCCCATTTGTACTTCAAAAAACTGCCCTTAGTGTCCCTCTATCTTTCTTACTTTGTATGTTGATTCAATACCTCTTCATGAATAAATCTTCCTCAAAATGAAATTTGAAGGGCGTAAATATGTGTTGATTACCATTTTTGTGCTCATCGGTATTTTGTATTCGGCGAAGCTTTTTTACATGCAAGTCATTGACGATTCATGGAAATTACGTGCGCAACAAATTGCTGAAAAACGAAGAGAGATAACACCGCCAAGAGCTGTCGTTTTTGACCGAAACGGGAACAAGATTGTGTCGAACAAAACCTACTACAATCTAATGATGGTAGAGAAGAACATTGTCGACCTAGACACGCTCGCTTTCGCCAAGTTGATTGGTTGGTCTGTTCAAGAGGTTCGCGATCGCTTCAAGGAAATTATAAAGGGAGAAGGCACTTATTACAATCCTCACTCGGGAAAAACAACTTCCAATTACCAAGATATAAGAGCATACCCCTACATCAAGGAGTTAACGGCTGATGAAATATCAATGATTGCACCGCACCTTGAAGACTTTCCAGGATTTTATGAAGAAGTTTCTGACATGCGTGACTATCCCTATTCGAATGCCGCAAATATACTTGGGTATCTCGCAGAAGTTACACAACCAGAAATTGACAACGACAAATTTTATACTCCTGGGAGTAGAATTGGAAGGGCAGGAATTGAGCGGTACTACGAAAAGGAATTCCGAGGAAAAAAAGGTGTGAAATACATCGTAACCTCTGCGCTGAATAACGTTGTTGGTTCATTTGAGGATGGAAAATACGACACCATTGCCGTTCAGGCGGATCCAATTCATCTCGGTTTGGATATTGATTTACAAGCGTATGGAGAAAAGCTGCTGAAAGGAAAGCGCGGGTGTATTGTTGCCATTGAACCCAGCACTGGTGAAATTTTAGCCCTCGTCTCCTCGCCAAGTTATGATCCTAACCTCTTGGTCGGAAATCGAAAAATTCGTGAGAACTATCCCAAATTACTCGAAGATCCTGATAAACCCCTTTTCCCTCGACCATTGGCGTCCGAATATATGCCTGGTTCAACCTTCAAACTGTTGCAATCGCTTATTGGTCTCCAAGAGGGGGTTATACAGGAAAACTCAAGTTTTCCTTGCAACAAAAGTGTTGTAGGCTGTCACAATCACCCAACTGCGCAAAGTATAACCCAAGCCGTTCAAATGTCTTGTAACCCTTACTATTATGCTGTTACACGACGGATTATACAACAAGGGAAAAGTAAAAATGATTTTATAGACGCAAATATCGGATTGGGAAAATGGGCTGAATACATGCACAGCTTTGGCCTGGGTAAACGCCTTGAAACAGATATTACGGGACTTCGTTCTGGGGTTATCCCCGATCCAGCATACTATGATAAGTGGTATGGGCATCATCGCTGGAAGTTCTCTACCATCCGTTCCATCTCCATTGGTCAAGGCGAGGTACAGCTCACCCCTTTACAGCTCGCCAATGTTGCCGCAATTATGGCGAATCGCGGGTGGTATTATACCCCACATTTTGTGAAGTCCATTGGCGACAAAGGTCCATTGGAAGCATACAAAATCAAGCACTATACGATGGTCGATAGAAAGCATTTCGATGCGGTTGTTGAAGGAATGCGAAGAGTTGTACATGAAGCGGGTGGAACCGCTCGTCTCGCGCGCATAAAGGACATTATCGTCTGCGGAAAAACAGGAACGGTTGAAAACTACATTGGAAGTGTCAAACAAAAAAATCACTCCGTATTTATCGCCTTTGCGCCAATGGATAAGCCAAAAATAGCGATTTCCGTATTTATTGAAAATGCTGGAGGTGGAGGTGGAACATGGGCGGCGCCCGTAGCGAGTTTAATGATGGAGAAATACATCAAGGGAGAAGTACAAGATGAAGCAAAAGAAAAACGCATTTTAGAGGCTAAATTTTATAATTAAAATGAGACAAAATCAGTCCTTGACAGCAAACGTTGATTGGCCACTTTTCGTGGTTTACATTCTATTGATGTTGATGGGATTGGCAACTGTCTACTCGGCTGCCTTTGATTCTGATCACCCGAATATCTTCGATTTCTCTCAAAAATATGGCAAACAAGTCATGTGGATCTGCGTATCCCTCTTCCTAGGGTTACTTGTATTTCTAATCGATTCAGATATCTATCGAAAATTTGCGCTGCCTATTTATTTGGCCGTCCTTTCCCTACTCGTCATCGTGTTGTTCATGCCTCCAGTAAATGGTGCCAGAGCATGGCTGGGGATAGGGTCAATGGGAATTCAGCCAGCAGAATTTGCCAAAATAGGAACGGCAATTTTGCTTGCGCGCTTTCTGAGCACCACTAACCTCAATCAGCAAAGTAAGAAAACGGTGCTTATTTCCAACCTGATAATTATTATTCCGATGGTATTGATTCTTCTGCAGCCAGATGCAGGAACATTTGTTGTATTTACGGCATTTCTTTTTGTGCTCTATCGCGAAGGCGTTTCTTACGATCCAATTATCTTATCGATCTTAAATGTTCTACCAATCAAAGCGCTTCACTTTAAACAAACATGGATCGGAACACACTTTATTCCAATTCTGTTTTTTGTTGTATTTCTAAGCATTTCCTCTCTGCTCTTGAGTAACACAACCTTCGAACTTTCATGGTATCCTGGTGTGGTGTTTCCTGGATATTTAAAAATGCTGTTTTTCGTCGCGATTTTTTCCATCATTGGCTACTTCATCATGCGTATTCTGTTTTCCAAAAGAGATCGAAAACGTGCATTATTGATTGCCATTTTGGCGTTCGTGTTGGTGTCAACTTTGACCTATACCGTTGACTTAGCGTTTCAAAAACTTGCAGGACACCAAAAGGAGCGTATTGAGTTAGTGCTCGGTTTGCGTGAAGACCCAGATGGAGATGATTACAACCGAAATCGCGCTATGGCTGCTGTAGGTTCTGGTGGAATTGCTGGAAAAGGCTATCAAAATGCTTCTGTTTCGAGCGTGGAAAGTAACCATGTCCCAGAAAGTGAAACGGATTTTATCTTTTGTCCATTCGCTGAAGAATGGGGCTTCATCGGTAGCCTGTTTTTGGTTTTTTTATATTTATTTATGATTTTGCGGATTGTCTTTATTGCAGAACGTCAAAAGTCCGCGTTTAACCGCATTTACGCCTATTGCGTTGCGATGATTTTGTTTTATCATTTTGCCATCAATATAGGTATGAACATTGAGTTTGCGCCCGTCATCGGAATTCCCCTTCCCTTTTTCAGTTATGGTGGTTCATCCATGATGTCATTTTCGATAATGATGTTCATTTTGTTAAAGTTAGATAGTCAACGCTTGGACGTACTGAACTGATCTGTTAGAAGCGTATAGTATTTCATTGAATTATTCTTTATTTTTACGTCAACATTGCCTGCATGAAAAAGGAAAAAAAAGAAAAAATTACTTTCAACCAACGAACGACTAAAGTGCTAACCGTACTTATGTGGGTCGGCGCGTTTTCTCCAGTACTAGCGATTGTCATACTTTTGGCAAAACAGCCCGATGACGAAATGCCCTCCATTGAAATGTTGGAAAATCCACCTGAGCTATTGGCCTCGGTAATATTGGCAGACGATGGAAAAACGGAACTTGGTCGATACTGGAGTGTAAACCGAACTAGTGTTGAGTACAAAAATATTTCACCTTATGTTATTGATGCGCTGATTGCAACCGAAGATGAGCGCTTTCACGACCATTCAGGAGTTGATTTTAAAGCACTATCTAGAGCCCTAGTAAACATGGGTAGCTCGGGCGGAGGTTCAACCATAACGCAACAATTGGCAAAGCTTCTGTTCACACTAGAGGAGCGTAATCGAAAAGCAGAATTAAAAGCTCAAGGAAAAACAATTTCCGAACCATCAGGTAAGATGGGGCGATTAATGAAGCGGGTTGACGAAAAGGCAAAAGAAAATATTATTGCTGTGCGACTCGAAGAACGCTATACGAAAGAGGAAATTATCACTATGTACTTGAATCAATTTGATTTCTTGTACAATGCCGTTGGCATCGAAAATGCAGCGAAGGTATACTTCAACAAAAAACCGATTGATTTAAGCAAAAATGAAGCGGCTATGCTTGTCGGAATGTGCAACAATCCATCTTTGTACAATCCCTACACACATAAAAACAAAGACTACAGAAATACAGTTGCAGCGCGAAATAATATCCTGGTAGCTCAAGTCACAGCTGCGCAAATGCAAGAATTAAAAACTGCCGATAGTCTCCGTGCCATAGAACGCCGAAACTTGGTGCTATACCAGTGGAGAAAGAATAGTAGAAGCGATAATCCTTCTCTAAAAAATAAACTTTCAGACGCTGAATATGACTCGCTCATAAACGTGCCCATTAACGTTGATTATCAAGTCGTAGATCACAAGGAAGGATTGGCGCCACACTTTAGAGAGTCTCTTCGTTCTGAAATCACGGAACTTTTTCAGGAGAAAAACGAAAAGGGAGAATTGAAATACAAGAAGGAAAATGGTGATCCCTACAACGTTTACCGTGATGGGCTGAAAATTTATACCACGCTGAACGTTCAACTTCAGGAATACGCTGAAAAAGCCGTTGAAAAACACTTGAAAGAGGATTTACAACCTGAGTTTGACAAAAACAATAAGGGCCTGAAAAACTTCCCATTTACCAATAGAATTTCCGATGAAGTAGCCGAAACACTCATGAATTCAGGGCGAAAAAACTCTGATCGTTACCGCATGCTAAAAGCGGAGGGGCTCTCCGAAAAGGAAATTAAAGAAAACTTCAACCTTGCTGTGCCGATGACCATTTTTCATTGGAAAGGTGATATTGATACGATAATGACGCCCAATGACTCCATTCGCTACTACAAAAGTGTACTTAGAGCAGGTTTAATCTCAATAGAGCCTGCCACAGGATTTGTACGCGCGTGGGTAGGAGGTACAGACTTTAAGCATTTTGCCTACGATCACGTCCGTCAAGGAAGGCGTCAAGTGGGGTCAACCATTAAACCATTTGTTTATTCAACCGCCATCGCGATGGGAGTCGTAAAGCCATGCACCAAATTTGAAGCTGGAACTTCCTTCTGTGTGGATGTTTTTGGTGCCAGTGGAAACCTCACAAATCGTTGGTGTCCTCGAGGTGATATCCCCAAAGACGCCAACGTTGCAAATGGATTGGCAATTTCGAGTAACCCTGTCACCGTTGCTGTAATGTCAAAAATGGGAGGGTATTCTGGACCTAAAACAATTTCAAAACTTTTGAAAGACTTGGACATTGATTTGCGCCCAGAGGATGAAGTTCCCTCGATGTGTCTTGGGGTTATGGATTTATCACTTTTCCAAATGGTCGGTGCGCAAGCAATGTTTGTGAATCAGGGGATTTTTGTGCGACCCACAACAATTCTTCGTATTGAAGACAGAAATGGTAACGTTATTTATAGTGCAAACCCACACTCGAAAGAAGTATTGAACTCAGGAGTAGCGTATACAACCTTGAACATGATGAAGGGTGCGGTGCAATTTGGAACAGCCACTTCTTTGCGCGGAACTTGGAGAAAATGGGGCGGTATTTCTCACCCTACTGCAGCTAAAACGGGGACAACGCAAAACAACTCTGACGGTTGGTTTATGGGGTTGACTCCAGATTTGGTCACTGGGATTTGGGTAGGAGCAGAAGATCGAGCCGTGCGGTTTAAATCGATGAACTGGGGACAGGGTGCAAGAATGGCACTTCCTATCTACGGTTATTACATGCAAGACGTATACAAGGACAAAAAGCTGAAAATTTCTACTTCAGATTTTGAAGTACCCATTGGCTATGATCCGACGCTCTACGAATGCGAAAATGGACAAATTATTCCACCGGGATTTGATCCCAATTTAGGAATTTGATACTAAAAGACTATGAATAAAGTTGTAAAAGATGTAAGTGAAGCGCTCACTGGATTGGAAGATAATATGACAATTATGCTTGGCGGTTTTGGCTTATGCGGTATCCCCGAAAATTCCATCAATCACATGGTTAAAATAGGTGTTCGCGGACTAACATGTATCTCCAACAACGCTGGTGTGGATGATTTTGGCTTAGGATTGCTCCTTCATCAAAAGCAAATAAAGAAAATGATTAGCTCTTATGTTGGTGAGAATGACGAGTTTGAGCGTCAAATGCTCTCTGGAGAACTGGAGGTTGATCTTATCCCGCAAGGCTCCCTCGCAGAACGTTGTCGCGCTGGTGGTGCTGGAATTCCTGCTTTCTTTACACCTGCTGGTTTCGGAACTGAAGTCGCAGAAGGAAAGGAAGTAAGAGAATTTAATGGAAAACCACACATTCTGGAGTCTGCACTTACTGCCGATTTTGCGATTGTCAAAGCGTGGAAAGGTGACACAGAAGGAAATCTCATTTATAAAGCAACTGCTCGGAATTTTAATCCAATGATGGCAATGGCTGGGAAAATCACCATTGCAGAAGTAGAAGAGCTAGTTCCAGCCGGTGAATTGGATCCCAACGAAATACATACACCAGGAATCTTTGTGCAGCGAATTTTCCAAGGAGAAAAGTATGAAAAGCGTATTGAGCAACGAACTGTGCGACCACGCAACTAGTATGAAGATCAAAACACAACCAATTTTATTTCAAATAGGTTGGGCTGTCTTTATTCTATTCGGTTTATTTTCCTGCTCTCAGGAAGAAAACAAACTTACAGAGTTTCATATCTATTCTGACGAAATTTCTTGGGAGAAAAAAGGCGATTGCAGTATAAAAATTGTCGATAAAACCCACGTTGACTCCGCAGAGGCAAAAGTAAAATTCAGAGGTGGAATGTCCTCCCGTTATGAGAAGCATTCGTACGCCATTACATTGTGGAAGAAAAAATCAATTGATGGTCTGCCGGAAGCAAAGAAATGGATCCTTAACTCCAGCTACATCGATAAGTCGTTTATGCGACACAAACTGAGTTTTGACCTTTGGCGGCAAATGAACCCAGAAAATAAATCCCCGCTCTGCACGTACGTGAATGTCTATGAAAATGATACCTATCAAGGACTCTACGTCCTGATGCAACGAATGGACAAACGCAGCTTACTCATTGACATCAATGATCCAAAATCGTTTATTTTCAAAGAGCCTCCACTATTTTTTCCTAGGGAAGACACGCCCAACAGAGATTCGATGTATTTGGCCACTCAAAAGTTCCCAAAACTCAAGAAAGGAGATGCTAGCGCTCAGTTAAAAGAGCTTGAAACGCTAATTTTTGAGGGAGACGATGAAACATTTAAAAACAACATTTTTAAATTGTTGGATATTGATAATCTTATCGACTGGCAGCTAATTTTAATGCTCACAAACAATGGTGATGGTCAATTAAAAAACTACTTTATTTACAAGCAAAATACAGCCACACCCATGAAATTTGCTTTATGGGATTATGATCACAGCTTCGGGCGTGATGGCGATAACGAACCTAATATGCTCGCACGAATAATAGATGAAAAACGTACGCGACTCTTTGAACGATTGATGGAGTTAAATCCCAACGGTTTCAATGAGAAGATAAGTGCTAGATGGGGAGAACTGCGAAAAAAAGTGTTTACCAATGAAAACTTATCTCAACTGATCGCTGAGAACGACAAAATCATTGGCGCTCATATTGCCAAAAATACTGACTTGTGGTCAATTAAAAGCAAGTGGTATTTTGATGAGAGCGACTATACCGCAGAGCTCAATCTCATTAAAGAATATGTGTCAAGACGACTAAAGCAACTTGATAAACGTTTCAATCACAAAGAAAAATAATACCTTAGCGAGATTTACCTGAACCAAACAGACATTTTATCTCACGCTGCTAGGTAAAACTGAAAATAGTAAAACATAGAACTATGGTCCGATTTATAGAGTCGATCAACATTCAAAACAAGTGGTTCATTAGTACCTTGTTCGCTTTCTTTATACTATATCTGGTTTTACGCGCGATTTTCGTAGAGCCATTGTTGGATGAATTAGGAACGTTGTACTTCTATATTCAAACTGGGGACATAGTAAATGAAAGCACTGTTCTGAATGCAAACAATCACTTATTAAATTCGTATGTCTCCCATTATCTTCATCGCATATTCGGCGACCACCTTATTGTTTCCCGTCTATTCGCAATCTGTTGTTTCCCAGTTTTTTATTTTTCTGCAAAGAAGTTAGTTGACGAGAATATTAAGCAGTTTCGACTCATAATATTCCTTGCACTAGTCTCAATTCCATGGGTTTTTGATTACTTCAGCCTATCCAGAGGATACGGCCCGGCTATTGCCTTTTTTACCTTAGGGCTGAGTTTTATTAATGGGTGGAACGCGAAGGGAAAACCTAAAGACATAACCATTATTTTGATAAGTTTTACTTTTTGCCTGCTGTCTAATTTGACCATGATTGTTCCAATCTTATTGATTTTTGGCTATCTACATTTGTCATTGCTGATTCAATGGAAGCAAAGAGATTTAACATCAAAAGTGTACACATATATTTTGTCCTCTGGATTCCTAGTCATAGTGTACATTCTCTATCTGTATATTGACCAACTAAAAACGGCCGGTGCCTTATGGTGGGGATCAAAAGATGGTCTTTGGGAAGTTACTGGTAAATCTGTCAGTCAAACTGTTTTCTTTACCGATTCAGACTATATCAAGTACGCACTGGTGATTGTGCTTTCTATTCTTGCAGTTGTCTTCACTGTTTTTCTATTCAAAAAAGCGTGGAAAGAATTTCTATTAAGTATATCGTTTTGGGCATTTACACTGTTTATCTTATCTCTAATTAGCTTTGCTTTATTGGTGCGTCTTGTAGACATAAATTATCCTCAAGATCGCGCTGGTATGTACCTCATTTTGCTATTAATTCTTTCTTTTGGCAGTCTTTTATCCGAGCAAGGTGTGTTAAAATGGACGATTCCACTTCTTCTTTGGTTTCCAGTTTCTTTTCTAACCAACGTAAACTTGAACACCACTATCTTTTCCCCTGAAGATCGCATGCATCGTTCCTTTTATTTAAACTCTCAAAAAATGATTGGTCGAAATGACATCCTCACCGCAGATTATGTCGCACACCTCTGTTACTCATATGCTTCAAGGGAGTCCTTAGTTGGTAAAATGGCTGTTTTAAATCATTCTGACTCACTGATTGGCGAGGAGTATCATCTTTCATCAGCCTATGGAAATATTACCGATTGGACAGATTATACATGTGTCCTATCAGACCCTGTAACCGAGATGAAGCTTTACAAGCGCAATCAAGTATACGTAAAGAACAGTATAAAGGACTCCATCTACAACGCGATTGAATCCAATGAGATGTATATTCCCCTAATAGAGTACAAACTTGATGAAATCACTTACAAAGAAGTTCAGGTTTCCATTGAAGGATCTGTTCATTTAGATAAGGGAATGTTGACCCTAGATATTATTGAAGAATTAGTGGATAAAAAAAATGTTTCCACAGGGTATACCTCTACTTGTTTTCATTGGTATTTTGGGAAAAAGCAAAATTATTCATTCAACTTCTCTAGAAAAATTACCGAGCAGGAATTCCAAAATAATACACTCAAAATATACATGTATAATCATGAAATGGAACAGGTCAAATTATATAATCTCCGAATTAAAGTCTTTGGTTTAAGTGAAAGGTAATAGATTCACAGATGATTAATCGAAAAAAAACACCAGTAAAATAGTATATTTACATTATTAAAACTCCTGAAAATGGCTTTAGATAAAAACGAAATTGCACAACGTATTGCACAGGAATTACAAAACGGTTGGTATGTAAATTTAGGAATTGGAATTCCAACATTGGTTGCGAACTACATTCCAAAAGGCATTGAAGTGGAATTTCAATCTGAAAACGGAATTCTAGGCATGGGTCCTTTCCCTTTTGAGGGTGAAGAGGATGCTGACTTAATCAACGCTGGAAAGCAAACCATTACTGCAAACAAAGGTGCTGTTTACTTTGATTCTGCTACATCGTTTGCTATGATTCGCGGACAACATGTTCAATTAACTGTTCTCGGAGCAATGGAAGTAGCACAAAACGGTGATATTGCGAATTGGAAAATTCCCGGCAAAATGGTCAAAGGAATGGGTGGTGCAATGGACCTTGTCGCATCTGCGGACAATATCATTGTTGCCATGATGCATGCCAACAAAGCGGGCGTTTCTAAAATATTGAAGAAATGCACCTTGCCTTTAACTGGTGTTGGATGTGTAAAAAAGGTAGTCACAGATTTGGCCGTGCTTGAGATCAAGGACAATAAATTTCATTTGATTGAACGTGCTCCAGGTGTCTCTGTGGAAGAGATTGTTGCGGCTACTGAGGGTGATTTGGTGATTCCAGACAACGTCCCAGAAATGGTATTGTAAGCTGAGAGCTCTGTTTTTACTTGTAAAAGTTCATTTCGTCGACATACTTTAACACTGGATCGGTCAGTAAATAACGAACATCCATTCCATCTTTTATCGCATTGCGAATAAAGCTCGAAGAGATTTTCATGACGGGTACATCCTGACAGAAATGAACATTGTTGTGCTGTAATAGTACATGATCTGATTCTTGATGAATGTCCCTTACCTCCTCTAGCGAAAAGGCCCTCGGATAGACATAAATCGAAAAATTGTCTAAAATTTCTTGGAAATTATACCACTTGTGAAATGTACGTAGATTATCTTCACCCATAACCAATGAAAACGAATACGACGGGTGCTTTTCTTTCAAATATGCCAGTGTGGTCACGGTGTAACTCGGAACTGGCAATTTAAATTCTATATTGCTTCCACGTAACTTAGGGTTGTCCTCCACCGCGACATTCACCAAGGCTAAACGATGATAATCTTCTAATAAAGTTTCTTTTTTCTTCAGTGGATTTTGAGGAGAAACCACCAACCAAATTTGATCAAAATCGTAGGACGATGCCAGATGATTCGCTATCACCAAATGACCTACATGAATAGGATTAAACGACCCAAAAAACAATCCTACCTTCATTCTATTTTCAAAAACGTTTTAACAAGCTTTTCTGCCCTTTCGAATGCATCGTCCAGGTTGTCATTAATTAAAATAACGTCAAAATCTTTTGCAAATTTCAGCTCCTTCCCTGCCTTTTCCATGCGCTGTGCTATCTTTTCATCAGATTCTGTGCTACGCGTGCGCAATCGAACTTCCAATGCTTCATAACTCGGTGGTTGAACAAAAACTGACAGGGCGTTTTCACCAAAGGCTTTCTTCAAATTCAATCCTCCTACAACATCAACATCAAATATTACCGTCTTACTATTTCCCCAAATCCGTTGCATTTCTTTGCGCAACGTGCCGTAAAAATGATCAGGGTACACTTCTTCCCATTCTACAAATGCGTTCTGATCGATTTTCTTCTTGAATTCTTCAACGGTCATGAAATAATAATCCTTTCCTTCAACTTCATTTGCTCTAGGCGCCCTACTACATGCTGATATTGAAAATTCCAATCCCAAGTTTTTAGTCAATAAATGGTGAACAATCGTCGTTTTCCCCGCACCTGAAGGAGCCGAAAAAATAATGCATTTACCGTTCAATTCATTTTTCATTGAGCTACAACGTGTTTAAAATCTGTTCCTTGATTTTCTCAAGATTGTCTTTCATATCAATGACCAATTTCTGCATTTCTGCATGATTGCTTTTGCTCCCTAGCGTATTGATTTCTCTTCCAATTTCCTGACTAATAAACCCCAACTTTTTGCCTCCTTCTGGAAGGACCATGGTTTCTAAAAAGTAATCCAAATGATGACCCAATCTCATTTTTTCCTCTGAAACGTCCAGTTTTTCTATGTAGAAAATCATTTCCTGCTCAAATCGGTTGTCGTCATAAGATCCGCCCTGCATGTCTTCAAGTGCCTTTTTCATGCGTTCACGAATCGTTTCGATGCGTTCGTCTTCGTATTTTGGAACCTCATTCAGTAAGTTTCGAATATCTCCAATACGCTCGTTAAACTCTCGCTCAAGATCTTCTCCTTCCTTGCGTCTAAAATTATTTAGCTGGTCAACCGCTTCTTCTGACAGCTTTAAGATAAAGTCCTTTTCGTCTTGCTCAACTTCCTGACTTGATGAAGAAAAGACATCAGGCATTCTCAAAATAATTGATAAATAGTCTTCTGTCTTCTCCCCTAAGCCGTCATTCAGTGCCTTCAATTCTTTGTAATAAGCCTTTGCAAGATCATGGTTGATAGAAATCAATGATTCTTCTCCTACAACGTCCATGGACAAGGAAAAATCAACCTTTCCTCTTGCGAGTTTTTCTGTAACCAATTTTCGAATGGGTCCATCCAACTCTTTGAATTGCGATGACATTCGCGTATTTAAATCCATCGACTTGCTGTTCAATGAACGCACCTCAACAGTATACTTTTTTGATTGAAAATTATCGGATGCTTTTCCAAAGCCCGTCATTGATTTTAGCATGAGCGCATATTTTTAGCAAATGTACGAAATACCTTGAAAATACGGTCAATCATGAAACCACGGAGACGTTCTGATTGATGAAGACACAAATCAATCTTCAAACTCAATACTGAATACAGTGGTCCATTCTCCTTCAGTGCTAAATTCCATCTTTCCTGAAAGCTGTTCAACCATGGTGCGGATTAAGTCCATTCCAAATGAATCAATTGACTCAGTTTCGACGTACCCCTTTCCGTTGTCCTTGTATATTAACTCAACCACTTTCCCCTTCTTTCTTAAAACGATGGAAATTGCAGAATTCTCATTCGATTCATTGAACGCATGCTGATACGAATTAGTAATTAGCTCATTAATAATTATTCCGATTGGAATAAAGTGTTCAGGATCCAAATCATTCTCAAAGGCATCCACTTGAATGTTTAGTCGATCATTGGCAAATGAGTCTTTTAAACTCCCCACCAAGGATGTCAGATAGACCCGAGCACTTATTCCCGTAAAAGTCCCTTGCTTGTAGATAATCTCATGAACCATTGCCATTGCGTGAATTCTGTTGATAGCACCGTTAAAAGCATCTTCTACTACTTTGTTTTTGTGGTTGTACGACTGCAATTTGAGCAAACTCGAAATAATTTGAAAATTATTTTTGACGCGGTGATGAATCTCTTGCAGAAGGCCTTTACGCTCATTGTTCTGTTTCTCAATGGTTTCCTTCTGATCGCGAAGTGTCCTAAGTCGTTTTGCTAGAATAAAAATAAACAGGACGACCAAGATTAGAATGAACACTACTCCGAAAGTAAAATAATTTTGAATTTTCTCTTGTTGAGCAGCAATTTCTAGCTTCTTTTCGGATTCCTTTTGGTTGATTGCGATTTGCTTATCGTATTCATTTTTGATCTCTCCCTTAATCAGCTCCCTATTGAGTTCTTCGTTTTTTACCTTTTCGGCGTTCTCACTACACAAGCGTTGCATTTTATATGCATTTTCCCAATCGCCCTTCAATTCATAAATTTTTGCCAGTAGTCCAGAAGCCTGAATCAAATTTGTGATTCCATTAATTTGTTGTGCATTCTTAAGTGACAATTCTCCTAATTCTAATGCTCTGTCGTAATTTTTCCTTTCAAACTCAACCTCCGCCAAGTTATAACTAGCATGAGCAATTCCTCTCGGATTTTGCTCATTTAGAACAATTTCCAGTGATCGCGAAAAGTAAAATGATGAGGAGTCCAATTTGTTCTCTCCTTTGTACAAGGCCCCAATATTGTTCAGTGTCGCTGCAAGTCCATTTTTATCCCCGATAATTGTGCGCAGTTTAACAGCTGTACGGTAGTGATCCAGGGCACTCTTTAGATCTCCCTTTTCCCTGTAAATTCCTCCTAGATTGTTGTGGCACAAAGCAATTCCTGATGTATCGCCTTCCTCTACTAGCTTTTTCAGTGCCATATCATAATACTCCTCCGCCTTGTCAAAATCACCCGCCGAACGATACAACACTCCTATATTGTTCAGAACTTTTGAAATGCTTTCTACATCCCCAAGTTTTTCCCAGAGCGCCAGTGACTTTCGATTGTAACGCAAGGCTTCAGTCATTTTGCCTTGAACTGAATAGGCAAAACCAATGTTGTTAAATGCTGTTGCAATGATTTCCGTTCTATCTCGGTATTGTTTCTTCGTGTACTTTTTTTGAGCTTTGGTCACTTCCTTTTCAGCCAACTTGCAGTAAAAAATGACACTATCAGGGTACTTTGTGGCGTGGATTTCCGATAATTTTAGATATACCCGACCGCGCTCAATGCTATTTGTTGATTTGAGTAATTGCCGATTCAACGAATCAACAAGAGGCTGTTTCCCATATCCAATTGTGGAAAAGGTCATCAATAAGAATAACATGAGAATCTGCCTCAACTGGTGCGTTTTAGTATAACAAAGGTAAGTAATTGGTACTAAATGAAAAAAATCAAATATCTATTTTAAAAGCTTTTATTCTTTTGCCCTTTTTCGCATTCTTAAACTCGCTGAAGAAGTGATGTAAACTCCAGAAAATATGATCAGCATATACATCACCTTCTCCCAAGTAATCGTCGCCGTGTAATCATCTGCTAATCCCATTGAACTGAACAGAAAGGTAAACAAAATTACCATCATTGGTTGAAAATAGATATAACTGCTCGACACTGAAGCTGTAAGGTGCTTTAATGCTGTAACTGTGAGTAAATATGCTAAGAATGTAACACCTACTATGACATAGGCAATTTTCCACCACACATCTGCGGGAATAATTGAAAAATTAGTAACCATCAAATCACTAATGGTTGGTGGAAAAAGCAATACGTACATCGTACCAAAAGAGAAAACATAGGTAATCACCGTAAGTGGCGAGTACTTTTTCATCAAGGGTTTCACGAGTACTAAATAGATTCCATAACTCAATGCATTGATGAATAAAAACAGGTCCCCTAGAACAGAATCTCCGCTTCCAGTTCCTGCAGTTAACGTTAACAAAATGGCACCAATTGCACCAAGCATGATTCCGATGCTTTTTAGCATGGACAGGGGCTCCTTCAGAATGAAAAATGCCAAAATTGCCACCATGATTGGATTGAGCGTCATGATAATCCCGGCATTAATTGACGAAGATAAGTTTAGTCCATGAAAAAAGAACAGCTGATTGTTGGCCACCCCAAATACGCCACAAACGGCACATAAAATTAGGTCCTTTCTGGCTATTTTTTCTTTGACACGAAATGACTTTACGATCCAAAACAGGGCAGTCGCACCGACAACACGCATAGCAATAAAAACATTCGGAGAAAGGTAGAGAGGCATCACACCTTTGGCAATAATATGATTGGCACCGTAGAGCGCATTGACGATAAAAAGCGCCAGATGGGATTTGACTATGGTACTTGTCTTCACTTCATTCAACGATTTTAACGTGGAGCAATTTTCTCAATAAAGTATGCCTCTCGCTTGGTGGTGACTCTATTTTCTATACTATTTTCATTGTGAACTGTATAAATATAAAACGTGCCATGCGAAAGGTAAAACTCATCGTACCATAAATTCAACTCATCCGCAGAAGTATTTACTTCCTCAAACTGTGTTTCTGTTTTTCCAGCTGTTGAAAGCAGAACCGTTCTCATTTTTTCACCATATGGATGCTGTATAATGAATCCTTTTGGATCTTGTTCCACATTTACATGCAACTTTTTAGTCATTGGGCGGGTTTCCATAGTGAGCTCAAGAGGAACATCCCACAGTAAATTCCCTTCCCAGTCGAAACTTAGCATCGTAGCTCCTTCATAGCGGTAACCATTAAACCTGTAGGTTAACATGGCTCCTGCCAAACCGAAAAACACTCCAACAACCGCATTTGAAGTATACTCAGATCTATAGAACTCGCTCAAGATATAATAGCCTTCTTGGCCCATAATAGGTTGATGGCTTGAAACTTCAATATGCTGCAAAATCTTTCTCAATTTTCGTGCAGATTCGGAATCGTCGCGAACATCCTTACCAAAAACCTGAAGACCAGTTAAGGGTGTTTCATTGTAAAAAGCAGTATCAAACCCATTAAGTACCGTTGAATAAATACCGATAGGTGCGCTGACGGAATTTAACGCGTAGCTCCCCGACAGCAAATATTTTTCGGAACCAACAATTACCGCCTCGCCGGCAAAAAGATAATTACTGCTGAGCGCTCCAACATCAGCAATTTGCTTAATGTTTCCGTTGAGCGAATAACTCGACAATATTAAGTGCCTACCCGATTGATCCTTTCCTTCCATTAAAAAGACCAGTTCATCCAAATTCCTATCACAGTTGACACTTCTAAGGGTAACTGCATCACTTTTATAGCGCCCAACATTGACAAAAAAGTCCTTGTCGGTATTCGTTTCGAAATCAATTATTTTGCACGTATTATTTTCAGATGAATTATAGTATACATAAACTATACCTTCTGTTGTCAAAATGACTTTCCCTTGTGACCTCTTAGGTCTGCTGCCCTCAATGTCTGATACTACACCGGTTTCGGTGTTCACCCTAATTATACTATACTCCGTTGTTGCATTTTCAAAATAGAAGAACACATACTTCCCATCCTGAAATTGACTCCTCACAACAAACTTTTTTGGAATCAGCAATTCGACAGAGTGCATTATTACCAAATCAGTAGAATACTGATCTATTGTCCACAAAAAATCTGACCCGTTGGGCTTTAACCTCTTTGAAAGTACAACGACACCGTTTTTATCTACTTCGACAACCTCTTCAATAGTAATTTCATCTAAGCGGTCAATCTCAATTCTATTGACCACTGAATTCTGTGCGCTCACTGAGGTAGCCAAGAATAAAAGCGCTGTGAAGGTTAGAAGAAGGTTGATTTTCATGTACAAAGACAACTATTTAGCAAACGATTTCACCGCTTGTTCTACAACACTTTTGGAGTTTCCAATAAACACCTCATCACCATTGATCATAAATGGGCGATTCAAAAAGGTATATTCTTGTAACATGTGCTTTTTGTAATCCGCTTCAGATAGGCTCATTTCATTCAAGCCCATCGAGCGGTATTTCATTGCTTTTTTTGAAAACAAGGCCTCATACGAACCAACCTTTTCTTTGAGAAAATCCAAGGTCTTCTCATCAATGTTTTGCTCTTTGATGTTTTGCAAATCAACTCCGTCAAGATTCAACTCTTTTAAAATGCGTTGGTTTGTACTACAACTCGCTAAATGATATATTTTCTTCATTGCCTTTAACTTCTTGAATTAACGTCCTCTTTGAGTATTCTTGTCCTGATCATTTACTTCAGCGGGAGGACATCCTTTCGCTTTCTTTTCGAACAAATAAATAAACTTTATGTGGGGATAAATAGGCCAGTACTGCGATGAAAACCATTGCAGTGCTGGATTTCCAAAATAGGGGGCGTTAGGTGCGCCTTTTCCATTTCCAGCAAGTAGAGGACTAACGCCTTGATATCCCAAGATAGGTGTTCTAACTCCCGGAATCAAATAGCTTCCGCGCTTCAATTTTATCCCAAAGCCGATACTGTAGTGCAATTGAACGAGCAAAGGATTGTACAGACTTCTGCGTCCTGGAAAAACTTCTCCCGGATAGGCTGCTTGTCCGTGTACGACTTTATAATCGACATTCAACCCCAGGCCATTGTCAATAAAAAAGGTCTTGCCCAAATTGATGTTCTTGTGTAAGGTAAATCTACCGTACACATGTCCGTTGTAAAATTTACCACTGAATTCATCTGTACCAATCACATTTCCAGCAGGGTCAAGTCGATCAAGATAGGTCGTTTCTGTTCCACCGAGGTGTTTGTAGCCAATGCCCCAATCGTAATAGCTGACAAGTACCGTTTTCAACCACAATGACAATTTAGATCTTTTTTTAGGAAAGTGTGCCATGCCGATTTCTGCATAAAAACCCATTAATCCCTTTGGATCGTGCGTGTATCTCCCTGTAATGCTGTCCGCTGGACTAGCGTATGCGGTATAGTTTTTCTTGTCCAAGCGCGTGAGCGTATACGTTGGACCGAGTTGGAATTGCAGTCCATAGTTATTCAGGTTTCTAAAATCTCTCGTTCCAAACGCTTGTCTTTTCTTCGTTGGAGTCAAATCACGCTGTGCAAATGCCCCAAACGATATAATTAACCCCAACAACAATACAATTCCTCTCATACTATATCCTTTCTAAAATTCGATTCATAATTTCTTCCGAGTCCCATTTCGACTCAATATCGGAAATATTCATGACTTCCTTCATTATTTTATCCTGTCGCATTCCATTTTTTAACGCTTCGCTGTAGCGAATCGTGCTAAATGTGACTTGAGAATATAACGGCATCCACTTATCTGGGTACAGTTCTGCAAATTTTGCTTCAATTTTCTTCTGCAATAAAAATTTTGGGTCAGCTACAAAATCGCGCATAACATGGTAATTATGCAAGGATAAATCTTGAAGTGCATCACCGTCTGGTTTTCTCAAAATACTGTACTCTTCGAACACCTGCTCCCAATTTTCATTGTGTTTTTGCATTAATTCCCACATCACAGAACAATCTTCAAAACCACCGTTCATTCCCTGTCCATAAAACGGAACAGTCGCGTGTGCGGCGTCTCCCATGAGCGCCACTTTTCCATCGTGCCACGGGTAAGAACGCATAATTGCCAACGACGACAATGGGTGGTCTTCCCATGCATCTGCTACATTAGGCATCATGGTATAAAAATCAGGAAAGGTGGATTTAAAAAACGCATCCACTTCTTGTTTTGTGTTCACTTTGTCAAACGAATTTTCTCCTCCTTCGTGCGGCATAAACAAGGTACAGGTAAACGATCCATCTTCATTCGCAAGCGCAATCAACATAAATCGACCTCTCGGCCAAATATGCAGTGAGTTTTTATCCATTGGATAATCACCATTTGGTAATGCTGGTAAAAGCAATTCGCGGTATCCATCCTCTATAAAATGCTGACTGTAATTGAATCGATCTAGCTTCTGCATGGCATTGTAGCGCACTGCTGAAAATGCTCCGTCCGCTGCAAAAACGACATCGGCTTGCTTTTCGAATTCATCTCCCGATTTTTTGTCCTTAAGTCGCACAGTTCCTGCTTTTGTATCTGCTCCTATGCACTCTACATTGTAGTGAATTGTAGCGTTTCCTACATTTTCCGCGATGTCCATCATTTTGGCATTCACACCACCTCTGGAAACAGAATAGATCGCTTGTCCTTCCTTTCCATACGGTTGATACGTTAGATTCCCTTCCAAATCGTGCATCGTTCTTCCGTACATCGGTATGGCAATTTTTCTGATTTCATCACCAACGCCAACAGCGTCCAGTGCTTTCCACCCCCTCACCGATAGTGCTAAATTGATTGACTTCCCAGCAGAAATTTCCGCTTTTCGGATATCGTCGCGTCGCTCATAAATGGTGACTTTGTATCCCGCTTTGGAAAGATAAACTGCCCAAAGTGAGCCCACCAAACCGGCTCCAACAATTATTGCACTCTTTGATTCTGCCATATCGTATAATTCAAGTAGTTAAATTCTTATTTTCTTTTCCAGCCTTTTGAATAGGACGTCTCAAAAAATGATTTTCTGGATCGTTCTGCCAGTTTTCGTTTATGCAAAACACTGCTTGCTCTCCAAAGTACAATTCCACCAATAATGACAGCCGTCGCTTGAAGCGCTACGCTCAAATACGACGACATTTCACTCAGTCCACCTGAGTAGTTTGCCTTAATAAGTGTTTGAATTGTTAATTCGTCCATTTTTCAATTATTGTATTGCGCTTTCGAGGTATTGTCCAAATCGGAAGCAGTCCTCAAAGGAGTTGTAAAGTGGTGCTGGTGCAATTCGAATCACGTTCGGTTCTCTCCAATCAGCGATCACACCCTGCTCAAAAAGCACATCGAACAATGCTTTTCCTTGTCCATGCGCAACAATTGACAACTGTGCTCCACGCTGCTTCAAATCTCTTGGTGTAATAATTTCCAACCTACATTTCTCGCTATTTCTCTCTGAAATTTCATCAATGATGAATTCCAAATAGGCTGTCATCAGATCCCTTTTCTCTCCAATACGTCCCATTCCAGCTTCTTCAAAGATATCGAGTGAAGCCAAGTGCGCTGCCATTCCCAGAATTGGCGCGTTACTTAATTGCCATCCTTCTGCGCCTCGCATTGGGTTGAACCCAGGCTCCATTTGAAAACGCGTTTCTTTGTCGTATCCCCACCAACCTGCAAAGCGAGGAAGTTCAGGTTTGTACGCATGACGCTCATGCACAAACATACCAGAAACTCCACCTGGTGACGAGTTTAAGTATTTATACCCACACCACGCTGCAAAATCAACTCCCCATGCGTGTAAATCTAAATTAACATTTCCTGCAGCATGCGCAAGATCAAATCCGACAATAGCTCCAACGGAGTGACCGACTTCAGTGATTTTCTTCATGTCGAACAACTGTCCCGTAAAATAGTTGACTCCACCAATCATCACAAGTGCCAGTTCGTCTCCCGTTTCTCTAATTTTCGATAAAATATCTTCTTCCCGAATTAAATTCTCTCCTTCTCGCGGTGCGACTTCAATTAGATGTTCGTTTGTCTCCAACCCATGAAATTTCACTTGAGACTCAAGCGCATACTGATCACTTGGAAATGCCTTTGCCTCACAAATAATTTTCGTGCGTTTGCCTTGAGGGCGGTAAAACGACACCATCAACAGATGCAAATTCGTCGTTAGTGAATGTGTGATAACCACTTCCTCCTTATTCGCTCCAACAATTTTCGCCGCTTTTTCGCTTAAAAATTCATGGTACGAAAACCATGGTTTGTCCGCTAAAAAATGTCCCTCTACTCCAAACTTTGCCCAAGCATCAAGTTCTTCTTTGATGTATTTTTCTGTGGTCTTGGGTTGCAAGCCTAACGAATTCCCCGTAAAATAAACAACTTCTTTTGAGTGGAAGTTTGGAAAATAAAAACGATCTCTAAATGACTTTAACGGATCTTTTTCGTCCATTTCACGCGAAAATTCAAGCGTATTTTGATACTTCATTCGTCTGCTAATTTTGAGTAGAATTTGTTCTCAAAGATAAAGATATCATTTAAAAACCGATCAGTTTGGGTAGGAACTGGTATTCCTTTTGTGAAAATTCAATCATATTTCGAGAACGACTTTATAAAAAGTGATAGATTGCTAACTTTGCATCACTTAAAATTATTACAATGAGTGTCAAACAAGCAATTTCCCGTGCAACTTCTGAAAAACTATTTGAAACAGCCAAAACGTACTTTCCCGGTGGTGTAAATTCACCCGTGAGAGCGTTTAAATCTGTGGAGGGAGCACCTTTGTTTATCAAAAAAGGAGATGGCTGCACCATTTGGGATGAAGACGGAAATGAATTTGTTGATTTTTGTTGCAGCTGGGGACCATTAATTTTGGGCCATAATCACCAAGGTATCTACAAAAAAGTCGTAGAAACATTGCAGTATGGGACCAGTTTTGGAGCGCCAACAGTCTTAGAAAACGAATTGGCGGAATTGATTTTATCGCGTAATCCTTACATTGATAAAATTCGTTTTGTCAGTTCAGGAACGGAAGCTGTCATGTCGGCGTTGCGCTTGGCAAGAGGATACACAGGCAGAAAAAAAGTGGTAAAATTTGAAGGTTGTTATCACGGGCATTCCGATTCGCTATTGGTAAAAGCAGGAAGTGGACTTGTGACTTTTGGGGAATCATCAAGTGCAGGTGTTCCTGCGGAATTTGCGAACGAAACCTTGGTGTTGCCGTTGAACGATATTGAAGCACTGCAAAACTGTTTTGAATTGCACGGAAATGATATTGCGTGTGCGATCATCGAGCCAATTCCAGCGAACAACGGATTATTGCTCCAAGAAAAAAGCTTTTTGTTAGCACTGCGTGAAATTTGTACAAAATACAACTCACTTCTCTTCTTCGATGAGGTGATTTCAGGATTCCGCGTTGGATTTAACGGTGCCGCAGAAATGTTAGACATCACTCCAGATATCGTGACGTATGGAAAAATTATTGGGGGTGGTTTGCCTGTCGGTGCGTACGGTGCTAAAAAGGGAATCATGGCACAAATTTCTCCTGATGGTCCGGTTTATCAGGCTGGAACATTGTCTGGGAATCCTGTTGCTATGGCTGCGGGAATCGCACAATTAACCGAATGTGCAAAACCAGGGTTTTACGAAGATCAAGAAAGAAGAACCCGAATTTTTGTAGATGTGATCAATGACTATGCAAAAGACAAGGGATATGATTTTGAATTGGTGACATTGACCTCCATTTTTTGGATCTCCTTTGATGGAAAGCGAAACATACATCGTGCGGATGAGATTAATCCAGACATGACGAAATTCAGTCGCCTCCACTGGTCATTACTGAATCATGGAATTTACATTGGCCCAAGTGGTTATGAGGTAGGATTTATATCACAAGCACACACCGAAGAGGTGTTGACAAAAACTGCGCAGCTCTTCTGTGCGTGTTTGGATGAGGTTTTTAACTAAAAGAAAAGGTACTGCTTTCTGCTAAATTATATTAAACACCTGAGCGAAAAGAACTAATTCAGGTAATGTTTTTAACCCAGTTTTAGTTTTAATATTCTTTCTATGCTGCAAAACAGTCGCATGAGCAATGTACAGCAAATCTGCAATTTCCGTAGAACTCCTACCCTCAACCATTAATTTTAGTATTTCCCGTTCTCTTTTAGTAAGGTTACGATATTTTGGGAGATCCCGAAGCATGCTTTTGCGCTCGTCAATCAAGCGCTCCATTTTGTAGGTAATACTCTTAAGTTCGTTAACAGGGTGAGCAGTTGTAATTAGCAAATGTGGCTCCCCTGTTTCATTACATGCAAATACTTTTGTGGTGCTCACGTACCAATCCCATTCTTCTTGTCCATTGGGTCTTACTTGCTGAAAGTAGGAAATTTGATCAACACTCCTTTTCTCCAGCATTTCTATAAATTTTGGGGCATAATTTTGAGCATCCTGAGGATTCAAAAAGTGATCAAAATATGCCTCACCCATGTCTCTTAATTCCTGCATCGAAGTCTGTAGGATTTCTAAACCCCATTTTGACATGTATTCCACGCTTCTCGTTTGGATGTTATGGATAATTACCACCCCTGGTAAAAGATCCTCAACGGCTTTAATTGCGACTATTTTCGCTTTCACACTCTTCTCCAAGTGGAAAGGTTGAGACGTCTTAGAAGCTGAATTTCTCTTCATGAAAATAGAGTTGTAGATTGTTTAGTATTACAAGTTAATTAAATTATTAGAATTCAGGGTTGACTTTTAAGAAAGAATATTTAACCATACTGAGAAAAATAACCAGTAGTGGGTATTGCATGATTGTAAAGATTAAAGCAATTTTGCTGAATTAAAATGGGGCAGATAGCCAAAATTTAAACTGAATATGGTAACCTACTAATGACAGTATACTATGAAAAAGTCAATACTCTTTTCTATTTTTTTATTTTTCACGGCTAACGCAATCTATGGACAACCAGGTGCTAACGATCCCACATTCAACCCAGGGGATATTGGCTTTGGGTATGGTGATGGAGCAAATAATGCGGTGATGTCAAGCGCTATACAAAGCGATGGGAAAATTATTATAGGTGGGAGTTTTACTACTTATAACGGATCTGAAGTTTACCATATTACACGACTGAATACAGATGGAACATTAGATTCTAGTTTTAATTCAGGTTTTGGAGCGAATGGAGAAGTTACAAAAGTCGTCCTTCAAGCCGACGGGAAAATTTTAATTAGCGGGAGTTTCACTTATTATCATGGAATCGCTCGGAATAAAATTGCCCGGCTAAACTCAGATGGGACATTAGACCTAACTTTTGACCCAGGTACAGGGCCATCTAGTCTAATTAACACATTAGCACTTCAAAGCAATGGGAAAATTATAATAGCAGGTTATTTCAATTCCTATAATGGAATAGCTGTTAACCGAATTGCCCGTCTTAACGTCGATGGAACATTTGATGGAACATTTGACACAGGAACGGGGGTAGATCAAGTTGTTTATTCTATCGCTATTCAAAATGATGATAAAATAATTATTGGAGGTGAATTCACATTGTTTAATGGAATAAACAGATATCGTGTGGCTCGTCTTAATATCGATGGAATGCTGGATACAACATTCGATCCCGGTGGCGGAGCAAATGCTGCTATCACAACAATGGCAATACAAAACGATGGAAAAGTTATTGTTGCAGGTGGTTTCATTTGGTTGAATGGTCCTAATGTAAATCGTGTAGCGCGACTTAACACTGATGGAACGGTAGATACTTCTTTTGACTCTGGAACTGGCCCATCTAGTGGTCTCCTTCGCACGGTAACAGTACAAGTTGATGGGAAAATTATCATAGGTGGTGATTTTAATTCCTATAATGGAACCTTAGTGAATCGTATAGCTCAACTGAATGAGGATGGATCTATAGATGGTACATTTAATTTAGGAACAGGGGCAAGTACTTCAGTGATGTCAATCGACCTGCAAGTTGATGGGAAAATTATAATTGGAGGCCTGTTCACCTCCTATAATGGAACAGGAAGAAACCACATTGCCCGTTTGCATGCCAATGGAACCTTAGACGCTTCTTTTTATCCCGGAACTGGAGCAAATAGTAATATACATTGTAGCGCCTTGGAAAGTGGCGGAAAATTAATTATTGGAGGTGAGTTCACTTCTTATAATGGTGATAGTAGAAATCATATCACACGACTTAATATCGATGGAACTTCAGATCCTACTTTTGCCCCAGAAACGGAAACAAATGCGGTTGTTAGTACAATGGCGATACAAAATGATAACAAAGTTGTTATTGGAGGCGAATTCACTTCAGTTAATGGGTTAGCTATGAATCATATTGCACGTCTAAATAACGATGGAACATTAGACGCAGCTTTTGACATTGGAAGCGGGACAAATTTCGCCATTCGCACAGCCTCAATACAAAACGATGGGAAAATTATTATCGGAGGACTTTTTATCAACTACAATGGCACAAGCAGAAACCGTATTGCGCGACTGAATACCGATGGATCTTTGGACTTAACTTTTGATCCAGGAACAGGGGCAGATAACTTTATCAATACAACTGCTATTCAGGGTGATGGTAAAATTATAATTGGAGGAGGGTTCACATCCTATAATGGTGTTATCGTAAGTCGCATTGCCCGCCTTAACACTGACGGGACATTGGATGCCACGTTTAATTTTGGAACTGGGATAAATAGTGGCATTGTGACAACCGCCATACAAAATGACGGAAAAATTATCGTTGGAGGAGGGTTTACTGTATTTAATGGCACCTTAATAAACCGTATTGTTCGATTGAATTCTGATGGAACATTGGATACGACTTTTAATTCAGGAACTGGAGCAAACAATACGGTCACGACAATCGCTATACAAAGTAATGGTAAAATTATTATTGGCGGTAATTTCACTTCTTATGATGGAGTTGCTCTAAATCGTGTTGCTCGATTAAACACAGACGGAACACTGGATCTAACTTTTGACTCAGGAACTGGGGCAAATAGCTCTGTGTTCACCACTGCCTTACAAACTGATGGAAAAGTAATAATAGGTGGACAGTTTACCTCTTACGAAGGAATTGGAAGAAATCGTATTGCGCGTTTATTAACAGCTTGCGTAAATACAGCAAGTACAGACATTGTAGAAGCATGCGATTCATACACATGGATAGATGGAGCCACGTATAGTACATCCAACAACACCGCAACACATTTATTGACAAATGCTGCGGGTTGTGATTCTTTGGTAACTCTCGATTTGACAATTAATTACTCCAACACGAGTACAGATGTGATAGAAGCATGTGATTCACACACATGGATAGATGGAAACAACTATACTAGCTCCAATAGCACTGCAACACATTTATTGACAAATGCAACGGGTTGTGATTCTTTAGTAACTCTCGATCTAACTATAAACTATTCCAACACGAGTACAGATGTGATAGAAGCATGTGATTCACACACATGGATAGATGGAAACAACTATACTACCTCCAACAACACTGCAACGCATTTATTGACAAACGCGTCAGGCTGTGATAGTTTAGTTACACTTGATTTGACGATTAATTATTCCAATACGAGTACTGATGTGATAGAAGCATGTGATTCGTACACATGGATTGATGGAAACAACTATACTACCTCCAACAATACTGCAACGCATTTATTGACAAATGCAACTGGCTGTGATAGTTTAGTCACACTTGATTTGACGATTAATTATTCCAATACGAGTACAGATGTGATAGAAGCATGTGATTCGTACACATGGATAGATGGAAACAACTATACTGCCTCCAATAACACTGCAACACATTTATTGACGAATGCTGCGGGTTGTGATTCTTTGGTAACTCTCGATTTAACAATTCTGGCTATTGACATCACAGTAGTAAACAATGCCAATACTCTAACTGTCACTGAAGGTGGAGCAATCTACCAATGGCTTGACTGTAACAACAATAACCAAGCAATTACTGGAGAAACAGCTCAAAGTTTCACTGCACTAGCGAATGGAAGTTACGCTGTAGAAGTGAGCCTAAACAACTGTACTGAAACATCCGCATGTATCGATGTGTCGACGGTTGGACTTACAGATTTGAACACTAAAATGAATGTATATCCAAACCCCACCAACAACATTTTAATCATTGAATATGAAAATTTCGAACCATTCACTTTTGAGATCGTTAATACGTTAGGACAAAAAACATTGAGTGGTCAATTAGCTTCTGAAAAAACAATAATTGATATTCGTCATTTGCAGCCAGGGTTATATCTTTTGAGAATTGGTGGAGATAATGCCAATTTCTTTAAGATAATTAAAGAGTAAAAACAAATCTGAAATTGAACTGTGAAGGAGTATTTTGCTAATTTAAAAATACCCAGTACTGGGTATTGTAAATAATATACTCATAAGTCTAATTTCGTAGTCTACAATTTCTATTAGTACCTAATATGAAAGGAAAACTCGTTTATAACGCTTATTTAAAGTTTGATTCAAAATGATTTTCAGAAAAACTATAAAAAAAGGTTGGCAAATGCAGCTTTTATACCGGCGCGATAATGAAAATGAATGACAACTGGATTTAACTTAAATTGTTGATATCGTTGGTAAAATCAGATGTCCTGATTAGTTACGGGAAGAACCATTTGAGTATACACAAAGAACTTTTTTAAAAACCATGAAAAAAACAATTATGATGAAAAAAGCAATTGCACTCTTATCGGTACTTTTAATGTTAACTCCAAGCACAGGATTCAGTGCTGAAGATGGGGCGCCACCAGCAAATGATGAACAATTTATTTTTATTGTTGCATACCCCGGCAACCTAAGCAACAGTACAACCAGTTATGTGAGTGGCATCATTGAATACAATGGTTATGATGCCTGTAGTAAAGACAGTTATAATTCAGTTTCAAGTGAGCAATTATTTTCTGAAGCAGGACGTAAATTTTTAAGTTACTTGGAATCTGAATATGGTTTAAACAAAAGCGATTGGCAAATTCAATTTAAAGATCAGTCGGCATTTTCAAATTATCCTTCCGGTTATTTTAAAGGATACGAAACAAAAGCCAAGGCCCAATATGAATTAGATTCGTATTTACGCAATAACGATCGCATCAAACGTACAAGTTTTACTTATAAATGTCTTGTCGATTACAGTTCAAAGAGTACGCCTGCCCCTGTACAAAATAAAGCGGAGGGCAAGGCATGGTGGTGCACCTATTATTTAAAAGGTACAACGATGTATTTAACAAAAGTCTACAATAACGATTGCAATCATTGTCAAAATGAGATTTCTGCAGCTTTTGTAAAATGGCTTATACTTAATGATTATGATCATCAAGCAATCACTTCCTATGTAGTTAATCTACAAGATGTAAATGAATCCGATTTGGATGAACGAAGAGAAGAAAAGATTCTTTGGTACAAACAGAAAGGGTATAATGTAATCAAAGTTAGTTTTACTTACACGGAAAACTAAGGGATGGGATCTTTTTGTTTCCACAATTAATAAAAACCAGGAATAACGGAATTGAAAAATCTAATTAATAATATAAAATTATCTTATTAATCATTATGACAAAATTAAGAAGATTTACAAAAGCTTTGTTGATACTAGTTTTTATTTGTGGTACTAGTAAAACTTATGCTCAGGAAACACAAACCTTGACACAGGAAAAACTGGATGTCTTCTCTGCGATTTATCCTATTTTAGACAACGCACAAAAGGTTTATACGCCATCTGGTAAATATGATCAAATTCAAAGTTGGGGACTTGATGGCGATAACGACTGTTACTATTGGTTTTATTCTTATGCGGGAACTATGGAACCGGGTAAGGAGAACGAAAAGTACACAGGTTACGATAAAGTATGGGTAGATTTCTCTAAAATTAAATACGTAAGTTCAGGAACAACGAATTTCGGTTATAAATGCATTGTACTTTACGGTGAATCTGAAAGTATCAAATATCAAATAAGCAATTTTGATGATTATGGTAATAGAAGAGGAATGGGAGATTTCAATTTCGTTAGTGAAATAACTCTTCCCATAGATAGCGAGGAATTGGTAAGTCAATTTAGTTCATTAGCTAAATTATGTAAACAAGAAAGAGAAAGTAAACCAACAGAGTTCCCTGGATTAACTCCACCGCAGAATAATTATTCTACGTATGAAGAACCGTGGATAATGAAGGAGGAAGCCCCATTAGTAGTTGGACTAGTAGGAGGAGGTGTAATTGCACTTATACTGTTATTGCTCATGGATTAGGATTTATGTACTCCTTAATCAGCATAGAATAAATTAAGAAAAAACAGAGCAAGCCGAAAATCAGGATAGCGGGTCGGTGATATTATTAAATTACTAAAAAACCAAAACAACAATTATGAAAAAACTACTAACAATTTGCCTTTTAATGGCAACAACGTTTGCGTTAAATGCTCAAGAAAGTAAAACCTATTACTATTTTGCCTACGGCACTGAAACTGGTATCCTTGATAAAGTATATATCACACCCTTAAAAAATATTACCATCAACGAAAAAACGCATTATGCCATAACAGATGCTAGTGCAGCAAATCAATTTAGAGATTTTATGGAGGCAGAATATAATAATTTGAATGGAAGATTTTTTCCAGATGGAGAAGTTTATTTAAGTGGGCATTTTGATGAGGCAACGGCAACAGAATATTATAGAAGCACCTTAAAACGTTACGAGAGTGTTGTTAAGATCTACGAATTTCAATATATACCAGAAGAAAAATAAAATAACAATGAATGAATTATTCTCAAGAAACAATTTTAAATTAAACACTAAAATAACAATCTTTGTAAGCGGTAGTCGAACTACATGACATTTAACTAAACTAATTTATTCCACTGCATTCACCACCTTTCTTTTCTCTATTCTTTTCTCGGTGGTTTTAACCGTTTTTGTTTCCTCTAGCTCTTTGATTTTCTTCTCCGCTGCTTCTCCTATATATACTTCCTCTTTCACAACTCCGTTTTCCGTTGTCTTTATTCTCAGTTCACGTTGGCCATCCACCTCATTAATCAAAATCTCTTCGTCTGTTTCCTTCACTAACGACGTTTCCTGTTCTTGATTATTGTCAATTTCTGCGAGTTTAGCTTTTGCTTCTTCACCCGTATATACTTCCTGAGAAGACATTGTACCACTCGTTGTTCTAATGATCAGTTTCATCTCGCCGTTCTCATCTTCAATGATAACTTCCTTTTTCACTTCGATACTGTTTTTTTCCTGCGCCATAACATTCATGGTCAGTGTTGACACTAAAAGGAATGTGCCTATTGTCAGTGCTTTTTTCATGAGATATTTTTTTTCAATAATACGACACTTTTCCATAAGTAAAGAAAATCATCACGTTAAATGATGTTAAGACCTCTGAATTTCCAAGATGGTTTTTATTTTTACATTTATCACAAACTAAACGTATGTCAAAACTACCGAATGTTGGCGCTACGATATTCAGCACGATGTCTAAATTAGCGTCTGAGCATAATGCAATTAATTTGTCACAAGGGTTCCCCAACTTTCCTGTGGACGACTTACTGACTTCCATTCTAGAAAAAAGTGCCCAACTGAGCGTACATCAGTATGCCCCAATGCCAGGAAGTCCGGTTCTGATGCAACACATTGCCTCACTGATTGAATCCAGTTATTCCAGAACGGTCTCTATAGAAGATGAATTACTGGTAACTGCAGGTGCCACTCAGGGCATTTTTACAACGATACTTGCGCTCATTAAATCAGGCGATGAAGTAATTATTCTAGATCCGAGCTATGATTGTTATGAACCTGCTGTTTTAGTAGCTGGTGGAATTCCAATTCGCATTTCATTGAACAATGATTTCAACCCTGATTGGGATCGCATTCAAAACGCAGTTAGTGCCAAGACAAAAATGATTATTACCAATAACCCACACAATCCTTCGGGACGAGTTTGGACAGAATCGGACATGATAGCTCTAGAAAGCATTGTAGAGAAAAACGAAAAATTACTTGTCCTGTCAGATGAAGTGTACGAGTTTATCACCTTTGGAAATCGACATATTTCCGTCAACTCCAGAAAAAAACTAATCGACAACAGCATTATCGTTTCTTCGTTTGGAAAAACGTTTCATATCACCGGATGGAAGGTTGGATACCTCGTCGCGCCAAAAAAATGGATGGATGAAATTAAAAAAGTACATCAGTTCAATGTATTCAGCGTAAATAGCGTTGCACAGCATTGCATCGCTACCTATCTTCCACAAAAAGATGTTCAAACTCTTGGTGCATTTTACCAAGGCAAGCGTGATTTTTTCAGAAATCGACTAGCGGACTCCAAATTTAAATTGCTCCCTTGTGAAGGCACATATTTTCAAACTGCCAATTATTCTGAAATTTCCAATAAGGGCGACGTTGATTTTTGTGAAGAATTGACTAAAAAATATGGTGTTGCCGCCATTCCGGTTTCAGTATTCAACAGCGACGCGAAGGATTCAAACATTGTGCGTTTTTGCTTTGCAAAAGATGATGAAACGCTCATAAAAGCAACCGAACGATTATGCAAGATTTAAGAATTTCTCTGGTTCAAGCTGAGCAGGTATGGGAAAACAAAACCTCCAATTTTGCAAACTACGACCGTTTGCTTAAGGACGTTTCTACTGATTTAATTCTACTTCCAGAAATGTTTCAAACAGGGTTTAGCATGAATACTACTGAACTTGCTGAAAACTGGAAGGGAAACCCATCGCTTGAGTGGTTGAAAAAAATTGCTTCCCAAAAAAATGCTGCCGTTTACACGAGTTTAATGATCAAAGACGGAAATGAATTTTTTAATCGAGGGGTATTCGTCTATCCGAATGGTAAGGTAGAAAAATACGACAAGCGAAAAACGTTTAGTTTGGCAAATGAGAACAGTTATTTTAGTTCTGGCACTGAACCCACAATCGTTGATTATTTAGGATGGAAACTCCAACTACAGATTTGTTATGATCTGCGGTTTCCTGAAATAATGAGAAACTATGTCTTACCCAACCTTTCAACCGCTTATGACGTTCTATTGTTTGTAGCGAACTGGCCTGAGAAGAGAATTTCCCACTGGAATGCCCTTTTAAAAGCCAGAGCAATAGAGAACCAATGCTTTGTAGCCGCAGTGAACCGTGTAGGAAAAGATGAAAAACAGCTTACTTACAACGGGGAATCTAAAGGATTCAATGCTTTGGGAGAAGAAATGAATCGCTCAGAAGAGAGGGAAATTGTTATTAACTTGATTTTGAATAAAAAAGAACTCATTGACACGCAAAAAACACTTCCTTTTTTGAAGGATTGTTAAAATTTTGACAATGCTTAGGTTCTTATGAAGATTATATTATATTTGTAACACTTAAAAATAAAATAGACATGAAAAAAATTTACTTAACTCTTGCTTTAGCAGGAATAATGGTTACTGGTGCTTTTGCACAAGTAAAGGTAAACCAACATAGTTTTGGTTTACAAAAAGAACAGTTGTTTACCAATAACGCGATTAGCAATATTGAAGAACAAGGAACCTACAGTACAAAAGGTGGAACTCTCTGGAGCGAGGATTTCAATGGTGGCTTCACTACTGCAAATGGAACGTGGACTACAGATGATGCCGATGGTGATGAGTGGAAATACACCACTATGTCTTCAACGGGACAATATGCTGCAGGGCCTCCTTATACTCAGTTTACTTCTACTACCGCAGCAAACGGTTTTATGATTTTTGACTCAGATTCACTGAATCCAGGGGCAGGAGCTACCAGTTTTGTTGCTTCTCTCATCTCTCCTCCGATTGATTTAACTGGAGCAACTAGTGCACAGTTGGTGATGGAACATGATTTCAGATGGTGTTGTTTAGGATCACATATACTTACAGTTTCTGTATCTTCGGATAATGGGGTTACTTGGTCAACACCAATTGATTTGATTAGCGGGACACAGCCAAACGATACATATGAAGAGACTACCGGAGGTCTTGAAATTTCAAGAAATATTACTTCCCTTGCAGCTGGTAATACTGTTTTATTGAAATTCACTTGGGACGGTACTGGTGGTAACTCTCATTATTACTGGACAATTGATGATATTTCTATTGTGCAAGCACCAAACAACGACCTAGTGGCGGGACCATCTTATTGGGGTTCAGAAGGTTTACACTATTACCAAATTCCAACTACACAAGTTGCACCAATTGATTTTTCTGGGTTTGCAGAAAACAATGGAAACCTTGCTCAAACGAATGCTGTTTTAACAGTTGACGTTGATGCCGGTGCTACTTTTACTGGTTCAAGTGCTACAACAGCTAGTATCGCTCCTGGAGCTTCTGATAGTTTGTTCATTACAACTCAGTTTACTCCAACAGCTACTCCTGCATCTTACGATATAACGTGGGGAGTTTCGCAAACTGAAGTTGATGAGGTTCCTGCTAACAATAGCTTTGATGATATTACTATGGAAGTTACAAACTTTATGTACGCTAGAGATCACGGAACGATAACGGGGAACACGTACAACCAAGGAGAAGGATACGAAGTTGGTAACTTGTTTGATATCTGGACAGATCAAGAATTGAAAGCAATTGATGTGCGTTTGAGCAGCTTTACTGAGATTGGATCACAAATCTATGTGAAAATTTACTCTATTGATGGTTCTGGAAACTTTGTTCAAGAACAACAATCTAACTATCATGATGTTGTTGCTGGTGACTTAACTGGTTTCATCACATTGGACTTACTTTTCCCTGTAACATTGACTAACGCTAACTTGACTTACTTAGCGGTTGTTGCGTCTGACGGAGATGGAGGAGCGACTAATGATATGGTTGTTGCTACTGCTGGTAACTCAGAGCCTCAAACGTCATTCTACTATGATGCTACGGATCTTACTTGGTACTATACAACTAGTACTCCAATGGTACGATTGAATTTTGATGATTTCTCTGGAGTTAACGAAAGCGAAGCAGTTTCAGGAGTTAGTGTTTATCCAAACCCTGCGTCTGATAATATCGCTGTTAATTATAGCTTGAACAATGCATCTGACGTAACAATTGAATTAGTTGATGTTGCTGGTAAAATTGCTGCTACTCAATCAGTAGTTGCTCAAGAAGCTGGAACAAACAACGTTTCATTTGAAACAAGTTCACTTAATGCTGGTGTTTATTTCGTAAACATTCACACTGAGGCAGGTTCAATTACAAAGAAGTTTATCAAGAAATAATATTGATAATTAAATAACTTTAAGGTCGTCAACGTTGTTGGCGACCTTTTTTTATGAAGTACGTTGAACTCGGTTATTTTGGATTATTTGTCGTCTGCTTTCTATCAGCAACGATTCTTCCTCTTTCTTCAGAAGGAGTATTAATGCTATTCCTATCGCTTGGGTTCGACGCCACGATATGTTTGATCGTCGCAAGTATCAGCAATACCCTTGGCGGAACCACCAATTATTTACTCGGACTCATTGGAAAGCCAAAAGTGCTCAACAATCTTTTTAAACGAAAAGAACGCTTTGATCGTTTCGAGTCTAGAGTCAAAAAATACGGCGCTTCCATTGCGCTGATTTCCTGGGTTCCCTTCATAGGAGACCCTTTAACCATTGCCCTGGGTTTCTTCCGTGTTCCCTTTCTACCTGTCCTTCTGCTAATGCTTATCGCCAAAACAGTGCGTTATGCACTTATTATTTATCTTTGGAATTAATACTTTCAGCTTTCAATGCCTTTCAACTAATTGATTTTACCGATATTTGCAAAAAACAAATTGATTATGTCAAAACTTACCACCCTCCATGAATTCATCATGGATCGACAATCAGATTTTCCTTACGCGTCTGGAGAGCTTTCGCGCTTATTAAGTGATATTGCCGTTGCATCGAAAGTGGTAAGTAAAGATGTTCGTCGCGCTGGACTCATGGAAGACATCCTTGGGGCACAAGGAAACACCAACATCCAAGGTGAAGAACAACAAAAATTAGATGTCATTGCCGACAAACAATTTATTCGCATTTTTCAAGCAGGAGGAGAAGTTTGTGGCATTGCTTCTGAAGAAAACGACGATTTTATGCCCTTTGATTCTGAGTTTTCAAAACAAGGAAAATACGTCGTGCTTTTTGATCCACTAGATGGTTCATCCAATATTGACGTAAACGTATCCATCGGAACCATTTTCTCTATTTACAGAAGAAAAAGTGAAAAAGGTACAATGGCAACATTGGAAGACATGCTTCAAAATGGAGATGATCAGGTTGCTGCAGGATACGTACTTTACGGTTCTTCCACAATGCTCGTGTATACGACAGGAAAAGGTGTTAATGGATTTACATTGGATCCGTCGATAGGTGAATTCTGTCTTTCTCACCCTGACATGAAAATGCCTGAAATGGGACGAATTTATGCCATGAATGAAGGAAACGTGAATATTTGCGATCCTGGAATAAAGGAATACATAGAAACCTATTGTCAACAAATCCTGCCAGGAAAGGACAAACCGTATTCTGGAAGGTACATCGGATCATTGGTAGCAGATTTTCACCGCAACCTCATCAAAGGAGGAATTTACATTTATCCAGATACAACTGTTGACCCAGAAGGAAAATTGCGTTTGTTGTATGAGTGCAACCCTTTGGCATTTATTGCCGAGCAAGCTGGTGGGCTAGCTACAACAGGAAGAAAGCGAGTTATGTCCATTGAACCAACCTACCTTCATCAACGAGTACCCTTTTTTGTGGGATCTAAAATAATGGTAGAACAGGCCATGAGCTTTTTGAAATAAGCAAAAATGGATGTTAAGGAATTAAAAGCTTCTTTCTCAAAATTAAATCAAATTGATGTCACAGCGAATGAACTTCAGCTGATTGGCTCTAAAATTAAGTGGACCGGACTCGTAGGTTCAGCAAGAGCTCTCTGCGCTTCTGCGGTTATCAATCAAGCTCCTGGGAATCATCTTTTCATTCTCGAAGACAAAGAACAGGCGGCCTATTTCTTAAATGATTTAGAAGGATTGAATACAAATAATTCGAATGTCCTCTTCTATCCAGCCTCGTACCGGGTTCCCTATGAATTGGAAAAAACGGACAACGCCAACGTCGTTGCCCGGGCAGAAGTACTAGAGCGCATTTCAAAGGGCAGCAACACGTGGATTGTGACCTACCCAAAAGCATTGATTGAAAAGATTCCTTCCAAAAAGAACCTTAGAAAAAACACGCTCAAAGTAGAAACAGGGAAAACCTATTCCATCGATTTTATCAATGAAACCTTACATGAGGTAGGCTTCGATCGCGTTGATTTTGTGTACGAACCTGGACAGTTCTCCATAAGAGGCGGAATCATCGATGTTTTTTCCTTTGCGAATGATCATCCTTATCGGATCGAATTTTTTGGTGATGATGTTGAGAGTATCCGAACGTTTGATGCAAGCACGCAGCTTTCTGTCAACAAACATAAACACTTTAACATCGTTCCCAATATTCAAGGAAGCCTTATTCAAGAAGGAAACGTTACTTTTTTCGACTTCCTGGGCGAAAACGTTACCATTTGGGCTTCATCCATTGAATTAACGAAAGACCATATCGACAAAGAATACAAACGGGCTGTTAGTATTTATACTGGTTTGGAAACCCAAACGACACCAACCATACCTTCTGCATTGTTTCTTCACCCGTCAGAAGTTGAAAGGGCGTTGGAACAGACATCTGTGATTGAGTTTGGTGTAGATCAATTTTACAAACGTGGGAAGCTCGTTGAATTTGATTTCAAGCCTCAACCAAGCTTCAACAAGAACTTTGATTTACTAACGAAGGACTTGGTACAACGAAAAAAAGATGGATACACCAACCTCATCTTTTCCAACCAACCAAAACAAATAGATCGTTTAGACCAAATTTTTGAGGATACCGAATCAGAAGTAGAATTCAGTCCCATTTTTATTGCATTGCACGAAGGATTTATTTCTCCTCAAAATAAATTGGTGTGCTATACCGATCACCAATTGTTCGAACGATTTCATCGCTTTAAGCTGAAAGAAGGATTTAGACAGGCGAAACAAGCACTGACACTCAAAGAACTCTACAATCTGCAAAGTGGTGACTATGTCTCTCATGTCGATCATGGTGTGGGTAAATTTTCAGGACTAGAAACAATTGATGTCAATGGAAAACCTCAGGAAGCCATTCGCTTGTTGTACCGCGATAATGATGTGTTGTACGTCGGAATTCACTCTTTGCACCGCATTGCAAAATTTACAGGGAAAGATGGTATCGCGCCGAAAATGAATAAGCTCGGCACCCAGACATGGAGCAATTTAAAGAAGAAAACCAAAGCAAAAATTAAAGAGCTTGCATTCGATTTAATTCAACTCTACGCCAAACGAAAAAGTCAACCTGGTTTTGCTTTTAGTCCGGATACTTACTTACAAAACGAATTGGAGGCTTCTTTCATGTACGAAGACACGCCTGATCAATTGAAGGCCACCATCGCAGTAAAAGAAGACATGGAATCGAACACACCCATGGACAGATTGATTTGTGGAGATGTTGGATTTGGTAAAACCGAGATTGCAGTTCGAGCAGCCTTTAAAGCGATAGCTGACAACAAGCAAGTAGCGATTTTAGTCCCAACGACCATACTGTCAATGCAGCATCACCGAAGTTTTAAAGAACGATTGGCCGATTTTCCCTGTCGTGTTGACTACATTAATCGCTTTAAATCTGCCAAACAAGTTACTGCGACGCTCAAAGATCTCGCCGACGGGAAAATTGACATTTTAATTGGAACCCATGCCATTGTTTCCAACCGCGTTAAGTTTAAAGACTTGGGATTAATGATTATTGACGAGGAACAAAAATTCGGTGTTTCGGTCAAGGACAAGTTAAAAACCCTTCGCGCCACTGTAGACACGCTCACACTCACGGCGACACCAATTCCTAGGACGCTTCAATTTTCGTTGATGGGTGCCCGTGATTTAAGCATCATTAACACACCACCGCCCAATCGTCAACCGGTCTTGACGGAAGTCATTCAATACAACGAGGAGACCATCCGAGACGCTATTGCCTATGAAGTTAGTCGCGGTGGACAGGTCTTTTTTGTGCACAACCGTTTGCAGAACATTCAGGAAATTTCAGGAATGATACAACGTCTATGTCCTGGTGTTCGTGTTGCCATTGGTCACGGCCAAATGGACGGCGCCAAATTAGAAAAGGTGATGATGGGATTTATCAATCACGAATTCGATGTGCTCCTCGCCACAACAATCATTGAATCGGGAATTGATATTTCAAATTCAAACACAATTATCATCAACAACGCACACAATTTTGGATTGAGTGATCTTCACCAGTTACGTGGAAGAGTTGGTCGCTCCAACAAAAAGGGATTCTGCTATTTAATTGCGCCATCAACAACTTTACTGACCTCTGAAGCGCGCAAGCGTTTGGAGGCACTGGTTCAATTCTCAGATTTGGGATCTGGTTTCAATATTGCCATGAAGGATCTGGATATCCGAGGCGCTGGGAATATGTTAGGTGGGGAGCAAAGTGGGTTCATTTCGGACATCGGTTTTGAAATGTATCAGAAAATTTTAAATGAGGCCATTGAAGAACTGCGAGAAGGTGAATTCAAAGAACTCTTTGAAGAACGGAATAGTGATTCGATGACTTCATTTGTAAAAGATTGCATCCTCGAAACAGATTTGGAAGTGCGAATTCCTGACGATTATGTAAACAACGTTGCTGAACGATTGAGTTTATATCAACAACTCGACAACATCAAAACGAAAGAAGAACTTGAAGTTTTCGTTTCAGAACTTATTGATCGTTTTGGTCCAATTCCAGCACCTGTGGAAGAGCTCATTTTATCTTTCAAACTGCGCTGGTTGGCACAGGAGCTTGGTATCGAGAAACTGGTATTAAAATCAGGTAAAATGATTGGCTATTTCATTGCTAATCCTCAATCGAAATTTTACGAATCTCCAGTCTTCACCAAGGTACTGGACTACATGCAAAAACATCCGTCAGAAGCAAAATTGAGTGAAAAAAACGATCGTCTGCGTTTAATTTATAGCGACGTTGAATCACTTACCAGTGCTTACAATCGCTTTGAAAGTATCTTTAGCTTAAATTAATCGCTTTATTTTATTAATTTCTGCGAATTATAGCTCCCTGTACCCTTCACAATAAAAAGACGCTAATCCAATATCTTTTCTTTAAATTTGACCAATGTCGAAATCTGTACGCGCCATAGTTTCTGTCACCAACGATTTGTACACTGATCAGCGTGTCCATAAAGTGTGTACGTTTTTGCAAGGGCAAGGGTATGACGTTTTGCTGATTGGACGAAAGCGAAAATCGAGTATTGAACTTCCTGAAAGAACATATGCCACGAAACGCATCAAATTGATTTTCGAGAGAGGTCCACTATTTTATGGCTTCTTTAATCTTCGCTTGTTTTTTCTTCTTCTTTTCAAAAAAGCAGATGTATTGGTGGCAAACGATTTAGATACGTTACTCGCGAACCACTGCGCCAAGAAATTTAAACGATCCACGACTTTAGTGTACGATTCGCACGAGTATTTTACAGAAGTCCCTGAACTTACAAATCGACCTAAAGTACAACGCTTTTGGCTCCGTATTGAGCGCAACATTTTTCCATCATTGCAAAAAATTTACACCGTGAATCAATCGATCGCTGAGATCTATTCGCACCTGTATCAAAAGGATGTAAAAGTGGTGCGAAACATTTCACCTCTGTGGAAACCACAGGAATTGTTGGACAAAAAAACGTTGGGAATTCCAGAAAACAAGTCGCTCATCATTTTGCAAGGTGCTGGTATCAATGTCGACCGTGGAGCAGAAGAAGCTGTGGAAGCCATGCAACACATTGACGCCGTTCTAATGGTAGTTGGTGACGGTGATGTTATTCCTCAATTAAAAAGTCGCGTGACAGCGCTTAATTTGCAGGATCGTGTCATTTTCTATGGAAAACAACCTTACGATCGTATGATGAATTTCACACATCATGCGGATATCGGTCTAACCCTTGACAAACCTAGCAACTTGAACTACAAATTATCCCTACCGAATAAAGTGTTTGATTACATGCACACTGGAACGGCGATTGTCGCTACTGACATTAAAGAAGTTGCTCACATCGTGCGAAGCTACAAAATAGGAGAAATCCTTTCGGAATTCACTGTTGAACATCTAGCGGAAGCACTCAACAATTTGTTGAATGATCCAGAACGGTTATCATCCTATAAACACAACTGTAGTATTGCTGCGCAACAAGAAAATTGGGAAAAGGAAACAGAAGTCCTCAAAGAAATCTATCCTTATGTCGGAAAGTAAACACATCCATATCATTTCATTGGACGTGCCATTTCCAGCAGATTATGGTGGTGCACTTGATATTTATTACCGCATTGTCGCGCTTCATCGACTTGGATTTAAAATTCATTTGCATTGTTTTGAATATGGTCGCGGAGAGCAGCCACACCTCAACCAATTTGTGGAAGAAATACATTATTACTCTCGTAAAAAATCCATTCGACATGTCTTAAGCAGACTGCCATTCATTGTGATTAGTCGTCAGTCGAACGAACTGTTTCAGCGTTTGCTACAAGACAACCACCCGATTCTTTTTGAGGGAATTCATACGACACTCTTGTTGAATAATCCTCGTTTAAAAGAGCGCATTAAGCTCGTTCGGATGCACAATGTGGAACAGGACTATTATGCCGCATTGGCTAAAAAATCGAAAGGGTGGAAAAAGCAATTTTACCAAAACGAATCACGAAAACTGAAGTGGTATGAGACGGTGTTGTCTAATGCTCAGCATATTCTTGCAATTCAATCCAACGATAAAAAGCATTTTGAAACATTTCATAAAAGTGTTCATCTCTTACCAGTATGCGTCAGCGACATAAACGTAGAGTCTTTCCATTCAACTAAAGCCTATTGCTTGTTTCATGGAAATCTATCTGTCGAAGAAAATAGTGTGGCTGCTTTGTGGTTGTTAGAGAACGTGATTGCTAAAAACCATCTCGAAATTCCTTTTGTCTTTGCAGGTAAAAACCCATCCGCTCAATTAAAACAAATCTGCACTGAAAAAGGTGTTCAACTTTTTGAAAATCCATCTGAGACACAGATGCAGCAGCTCGTGCAAGAGGCACGTGTACATGTGTTGTATACGGATCAGGCGACAGGAATTAAGCTCAAACTTATCAATGCGTTGAACAGTTCGGGGCATGTTCTTGTAAATCCATTGATGATTCATGGCACGAATGTGGCTGATTTATGTACAGTCTATAACTCCCCCGAATCTTGTCTTTCTGCTATTGATGAAGGGATGAAGAATCCACTCGATGACACCTCCGTACACGCTCGATTGAACCAGTTAAGTGAGCTTTTTAATACTTTAGAGAATTGCAAGTTGATTGACCAATTGACCTAAGGTTTACACCGCCTGAACGGACGCTTTATTTAGAAATTAGCAACCTTTCTCTTCCAACTACATTTCCGTTAGAATTTACTTCCACGATGTATACTCCCGTTCCCAATGATTGGATCCCAAGAATTGTCGTTCCATTGTTCACCATCGTCGATTCACTCAACACTATTTGTCCTGTTGTATTGAACACATGCACCTGAGCAGAAGAACTGCCTTCAATCCCTTGTATCGTGATAAAATCATTCGCTGGGTTCGGAAACAATAGAATCTGACTAGCAATTTCTTCTTCACTGACTTTCGCCGATTGAAGTATCGTGTGTGCTACGCAAAAATCGGGAACTCCATAGCCTTTTAAATTATCAGGTGTCGTGTATTGATCGGCACTTCGTCTAATTGCATCAAAAATATCCATAGGCGCTACTGTTGGGTTTGCCTGCATCAAACAAACCGTTGCTCCACACATAATTGGCGAAGCAAACGATGTTCCATTCCCTGCACCAACACCTCCCCATTCACTGACAACCCAAGCATCTTCCCCAGTAGCTACAACATCTGGTTTCACTTGTCCATCTGCTGAGGGTCCAACCGATGAGAAAAACGCATAATCTCCCGCAACATTTACAGCACCCACACACAGCGAACTATCCGCATCACATGGTGTAGAAATAGTACTAGGCCCGCCGTTTCCAGCTGCAATAACTACTGCAATCCCTTTCGAAGCGGCAGTATTAACGCCAATGGCAGCCATCGTCGTTTCTCCGTCCATATCTGAATAAGGGTGATCGTCTGAGGAATCATCAAAATCAACATAACCCAACGAAATATTTGCAATATCTACTCCTTCAGAATCACAACGTTCCAGTGCCAAAACGAGATTGAACTCTTCTTCGATGTATTCTAAATCCGCATCCTCAGAACGATACAATGCAACATCTACATTGACAGCCGTTCCATAGTACTCATCAGGCATTGTTTCCTGCGCTACGATACACGATGAAACCGCCGTTCCATGCCCATGAAAACCAAACACGTCCGTATCATCTGCCACGAAATCATAGGTGTCTAGCACCCTGTTCTCAGTAAATAGCGTATTGAAATAATCAATGGTATTCATATTATTAAACCCAGCATCTATAATTCCCAAATAAATTCCATCCCCTTCATAACCGAGATCGTGCAAACAATCTAGATTCAATTGCTCTATTTGTCCTTGAGCTGCGCCATAAGAAATTGCCTTTTCATCAAACTCCTCTAGCTTTTTCGTTGCACTAGCTGTTGTTTTATTGACAAGTTGTACCCTGTCAATAAAAGAATAACTCGCGAGAAGCTCAGACACCGACAGTTCTGTGGTAAAGGACACTGCATTAAGCCACTTCGATGCTGAATTTATCGATCCCACTTGGCTCAAGAGTAATTGATAGTCCTGGTTCACAGGAAAGTCCTTGGTATCAAAAGCAATGTTGTATTTTGCGCGACGCTCAACAGATCTCAATTTAAATTGTGCCAAAAAGTCTTCTGAACGCTGTTCATCAGTGATTGAAATATCACCTTTGTCTTTAAAAAAGACGAGCATTCTGTTCTGGCTGTACGCGTTGATGAATAAACAAACGCTAAATACGGAGAGTAATCCTAGTTTCATAGGTACAATATACGCCAAAAATCATTTTTTCAGCCTTTGTTTCTGTTCTATTGATTTTTCTGTAGCGTTGACAGATTATTCGGGAGTCTCTTCGTCATCAATCTCATTCTCCTTGAACGCTGAAGGAATAAGGTCTGGAATGATTTTTAAAATCAACGGTAACAAAACGACACCGCCTGGAAGCATAAAAATTGCCAGTGCTGGCACCGATTTCACGATGTCCATAAACTGTGTTTTCACAATTTCTTTTTCTTCTTTTGTTAAATCCTCTGTTGCTGATTTCTTGACAAGGTAGACTAGCTCCTTGCTCTGCCTAATTTCGGCTGTAAGTTTATCCTTGTTTCTCCACAAGACCTTTCCCCATCGCTGGGATAGTCTTACGTATACACGCTCATAAGAAGGTGAATCTTTCACAATTTCCATTTCACCGTGGGTGCGCAGTAAAAAGTTCTCTGTTAAACTGAGACTTTCTTCCAATTCCTCTTCAGAAATTTGCAAGCTAAGACACAGCTTCAAGAGATAATCTAACTCTTGTTCTTCCAAATCCTCATCTGATATCAGCGTGAGAATCGATAAGTCTAATAGAAAACGCTTGAGTAACCAGTGCTCCTTCACAAATGCGGGGATGTCATCAAATGAAGCTCCATTTTTGAATTGTTCCTTCGCTTCCTCTCTGGCCTCATCTTTTAAATTCGCAGATGCTAAAAATATTTTGAATAGGTTTTTCTCCTGTCCCTCCAGTACTCCATCAGAATGCGCTGCAACAGAAATTGCAGTAAGACAAGCGCGGGCATATTGTGTGTAATTTACAGAAAGTGCATCATCGTCTGCATAATGAACAAAATCATCAAATAGGATCACATCCAAGTAGGCGAAAACATTGCTCAACGAGTTTACCCACCAGCGGTTTTCAAAAAGATTCATTTTAATATCAACGCGACTAGCCAATATTTTTTCCAGCTTTTCTTCGAGCGACTCCTTCATAAAGAAACCAAACACACGTTGGATAGAACTCGCACCATGATGCTCATAAAACCTCAAAAGTTCCTGGAGAAACACCAAACGATCAAACTCCTTTCCCTTATTGTCTTGCTTGTAAACAAAAAGTAAGGATTCAAAAAGCAGCAACTTGAATTTCTCTTCTCTGGTCCACTCACTTTCATCCAGGTTTTTTGCAAAAATCAATTGATCTGGAAATCCGAAAACCATTCCGCTGTTGGTCAACGTAAAATGCATGTGACGCAATTTATTCAATGCCTTTGGTCGCTTGTAGTCAATTACAATCGCGCCACTTTCCACTAAGTGAAGATATTTGTTTATCCAACCTTTCGACCCTGGGGAAATCATTTTGAAATTCTTTTACAATCGTCCTGCAACGACAAATGGCTTTTTCTTGGTGAAAACAATGCTTCCGTCAATATTGAACGCCTCAAATACACCAATGTACATTCCTATGCTTGCCTTTGTATTGTCTTCTCTTACACCATCCCAAATGAAAGTGCCGCGCGAAGCTAGTAATTCGGATTGAAACACCGTGGAAATTTTTCGCCCACGATCATCGAAGACAGTAAATGTTCCGACAAGTCCTGGTTCAGCCATTTCATAGTTGATTTGAAGGACATCCTCAAACCCGTCGTTGTCTGGAGAAATTGTTTCGCTTGTATAGCTGAACTCGCCATTCGAGACAACAGGATAAAACTGTGAGTTCTCTGCTCCGGGCGTCGCAAAACCAACCGCCTCAGCAGCAGAGTGCCAATTGTTTTTATCATCAGACAATCCACTTGGGTCAATGCGTTCCAAGGATTTCCCTTTTGTTCCGTCCAGCAATCTAAAGTGCCAGTCATCCACATAGGAAACTTTATCCACCTGAAAAGTGCCTCCAAATTGAGATTTAGCTAATATGTACACTGTACTGGAATCGTTGGTATAACTTGGAAGATCCATTTCAATAAATTTATCAGCTACAGCTGACGGATAATTTTGAATGATCTGAGATTCGTTCTCCGTCAATACTACGTAATCATCCGGTGCCAATAAATAGTGTGTTGGAACCACCTCAATGTTGTCAATCATTCCATCGTCATAATCTCCAATTTCCCACTCGAACAAATCAATCAGCTTGTCCGATTTATTGTAAAGTTCCACCCAATCACTTCCTCCAGTGAGTGGATCAAACATGATTTCGTTGATAATAACATCTCCGACATCCGCCAATTCTGCAAGCGCGAAAGTTCCATTCAACGTAGTGCTGTTCAGCCAACAATCGGCTACGTTCTGAAGTTCAATTGTGTAATTTTGAGACCCTACGAGATTTTCATTGAACACAATCGAAAGTTGGGTCGGAAAATCACCAACAACAGATTGATTCTGAACTGTCAACACTGGGTTCGTTGAAATTGTCGCATTTACCAAAGACGTTGCATCCATTCCTTCGTTAAAGTACACTTCCACCAAATTGGGATCTGTTGCAATGATCTGTGTAATTTGTGGAATGGTCACATCTGGTGTTAAATCAAAAACAGAATTAATCATTCCAGGTGTTCCTCCGGAAGGGTCGTTACTTGCTGTCCAATCGGAAATGTCAGTACACGGATCGTCGGGATTAATCCGCTCAATCGTATAACCTCCGTCATCTTTGTTGGTGTCGTGGTACCAGCCCAAATCATAAAAAATAGAATCTAAAAACGTTCCGCTATCATCGTAAAGCACAATGGCATCATCCGAATTATTCAAACTGGGAAAACTTGTCACCCCAGTAGCAACCGCAAATGAATCTACGCTTGAAGTTGGTGTTAGCACAATGTATTCGCCAGGCAATATCCACGCATCTTGCACTGTTCCGAACGAACTGTTGTCTCCCAATTGCCAACCATTCAGATTAAAAATCTTCCCACTGCGATTGTACAACTCCACAAATTCCACACTTGGCAATCCAACCACAGGTGTTGGATCGCACATAAATTCATTGATAACTATATCGCCTTGGACAGGTGTTTCTGCAATCAAGTATGAAAAATTCGTTGATTGCGAACCTGAAGCATTCCCAACTACATCTTCAATTAGGTTTGTAAACAAGGTATACGTACTGCCATTCGCCAGTGGTGAAGCGGGAGTAATATGCACCAAAGCAGGATTTAACCCATCCAACGTGGCTGTTGTCGCCGATTGAAAAGGTTGAATATCATAATTGTTGATGTCTTCTGCTGTCGCTTGATCCAAAGGTTCATTGAAAAGCACATCGATTAAATTAGCATTGATGGCAGTCGCGGAAACTAAGACCGGTGGTGCAACATCAACGATTTCATCACCAACGTAGATGTTGTCATAATAGAACTTATCTGCGTTACTGACGGTATAGACTTGCATTGCACCAAAGTGAGTTCCCAACAAAGCGGTTCCATCATTCACCGTACCTGCCAGCGTATAATTCGTTCCTCCGGTGTCATCAATGTACAATGACCAGTTGGCGCTATTGTCACGTACAACGCGAATTCCAACCTCAAAACTTCCTGCAATTTGTCCCAATGGTCCCGCCAATAATTCTGTATGAACGCCGCTTTCCACTTTAAACAAACGCACTGCATCGCTCGTTCCAGCTTCTCCCAATTGGATGTAAAACCCGTCAGGGTCTGTGGTCAAATCAGCCGCGTTCGATGTCAAATAAACTCGTCCAAAATTCCCTCCAGAAGGGGCAAAGGTTTGTCGCGTCCAAAAAGTCCATTCTTTCGTGTCTAAAGTTGCCAAACCATGAGCCGTAGAAAGGTACGATGTACTTGCAATTGTATTGTTCAATTGAAGTTGTTCAGATACATTGACGATAAAATCAGCATCCGTCCCTGTCCAAGTAGGAGCATTGGTGAAATCTCCATCCGAGAAATCATCAAATATCTGCGCGAATAGTGCCGATTGAGTTAAAATAACAACAGCCAATAAAAATTGCTTCATAGTTCATCATTCAATGCAGCTAAATATAGTAAATTTGAGCATTCAATTAAAATTAAATTTTTGTTATGAGGGTTGCTGTTGTTGGTGCTACTGGAATGGTTGGGGGAATTATGTTCAAAGTATTGCGAGAAATGAACTTTCCAATTACTGAAATAATCCCTGTCGCTTCTGAAAAATCTGTGGGTAAACTCATCGATTTCGGCGGAATTGGTGCTCCCGTTGTTGATCTACAAACGGCCGTAGATATGGTTCCAGACATCGCTATTTTTTCGGCAGGGGGACAAACATCACTTGATTGGGCACCTAAATTTGCTGAAAAGGGAACGGTTGTGATCGATAATTCATCTGCTTGGCGCATGGATCCTTCGAAGAAATTGATTGTTCCAGAAATCAATGGTCACTTGCTGACGGCTGATGATAAAATTATTGCCAACCCAAATTGCAGTACAATTCAACTAGTTCTTGCTTTAAAACCGCTGCACGACAAATACCGTGTAAAACGTGTTGTCGTTTCAACGTATCAATCCATCACTGGAACCGGTATGAAGGCAATGACGCAACTCACCAACGAACGGAACGGAGTTGAAGGAGAGATGGCATATCACTATAAAATTGATCAAAACTGCATTCCTCAATGCGATGATTTTATGGAAAACGGTTATACCAAGGAGGAAATGAAGTTAACCAATGAAACAAAGAAAATTTTAGATCCTTCGATCAACGTGACTGCGACAGCTGTTCGTGTACCTGTCATGGGTGGACACTCGGAAGCGGTTAACATTGAGTTTGAATCAGATTTTGAGTTGAATGAGGTACGTTCGCTTTTGCACAATCAACCGGGAATTACGTTGAAAGATGACCCAACGACCAATAATTACCCAATGCCTTTGTACGGTGAAGGGAAAAACGATGTCTTTGTAGGGCGCATCCGTCGCGATGAATCACAGCCGAACACACTAAACATGTGGATTGTTGCCGATAATTTGCGCAAAGGTGCCGCGACAAATGCTGTTCAAATTGCTCAACTGTTGGTGGATAAAGGTATAGTTAGTTCAAAGTTAGAAAGTTCAAGTAGTTCAAAGATTTGATATTGACGTATTAAAATCTTTGATAGATTTGCGCAAAGGTGCCGCAACAATGCTGTTCAAATTGCTCAACTGTTGGTGGATAAAGGTATAGTTCGTTCAAAGTTAGAAAGTTCAAGTAGTTCAAAGATTTGATATTGACGTATTAAAATCTTTGATAGAATTCCATTGAACTTTGAACTTCTTAAACTTTAAACTCGTCTAAGTCTCCACTTGCTCTTTAACACTGAACTTCTGAAATCGTCGAGTTTTTCTGTTACGCCCTTGTTGACTAGTTTCTGAACAAATTTGAATGTTCCCTTGTGCTGTTTGTAGTCCATCTCTGATTTGAAAATTGGAATTACACCTAGAAAGTTGACTTTCTTACCATCAACAATGATGGGCGCCATTTCATCTTCCAACAGCATTGGGTCGGACAAGAAAAAGTAATCTTGCTTCATTGTATTCGAAAGTGGCTGAGGGTCTTTTCCGCAAGGGATCGTATGCCCATGGCCGTACCATGTTTCCTTTTCAACGACATGTTTTGCGAGGCGTTGAATCCACTCAAACACCCAGTTGGAGTTTGAATTTTTCAAGTCCTCCCATTCCCAATAACTGGGCAGGCAAAAATAAAGTTCGTTGTACGTTCTGTCTTCCCATTTTTCAGGGACAGGCATTTTGTAATCGCGCAATCCATTGGTGACAATTACGGTCACTGGCGACTTTAACTCCAAATCCAAAACGAGAAGAGGAATACCTTCAAAAAAAGGAGCATCCGATACGCGATGCTCCCCAAATCTGTCAATAAATGCTTGTTTCAATGTAGCTTGTACAAATTATTTACCTGTCCATTCTTTGATGGACGCTTCATTCATTTTAACGTAGTTATCATTCCCTGCTTTTTTTGCAGCATCAAGCGACAAGTTCGCCGTTGCAATGGCTCCTTTGAAATCTCCCATTTCGGCTTGAATCAATGCTTTTTTGCGCAATACATAAAAAGGAACACTTTCTCCACTCATTTCAATGGATTTATTGATCCACGTAAGTGCATCTTTCAAATCTGTTTTTTCTGCGTACTTATAATCCGCTGCGCGGTAATAATCTGCTACCGACGGTCCAGCCATCACTTTCGAAATATTTTCATTCATCTTGTCACGCGTTGGGACCATGAACTTCGTTGATACCTTTGTTTTATCCCATGCAAAAGAAAGTACTGCATCATTCAAGGAAATTGACTCAATGGCAATGGTAAACGTCTCAATCACATCATTCAGTTTTTGAGTTTTTGCTTTTACTTCAAGCACTACGTTTTCAGCTTTCCATTCTTCTGGTGTTCCCCAGTTTTCAATTTCTGAATACAAGTAAATACTCCATTCTGATTCGCCTGGCTTCGTATAAATGGCATACTTTCCTGCTTTCACAGTGTCTTTTCCAAATACCACAGCATCGCTAAATTCAATCATCGAGTTTTTATTAGCTCCTGTTCTCCACACTTCGTTCATTGGAACAACATCTCCAAAAACGACACGATCACGCTTGCTTGGGCGCGAATATTCGATGGTAATATCTGTCAATCCTACTTGTTGGGTGATTTTTGCTTCTGGGCTCAACCGCGGAGAAGCTATTTGCGAAAATGACACAGATGCAAATGCACATGCCATTACTACTACTAAATTTTTCATTTGTTGTTGTTTTTTTCGCTAAGATACAAAACCGAAATGAACAAGTGGTGCGTTTTCAGGATAACTAAAAGGCGATATCGCTAAACCAACGTCTCCAGTGCTTGCCAAAAGCTCTCTGTGGAATTGACACAACCTTGTTCGAGCATTTGATGAATTTCCAATTCCCTTTCTTTTGTATATGGCTTTGATGTCTTGAAAACAGTTAATTCATAAGGTTGGTTTACCAATGCCGCATGGATTGACCCAGGTGTTGAAAGATCAGCAGTGCTATCAGGTTTTGCGTTCAAGGAAATCATCTCTACATGATCTGATTTTAAGTGAAATACTAAGCATGAAGTAGCTGAACGGTGTTCAATGAATTGTAACTTTTCATACACAATTTGCAAAACGGTGTCCGAAAACAACTCCACTAATTGAACTGCCTTTTCAGGGTTCACTTTGTTCATCTCCTCCCATTCTTCCCCATGTACTCCGTTGACAATTAGGAAATGCTTCAAATCTTCAGCAAACACTTCCAATTCCTCGTCAGATAGTATTCTATACTTCATAGCGCAAAAGTAGGAGAATTAAGCAAGAAAATTCTTTTGGCTACTCAAAATACGTATATTCATACGTGCTGTTTCTCTGTAACTTTCCTTTGCTGAAATATTCATGAGCAACAATCAAATCGTTGTCTCCATGCATATAAACATTTGAAGAAGTACATTTTTTTCTTTTACCGTTATAGATTTCTTGTCGGGTTGTTTGCTTCGCTTCATTTTGTTCTGTTCTATATCCATAGTCGAACTTCCCTTTTTTATAATAACTTGTCATTGTGGCATTTCCTTGAACAACACTTGAACTCACCAAAATACTGTCACGGATGTATCTATGATGTGAAACAAAAACTGAATCCTTGTCGAAGGCTGAAATAGACAAATAGGGTTTACCCTTTTCTATCGTACGTGTGTATTTCTTATAACTACCGTCTGCACTTTCCTCCGCATATTGACAATAGCTGCCCATATCGTTAGAAGTGGAAGCTAAAAGATCCGAACCTTCTGGTTTGCATGAATAATCCCATTGATTTTTAACCTTTCCATTCTTAAAAAATGTTGACTGAATGAGTTTTCCTTCTTCATTGTACTTTTTCTCCAACACAGTCGTCTTTTTCAAATTACGTCCTTCCGCAAATGTCTGTTTCACTATTTTTCCATTATCTAGTTCAAAGGTTCTCTTTGAATTTACTTTACCCTTCGCGTAAACAGTTTCAGCGGTTAAAGCATAATTTGAATCATACTCAAACGCCGTTCTTCTTGTCTTATTCTTAAATTTTACAACAATCTCAGTAGGAATTGTGTCTTGAATATACCTGAAGTTTGTTGTGGAAAACTTTGATTTAGAATAGACTATATTTCCACTAGGATTGAAGTGATAGATTGTTTTATATGTTTCTCTTTGAGGGCTTTTTGACGTGATTTCCAGCGCTTTAATTTTCTTTTCACTGATCCTTTCAGCTTTCAAGGTTTGTACGAAAAAATACAGCTGACTAAGGTTCTTATTTTCAAGATTGTATTCGTAATAACGCATTTGTCCGGGGGTTTGTGCACAAGCTACGGTAGAGATGAATAGCACAATCATACTTAAATTTAATTTCATAAGGAGTGTTTTTTTGAGTTTAGTTAATATAATATCCATCGTCAAAAAGGTTACAAACAAAAATGGAAATCAACCGAATTGAACTGTTATCTTTGTTCAATGACATCAAAAAAAGGAATCGCCATCTTAGGCTCAACAGGTTCTATTGGAACACAAGCGTTACAAGTAATTGAAGCGTATCCAGAACAGTTTGATTTGCAGGTTCTCACTGCGCATAAGAATGTCGATTTATTGATTGAGCAAGCAAAGAAACACCTCCCAAACACCGTAGTAATTGGTGACGAAACACAATTCGAACATTTAAAAACTGCGTTGTGGGATTTGGACATCCATGTCTATTGTGGTGAAGCGGCACTGGAACAAGTCGTGGATTCTGCAGAAATTAATACCGTGCTCACCGCGATGGTTGGTTATGCTGGACTTAAGCCTACACTGGCTGCTATTCGCGCGAAGAAGGATATTGCATTGGCGAATAAAGAAACACTCGTTGTTGCTGGTGAACTCATTACCCGCGAAGCGTTTGAAAACAGCGTGAATATTTACCCTGTCGATTCTGAGCATTCTGCTATTTTTCAATGTTTGACAGGTGAGTTTCATAATCCCATTGAAAAAATATATTTAACTGCATCGGGCGGACCGTTTCGTGGGTTTACGCCAGAGCAATTGAGTAAGGTCACGAAAGCACAAGCCTTAAATCACCCAAATTGGGACATGGGGGCAAAAATTACAATTGATTCTGCTTCGATGATGAATAAGGGATTAGAAGTAATTGAAGCCAAGTGGCTCTTCAACTTAAAGGCGGATCAAATTGATGTTGTAGTACATCCTCAGTCGATAGTTCATTCACTTGTGCAGTTTGAAGACGGAAGCATGAAGGCACAAATGGGACTTCCTGATATGAAATTACCGATTCAATATGCGTTGACGTACCCAAATCGACTAAAAACCGATTACCCGCGTTTCAATTTCATGGATTACCCTGAGTTGACCTTTGAAAAAGTCGATTTTACCACGTTCCCCAACCTACAATTGGCTTATGATGCCCTCAACGCTGGAGGAACACTTGCCTGTACACTCAACGCCGCCAACGAAATTGCTGTAGAAGCATTTTTAGCGGATAAAATTGCGTTTGCTCAAATTGCCATCATCAATGCAAAAACCATGGAAGGAGTACAGAATGTTTTACAACCAACGCTGGAAGATTACATTGCTGTGGATCTGGAAGCACGAAAAATTGCACTTGAACTAGTTCGCAGGAATTTCTAGTAGTACCACGACTACACTTAAAATGTACTGAACACCAATGGCAATCACAATGAAGCCAATAATTCGTGACAGTGCGTTGATTCCCGAAGCTCCCATCAGTTTCACAATGTAGTGAGCACCTTTCAAAATAAAGTAGATTCCTACACTCACGCAGAGTATTGCACCAATGATAAATAGCTGTTGCGAAAGCTTCGAATACGTTTGCTGGTAAGAAATGAGTAAACTGATCGTACCCGGCCCAGCGAGCATTGGAATTGCCAGTGGCGTCAGCGATATTTCAGAGCGATTAAACGCATCGTCTTTTTCACGTTGTTTCATTCCTTTGTGCTCGGAAAACTTACCAGTCAACAAAGCAAATCCTGAAGACGCAATAATCAACCCTCCAGCGATCTTCAATGCATCCAAACTAATACCAAAAAAGGATAGAATGTACTGTCCGAGATAAAAGGAAAGCAACAGAATGGTGAGCACATAAATTGATGTGAAAAAGGCGATCACATTCCGCTCTTTGATCGTGTTTTCTTGCGTCAATCCGACAAAGATTGGAACGGTTCCAAGTGGGTTAATCACTGAAAATAATGCAGCAAAACTGAGGATAAAAATTTCCATTTTTTCCGCAAAGAAATGCACTTTTCGAATGGCGTGAGTTACGCCTAAATTATGATTGCATTAAAACAAACTACGCTATTTTTTGAGGGAATTTTCAAGTGCTTTTTCAATTTCTGTGTAGTGAAATTTAAACCCTTGATCTTGAATTTTTTGAGAAGAAACGCGACTTCCTTGGAGCAGTAAGTTTGCCATTTCACCTAAGTACAGTTTCAACAAAAGCGCCGGAACATTTGGCATCCATAACTTTTTTCCAATGGATTTAGCCAGTGCTACACTGAACTCTCGATTGGTGATGTGATTCGGCGCAACAGCATTGTATGCTCCTTTCATCGTTTCATTTTGAATCGCAAACAAGTACATTTCGCACAAATCATCGATGTGAATCCAAGGGAGGTATTGTTTCCCAGATCCAATCGCTGCACCCGCTCCCAGTTTGAAAGGTTTTGCCATTTTTTCCAGTCCTCCTCCCGAGGATGCCAGGACTAAAGCTGTTCTCAACTTCACCGTTCGAACGCCCTTATCTTCAAAGGCATCAATCGCTGCTTCCCATTGTATGCAGACATCGCTTAAAAAATCATTGCCCGATTCATCATCCTCGGTAAAAATTCGATCGCTAGTAACAGCACCGTAATATCCTGCACCCGATGCAGAGATAACCGCTTTTACTCGATGGTCTTTAGGTAATTGATCGAATAGCAACTTTGCCGAATCAACGCGACTGGAAATGATTTCCCGCTTTCGTTGTTTCGTCCAATTTTTATCTGCAACTCCTGCTCCCGCTAAGTGAACGATGTAACTTACATTTTCGAGGGCCTTGGGATCAACCTTCTGCTGTCCAATATCCCATGTGAAACAGGAAATCTCCTTGCTCTGTTTTTGGGTACGACTCAACACCGCGACTTCATATCCATTCGCACGTAACATCCTCGTCAGGTGTCTACCCACCAAGCCATCTCCACCCGTAATAAGCACCTTTTCCATAAGTATAATGTTAAATCAAAAAAGGATGATATCAAAAGAACTACTTGATTCTTTTTTCAATGTATTGCGAATTCATGATTCTCAAAATTCCCATGTAATCCATCTTGAACTCAATGAGATCACCTACTTGTAAGTTCTCCTTGTTCTCACCTAAGTCGATTACCAGCATGTCGGACGATGCTCCAACAATTTCATGTTCGGGGTTGTTCAGTCTGATGTGGTCTTCATCGATGTCCAACAATCCAAAATCAATAATTGCACGGTAGGATAAATCCGATTGATCCGTAGATTTGAATGACACCGTATCACCCGTGAGATTGGTCCCCATCTCTCCCATTGGGTTTGCTGGTTTTTCGGTAAGTTCTATGATCTCAGCATGCAACTGAAAGACATCGTTTTCCATCTCCTTAAACGTCGTGTCGTTGTACACATCTGTTCCCAGATATAGTGTTTCTCCCACTCGAAAGTGATTGATCCCTCCAGGCAGAAGTCCTTTGAAAATAAGTGGAATTGTTACTGAAGAACCGCCCGAAACGTATTCGATTTCACGGTCAAATTTTGCTTCAATGAGTTGCTCGTACAAGCATAGTTGAATGAGCTTGTCGTGGCTCGGTAACACTCCGTACATGCAGGTAAGGTTCGTTCCAAGTCCCACCACCTTGATATTCGGCAACTTAAATACGTCTGAATAGAACTCGAGCAAATCTTCGCGAAGTACACCCTCACGTAACTCTCCCAGTTCAATCATTATCAATATTTTGTGAATCTTTCCCTGCTTTTTAGCTTCGTCGGAAAGCATTTTTATCGTTTCAATTTCGGTATTGAAACTAATATCTGCATATTTTACAATTGCCTCTATCGACTGTTTTGGTGGAGGTTTAATGTAAATCGTTTCGACATCTTGAGACAAAGATTTAATCATCTCCAGATTAGAAACTCGTGAATCACACAGCTGTTTTACATCCATTTTTATGAGCTCCTTGAGGTAGATTTCATTTCCACAAAGCATCTTGGAAACCACCGCCCAATCGATGTTGTTTTCTTTAAATGTCTTGTCAAGAAAATGATAATTCTTCTTTAATTTTTCAACGTTTAATGTGATAAAAGCCATGGTTATGTTTTTCGTTTCAAACGCATTTCCAAGTACGGATTGGTGAATTCAAATTTCTCATACAACCTTTTGGCAGGGTTGTTTGCCTCCACGTGGAGTGCAATATCACCTTTCGCGTGACTTATGACTGTTTCCATTAATTTTTTTCCTAATCCCTCTCCTCGGTAATTGCTATGAGTAGCAATGTATACTAAAATATTTTCTGGAATATAACCGCTCATTCCTGTCGCGTTGACGACCACCACTCCTTTTAGAACATCGTCTTCAGATATCGCTGCAGTAAAACCACCAAACGATGCAAACTCCTTCACGGAATAATTGATTGCTTTTCGAATGTCTGGCTCGGGGTCGCCATACTCACCTAGATGCTCTCGAAGGAATTTGACCATTTTTCCCTTTTCTATTTCTGTTGGTCGATTCAGTGTATTATACACTTTAATTGTCGTCATAAAATAGTTTTACCTACAGTATAGCAGAATCTGTGTAAAATCCAAATTATTTGGAACAACAAAATATTTATTTAATTTTATTCGCTATTCAATTTATGATATAATAAACGAACAAAATGAAACTAACACACTATTTACCAGTACTATTTCTTGCTCTTGTTACGGGCTGTGGAGAAGAACCACGAAACTCTGACCTTGAAAGGTTGGTGAGAAAAGAAATGGAAGAAGACAAAAAGCAGGCGTTATCCCCACCTAAGAGCGTAACTCTTGACAGTCTATTTAAAAATACGTATGAACGCAATGAAAAACTTGTGTTCGAAGGGTACATCGGCGAAGTGCCAACCACGGTAAGCATGACTGGTGGTGAAATGAGTGTTCGAATCTTCAAAAACCGTCATCAAACTGTTGGAAGTTATGTGAATCTCGATCTTCCGCTTGGAACTGGAGCGAATCAAGTTAAAAGTTTGCCTGCACAATACAAGCAGTCAGATTTACACGTCTTTGCCGATGACAAAACTCAGTTGGGAGTGGGCGATAAAATCAAAATTACCGCCACAAATTTTTATTCATCTACCAACTACTTTAGTTTGGATGGTGTAAAGATTGAAAAACTCGAAGCTGATTTTGATAAAACCATTTTTGATGATGCAGTTGCATTGACAAGCGACATCATTAACGACACTGCAGTGAAAGAGGTCTACGGATACATGGACGGGGTGCTTTCTATTCCACGCGTATTTTACTCGATGGATAATTACATTGCTTTAAGCTTCAAAACTGCAACCAATAAAGAGTTTGACAAAGTAGATGTTCGTGTTGGAAGCGGGCCGAGTTCAATGAATGAATTACCTTCCAATTACGGTCCAAAAGATTTAATCGTACGCAACTACGAAGGATCCGAAATTAAGTCGCTCAAAAAAGTAAGAATTTACGGCACCTGGAAACGATACGGTTTTGTGACATCTTCGGCATTGGGAGGACAATTCAAAGCAGAAGAAATCGTTGAACTTTAAAGGCGTGATACGCATAAACAAAAAAGTCCCTTTGCTTTGAGCAAAGGGACTTTTTATATTTCTATTCTTTTTGACTACTGCAACCTCTTCGTTGAAGTGCCATCGCTGTGCATATCAATTACTACTCCTCGGTAATGAACATCCACTTCCTGTCCCATCAAATTAATAGTTCTAACCAATTCACGGCTTGAAGAATTGTTCAACGAAATAATTTTGGCGTTACTTTCTGTCCCATCAATATCAGTTTGGTAGAGTCTGTAGTAATTTACACCTTCGGAAACATTCGTATGATCAAACGCATAATGTTGATTTTCAGTCGTGTTTCCACGTCCATTTACAGAACCTATAATTCTCCAATTTTCTGCATCCACTGAATGTTCAATGGTGAAATAATCGTTGTTGTACTCAGAAGCTGTTTTCCAGTGCAAACGGTTGCCGCTCTCGAGCACCTCTCCATAGAATGTCATTAGCTCTACTGGAAGGACAACACAATCTAGCCCTGCTGTTCCTGTGAAATCGAGTGTAAACGGAGATGTTGTTGAAGAGAAGTTATCGATCAAGACAACAACAACGTCACCCACATTCACGGTAATTCCGTTTACGAATTTATCTCCTCCTGCACCTTCAGAAGTATCTCCAGAGCCGTTTTCAAGTCCCGTGTCACCACCTCCTGCAGCCCAAGTACATCTCGTTGGAGCAATCGTTGGAGGACAAGCTTGACCAACACCACCAGGATATACCCAAACAGCAATGTCATAATCATCCGTACCATTGTCTGGAGAAACTGTAAACTCAAACTCTCCAGCAGTAGCAATTTCCAAATTGTACCAATTTGACTCATGCTCAGTTGACATGCAACCTTGATTCGTTGCATTTAAATCTGTCACCAAGCCGTCGCCATCAGAAGCACCACCAATGGTAGCGTCTGTACAAATTCCTTGAGAAGTACTACAATCCTGATTTGCATCCGAAGGTACAGGCTCAGAAAAACAAAGGTCAAAGGTCCCTGTTTCATTGTTCCCGTACTCCCAAATACGCACAAAAATTGTTGCTCCTGGTGTTAGTCCTGTCGCTGAAATACTGGACATTGCTCCATTTCCATCATCATCATCACACTCAATCATTGTCAGTGCTCCGCAAATCCCTGAATAAATCGCCATTCCAACATCTGTCAATCCTACAGTAAGACTATAATCTGTTGCAAAGGTCACATTTCCAGAAGCAGGCACAGTAACACTGAACCAAACATCCCCTCCTTGATAATTCGCACAACCTGGTCCAGCGACTCCAGAATCTGTTGCTCCTTCATTGGTCACTGTTATTTCCGTACATATTCCATCTGCTCCTACAGCAACAGGAATCGCATCTGCACAATCATCATTGGTTAATGGAGGAACTGGGGTTGTTGCTGTAATACATAGGTCAATTGAATTTATAGTGTTACTCGTACTATAAAAGCGCACATAATAAGTGCCATTCGGCAAGCTAGACATATCAAGAGTTTCATTAACCCCATTTCCTCCAGCATTAGCGCATCCTATAGAAACAAGTCCAGCACATGGCCCGGTACTACTATAAATTTCAAAATTTACATTTCTACCACCAGGAACACCTGCTGTCGAAATCTGTATGTCAAGAGGACCGCTAGTTATAGTAAACGTTGTCCACATGTCATTCGCCGGAGCTGCCCCGCAGGTAGGCGCCGGAGTTCCTACACTTGTAGCTATCGAGGTTCCGGTAAAACAATATTGCGTATTCGGTTGCGCGTCATTTGTAAACAAATTTGCATCTGCACAATTGTCCTGAGCATGAATGTTATTCGTAAAGGAAAGCACTGCAAAAGCACATCCTATTAGATAATTCAACTTTTTCATAGTTTTGCCTCCTTTCTTTTAACTTTAAATGTTTCTAGGTGGTACCCGTTCATCAACAACTTCTCTTCCAACTGCTCTTTCTTAATACGCGCGTTGGTTTCAAAGAGAATAATTCCATGCTCGCGGTTAAATTTCCCTGGCACATCGAAGATGGGACGTAATAAATAGTCAGCTTCCTTCACCGCAGCTTCTGAGTCTATTTCTGTAATAGAAATGGTGTACTGAATACTGGATTCTGTCTGACCGTAGGAGCCGAACGAAAGGATTGCAGCCACAATTAACGAGGCAAACTTTCTTTTTTGGTTTTTCATTTTCAATCTTTTTTCAAATTAAACAAACAATACGTGTTTTTCCTTGCTGTCAAGGAAGACATTACGCTATGTACATATGTACATCACCCATTTCTGGATGCTATGTTTTAGTTGAGATTGTGTTGATTATCAAAAAATTACCTCAATTTGCTCTATCTATAGTAGAAAAGACGCACTAAAAAGGTTGTTTTTAACTTTTACGCCACAAATTTACATAAATTTTAACAAATCATATTGTTTGCTAAGTAGAACTACTTATGAATGAATATTAAGCCTCTTTCGTCGAATATTTGACCCTTAGCAATTATTAAATGATCATTTTGCTATTCTCTGTGGTATTTCCCACAATTGAAAGTAGATTTCAAGAAAAATGCCCCGCTTAATCTATAAACGGGGCATTCTAGTATGTTCTTTGTTTGTTTTATTGTAGTCGCTTCACTGAGGAACCATCACTAAAAAGGTCAATCACAATACCTTTGTAGTGTACGTTTACTTCCTGACCCATAAGGTTGATTGTTTTTATCAACTCATTGCTGATGTTATTGTTCAAGGCAATTATTTTTGCCTGTTTTTCGGTACCATCAATGTCTGTTTGGTAAAGCTTGTAATAGTTTGTTCCATTCAAAACCTCTGTATGATCAAAGGCATAATGCTGTGTCTCAGTTGTTGTTCCGCTTCCATTCACAGAGCCAATAACTCTCCAGTTTTCTATGTCCATGGAATGTTCTATCGTGAAATAGTCATTGTTGTACTCAGAAGCTGTTTGCCAGTGTAAACGGTTGCCATCGTCAGTTAACTCTCCATAAAATGTCATTAATTCAACGGGTAATACAACACAATCCAAGCCAGCTGTACCTGTAAAATTAAGTGTAAAGGGGGATGTGGTAGAAGAGAAATTATCAATTAGTACCACAATGACGTCGCCTGGATTCACATTAATTCCATCAACAAATTTATCCCCCAAATCATCTTCTGTGGTATCACCCGAACCATTCTGAAGCCCTGTGTCTCCACCGCCTGCCGCCCACGTACACCGCGTTGGCGCTACCGCTGGTGGACATGCTTCTCCTGTTCCTCCAGGATACACCCATACTGCAATGTCGTAATCATCCGTTCCATTGTTTGGCGAAACAATGAATTCAAAGGTTCCTGCTGTTGAAATCTGCATATCGTACCAACTGGACTGGTGTTCTACACTCATACATCCTTGATTGGTTAAGTTTAAATCAACTACCAACCCAGCACCATTAGAGGCTCCGTTAATAGTTGTATCTGTACATAACCCCGTAGAAGTTTCACAATCTTGATTATTATCTAGCACTGGAGGTTCAGAAAAGCACAAATCAAAGGTACCAAACTCATCGTTTAAATACTCCCAAATACGCACATAAATTGTTGCCCCAGGAGTTAATCCCGTTGCAGAAATACTTGACATCAAACCATTTCCGTCGTCGTCATCACATTCCAACTCTGTCAGTGAACCACAAGCTCCTGAGTAAATTGACATTCCAAGATCTGTTACACCAACAACAACACTATAATCTGTTGCAAACGTTACATTTCCAGAAGCAGGAACGGTAATGCTAAACCACACGTCTCCTCCCATGTAACTAGCACAACTTGGTGCTGGTTCTCCCGAATCTGTGGCTCCCACATTGGTTCCTGTGACTTCCGTACAAATTCCATCCGCACCAACTGTAACAGGAATTGCATCTGCACAATCGTCATTGGCTGGAGGGTCGTCAACTTGTGTTACACAGATTTCAAAGTCAAAATCTAGGTTGCCATAGCCAATCAACCGAACATAATATGTTCCGTTTGGTAAATCGTACAAAGTTTCCGTTTCTGCAATACCTAAAACCTCATCATTATCACAGTCGAGCAGAGTAAGAGCACCACAAGCGCCAGTAAAAACCTGAAAACCAAAAGCGTAGTCGGCTTCTGGAGCTGCAAATGATGTATTATCTACGTCAATCTGAATATTTGGTAGACCACCGTCTGTAATCGTAAAAGTTATCCAAATTTCAGATTGAACAACTGCTCCACATTGACTTCCTGTCCATCCAGCCTCAATTGTAGCGTCTAACGCTACCCCTGTTCCACAACTTGCGCCAACGATATCTGTTCCTAAATCAAATGCTGTAGCACAACTTGCTTGAGCTTGAGCCTTCTGTGAAAAAAAGAACACTACTAAAACACAGCCAATTATATAATTTAACTTTCTCATAATTTTGCTTCCTTCAGTTTAATGACAAATGTTTCCAAATGATAGCCGTTGATTAATAAGCGTTCTTCCAATTGCTCTTTCTTAATCCGTGCATCCGTTTCAAAGAAAATGATTCCACTCTGGCGGTTAAACTTCCCTGGAACATCAAAAATGGGGCGTAATAGATAGTCCGCTTGTTTTGTCGCCGCTTCTGAGTCGATTTCTGCGATAGAAACATAGTACTGAATTTTTGATTCAGCTTGCCCATAACATCCGAATGAAAGGGCAATAGCCACAATCAACGAGGCAAATCCTCTTTTTTGGTTTTTCATTTTCATTCCCTTTTGATTTAAACAACTCACAGAACCTTGCTTGCTGTTATAGAAAACAGACATGTACACAATACCTTACAGTATCTACTCTGAAATGTTATTTTTTAGTTGAGATTGTGTTTTCAGAAGTCAAAAATGCGGAGAATGTTGTTCTAAATCATTACACAATATTGGAAAATTGTTACATAATTCACTCTTTTTTAGCGTCTGCCTTCTATTTTTAACAAGCAGTATTGTCGCTATCCATAGGCCCGACAGTCATAATACGCCAATTAAAGGGAAATAAAGTGGTTTGATATTCTTAATTAGGTAATAAGAGGCCGTTCTTAGTTATTTCACGGTATTTTCCTCAATAAGTTTCTTGATTGCACATGTATCTACTCTCTCAAGTAGATGAGGTTGACCTGGAAGCTTGTGCAACGTTGCATGAGGTAAAAGTGAAACCACGTGTTCCGACTCTTCGACTGTCACCATGGTGTCTTCAAGTCCAATTCCTATCGTGACATTGTGCTGAATTTTAGAAAACGCCGCCTCTGAAATTTTTTCACCACCACCTAAATTCAACATCATTTGTGCTGTCTTGTTCATCAGTATCTTCCAGTCGGTTGGAAAGTGATCATTCTTCAATTTTTCTGCAAACTTCGGCACTTTTTCTTCAATCACGTCAGGGTTTAACATTTTAACTTCCTTCTTTGCAGATGCTTCTGTCCAATCGAATTTAGTACCGTATGTCACAATCCTATCAACCAGTTCTGGGCATTTTAGCGCCAAGTTCAGTGCCACATAACCACCCATGCTGTATCCAAAAATTGAAGTACGCTGAAGCTTATTCGCAGCCATAAAATCGATGACATTTTGAGTGAACAACCCAATGGAGAAAGGGTCATTTGAATCGTCACCGCCATGTCCCGAAAAGTTGAAGTCATACACGTTAAATTGCTCCAATAATAACTCCTTGATTGGCTCTAGTTGTCTCTTTGTGCCTAATGCTCCATGCATTAAAAGAAGGGTTGGTTTTTCCATATTGAGTAATGCGTTCTGCTCTGTGTCAGTGCATAAAATTAATCATTTCAAACTTTTTTGAATGCCCAAAAGCACAGCTTTAATTCAGTTATTCTTTTTACCTTGTGGCGCGATAAATAAAGGCATGAGAGAAATTAACCCAAAGAACCACTACGAGGTAGTTATTATTGGCGGTGGAATAAGCGGACTGACCTCCGCTGCACTTTTCAGCAAAGCTGGTATTTCTTGCTGTGTCATTGAAATGGACAATCGTCCTGGTGGTTATTTGGCTGGGTTTAGACGGCATGACTTTCGTTTTGATTCTGCCATTCACTGGCTCAACAATTGTGGCCCAAACGGTTTGGTGACAAAAATCTTCAAAATTATTGGTGATGATTATCCCAAATGTCGCGATCAGCATCATATTCGCCGTTTTGTCAGCGACGAGTTCGACTACCTAGTAACGAACAATCCAGATGAACTTCGCGACGAGTGGATAAAAGAATTCCCACATGAAAAAAAAGGTATTCTTCGTTTTTTCAGAGATGCCAAAAAAATTGGACGGTCGTTCGATCGATATGCAAGGTTAAGTCGAACGATGAATAGCATGAACTGGTATGAGTATCCAGTGCACGGAATCAAAATGTTGCGCTTTGCGATGCCTTTCATTCCACATGTGCGCTTTACAGGAAATGAAGGGTTAAAAAAAGGATTGAATCGCTATTTCAAAGACGAGAAATTGCACCGTGTTTTTTGTTCAGAACCAGATGTGCTCTCTTGCTTAATTCCAATTTCTTGGGCATACATCAAGGATTTTCAACTCCCGCCAGATGGTGGAAGTCAAAGTTTCCCTGAATGGCTCATGTATGCCACAGAAAAAATGGGCGGAAAAATATTCTTCAAATCAAAAGTGAAAGAAGTACTCGTTGAAAATAATACTGCGCGCGGGATCCGTTTGGATCATCGAGGAAAGGAATACGAAATAAAAAGTGACTATGTCATCGCCGCTTGCGATGCTGAAACGCTGTTTGAAAAAATGCTCCCTCAATCAGTCATCCCAGAAAAAATGAAGGAAAAATTGAAGGGTGCACCACTGTATGCCTCTGCAATTACGGTCGCTTTGGGCATTGATTGTCCCGCTGAAGAATTAGGTTTGGGGGAAGAAATCGTTTTCCTTGCAGACCCATCTGTGTCAAGAGATGAATTGGGCAAGGGCGATCCTCACAAAAGCGGAATCCACATTTTGGCATCTACCGTGCGTGATAAGTCTTTGTCATTACCAGAACACGGAACCGTTACACTTTTCATTCCCGCTTGGATGGACAACAACAACTATTGGGAATGCGAAATTGATGAGCACGGCAATTACATCCGCGGGGAAAAATACAATGCCTTGAAACAAAAATATGCCGACATCTTAATTGACCGCGTTGAGGAGAAGTTGGTACCCAATCTGCGCAAGCATATCCTCTATTGTGATGTCGCAACACCAATTACACACCATCGCTATACGGGCAATAAAAATGGCACGATGATGGCGCAAAAACCTGGGAAAGAAAATTATCAGGGGAAAGTCGCTTCGTATTTAACTCCGGTCAACAATCTATACTTGAGTGGACACTGGGCAGATTTAGGTGGTGGAATTCCCATTGCCATAAAATCTTCCATCAATACCACCCTACTGGTACTTCAAAAGAAAGACAAAAAACGGTTTAAACTCCTTGCAAAGTACATGGACGGGAAAATTGGTTTGGACGCTTTGAAATCATCGAGTTTGCTGACCAACTACGACAATTCATGGGTAAAAGAACCGACTCCTGCACAGAAAAAAATGGAAAGGAGGGAATCTGACAACTAACTACTTACTCAGCATCCCTGAAAATCTGCAATGATTCTCCCTTAACAATCCAGGACCAACCAAAAGCAAGCAATCCCACTGTTTCTCCCCAAAAAACAAAATTTGGAAAGGGGTCTAGGTCTGTACACCTACGATAAATAAAATAAGAGAGCATGACCAAGACACATCCAATTAAAATGATTCCACAAACAGTATAGGTGAGATTTCTCTTCGCTTTCTTAGAGTTTTTGTCAATGTGCTTCAACTTTGATTTTCGAAATAGGACAAGACAAAATAGAGCAAGTGTGATAAATAGTAAGCCTGCGCTCGCAAAATGAACAGCTCCCACCCAAATGGGATACCCTGTACTAGAGGTTGGAAACCAAGCAACACCAATCGCACATAATCCGGCAAAATTACCCATCCAATTATCAATGGATTCTGGTCCAGTATAAAAGAACATAAAAAGTGCAACAGCGCACAGCGCCCCTACAAAAACGTCACCCATATTTGTAAAATAATAACTACTAATGGATGATTCCATTGAATTCGCATTGAAGAGAACCACATCCCCGATAACTAGAACCAAGGGAAGTAATATTGCGATCCAACCGACAATGTTACGCAGAGCGTAGTACGATAACATATAGTTTTCATTCTCCCTTTCCTTTTCCATATGTAGCTGTTTTACACAATTATAGCATAAATAATTGATTGTTTTATCGCCTTTTATATGAAAAGTCAAGAAATTGACTCTCCTCCATAATCATAGCCTCATTCGTTCTATGAACTTTTACTTTTCGGAGATCTTTGACAACTTGATGATTCATTTCCAATTACTTTCCTATTTTTGAGTATGAAACCAATTGTTTTTCTGGTCGTTCTGTTCGTGTCATTTTCTGTTCTTTCTCAAAAAACAGAATCGGATACTTGCATTTTACGTATCGAAGCCCTTTCGGGTGCACGAAAAAAAGCAATCGAATACAATAATGCGGCGGCATTAGCTTGGCAAACTGGACGGTACGCGAACACTTTGAGCTATACCAAGCGTGGACTTAAAATTACCGAAGAAAACAACTTCAAAGACCTCCAAGCCAGATTATTGAATAACCGTGGTATCGCATATGATTATTTGGGAGACTATACCGCCTCGTTGACCAATTATTTCAAGGCATTACGGATACAGGAAACGCTCGATGACCGTGATTTAGAGGCACAAATTTTAAGCAATATTGGACTAATCTATTCCAACCAAGGGTTGACGGATAAAGCATTATTTTATCACAACAAAGCTTTAAAAATTAACACTGAAATAGATAACATTCGAGGTGTTTCCGTCTCACTCAACAATATTGCCATTATCTACTCCCAACAAGACAATTTTGAGAGGGCCATCGAAAATTATTTGGAGTGCATCCGAATTGATAAAATCATCGAAGATGAGCGTGGTTTGGGTGATGATTACAACAATATCGGTATTTGCTACATGGAGCTTAAACAGTTTGATAAAGCAATGATCTATTTTATGCAAGCTTTAGAGATTGGCCAAAAAATCAACAATCCACATGGCATCGTTATAACTTATACCAATATCGCCTCCAATTACTTAAATCAAGCCAACTATGCCAAGGCTCGGGAATACTTTTTACTTTCTATTCCCATTTCAAAGGAAATCGGGAACAAAGAAACGTTGAGATACGTGTACGAGGAACTATCTGGTTTAGAAGAGACACTTAACAATACAACCGCGGCATTCGAATATTATAAGCTTTACATTTCCTACAAAGACAGCATTGACAATACTGATCATGCACGGATACAAACGGAACTGGAACTCAACTACAACTACGACAAGGAAAAGGAACGCACACGACTGTTACAAGAAAAGAAAGAAGAGCGCGCTGCCATCATTTTATACTCAGTGATTGGTGTGCTATTCTTGATTGTTGTATTCTCTGTCCTACTCTATAAACGCTGGAAGTACGCTCAACAACAGCAGGCAATTATCGAAGAGAAAAATGAACTGGTGCAGCTCAAAAACGATGAGATCTTAGACTCCATCAACTATGCAAAACGGATTCAAACGGCAATTTTACCTTCTTCGGAACAAATCAGCGCACTATTCCCAAATCACTTTGTAACGTTCATCCCTAAAGACATTGTCGCTGGTGACTTTTATTGGTTGGAAGAAACTCCCAATCATCTTTTCATTGCGGCTGCGGATTGCACAGGTCACGGAGTTCCAGGTGCCATGATGAGTGTTGTTTGTCACAATGCCCTTAACCGCTCAGTAAAGGAGTTTCAGTTGACCTTGCCCGGAGAAATTTTAGATAAAACTCGAGAAATTATCATCGAAGAACTTTCTAAAAGTGAACAACAAGTTCGTGACGGAATGGACATTTCACTGGGTGTGATTGATCGCCAGAAAAGGGAAATGCGATGGGCAGGAGCAAACAATCCGCTATGGGTGTACCGCAAGGAGAAAAGGGAACTGGAAGAATGGAAGGGTGATAAACAACCCATTGGAAGTCATTGGGAACTTCACCCTTTTACTTCACATATAATTCCTATTGCAGCTGACGATCGCTTCTATCTGTTTTCTGATGGGTACGTTGACCAATTTGGCGGTCCAAATGAAAAGAAGCTAATGAGCAAGGTATTTAAACAACTCATTTTGGATTCAGCGCATTTGGATTTACTGGCCCAGCAAAGCTACTTGGAGACATACTTTTACAACTGGAAAGGTAGCCTCCCACAGGTGGATGATGTGTGTTTGATTTGTTTCAAGCTAGAGAATTAATCGCTACTTATCCCATTACACCTTTCTCAGCGCCTTTTCCTTTTTGGACTTGGAAAAACCACGGTCTTTGTAGTATTGCATAACGGCAAAGGAAACAATCATCGCCATGGCAGCTCCTTCAATGAAAACAACTCCCACAATTCTGGTTGTCGTTAAATCTCCAGCAAACCAAATGGATTCTTGTAAACTTACCAGAAGTTCTGGCCCTATGGTACCAATATAAAGCATCAGTCCAACTACCGAAAGAACCAATGCAAAAATGTTGGCAAGAAGGACCCCAAATAAACCATCAAGGTAATCCAAACCGCCTTTCTTTTGCGTTATGACATTTGCCATTCTCATAGAAAAAAAGACCACAATGAAACCGTTTAAAAAACGCAGAACTGTCAAATGCTCCAACCCAAATGCCTTCATAATAAGGAAGAGCCCTGAGATTCCTAAAAACATGTACAAACCATACTTTACTATGTAATTTCTCGTGTTCATAATTCTCAATTTAAGAATTTTTTTTCAGAAAAGCAATTGAATTCTAACTATTTAACTCTGCCAGCCGACGCTAGACATTGTGTTTTTAGCTGTTATTTGTCTGTCAAATCTGGCGTGTGGAGGGTTGCTAAAACAGCAATCGACTGAAATTCAATAAATCATCTTGTTCAGCAATTTTCTCATCGAATAAATAATACTAAGTTTGTAGTATTAAAACATATTTTAGCATGACAATTAAAGAAAACATGGTGGTTTCATTGAGCTACAAGCTGACCAATCACAAAACAGGTGAAACAATTGAAGAAACGTCGAACGACAATCCAATGGTATTTTTAACAGGAGTTGGAGGAGTAATTCCACAGTTTGAAGAAAATATCGACGGAAAAAAAGTAGGCGATGCCTTTGCGTTTCACATTGAAGCAGATATGGCCTATGGATCTCCTAGTGAAGAGAAGGTTGTGATGATTCCTATCGATGTATTCCGCGATGAAAAAGGTGCGTTTGATGAAGCATATTTTGTGCCTGGCGCACTAGTTCCAATGTCAGACAATGAAGGAAATCACTTGCGTGGTAAAATTTTGGAAGTGACATCAGACATGATCAAAATGGACTTCAATCATCCTCTAGCAGGAATGGATTTACAATTTGAAGGAAACATTCTGAATGTACGTGAAGCAACTCAAGATGAATTGGATCACGGACATGTGCATGGAGAAGGTGGACATCAACATTAAAAATAGCTGAATTGCAATAAAGGTTTTATCGCTATGGGCGCTAAGTAAGGGGAAGTAGTAACTGGCGAAATAAGAACACAAAGCATCAACCTTGTTGATGTTGCAATGAATCACAAATTTTCTTCGCAAGTTAAGGGCAATGACTATTGACCTCCTTTGCGGCCTTCTTTGCCGAGTCCTTACAAAAACCTTTGCGTCCCTTGCGGTTAAACCATGTCAAACTTTATTATGCTGATTCTACAGGTCTATATCGCTATGGGCGCTAAGTAAGGGAAAGTAGTAACTGGCGAAATAAGAACGCAAAGGCATCAACTTCGTTGATTTTTGTATGCCTCAATAAATTTTCTTCGCAAGTTAAGGGCAATCACTATTGACCTCCTTTGCGGCCTCTATTTGCCAATTCTTAGTTACTTCTTTGCGCACCTTGTGATTAAAACAAATTTTAACAACGGGGACAATGTAATTACAAACATACATTCTCACCAATTCAACCAAAATAATTTTTGCGAACAAAAATAAACTTATACTTTTGTCGTTCAATTAATTACAAAACAGTATAGTTATGAAGTTTTTAATTTTGTTTCTTATCATCTCTGTTTCTTTTGGGGCAGCTCCAACCACGGCGGATGTAGCATCTAAAAAAGAAACAACTACTGAATTTTCAATAGGCGGTGACAAAGGAAAAAAGGCGCGCAAGAACAAGCGCATCAACAAAAAGAGAAAACGCAAATGTCAGAAGTTCGGTAGACGTTCGTTTGCTGGATAGTGAACGTTGACAGCGTAAACTCGATCAAGAGAAGGACTTGCTTGTTCCGGATAGTTTGAAATCAATGTTGGTTTTGTGCATTCACTGAAAAAGCAAGTCCTTTTTTATTTCCATTCCTTCCGCTGGTAAAAACGACGAATTCAATTATCTTTAGTCTCTCAGTAATTCGTATGGCTAAAGTAAAATCAGCTTTTTTTTGTCAAAATTGTGGGTTTGACACCCCAAAGTGGCTCGGAAAATGTCCTTCCTGCAATGAATGGAACACATTTGTGGAAGAAATTGTCGAAAAGCAACTTCCGCAGCAGATTGTGGCATTTTCTAAATCGGGCAAAGCGGCAAAATCGCAATCGCTACAGTCCATCGAAAAACAAGAGCACCGAAGAACCATTCTAAGTGACAAAGAACTGAACCGTGTTTTAGGAGGCGGATTGGTGGCAGGATCACTGATCTTATTCGGTGGCGAACCTGGGATTGGTAAATCGACCTTATTGTTGCAACTAGCCGTTACGACGCCAAACTTAAAAGTACTTTACGTTTCAGGTGAAGAAAGCGATCAACAAATAAAAATGCGTTCCGAACGCATCGGGGTGAAGAATGAAAATTGCTTTATTCTCACCGAAACCAATATTGAAAACATTTTTAAACAAGCTGAAGACGTCCAACCACAATTGGTGGTCATTGATTCCATTCAAACCTTGTACTCTTCACAAATTGAGAGTTCTCCAGGCAGCATTTCACAAGTGCGAGAATGCACCGCACAATTATTGCGTTACGCCAAACTTTCCAATATTCCCGTTTTTCTGATTGGACACATTACCAAAGAAGGTTCACTCGCGGGACCGAAAGTCCTTGAGCACATGGTCGATGCCGTATTGCAATTTGAAGGAGATAGAAATCACGTCTACCGCTTGCTCCGATCGATTAAAAATCGCTTTGGAAGCACGAACGAACTCGGCATTTATGAAATGTTGGGAACGGGATTGCGACAAGTCGAAAATCCTTCAGAAATCTTAATTACCAACACCGACAGTTCGTTGAGTGGAATTTCCATTGGCGCAACACTCGAAGGAATGCGACCCATGCTCATTGAAGTCCAAGCATTGGTGAGCTCTGCGGCTTATGGAACACCTCAGCGCTCTTCAACGGGCTTTGATGGAAAACGCTTGAACATGTTATTGGCGGTGATGGAAAAACGCTGTGGATTTAAACTCGGCGCAAAAGACGTCTTCCTCAACATTGCAGGTGGAATTAAAGTCGACGATCCAGCATTGGATTTGGCAGTTGTCGCTTCTGTACTGTCTTCCAATACGGATTTACCCATTTCCAATAAAATTTGTCTTTCAGCCGAAGTAGGTTTGTCGGGAGAAGTACGACCCGTAAACAGAATTGACCAGCGCATTTACGAAGCAGAAAAACTGGGCTTTGAAAAAATCATTATTTCCAAGTACAACAAGGGCATTCACCAAAAGGATTTTAACATTACGCTCGTGCAATGCGGTAAGATGGAAGAAGTCGTGCGGGCATTATTTGGATAATTGTATATTTAACCTAAACAATTCATTATGAAAGCATTCTTCATTCTCGCCCTTGGTTTTTTGGTGTACGCGTGCGGTTCCGCCCAAGAAGCAACCCCACTTAAAAACAAAACGGCAGACACTCCCACCGAAGACGGGAAGTACATTATCACCGCGCCCATTGTTCTCAAAAATTTCGTCCTGAAAAACGCAAAGGTCTCCGAACATTCTGAATACTACGTGCAACGTTCTGTTCAAGATTACTTCATCAAGTTTTGCGAAGGAAACGTAACTGTTGCCGAACTAGAAAAGCACCTCAACAAACAAAAAGGCGACATCAAATCCCTCACGCTAGAAATTGAAATCAAAGACGGATTGTGGGACAGCTGCGATCATTCTGAAATGGTTCAAAGCCGAACAGGACCGTATATAGTAATTTATCGGATTGTGGAGAAATAAAATTAGGCGACGATTTGATAGAGTTGATAATTTTCCATCTTTAGAAGAATGACAAGACAGTAGACATAGCAAATAGTATTAATGATATTTACCTATTTCACAAACAGCCAGATCCTGCCCTTAGTATTAAGTGCAATAATTCTAATCGCAGCAGTAATTACTTTTCATCTTGATAAAAGACGAATAGCATTGGGCTTTTTATTTCTTGGGGCTCTCGGGCTTGGTTTCTTCATTGCTGGGCTGGACAGTTTCCTAGTTCTGTGGGATGAGCAGTATCACGCACTTGTCGCTAAAAATTTGATGGACAATCCTTTCAAGCCAACGCTTTATGCCAAACCGCTACTAGAGTATGATTACCGCAATTGGACGGAAAATCATGTCTGGCTGCACAAACAACCGTTATTTCTTTGGCAAATCGCATTAAGCTTGAAAATGTTTGGCATCAATGAGCTTGCCGTTCGAGTTCCAAGTATACTTCTGCATGCTATCACAGCACTTATGATATATCGTATAGGTAAAATTTCATATAGTGCTAGGATTGGGTTCTATGGAGCGCTATTTTTTTCGGTCGCATACTACCCACTCGAGTTAATTGCAGGAAAATACTCGACAGACCATAATGACATTTCATTCTTATTCTATGTCACAGCAAGTATTTGGGCTTGGTTTGAATATCAACATTCTAAAAAAACCTATTGGCTAATTTTAATAGGAATCTTTGCCGGAGGCGCAGTCCTCGTAAAATGGTTGGTCGGTTTGTTGATATACGCGATTTGGGCAATCACTCTAGGCGTTACGGATACGAAAAACTGGTTGAAACTGAAATCCTATTTACCCTTACTGGCTTCCTTCGCCATTTCATTGCTAGTCTTTGTTCCATGGCAACTTTACATCTTATACAAGTATCCCGCTGAAGCTACGTATGAATTTCAATTAAACACCCAACACTTTTTTCAAGTAATAGAAAATCACGGAGGAGACTTTTGGTTTCATTTCAATGCCTTAAGAGACATTTATGGTGCTGGCAACGCGATCCCATTTTTACTATTGATTGGCCTTTTCTTGTATCTTAAAAAGACAACTGCTAAAACCTACCGTGTCGCAATTATAGCTACAATTATAATTACTTATGGTTTCTACACAATGGCGGCAACCAAAATGACTTCCTTCTGTATTATTGTATCTCCGTTTGGGTTTCTTGCGCTGGGTGCTCTCACGGACTCATCTATAAACTTGCTAAAATCGAAAACAAAATCGAAAAAATTCGAGATTACCTTCAGATCCATTGCCGTAGTTGTTCTTTGTTTTTTTCTTCTCAATTTAACTAAGATTCAGAATTACCATACCGACTGGAAACCAAAGGACAACCGGAATAGAAATGCCGACCTCCAACAAATGGCAGTTATTAAGAAGCTTTCGGATACGCTGAAAGGTGACAATTATGCTGTCTTTAACGCAAACCAGCGATTATACGGACATATTGCTACAATGTTCTATACTGACCATATCGCCTATGACTTTGTTCCCAACCTAGAACAAATTGAAAAAATTAAAATACAGTCATACAAAATAGCCATCATCGACAACGACAGTTTACCAGACTATATCCGCAACGATAGTGACATTGTCAAAATTAAGCTCCTATCCACTGATTAATCAAAAACAATCGGTAACGAAATAAACGAGAGGTGCGCCTTATCGTGATGAATGCTTAAGGTCGGAGTTCCTCTTTCGGGAATCTTGTCAAACGTACTTTTGTCCGCTCCCGCAATGGCAATACGGATAGAATGTCCCTTCTTGATCAAAACCGAAGTTGGCCACAATTTAAACGACACCTGTGTTACTTCATCCTGCACCATCAGCATCGCGTATTCCTCATTGAATGAATGCAAATTAAAGCTGTCATTGTTCTGTGGGAGTTCTTTTCGGTGAATCAGACGCAATCCTCCCTCGGTGATGTACGTGCTGTTTCCTTTTTCATCAACATCTTCCAGGTACACCAACACAGCTCCGTCCGTATGTGTAGAGGACATCTGCAGATGCACTACTGGGGTTCCAGTTATTTGAATGTCTTCCTCAGCAGGTTGAGATGTGTACACCTGCATTCTGTCGTCCATCTCATTTCGATCATTTAGGTCAATCACGGGACCTCCCATTTGAGTCGTCCAACGATTTTTTTTGCTGGTATATACCCCAAAGTCTACTTTGTATGTGTCCGCTGTACATTCTTCCGGCGGTAATGCTGTGCTCAACCCTCCTTTGTCTTGCAAATAATAATTGGTTTCAACCGTTCCAGAAATTGGCCATTCATTTGAATGCTTGAATTTCTCTTCGCTCAGGTTGAAATAGGAGATCAACGGCCATTCGTCGACTCCTTTATCGATCCCTTTTACGTAATGATCGAAAAAATCCAGTTGCATTTTATTCTGTACAGCAACCATTGGATTTGGGTACATCAAGCTATCACCAACAACAAATGGACTTGCATTGCTCCACCCTCCGTGTGATGTTGCCATGAGTACCACTTTTTGTGGATTGCTGAAGTGTTCCAAGCGTTGAATAGTTCCTTCTGCGGTTCCTGCATCCATCCAACTGGCGAGGATGAACATTGGAACGTTGGACGCTTCAATTTCTTTTTCCCAATGAACGACAGAACATTCTTCATAGGTGAACTCCCCAGTTCCTGAATTTCTAAATTCCGCGTTCTTGGTAAACTTATAAACATCTGGATTGTTCCTGTGTTCCAACAGCGCAGGTTTCAACGAATCTTCTATCACTGGATTGATGGAGCTGCCCAATAAGATTTTCCTGTTGCGGTCTAAATATTTGACGTATTTGCCCCATTTCTTAATGAACGAACTGGCCAATAAACCATAAGGTCGTGCTGGACTTCTGTACACATCAAAATCCGACCATCCTGGAATCACAGCTTTGAGTGATGGGTGATTCGTCGCGCAGAGCAATTCCGCCGTTGTGCCTGTATACGAGGTTCCATAAGACCCTACCCTGCCATTCGACCAAGGTTGAGCCACCACCCAATCCAAAACATGCTTTGCATCCATTACCTCAACGGGAGAATATTCAGACAATCGAGTGCCGAAGGAAGCTCCCGAACCACGCGTGTCAACAATTACAATGACATATCCATTTTCACTGAAATAGTTGTTAAGTCCGTACAATTTAGAGGAAGCCTCTTGTTGATTTTTAGGGATGGAAGATCGCCAATAGCGTTCAAACTGAATCAACACGGGCAATTCCCCCTCCACGTATCCTTCAGGTAGATACACGTCCACAGCAAGTTGCACACCATCTTCCATCTTTACAAAGTATGAATTCAGCGATTGTGCCAATACAGATTGTTGAATAATGAGCAACAGGAAGATAAGCAGTAAGTATTTCATTTTAGTAGATTCTACTGCCATAACGGCAAGTGGCAAATTATATTACACATGAACTTCTTTCAAACATCCTCACATCCTCAACAGTAGATTAGAATGCGCAGTTGTTAAATAAGGCGTTTGGCTTGATTTGTGAACATTTTATAACTAAGCCCCCAATCCCCCATAAAAATAGCTCACGCCCAACAACAGGATAGCACCATCAATCCAACCAGCACAGTAAAAGTCTGAACGGTCTTCGTTCATACGCACAACTAAGTAAATTTGGATGAATACGGCAAAGTAAAAGATGGGATTGGTGAGTAAGCTCTCTTGATTCCACACCATGATGGCTCCAAAAAGCAGCAACAAAAACGCGCCCATCGTCTTTGCACCGTTTATTCCAAGGACCTGTGGAATTGTGCGCTGGGACGGTTTATCGTGCTTTAGATCACGAATATCGAAGGGAATGGTCACAGCCAATACGTAGATGTAATGTGCAATAATTAGCCACCACGGTGCTTCCTTTTGTTCGTTAATCAACGGAAAAGCAATGAGTACCACCGTCCATGTAAACGCGATTAAATGGATTTTCAGATAGGGGATCTCACGGGCATTTCGATTGCCAATCCGAAGTACATACAGAATGGCGACAACTACAGTAATTCCTAATAAAACGTAAGATGTTGAACTGTTGATGAGCTCTATAAACAGAATAACTGATGCAAGAAGGGAGAGGACGATAAACGCGTAGATCACACGTGTGTTTCTTTTGACCCATGCCAACCAAGGGTTGGTTCCAAGGACTTGTGCTTTTACCAAACGTTGACCGTTGTAGACAATTAACGTGGAAAAGAAGGCAAACAATCCATAAAGCAACCAGTCTTCACATCCAAAAGTGAACGCAACCCCACCCGACAGTACAGCCGTGGAAGTTGCAACAACGCTATTGGCGTAAATAAAATATGTCACCCACCTTTCGATGGAAAAAAGTTACTTAATTTTTTTGAGAACAGCATCAACGGTGATGTCTTTTATACACGAACATTCTTTTTTTTGTGCGCATGCGGGACATTTTTCATCAAATACCAAGGTAGAAACCTTCGTGCCAAGTGCTTTCCAACGCCCAGGATGAATCGGTCGTTTTGGTGAAAATAATCCGATGGTGTTTACGCCGTAATATCCTGCAATGTGCAGCGGTCCAGTTGAACAAGCTACTAGATTTGTCGCTTGTGAAATCAACACCATAAGCTGTTCTAATGTCAATTGACCTGTACTGTCTACCATGTTCTTATCGGCTGGAATCTGAGCTCTAAATTGTGCTCCTTCGTCTTCGGTTCCTGTAAAAACAACTGTTTGTCCCTTGTCTGCAATAGCTTTCGCGAGTTCCATGTATTTTTCAAGTGGCCACTCTTTCGCACTTCCTTGTGATTTTGGATGTAAAATCGTGTAGTTCTTCAGCTTGGTAAAGGCTGGTGGTAATGATTCCTCTGGTACCTTTAAAAATGAGGTGTACTGAATGATGCCCTCCAACGACGGTAAATCCTTAATTCCAAAGGGTTTTAACAATTCAAAATTCAATTGAGCTTCATGAAAATCCGATCGCTTTCTGGTGAAATTCAATCGGTGCGTGCACGTCAACAAGTGATATGCACGGTGTGAGGTTCCGATGCGCATGGGAATTCGTACTTTTTTCGCTAATGCAGCAATCTCTTTATTTGGAAATACGTGGATAATGACATCAGCGTCCATTGCTCTAAAAGCTTGGGCACGTTCCGTTTTCGGCGCGTTCAGTAAGTCATCCCAATTGATGAATTTATCCACTTTCTCGTACGATTCAACGATAGCACGTGTGTAGCCACGACCTAAAAACACAATTTCCACGGTTGGAAACTGTTCTTTCAACCATGCACACATCGGCAACGAAAGCATCACGTCTCCTATGCTATCCGTACGACTAATAATTACCCTTTTCCCCTCTAAATTCATAGTGCTTCTTGCGTAATTCTTCTTAATTCCTTGTATTTAAACACATTCGACTGACAACTAATTTGCGCGATTTTAAATCCCATTTTGCCGTCTAAAAACCCCATCTGTAAGATGTACATTTTCACAAAACGCATCAAGCCGCTAAGGTAAGGTTTAAAGATAGACGCTCGGTCGCCTGCCTCGAACATTTTTTGCGCAGTTAGCTTTGAATACCTGTCTGCACGCTCTCTGTGTTCCTTGTAGGAATAGTAGGAGTAATGTTCTAAATGTCCATTCAGCTGTTTTACAGGTATTGAGGCTGGAAACACCAACACTTCGTGCACATATTCGCCGCTCCAGTAACAATCCTTCTTTGGAAACAGTCGCACTTTAACGTCTGGGTACCACCCCGAATGTTTGATCCATTTACCGCAATAATTGGTAAGTCGGTTCACGCTGTAAATTTCTGGCTCATTGAGGTGCTTCAACCCTAAAATTTCCTCTTTCAACGTTGAATCCACTGCTTCATCAGCATCCATGGACAAAATGTAGTCGTACTGAGCAAGGCTGTTCAAATAATTCTTTGCTGAGGTGTATCCTTCCCATTTGCGTTGTTCAAAGCGCACATTAAAGTTTTTGCAAATGCTTGGCGTATTGTCTGTGGAAAATGCATCCAACACGATAATCTCGTCTGCAACTTCCTGCACAGAGCGAATACATCGCTCAATGTTTCTTTCTTCATTCAACGTTATGATGGTGACGGAAATTTTCATTCTACAATCTCAACACTTCTTAAAATAGCTTGAACTTCTCGCAATGGATGCGTCCAGCTCGTTGTTGGAGGAGCATCGACATATCCACTCACACAAACGAGTTTTTTTGTATGTTCATTTATAAAATGAAAGGCCCAGAAAGCACCTCCAGTAGAATGCTTGGGAAGCCCGGTAAACATAAACATACCGCGCATCTCATAGCCCTTAAGTTTTCCGCTTTCGTTGGTAATCACATTTCCTTCTGGGTAAACAAAATCTGAATATTGCGTTCCCATGTACATCCCTTCCACTTCATAGGGAACGTTGTATTTGAGCATTGTATCTCGGTCCTGCAAAAGACGTTTCAATTCAAACTGAGAAGAATCCGCGTAATCATATTGATAAATCATTAATCCTGAAAAGATATCTCCAGCATCTTGAGTTCCTGTTCCAACAAACTCAAGTGGGCGGGAAGCTGGAGGAAATTCAATGCGGTAAAAGTTTGTGCGTTTGGTGACAATCTTGGCGTTCGACGGAAGTACCATGTCGCACCCAAAGTTTTCGTTGATTTGATCGCGAATACGTTGATTTTTGACTTTGGCAAAATTATTTATCAATCGTTTCCATTCTATTCTATCAAACTCCTTATGCACCTCAGACAAGCCAAGTTTGCACGTTTCCAGCAATTGATTGAAGTCCTTAGCTGTAACGTCAATCACCAATTGATCCTTGGCCCATACATCCTTTCGTTTAACTATTGTACCATGGTCGCCCTTATGTGCGGGGTCAACATTTAAAAACAACGTGTTACGGTAACGTTTAACTCCTTGCGTAAAATGGTTTGGTGTTTTGTGCGTCAACTGAAAGGTGGCAACATCCGGTAAATATGGCAAAATCCACTGTGTTAGGTTTGAATCCAAAACCTGTTGAATGGGAGAGTCCCAGACACCTTGTTCACACACCACTAAAATTTCTCCAACTTTCCCAGTAACACTCAATCCAGTATTCATTGATCTGGATGAATTTGACTCGCATCCTGCCAATAAAAGCACTGCGGAAAACATCACTATGGTAAAATTTTTCATTTTCATACTTTTTAGTTTATGGAAAGGTGTACAAAAATCGAGCAATTCTATTTTACTCTGAGTCGCTGTCCCACGTTTATTCTGTCTACATTAACAGAAGGGTTCAGTCTCTTCAACTGGGATTGAGATAACCGGTGACGTTGCGCAATTTTACCGAAAGTATCTCCCGAACGGACAGTATAATATTTCTTTGCTGGCGGCGGTGGTGTATTTGTCTGAGGTTGAGTATTTGTAATTGGCGTCACTACCTCGGTTGTTCCTGTTCTTACTTTTAAGCGTTGTCCCACATATATTTTCGTTGAATTCAGTCCGTTATCGCGCTGAATTTCAGCCACAGTTGTCCCATAACGGGTTGCTATCGTGCCTAAAGTTTCTCCGCTGCCCACTTTGTGGTATTGGTAAGTAGGTTTTTTCTCTGGCTCTACATTTGTTTCTACTGTCTTATTTGTGACAACCTCCTTTGGAGCATCTGCTGAATACTTTTGAAACTCTAGATCATACAGTTTTTCTTCTTGAGACACCAATTTTCCAACAACCGTCAATGGCAATGTGATGCATTGATTTGGAACTGTTTTGGGAATAAATGACTTTTTATAGATGGGATTCAGTCGTTCGATCTCCGCTTGATCAAATGACAAAAGCTCACTGATTGTCTCCATGTGTACACCTTTGGAAAGACACATTGTATCTAACTGTGGGTAACGAATCTCAGCTTCCATCGGAATAATATTGTGCTCAGCGTGATACGTCAACAAGTAAGCTGCTGCTATAAAGTTGGGCACATATCCTTGTGTTTCACGTGGAAGAAACGGGCGAACTTCCCAATACGTCAATTTGTTTCCAGATCTACGAATCGCCTTATTTACATTTCCAGGTCCCGCGTTGTAGGCTGCAAGTGCAAGGTTCCAATCATTGTAAATATTGTAAAGTCTTGCCAAGTACTGACAGGCCGCCTCGGTTGCCAATTCTGGATCCATTCGTTCATCAATGTAGGAGTTTTCTTGCAAACCAAACATCCGACCAGTTCCGTACATAAATTGCCATAGACCCAATGCTCCTGCTCTGGACTTCACTTGAGGGCGCAATCCACTTTCAATTACTGCTAGATACTTCAATTCAATTGGCAAGTTATGTTTTGCCAGTTTTTCCTCGAACATATCAAAATACAGCTTTGACCTTCCTAACACGACACGTGCAAACCCTCTTCTTTTTTGAACAAAAAACTTAATGGTCGACAATGTCGCCTCGTTGCAGTCCAAGTGAAACGGACTCATTTCATTCATTACGCTCAAGCGCTTGCAATAAACCTCATCTGAAAATTCTGGAATATCATCTTGCTCATAGTTCAGTGCAGCGATGATCGAGTCGTATTTACCATCAGGGTTGTATTCGGCATAGAACATATCCAAACTTTGCTCTATCGTATTGATGAGTGCTTCCCCTTGCAAAGAATCTTCTTTTGTCCACTTTGTCGTTGGTTGTGCCAACGAAAGTGTTAACGAAAGTAGTGCTATGAGTGTGACTATAATTTTCATTTGTTCAGGGCTATTTTTTCCAATTGTTTTGAAAAGCTCAACATCTCCTTTTCCTTGAAATGGTTTCCGATAACCTGTACACCGAACGGTAGACCATTGGTGTGTTTTCCATAGGGAAGTGATATTGCTGGGTTTCCAGTAAGATTAGCATGTACCGTATAAATATCCTGTAGATACATGGCTATTGGGTCCGTAACGGCATTGATTTCAAAAGCTGTTGTTGGTGTTGTTGGCAACAAAATTAAATCGAATTCACTTAAAATCTCGTCCGTTCTATCTTGCAAAACACGTCGAACTTTTTGTCCTTTCGTATAGTATGCATCGTAAAATCCATGTGAAAGCACAAAGGTACCCGCCATAATTCTACGCTGTACCTCAGGTCCAAATCCTTCGCTTCGTGATTTTTTATAGGTTTGTTCTACTCCTTTTGCGACAGCACTTCTGTGTCCAAAATGTACGCCGTCAAAACGAGCCAAATTAGAAGATGCTTCCGCCGTCGTCAAGACATAGTAGGTTGGCACCATGTACTCTAAGTAGGGGAACGAAACAAAATCCACTGTGTGACCTTCAGCTTTTAGTTGTTCGATGATTCGGTCAAGCGATTGTTTAATTTCATCATCAATTCCATCGACTTCATAGCTTTCTTTGATGACTGCAATCTTTCGCTTTTTGGTCGTATCAAATTCTGTATATTTTTCCACGGGTTGTGTGGAAACGGTTGCATCAAAATCATCCGTTCCAGCCATTATTTCTAACAACAAGGCAGCATCTTCTAATGAATTTGTAAACGGTCCTATTTGATCAAATGACGAAGCATAGGCGATTAATCCATGTCGACTTATTCTCCCATACGTTGGTTTTAGTCCGTAGGTGCCAGTAAAACTTGCTGGTTGTCTGATAGATCCACCAGTATCGCTTCCAAGTGCGGCGGTACACAAACCTGCGGCAACTGCGGCAGCTGATCCTCCTGAAGAACCACCGGGAACCTTTGTCTTGTCAATTGGGTTGAGCACTGGCCCGAACGCAGATTTCTCATTGGAACTCCCCATTGCGAACTCGTCGCAATTTAATCGTCCTATGATTACCGCATCTTCTGCCAATAAACGTTCCACGGCTGTTCCCGTAAACAATGATTCGAAATTTGCCAATATTTTAGAACTCACTGAAACTTTATGTCCTTGATAGCACATATTGTCCTTCAGTCCAATTACCATTCCTGCCAATCTTCCTGCCGTTCCGTTCTTGATTTTTTGATCTACTTTTTCCGCCTGCAAACGTGCAGAGGTCTCAAACACTTCTAAAAACGCATTTAAGTCTTTGTTGTTCTCAATTTCTGAGAGGTATCCTTCAAGGATACTCATAACTGTATCGCCTGAAGAAATCGCTTGTTTCACTTCAGCATACGTACGCAACATTCGTTGAATTTTTTAAGATTTCTTTTCTTTAGACTCAGTGTCCTCTTCTGGCTCTGGTTTTGCAGAAGCATCCTTGAATTCCTTCACTCCTCTACCCAATCCCTTCATTAATTCTGGGATTTTTTTACCTCCAAACAACAACAACGCAACAACCAATATTGCGATAACTTGCCAAGGACCGAAAATTCCTAATACCATCACTATTCAATTTAAAAGTTAGAACAAAGTTAACAAATAAGACATCAAGTATCTATTGTAAGCCAATAAAAGATGTTAAAGCAACTTTACTTCAATTTTCTTGCTACTTCTACCTCTTCGAAAGCTTCAACAATATCTCCTTCTTTGATATCGTTGTATTTTTCAATGTTCAATCCACATTCGTAGTTGTTTTTCACCTCTTTCACGTCGTCTTTGAATCGTTTCAATGATCCCAATGTTCCTGTGTGAATTACAATTCCGTCTCTAATCACTCGGATATTTGATGTTCGCTTGATCAAGCCGCTCGTAACGAAACAACCTGCAATTGTACCGATTTTCGTAATGTTGAACGTTTCTCTAATTTCCGCTGTTCCGATGATTTTTTCTTCAATATCTGGAGATAACATTCCTTCCATCGCCGCTTTAATTTCGTCAATAGCTTTGTAGATAATGGAGTATAGTCGAATATCGATTTGTTCCGTATCTGCCAACCTACGCGCACTTGCCGAAGGTCTCACCTGGAATCCTATAATAATTGCTTCAGACGCCGATGCCAAGTTAACATCCGCTTCAGAAATGGCTCCAACACCTTTGTGTACGATATTGATTTGAATTTCCTCTGTTGAAAGGCGTTGCAATGAATCTGAAAGCGCCTCGATAGATCCATCAACGTCACCTTTAATAATCAAGTTCAACTCCTTGAAATCACCGATTGCCAAACGACGTCCGATTTCATCAAGTGTAATATGTTTAGTTGTACGTAGCCCTTGCTCACGATACAATTGTTCTCTTTTAAGCGCAATGGTTTTTGCTTCACGTTCATCATCCATCACGTGGAATTTATCTCCAGCAGATGGCGCTCCGTTAATCCCAAGTATCGCTACTGGTTTAGCTGGACCCACTTCTTTCACACTTTTACCGTGCTCATCGTGCATTGCCTTCACTTTACCGTGATTTCTACCCACAAGTACATAATCACCTACACGAAGTGTTCCGTTTTCAACCAGTATATTGGTCACATAACCCTTTCCTATGTCCAACGATGATTCTATCACCGTACCGACAGCTTTTCTGTTTGCATTTGCTTTCAAATCGAGCAGTTCTGCTTCCAGCAATACTTTTTCCAAAAGCGCATCAATATTCAGGTTCTGTTTCGCAGAAATTTCTTGACATTGGTATTTTCCACCCCAGTCTTCCACCAAAATATTCATTTGGGAAAGTTGTTCCTTTATTTTGTCTGGGTTTGCCCCTGGTTTATCAATTTTGTTGATCGCAAAGACCATTGGTACTTCTGCTGCTTGAGCGTGAGAAATAGCCTCTTTTGTTTGAGGCATCACATCGTCATCCGCTGCCACAATAATAATTGCAACATCTGTTACTTTCGCTCCACGAGCACGCATCGCAGTAAAGGCTTCGTGACCAGGAGTATCAAGGAAGGTCATTCTTCGACCGTCTTTCAGTTTTACGTTGTATGCACCGATGTGTTGGGTGATTCCACCTGCCTCACCATCTGTTACATTGGCGTTACGGATTTTATCCAACAACGACGTTTTACCGTGATCAACGTGACCCATTACAGTAATGATTGGTGCTCTAGGTGATAAATCCTCTTCACTATCTTCCTCGTCGGGGATAGCATCCTGTACCTCTGCACTGACGAATTCAGCTTCAAAGCCAAATTCCTCTGCAATAATTTGTATCGTTTCTGCGTCCAATCGTTGATTGATGGAAGCAAAAATTCCCAGAGACATACATGCCGAAATAACTTCTGTGGAGCTCACGCCCATCATTGAAGCAAGTTCTGACACAGACACGAACTCAGTTAATTTTAATATTTTCTCTTCAAGTTCTGCTTGAATTTCTTCTTCTTGTCTTCTTTGCGCAACGGTATCACGTTTTGCTCTTCTGTTTTTAGACCCCTTTGATTTACCACCCTTGCTTGATAATCGCGCAAGTGTGTCCTTGATTTCCTTTTGGATATCCTGTTCCGTAATCTCCGGTTTATCGACTCTCGGCTTCTTATTTTGACTAAATCCTCCCTTGTTCGGTTGATTTGTGCCTGGTCTTTGGGTTCCTGTTTGACCCTGCGTTCCTGCCTGACTTTGTTGACCAGCAGCTTTATCTACATCCACCTTACGTACACGCTTTCTTTTCTTGCGATCTGCGTGTGATGTTCTCTCTCTTTCTACAGGTAAAACAATTTTCCCAACGACATTCGGTCCAGTAAGTCTTGCACCTTGTGCACGAATCGTTTCCGTTTCTTTCTTTTCTGGCTCCGCAGTCTCTTCTTTTTTCGCAGGAGCTTCTTCTTCTTTTACCTCTTCCTTCTTGGCTTCCTCAGGCTGAGCAGGCTGTTTTTCCTCTTCTTTTTCTTTTTTATCAGGACGCGTTTTTGTGTTGAGTTTATCCAAATCAATTTTCCCAACAACATTTACACGTTGAGGTTCAGGTGCCTTCTCTGGCTCAGGGGTTGGTTTTCCCTCCTTTGCTGGTTCAGCTTCCTTTTCTGGGGCTGCAGGCTCATTTTTATCGCGCAGAGAAATTGTTTCCCGTTTCTCATGGGTAACAGTTGTATTCTTCGCTTTTTCTTTCAGCGTTTGATCTGCAGCAAACTCGGTACGTAACATATCATAATGCTCAGGCTCAAGTTTTGTGTTTGGACTAGCATCAATCGTTACTCCTTTCTTTTCGAGGTATTCAACAAGGGTAGTCATACCCACGTTGAGTTCTCCAGCTGCTTTTCCTAATCTAATTGGTTTGGCCATAAAATTATGCGTCCTTTAATCTTTAATATCCCTTGATTTCTCAAGGTTTTTGTTCATTTGATGCCTTAAATATACTTATTTGAGGCGATTTACTCGAATTCTGAGTTTAGAATTTTAAACACCTCTTCGATTGTTTCTTGTTCTAGATCGGTTCTTTTCACGAGTTCTTCCACTCCTAAGTCAAGTACAGATTTCGCTGTATCACAACCAATTGCTTTCAGCTCGTCCAAAATCCAACTGTCGATTTCATCTCCAAATTCTTCTAAATCAACGTCTTCAACGTCAACTTCACCTTCACGGTAAACATCCAACTCATATCCTGTCAAACGACCACCCAATTTAATGTTGTGTCCTCCTCTACCAATCGCCAATGAAACTTGGTCCGGTTTTAAAAATACTTTTGCACGTTTTTGTTCTTCATCAATTTCAATCGTTGTGATTTTCGCTGGTGAAAGTGCTCTTTGAATGTACAATTGTGGATTGTTTGTGTAATTAATTACGTCGATGTTTTCGTTTTTCAACTCACGAACAATTCCGTGAATACGAGACCCTTTCATACCAACACAAGCACCAACTGGATCTACACGATCATCGTAAGATTCCACGGCCACTTTTGCTCTTTCTCCTGGTTCGCGTACAATTTTCTTGATGGTAATTAATCCGTCAAAAACTTCTGGAACTTCTAGTTCGAACAGACGCTCTAAGAATTCTGGTGCAGTTCGTGACAAAATAATTACTGGACTACTATTACGCATGTCCACTTTTGCTACTACGGCGCGAATCGACTCACCCTTCTTGAAATAATCGGATGGGATTTGTTCTGATTTAGGTAAAATCAATTCATTTCCTTCATCATCCAACACCATAATTTCTTTCTTCCACACTTGGTAGACTTCGCCCGTAACAATCTCTCCAACACGCTCTTTGTACAATTTGTACAAGTGATCTTTTTCCAATTCCATGATTCGAGAAATCAAGTTTTGACGCAATGAAAGCACGTTTCTTCTTCCAAAATCCAAAAACTTAAACTCTTCTGTTACTTCTTCTCCAATTTCAAAATCAGGCTCAATTTTAATGGCATCTGAATATGCTATTTCTGTATTTGGATCTTCTACCTCTCCATCATCTACAATTTCCTTGTTCAAGAAAATTTGAACGTCTCCTTTGTCAATGTTTACAATGACATCTATATGTTCGTCTGTATTGAATTTTTTCTTCAACATTGCACGAAAGACATCTTCCAATACATGTTGCATCGTTTGTTTGTCGATGTTCTTTAGCTCTTTAAACTCTGAAAACGAGTCAACCAATTCTAAATTATCCATACCTGTTTATTTAAATGATATTACAATTTTTGTTTCCTTTATTTGATCCATTGTGAATGTATGATCTTCCACAATTGTTTCTTTCTTTTTCTTTCCCTCAATGCGTTCTTTTCGTTCCGTTTGAAGGGTGATTTGCTCTGGTGTCGCGTCGATCATTAATCCGGTCATTGCCGTTCCATCTTCCAACTTAACATCCACTTCTCTTCCAATGTTCTTTTTGTACTGTGGAAATACACGCAGTCCTTTATCCAAGCCTGCAGATGTAACGCTCAGCTCAAAATCCTCTTCCTCACGGTCAAGGTTGTGCTCAATGTTGCGCGATACTGACATGCAATCTTTTACAGAAACTCCTCCCTCGTGCTTGTCGAGTTCTACCACAATTACATTGGTTGGAGATATGCTCAACGAAACAACAAACAAGCCGTTGTCAAGTTCTGCAATGCGCTCATCAATGAGTTCTGTTATTCTATTTTTACTAATCATTGTGTATAAAAAGAGGGGACTTTCGTCCCCTCATTCGTGTATTTATTCATAAAGTACGGCGCAAATATACTCCTTTTTTTATAAATCACAATAAAAATCCCACACAAACTGCAAGCTTCTAGACAATTTTCCGAACTTTGCCACCAAATCTAGTGTAGAATGTTGGTAGAAATTGGCGATAAAGTCGTCTCCACTCAAATTTTTGAAAATAAGTTCGTGTGTGATTTAAACGCATGTAAAGGAGCCTGTTGCGTTGAGGGAGATGCGGGCGCACCACTTTCCTTTGAAGAGGTTTCCATTTTAGAAGATGAACTGGAAGCGATCAAACCCTACATGCGAGAAGAGGGGATTGCTGCCGTTGAAAAACAAGGTGTCTTTTACATGGATCAGGACAATGAGCCCGTTACAACCTTAGTGAATGATAGCGAATGTGCGTTTGTGTTTTTCGATGATAGGGGGATTACAAAATGTGCCGTGGAACAAGCGCATCGTGAAGGAAAAACGGATTTTAAAAAACCCATTTCTTGTCATCTTTATCCTATTAGGGTGAAGCAATTTAACGATTTCAAAGCGCTGAATTATGATAAATGGAGTATTTGTGCTCCAGCTTGCGCTTGTGGTGATCAACTAGACGTTCCGGTCTTTAAATTTTTGAAAGAGCCACTCATTCGTGCTTTTGGAGAGAAGTTTTTCGAGGAATTGTTGATTGTCGATAAGGAGTTGAAGTCTGGGAAGTAATTACCCGTGAACCGTTTCTGACTTACCGTAATTTTGAATCACTTCAGCTTCGTGCGCCAACCATTCTTTCCAGCGCTTGTCAACATCTACTCGCTCAGTGACTTTTTTCGCGTGCCTTAAAAACATCGTGTAATGTCCAGCTTCGCTCACCATCAAGTCGTAATAGAAGGTTGCCAATTCTTTATCATCAATATTTTCGGAAAGCGTTTTGAAACGTTCGCAAGATCGTGCTTCAATCATCGCGGAAAAAAGTAATCTGTCCACCAATTGGTCATTTCTACTTCCCCCCTTGATCATGAATTTGTACAATTCATTCACGTAACTGTCCTTGCGCTCTCTTCCAAGTTCATATCCACGCTTCTTAATAACTTCATGGACAAGTTCAAAATGCTCAATTTCCTCTTTTGCTAAAGCAAGCATATCACTCACCAAGTCGGTTCGCTCAGGATTACTAACAACGATGGAAATGGCATTTGTTGCTGCTTTTTGCTCACACCATGCATGATCCGTTAATATTTCAGGAAGGTTTGATTCAACAATATTGACCCATCTTGGGTCCGTTGGAAGTTTTAATCCGAGCATTTCAATCTGTTTTTTGCAAAGGTAGGGAATAAAACAAAAGTGAATAGTGTTTTGTTGATCCAAAGCTATCGCACGATTCAATCGTGTGACAGCTTTGGATTTAATCGTGTGAGAGCTCTTTTCTATAGCAATCAAACACCGCTGGGGCGATGAGTTGCTTTGCTTTTTCAATTTTTGTCGGCTTCAATTCCAAAAAATCAGCGGAGTACGCGTATTCATACCCTTGTCTTTCATACCATTCTGCCAATTGCTGTTTGAAAGGAACGTGTTGGTTTTTCGGCTTTAATATTTCAAGTGTCATTTCCTTAGCTCCAAGTTTGAGTGCCGTTTGCTCAGCGTGACTGACTAGTTTTCTTCCTATTCCCAATCCTTTTTTTGAAAAGTCAACTGCTAGGAGTCCGAAAGAGAAAGTGGTCTCGTTTTGCTTTGAAAGTAGTATTGTTCCAACAACTTCACCGTTAAGATGCGCTGTAAAAACGTACTCACGTTCTATCAACTCTTTGTATTCTTCCTCTGAAATCCGCACATAATTTTCTCCCCAAATTTCTTTCTCTGTTTGGGCGTAGGCATGTATCAGCAGATCATACTGCCGTTGAAAGTTGGATTGAGAGGAAATAGACACGTTGGTTCGTTCGACAGATAACACAAAAAATAGTTTGGATCAAAGCTATAAAAAAATGCACAAAAAAAGGCTTCACTGTTTTCACATGAAGCCTTTAACTTGTTGGTGTGCTGTTTCCTTTCTGGTTAAAACTAAATCTATTCATACATTAACTTGTTTTTAACGCCAATGATTTAATATACATCAAGTATTCTTCTAAAGTTGCGTTCAACATTAATTTTACGGCTGTTGCTTTTTTTCTGTTCGTTTTCATAATCTGAGGTTTTAAATAAGTTGTGAAAATGCATTTTCAAATGCCGTGCCAAAAATTATTTTACGTTCTAAAACCCTTGCTACAACTCTAAATCCTTTATTTTATATTTGTGCATTCTAAATTTATACATTCGATCCAAAAGTGGACCTGTCATAAATTTCAGCAACCACATACTGTACCTGTTTCGAACTGCCTCACCTGTAAAAATGGATGTAAAATGTTTAACGGCATGATTGCCAATTGCTTTTCCAATTCGTGTATTCAATCGATCATTTCCCATCAAAAAATTGGTGAACAAACGTCCGTTGTACCATAGCTCTATCATTCCACGCCAAGCTTCAATTTCTTGATGCCAGTTTTGTTCAAATTGGGAAAACGTCATTTGATTCTTGGGGTCGATCGCTTCGGCCAACTCCTTGGCGTAATGCATTGAAAAATAAAGTCCCGAAGAGAAAACAGGATCTAAAAATCCAGCAGCATCTCCGACAAGTGCCCAATTTTCTCCATAAATCTTATCAGACTTTAATTGATAGTTCGAATATTTTTGAATCGGCGTGATGCGTTTGACATTCTTGAAAAACCCTAGAATATTCGCTTCTTGCGCAAGGTAATTGTCGTATTGCTCTTCGAGCGTGCTTCCGTACTTCTTTAATTCTTCCGCGTTGACAACAATACCAACGGAAGTTCTCTCGTGAAGAGGAATTCTCCAGCACCAACCTTTTGTTGCTAGATGCATGTGAATGTCGCCGTAATTTTCTGAGAAATCTACTCCTTCAACATGCGCAAATAATGCGGTATCCATTCGGTTTCCCTTTGTCGTTGGCAATTTTAAAAGATTCGATAAAAGTCGTTTTCTTCCCGTTGCATCTACAAAAAAATCCGGTTGACCGTTGAAAAAATCAGTACAGAGACTCAGTGTTTCTTTGTCAAATCGTACTGTGCCATTGTGGACTTCCACCGAAGCACCATACTCAAACAATTGAACCCCTTCTTTTCTAGCAGTGTCTAATAAAAGTTGATCTAACTGCTTCCTGTTTGTGTTGTACGCATAACCAGGTAGTTTTCCCAACCCCTTATCAAAAGGAGCTTCTGCGTGGAGGTTGTTCTTCACCCAGACTGTTGCTCCCGGTTTGTAAATGCTGAATTTTTTGACTCCCTCCTCTATGCCTAATTCTCGAAGGATGGGAATAATCGCTGGAATCATCGATTCACCAACAAAGAGTTCTGTTCTTGCCGTATCGCTGAAAAGCCCAACCTTAAGCCCTTTGCGCTTAAGAAGGATTGCTAAGGTACACCCGGCTGGTCCAGACCCTATTATTGCAATTGTTTTCATTTACGAAAGTCCTATCGATCACCCCAACTTATTAAACTCCTTGCGCATTGTTTCAAGCGTTTCGCGCGAAATGAGAACGTATCCTCCTTTCTTGTTTTGCAGTCGAAGGGTGTTTTTATTTAATTTATTTCTATACAAATTGTATTCTGAAGTAATAATCCCTGAGTCTGTCGCTAATACCTTCTCTGCCTTGTCAAAAAACTCATTGACATCTTGCTTGGTAGCAAAAATCAATTCTCTCGTCTCTTTCATAAACTTTAAGTCACGGTAAAAGAAGGAGTAATGGGTTTTTTCAGGTGTTTTCACCTGCACAAATTGATTGGTTTTATTGATACTGTAAATCATTGTGGTGTCCGATTGTGCTTTTAACACAACGATACAGAATAAGGCAAAAGTAAGCAGTGTATATTTTATCATTCTAATTTTTTTGTTGGCGACAAAATAAATAAAAAAAGTGAGTTTGCACCTTTGCTCAAGCCGACAGAATGAATTAAACGACCCTTGGCATCAATTAGAATCATCAATTGTTTGGTTATCTAATTTAAGTAAAGACTGTTGAAGCTACTTTACCAATTGATGTGTAGACTCACCCGTCAATGAAGTTAACTTTAGCAAATACACTCCCTTAGTTAAGTGGTTTAAATTCGCTATTGTATTTCCCTCAAGGACTCCTTGCTCGAGAATTTGTCCACTCATGTTCACAATCATATATTGATCGCCAGGTTGAGCACCAGTAATCGTTATTTCATCAATAAATGGATTTGGAGAAATAACGAGACTACTTTCTGGAGTGGGTTCTTCTAAACCAACCACTGACGATATTCTTCCCAAATGATTAAGATTTTGTGTGCTTTGATTCGTTAGGAAATGGCCGCCAAGGTATAGGCTATTATCGTAATAATTTAACCCTTCGACGGGCGCGTCCAGAATTGCCAACGCCTCAATTTGATTGTACACTAAGTTGTATGACGCCAGGTTTGTTCCATAATTCCCCATCATTGGTGAAATGTTAAAGTCCCCTCCAAAAAGCAATTCAGATGAGCTATACTCGTACGCAATTGAATTGATAGAGCAATCGCCTGTGTTCGAAAAGTTTTCTCTTAAAACCAGCGGTTGCAACGTTCCGTTTAAATAACGTGTAATACAAACGGCACTATTTCCTAGGGTTGATGAACACGTTCCTCCAAAATAAATTGCTGAGCCAATGCTTTTTACCGTTTTTACCGTGTCGCTAACTTCTGAGCCTAGTCCAGACCATGTGCTAGTATATTGGCCTTTAATGACAACATTATTCGCAGAAATGGTAGAGTCTGCAATTCCTGACGCGTTATATCTCACAACGGTGTCGAAATGACCAGCATAAACCCTTCCAAAATTACTTGCTTCAATATCCAAAATAACTCCTGTAACAAGCGCTTTTTTCTCCCAAACATCTGAATTTGTCAAACACCATACTTCCTGTTTATCCGGGATTGAATCGTGACTAATTACAACTTCCATTTTATAGGGCCATTCTCCTTGGTTCCCTGCTGTACAAATCGCCCCTGGTCGGCTGGGGATACTTAGATACGTCCATGTTCCGTTGTAAACAGCCACAGGATAAACATCCCCATTGTTTTCAATTGCTCCAAAAACATTAATTGAATTATACGTTATAGCTACATCATTTACTGTTCCAGGCACACCACCCTCAAAGCATGACAACTGATCGTTCTCATAAACTCCCAGATTCATACATGGCACCAAATCAACACTATCAAAGGTTCCCGAGAAGAGTATTCTTCCCTGATAATTATCCACGTAAATATCATTTACCGGGCCGTTTGTACCATTGGAAAGTGAATTTATATTTGTTGAAGCTGCATAGTTTGGCTGAATCCATTTCAACTCATCGATTGTGAATCCATGATTTGTTGCCCATTCTGAAACACCTTCTGTTCGAATATCCTCTATATAATCGTAGTTATGCTCGCGGCTTATTGACGCCACCAAATCATCATGTCCAGAATAGGCCATTAAATACCCAACAGCACAGTGGACGTTTTCTTCATCAACAAAATAAGGTGTTCTGGTAGAATGATACTTATTGGTTGGAAATACTTTTGCCGCAGCGTACTCTTCCAACGCATCAACTAACATCAGTCTACTTTTTGTTTGCGATTTTGTCGACGTTGAAGGTGTATTCTCTCTTAAATATTTACACACCAATTCAAGGTGCAATTTAATCCTGTCTTCGTCTGAATCGAATGCGATGTTGCCCTGCGGTGAGGTGTCAGGATACTTCTCCCATTGTGCATTTATTTCGACAAGGTGATTGTAGCACGAATTCTCAACGGCATAATCTTGAGCTAAACTAAACTGAAAACTCAGAATAATAAACGCAAGGAATTGTAGTTGAAAAGAAAGACAGTTAAATAGTGATTTCATAATCTATTGTTTAAGTAGGGTTCCGAAAGTTATGAAAATTAATTGGTTGAATCAAAATATACTGCGAAAAGTATGAGTTGCTGAGTCTCTGGTTTCAGATTGATTCAACACCTTTGTCGCTCAGGGCCTCGCTCGCCCAGAATAACCCAATAAAAAAGCGAGTATGTCGCTTTCACACTACACACTCGCTCTGTATTTCGCTCCTCCTCTTGGGCTCGAACCATCCCGAACCTTCGGGACTGATTAATCCCGCAAATGCGGGACTCTGACCAACTGAGCTAAAAAACCTTCTGGTACAAATTCCGGATTAATTAATTTTTCAATTAGATTTCTAGATTTTTGCTTCTTGATGAACCGTTCAACCTTTAACGCATCACCTCTATTGCTAGAAATAAAAAAAATGGCCGATAACGTCCAGTCTTTCGCTTTGCCTGTAAACTTGTCGCTTTCGTTGTTTAAGTGCTGTTCAAGTCTCTTCCATGGATTGTTGGAAAATCTGACATAGTATTTATCGATTGACTGTGAGTACAAAATGTAAAGGAAAAACCTCATAGTAGTAAAAAGGTTAAAACAAAAAGGGTTGTCAAAATAACAACCCTTTTTCGCTCCTCCTCTTGGGCTCGAACCAAGGACCCTCTGATTAACAGTCAGATGCTCTAACCAACTGAGCTAAGGAGGAATTTTCAACTTCTATTTCTAAAAGCGACTGCAAATATATACAAAGAAATTAGTTGCAACAATAATTTTCAAAATATTTTATGTTCGCTTTCCTTGGTGGTGGTGCGAAAAATCGTTGAGTAGTGACTGTTTAGCGTTTAATGACAATCGCATCACTATAACCTGCGGCTTTTATCGTCGGGAGATCGGCTTTGGCTTCTTGTTTGGATGAATAACTGCCTACGGTATAAATGTATTTGTACGCGCTCGTGGTATTTAACTCTATTCTAGTTACTTCTCTGTTTAAGGAGTTGAATCGTGCGTCATTGGAGTCGATTGGTTCACGTGAAGATGCTATTTGTATTGCGTACTTGGTGGAGGTATTTTCGGACGTCGTAGAAGTTGCTGTTCGGACAAACGAAATGGACGGATACTCCTTTGTAATTGTTGCTCTAAATGCTCTAAAAATAGCAGAGGCGATGATTTCTTGTCCGTAAGTTGTGTTCAAATAGGACGCTTCCTTAGGGTTGGTGACAAATCCGCACTCGACCAAAACGCTTGTCATATTGGTAAACTTTAGTACTTGCAGCGAATGTTGTAGGTCGCGTTCATCTTTAACACCTCGTGATTTTCTCCCTGCCCGTTGCGAAAACTGATTTTCTATCGCTCGAGCAAGCTGCACCGATTTCGTCTGTTGAAAAGAGTGTACATGGGTTTCGGTTCCATGCACTTGTTGCCGATCATTTCCATTGCAGTGAATGCTGATAAAGTAATCCGCATTGTTCCTATTCGCCTTGTCAACCCGTTCGTCAAGGGTGGGGTAAGTGTCGTCTGTTCTTGTGTAAATGACTCGGACGTTTTGCATGTATTTTTCAATATACCCCCCTAAAAACATTGAGATCTTCAGGTTCAATTCCTTCTCCATTTGATAAGATGGGTCATCTGAAAGGTGTCCGGGATCGTGTCCACCATGTCCAGGGTCAATCACGACCACAACTTCCCTTTTCTGCGCAAAACTTTGAAGGGCAAAAAGTTGCACACATAACAATCCGATAAAGCACCATTTACTCACCCTGCAAAATTAGGTGATGCTTTTCAGTCTACTGAAGCACTCCTTCGTTTTTTACAAAGAGTCGAATGTTGAAAATAACGCTTTAGTGAAAGTGATTGAAGACGATTTCAGCTTTCGCCTGACCGATGACTTTTGCCAAATCTTCTTTCGTGGTTGTGCTGATAGCGCTAACTGTTCTAAAGTGTGTCATCAACTCTTCGTAGGTTTTTGAACCTATTCCTTTGATCTGTGTGATTTCGGAAATCAATGCTCCTTTGCTCCGTTTGTTTCGGTGATGGGTAATTCCAAAACGGTGTGCTTCGTTGCGCAGGTATTGAATGACTTTCAAACTTTCGGAGCGTTTGTCAATGTAGATGGGTAGACTGTCTCCTGGAAAAAAGATTTCCTCTAGCTTCTTGGCAATTCCAACAATTGCTATCTTTCCGCGTAAGTCTAGTTTTTCCAGCGCCTTTAATGATGCGCTCAATTGACCCTTTCCTCCGTCAATTACAATTAGCTGTGGAAGTGACTCTCCCTCATCGAGCAATCGTCTGTACCTTCTGTAGACCGCTTCTTCCATCGACGCAAAATCGTCTGGACCTTCTACCGTTTTTATGTTGTAATGCCGATAATCCTTCTTGCTTGGCTTTCCATTTCTAAACACCACACAGGCGGAAACAGCATTCGTTCCTTGAAAATTAGAGTTGTCAAAGCACTCAATGTGGACGGGTTTGTCCTGCAATCGAAAATCTACACGGATCTGTTCCAATATTCGATCAGTGTGTCGCTCTGGATCCTTGATTTTTTCCTGTTTCAATTTTTCTAAACGGTAAAATTTCGTGTTTCTCTCGGATAATTCGATCAGTGATTTCTTATCTCCGCGCTGGGGGACAAAAAACTCAACGCCCTCAAGTTTCAACCCAATTTTAGCTGAAAGAAGCACTTCTTTTGATGCGCTGTTGAACCTTTCCCGCATTTCTGGAAGCACATAGCCAATGATATCCTCGTCTGTCTCATCCAACTTCTTGTTGACTTCCGTCGTAAATCCGTGAATAATGACGCCATCGTTGATGACCAAATAGTTCACAAAGGCCGTTTTTGCGTCTTGTAAAACTGTCATAACATCCACGTTTTGAATGGTTGGAGAAACAATGGTTGACTTCGCTTTGTAGCGATTTATCGTATCAATTTTGGATTTTAATGCCTGTGCCTCTTCAAACTCCAGGTTGTTGGAATGTTGAAGCATTTTTTCTTTCAAGGCGCCAATCACCTGCGTCAGGTTTCCTTTTACAATGTGTTCAATGTCCTTGATGTAGCCATTGTACGTTTCTTCTGATTCATAACCCACACAGCCACCTTTACAGTTCCCAAGGTGATATTCCAAACACACTTTGTGCTTTTTTTCAGCAATTTTCTTTGCGGAAAGGTCCAAGTTACAATTGCGCAGCGGATACAGTTCTTTTATGAATGAAAGCAAGGTGTTAACCACGTAAACGCTGGGATAAGGCCCAAAATACTTTGAACCGTCCTTGATCACCCTACGCGTTGTAAAAATGCGCGGAAAGGGCTCATTCTTGATACAAATCCATGGGTACGTTTTGTCGTCTTTAAGTTGAATATTGTACTTGGGTTTGTACTTCTTGATCAAACTGTTCTCAAGCAGCAATGCATCTAGTTCGGTTTCAACAACGATGTATTTGATGTCGCAAATTTGTTGAACTAGGACTCGCGTCTTACCATTCTCCAGCGTTTTGTTGAAGTAGGAAGAAACCCGTTTTTTTAAATTCTTCGCCTTTCCCACATACATGATCTTCTCAGACACATCAAAAAATTGGTAAACTCCTGGTTTATCCGGAAGAGATTGAATTTTTAGTTGAATGTCTTTGCTTTTCGATGGCATAGAGTAAAGTTAAAACTTAATCCTTTACTACTCGAAAGCCCACGTGAAAATACGCCTCATTTTTAGCAATCTCCTGACGGGATTCGGGCGTGTACCCTTTGCAATAGGTTTCATCGCATAAAAACGAACCACCTTTCATTACAAAAGTCATGTGTGAAGTCGTAGGATTGTTTGCATAAGCACTCGCTGTTATTTCCCAAATGTTTCCTAGCATTCCATAGATCTTCAAATCATTTGGTGGAAACTCTTTTACTGGACAGGTGAACGTAAAACCGTCGATTAAATCAGTTTCACTGTCGGTTGCATGATTGATGTTTATTTTTTCTTGCTTGGTTTTTCCATCAATACAAGCAAATTCCCATTCTCTTTCGCTCGGTAAGCGCACTTTTGCCCACCTGCAATACGCGATCGCATCGTTGTAGGTGACTTGAACTACTGGGTGATCTAAAATATCATCAATACTCGATGCTTTACCTCTAGGCTGTTTCCAATTGGCATCGGGTAAAATTTTCCATTCATTGTTTAAGTATACTGCGCCGCCATAATTGTCTTTCTCTGCCTCTGTGATGTAGCCCGTTTCAGAAACAAATTGTTGAAACTGAGCGTTTGTCACTGGCGTGGATGCCATTTCAAAAGGTTTCAAGCCGCTGGGTGATAGTGCAATCCAATCCGTTGGTTCAACCTCGGAAGAACAGGAAAACAACAAGAAGATTATGCTGGAAAATAGTAGACTTTTTCCCCAATAATGAACTTTCGGTCCATGATTCTCGGCCATAACGGTTTTGTTGGTAGATCTTTGTTCCATGCTTCAAAATATTCGCTTAGACTTTCCTTTTCTTTTGAATTCAGTTCGCTTAAGTCAATCAATTCTTCCTTGTCGTTGTCTAAATTATACAAATGCAGCCAGTTGTCTCGTGCGCTAAGAATCATTTTCCAGTTTTTATGTCGAATGGCGCGCACATGGTCACATCTCCAGTAAAGCGTTTCATGCGGAAGGTCACTGGTTTCATTCGCAATAAAAGGCATCAGGTTTACGCCGTCTAGTTTTGTTGAATTTCGCTGTGCAATCTTCGATAATTCCAGCGATGTGGGAAAAATATCCATTGCCGATACTGCCTGATTGTACTTAGTTCCTGCTGGAATTTTTCCTTTCCACTGCATCATAAATGGAACGTTGATTCCGCCTTCAAAAAGCGTTAGTTTGCCTCCTTTTAATGGTGCGTTTGTTGTCGCTTTTGTGTAACTCGCACCACCGTTATCTGAAATAAAGTAAACAACTGTGTTTTCTAATAGTTGCAACGAATCTAGATGATTCATTACATCACCAACGGCATCGTCAAGTGCTTTAATCATTGCCAAATAGACCCGCTGGTTTTCGTCTTTGATATGTGAAAATTGATTGTAGTACTCTTCTGGCGCTTGAAAAGGAACGTGAGGCGCATTAAAGTTCAACATGAGAAAGAAATTCGTGTCCTTATGAGTGGAAATAAACGATTTTGCTTTGTTTGCGAAGGCGAACGTTAAGTATTCATTTTCAATAACTTCCTTTCCGTTTTCGATAATCTTCGCGTTGTTAGTGCGGGCTACTTTCCACTGGTATTTACTGCTAAAATCATCTTGAATAAAGGAATGATAACCCGCGGATTTTCTTTCAGGTGTATAGAGTGAAAATGCGCCTAAGAATCCATAGTGATAATCAAATCCACGATTAACTGGCATGTGCTGAGTACCGTATCCTAAGTGCCATTTTCCAATTAAAGCTGTTTCGTAACCAGCCTTTTGGTAAACCTCTGCTAAGCTTACCTCACTAGTTGGAATACCTTGATGTTCCAACATGTCCTTGCTTGGGTAGGATGGCCCTGTTGCTATTGTCCAGTCACCCAGTCGTTTTGCTCCCTTTGCAAGGTTGTACTTTATTTTAGATTTTGGATAATACTCCATCGGCTGCGTTTCAAAACCATAACGCTGCTGGTACTTCCCTGTTAAGATGGACGCTCGCGAAGGAGCGCACACAGGTGAAGTGACGTAAGCATCGTTAAAAACCACTCCGTTGGCTCCAATGTTGTCAATGTTTGGGGTAGAAATATGTTGTGCACCATAGGCAGAAAGTTCGCCTTTCCCCAAATCATCGGCCATAATGATAATGATGTTGGGACGTTCTGATTTTTCAGCTTCAACTTCCACGGTCGCTTTTGTTTGTGGAGCGATGTCCCACTCGTTGGACTGCGTTGAAAAGCAGCCTGCTAACAGCAGTGCTGAAGCTACAAATAAAGAAAAATGAATGAATTGACGGTGCATTAAAACAATTTAAACAGGGCTAAAATAAGCTTTATGGTGCAATGTGAAACAAAAACGTCCTTTTCAGTTTTACCAAAAAGGACGTTTGTCGTGTGTCAATAATGTCGGATCAATTATTTACACTTACGTGTTTGTTGTTGAGTTAATGTGTGTCAAAGACGTTTGATTCTTGGGTTGTCAACCTTGTTGATCTAGCCAATGAAGTTTATTTCTTTAGGTCGACTTCCCGTCGACCCATCGAAGCTGACGCTTCTCTTCACACATCTCCTGAGATGTGTGGGCTAAACCAAAGCGAATGCTTTGTTTAGCTTCCACACATTTGGCTTCGCCGAATGTCCGAAAGCAAGTCACCGGCTTAACAGCCGCTTCTTAGCTTCCGCACATTTCACAATCATCTGGATTATCCAAAGAACATGCTACGGCGGCTTGTGCGTCTTCAATTGATGCTACTGAAACTGCAGGTTCAACCGCTGTTTCTTTGTCAACTGTAAACTTAATTGCGTCTGTTGCTGCTTTTGTTCTCAAGTAATACATTCCAGTTTTCAATCCTTTTTCCCATCCGTAGAAGTGCATTGAGGTCAATTTACCAAAGTTTGCATTCTCCATAAAGATGTTCAACGATTGAGATTGACAAATGTATGCTCCTCTATCTGCTGCTTGTTCAATAATTGCTTTTTGAGAAATTTCCCAAGCCGTTTTGTATAAATCTTTCAAGTGTTGTGGTACTTCGTTAATGTTTTGAACAGATCCGTTCGCCATCATTATTTTTCTACGCATTTCTTTGTTCCACAACCCTTCTCTTACTAAGTCTTTTAATAAGTGCTTGTTCACGATGATGAACTCTCCAGACAATACACGACGCGTGTAAATGTTAGATGTGTATGGCTCAAAACATTCGTTGTTTCCAAGAATTTGTGCTGTAGAAGCTGTCGGCATTGGCGCTAGTAACAATGAGTTACGTACTCCGTGCTTTTTCACTTCTCCTTTCAACACATCCCATTCCCAACGGCTTGATGGAGTAACTCCCCACATGTCAAATTGGAAAATACCTTTTGAAACTGGTGAACCTTTGATTGTTTCGTATGGTCCGTCAACTTTTGCCAAATCTTTCGATGCTGTCATCGAAGCATAGTAGATTGTTTCAAAAATTTCTCTGTTCAACGCTTTTGCTTCTTCAGACTCAAATGGGTAACCCATCATGATGAATGTATCAGCCAATCCTTGAACACCTAATCCAATTGGACGGTGACGCATGTTTGAATTTCTTGCTTCTTCTACTGGGTAGTAGTTTCCGTCAATGATTTTATTCAAGTTCAATGTCGCTTGATACGTCACTTCAAATAGTTTATCGTGATCAAATGCTCCATCTTCTGTCACATATTTTGGCAATGCTAAAGATGCCAAGTTACACACCGCCACCTCATCAGGTGCAGTATACTCAATGATTTCAGTACACAAGTTCGACGACTTAATTGTTCCTAAATTTTGTTGGTTCGATTTCGCGTTCGCAGCATCTTTGTACAACATGTATGGAGTACCAGTCTCAATTTGTGATTCTAGTATTTTGAACCATAAATCTTGTGCTTTGATTGTTTTACGGCCTTTTCCTTCTTTTTCGTACTTCGTGTACAATGCTTCAAATTCAGCACTGTGCGTATCAGAAAGACCTGGACATTCGTGTGGACACATCAAGGTCCATTCTCCGTTCTCTTTTACTCGTTTCATGAACAAGTCTGGAATCCAAAGGGCGTAAAATAAATCACGCGCACGTTGTTCTTCTTTTCCGTGGTTCTTTTTCAAATCCAAGAAATCAAATACATCAGCATGCCATGGTTCGATGTAAATTGCAAAAGATCCTTTTCGTTTTCCTCCACCTTGATCAACGTAACGTGCTGTATCGTTAAATACGCGCAACATTGGAACGATTCCGTTCGACGCACCATTTGTTCCTTTGATGTAAGAGCCAGTTGCACGGATGTTGTGAATTGCCAAGCCAATTCCTCCTGCTGATTGCGAAATTTGCGCACATGATTTCAATGTATCATAAATTCCAGCAATACTGTCTTCCTTCATTGTCAACAAGAAACAAGATGACATTTGAGGTTTTGGTGTTCCTGAATTGAACAATGTTGGTGTAGCGTGTGTAAACCAACCTTCCGACATTAGGTTGTATGTTTTAATCGCTGCATCAATATCTTCTTTGTGAATCCCCACAGAAACACGCATCAACATTTGTTGTGGACGTTCAACAATCTCTCCGTTTAACTTCAGTAAATACGAGCGCGTCAATGTTTTAAAACCAAAATAATCGTATCTGAAATCTCTATCGTAGATAATGCTTGAGTCTAATCTTTCTTTGTTGTCTTGCATGATTTGGTACACATCATCCGCCAATAGAGACGCATTCTCACCCGTTTTTGGGTCGATATAGGTGTATAAATCTGTCATCACCTCCGTAAAGGATTTCTTTGTTTCCTTGTGCAAGTTTGACACCGCAATGCGCGACGCAAGCAAAGCATAGTCTGGGTGATCAATCGTTTTTGCTGCTGCTACTTCTGCCGCAAGGTTATCTAACTGTGTTGTTGTAACACCATCAAACAATCCTTCAATGACTTTCATTGCAACTGCTTCAGGCGATACTAGTGGATCTAGTCCGTAGCACATTTTTACAATGCGCGCTGTGATTTTGTCGAACTTCACAGCCTCTTTTCTTCCGTCTCTTTTTACTACATACATGGGCGCTTGGTTTATTTGGTACTTTAATTAAAAATCTTCGTTCATGGTGAATTTTTGGTCTGAATCATTGTTCAAAACACCTGCTTTTTGGTATTCACCCACTCTCTTTTCAAAGAAGTTTGTTTTTCCTTGAATCGAAATCATCTCCATGAAATCAAATGGGTTGGCTACGTTAAATACTTTGTCATTTCCTAACTCAACGAGTAGACGGTCAGCAACAAACTCGATGTACATTGACATCAAATCGCTGTTCATTCCGATCAACTTAACAGGCAATGCGTCAAGGATAAATTCTTTTTCTATTTCAACAGCATCAAGGATGATTTTCTTCACTTGATCTTTTGATAATTTATTTGTGATGTGATTGTTGTACAGTAAACACGCAAAATCACAGTGCAATCCTTCGTCTCTTGAGATTAACTCATTTGAAAACGAAAGTCCTGGCATTAATCCTCTTTTCTTCAACCAGAAAATAGAGCAAAACGATCCTGAAAAGAAAATTCCTTCCACTGCTGCAAACGCAACTAGACGCTCTGCAAAGCTTCCTTCATCAATCCATCGCAATGCCCAATCCGCTTTCTTTTTCACACAATCCATCGTGTCGATTGCGTTGAACAAATATTTTTTATCGTTGTTGTCTTTGATGTACGTATCAATCAATAACGAATAGGTTTCTGAGTGAATATTCTCAATTGCTACTTGAAATCCATAGAAGAATTTTGCTTCTGTGTACTGTACTTCTGACAAGAAGTTCTCTGCTAAATTTTCGTTGACAATTCCATCCGAAGCGGCAAAAAATGCAAGCACGTGCTTTACAAAGTGGCGTTCATTGTCATTTAATTTTGATTCCCAATCCACTAAATCTTGCTGTAAATCAATTTCTTCCGCCGTCCAGAAACTAGCTTCTGCCCTTTTATAAAACGACCAAATATCATCGTGTTGTATTGGAAACAAGACAAATCTGTTCTTGTTTTCTTCTAAAATCGCTTCTACTTGTGCCATGCTTTTCTGGTTTTTTAAACGTATATATTCCTACTACAAAAAACAATGTCTTTTGTTTTTTTCACTCCATAAAGTCGTTGTTTCCTCTAAATTAAATCGAATGCATGTTGAGCGGTTGATTTGCTTCCTAGAGGCATACAAAAATTGTCAAAAATCTCGCTTCTACCAACTAAAGAAATTCACAATTCCTTAACGTTATTAACATTGGTTGTCTACATCCCTTTAAGAGTAGTCGCTAACGGATTTATTAACATGACTCATAAAGATATTCACAGTGCAAACTCCTAATTTTGTCGATAAAAAAACCCTATTCGTCTCATCGCCTTTAGCATCAGTACTTTGAATAAGGTTCTATAAATTTAACGCGGAATTAGGGTGTAGTCAATACCTTTTTTTTGTTATTTTAAACACCAAATTGTTTATAAGGAGCTCATAGAAAGTGGTCGCCTACAAAACAGACGAATATGATTCAATTATTTGCCGATCTTGGTCATTTGATTTTTCCAAACCTATGTGTTGCGTGCGAAAACGAACTCTCACGCTCCGAACATCATTTATGTGCATTTTGTGAAAGTGATTTAACGCTCACTAATTTTCACCTCATCGATAAAGAAGCCACACCTGTTGACAAACTTTTTTGGGGCAGGATTGAATTAACATCAACCTACTCTCATGTGTTCTTCGAGAAAAACAAAGCTTCCCAAAACATCCTGTTCAATTTAAAATACAAGAACAAACCTCAACTTGGGGTGTTTTTCGGAAAGAAAATCGGTGCAGCAATTGTTCAACTTGATTCGTTTCAGCAAGTAGATGCCTTCATTCCAATACCCCTGCACCCAAAAAAAGCATTTATCCGTGGATACAATCAGAGTGAGATGCTTGCGCGAGGAATTTGTGATGCCGTGAACAAAAAATTGGACGTTTCTGTCATTCAGCGTACACACCATACCGAAACACAAACAAAAAAATCGCGTTTTCAGCGGTGGGACAATGTCAGCGAAAAATTTAAGGTGAAAGACAGCGTCCGCAATTACAAACATGTGGTGTTAGTAGATGACGTGATTACCACAGGGTCAACCATTGAATCTGTGGCCGCTGCTTTGCGAAAAAAGAACCCTTCGCTTTCAATTAGTGTTGTTACCTTAGCGGTAGCATAATGATAAAAAACAAGAAACACCTTATTGTGGGAGCTGGTCTCTCTGGGATTTGCCTCGCTATTCAGTTGGTGCGAAAAGGGGCAAAAGTCACAATTATCGATAAAGGCGAAAATTTCAGTTCCATTATTGCTGCTGGGATGATCAACCCATTGGTTTTTCGAAGGATGACCAAAAGCTGGCGGGTCGATGAATTTTTGCCTTACTTAATTGATTTTTATACGACGCTCGAGCAAGAAACGGAAGCCAATTTTTTCTATGAACTGCCCATTCGTCGCTTATTTTCTTCCGAACAAGAGCGCGATTTTTGGTTGGAAAAGGAAAACAATCCCGCATTTCATACGTACATGCATCCAGTCACTGATGAGGATAAAAACTACGACAAAGCAAAGAATCCTTTTGGTTCAGGGCGCGTTAAGAAGTCTTGTTTTGTGGATGTACATTCCTTTGTAGAGGCAACACATGGATGGATAAAGCAACAGGCAGAACTCCGACAAGAAGTCTTTGACTATGGTGCGCTTGACGGCTTAAATTACAAAAACGAACAGTTTGATGCGGTAATATTCTGCGAAGGATTTGAAAACAAGAACAATCCATGGTTCGGAGAACTTCCACTTGATCAAACAAAGGGACAAACATTGACCATTCGCGCTACAAGTTTGCCGAATGATGTTTCACTCAACCGAAAATGCTTTGTACAACCCAGAGAAAAAGACGTCTATAAAATTGGATCGACGTATGAATGGCACAATTCAACAACCCATATCACCGAAGAGGCGAAAGAAGAAATTCTCCAGAACTTGAGCTATATTACGGATGAAGGGGTTGAAGTCATCAGTCAAGAAGCTGGAATTCGCCCTACCACGCGAGATCGGAGGCCACTCTTAGGAACACATCCAAAACAAACTAATTATCACATTTTTAATGGATTGGGGGCAAAGGGATATATGCTTGCTCCACTTTTATCAGAGGAGTTTGTTCGTTATTTGGAAGGTGACCTCCTTTTGGACAAAGAAGTTAACATTTCCCGCTATTTCAAGTCGGAATAATGACTAAATTTGTAGTAGATTTAAAAAACACAAATTATGTATCCACCAGAATTAGTAAAACCAATGAAGGAGGACCTTACAAATGCAGGGTTCAATGAATTGACAACACCTTCTGAGGTAGACGAAATAATAGAGAACAGCGGAGATAGCTTACTGTTGGTTGTGAATTCTGTTTGCGGTTGCGCAGCAGGAAACATGCGTCCAGGAGTAAAATTATCGTTGAACAATGATAAAAAACCGATCACTTTGGCAACAGTTTTTGCGGGAGTAGATGGAGAAGCAGTTGCACAAGCGCGCAAGCACTTTTTGCCTTATCCTCCGTCTTCACCTTCGATTGCGTTGTTTAAAGATGGAAAGTTGGTTCACTTCTTAGAGCGTCATCACATTGAAGGGGGAACAGCACAAATGATTGCTGAAAACCTTTCGGAAGCTTACAATCAATATTGTTAAAACAAAAAACGCCCCGTTTACGAGTAAACGGGGCGTTTTTTTTTATTCTACTTTTTCGTTCTAATTCAACAACGAAACAATTTCCTCGTCCATTGGGCTTACGCCTGATTTAAAATGTTCCACATAATTCCCATTTTCATCAATGAGGTATTTTTGAAAATTCCACATCACTTTACTGTCCTCAACGCCATTTGCTTCCTTGCTTGTCAGCCATGTATAAATCGGGTGTTGATCACTTCCTTTCACTTCAATTTTTGACGCCATTAAAAACTCCACACCGTAATTTTTTTGACAAAAGGATTGAATATCTTCTTCAGAGCCTGGTTCTTGTCCACCAAATTGATCGCAGGGAAATCCAATAATTGCAACTTTATCTCCATGCTTTTCGTGCAGTTCTTGCAACTCAGCGTACTGAGGTGTGTAGCCACATTTTGATGCCACGTTGACAATTAATAGTTTCTTTCCTTTAAAATCGGCGAGTGAAACTTCATTCCCTTCGATGTCGACAAAGGAATAATCATAAATTGACGTTGATTGGGCGTTTGTACTCACTGCTGTCATAATTGCTAATGCGATTAATATTATTTTCATACTCAAATGTACGAAAATATGGTTACACTATCACGCTGGGAGCTGGTTGAATGTTGAGTCTACTTTACCCGTATTAATATCATTGGTTTTGCACATCAACTAATCCCTTGGACTTTCTCCATTACGGTTAGTTTACCACAAAGGGCGCTAAGGTAAAAGTTAAACGACTGGCGGAATAAGAACGCAAAGAAGTCGTCTAAAAGACGACTATCTTACGTTGCGCACTTTCTTTGCCAATACCACGTTCATTGACATTGAGTGTAACAATTTTTGCTTAATAACACCTGAAACCTTTGTCCTTTGCGGTTAGTTTAACACAGGGTTTCGTATAGCTCAAGAATCTAAGCCTTACTGCTTAACCCGTACCGCCGAGCCTTCAAATTCAACCCTTTTGTCAGGAGGAAATGTGCTCACCAGTTCTCCCAGCTCATACACATTTCGGTAACCGTAGCCATACAAATTGATGTAGGTTGGAATATTCAGCGCGAGCGTAATCTGCTCAATATCCCTTTCCAAAATGTCCGGCTGTGCAGATTTGGTAGCAAAATATTTATCCTTAACACGTGAATCATCAAAATTGTTGTTGCAATAAATTAAAATTCGGGTGTCCGGATTTGGAATCAACCACTTCAAGTTTTCTTGGGTAAAGTCTGAAAAATTGAGGTGAATCGCGCCTTTTATGTGCTTGGAATCGTACATTTCTTTTGAGCGTGTATCCAAAATTATGGTATTCTCCTCCTTGCTCATTTTTACAAATTCATCTACGCTGATGATGCGGGCTGCACGATGTGGTTTTACCTCTGCCACCAATTTCTCAAACGCTTCAAAGTCTACGTTTGCAAGTGGATAGGCTAATTCAGTTTCGGTTTGAGCGTGTACACTGCATGCAATGAACAGCGCTCCTAAGAATGTGTTTACTTTCATAATCGTTTGGTTTTGACTATGGGCAGTACAGGGCAATACACATTTGGTTCAAAAATAACTTAAGGGAAGCGAAAAAGAAAACTATTCAACCGCACTATCCTTCTCTCTCCTCCAATAAGGAGTTATACTTTTCAAGGAGTTTGTAATATTTATCCTTCCAAAAAGCAACGGTATTCTCTTCGGTTGTGTAATCGTTGATGGCGGGCTCTTGAAAAGTTCTTTTGACGCTTTTTAGTTCGTTGATTTCATTTGAAAAATCATAGTGTATAACTTTTCCGATCTCCAACACGTAATCGATGGACAAATTTGGATTTTCAAAAGCATTGTAAATCCAACGACGACTCTTACCTATTCGTTTAACTAACCCTGTTAAAGAATATCCACTTGCACGAACTGCGCGTTCAACAATTTCTCCTTTGTGCTGCATCGTGTACAAATATGAGAAGTAATTTGTGCATTTTTCTGCTTCATTTATTTACATTTACGGTAATGTTTTATACATTTATGTAAACTATTGGTTCTAAGAATAAAATTCGTGCAGTTTAACCGACAAAATAATTCAATGCTGTTAAAAACAGAACGAGGGTTCGTGCTCATTAATCTTAACAAGGTGGAGTTTGTTCAATCTTCTGATGATTTCCCCTATCAACGAAAAATGCTATTGGCGAAGTCGTTTGTCGCTCTGGGGGTTTTTTCTACCATAATTAACGTCTTGAAACTCCTTCTTATCTCCGACTATTTTGAAGTCGATCCTTTGGCTCCCTACTTCGTCCCTTTTATAGTGGTTCAACTCTGCGCTACCGCTTTTATTTTTCTTGGGATTCGATGGCTGAAACAGTGTCGGAAACACAGAAAAGATTTCCCTCATCATTCGCGTGCAGTGCAACTTGTTTTTGAGGATGCTTCAATTAAAACAATTACAGCTGGTGACGGGGTAAACATTCCTCTAATGGTGGCGCGATTGTCAAAGCAAATGGGAAGCAGTTAAGTTGGGACGCAGTGGGCATAGGGGATTACTTCCCGATACATAACTTCAGCTTTTTGGATCTGTTCCATTAGATGCAAATACTTTTTAGTCGGTTTATATCTGTTTTTTAACGAATACAAGGCTTAAAGTAAGTTTTAAACTACGAACAAATCTTTAAACTTACATGGGGTAATTGACAAATCATTTGGATTTTTATCCAAAACAATTTTACTGTATTTAATCAATTTTCTTGAAAAAGACCTCATACAGGGATTCGGAGTCCCTTCATCTGGTAAAAGTGCAGGTTCAATATAAAACAAATCTGAATGTGCAGGGTTTTCACAAAGTCCCTTGTAAAAACCTTTTGAGCTTATAACAAGTTTAAATTCAGAGTTTAACGGTGTTGCCAAAACTTTAGCTTCAAAGTTTGGTCGTGAAAGCAAGAAGTTTTTTTTAACTTGAAGAAAATCTTTCTTATAAAAAACCACAAAGCCAATATATTTCGGGTCTCTTAATTTTGATGCAAAACCTTTACACTCTAACTCGTTACAATACGACTCTCTTTGCATCGAAACACCCCTAATATCATAAAACACACTGGTATCATCAAAGTACTGTAATTCTATTGGCTTTTTTCGTTTAATATTTTTTGTAGTTAAAAACCTAACCAAAATTTCATCATCCTCAATCTTTTGTGGAATAATTTCGGGCATTGGATTTCCTTTACAAAAAATCAGACAAGTCTGAAAGAACCTTTTTAGATGTTTCTTCAAATTCCACTTCATTAAGGCTCAATTTGTCAACTTGCAAAATATCTACACCATCCTTTTCAACAAAATAACCAAGTGCATCCTTGCCAATTTCTAATGAAAACACGTCTTCCGATTGTTCCCAATCAAAAATCACTGTTCCATTATCTGTTGTGTAAAGTCCGTCTTCATAAAACTCATTGAATACTGTTGGGGAAATTTTTGACAACAGTTTTATACTATTGTGATAAACGTTAGCGCTTATATCTCCTTCTTCTGAACCAACAAAATCGGATAGGCGAGATTTTAGTCTAGTCAACGTATCGTTGTATGAAATACTCGTTAAATAATAATTGTTTTTTATATCAATCATTGGTTCTTCATTTGTATAAGCACCATCTTCAGATTTATCAAAATCCAAAAACCTAGGTCTATCCGCATTAAGAGGAATAGACAATACTATTGCTGTTGTACCAAACATTTATATAATTTTTATCAAGTCTAAAACTTCTTTATTTAATACGTCCTTCAACATTGCTTTGTTACGCTCATGAGCTGAGTTAAGTTTCTCTTTTAAAACTTCTGAGTCACTTTTTGAATAAAGTTCAACATTCTCAAATTTTAACGCACATTGGTGAACTATTGATATTCTTTTAATTCTGTTACTAAAGGAAACCTCTATTTTTTCCTCAAGATCTTGGTTTGACACCTTATCTTGAGTTATTGATATTAACGTCCCGTTAGAAGATTGTAAAAAAGTTCTATTTATTAATTCAGAGTTTGAGTTAAAAATAGCATTTACATTAATTTCTGATTCGTCTTCCCAAAAAAATTCATCCACATATAAAAGACTAACGGCTTCCATATAAACATCTATTTCGGAAGAAACTTCATTAACATCATTAATAAATCTTGGTAAAAAGATGTCCCAATCTTTATATAGTCTGTTTTCTAATGAAATATTTGCTTGTTTATCTGAAACATTTTCTAATTTAAAAATGTTGTCAAGTCTACCAGATTCATCGTACTCCTCCAATGTAAAACCACTCTCTTTGTCTTCTTTACTAATTCCAACATTTTGATTTGTAATACTAACCGTTCTGACTTTTGTAATGCTTTTTTTTTGATATTTTGCAAGTTCACTTTTCCCTGTTAATTTATCAAAAATGGTACTTGGTTTCAAAAAAACCTGAGGTACATGAATTACAGCAACAACACGACTTACAGAATGTTCACCAGAGAATGGTTTCAAAAATTCTAACATCAATATATTCCTATTTAGAATAAAATATTTTGTAAAAATAAACTTTTCACTTTGTTACAACACACAAAATAAAAAAAATATATGATTCTACAGTTTTTCACAACACAAAATAAGTTAAATTTCAAATACTCGCCGATATCGGTTGTCCTCCCATTGGATTGGAAATTCTTTGTTGTGATTTTGTTTAGATGTTGATTACCTACTTTACTTCCCGATACAAAACTTGCTAAAAATATTTCCTAACAAATCATCGGTTGAAATATCTCCCGTAATACTTCCAAGGTAAAACATCGCTTGGCGGATGTCCATGGCTACGAAATCGCCTGTGATGCCTGTTTCCAATCCTTCTTTTGCTTTTTGAAGTGATGTCGCTGTATTTATAAGTGCTTCGTGGTGGCGGGCATTGGAAACAATGGTGTCGTTGGCAAGGTCAAAATCACCTGTGACAGCGTTCACTAGCCATTTTTTTAACTCGTCGATGTTTTGTCCTTGCTTTGCGCTGATTTGCAGGGCGTCTGTTGCATTTTCAGTTGAAGCGATGTCCATTTTGTTCAGCACAGCCACTATTTTTTTCGTTGGGTAGTCGCTATTGAGTTCTTCTACCCAATTGTTGACAGTCGTAACGCTTTCTGAGTTGGAGCCGTCTGCGAGGCAAAGTACTAGGGTCGCTTGATTAATTTTTTCTTTTGACCGTTCGATGCCAAGCGCTTCAATTTCTTCTGCTCCTTCTCGAATTCCAGCGGTGTCAATCAAACGAAAAAGGATTCCCTCAATGTTCAATGTTTCTTCAATCACATCTCGAGTTGTCCCAGCAATGTCACTAACGATTGCCCTGTTCTCTCCTAATAATTGGTTCAACAGCGTGCTTTTTCCTGTGTTAGGCGCTCCTACAATTGCAACTGGAACTCCATTTTTAATTGCATTTCCAAGTTCAAAGGATGCCGCCATTCGCTCAATGTAGGCCAACACTTCTGTCACTAAGGCTTTTAATTCACCACGATCGGCAAATTCCACATCTTCCTCCGCAAAATCCAGTTCCAACTCCACCAATGAAGCAAAATGAATCAGCTTCTCACGCAGGTTTTTCAACTCAGAGGAAAAGTTTCCCCGCAATTGTTTCAAAGCAATATCGTGCGCACTACGTGATTGGGAAGCAATTAAATCCGCTACCGCTTCCGCCTGAGATAAATCGAGCTTTCCGTTTAAAAAAGCGCGCTGTGTAAATTCACCTGGATTCGCTAAACGAGCTCCCTCAGCAATAAGCGCCGCTACTATTTTTCCTAGAATGAATGCTGAACCGTGACACGAAATTTCAACACTTTCTTCTCCCGTGTAGCTCTTTCCGTGTGCAAACAACGTGACCAATACCTCATCCAACAATTCATTCTTGCGGTTGGATATGGTTCCAAAATGCACAGTGTGTGACATTTTCCCCTTCAGTGATTTTGAAAAAAGTGCTTCTGTGATCTCCCAAGATTTATCCCCTGAAAGACGAATTACACCAATGGCACCAACACCGTTTGGGGTCGCTAAAGCACATATTGTATCTTGATTGTCTATCATTCTTCTGCAAAAATAGTGGTTTCAGCGAGATGATGGGAAATAAAAAACCCGATCCACGTATCGCGCATCGGGTTTCCCTTATTTAGTTGTGTTTATTACTCTTTGATCAATTGGATGGTGCTTGTTCCATTTGCAGTTTGTATACGAACAAAGTAAGTTCCTCTCTTTAGGCTGTTTACATCATAAACAATTGTGTTTTTACCAAACGACTTCACCACTTTGCCACTTATGTCCACAATTTCTAACAGTTCAACTGCTGATTCACTTTCTAGAGTAAATGTGTTTTGTGCGGGGTTTGGGAAAAGCACCAGTGCGTTTTCGTTTAATTCTTCCAATGAAGCACAAGCATCCACTCCAATTGACTGCATTGCTGAATTTTCACACCCGTTGCCGTCAAAATAAGTGTAGGTAATTGTGTGCGTTCCAACTCCGGCGTCTGCTGCATTAAAGTTACCAAAGACAACACCATTCCCGCTATAACCTCCACCTGCTGGGGTTCCCTGATCCAACAAAAATGGAGGCGTGTTCACACAAACATCGGAAAACGGAGGAAGACCCACCGTTGGCAATGCATGAATTTCCAAGTCTGCAGTGTTATCCGTCCCTGTCGTTGCTGGTGCGGAAGAAACCACACGCACGCGGTACCCTGTTCCAACAGCTGTTCCGGCAGGCATTGTCGTGTTAATAGAAAGATTTCCATTTGCCGTTGAAGCCAATGTTCCAATCGTTGTTGGTGAAGCAAAAGAACCTGCCGCATCGGAAAGTTCTGCCGTGTAGATATTGCCCGCAGTAAATGTTCCTGTTGCATTAAAATTAACAGTTCCCGCTTCTGTTGAGTTAAAACACCAGCTTGCCGGAGTAACATCGTTTGTGGTTGTAATACTATTTCCTCCGCCAATCATTGCAGTTATCAAAACTTGATCGACAGAAAATGATGGGTCAACCCCTGATGTACCTTCATACCAGTGAAACCTAAACTTTATCTGTGCTTGATTGTCCCAAGCAGCATTCGTTAAACTTTGTGCTGTCCATGTCGATGTTCCTGAATAATCTGGAGAAGCCGAAATCCAAGTAACTCCGTTATCTACGCTGTACTCAACATTTCCATAAGTGGTTCCTGCCACTCCGCCACATAAATAATAAAAATCAAATGTAACATCGGTCATACCAACCGTTGAAATGTTGTTGATCATCATCGCTGTCTTGTCTCCACCAGAGCTCGCAAGAAAAACTGCCTGACAATCACCAATTGCACAAGCTATACCAGCGTTGTGGATGTGCAAATAACTTGAGTTTGGGGAATTTGTAATGGTCCCAGGTTGACTGGGTGTAGAGGTGAAAAAGCCCCCAACGTAGGCATTGTTAATAATCCAGTCGTTGTCTCCAAATCCACCTGAATTCAGCGTCCAGTTTCCTCCGCCCAGTTCAAAATCATCTTCAAAAAGTGTTGTTTGTGATGTTGCAAAAAACGCAACTAGGCATACGCCTGATAGTAATAGTTTCTTCATAGTGTTTTAATTTAGTGGGTTAAATGTATTGCAAAAGATTAGTATCACAAAAAATAACTTCACTTTTCTTCCTGTGGGGAGAATCACTGAAAGTGTTTGGCTGTTAATTCATTACGCCAACTATCTACACGTTCCTAGTTTCGCCTCATCGCAAAAAACGTTCTGACCAATTCAGCACATTCTTGTTCCATCACACCATGCTCTATTTTCGTTTTTGGATGGTAAATTCCAGTGTGCCTTCCCGCTCCACGATTTTCATCTCTTGCTGCAAAGACAATTTTATCAATCTGCGACCAGTACAACGCGCCACCACACATTGTGCAAGGCTCTAACGTGACATACAATGTACACCCTTTTAGATATTTTCCTCCCAAAAAGTTCGATGCTGCGGTAATCGCTTGCATTTCTGCATGTGCGGTGACATCCGTCAATTGTTCTGTTAGATTATGTGCTCTTGCTATAACTTGATTGTTGCACACGACTACAGCGCCGATAGGAACCTCTCCCAGTTCAAATGCTTTCTGTGCTTCTTGAAATGCCAGTTTCATAAAATACTCGTCCGTATAGGGAGAAATCATCGTTGTCTATTTTACTCTTCAAAATTAAACAAATTATTTGTGCCTGTTTTTCCAGTTTCTGTACATTTACGTATGAATTTATCTATCCCTTCATTGGTTGCTGGTGATAAAGTTGCCATCGTTGCTCCCGCGAAATCCATAGAGAAACACCTCGTACTGGAAGCAAAAACCGTAGTTGAAGAGGCTGGGTTTCAGGTCGTCTTGGGGGCACATGTTTTTGGGATAAATCACTATTACAGTGGAAGCGTCACAGAGCGTTTATCTGACTTTCAGTCAGCTCTGGACGACCCAACTGTAAAAGCTGTTTTATGCGCTCGCGGTGGTTACGGTTGTGTTCATATCGTTGACCTTGTTAACTGGTCTTCACTTATTCGCCAACCAAAATGGATTATCGGTTTTAGTGATGTTACTGTTTTTCATCAGCGTATTCAGCGGCTGGGAATTCAAAGTATTCACGCCACAATGCCACTAAACTTTAATGAAAACTCTAAGGAATCATTTTCTACGCTGTGGGAGGCATTGGCACAGAAAGAATATGTAATACGGGCAAACGCACATCCAAGCAATAAAACAGGAAAGGCAATTGGAAAGCTTATTGGAGGAAACCTTTCTATTCTTTACAGTTTGCTCGGAACAGATGATCAAATAGACTATACAGACACCATTCTATTTATTGAAGAAGTTGGCGAACAATTGTATGCCATTGACCGTATGCTGCATTCTCTTAAGAAAGCAGGTATACTCGATAAAATAAAAGGTCTTATCGTTGGAGGAATGACCGATTTAAAAGACACGGCTATTCCCATTGGAAATACACTCGAAGAAATTGTGCTTCACCACTTTCAATACATGAAAACACCCATTTGCTTTGAGTTTCCAGCAGGGCACATCGATGATAATCGCGCACTAAGATTAGGTGCTCAGGCATCGTTAGACGTTACAGAGTCTGGGGCAACCCTCACTGTTCATGGTGGCTAAAGCACCAGAAACTTTCGTGTGACGGTCTGACCTTCAAACGTCACCGCGACGATGTAAGTGCCTTCGGATAATCCATCCAAGAAAAAACCATCATCTTCAACATTCCACGTGCCTACGTACGTGCCTTTTGAGCTCACCACTTTACATTGTGCGCCTAGAGGGGCATTGATGGAAATTGCACCGCTCGAGGGGTTGGGAGAAACAACAATCTCGTATTCGGCGAGTGCTCTTTTCTTTTCAACTTTGACGATATCGTTGTCGGACGTCTGTGCTTTGGCGGATATACTACCTACTAAAGCAAGAAACAGGAGAATTTTTTTCATGCTTGATTGTTTAACAGTTCTACCATGTAACGCCTGTTTCGACTATTTGTTACTAAATAAAGCTCTTACTATTTATATTAAATCTAAATAACTTTCTTTTGATGCTCATTTTTCCTGAACTGTTAAATTTGTAGCACTATATTATTCAACTCAAATATCGAACATGAGTAAGTCAGGTATGTTAAAATCCTCCATTGCAAAGAAAGTAGCGATGTCTCTTTCCGCATTTTTTCTAATGTTTTTCTTGCTTCAACACTTAGCAATCAATATCACATCTGTGTTTAGTGCAGAAAAGTTCAATGAACTGTCACACTTCATGGGAACGAATACACTCGTTCAGTACGTACTTCAACCCGTTTTGTTGTTTGGTGTTATTTTCCACTTTATCATGGGGTTTGTGTTAGAGATAAGAAACAGATCCGCACGTGATGTTCGTTATGTGAAAAATAACGGTAACGCAAATTCGACGTGGATGAGTCGCAATATGATTTGGTCGGGACTTGTAATCTTGGCCTTTTTATTTTTGCACTTTATTGACTTTTGGATTCCAGAATTGCAAACAAAGTTTGTAAATGGTGATTGGTCAGGCGTCATGGCTGGAGAAGAAGGATACAGGTACTTTACAGAATTACAGCACAAATTTGTTAATCCAATTCGCGTGGGGATTTACTGTCTAGCTTTTGTGTTTTTAGCATTGCACTTATTACACGGTTTCAACTCAGCATTTCAATCAGTTGGAGCGAATAACAAGTATACAAAAGGATTGAGAAAATTTGGGATAGCTTATGCAATCTTAGTCCCTCTTGGGTTTATCATTATCGCCCTTTTCCATCATTTTAATCATTAGTAACAAAGTTAATATGGCAACTTTAGACGCAAAAATTCCAGCTGGTCCCATCAAAGACAAGTGGACCAATCATAAAAATCACATTAACGTTGTTAATCCAGCAAATAAACGATCGATAGACATCATTGTCGTTGGTACTGGTCTCGCGGGTGGTTCAGCTGCCGCATCTCTTGCTGAACTTGGCTACAACGTAAAAGCATTCTGTTTTCAAGATTCACCACGTCGTGCACACTCTATTGCTGCACAAGGAGGAATCAACGCAGCTAAAAATTACCAAAATGATGGTGATTCTACCTACCGTCTTTTCTACGATACCGTAAAGGGTGGAGATTACCGTGCACGTGAAGCGAATGTATATCGCTTGGCAGAAGTTTCTGCAAATATTATTGATCAATGTGTGGCTCAAGGGGTTCCTTTTGCGCGTGATTATGGTGGATTGTTGGACAACCGATCTTTTGGTGGGGTGTTGGTTTCTCGTACGTTTTATGCGAAGGGACAAACGGGACAGCAGTTATTACTTGGTGCTTATTCGGCAATGAACCGTCAGATTGGTATGGGTAAAATCAAAATGTACAACCGTCACGAAATGTTGGAGTTGGTGAAGGTGGACGGAAAAGCACGTGGAATTATAGCGCGTAACATGGTGACGGGAGAAATTCAACGTCACTCTGCGCATGCTGTAGTTATCGCTTCAGGAGGTTACGGAAACGTTTTCTATCTTTCTACCAATGCGATGGGATCTAACGTGACTGCTGCTTGGAGAATCCACAAGAAAGGCGCTTACTTTGCTAATCCTTGTTATACGCAGATTCACCCAACGTGTATCCCTAGATCTGGAGATTATCAGTCAAAGTTGACATTGATGTCAGAGTCGTTAAGAAATGACGGACGAATTTGGGTGCCGAAAAATATTGAAGACGTTGAAGCTATCAGAAACGGTTCTAAAAAGCCTGTTGAGCTGAAGGAAGAAGAAAGAGATTACTATTTGGAAAGAAGATATCCTGCGTTTGGAAACTTAGTGCCACGTGACGTTGCTTCGAGAGCGGCAAAAGAGCGATGCGATGCTGGTTACGGTGTTAATAAAACAGGAGAGGCTGTGTTTTTGGATTTTGCGAGTGCTATTATGCGCTACGGAAGTGAAAAAGCAACAGTTTTGGGAGAGTTGAATCCTACACCTCAACGCGTGAGAGAATTGGGAGAAAAAGTGATAGAAAACAAATACGGAAACCTTTTCCAAATGTATGAGAAAATCACCGATGACAACCCATACAAAACACCAATGATGATTTATCCAGCGGTTCACTATACAATGGGCGGAATCTGGGTTGATTACAATTTAATGACAACAATTCCAGGTTGCTACGCGGCTGGAGAGGCGAATTTCTCTGATCACGGTGCAAATCGTTTAGGAGCGTCAGCGTTAATGCAAGGTTTGGCAGATGGATACTTTGTATTGCCATATACTATTGGTGATTATCTCGCGGACGATATTAGAACAGGAAAAATTCCAACGGATACACCTGAGTTTGTAGAAGCTGAGAAATCGGTGACTGAACGCTTAGAAAAATTCGTAAACAACAAAGGAACCAAGTCTGTTGATTATTTCCATAAGAAGCTTGGAAACGTGATGTGGAATAAAGTTGGAATGGCTAGAAATGAGCAAGGGTTGAAAGAAGCCATTGCTGAAATTCGTCAAATCCGTGAAGAATTCCATCAAGATGTTTTTGTTCCAGGAGGAATGTTTGAATTCAATCCTGAACTGGAAAAAGCAGCTCGAGTAGAAGATTTTCTTGAGCTTGGAGAGTTATTTGCGACAGACGCACTATTGCGAACCGAATCATGTGGCGGACACTTTAGAGAAGAGTCTCGAACAGATGAGGGGGAAGCCATGCGTGACGATGAAAATTTTGCATACACAGCGGCATGGGAATGGACAGGGGACCCAGGTAAAGCTAATTTGCACAAAGAAGAATTAACGTTTAATGAAGTTGAGTTGAAACAACGCTCGTACAAGTAGTTTTAAATTACGAATGACAAATTACGAAGGTTCAGCTACCAATTAAATTTATTGTTGTGAAAACAGGTAATATAGTACAAGAAAAAAGTTTTGATTTTGCAATTAAAATTGTACAAACCTGTCAATATTTGAAGGAAGAAAAAAAAGAATTTGTTTTGTCTAAGCAACTTTTACGTAGCGGCACCTCGGTTGGAGCAAATATTGAAGAGGCAATTGGAGCACAATCAAACAAGGACTTTTTACATAAAATGAGTATTTCTTATAAAGAAGCAAGAGAAACTCGTTATTGGATAATGCTTCTCAAGGAAACAAGTTATTTAAAAGATGATAACGCGATTTCCCTTTTAAACGACGTTGATGAACTTTGTCGAATAATTGGAAAAATACAGATTACAACAAAAGAAAAGATTAAGACTTAATAGAAAATTGATTACGCGTGTTTCTCGTAATTGAACATTCGTAATTTTCAAATTGAATAGATATGAAGTTAACATTAAAAGTTTGGAGACAAAAGAACAGCAGCGATAAGGGAAGAATAGAAACTTACCCTATGGAAAACGTTTCTGAGCACATGTCATTTTTGGAAATGATGGACGTGTTGAACGAGCAGCTCATTACAAACGGAACAGATCCAATTGCCTTTGATCACGATTGCCGTGAGGGAATTTGTGGAATGTGCTCCATGTACATCAACGGAGAAGCGCATGGACCAGACCGTGGGATTACAACCTGTCAATTGCACATGCGTAAGTTCAACGATGGTGACACCATTTATGTGGAGCCATTTAGAGCCAAGGGCTTTCCTGTGATTAAAGATTTGACCGTTGATAGAAGCGCATTTGACCGCATTCAACATGCCGGTGGATTTGTTTCCGTGAATACGTCTGGTAACACGCAAGATGCCAATGCTATTCCAATTCCAAAAGACGACGCCGATAAAGCATTCGACGCTGCGACCTGTATCGGTTGTGGTGCATGCGTCGCTTCTTGTAAAAACGCTTCGGCAATGCTTTTTGTTTCAGCAAAGGTTTCTCAATTTGCTCTGCTTCCGCAAGGAAAAGTAGAGGCGAAAAGACGTGTACTCAACATGGTGGAACAAATGGATAAAGAAGGGTTTGGAAATTGTACAAATACCGGTGCTTGTGAGGTTGAGTGCCCAAAGGGAATTTCGCTGGAAAACATTGCGAGAATGAACCGTGAATACTTAAAGGCTTCAGCGGTTTCAGAGTAAACTTTTTATTTTCAATACATTATAATTTTAAAGCGGGTGCCAGAGGTATCCGCTTTTGTTTTAAAAAAAACAAGAAAAATTTTATTTAACATTTTTTTAATCGTAATTTAGCCTAACTAAAATACATTCTATGAAAAAAATAATACTTTCTTTAACGCTTATTGCGACCTGTTTTTGGGCGCAATCTCAGGCCGTTGTGTCTGGGATAAGTCCTGCAAGTGTGCAGGGTAATTATGATTTTGGTATTCAAGCCGGTTGTGGTGCTTGGCCAGGAGAAACAGATGATGGAACTTGGGATGTCCTTTCTAATCTTGACTTTAACATCAATGGAACTTTTGTTCAAGCGGAGTTAATGTTGGTAGAAGACGGAACACCAGGTTTAAACCCTCAAGGAAACCCTATGTCACAAGAAGGGTGTAGTCCTTTAACAAACGATTTAACAGGGAAAATTGCTGTTATTTACAGAAACACATGTGAGTTTGGAACAAAGGTGCTTAACGCGCAAAATGCAGGTGCTATTGCGGCAATCATCGTGAACCGTGAAGACGCTATTGCGGGAATGCTGGGTGGTCTTGACGGACCAAGTGTAACTATTCCTTGTGTTCTTCTTTCAAGCGTTGACGGTGCTACACTTATCAATGAGATGGGAAGTGGTCCTGTTGAGGTGTTTATTGGAAACAAGTTTACCACCTACAACAACGATTTAGGTGCGGTTAACGGTGAATATTTAATTTCGAAATACGGCTCGCACAGTTCTCTACTGAACAACAACTTTGATTTGGGGATTCAAGTGTACAACTATGGGGTAAATGATCAAAATGCTGCCACTGTGAACGCGACAATTACGGGTCCTTCTGGCGTTGTTTACAATGAAACCGTAAACTTGCCCTCCATGAGTACGACGGATACCGTGTCTATTTTCAATGGTAACCCAGAAGCGTTTCCAACATTTGATTTAGGCATTGGCAACTACCCTATTGGTGACTATACTTTGGTTTATACAATTGATTTAGGGGTTCCTGATGAAGACCCTTTCGACAACACCTTTACAAGTACGTTTTCTATCGGCGAATCCCTTATCTCCTATGCTCGGACAGATGGAAACGGATTACCAATAGCAACCTCATTTCCTTCAAATACCGATACAGAATACCAAAGTTGTATGTATTTTGAAGACGCAAATGCTAGCAACCTAACAGTGTCTGACATTTACTTTGCTCCGTACACCGACACAACGTTAAACGACTTGGCTTCTGCGGAAATCTTTATCACATTTTACGAGTGGAACGACACTTGGGTTGACATCAATGATCCTGCCTATCCTGCAAACAATGATTTTTTCCAAAATCTTGTTCCTATTGGCTTTGAGGTGTACTACCCAAATTCAAACAGTGAAAATGGTTTGATTACATCTGTTCCTCTTTCTACTCCGCTTGTATTGGACGACAGTCAGCGTTATTTGGTGTGCTTACAAACATTTGACCCTGTCTTCTCTTTTGGACATGATGGTGGTACAAATTATAACGGAAATGTAGGCATTTATGCCATGCCAACCTGCCCCGTTCAAATACAAAATGCTAATACAAACAACATGTTAACTTGGTTTGTGGCAGGCTGGGGTACAGGAAGTTCAATTGGTCTTGAGCTCGCTGGTTCATCGTTAGGGTTAGATGATGAAGCTACAGTTAGTGGTAACGCATTCCCAAACCCAGCAAGTGATGTTGTTACTGTTTCAGTTGATGCAACAGGAGACGGAAACCTTGTTATTACCGATATTTCTGGAAAAGTTGTAATGAACGAGTCGGTTACTTTAGTTAGCGGAAGAACAACAGTTGATCTTTCTAACTTAGAAAATGGTTTGTACATTTTCAATATGACCTTAGACAATGGAAAAACATCCCGTTTTAACGTTGTTAAAAAATAAAATTTAGACTCTAAATTAAAAATGGCGTCAGACTAAGTCTGACGCCATTTTTTTTATCCAAAAACTCCTATGAAAAAGCTTTCTAGAAATTAAACGATAAACCAAAAGTGAATGGATATACTGCGGTTGTTTTGTTCTCATCGAACAAAGAAATTAAACTATAACTTGCAAATGCTCCCCAGTCTGAATAACCCAATCGAACCATAGCATCCAATTTAAAGGCATTTAAACCATACGTTCCTTTCGACTTTTGTACGAATTCTTGCCCGTTGATTTCTCCTTTTCTTTTCACTTTAGATGCTATTCTAACACCGCCAACAACACCTGCCGCTAAATAGAAACTCTTATTCGAATTGATATTGGTGTTAAACTCTATAAGTAATGGTACTGTCAAGTAAGCAGCCTTCAATTTATTCTTAGAATAGTTCGTTAACGTGTCTATAAACGCATTTAACGTGTCTGGCGTGTGATTGAGTATATAGTTCTCTTTAAAGCCCACAGACGTGAAGCTAAAGCCTAATCCAGTTGTTATTCCCACATATTCCCGAGCAATTTGAAACTTGTGCTCTAATAAATTAAGGTTCCACACGGTAGATTTTGCTGGATCATTGTTCCAATATGGGTGGTGAACAAAGTTATTATCGAAACTTCCATGCGTAAACATTGAAACACCAAAGTCGATACCAGCCCAATGCGCTTCAGACTTTCTTTTGTTCTTAAAGATGGTTAACGTATCATCCTTCTCTATGATGATGATTTCCTTGTTTTTAACGTTAATTCGTGTGGTGTCCGATTTCTCTTCCTTCGTTTCTTGATCTTCTATCGGGTCCTCTTGAGAAAAAGCTGGTGTTACAAACAATCCAGCCAATAAAATGATGTATAACTTCTTCATAACTCCTTTAAATTATTGATTTCAACTGTAAGACTAACTGCCTTTAAAAAAGTTACAGCCTACTCCCAATCATTTAAAAAATCTCCTAGGTTTCTTCTATCCTTTTTGCTTGGTTTTCCTGAGCCATGATCTCTATAAATACTCTGAGAAAGTCGATATGCTTTAAGTTTTTCTAGCTCTTCTTCTGGAGTTAAATCAACTATATACTGATCCACCAATTTAGCTCCAACGCGTTTATCCAACAACTGGATGATGCGAAATGTAAATACTGAAGTGTGCCGAATGACTTGGATTTCATCGCCAAGTTTTACTTCCCTAGATGGCTTCACTTGATTCGCGTTCAATTGAATTTTCCCTTTAGATATCGCCAATGTCGCTTGGGATCTTGTTTTTGCTAAGCGCACGGCCCAGACAAACTTATCAATGCGACAATTCATCCCTCACTTTTCTGGGTAGAGATTCAAACACCAATTCGTAGGAATGATCTATCAGCTCAATAATTAGGGGAATAGAAACATCTTCATTCACAGAGACTGAGTTCCAATGTACTTTACTCATATGAAATCCAGGAGTGATTCCGTGATATGTTTCACGTAAGTCAATGGCCCTTTCAGGATCACACTTTAAATTTATGAAAGTAAATACATCAACATCCGCTAACGCAAACATCTTGTTACCAACTTTAAAAACCAATGTTTTTTCGTCAAAAGGAAAACCTTCTGTCACTCCGTTTTTCGAAAGGCAATAATCTCGAAAATCAGAAACGTCCATTTGCTAGTGTATTGCTGGTGCGTCTTTGTTGTTTCCTAAATTGTACAACATTCTTGCATGACCTGAAAGAGCCTCATAGAATGTTTTATAGGAATAGTACGGCAAATTGTATTCAAAGGCCGTATCTCGAACGATTTTCGATATTTTTCGGTAGTGAACGTGACAGATGTTTGGAAACAAGTGGTGTTCAATTTGAAAGTTCAATCCACCTACATACCATGAAAACCAACGCGATTCTTGTGCAAAGTTTGCCGTATTCATTAATTGGTTCATCGCCCAATCGGATTCAATATTTCCAGACTCATCTGGTTTTGGAAAATTCGATGTTGGAATTACGTGAGCTGGTTGAAATATCGCCGCTAAAATTAACCCCGCAACAAAGTGCATTAACAAAAAGCAAAGAAGTGTTGCCCACCATGACATTGCACCGAAAATCAATGGCAACGCAAGTGTAACAGCTAAATAAAACGTCTTACTTCCTAATAAACCCAAGAAAATTGCCTTGTTGGTTCTACCTTGAGTTTTTGTAAGGCCTCTTTTCTTGTAACGAGAAAACTGTTTATAGTCCTTTGTAGTCGCCCACATAATAGTCATAAATCCATACAAGAACCAAGCATAAATATGCTGGAAACGGTGACCTTTAAGTAACTTTTGATTCGGTGAGAAACGCATTAAAATACCTGTATCGATATCCTCATCCATTCCCTCAACATTTGTATAAGTGTGGTGTAGCACATTGTGCTGAATTCTCCAGTTAACATCGTTTCCACCCACCAAGTTGATAAGCTTACCCAAAAGCATGTTCACATTTTTATTGCGCGAATACGCGGCATGATTTGCATCGTGCATGACCGACAGGCCGATTCCCGCCATACCAATTCCCATAATTATCCACATTAACATGATAATCCATGTAGATTCAAGAACGGTTAATATTAAAATGAATGGCACAAGATAGATCGACAACATAAAAATCGTTTTGATCACCATGTTGAAATTTGCAAAACGGGAAATATTGTTTTCCTTGAAGTAAGCATTTACTCGTTTTCTCAACTCTTTGTAAAAATCCGAATTATTTGGATTTGAGTATGATACTGTGTTAATATCCATAAAACTTGTTGTTAATAACAAGTAAAACTACACTTTTTTGCCTTAAGTTGGAAATTCTTTGTGAACATTTAACACGTATTCAACGAATCTTAACACGCAAAAACTCAAAAAACGACAGTATTTATGGCTATTTTTGTTTAACTTTTTCTTTTAAGAATGAACGCTGATAAAAGTCCAGTTTATTGCAATGATCCCTTTAAACGCTTACGCTTAGCGACAAGCGAAGTAGTTGTTGGTGCGGTAAAACTCGGCAAGAACCACCCAATTTGTATACAATCGATGACCACTGCGGACACGATGAATACGCAGGCCTCCGTGGATGAGTCAATCAGAATGATTGAAAATGGGTGTGAAATTGTACGCTTGACAGCGCCGAGCAAAAAGGAGGCAGAAAACCTTTCGGTTATAAAGGCGTTACTCGTGGAACATGGGTATAATACGCCATTGGTTGCAGACATTCACTTCACACCAAATGCCGCGGAAATTGCAGCCAAATATGTAGAAAAAGTACGTGTTAACCCAGGAAATTACGCTGACAAAAAGAAGTTTGAAGAACACAGCTATACAGAAGAATCCTATGAAAAGGAGCTGATTCGAATTGAAGAAAAATTTACTCCACTAGTTCTGTTGTGCAAGCAAAACAACACCGCGATGCGCATCGGAACAAATCACGGCTCACTTTCTGATCGAATTTTGAGCCGTTTTGGTGATACTCCAGAGGGAATGGTTGAGTCGGCACTGGAATTTTTGCGGATCTGTCAAAAACATGATTATCACAATATTGTACTCTCAATGAAGGCCAGTAATACCATTGTAATGGTGCAAGCTTATCGCTTATTGGTGGCTGAAATGCTGAAGGGAGGTCGCGTATATCCGTTGCACCTCGGCGTTACCGAAGCAGGAGAGGGCGAAGATGGACGTATTAAATCTGCCGTTGGAATTGGCGCTCTGTTGGAAGATGGAATTGGAGACACCATTCGAGTGTCACTCACCGAGAAACCAGAGGCAGAAATCCCAGTAGCAAGAAAGCTCTTGGAAAAATATAATTCTACAAACACAAACGAATATATCCTTTCTAGCTCATCTAGCATTCTCCCTTACGATCCATACCACTATAACAAAAGAGAAAGCAATACGGTTGGTAAAGTAGGAGGAGGTAATGTTCCTGTCGTGATTGCTGATTTTAGTCAAACAACACCGATTAAACCCGCCCATTTATTTGGAATAGGATATAACTATTCTGTTCCTTTGGATAAATGGAACATTAGCGATGCTGCCGCGGACTTAATCTACATTGGAACACAAAAAATTGGGTTTGAGTTACCAGGAACGTTGGGCGTGATTTGCGATTATGAGAACTGGAAAGAAAACTACCAAGATCGAACGGGCTTTTATCCTATCATTTCTTCTGACAGTTGCGACATAATGTCAACAGAGACTGCATTTTTTGTGCGTCATCAAGCGGAAGACACTTCCATCGAGTTTCTTAATTCTTATCCCAATGTCATCGTTGTATTGGAAAGTCAATACACCAACAAAACACAGTTATTTCGCAATATTTATTCGATTTTATCGAAAAGCAACATTAAAAACCCTGTTATTCTTTCTGAAAACTTAACTATCGATGATCCAGAAACGTTTCAGTTGTGGGCGTCTGCTAGTTTGGGAGCGACATTTATTGACGGTTTTGGGGATGGAATATGGTTGGGAGGAAATCAATCGAAACAACTAATTAATGCCACTTCGTTTGGAATTTTACAAGCGACTAGAACACGGATTTCAAAAACAGAATACATCTCTTGTCCCTCCTGTGGACGAACCCTTTTTGACCTTCAAGAAACAACGGCGAAAATTCGCGCCAAGACAGCTCACTTGAAAGGATTAAAAATTGGAATTATGGGATGCATCGTGAATGGTCCAGGAGAAATGGCAGATGCCGATTATGGATATGTTGGAACCGGTCCAGGAAAAATTCATTTGTACAAGGAAAAAGTGGTAATGAGAAAAAATGTTGATGAAGCAGATGCTGTTGAAGCCTTGATTGATTTAATTCGTGAAAATGGTGATTGGATCGAAAATAAGACACTTTGACCTTGTTTTTTTAAAAACCACCCTTTTTAGTTAAAAAATTAACTCGTTTCTTTCAACGAACGCCCACTTTCTGTTATGTTCTATCATCTTGAACAGAAAAAACACGTTAAATCGCCTTAAAATTGATATTGGAGTCCACAAAAGACTATCTACCCAAGAAAATTAACAAAACTGAAACATCACTTGGCGAAACACCGCTTACTCTAGACGCTTGTCCAATTGTCACCGGTTTTAACGCTGACAATTTTTCTTTTGCTTCGGCACTTAAACTCGCCAATTTTGAATAGTCTAAATCGACAGGAATTTTTACTTCTTCCAAACGATTCATTTTTTTTGCAACATCTTGCTCACGATTAATGTACCCATCATACTTCAATTGGATTTCTGTTTGAACAACGATGTCTTCATGAATGGCTACTAGATCACCTGCCTCCAGTTTCACTTTTGGACTCATCTCAAACATGTCCTCCATCGTAATATTCGGACGAGTAATCAACGAACTAAGTTTCACTTGTTGTGTCACCAATGCACTTTCCTTCACCGTTAAAACTCGATTTGCAATTTCAGGAAGAACTCCTTCCTTCTCTAGCAATTTTTTTAATTGCGCAGTTCCTGCATTTTTTTGTTCAACTTTTCGAAGGGCATTATCGGAAGCCAATCCAATTGCGTGACCAATGGGTGTAAGTCGAATATCAGCATTGTCCTGGCGCAATAAAATTCTGTACTCCGCTCGACTGGTAAACATACGGTAAGGTTCTTCTGTCCCTTTCGTAATCAGGTCATCTATTAAAACACCAATATAAGCATCGCTTCTTGTCAAAATAAACGGGTCCTTCTCCTGCACTTTCTTAATGGCATTAATTCCCGCCATCAAACCTTGACACGCCGCCTCTTCATATCCGGTCGTCCCATTTATTTGTCCCGCAAAATACAACCCTTCGATCAATTTGGTTTCAAGGGTATGCTTCAACTGCGTTGGTGGAAAATAATCGTATTCTATGGCGTAACCAGGACGAAACATTTTTACATTTTCAAATCCCGGTACAGATTTCATTGCAGCGTATTGAACTTCCTCTGGAAGAGACGTACTAAATCCATTGACATAAATTTCAACTGTATTCCACCCCTCTGGTTCAACAAACAACTGATGCCGTTCTCTATCCGCAAATCGATTTATTTTATCTTCAATACTTGGACAGTAACGAGGTCCATTGCTTTTAATTGCACCATTAAACATTGGTGATCGATCAAAGCCTGTTTTTAATAATTCGTGGGTTTCATTATTCGTATACGTAATAAAACATGAGCGCTGTTTTGTTAGTGGCTTTGTATCAGAGAAACTAAATTTTGACGGGTTTTCATCTCCAAACTGTTCTTCCATTTTTGAATAATCAAGAGACCGTCCATCCACACGTGGTGGTGTTCCTGTTTTCATTCTACCGGTTTCAAATCCTAAAGCAGCTAATTCTTCCGTTATCCCAGTCGCGGCTTTTTCTCCTGCTCTTCCTCCACCAAATTGTTTTTCTCCAAGGTGAATTAGTCCATTCAAAAAAGTGCCATTCGTAAGCACAACAGACTTCGCTTTTATCTCCACGCCAATTGCTGTATTTACGCCAACAACCTTATTTCCTTCAACGAGCAATCCGTTACACATGTCCTGCCAGAAATCAACCCCTGGGTTTCTTTCTAACATTAAACGCCACTCTTCAGCAAAACGCATTCTGTCGTTTTGTGTTCTTGGCGACCACATCGCGGGTCCTTTTGACTTGTTCAGCATTCTAAATTGAATCGCGCTCTTGTCGCTCACAATTCCAGAACCACCACCCAAGGCATCTATTTCTCGTATAATTTGCCCTTTAGCCACACCCCCCATTGCTGGGTTGCAACTCATTTGAGCAATGGTGTTCATGTTCATTGTAATCAACAACACTGAGCCCCCAAGCTTGGCAGCGGCATTTGCCGCCTCACAACCTGCGTGACCTGCACCCACAACAATAACATCGTATTCTCTTAACATCTGATTTGTTTCACGTGGAACAAAATTACAACTCTTTTACGGAACTATGTTTCACGTGGAACAATTAAGTCCAACGCAACATCTTCTCTCTTTCTCATTAAAACAACCTCCTCGTCAGATTTGTCACTATATCCTAACAGGTGTAACACCCCGTGAACAATTACACGATAGAGTTCATTTACAAACTCCGTCTTGTGCGATTCGGCGTTTTCTTTTACTCTTTCAACTGAAATAAACAGGTCGCCAGACACCTCTTCATCGGTGTAGTCGAAAGTGATAATATCAGTGAAATAGTCGTGATTGAGGTGCTTTACATTCATGTCCAACAAGTAATTGTCCGAACAAAAAATAAGGATCAACTCACCGAGAGGTTTTCCTTCAGAGGTACATACCTTAGATAACCAACGCTCCAAAAAAGCCGAATCAAGATCTAAGTTTTCTATGTCCTCATAGAAAATATTGACCACTACTTCTTTGTAAAATAGATGTGAACATTCGATCCACTATCAGAGAACTCGACATCCTCAGAAAGGGATTTCATAAGGAAAATTCCTCGTCCATCTTCCTTCTCAATATTCTCAGGGGAAGTTGGGTCTGGTAGATTATTAAAGTCAAATCCATTGCCGTAATCTTTTACACTGAAACAAAAGTCGGTTTCTTTATCTCCCACATAAAGATCGACACATAAATCTGTGTTGAATTTGTTCCCGTGTTGGATAGCATTGTTCACGGCTTCCGTTACTGCAATTAATACATTTCCGTAATAATCTTCATTTACAGCGAGCTTCGCGCAGACGTTGTCAATCAAACTTTCAACCTTAGTTAACTCAGAAAAATCTGAAGGAATAGATAAACTATCTATTTGAACAAAACCGTCTTTCATATACTACCAATTACAATGCGCGATTGAAATACTCGTTTGCTCTGTCCTTATAATACTTTTTATATGTTGGATCCACTGAGCGTAACAATTCAATTTGCTTTAATTTTTCTTTGTTATACTCATCAAATCTAATTTGGTTACTATAATTCTCATCTTTTCCTTCCTTGGACTCTCTTTTTTCATCCAAGCCTCTTTCATTCAATGCCTTTTCGCTTTCCAAAAGTCGGGTTAATATTCGCTGTTGGCGCTCAATCATATCTCTTCCAGAACGCTTATTTATTAAATCCTCTTCTTGCTTTTCAAGCTCATTAATAAGTGGGTTCAGCTTGTTGCCGGTTCCCTTTCCGTCCTTATTCAACTCGTTGCGCATTTGCTCTAGCTTTCTTCGCATTGCAGATTGTTGAGCCGCAATTTTCGCCATCTGCTGATTCCCCATGCCCATGGATCCACCTTGACCTGGTTTATCTCCTTCTCCCTTTTCACCCGGGCTTTTTCCTCCTGGGTTCGATCCCTTTTTCATTTGCTCAAGCTGATCCTTCAACATTTGCTTCATGTCCTGATTACCTGGTTCCTTTCCTCCTGGTGAAGGCTTCCCAGAACCCCCAGGTTTAGAACAACTTCCAGACCCCGGCATTTGGCTCTTCATCTGACTCTGCATCTGTTCCAAACTCTCATTCAGTAACAGGGCTAAGTTATTATAGGATGTCATCACAAACTGCTGGTGAACCTCCAGTTCACGTTTTCGACGCTCGTCAATATCCTCAACGATTAAACCATTATTAGCGCTTATTTGGGTTAGTTCCTTATCCACGAACTGGGCAATCATCGGCTGTCTTTCCGCGAGCGCCAAAAGACTATCCTTAATAATCTTACTGTCATCAATAATTTTTCTTTGTTGCCTTCCCTGGGCTCTAAAAGACGGGTCACTGTCCTGAATCTTGTGCATCTTCTTCATCAAGTCCTCTTGACCTAAACTTAAAATCACCAAGCCCTCTAAAATATTTCGAAGCGCATCCATGTCCTCTGCCTGTTGCTGCTGATTCGCTTGTTCTTGCATAGCGTCCATTTCATTAGCCATTTGCTCCATCTTTTCCGCAGCGCCCTGTTGGCTCTCACCCGCCTTTTCTCCCTTGTTCTTCTCAAGCTTGTCCTTCGCCTCTTGCAAATCATCTGTTACCTCTTCAGATTTCTCCTTTTGCATATCAACATTCATTGGTGCCTTCAGCGCTTTGTTTAAACTGTCCAATTGATCTAACTCCTCCTTTATCTCCTCAAATGCCTCATTAATTTCCTCCTGCTTTTTAATGTCCTCCTCTGACATTTTGTTCTTATTCTCTGTTTGCCTCTTCAGGCTCTCTTGCTTCTTTGCTAGTTCCAACAGCTCCTTTTCAACAGCGTCCATCTTCTCGTTGACCTGCAAGCGTTTCAACATTTCAAGGCTTCTGTCCAATTGGTTCTTCATTTCTTCAGACGACATTTCAAGCTGCTCCATTTTGTCATTCAGCTCATCTTTGTCTTGATTCTTCATTAACTCTTCCAATTGCTCCAGCAGTTCCTTCATTTCATCGTCCATCAACTGCTCCAGCAATTCGTTAATCAGCTCTTGCTGCTCCAACAATTCCTTGTCAATTTCCGAAAGCTGATTCTTCTCGTTAATGCTATTCTCCATCTTGTCTTGGAGCTTCTCCAGGTTCTCCAAAAGAGATTTGTGGTCCTCTTGCAACTGCTGAATCTGATCCTGCTTGTTCCAGTCGGACTGCTTTGAGTTTCGCGTCTCCTTCTTTAATCGATCAAGCTTTTCCTTGAACTCATTTGCTTTGGTTAGCATTTGATTCATTTCAGCTTTTATGTCCTCTTGCTCATTGTCTCTCTTGTCGTTTAGCTCTTCTAGGTTTGGAAGTCTATACTGAAACTGTCTACTCTTTGTCGTTTTACTCCCATTCACACCGTCATTGTCAGATACAACAAAATAGTAGGAAATTTGATCGTTCATTTTGACATTCTCTTTCCTAAAATCAACCGCAAAATTGAAGGCTGACTCCGTGCCAACGACACGTCCAGCGTTCATTCGCTCAGTACGCTTAGTACCGTCCTCGCTCACTATTTCATAAACAAATGAAAGGTTGGAAAGCCCGTGATCATCAGCCACAGAACCAGTAAAATAACGAATTCCATCTCTCAAGGTGTCCTTAACCTCCTCCACTGAAACCGATGGAAATTGGTCTTTAATTACTTCAATCGTAAAAAAGGTGGTGTCACGCTTTCCGCTTTGGCTGTTGACAAGAACGAGTTTCCCTCTTGTCGTGTTCTTCAGTTTCTTTGTCAACGAAAATCCAGCCTTGTCGAAATGTTGCTTCTTATCATCCAACCAAAAATCAACGCCTTTACTGTGCTTCGTTAATATGCTCCAAGCTATCTCAGATCCCTCAAAAACAGTTAAATCTCCAGCATTCCTTATTGTCTCTACTTCCAACCCAAGGTATGCTGGGGTAATCACCGTCGCCTCCATTTTTGAAATGGCCGTTTTTGAAATAACATTCACACGGTAATTTTCGCTTGAAAATTCGTTGGCTTCAAAGTGAAAATCTGTGGTGCTTTTCAGTTGTGTTAATTTTCCTTGGAACTCATTTTTGGCCGTCTTCTCCAAAAGAAATCTTCCCTGGCTGGATTTAATATACACCTTGTCAGGTATATTATTTCCTACCAACTGAACGTTAAAATGAAAATCTTCTCCTTCCTCAACAGTTGATTTCGTGGTCAAAAAGTGAAACTTAAACGGAGCGGGCACTTCGTAATGCGCATTAAAATTAACAACGCGTTCGGTTCCCTGCTGCAAAAAAGACGGGCTAAAAACAGCAATACTCGCCAGAAGTAAAACAACGGGAATTACCCATTTTAAGTACCTCCTGTTCTCACCAAAATCGATGGCATCAGTGAAAGGTAAAATACTGAGCGTGTTACTTCTCTGTTGAACACTGGCACTCAATAATTCAAAATCCGCCGAATTAGGATTCATTTGGTCATTCAATTGCAGCGTGTTAATTAGTCTGTCTGAAACGGAGGGGAAAAACCTTCCAATGATAGTTGAGGCTTGATAGCGATCGATTCTAGTACCAAACGACTTTAGCCGAAAGGTGGGAATGATGATAAATTTCATTAAAACAAAACCATTCACTCCAATAAAACTAAACAATAGCATAGCCCGAACGAAAGAATTAAATCTTCCGAAATACTCGAGCCCAATCATCAGCAAATAAGTCGCAACTAAGATCCCAACAAACAAAAGTGTTCCTTTGATAATTTGGTTCTTATAAAACTTACGGATGAAAGCATCAATTTGAGCCAATAATCGATCAAATGCACTCATAATCTCTCTTAAGTCAACTAAATTACGTGTTTTGGTCGTCAACACAACAAAATAAACGTTAAAACTATGTACAATCGTACAATTTGAATGTTCATTTTAGAAGCTATTGACCACAGTTATGTGTGTAATCTATATCTTTGCAGTAAAATTAACAATACTAAAGTATGTCTGATACATCCGTTCGCGTTCGTTTTGCCCCTTCTCCAACTGGTCCATTACACATGGGTGGGGTTAGAACCGCACTCTATAATTACCTATTCGCTAAGAAGCACAATGGAACGTTTATCATCCGCATTGAAGACACGGATCAAACGCGATTTGTTCCAGGTGCTCAAGAATACATCATGGATGCCTTAAAATGGTGTGGTATTATGCCAACCGAGGGTCCAGGTCTTGGAGGCGCATATGGTCCATACGTGCAATCCGAAAGAAAAGCGATGTATCGTCCTTACGCAGAACAACTTGTGACAGACGATAAAGCATACTATGCTTTCGATACTGCCGAAGAACTCACCACGATGAGGGAACAAGCGAAGCAAATGGGAATGCCTAATTGGCAATACAACAGTGTGACGAGAGGATCATTAAAAAACTCTCTTTCCCTTTCCGCAGATGATGTTCAACGACGAATTGAAAATGGTGAAGCTTATGTTATTCGAATGAAAATGCCACGAAATGTGGACATTCGTTTTGAAGATGAAATTAGAGGCTGGGTCGTTGTAAACACGAACAACCTAGATGATAAGGTTTTATTTAAATCTGATGGAATGCCGACCTACCATTTGGCGAACATTGTTGATGATCATTTAATGAAAATTACGCATGTCATTCGTGGAGAAGAGTGGTTGCCATCAGCACCACTTCATGTAATGTTGTACGATGCGTTCGGGTGGGAGTGTCCAAAATTTGCACACCTACCACTGCTTCTTAAACCAGACGGAAACGGAAAGCTTTCAAAACGAGATGGAGACCGTTTAGGATTCCCAGTGTTCCCAACAGACTGGAAATCAGAAGATGGTGAAATATATACGGGATATCGCGAACAAGGATATTTCCCTGAAGCATTTATCAATATGCTCGCATTTTTAGGGTGGAATCCAGGTACAACACAGGAATTATTTTCACTGAACGAACTTGTTGAAGCGTTTTCCTTAAATCGGGTAGCGAAGGCAGGAGCAAAATTTGATCCTGACAAAACGAAATGGTTTCAACAACAATACCTGCGGGCAACCGATGATTCCATTTTAGCAGAAATGTTATCACCTTTGTTAGATAATAAATACGACCTAGAGCAATTGGTTGTGGTGTGCGGCTTAATGAAAGAGCGCGCAACCTTTGTAAAGGACATCTATACCGAAGGGTCGTTTCTATTGGAGTCACCAACTGTATTTGATGAAAACACCGTAAATAAAAAATGGAAAGACAATTCTGAGCAGCTCATGCTTGATTGGTCTGCACGACTCGCCGCTCTTGAGCAATTCAACTCAGAAAGTATTGAGTCTGAATTTAAGTCCTTCCTAGAAGAAAAGGAGCTTGGAATAGGTGCGGTATTGCCTTTATTTCGTTTGTTACTCACCGGAAAAGGAATGGGACCCAGTATGTTTGATATTAGTGCATTTCTTGGAAAAGATGAGTGCTTAACGCGAATTAAAAAGGGCATTGACGTTCTTCAAACAGCATAATCAATCATGCAACACACCATTGAAATTAACGGCATTAAGGTTTACGCTTTTCACGGATGCTTAGAAGAAGAGGGTAGAATTGGCGGGAATTATATCGTTGATGTTTGCATTACAACAGATTTTTCTAGTGCGGCGCAAACCGACAGTTTATCTGAAACAATCGATTACGTAGTTATTAATCGGCTGGTGAAAGAAGAAATGGGTATTCGCTCAAAGCTAATTGAACACGTTGGTCAACGCATTATTGACCGTATAAAAAGAGAAGTTTCAACCATCGAAAAACTGCGTGTTAAGGTCACTAAATTATGTCCTCCCATCAACGGAGATGTAGATAATGTGGCAATAATCATTGAAGGTTAATAAATAACTCTATTTTTTATTAACTTTGTCCTTCTTAAAATGGTCCTGTGGCCGAGTGGCTAGGCAGAGGTCTGCAAAACCTTCTACAGCGGTTCGAATCCGCTCGGGACCTCCAAAGCCCATCAGTCTTTACTGGTGGGCTTTTTTATTGGTCAATTGATACCTCGCGCCCGTTTCACATGGAACATAAAAAGAATTCCGTTATCTTTGCGCTCTCAAATTAAACACAGGTGAATGCTAATTGGAGAAGATTTTGATAAAATAGAGTTTGAATTTTTAGGGCTTCAGTTGCTTGAACCGATAGGGTTCTTGGGTGATTTTATCATTTTCATCGTTTCAATGATCATTGCCTATAAGATTAAGCGCCTTGGTAAAAGCACCCCATTTTTCAAATGGTGGTATTTGTTCTTTCTGGTTTTTGGATGGGGGTTTTTAGCTGGGGGATTAGGTCACCTGCTCTATAACTACTGGGGCGTTCCTGGAAAATTTGGCTCTTGGTACAGCGGCGTAGCAACGACCTTTTTCATGGAACGAGCAATGATCTCATTACATAAAAACAAGAAATTTGTCCGAGCAGTACTGGCCCTTTCTACGCTAAAACTCATTATAGGACTGGTGGGCTTAACCTGGATTGTTTCTACCGTTGATTTGGATAATAATTTTTCGAAAGCGATGTTCTTTCCAACCTTTAACTCAGTAATAGGGGTTCTCTTTTCACTTGTGTACTTGGGAATAATTTACAGCAAACAAATTTCTTCCGCTTTTAATTATTTTTGGATCAGTTTTCTTGTGATGGTTCCTTCTGTGTTTATTAGCTCACAGAAAATAAATTTTCACCAATGGTTTGATAAAAACGACTTAAGTCACGTTGTGCTTTTGATTGGTGTAATTTTATATTACAAGGGTATTCAAGGATATTCACGGTATTTATCTATACACCGATAGTTTCATAAATTTCTTTACCGTGTTTCCTGCTTTATCGCTGGCAATAAAGTAATAACTATAACTCCCTTGTTTTATCTGTTCACCTTGCTTGGTTAAACCATCCCAACGGAAATTGATATCACCTGTTTCATATACTACTTGGTGTTTATCGTCTAAAACAACAAATGTAAAATCACTTAACCCACTGCTTTCTATAAATAGATAGTCGTTCTTTCCATCCCCGTTTGGTGTAAATATATTGGGAAGTGTGCCCAATTCATACGTCTTTGTATCATCCACTTCTTCTTCTAAAGGTGTGGTCTCCGTTGGCGCTATAACCACTGGATTATCAACAACAGGTTCAGCTTTCTTAATTTCATTTTCCTGAATTTCAGTATCTTCAAGAATAGAGGGCTCAATTTCCTTTGTTTCATTTGTAGTAATAGGAGAAATGTCACCGCGGTAGTTTTGAGTTTGTGGTATTTCACGCTCCGCATTTTCATTTATTGAACCCTCTGATTCCTGTTGTTTCGTTAATTTGTTCGTTTGATCATTCGTTTTTTCCGTGCCTTTACTTTCAATAACATCAGTTGATTCTTCAGGTAGACTGTTTGTAATCTCCTCTGGTTCAACAATACTTTGAGTCACTAACTCGGTCTTTACTGGTTCTTTTTCTGTTGAGTTGACAATCACAACAGTTGTAACAGTAATCGCTGTAACCGCCACGGCACCAATAATAATTTTGGACAACACAGAAATACCACCAACAGTTGTTGCGGCAGCACCACCAAGTTGACTAGAAATCTTTGTCCAAATCTCAGGGTTCACCTGAGACTCAAAGTCTCCTAGTTTCTCGGAAAAAAGTTCCTTTATGTTATCGTTATCTTTCAATTCCTAATTCTTCTAATTTGGTTTGTATGTATGTCCTTGCTCGGGAGTATTGCGATTTTGAGGTGTTCTCAGAAATATTCAATTCAGCGGCTATTTCCTTGTGGGAATAACCTTCAATTGCAAACAGGTTAAACACCATTTTATAGCCTTGGGGCATTGAGTTTATTAGTTTTAATAAATCCTCAGCCATTAGACCTTCCAGTATAAAGCTATCGTTTTCAACCTTAAAGTCAACATCATCCCAGCTAACATTATCTCTAAATTTTGCCTCCTTTCTAATTTGATCCAATGAGGTGTTCACCATGATTCGTCTTATCCAACCTTCTAAGGATCCTTCCCCATTAAACTTTTCCAATTTAGAAAACACTTTTACGAAAGCATCTTGCAATACGTCTTCTGCTTGCTCTGTGCTTTTTGCATAACGCAAACAAACACTTAGCATTTTTGGAGCATACATTTCAAACAACGCGCGTTGAGCCTTTGGATCGCCATTAATACAATTTTTTACCAAAGTTGATTCATTCATGGCTCACGCTTGTCGTATAGACTCTTATTTGTTTTGAAAAGTTGCATTTGCATTTTTCGAATTTAAAAATGTACTTTCGCTATTCCAAAAACAACGAATGAAGTTTTTTTTAATATTCTTATTTATTTCTGTCAGTATTCTTTGCTCATCGCAAAACAATAACGGTCTAAAGATAAAAAAGGGAAGTTGGATTTCCGAATTGCAATTAAATTCTGTCGATGTTTTACCCTTTGATATGATTGTAACCAAGAATCAATCGATCATTGTAAAAAATGGGGAAGAGCAAATTGAATTGGAAAACGCTGTTTTTAAAAATGACAGCTTCTATGTAAAGTTTCCATACTTTGACTCTGAGCTTGTTTTCGTTCCTCTTTCCAAAAAGAAAATAAAGGGATATTGGGTTAATTATACGAAAGGAAAGGGCTACAAAATTCCCTTTGAATCAACAAAAAGAAATGATTATCGCTTTTCACAGGCAAATACGAAAACCGCTCCAACAAACGTCGACGGTAAGTGGCGGGTGGAGTTTGAACCCAACACGAACTCATCTTATCCAGCAGTAGGCTTGTTCCAACAAGAAGATAAAACTGTTTCTGGTACTTTTCTTACTGAAACAGGTGATTACCGATTTTTAGCCGGTAACGCTGTAAATGATAGCCTATTCTTGTCCTGCTTTGACGGATCACATGCTTTTCTCTTTAAAGCTGCTTTATTATCCGACACTCTATTTGGAACGTTTAACAGTGGAAATCATTGGAAAAGTGAATGGAGAGGAGTCAAGGACGAGGCTTTCGAGTTAAAGAGTCCTGAAGAGCTTACATACGTAAAAGAGGGGCAAGAGATTGCGTTTTCTTTTAACGACCTTGAAGGAAACACCTATTCATATCCAAACGAGGCTTCAAAAAACAAAGTGACGATTATACAAATAATGGGTACATGGTGTCCAAATTGTCTGGATGAAACGATGTACTATAAATCACTTTATGAAAAATACCACGACCGCGGTTTAGAGATTATTTCCATTTGCTATGAGGCGGGGAAAACAGAAGAAGAACAGTTGCAGAGTATAAAAAACTACAAGGAGCAACTCGGCGTTGATTTCCGTTTTCTACTGGGCGGGACAGCCTCTAAAAATAAAGCAGCCAACGACTTCAATATGTTAAACGATATTATTTCCTTTCCCACTTCTATTTTTATTGGTCGCGATGGAGAGGTAAAACGAGTACATACAGGTTTTAACGGACCAGGAACAGGTGTTTATTACGATGAATACGTGAAAAAAACGAATGCGCTTATTGAATTTTTAATGACTCAATAAGTTAACAACACGCAATTTTATTGACTCGGTTTTGGTGACGTCCACCTTCGAAAGGCGTTGTTAAAAAAGCATCCACCATTTCTTTCGCTTCTGATTCTGAGACAAACCGAGCAGGTAAGGCTAAAATATTTGCGTCGTTGTGTTCTCTTGCGAGTTGTGCTAACTCCTTTTTCCAGCACAAAGCACTTCTAACTCCTTGGTGCTTATTTGCAGTCATGTTAATTCCATTGCCAGAACCACAAATTAATATTCCCAACATTCCTTCCGTTGATTCAACCATTTCTGCAACTGGGTGACCAAAGTCTGGATAATCGATACTATCCTCCGAATAACAACCAAAATCTTTCACTTCATATCCTAAAGAAACTAAGTGGCTAATAAGGCTCTTTTTTAACTCAAAACCTGCGTGATCTGCTCCAATTGGAATTAATTTTTTCATGGTATTTGCTCTTTCCTACAAAACTACTCCATATTAACAATTAGAACAACTTTTAAACAAACAAAGATTTAGTGAACTGTTAACACATTTATATTTAGGTGTTTAAATAATAATGTTATACACCTATTCATGCTTCTATTTGTTCATATCGGTTGATAACAATCCATATCTTTTTGTAGGAAATCACACATTTTTAATCATACTAAAACACATCTCAATAAAGCAAGGTTTTTTTGCCCTTTTTATTTGTAGTTATCAGCATCGTTTTAAACCTAGCTAGATGTTGTAGAGCTACATTTTTTATCAACATTCTAAGTGTTTACTTCTTTGTTAATAAGTACCTCCTTCTAGTATTTTAGATGCTTTTCTTCCTTCACGGATGTTGATAGACTACTAATAAAAATCTATTACTTACATTAACAAGCAATCTCTATTTTTTTTCTTCACATATCAACATACTTAATAAAGAGTAATAAATATTCTTTAATTAAAAAGTATTTAAATATTCTATTTATTGAGGATACTTTAACTGACTTGCATACTTAAAATTTAATATGTACATTCTGTAATTAAGTTATTAAACAACTGATAAACAACTATTTAGTTATTTAATTATAAGAATTAAAAAAGAACTATTAATTTAACATTAAAATAGCTGGAAATACTACTAAAATTAATGTCTAAACTTTTCGTAAATAATAAAAATATAAAACGGTTAAAAGATGTATTTCTAGTACTATTTTCAGAGAGAAATGATTTTGCTAACACCATTTTAAATCATGCAATTGGTGCGTTCTTTATTGCTCCCATTTACTCCCTTTTAATCGTTCAGGCTCCAGTGGGTGATGCTTATTTTTATATTGGAATTTCCTACACGATTTTATTTCCAGTGTACACGATCCTATGTATAAAGTCGAATTACCTAAGGGATAAATTTATCCATTTTTTCACCACTTATTTATTTGTTATCACTGGTGTGGCTTTTTATAGTTTATACAAGAGTAGACTTGAGTTGAATGAGCTGGTCAGCTTTTTATTCATCTATATGCTTTGCATATTAATAATTCAACGCTGGACGGCTTTAATGTTGTACAATATTTTTGTGTTTTTGTTGGTACTGTATAGTTTAACTTATGCAGGTTCACAAGAAGTTTCTAGCTATTTAATCGTTCAGATTTTTGTTTCCTTAGGGTTAACCGCCTCCCTTTTATTGCATATTAAATTAAAAAACAGCGCTCGGGTAGAAACGCACGCCTCAAATTTAGACACCATGTTTAAATTAAAGGGAACAGGCTACATTTTATTTGAGTTGGATAAGAAGGTGCACGTTCTGGGTTTTAACGATCAATATTGTGAATTAACCAATACCGCCGAGAGAAATACAACTGAAATTGGTGAGTTGTTTGTCAATTATTTTTCAGCGGAAGAATTAGTGGAAATACATCAATTAATTGAAGGAAATTGCTTTGAAAAAACAGTCCCAATTCTTCGTTTTGGAAACAAGATTTATTTACATTTTAAACTCATAAAATTTCCAATGAATAGTGGGAAGGTTTTTGTTGGTTTTATTGAAGAAGTTACAAAAAAGGTATTGGATGAAACACGCTATAATCAATTAGAAAAAAAATATAGAAACCTTTACTTCAAAAACAAAGCGGGCATATTTACACTCAATAAAAAATCAGAAATTATAGAGTGTAATGATTCATTTCTAGAAATGTTTGAGGGCACCTTAGATAAGGGAGAACGAATGTTTGACTTCTCGTTGAGCGCTGAATGGGACATTATTGTAGAATCGTTAAGCAATTCTGAGCTTTCTAAGAACTATCAGGCACAGTTCACTTTGAAGAATAAAATGGAAAAGAGCTTCGTCTTTACGTGGTATCTAGATGTTGATTCGGATTATATAGAGGGATCTGTTATTGACATTACAAATATTCAGAAAGCGTCATTTGCACTTAAGCAAAGTGAAGAAAAATACAGATTGATTTACGAAGAATCGAATGACGCGATTGTGCTACTTGATGATGACAAGATCGTAGATGTGAATAGAAAAATGATGCAATTATTTGGAATTGCTCATGAAGAGTTGATAGGTAAAAACCTCTTTGAACTTAGCGCCAATATAAGTGATAGATCAAGAAAGAAATATAATGCCAATAAACAACAAATAGAAAACACAAAAGCCACAAAATTTGATTGGTTGTTTAAAGGTAAGAACGACCTTATTGAAGCACGAGTGGCGTTGGTTGAAATCGTCGTGGATAGAAAACTATATTACCAATGTGTAATTCAAGATAACACAGAATATAATATCAGCTTAAGAGCATTGGAAAAGAATCAACGGAACCTGGAAAATATTCTTGAAAACAATCCAGAGGGAATTATTATTGTTAACAATGATAAAGTTCTATATGTCAATACTGGCACAAAGAAACTTCTGGGTGAGTTAATTGATTTAGAAAATATATTTATTGGTGACGACCAAGAAAAATTTAAAAAGATCTATACCAAACAGCAGAGTGATAAGAAAAGGAAGAACCTCCAACTGAAACTGAAGAGTATTCAGGAAGAAGAATTATTGATGGATGTGACGCTGGTTTCAACAAGTTATGAAGAAGAAGAAGCGACGTTGATTATTATTAAAGATGTTTCCGTTCAAACAAAATTGGCGCAGGAGCAGCTAAGGGCAGGTTTTGCCGAAGAAACGAACAAAGAGTTGGCAAAGGAAATAAAAGAACGAATAAAAACAGAACGCCTGCTCGAAGAACAATACCTGAGAACAAAAGCAATCATTGATAGTTCAAATTATACACTTTTACTCACGCTGAATATTAAAGGAGAAGTGACAGCGTATAACAAACACTTTAAAACCTATTTTTCAGATACGTTTTCCATCGATATTCAACACAACGATCGCTTTTTGGAATACTTAAAACCTATTGTTTCACGTGAGCAGTTGAAGGCATTAAAAAAGATGATTCGACTCGTAGAGAAAGGAAAATCGTTTCAGTTTGAAGTGTGTCTAGAAGAGAAGGGTGAGTCGTTTTGGTTAGAGGTGTTTATGAGTCCCATTTTTGATACGAAAGGTGTAGTAAGTGAGGTTTCGCTAGTGGCACACGACAGCAGTGAGAAAAAGAAGGCAAGTATAAATATCGTAGAATCACTGAAAGAGAAAGAGGTATTATTAAAGGAAATCCACCACCGTGTGAAAAATAATCTTCAGGTAATATCGAGTATTCTTAACCTGCAAAGCTCGTTTGTAACGGATGAACAGACGTTGGAAATATTGCAGGAAAGCCGAAATAGAATTCGCTCGATGGCCATTATTCACGAGAACCTGTACAGAACAGAAGACTTTTCAAGCATCAACTTTTCGAGCTACCTAGAGAACCTTACCACAAACTTGATATCATCATATAGAATTAACGAAGAAGTGATACTAAAAACCAATCTTGACAATGTAGATTTAGTGCTCGATCAAGCGATTCCTTGTGGACTTTTGGTGAATGAGTTAATCACAAACGCGTTGAAGTATGCATGGAAAAACGGAGAAAAGGGGATAATTACCATCAACCTGTTTGAAAATGAAAAGAAGGTCAATTTAGAGATTTTTGACAATGGAATAGGACTCCCATTCAATTATAATGAAATAAAAATGGAAACTCTTGGTTTACAACTAGTGGAAACACTAGTGGAACAGCTAGATGGTGAGATAACTGTTGAAAATGAAAATGGTACAAAATATTTCATTAAATTTGAAAATACTAAACGCTAATTGAATGTCTAAAATTAATGTTCTTGTTGTTGAAGATGAATCAATTGTATCTAAGGATATTCAACACAGTTTAAAAAAACTTGGTTACAATGTTGTGGGTGCAGCTTCAACGGGGGAAAAGGCAATTGATTTAGTGGGAACAGAAAATCCAGACATTATTTTGATGGATATCATGCTCAAGGGTGATATTAACGGCATTGAGGCAGCGGAAGTGATAAAAGCATCGTATGCTATTCCAATTATCTTTTTAACGGCGTACGCAGATGAATCGACGCTCTCAAAAGCAAAAATTACTGAGCCGTACGGCTATATACTTAAACCATTCAAAGAAATAGACCTACATACGACCATTGAAATGGCGATTTATAAGCATGGAAAGGAGCAACAAATCGTTAAAGAACGCGATTTATTATACTCTTTGGCTGGATCCAAGGATGGTGGCAAGGACTTCATTTTTGTAAAAACAAACAGTAAACTAGTAAAACTGAGAAACGACGAAATTTTTTACATTGAGGCATTAAAGGATTACGTGGTTATTCACACGCTCGATACACGCTATACCATTCATTCTACAATGAAGGATATTGAAGTTAAAATGGGAAAAGAAGACTTCCTAAGGGTGCATAGGTCATTCATCGTTCGGTTAGATAAAATTTCAACCATTGATTACCCAAATTTGGTCATAGAAAAAATGGATAAGATTATTCCAATTGGCGGATCGTACAGAGACGATTTAAACAATAGAATCAAACAAGTTTAATCAACGACCAATTCTAGATCAATCTGACGCTTTTTACTTGAAACTTCGTAGATTTTTACTTTTACCTGATCCCCAAAATTGTATTCTTTCTTCGTTTTTGTCCCGACAATAGAATATTTGTCAGCATCAAAATAGAAACGATCTCCTGGAATAGATTGCATTGGAACCATGCCTTCACATTGGTTTTCATTCATCTTTACAAAAAGTCCAAACTCAGCAATTCCTGATACCGTTCCCTCGAATTCTTCACCAATTTTATCCGAAACAAAAAGTGTTTGAAAGTATTTCGTACTCTCTCGCTCCGCATCCACAGCCTTTCTTTCCATGCGTGAAATGCGCTTACAAATTTCATCGAGTTCGTTTCCGTAACGGTGTTTTTTTGTCGTAAGTTCTTCCTGTAGGATCCTGTGAACCACCAAATCGGCATAACGTCGTATGGGTGAAGTGAAGTGTGTGTAGTTATCAAAAGCGAGACCGTAGTGACCAATGTTGTCTGTTTCGTACGTGGCTTTTGCCATACTTCTAATCGCCATGCTTTGAACCAATGAGAATTCATTCTTGTAGCGGATATCCGCCAACAGCGCATTTATATTTTTAGAAATGGTGGATGGATTTTTTAGCTCGATGTCGTAACCAAACTTTCGAATGAACAGGTTAAACGTCTCCACTTTTGCGGGATCAGGCTTGTCGTGACAACGATAAATAAAAGGAGTTATTCCAATCCCTTTCTTCGGTTTACCAACAAATGTGGCAACGCTTCTATTTGCTAAAAGCATGAATTCTTCCACGAGCTTGTGGGCATCTTTCGACGTCTTAATTAATACCTCGACAGGAAACCCATCATCGTCTAAACGAAAACGCATCTCCTCAGATTCTATGTTCATTGCGCCGCTTGAAAGGCGCTTTTTTCGCAAAATTTTAGCTATTTTATCGAATAAAAGGATTTCATCACAATAATCTCCCTTCTTTGTTTCAATAATTTCTTGTGCTTGTTCGTAGGTAAATCGTCTATCTGAATGAATGATGGTCTTACCAAACCACTCTTTATGCACCTTTCCTGCATCATCAATTTCAAAAACTGCGGAAAAGCAAAACTTATCTTCGTTGGGTCGTAATGAGCAAACCATGTTGGAAAGTTGCTCTGGCAACATGGGTATCACCCGGTCCACCAAATAAACAGAGTTGGATCGTTTTAACGCCTCATCATCCATCGCACTTCCTGGTACCACATAATGACTTACGTCAGCGATGTGAACACCGATTTCATAATTTCCGTTCTCGAGTTTTTTATAGGACAAGGCATCATCGAAATCCTTTGCGTCGTTCGGGTCAATGGTGAAGGTGGTGGTTGTTCTAAAATCTCGGCGGCGTTCCAATTCTTGCGGACTTAGTTCAAGTTGAATTTTTTCCGCCTCATTCAGCACTTCGTTTGGGAACTTATACTCTAAACCTTGATTGACCAGAATCCCAATCATTTCAACGTCATTTCCTCCGCTGTTTCCGAGAACTTCAATCACTTCTCCAAAGGGACTGTCAGCAGATTTTGGCCATACCGTAATTTTTGCGAGTACTTTATCGCCCTCCTTTGCACCTTTCAGTTTTTCTTTTGGAATATAGATGTCCGTTCCAATTCGCGTGTTGTCGAGGATTAAAAACGCAAATTTTGGGTGCATTTTTATCGTTCCCACAAACTGCGTACGCTCTCGCTCGACGATGGACAAGACCACTCCTTCCAGTTTGGTATTTCCTCTTTTTATGATTTGTATTTTGACACGGTCGCCATCGAGTGCTTGATGCACATTATGTGGGGCGATGTATACATCTTGAAGCTGCGCGTTATCTACAATGACATACCCTGCTTTTCGCTGAGTTAATTGCAGCACGCCTTCGTAACTGCTTTCTTGATTGTTCAATTTATAAACACCATGACCAGACTTTTTAAGGAAATTGATTTTTACCAATTCTTCCAAAGCATCATAAACCAATTTACGAAGAGCGTTTTCTTTTACGTTAACTAATGCGCAAACTTGCTTGTGGTTTAACGGAGAATCACTATTTTCAGTAAAAACTTTTCTGATCGTGTGAGATAAGCTTTCTTTTAGGTTTTTTTTGGACTTTTTATGTTTTGACATATACGCGAAGATAAGCTTATATTTTAGAATAATTAGGAAAGAATACTATTGATAATGATAACTTTGTAAAAAAACAATACAATGAATACAAGAGTAGAAGAAGCACTTAACGATCAAATTAAGAAGGAAGCATCCTCCTCACAATTTTATTTAGCGATGGCATCGTGGGCAGAAGGAAATGGGCTGAATGGAACAGCAAAGTTTTTATACAAGCATTCGGATGAAGAAAGATTCCACATGCTTAAGTTGGTTAAGTTTATCAACGAGAGAGGAGGAACATCGATAATTCCAGGATTGGAAACACCCCCGAAGGAGTTTAAAACACTTGAGAATGTATTTCAATTGTTGTTGGAACATGAGTTGGGGGTTACAGAAAGCATCAATAACCTTGTAGACATTTGCCTGCAAGAAAAGGACTATACAACACACAATTTTATACAATGGTACGTGTCAGAGCAGCTAGAAGAAGAGGCATTAGCAAGAACTATTTTGGATAAAATTAAATTGATAGGAAACGATAAGGGCGGACTTTATCTCTTAGATAGAGATTTAGAAACCTCAGCGATACAACCACCAGTTAACACTCCAGGCCAGGCCTAATTGAAACAACATAGAAATAAACTCTTCCCGCTACTACTTAAAGGGGTACTATACAGTTCGTTTTGCTGTGTAGCATTGTCTTCTGTTGCTCAGTCGGACTTCCGGTTTAGGAACTACACCATCAATGACGGTCTGTCACAAAGTAGTGTGACGACGATCATTCAAGATGATTTAAATGCGCTTTGGATTGGAACACAAGACGGGCTAAACCGCTTTGACGGAAAGACGTTTGAAGTTTTTATTTCGGATGAAACCAAGGGGTTAGAAAATGAGTTTATTCTGTGCTCATTAAAAGATGAGGCAGGAGATCTTTGGTTTGGAACAGGAAAGGGACTGGTTCATTATAGCCTGCATACAGAGCAATTTAAAACGTACAAAACGAGCAATGGAGTTGGGCTTCATATTGTTTCGATTGCGCTGGATAAGAATGGACTTCTTTGGATTTCAACGGCAGAATCGGGACTTTATACTTTTGATTCCAAAAAGAAGCGCTTTGAAGATGTTTCTTTCATGATTCCCACCAAACGGTTGTCAGAGATAGCGATTACAGATAGAAGTATACTTATTGTTTCTACAGAAAACGACGGAATCTATCTGTGTAATACGTATCAGAAGAAATCGGAAAAGCTCCTCTTGCAATCTGGAAATGGTCTTCCGATTGTTGTGAATAAAATAATTACAGATGGCAGCGAGCCACCTCTTCTTGCAACCAATCAAGGCGTTTTTGAGGTGAACGTTAAAACAAGGTATGCGGCAGCGAAATTCGTTTTTTTAAACCGCCAAAAGGGAGTTCAAAATGTGTCAGATATCCATGATGAAAACGGTGTTGGCTGGCTCATTACGACGAAGACAAATGGACTCTTTCTAATCGATGGAGAGGGAAGCATTTTGCATAGTACGGAAGACATGTTCCAAAAATCGGCACTGCTCTTCAACGAAATCAATTTGATTTACAAAGATAACTCAGGCACGTTTTGGTTAGGGTCGCAACGCGGACTTTCTAGTTTTAATCCTGCAGCAAGAGGAATTTTAGGTGTAGGACCAACGGCAAATAGCTCGAAGGGCATTCCCTCACCAAGCGTGTGGAGCTTTACGGAAGATGAAACGGGAAAGATGGTCTACATTGGAACCGATAAAACAGTTTCACGGCTAGAACGAAAAACGAAGAAATTTACCCAATACGAACGCACTCAGACAAGAGAAAGTCAAGCCAAAGGAGAAATGGCAATTCTGTGTATGAAACTGGTGACGCCAAATAAAATGTTGGTTGGATGTGCTGATGGATTTTTTGAACTGCACATGGACGGGACAAATCATAGGTTTGTACCAATTAAAACAAACGATGATCAAACAGAACGAGTTTATTCAATTGTACATTGGAAGGAGCAACTTTATTGGCTCGCCACAAAAAATGGAGCATTACTTTACAATGAAAAAACAAAAGAAGTAACTCCGTTCATTCATAATCCAATGAAAGCGAACGCGACAATTTCAAAGGGAATTTGTCGCCTCGTGTATAAGGATAGACAGGAACGAATTTGGTTTGCTACAAGTACAGGAGGGCTTAATATCCTAGTTGAGGATGACGACCATTTAATAATAGAGCCATATAGAAAAAACGGTGTAATTAAAGCGGCAACGAATGACTACATTGCTTCGATGTATCAAGAAACCAAAAGTGTTTTTTGGCTGGGTACAGCAGGATCTGGGCTCGTTAGATTCGATATTTCAAAAAACAATGTAAAGACTTTTAACAAATCAAATGGTTTGCCAAACAACGTAATTTACAGTGTTATTCCCGACGAAAGAAGAACTTTATGGTTAAGCACAAATAGGGGAATCTCAAATTTGAGTTTGAAATCCTTGGAAGTAACAAATTACACAGAATCAGACGGTTTGATGAGTAATGAGTTCAATCTTGGTGCGGCAATGCAATCAATTACAGGCACATTGTATTTTGGTGGAATTTATGGGTACAACTATTTTAAACCCAGTGAAGTTATCCGCACCAAAAAGGATGTGGATGTGGTGATTACCAAATTTAAACTGGAGAACAATTGGCTCACACCCAATGATAAAAATTCACCATTAAAAAAACCTGTATTTTTAACAGAAGAGCTTGAATTGAGCTACATGCAAAGGAGTTTTACACTCAAGTTTCAATCTTCGGATTTAAGTAACCCGGATCAAATCAACTATAAATATATCCTTGAGGGATCTGATGTGGGAGAGGTTTTAATTGGTGCTACAAATGAAATACACTTTATTTCATTATCGCCAGGAACGTATACCTTGAAAATTTACGCGCGATCAGGCACTGGAAAGTGGAGCAAGTTTCCTGCGACCATGAAGTTGATTATTGCCTCGCCATTTTGGTTAAGCTGGTGGTTTTTATTGATTATAGCCGTAGCCATTTTAGTCACGTTGCGATTAGTAGTCGTTCGAAGAACAGAGTCTTCTCGAAGAGAACAAATTCGATTGGAAATGAAAGTGCGTGAGCGAACGCGGGAAATTCAAAATCAAAAAAGAAAGATTGAACAGCAAAACAAAAAAATTGAAGAGGAGAAAAACAATGTATTGAGGCAACAGGTGTTATTACAACGCGAAAAGGATAAAACCGAAAAGCTGCTCAAGAACGTTATGCCCGAATCTACCGCTGAAGAACTAAAGAAAAGTGGAAAAGCGAGGGCACGAGGGTACAAAGTGGTGTCCGTATTGTTTACGGATTTTGTCGGGTTCACTAAAATCTCAGACCACATGAAACCATCTGAGCTTGTAAAAAGGCTAGACGTATATTTCACTAAGTTTGACGAAATCATAGTTAAAAACAACCTTGAGAAAATAAAAACCATTGGAGACGCATACATGTGTGCGGGAGGAGTGCCCGTGCGGAACAACACAAACCCAATTGATACCTGTTTAGCGGGGCTACAAATTCAGGCGTATATCCAAAAAAGGAAAAACGACGCACTAGCCAACGGTAGCGATTATTGGGAACTACGCTTGGGAATTAATACAGGAGAGGTGACCGCCGGTGTCATTGGAAGTGAGCGTTTGGCGTTTGATATTTGGGGCACAACTGTGAACCAGGCGCAACGCATGGAAATGCTCGGAGCACCAGGAAAAGTAACCATTACTGGAGCAACGTTTAGTCACATAGAACCATATTTTGAATGTACTTTTTTAGGAAAGGCACAAACGAAGAGCAGTGGAATGGTAGAAATGTATGTGGTGGAACGAATAAAACCCGAGCTTTCTATCAATGGAGAAGGTTTGGAGCCCAACGACCGCTTTAATCAAATTGTAAACCTACACCACTATAGTTCCATCAACTATTACAAAGCCGAACGGTACATAAATAAGACTTTAGAACAAGGTTTATCCGATAAACTCTACTATCATAGTATTGGACACTCAAAAGACGTTGTAAAGGCGGTAGAGCGACTGGCTCTTTTGGAGAACGTGACAGATGAAGGTCTTTTCTTGTTGAAATCGGCGGCATCTTACCACGATGCTGGATTTGTCGAGAATTATGAACACAATGAAAAAATTGGTGCGCGGATGGCACAAGAGGCCTTACCAAAGTTTGGTTATACTCAGAAGCACATTGACCAGATAAAGGAGTTGATATACGTTACAGCCATTCCACACAAGCCCAAAAACAAATTGGAAGAAATTATTTGTGACGCCGATCTTGATTATTTAGGGAGGGATGATTTTCACGAAATTTCCAACCGACTTAGACAAGAATTGAAGGATCACGGTAAAATTGAAAGCGATCGGCAATGGGATGAAATCCAGGTGAAGTTTTTAGAGTCCCACAAGTACTTTACAAAAACAGCGCAAGAAACTAGAAACAAGAAAAAGGAACAGCACCTGAGAGAGATAAAAATGCGTTTAAAGAAGGATGAATACACAGATTAAACGCTTCATGTCTGCAAGGAAGTAAGCCGAATTACTTTCCCAAACGGTTTGTTTAGAAAACAAAAGAGACCTTAGTCACACAAGTGTATGACTATAAATGCAAAAACCAGAGCTTAGCACTAGCACAAGAAAAAGCAAGGGCTTTAGTTATCCATTAAAATCCACAGAAAGCGTACTAATGCCCTCGATTGGATTCATTACCAACACGGGTATTTGTGCTTCGTTTGTAAGGATGTATTCTTCGTGATTAGCTGTAAGCACACCAAAGAAATTATTCTTGTTAAGGTTCATAATCGCAATTAAATCTGCGTCAATACTTACCGCATGCTTTAATACCTCATTATCAAATCCACCGCTTGGTAATACTTTCGTTGTAACTGTGATATTTCTTTCTGAAAAATACTTCTCAGCAAACTTGATGTTCGCCTTTACTTGATGACTTAAAAACTCATCTGACTCCTCTGGAGTAACAACGTGTACGTTCGACTTAAAGTATTTTGCTAGATTAGCGACAATGGCTAATTTTTGTTTTGTTTCTTTATTCAAATCCAAAGGAACAACGATTTCATCGTAACCGCTTTCTTTTGGCGTTTTTGACTGAACTACGACAAAAGGAACAGAAGAATGAGTAATTACCTTAAGCGCATTCATTCCTGTTAGGTGCTGCCATCCTTGCGTACCATGCGTGCCCATAAAAATAAGTTCAGCATGATGTTCAGCCGCGAAATCACCAATATCATCAAAAATATTCCCAACACGAACAGAAGGAATTATCTTCACCGTAGAATCGAAATTACTCACCAATTTGTTCAACTTTTCTTCCGCTGCAGCAATATCTTTGTTTTTTGCAACCACATGTAAGAGGTAAATCTCAGCGCCTAAAGGACCAGCAGTTGCAACAGCGTGCTTCAAGGCAACATCGGCAACATCTGTAAAGTCGTGGGGAACAATAAAGTTTTTAGTTTTCATAATTGGTGTTTTGCAGGTATTTAATTTAAGAACAAATATAGCAATAATGCATTTTTCTGCACTAACAATCAGTAAATTATTTTAAAGCAGTCTTATTGAGAAGCCTCTTCGCTTTTCTTCGGTTTCGTGCTTTAAGAATAGCATTTGCAATCACCACAGCGATAATTAAGGTGGCGCCCACGTAAAATTTTGTGTTCAATATTTCATGCTCGTTGAGGATAATAATCGCGAGAAAGAAGGTGTATACAGGTTCTAGATTGATACTCAAAGAAACGGTAAACGCACCCAAGTGATTTACGACATCCACAATGGCAAGAAAAGCAAATGCTGTACAAACGATTCCCAAAAAGAGCAACCAAAGTACGTCCGTCCATGTAACAGCAAAAAGAGCGGATGTCATTTCTCCCTTAAAGAGCATAATGATTGAGAGCACCACAAACGCAGCCAACATTTCATAAAGGGTAATTTTCAGCGCAGAGGTATTTTTAACAAGCTGGCCATTTAGAACGGCAAACAGTGCAGCAAGAAAAGCAGAAGTCAAACCGTAAAACAATGCCTTATACTCGGTGGCTTTGAAGTCCCCAGAGATATAGTAAATCCCATAAACGACAATAAGACTTAAAATGAGTTCTCCCCAAGAAAAGGGACGTTTGGTAATCAAGGGTTCGAGCCAAGCGACATGCAAAGTAGCAGTGGACATACACAGGACCCCCAGTGAAGCGGTTGAAAGTTGAATGGACATGTAAAATGTAAGCCAATGAAGTCCCACAATCCCTCCAACAATGAACAATTGAAGCAACTTTCTTTTATCGTTTATTACATAGGCTTTTTTAAAGATGAGGGCAACGACAAGCACGACAACAAATGCAATGAGTACCCGGTACCAAACGATGTACAAAGAATCAAGATTGATGAGCTTCCCTAGAATTCCCGTAAAGCCCCAAAGAAAAACGATGAGGTGTAATAAAATATGATTCTTATACTTTAACATGTGCACAAAAAAAGCGCCCGCTAGTGGCGGACGCTTCAAATCTAATTATTCAAAAAAACTATTTCATTTTTTTCAATACTTTTTTACGTTTATCATCAAGCTTTTTTTGACTGTCTTTTAATTTGGATTTTTCTTTGTCCAATTTTTCTTGATTTTTTGCCGTTTTTTCAGGGTTCTTACCTTTCTTACGATCCTTATCGATGTCCTTTTGATTTCCATCTAACTTCTTGAAACTCTTATCAAGTTTCTTTTGTTCCTTATCTATTTTATCAAGTTCAGACTGCAATTTTTCAGCTTTTTTGGCTGCCTTTTCCGCTTCTTTCTTTTCTTTTTCAGCTTCCTTAGCGGCTTTTTCTTGCTCTTTTTTCTTCTTTTCAGCCTCTTTCTTTTGCTTTTCTTCTTCCTTCGCTTTTTTCTCTTCTTCTTTCGCTTCCTTTTCTGCTTTTTTAGAAGCATCTTTCGCTTCATCTTTTGCTTTGTCAGCTGCGTCTTCCTTTTCTTTTGCCGCTTTTTCTGCTTCCTTTATCTCTTTCTCTTGTTCTTTTTGATCTTTGGATGCATCCGATTTGGCATTTTTCTCATCCTTCTTAGCGTTTTCTAGCTTTTGCTTCTCAACGATATCTTCACGATCCTTTTCTTCTTCAGCTCTTCTGGCAGCCTCTTCGTCGCGCATTCTCATATCCTCTTCGAGCTTTTTCCTTTGCTCTTCTGTCCGCTGCTCATTTGCTTTTTTAGCTTCTTCCGCTTCCGCTTTTGCTTTTTCAGCCTCCGCCTGTTTTTCTTCCGCCTCCTTTGTTATGCGTTCTTTTTCTTCAGAAAGTTCTTGCTGCTTCTTAATAGCTTCTTCTTTTCGCTTTTCAGCTTCAATTGCATCCGCTTTTTCTTTTTCAATCTGCTCTTCTGTTTTTACTACTTTCACATCTGAATTAGTAGTAATTTCTTCTGCAGATTCTCCTTTTGCCTCAAGGTTGAAGGAATATGTTTTGGAGTTTTCCAGCGTTAAGCCGCTTATTTTATCCTTTTTGTATAAAGAGTGATAAACTTCTATTGACACCACCTGATCTCCGTATGTTGGAATTGAAATAGCAACTTGTCCACTTTCATTTGTTGTTCCTGCTCCGATGACCATTTTGTCGGCAAATACTTTTACCAAAGCTCCCTTAACAGGCGTATTACTGCTATTCACTGATATAGTTATCTCAACACCTTCTTTTTGAATGGTTGTTTTAGTAGGCGCATCAACAGCATTGTTAATAGCGAAAACACTAGTAGAACCAAGCACTAATGCTACCAAAATATAAAGTTTTTTCATTATAGTCTTTTTTATTTAGAAATTAAATATAGCTAAATATAGCCATTTCTCCTATTACTTTCATGGATTAGCAAAAACTATTCCGATAAATCCATTAATTTTATCCGATGCAATTTAAAGACGTTGTTGGGCAGGCTCAGTTAAAGGCACAGTTGATAAAAAGTGCCAAGGCGGATAAAATTAGCCATGCCCATTTATTTTTGGGAGACATGGGCAATGGAGGACTTCCAGTGGCGCTTGCGTTCGTACAATACATCATGTGTGAGAACAAATCTGACCACGATAGTTGTGGTGTTTGTCCTTCGTGTATTAAAATTAGTAAGAACCAGCACCCAGACGTGCACTTCTCATTTCCAACGGTTCAGGCGGTCGGCAAGACTTCCGATGAACTCCTAAAAGAATGGCGCGAAATTCTGGAGGAAACGCCTTATTTTGATTTGAATGAATGGATAAGAAAATCTGACGAAAAGGAAAGAAAGCCAATCATTGGTGTGCAAGAAAGCCAAGAGATTATAAAAAAACTCAGCTTTCGCTCCTACGAAGGAGGATACAAAGTAATGATCATTTGGCACCCTGAAGAAATGAACCCTGCGTGTGCGAACAAGCTATTAAAAATCATTGAGGAACCGCCTGCGCGAACACTCTTTATACTTGTGGCAACATCACAAGAAAAATTATTGCAAACTATTCTTTCAAGAACTCAGACAACATTGATTCCAAGACTCAGCGTAGAAGATATCAGTGCTTATTTAGTGAGCGAAAAGAGCATTGGAAAGGGATTAGCCGAAAGTGTTGCTTCGCGTTCGGAAGGGAGTTTAATTGAGGCAATCAACCTCGTGGGAGATGGTATAGAAAGGGATGAAAATTATATGCTCTTCACTCAGCTCATGCGCGTCTGTTATCGCAAAAATGTGATTGATATGATGGAGTGGAGTGATGCTGTTGCAGCGAAGAGCAAAGAAGTACAAAAGGAGTTTTTAAAGTATTCCCTTCATATGTTTAGGCAAAGTATGCTCCGCAATTATACCGAAAACCTATTAACGAAGGTGTCGGAGGATGAAAATGGGTTCTTGGATAATTTTTCAAAATTTATTACAGGAAATAACGTGCAGGACTTTTTGCAAACGTTCAGTGATGCACACTACCACATCGAAAGGAATGCGAACAGCAAAATATTGTTTACCAATCTTTGTTTTCAAGTGATGCGTTTCATCCATGCGGCTTAATCAGTGAAATGATAAGTTGTTAAAAGAAGACCGTTCATTCTAAGGTCAAACTATCGGTACTAGATGTAATTTTATGTGTACTTTTATCACAAAGAAAAGAGAAAAACTATGGCATGTGCAAGTTGTAGCAGTGGAGGAGGTACCCCAAGGGGATGCAAGAATAACGGTAACTGTAGTTCAGGTGGATGCAATAAACTAGAAGTGTACGATTGGCTAGCCAACGTTTCACTTCCAAGTGGTCAGAAACCATACGATATTGTTGAAGTACGATTTAAAAATAGCAGAAAGGAGTTTTTTAAGAACAACAAAGAACTTCCGCTTCAAGCGGGGGACGTTGTAGTTGTCGAAGGCTCGCCAGGAATAGACGTAGGAGTAGTTTCCGTCGTTGGTGAATTGGCGCGTATTCAAGTGGCAAAAAAAGCGGAAAACTTTAAACCTGTCGAAGCAAAAAAAATCAAGAACATAGCTGAGCAAGAAAACATTGATAACTGGATAAGAGCTCGTTCACTTGAAAAAGAAGTGATGTATAAGTCCAGAACTCTGGCTGTTAACCTTGGACTACAAATGAAAATCTCCGATGTTGAATACCAAGCCGACCTTTCGAAGGCGACATTTTATTATACAGCAGAAGGGCGTGTAGATTTTAGACAGCTTATTCGTGACATGGCCAACGAGTTTAAGATTCGTGTGGAAATGAAACAAATAGGTTCTCGTCAAGAAGCTTCTCGTTTGGGAGGTATTGGATCTTGCGGAAGAGAGTTATGTTGTGCAACGTGGCTTACAGATTTTAGATCTGTTTCCACATCAGCAGCTCGATACCAGCAGTTATCTTTGAACCCACAGAAATTGGCGGGTCAATGTGGAAAACTCAAGTGTTGCCTCAATTACGAGCTGGACATGTACTTGGATGCTCTAAAGGCGTTTCCAAAGGGAGATGTGAAGTTGCGCACAGAAAAGGGCACCGCCATGTATGTGAAAACAGATGTGTTTAAACAAGAGATGTGGTATGCATACGATGGAGGAAGTGGGACAACTCTTGTTCCGTTGGGACCAGACCGTGTGAGAGAAATAATTCGTTTAAATAAAGACGGGAAAAAACCCGCGGATCTGAAAGAGTTTGTTGTACCAGAAAAAGCTGTTGAACCAGACTATGGAAATGTGGTTGGGCAGGACAGTTTGAATAGGTTTGAGCATATTTTCAAGAAGAAGAAAAACCGACCGAATAAGAACAGGGGAGGTGGTAATAACCAAGCCCAAACCTCGAAGGAAGGCAATGTTACGAGCGAAGTAAAAAAACCTCAAAATAAGCGTCGTAACAACCGAAGAAAGAAAAACCCTAACAACCCGAACACCCCAAATAATGAAGCGAAATAGTTGGTTTTTTATTAGTATACTGCTTTTGTTAACCGCGTGTGGAAAAGCACCGCACTACGAAAAATCGTATTCTTTCAAAAAGAAGGAGTGGACAAGAGACATTAAACCATCGTTCGAAGTTGAAATCAATGACATTGATAAGAAGTATAATTTTACAGTGCTACTCCGAACAACAACGGACTACAATTACAGCAACTTGTGGATTTTTCTTAAAACAGAGGCGCCAGATGGAACATCAGCGCGTGAGCCGTTTCAAATTCATTTGGCAAACCCAGAGGGAGCTTGGTTGGGCAACAAAACAGGAACGGTTGTAGAAACAGCCCTTTATTTTAAAGAAAGAAAACTTCCGCTAAAAGGAAAGTATACGTTTACAATTGAGCAAGGAATCACCTCGAAGCAAGTAGATGAGGTGCTTGATATCACGTTTATCGTTGATGAAGTGGTAGAAGAACAGTAACCCATTAAAATTTATAGGAGTACGATACGGAGAGAACATGCCTCAAGCTTTTGGAGTAATCCCGCAGCCATTTATCCAGTTGGTATTTTACGCCTATTCCATGTGGGCCATCTAACTCCAATTTTACCCCCAATGCATAACGAACCTTTGTAATCTGATGTCCACTTGGACCATAAACAGGATTGTAAAAAAGCTCTGCACCAAAAGTTGGAGTAAAAATACTGTTGTCTATATCGTATTCAACGGACGGACGAAGTCGAATTGCCTGATCAAAGTCCGCATCATAACTTGCAGTGTTAATTCGGTTGAAGGCGTATTGGTAACGCAACCGTAATTCCATTTTTAGACGCTTAATTTTTTCACTGAACTCTGCGTTGATATTCACACGATGTGAAAGCTTATAGTTGCCGTACTTGTTTTTATCAGTCACCAAACGGTAGTCAACGGAGGGCTCAAACCATTTTGTGATTTCGTATTTCAATTTTGCCTGCGGAAAGAAGGTTTGAACACCAGCACCGTTAAATCGTGTATTTAACTCAGTCGCCCAGCTCAGGTCCTTTGTTATTTTTCCTTTTACACCCAGTTCTGTCCACAGCATGACTTCATGCTGTCCGAACGTGAACGTTGAACACACCAAGAAAAATATAAAAGTTGCTGACTTCATCAATCAATTACGGTTATAGTACCGACATCAACGGTTGACTTTTTATCCGTAATTTCTACGCTTGTTAAGAGTGCTTTTTTCCCACTCCCAGAGCATGATGCACAATCTTCATAAACAAAAAGCGTGTAATTTCCTTTTTCCAAATAATCAAATTTGAAACTGCCATCGTAAGATGTTTCAACATCATCGTCAAATGACACACCGTTATCGCCATATATGATATAGACATCAAACTTAGGTGCGAAGTAGACATCAAGTGTATCCATATCGGGTGCCAGTTTTACAATGGATACCTTTCCAACAATCGACGACGATCCGCCAGGACCTTCAACCTTCTTACAACCACTAAATACGGCGGTTAAAAAAAGGAAAGAAATAAAAAACAAGGGCAATTTCATAGTTATTCTATTTAAAATAAAACGTTAAGCATACAACCTTTAGGGTAAAATATACGTTACGAAGATACAATATTGACATAATATTTCTTAATATTGATATAACATTCCGTTAATTTTAAAACGAACTACATGAAAACCGACAGACTGAAAGGGCTCAGTAAGCTAAAGAAATCGATATTTATTCTTTTTATCCTTTATTCATTTACGGGAACTTCACAGGTAATCATCAATGAATACTGTGTTTCCAACATGAATGGTTACGTAGATAATTTTGGAGAAAGGGAAGACTGGGTGGAACTGTACAATGTAACTGGTGCCCCGATTGATTTGACAGGATATTATTTATCGGACAAGGCTGGAAATCCTCTTAAGTGGCAAATTCCAAGTGGAATAATTCCAGCAAACGGTTTTCTCATGGTTATTGCATCTACAAGAGGGGTTGTTAATGGAACGGAGATACATCCAAACTTTAACCTAAAACAGACGAGAGGGGAGTGGATTATTCTCTCTAATAACTTAGGAAACTTGGTGGATGAAATAGAAATGACACAAATGACCAAAGCCGATCATTCCATTGGTAGGACAACGAACGGCGCCGGAACCTGGAGTTTGTTTACAACACCAACACCGGAAGCAAACAATGTAGGAGCGCAAAATTTTTATGAACCCACCCCCACGATGGATTTAGCACCTGGGTTTTATGTCGGACCACAAGCCGTTTCTTTGGCGTGTACTAACCCTGGAGCAACCATTCGTTATACCCTTGATGGGTCTGAACCAACAGCGGCATCTACGGCTTATGCGGGTCCGATTCCAATTAACACAACAACAGTAGTTAGAGCAAAGGCGTTTGGAGCAAATCTTCCAAGTTTTAATGAAACAAACACGTACTTTATAGATGTAACACATAATATACCAGTTGTTTCTATCAGTGGTCAACAGGTGGCAACGCTTTTAGGCGGGTCGCAAATCGAACCTCAAGGAGCACTGGAATTGTTTGAAGAAGATGGTGCGTTTATAGATGAAGGTGAGGGGCATTTCAATAAGCACGGGAATGATTCCTGGGCATACCCACAACGAGGATTTGATTTTATTTTGAGAGATCAGTTTGGATATAACTCAGACTTGCAACACGAAATTTTTCCAGAGAAAAACAGAGACGAGTTTCAGCGCATTATGTTGAAACCCGGAGCCAGTGATAATTATCCTTTTGAAAACGGAGGAGCACATATTCGAGATGCATTCATTCACACGCTTTCTATACGATCCGACCTGTTAATGGACGAAAGAACTTGGAGACCAGCCATTGTTTATCTAAATGGCGAATATTGGGGAGTATATGAGATTAGAGAAAAAGCCGATGATCACGATTATACAAAGCATTACTATCAACAAGACAAATTCAATATACAATACCTAAAAACATGGGGAGGAACTTGGGAAGAATATGGAGCACCAGATGCTCAAGATGATTGGGATGACCTACGAAATTATATTTTAACTAACAATATGGCTCCAGGCGCCGCATTTGATAATGTGGACACATTGCTAAACTGGAGGTCATTAGCGGATTATTTTATGATTAACTCATACACGGTTAATCAGGACTGGCTGAATTGGAATACCGCATGGTGGAGAGGAATGAACCCATTGGAGACAAAGAAGAAATGGCGTTATGTGTTGTGGGATATGGATGCTACATTCGGACACTATGTGAATTATACGGGTATACCAGACCCTAGCGCTAACGCGGATCCCTGTAATGCTGAGAACCTTCCAAACCCTGGAGGTCAAGGCCACACGGATATTTTAGAAAAATTAATAGCCGAGAACCCAGCTGTAGAGCAATACTACATTACACGCTACATTGATTTGGTCAACACCTATTTTTCTTGTGATTACATGAATCAGCTACTTGATAGTATGCTTCTTGAAATCACCCCCGAAATGCCAGCTCAGATTGCGCGATGGGGTGGATCAATGGCGGGTTGGAATAACAATGTGCAGGATTTAAAAGATTTTATCGATGCAAGATGCTTAGCACTTGAACAGGGACTCATTGATTGTTACGACCTTACAGGGCCTTATGATGTTAGTTTTGACGTAGATCCAGTGAACTCAGGTGAGATAAAAGTGAACTCGGTTTGGGCTCCATATTATCCATGGGTGACACAGTATTTTGGTGGAATATCTACAAATCTAATCGCCGAAGCAAACCCAGGGTATATTTTTGACCATTGGGAGTATACGACGGGCCCAATGACAGGCCCAATAACAGATAGCATTAACAGCATTGAGATAAATGGTCCTGAAGATATTGTTGCCGTTTTTGTGTTGAATGGACCACCAGTCGACACGGATGGAGACGGAATCAATGATGGCGACGAGGCCTCGATGTGCACAGATCCACTTAACCCTGATACAGATGGCGACGGAATTAATGATGGTGACGAGGTATCGAATGGAACCGACCCATGTAATGCCTGTGACCCAAACCTAAACGCCGGACCCTGTGATCAGGATGGAGATGGTTTGACCAATGATGAAGAGGGAGTAATTGGAACAGATCCGATTAACCCTGATACAGATGGAGACGGAATCAATGATGGCGACGAAGATACCGCAGGATCGGACCCGCTGGATCCTTGTGATCCAAATTTAAATGCTGGACCATGCGATCAAGACGGAGATGGCTTGACCAATGATGAAGAGGGAGTAATTGGAACAGATCCGCTTAACCCTGATACAGATGGCGATGGAATCAATGATGGCGACGAAGATACCGCAGGATCGGACCCGTTGGATCCTTGTGATCCAAATTTAAATGCTGGACCATGCGATCAAGATGGAGATGGCTTGACCAATGATGAAGAGGGAGTAATTGGAACAGATCCGGTCAACCCCGATACAGATGGAGACGGAATTAATGACGGAGACGAAAATACTGCAGGGTCGGACCCGTTGGACCCCTGTGATCCAGATGATTCATCTATTGATTGTCAAACAGATAGTGATGGTGACGGCTTGACGGATGCAGAAGAAAATGTTTCATGTACGGACACAAATAATCCAGATACCGATGGAGATGGATTTAATGATGGAGATGAGATAGCTAACGGAACAGATCCTTGTGATCCCTGTGACCCAGACCCAAATTCTAGTGTTTGCCTAATAGACAGTGATGGAGATGGGTTAACGGACATAGAAGAAGGATTATTATGTACGGACCCAAATGATCCAGATACTGATGGAGATGGAATTAGTGACGGGAACGAGGTAATAAATGGAACAGATCCTTGTGATCCTTGTGATCCAGTTGAAATGGGTATAGATTGTGTGATGGGAGTACATATTCCCACAGGCTTTTCTCCTAATGGAGATGGACAAAATGAAATGTATACAATTATTGTAGGATTAGATGTAGCAAACTTTAAGTTTTTCATCTATGATCGTTGGGGGAATAGAATGTTTCACTCTGATGAAAAAGGATTTGAGTGGGATGGAACAATCAATGGAGAGCCTTGTAATGCAGGAGTATACCCATATATGATGGAAATAACATATATGGACGGTTCATCTGAGTTAAGATCTGGGAATATAACATTAATGAAGTAGGATGAGAAAAGGATATTTATTTGTGCTGAGCGGGATATTTGGGATGCAATTGTACGCACAAGATTTACATTTCGCACAATCCTCCCAAACACCATTATTTATAAACCCTGGGGCAACAGGTGTCTATGACGGATGGGAACGATTTATCGTTAACCACCGAAATCAATGGTTGGGAGCTACTACTCAGTTTATGACGACAGCTGTAGCTGCGGATATTAACCTCTTTAAAACGGAAATGGGAGATAAAGCCCACATGGGATTGGGAGTTTTGTTCTTTAACGATATTGGGGGAGACTCTAACTTCGGAAATCAAACAGGAGCCATTTCTTTAAGTGGAATTCTACCGATGGGTCGCTCAGGACATGTGCTTTCAGCTGGAATTCAAGGTGGACTAGGAATGAGAAAGGCATCGTTGGCCGGAGTTTCATTCATGTCACAATGGGATGGATCTAATTTTAACCCGCTTGTTTCTAGTGGGGAAGAAAATACGCTGTCTTCATTTACCTATTTAGACGCTTCTGCAGGAATTCATTACGTTTTCAATGGGGGAAGAAACAGTTTTTCACGGAAGAACAATCTAAAATTCAAGTTGGGAGTGGCAGGATATCACCTCAATGCCCCTGAAATGCGTTACGTAAATGGTTCTGGAGACAGACTCCACCGAAAGTATGTAGGGCACATCGGGCTTATTTCTGATATAGGCTCGAGTCGTATGTCAGTAGATGCAAATGCTGTTCAGTTTGTACAGGGTGGTCATTATGAAACATTGTTTGGGATGATGTTGCGTTATCGATTTGAGGACAACACAAAGCTTACAGGACATTCACAGGATGCCTTTATAGGGATTGGTTGCTACGCACGTTTAAGAGACGCTGTGATTCCAGCTGTGATGATTGATTGGAGAGGTTTCCAATTTGGAATTTCATACGATGTAACGGTTTCGGCACTCAGAAGAGCGTATGGTGGCGGTTCACTTGAATTTTCTCTTTCCTATACAAACAGAAATATTGCGCTGTTTAAAACAAGAAAGAATACGAGCAAGAAGTTCTAGTGCTGCTTTTTTGCAAGCCCTTGAAAGAACCGAATAATTCGTTTTCTAAAAAGAAAGGCAAGCAGGATGTATGGGACTGCCATCAAGTATAAAATACCAGTGTTGATCGTCGAGCCGAAAGAAGCCTCATCCAATTCACTACCCTGTTCTGCAAGCAATTTACATTGAGAACATCCTTGACCGAATGCACCATCAATAATGCAAACCGCAACAATAAGGAGAACGTATTTTTTCCAAGATGCCATAGCGCAAAGTTACACATTTTTAGTTCCGAAGTATACAGAGAGCATAGATTGTCGTAGACCAATAGACTGAAAGGTAGCAGAGATATAGTCTTTGGTCACGATGATTCCAAAAAATCGAATAAATTTGTAGTATGAAAAGAACAATTATTCACGTGGTTTTGTGTAGTGCTTTATGTATTGGTGCATTGTTGTCATGCGGTGACTCACCAGAGAAAGCAATAAATAACAATGGACCGCGAAACCTTGACAGCTTACTTTTGGTTTCTCCAAATGATGTTTCATTACTTGTGGAACGAGGAAACAATCTTTTTAAGCGCTATGAGTATGACTTGGCATTAAATGATGCAGCAAAAGCTTTTCGTTTAGATTCTAACAACCTTGAAGCACGTCTTCTGTATGCGGAGGTGATGAATAACCGTGAAAAAAGAACGGTTCAGGAGGTGGAAATAGCGCAAAAGCATTATAAATGGGTAATCAAAAAAGAACCCAAGAATTTACGCGCGTTGGTGGGTTTAGCTGGGACGTATGGCTTTCAGCAGGACTTTGAAAAGGTGTTTTTATATGCTAATGAAGCACTTAGAATTGACCCAAAGTACAGAGATGCCTATGTTATAAAAGGATCAACATATTTACTATTGGGGAATATGGACTTGGCAAAGTCTTCGTATGAAACAGCGATTCAGCAGGATCCAAAATTCTTTGAAGCCTATTTTCTTCTGGGACAAATTTATCAATCAGAGAATGATCCACTTTGCATCGAGTACTTCAATTCAGCGCATGAATTGCAACCGGACCAAATGGAGTTTACCTATCAGTTGGCGTACTCAAAACAGATGTTCAATCAGATTGAATCAGCAAAGGAGATCTATAGAGAAATGGCAATGGACACAAGTGATCTTTATGTTTCCAGGGCACTTTTTCATCAAGGGTACATTCAACACTTTGTGGACAAAAACATTGATAGTGCAAAGTACTTTTACATCAGCGCTTTAGAAACAGAACCACGAATGTATGAGGCATGGCACAATCTAGGGATGTGTCACGAAGAGAAGGGAGACCGCTTAAAGGCAATAAAATCCTATGGGAACGCGCTCAAACACAACCCTGAATTTGAACTTTCAAGAGAGGCTGCTGAACGTTTGCGTTAATGCGATTGAATCCAAAATATATCCAAATTTTTGGTGACGCTGTTATTCCATTATTGGGACTTTTCATCTGGAACTGGAGCCTTTACTTTATTTTGCTGTTTTATTTTTTGGATCTACTAGCAAATGAGGCAATAATGCACTTAAAATCGCGGAGAACAGCCGTTTTTCAGCAGAAACCTGAGCAAAACAGAGCATGGATGATTTGGGGAATGTTAAGCCTCGTAGCGTTGTTTGTGGTGTTAGCAATGGTTCACTTTGCCATGATCTTTATTGTTCCTGATATCAACTTTTTTCAAGAAATGCGTGCATTTTGGAATTATGAGGAAATGGGGATAAAACAAGGCTATGTGTTAATTCCACTCATCGTCATTGTCAGTTTTCAGCAGTATAGAACAACTTTTTTATTGAGTGCAAAGTACCGAACCGCTCAGGTTGGACAATTATGGAAAACACACATTCAAGCGTTGATTGTAATTATAGCATTTGCAGGAATCCACTTAAGCCTTGGGTATTTTTATCAATTTTCAGAAATGGTGTATGTGCTGAGTATTGTGGTGGTTTCAACCCTCTACAAACTGCGCTTTAGTGAATTATAGCTACTATTTTGAAGTTGTTCGTTTGATCCAAGAAGGCAATAGAAAAACACCAATAAATAGGTAAGGAAAATACGAAATCAATCGCCAAAGAATCGCAAGCGAAGCAAGCAAAATAACAGAAGAACTAAATGGTGCCAGCAATTCTCCAAATGCATATTCAGCCACGCCACTGCCACCAGGAGTTGGACTTACGAGCATAAATAACCAAAGGATAAGTTGTTTACCCAGTACGTTAATATTGTCAATAAAACCAAGCGAAAGAAAAGCATTGAGAATCGCATTAATCACAAAATAGCGCGAGATCCAACTTAAAAAAGTACTCACAAATACAGCCAACCAAAAACGAAACGACTCCTTTTTAAATGCGTATGCCGCCTTTTCTATGTCTTTTCCCCATTCTACCGCAATAAAACGCCAACGTTTGAGTAGGGGGAAGCGAAAGATGAAGGTGAGAAATCGTGTTGACAGTTGTGGAAACCAGAAGATAGTGAGGTATAGCAAGAGACAAACACTGAAGATGACACCGAAACCAATCCAAAACCACCACGAAAGCGCAAGTGAAGCCTCATTTGTTGTTGGAAAAAGAGTAGCGTGCGACACGAATAAAAAAACAAAAGGAATCATCAACACAAAGAACAGATTGTCCATAAACGCAGTAATAATCACTATGGCGGTCGCTTTTCCAAAAGGGATGGTTTCCCTATTTAAAATAAACATCGCTACAGCTGCCCCGCCAACAACTCCAGGGGAAAGTGCAGAAGCAAACTCCCAAAGAAGAATAACATACATCGAAGCTTTCCAGCTCAATTGATTTTTTGTTAAAAGCCGAATACGTACCATGTAAAAGAAATCGCGACTTACCATAAAGATAAGTGCCGCAACCAACCAAAAGTAGGTGTTGGTATCCCAAGCAATTGAGCTAAGGCTTTCAACGGCTGTCATCTGACGATAACCCCCTTCTGAAGAAAGAACAAAATCGCTTTCATCGTTATAATCAACAACGCCATTGTTGTTTGCGTCAACCCACTTGTGAGTAGCAGCGGAGCCATCAGAGGCAACGAATTGTGTTGCATTTAGTCCGCGGTAGAGCATCCAGGAAGAGATGATAAGACCAATCCCTATCGCCAACGCAATCTTCCAACTCTTAAAGGCGTTTTTTAAAAGCGATGACATCTTACTCTGTTGGAATTAAAATAACGTCCACATCCCAGTTTGCGCGCAATTTAGTAACCGTTGAGTATGTATCAACGCGCTCGGGTTGGGTACGTGTATCAAGATCACCAACGTCCCAGAGACCATTATTGTTTATGTCGCGAATAACCTTGAACGTATAATCTCCAGGCTCAACTTCCGAAATTGTAAAGGGAGTAGATGGGTCTTCTACACTAAATAGTTTTATTGCTTTTCCGTTGTGGAAGGGTTGCAGCAAAACTGGCTCGCTGTACGAAGTAAGATCGATGTTTAATTGTCCATACTTGCGCGCCTCTTGTAGTTGAATCGTTATTTTTTGCTTTGCACTACTTCCGTTGCTTGTTTGAATGGCACCTTCTTTGAACGTAAATGCAACCTCAGAAAGTTCAGTCTTGTCCAATTGTATTGTAAACGTATTAAGAAGAAAATTAAAAGTATACGCGCTGATAAGAACAGAATCTTTGGTGTTCATTAGAGAAACTAGCGAGGTATCGACATTGACAACATAATCATTTACATTAAATGAAATCGGTTGACTCGGAGCAAAAATGTTGTTCGAGTTTTTAGCATTGATCGTGATTGGTGGACTGGTTTTTTGCGCACGAAATCGTACGGTTGCAGTGTCATTGATGAGGTCTGATGCAATGATAATTTCACCAATTGTACTGTCGGGTTTTGGAGTAAACAGCTGAAGGCTGTCTTTCGCGATCCATCGATAGCGCTCTTTTGGTATAAGCTGTAGATTAATATAGATTTTCTCATTTTTTATCGGTCTCGTTGCGCCAATAAGAAACATTCCTGGAGAGTTGAAGACTGCCGTTCGTATTTTAGCCTCTAAAAGTGGAGTAAACAATCGAACAGGGATTGTATCTGTAAAGGATGAATCAATGGAAAGAGTTTTGGACAATGGAAACCCTACTTTTTCATGGGATTGAACAGTTAAATCTTTGTTTTCATCCATGAATGCAAACAACGTATAATCTCCGGCTTTTATATAACTCAATGTTGCCACTCCGTTGATATCTGTTTCCGTAAAATTTTGAACCATATTGGTGGTAGGATGAAACAGGCCAACAACGCATTTTTGAACGGGATCGTTGCTCCATGCGTCAACAACACGAATGGTATAGCTGAGACTATCAAGTGTCGGTCCAGTGCTAAATACATATTGAATGATAGAGTCATTTCCTTCGGAAATGTCCTTTACCGCGTTATTGATGTAAATCGCGTACGTGGTATTGTCTTGGAGTGTATCATCCCAACTCAACAAGAGGCTTTTTTTCTTCATTTGTGCCTTAATTTTCGCATGCGGTGGTACAATTCGGATGTTTTCAGCAGGGTTGTCCAATCGAAAGAACTCATCAAAAGGAATTTCTACCTCCCGCGAAGTGAAATTTACAGATTCGTTCGGTGGATTTACTTTATCGGTAATAACTTGAGGAGCTGCAGTGTCTTTTTCTCCACCGCTGATTGTACCAACTTGAGCACAAGAGGCAACAAAGAGGGACAGGAAAGCTATATAACGGAGACCAGCCATTGACACAATAGAGTTAAATGTTTTTCGTCGGTTGCATCAAAGGTAGCCAATTCATCGCTATCTATGTCCAACACCCCAATCACAACGTTGTTTTTTATGAGTGGAACAACAATTTCACTTTTGGAAGCTGAGCTACAGGCAATATGTCCGGGGAAATCATCTACATTATCTACAACAATCGATTTGTTTTGTTCCCAAGAAGTTCCACAAACACCCCTTCCTTTTTGGATGCGCGTGCAAGCAATGGGACCTTGAAATGGACCGAGAACCAGCTCATCGTCCTTCACCAGGTAAAATCCAACCCACAAGAAATTGAAAGATGATTTAAGCGCAGCTGAAATGTTGGCCAAATTGGCGATCACGTCCGTTTCACCGCCGACCAACGCCTTTATTTGAGGCAACAGTTGCTCATACACTGTTTCTTTGTCTCCACGAATTATTTCCAAGTGTTCCGCCATGATATAAATTTACACAAAAGTGCTTTTTTTATGATGCATCTCCAATTTTTCTTTTTGTCAAGCACCTGAATAAGTTGAATGAAAAGAATTGAGTAGTTTTATCATTCTACACTTGAATATACACCCGTCAATGGTAATACATCGTTTTTGGATATCAATAATTGTAATCGTATTGGGGACAATAATTTGGAATCAAAACGAATTTGACAGTGAGTACAGACGACCAATCATTGGCGATGGAAAAGGATATTATGCGTATTTACCAGCGGTTTTTATCTACCAAGACATGACGTATTCCTTTGTGGATTCAATGGAGCGTATTTATTATCTTGAGGACGGATCCCTTTCAAAATCTTTCAGAGTAAAACAACCAAACGGAACTGTGGTCAACAAGTGTTTTCCGGGAACGGCGATTTTCTATTTACCGTTTTTTGGATTAGCCGCCGCTGCTTCATGGATAGCAGGCCTTCCGCTTGATGGGTATTCGATACTGTTTCAATGGAGTGTCGTGATTGCGCATTTATTTTACCTGTTTTGTGGACTCCTATTTTTGGCTTCAGCAATGAAAAAAATGGGAATCGGATTAAGGAACCGAATCATATCTCTGTTCCTGCTTGTCTTTGGAACCAACATTTTTTACTATGTGGTTTATGACTTTTCACTTTCTCACATTTTTGGATTTTTTGGAGCCTGCTTGCTTTTTTGGTTAATAGTCAGTTACCAGCAGGCCCAGCAGTGGAAATATATAGGCTGGGTGATACCATTGATGGGATTATTGCTGATTACAAGACCAACCAATGCAATGCTTCTTTTAATGCTTCCGTTAGTGGTGGGTTGGAAGACCTCTTTCTCCTTGATAAACCCGATGAAATGGCTGCGCGAGAAACGTTGGATGTACATCGTTTTTGGACTTATGATATTGTTTTTAGCGCCTCTTTTGTGGAAAATTCAATCAGGGAATTGGTTAGTGTACTCCTATGAGAACGAAACAATGGATCTACTGAACCCGCATTTTTGGGAATTTTTATTTTCATATAAAAAAGGCTGGTGGCTGTGGTCACCACTGATGCTCGTTGCATATTTACTAGGAACAATCTATTTTTGGAAGGTCGAAAAAGCAAAGGGATTGACCTTTGGTTTGGGAATTCTTGCCATTGCGTATGTCTTTTCATCGTGGTGGATGTGGGAGTTTGGAATGGGGTTCGGCCAACGCCCAATGATTGAGTTCTATCCCATATTAATTATTGGTTTTGCGGGATTTATTGAAAAATGGAAGATCAAACGCTTGTTGATTTTTACCTTCCCACTGGTTGTCTTGAGCTGCATTCAAGCGTATCAAATTCAAGCTTCAATACTTCTCGGAGGGAGAACAACCAAGGAAACGTATTGGAGTCATTTTTTGCAATTGAAAAGAGATGCTCCACAGGTGGTGGTTGATTCAAGCTGGGTAGAGGTTGAACGAAGTGGAATCTTCAGTACCGAAGTTGTGGATAAACAATCACCATTTTCAACGGGACTGAAGCTGCACAAAGTAAAAAAAGGGTCCAAAATAGTAGTTCGATGTACCGTTGGAGCAAAAACGAATAAATCAGGCGCTAGAATTGTTGTTTCAGATGAAAATGGAGTGTTGTATCTAGTGAAGTATATTCACGCGGAGCTTTATTCTTCGCCAAGAGAAATGAGTTTTCTTTTTGAGGTTGACCAAGAAATTGACTCGACGATTAATTGCTATATTTGGAATGGAGAAACGGATGTTGAGACCACCATTAAGAAAATCGAAGCTGTGCATTACCGACCGAAAGGGCTATGAAAAAACTTTCCATAATAATTCCTGTTTACAATGAACAAAACACCATTTATGAAGTGCTGATTCAAGTGAACAACGTCAAAATGGTAAACGATATAAGAAAGGAAGTAATTGTAGTGAATGATTGTTCTACAGACATCAGTCAACAGGAAATAGAGCGTTATTCACAAGAGTTTTCTGACACGGTCCTACTGGTGAATCACCAAACAAATACAGGAAAGGGAGGCGCTATTCACACGGGAATTAAAGCGGCTACGGGAGATTATATTCTGATTCAAGACGCTGATTTAGAACTTGACCCAAACGAATACAATTTGTTGGTACAGCCAATCCTAAATAAGTCAGCACAGATTGTTTATGGCTCTCGCTTTTTAAAACAGGCAAACTCGGAGTTAAACGGTTTAAGTAAATGGGCAAATGGTTTTCTAACGCGACTTTCTAATTTTGTTTTTAGAACGAACATCACGGATATGGAGACGTGTTATAAGCTTGTTCCCGCAGAGGTGTTCAAGCGATTGGTGTTGGTTGAACGACGATTTGGTTTTGAACCAGAAATAACAGCAAAACTCGCAAAGGACAAAAGCCTAAATTGGGAAGAAGTAGCGATCACTTATAACCCAAGAACCAATGTACAGGGGAAAAAAATAGGTTGGAAGGATGGTATTCGTGCCATTTTCTGCATTTTGAAGTATGGTTGGTTTACATCAAAAAAAAGAGCCTTTTTGTAATTTATATTTTTTTGTATCTTAGGTAGTGAATTAAATAACCTAACCAAAAAAAGAAGATGTATGTTTATTAGCTCAATTAACCTTGACAAGATTTTATTTCTTGACATTGAAACCGTCCCTCAAGTATACCAGTTTAAAGAACTTGATGAGAAGCCAAAGGGATTGTTTGAATCCAAAACGCGTTTCATGCAGAACGACGAGAAATCCTTTGACGATTTGTACAATGAACGTGCTGGTATTTATGCTGAATTCGGAAAAATTGTGTGTATTTCAGTAGGTTTTGTGCACGAAACCACACAGGGAAAGCAAATACGAATGAAGTCGTATTACCACGATGATGAAGAAACCCTACTAAAACAGTTTAAAGGACTGTTGGACGAAAGGTACAACACACCTTATCATATTTTGTGTGGACACAACGCGAAAGAGTTCGATTTCCCTTACATATGTCGAAGAATGTTGATTCATGGAATTGAACTTCCTGATACGTTAGATATTGCAGGAAAGAAGCCTTGGGAAATTAACCATCTGGACACAATGGAATTATGGAAGTTTGGTGATTTTAAAGCATATACTTCGCTGGCACTGCTTTGCCATGTGTTTAACATTCCAACCCCAAAAGACGATATTTCTGGAGCCGACGTGGCGCGCGTGTATTACGAAGAAAAGGACTTGGAGCGAATCAAAGTTTATTGTGAGAAGGACGTCGTTGCGTTGATTCAATTGTTTTTGAGAATGAGGGGCAATGCACTCGTGGATGAAGGTGAAATTCATTATTCGTGAGAGAATCTATTAAAAAAAGAGTCCGCTAACCTCAAGTTAACGGACTCTTTTCAATATCTATTGTTTGAACCTCCCTATTGGATAAATACGGTAGTTTCGTTTTCTACTTCTTCTTCAACTTTTATAACACCCTGTCCCACGCTGCCATCTTTTGTCGCTTCAATGTTCAAGACAACAACTCCGGCTTGACCTAGTTGATAAGTTTCATTGAAGTGAAACGTTGCGTAACCTTCAGGATTCGTATAAGACGTATCGTAAACATTTACATTGATTTCCCCTCCAGGTTGCGTTCCTGTTGGATACAGTACAACGCGTGCATTTGACACACTGTTATTGGAGGCGTCCTTTACGTACACCTTTGCCGACGTATCTTTCTTTTTACGACAACCTACAAAACCGGATAGTCCAATCGATAAAAAGAGGCCTAAAATGATAAAATGATTTAAACGCATAATATTTTCGTTTTAATGTTATTGTACAACAACCGTTTCAACAGCCGTGGTATGTGCACGAGCCCTTACATAACCAGTTCCCTCCACCTCTGTAGTTTTTGCAATTATATTGAAGTAAGCAACTTCATAATCTTTATCTCCAGCTTCAAAGTGTTCATTTAAACTAAACGTAGCAAAACCAGATTCGTTGGTAATAACGGTATCAACAAAAGCATTTGTTGCTGGGTCAGAACTTTGATCACCAATAAGAATTACCTTAACGCCAGAAAGAAGTGCATTGCTCGACGAGCGCACATATATCTTCGCAACAGAAGGATCCTTGTTTTTGCACGATTGTAGAAAACCGATCGAAAGTGCCAGTAAAGACAGTAGTGCAAAGAGTTTTGTTGTAGTGTTCATAAGCTAAAATAATAAAACTTGAGCATCAAAGATAGTCTATTTTTTAAATAATATAAAACATCTTTATTCCTTAATTCTTAACTTCGTACGCTATTAAACGCATTTAGTTACGTTAATAGAACAAATTCACAGCGTAAAAAGTTACATTGTAAATGGATTGTGAAGACGATTAAAGACAAACGACAGTTGGCAACTCAGCATATATGAAAGAGAGAATTAAGGAAATTGAGAAGCAAATCCACCAATTTTCGATTGTAAATAAGGAGGGCTTAGAGCAGTATAGAATTCAATTTTTGGGGTCTAAGAATTGCATAAAGGATTTGTTTACGGAACTAAAAAATGTTCCGAACGAAGAAAAGAAGGAAGTTGGTCAATTAATGAACGCTCTTCGCAGTGCTGCACAGGAACGGTTTGATGTTGCTAAAAGTCAATTGGAGGATGCACAAACGGACGATAAAAAACTAGATCTTTCAAGACCAGGTGATCAAATAGAAATAGGCGCACGCCATCCACTATCTTTGGTGCGTAGCGAAATTATAGAAATTTTTAACCGCATAGGATTTACTGTTTCTGAGGGGCCTGAAATTGAAGACGATTGGCACAATTTTTCAGCGCTTAATTTCCCGCCAGAACACCCAGCGCGCGATATGCAGGACACGTTCTTTATTGAGAAAGGTGAAATTGAAATGGCACTTAGAACACACACTTCATCCGTTCAAGTACGAGTGATGGAAAATTCTAAACCGCCGATTCGCACCATTTCTCCAGGGAGGGTATACCGAAACGAGGCAATATCTGCACGAGCGCATTGTTTTTTCCACCAGGTTGAAGGTTTGTATATTGATAGGGACGTTTCTTTTGCCGATTTAAAACAAACGTTGCTGTACTTTGCCAAAGAAATGTTTGGAGAAAAGGCACAGATTCGATTAAGACCTTCGTATTTTCCTTTTACCGAACCAAGCGCGGAGGTTGATATTTCATGCACGATTTGTAATTCAAAAGGATGTAACGTGTGCAAATATACAGGTTGGTTGGAAATTTTGGGTTGCGGTATGGTTGACCCTAGCGTACTTGAAGCAAGTAATATCGACAGCAAGGAATATACAGGGTTTGCCTTTGGAATGGGCGTAGAGCGAATTGCGCAGCTGAAATACATGGTGAATGATTTACGTCTGTATTCGGAAAATGACATTCGATTTTTAAAACAATTTACCGCGGGGATGTAATATGGGATTTTTCGGCAGAAATACGGAAAAAAGTACATTTCCATGGGAGTACATCACTTCAACTGAACAGTTGACTGAATTATTATCAACGACGAATGAAAAGCCAGTGCTGCTTTTTAAACACAGCACGCGCTGCAGTATTTCTGCGATGGCGCTTCAGGGTTTTGAACGAAATTGGACTTCCGAAAACGAGTTTTGCGGACTTTATTTCATTGATTTATTAAAGCATCGCGATGTTTCGAATTTGGTAGAGGAATTAACAGGAATTTCTCATCAGTCACCTCAAGTTATTGTGATAAAGGGAAAGGAAATTGTTTATGACGCTTCACACTCCTCCATCGACCCAAGAAGAGTAGAATCAATCTTGAAAAAGGGATGAAAAAATATATAATCATAGGATTAATCGTTTTGGTAGGAGGGTTTTTACTGCTAAGACCTTTATTTGGCACTGAAGAAGTTGGTCCAGGAGAAGTAAAGGAGCTTCCAGCCGTATTTACCTTTCAAGATAATCTTGCAACAGTCGGTGAAGAAAGCGCTCCGCTTGAAATAACAATCAATGAGGAGGTTGATAAATTGGAGCTCTTTTACAACGACTCCTTGATGCAAACATGGAAGAACCCGAAGGGAGCGCTAAAATTTACACTTGAAGCAGGAACATTTGGTGTAGGAACAAGAACGCTTAATTTATTGTCGACATTAAAGGATGGATCATCCTTCGTTGATAATCGTATGGTGCGTGTATTATCGGACATTACCCCCGAAATAAAAGTGGCCAAAATTTTGAATGAACACCCGCATGAGATGACCAGTTTTACACAGGGATTGGAATTCTACAAAGGAAAGCTTTACGAGGGGACAGGGGATCCTGGCGATCAAGGAAAAACAGTTGTAGCTGAAGTGGATTTAGCCACGGGAAAGCATGTAAAATCAATGGGACTGCAAGCGGGATTTTTTGGAGAGGGCATTACAATTCTAAACGATACGCTTTATCAGCTGACGTGGAAAAATAACAAGTGCTACTATTACGACGTCAACACGCTGCAGTTGTTGGGAGAATTTAACTACAAAACTGAAGGTTGGGGATTATGCAATGACGGAACATCTTTAATTATGTCGGATGGAACAGAACGGATTGTGTTTAGAAATCCTGCCACGTTTGCCATTGAACGCACCATCGAAGTGTACAACAATGAAGGTCCAATCAATTACCTCAATGAACTAGAGTACATCGACGGAAAAATTTATGCAAACGTGTGGACTACAGCCTCGCTTGTTGTTATTGAACCAAGTACAGGGAAAGTATTGCAACAAATTAACGCGAAAGAATTATTTGAAAAGGGACGAGGCTACGGTGAAGTAATGAATGGAATTGCACACAATGCCCAAACAGGGAAAACCTACATGACAGGTAAAAACTGGATCAAGCTTTTTGAGGTGCAGTTCGTAGAACCGTAGAAAATCTATCCCAGCGGATCAAATTGATTGATTGAACTTACCTCTTGCACTGTTGCATTTGCGACACGCAGTGTTTTTCCGGGAAACTTTTCAATAAGTGAAATATCGTGTGTGGCCATTAGCACGGCTGTTTTTTCTTCCTGTGCAACGGCAATCAGGAGTCGCATAATTTCTTCCGAAGTTTCAGGGTCCAAGTTTCCAGTAGGTTCGTCCGCTAAAATTAATTTGGGACGATTCAATAAAGCTCGGGCAATGGAAACACGCTGTTGTTCTCCGCCAGACAGCGCATAAGGCATCGCGTTTATTTTTTGCTCAATACCAACCAATTGAAGCACTTCCTTGGCGCGTTTTTCCATCAATTTTTTATCCTTCCAGCCAGAAGCACCCATCACAAAGAGTAGATTTTTGAGAACAGAACGATCTGTTAACAATTGAAAATCTTGAAAGACAATGCCAATATTGCGACGCAATTTGGGAATATCTCGTTTTTTCAGCTTGTTTAAATCAAACTCAGCAATGCGTCCTTCACCTCGTGTCAGCTTCAATTCACCGTAAAGTGTTTTGAGCAAACTGCTCTTTCCGCTTCCTGTTTTTCCAATCAGGTATACAATATCGTTAGAGCCGATGGTGATATTAATGTCCTTAAGAACGACAACTTTACTTTGTTCTATTTCTCCAGATGTTATTTCAATGACGTTGTCCAATTTCTTTTCTTTTGTGTAAAGGTGCTAATTGACAATGAAAGAATCGCCTTACTGCATGAAATAATCTTAACATGATTGCGTTTAAAACTTTTGAACTCTCTCTCCAAAACCCGCATCAAGTAAGTTAATTTTGCTTGATTAAACGCAGTTGATATGAACAGAATTCTCTTTATTCTATTTTTAATGTGCAGCTCCTTGGCTTATTCTCAGTCAACGGAGAAGTATGATGGAGAATATGAGAATTTTTACCGAGCCGAAGAATTGTACCAAAAGGAACAGTACGGTGCTGCGCGAAGAGAATTTCGAATTTTTCTGGATGGATTCAATGAGCCAACTGACCCCATGTACATCAAAGCGCTGTACTACGAGGCAATGTCTGCTTTAGAATTGTACAACAACGATGCAGTGACGATGCTGCTGGAGTTTAACCGAAATTACCCAGAAAGCATCTACAAGAAAACCATTTACTTTCGACTAGGGAAGCACTATTATTACAAAAAAGATTTTGAGGATGCCCTCGTGTGGTTCAATAAAATTTCTGCACATGATGTAGAGGAAGATGAGCGCGATGAGTATAATTTTAAGGTGGGATATGCCAATTTCAAAGAAGAGAAGTTTGAAGAAGCGAGAAGTGCATTTCACGAAGTAAAAGATGGAGATTCGCAGTATGCTGCGCCCGGACTTTATTATTATTCGCACATTGCCTATCAAAATAAAAACTACGAAACAGCACTCATCGGGTTTTTAAAATTGGAGGAAGACCCAAAATTTGGGGCAATTGTTCCTTATTACATCGCGCAAATCTATTACCTGCAGGAAAAGTATGAAGAGGTAACCACGTATGCATCTAAGATAGAGTCCAACGAAAGTATTGTGAATGAGAAGAACATGAATCACCTCATTGGCGATGCATTTTACCGCACAGAAAAGTACGTAGAGGCGGTACCATTTTTGGAAAAATACAACAAAGAAGCGCAAACTTCTCGTGATGAAGACTATCAACTGGGATATGCCCACTTCAAAAGCAAGGCATACGATAAGGCAATCCGCATGTTCGACCGCGTAAAAAAGGTAGAGGACAGTTTAGGTCAGGTGGCTTATTACCATATCGGACAATGTTTACTCGCGATGGACAACAAAGTGTCGGCGCGTTCAGCATTTGAAGATGCAGCAAAAATGGATTTGGACCCAATCGTTCAGGAAGATGCCTTATACAATTATGCGATTTTATCGTATAAGTTGGACATCAATCCATACAACGAGGCCGTCGAAGCATTTGAAATGTACTTGAATAAATTCCCGAATTCACCGCGTCGCGATGATGTCTACCAGTATTTGGTCAACGTGTACATGAGCACAAACAGTTACGAAAAGGCACTGGCTTCATTAGATAAGATTCCACAAAAAGACATTCGACTGAAAACAGCTTACCAGCATGTGGCATTCAATCAAGGAGTACAACGGTTCCAAAACAGTGATTTTACAGGGGCAATAGCTTCATTCAAGTTGGTCGATAAATTTCCCGTGGATCAAACGATCTCTGCGAAGTCAGTTTATTGGATTGCAGATGCGCATTACCGTTCCAATAATTATAAACAAGCGATTGAGGAGTACAGAAGATTTGCTGTATTGCCGGCAATTAATGACAAATCCATGCAGGCAGAAGCGCAGTACAACATTGGCTACGCATATTTGGAGTTAAAGGAATTGGAAAAATCAATTGAGGCGTTTCGTTTATATACGCAGGCAGAGTACATTCATCCACCAAAAAAATCCGACGCTTTAATGCGTATTGCGGATAGTTATTATGTACTAAAAGAGAATGAGTTGGCGGTAAAGCACTACCAAGATGCATTGGCGCTACATGCTGGAAATGAAGATCAGGCGTTGTTTTATATGGCGAAAACATACGGTTACATGCTTGGAATGTCCAGTCAAAAAATTACGCGTTTGCATGAGTTGATTGACAATTATCCAAGTTCAAAATACATCCAACCGGGAGTCTACGAAATCGCGGAGAGTTATAAGGTGGAAGGAGAATGGGACCAAGCAATGAAATACTATAAGAAAATAGTGTTTGATTATCCAAGTTCTCAGCAAGTGGTTTTGGCAAAGCTCAACATCGCTGACATCTATTACAAAAAGGGAGACTACTCAAAAGCACAGGATGAATACACATCCGTGTTAGACAAATATTCTGCAGATCAAGCCGTGTGCGAAAAAGCGGTGCGTGGAATTATTGACATTTACAAAGTCACACATCAGCAAGATAAGGTTGGAGCATTGGCTGCAAAATACCCTTGTGCAAACTTCTCGGCAGACGAGCAAGAGGATATTTACTATACACCAGCAATGGATGCGTACAATGCAGACGAGTTCGAAAAATCGATTGAACTGTTTGAAAAATATTTAGCAGAATACCCGAATGGTCGCTATGCCAATGAAGTGAAAAACTATACAGCAAATGCATATTACCAAACGGAGAACATGGCAGAAGCTGTGCGTATTTATAGAGAAACGCTAGAAGGACCGAACACAGGCTTTACAGAATTAGCTGCAGCACGCGTGTCGTTTTACTTGTACAATGAAGGAATGTATGCCGACGTGATTCCATACTATGAACGTTTGGAAGCGGTGAGCGCTGTTCCTGAAGTTATTTTCAACGCGCGACTGGGAGTGATGCGAAGCGCATTTTTGACAGAGAAGTGGAACAAATCAGCGGCATATGCAGAAAAGGTACTTGCAAACTCATCGATCAACCAGGCCGTTGCACTGGAAGCCTATTATGCGAAAGGAATGGCAAATTATTACTTAAAGAACTACGACGAAGCAAAAACAGCGCTGGTCTGGGTAATGAAAAACACAACAACGGTTAAAAGCGCCGAAGCACGCTATGCACTTGCCGACAGTTATTTCCAGCAGGATTTTTTAGATAATGCAAACGATGAGGTGACAGGAATTCTGAAACAGAAACCAGCATACAATTACTGGATTGCGAAGGGATTGATTCTGCGCTCACGGATTTTTATCAAGCAAAACGACTTGTTCGAGGCGGAACAAACGTTGAAGTCCGTCATAGAACATTACCCAAACAGTGATGATGGAGTGCTTGATGAGGCAAATGAGTTGTGGAATGAATTGATGCAACTAAAGGACCAACCAAAGACGTTGACTCCAGAGACAAATCCTATAATTGAAGTCAACGATGATAACGAAGGAAACTAATATGAAAAAGACACTAGGCATCTTATTTTTGGTGAGCTCTTTCTGGGTTTCAGGACAGGGTGTGGACTTAACCGCTTCGGGAGATAGAACCGTGGAGAAGGCATATAGAATTGCCCTTACACCGCTTATTTTGGATACAGTAATTTCCACTGTTGAAATAGAATACCCATTGCTTGTATTAAAGTACGAGACAACAACTGAGATTGAGCGAATTAATCCCGCTTCAATTAAAACGGTAGAGAAGCTTCCAGAGTTGTACAACACATACATCAAACTTGGAGTAGGCACCAAATTAATGCCCTTGGGAGAGATTTATTATGATGCCGATCGTTCGCGCAAATTCATGTATGGAGCTCATATAAAACACTTGAGTTCTTTTGGAGACCTTAAAGGATACTCGCGGGCGCAATACGACAGAACGAAGTTTGGCGCGTATGGTGGGGTAAACGAAAAACGGTATACCGTTAGAGGTGACATCAATTATAACAATCAAGGGTTGCACTATTACGGAATTTCGGACACCCTTAATATTCCAGGTGATAGTATCGCGCAGCGTTACAGCGATTTCGGTGTGTCTGGAAAATATATCTCTCACATCAAAGACAGTGCAAAAGTTAATTTTAGCGTTGGACTGCAGTACAACAATTATAAATCCAAGAAACCAGAACGAGAGGCGGATGAATACTGGAGGGTAAGAGAAAACTTCTTTGGGGTAAACACGGGTGTTTGGTACAAGTACGGAAAGGAAACGTATGCGTTGGATTTTGATATCCGAAACAACAATTACAAGTATGGAGAGAAGTATAAAAGTTTAACTGGACTCGACACAGGATTGGTGCTAGGAAACACAATTATCAACCTTCGCCCGCACATTACCACACGACTCCAAAATGATCGCTTTAAGGCGAAAATAGGTGTGGACATCGCGTTGGACATTCACAACACGACAAAGGCATATGTCTTTCCATTGGCTGAAGTGAAATACAGCATGTTCAATGATATTTTCATCCCCTATGTTGGTGTGCAAGGAGGAATTCAACAAACGACATTCAAAAGCTTGACGCAGGAAAATGAGTTTCTATTGCCAAACGTTGCGTTGAACAATGAAAAGACACCTATCGAATTTTATGGGGGAATCAAAGGAACACTAAGCAAACGCATGAGTTTCAACGCGGGAGTTAGTTTTGCAAATGTGCGCGATAAAGCACTTTTTGTAACAGACACTATTCATTCACCCAGAAATAAGTTCAATGTCATTTACGACACTATGACGGTGACGACGGTAGAAGGATCTATTTCATACCAACTTAAAGAGAAAATTAAAGTAGACGCCATTGGTCGCTTCTACTCTTATGCGGCATTGAACAACACGTATGCATGGAATTTACCAAGGTTGGAAATCATTTTGAGGGGGCACTACAACGTATACGAGAAATTTTATTTCAATGCAGACATTACTTTGCAAGAGGGAAGAAAGGCATTAGTGTACGAGAATGGACCTGGGATCACACAAGAAAGCGGTCAGTTCATTGAGTCCATGACGTTTATTGCTGATGTGAATTTGGGTGTAGAATATCGCTATAACAAGAGAATTTCGGCCTTTATACAGTTCAACAACCTCGCTGCACAAAGATACATTAGATGGCACAATATGCCCGTGCAAGGGTTCCAATTCTTGGGTGGGGTAACGTATAGGTTTTAGTCCTTTGTTTCTTCAGTAGAATCCTCGGGTTTTACTTCAGCCGTTGAATCATCTTCATTGGTTTCTACCGTTTTATTCTTTGGAAAGTATTTTCGCTGACGAATAAAAATGAGCAGTACGCCCGTTGTGATTGACGCATCGGCAACATTCCAAATGGCAGGAAAAACCTCATTTCCACCTACCAATGGCATCCATTCGGGCCAAAAAGCCTCAAATTTAAACATGTCCACCACATTGCCCATTAAGAATCCAGTGTGTCGCGTCTCCGTTTCACCAAAGAAGCCACAGTCAGAAACAACCCCTGAACCTTCCAAATGGTTGAACACCATACATGGATCGTAAGGAAAGGCAAAGTCATAAAACATGGAGTCGATTAGGTTACCCGTTGCACCAGCGAACACAAGTCCAATTGCAATTAAAAACTCTAAACGAACGCCTTTTTTCGCTTGTTTGATCCAGTAATACACCAAGGCGCTTATCGCAACAATTCGAAAAATACTGAGTGCCAGTTTATGCCACATTTGCGAACCGAAGGTCGTGCCGAAGGCCATTCCCTGGTTTTCAATATACTGCAGAATGAACCAGTCCCCAAACACACCGACGGATTCACCCGGCTCGAAGGTTGATTTTATATAGATCTTAAGGAGTTGATCAAAAGCAAGAATGAGCGCTACAACGAGTGCAACGACAAGCAGTTTTTTCTTCATTCGATTATCCTTGGGCGTTCTTCGCTTCAATACTAAGCGTTGCGTGAGGAACAAGCATTAAACGCTCTTTTTGGATTAATTTACCCGTTACCCTACAAATACCATAAGTTTTATTCTCGATACGAATCAATGCGTTTTGTAAACTTTCGATGAATTTCTCTTGGCGAGAAGCAAGTTGTGCAACCTCTTCGCGTGATAGCGTATCAGAACCGTCTTCCATCATGTTAAATGTTCTTCCGGTATCATTTGTTCCGTGATCATCGTTATGAGAAAGGGAACCTTTGAGTAAAGACAAATCTTCTTTCGCCTCCACTAATTTTTTTAAAATAAGCTCTTTAAATTCCGCTAAATCACCGTCTGAATATCTTGCTGTTGCCATTGTATTTCCTATTTAGTTTGGTTGATTTCTGCTAATAAATAGCGCAAAAATCAATTTGAAGCTTTAAATATAGAATTCTACACAATACGAACCAATAAAGAGCGGAGAAAAAATGTATCTTCGTTCTTGTGATAAAGTTATTTTTTGGAAATAAATCCTTTTCATTGCTGATTCTTCCGCTGCTAATAGTGGGATATTATCTCTGTAATCATATTTTTCATTTCCACCTCCCCAGCGATCACATGAACCTTGGAATGTGGGGTGCAGTCGGTCAACAGAGCCATTGGTTGTTTCAATTTGTTGCGCTTGGATTAATTTTGGTCAACGCGCTGGTCCTCAACATCATTTTTAATCGAAACGAATTCATGGAAAGAAACAGCTACTTAGCGCCGTTTTTTTATGTCGTGTTCATGAGCTTTTTTCACTCCTTTTACTTTCTTGAAGGACTTTCCATTGCTCAAACTTTTGTTGTGCTGATGTTGTTGCAGCTTTTTAAATTGAATCAAAATGAAGATGGGCGACGGGCAACGTTCAATATTGGACTTTTCTATGGGGTGGCGTGTACATTTTATCCAGTATTAATGTTGGGGTTTCCTTTTGTCTTTTGGATGGTGTGGGTGATGCGCCCATTTATTTTGAGAGAATCGTTACTTATTGCGGCAGGATTTATTGTGCCATTGCTTTACAGTGGTACGTATAGTTTGTTCGTGAAAACGCGATTGGACAAAACCGAGTTCAGTAGTTCTTCTGTGGAGCTTCATTGGCTGAATACTGTGGTATTAGTTGCTGGCGTGACATTGCTCGTAATGTTAAGTTTAAAGGGTATTTATGCGAAGATCAACGTGAGTTCTATCCGCATGAAAAAGCTATTTCGATTGTTGTTGCTCTTTATGTTCATGAGTGTTTTAATTGTCTTGATTGACTTTTTTATTTTTCATAAAGTAGAACCCATTGGAATACTAATAGCGCTCATGGTACTTTTTATTCCCTATGGTTTTGGCGAAAAGAAACAAAAGACTTTTCCAACGGTGCTCTTTTACCTCATTTTTTTCTATTCAATCACCAAGTTTTTTATTCCTTTTGAGTCAATAACTTTCTAATTATCGTAATTTTGTACCAACCAATTGAAATGATGAAATGAAATTTGGAGTAGTAACTTTTCCAGGATCAAATTGCGATGAAGATGTCGCGTATGTGTTAGAAACACTGTTAAATCAAAAAGTAGAACGATTATGGCACAAAGACACTGATTTAAAGGGTGTTGATTTTGTGGTGTTGCCTGGAGGTTTTTCCTACGGAGACTACTTACGCTCTGGTGCGATTGCTAAATTATCGCCCATTATGGGAGAGGTGATTAAGCATGCCAACAACGGAGGATACGTCTTGGGAATTTGCAATGGCTTCCAAATTTTAACGGAATCTGGTTTATTAGAAGGTGCTTTGTTGCACAACAACAATCAAAAATTTATTTGTAAAAACGTATACCTGAAATCGGCAACGGCAAATACAGGAATAACAAAGGACTTAAACGCAACAAAAGCGTACAAAATTCCAATCGCACATGGAGAGGGACGATTTTATGCATCTGAGGAAACGATGAAGAAACTCATCGAAAACGATCAAATTTTGTTTAAATATTGCGATAAAGAAGGAAGCGTTTCAGAAGATGCGAATCCCAATGGATCCTTAGAGAACATCGCTGGGATTTGCAACGCTGGGAAAAATGTATTTGGCATGATGCCACATCCAGAGAGAGCTGCTGACGATGAGCTGGCCAACACAGATGGAACAGAAATGTTTCGATCGATTTTAAATCACTGTAATTAAAATGCGCGTTTTACTGTTAGGATCAGGAGGTAGAGAACATGCTTTCGCATGGAAAATTGCAAAAAGTTCAGCACTCGACGAACTGTTTATCGCACCAGGAAATGCGGGAACCCACTTGCTGGGAAAAAATGTCCAAATAAACCCAAATGATTTCGAAGCGATTCGAGAATTTGTGATAGAAAACACGATTAACATGGTCATTGTAGGACCTGAAGATCCATTGGTAAAAGGAATCGTTGACTTTTTTGAAGCTGACGATGCACTCAAAAACATTCCAGTAATTGGTCCAAATGCAAAAGCGGCGCAACTAGAAGGTAGTAAAGACTTCGCCAAAGAGTTTATGATGCGTCATAACATTCCAACAGCGAAGTATGGAACATTTACTAAAGACACATTGGAAAAAGGATATGCGTTTTTGGACAAAATGAAACCACCCTATGTTTTAAAAGCAGATGGTTTGGCGGCAGGAAAAGGAGTTCTAATCATTGAAAGCCTGGCTGAAGCAAAAAAGGAATTAAAAAACATGTTGGCAGACGCCAAGTTTGGTGAAGCAAGCTCACGTGTAGTAATCGAGGAATTTTTAAAAGGAATTGAACTTTCTTGTTTTGTATTGACGGATGGAGATGCATACAAAATTCTACCCGAAGCAAAGGATTACAAACGTGTAGGAGAAGGTGATAAGGGTCTAAACACCGGTGGTATGGGAGCGATATCCCCAGTGCCGTTTGCCAATCCAACGTTTTTAGATAAGATCAAAAACCAAGTAATCATCCCAACAGTAAAGGGACTTAAGTCCGAAGGAATTACGTACAAAGGATTCATCTTTTTTGGAATTATCAACGTAAAGAACGAGCCTTATGTCATTGAATACAATTGTCGCATGGGAGATCCAGAAACGGAAGTGGTTATTCCCCGCCTGAGATCCGATCTTTTAGATTTGTTTGAGGGAGTTGCAACAAACACACTTTCCGAGAGAGATGTACAATTTGACGAAAGAAGCACGGCAACAGTGATGATGGTTTCTGGTGGATATCCAGAAAGTTACGAAAAGGGGAAACAAATTTTTGGAATCAATGCAGTAACGGATAGCATCGTTTTTCATGCAGGAACAACGGCAGATGGACCAGCTGTATTGACAGCGGGGGGACGTGTACTAGCAGTTACGTCGTATGGAAAAAATGTGGAGGCAGCGCTGAAGAAATCTTACTTATCAATTGAGAATATAGAGTTTGAAAAAGCATACTACCGCTCCGATATTGGTTTTGATGTACTGTAGTTCACAATATTTTGTATCTTTCAACGGTAACAACGATTAATGGAAGTCCCACTTATTGGTATAGGAATCACACTTATTTTCTCTGCGTTCTTCTCAGGGATGGAGACGGCTTTTATTTCTTCAAACCGATTAAAATTAGAATTAGACAAGTCAAAAGGGACGTTCAACAGTAAACTACTCACACTTTTTTACCACCACGAATCGTATTTCATTGCAATGCTCTTGTTGGGGAACAACATTTCATTGGTGTTTTTCGGATTGTTTTCTGCGCAAGTGCTTGAACCTATTATTGCATCTTGGGGATTCAATGATGGACTGCTTCTCTTTACACAAACCATATTTTCTACGGTGGTAGTATTAATTACCGCTGAGTTCCTACCAAAGGCATTCGTGCAAATGAACCCCAATTCCTTTTTGAGGTTTACAACCCTTCCGATGGCCACTATTTACCTCGTTTTATATATTCCAACATTTATCATTCTTGGAATTAGCAATGTGTTTTTAAAATTATTGAAGGTAGACAGTTCGAATGCAGAAAAGGCGTTCTCTAAAGTCGACTTGGAACACTATGTACAAGACATCAATGGGCGTTTGGATGAAGAACAGGATTTTGGAAATGAAGTTCAAATCTTGCAGAACGCACTCGATTTTGACATGGTAAAAGCGCGAGATTGTATGGTTCCTAGAACGGAGATTATCTCAGTGGATATCAACGATGATATTCCAACCTTACTGAACAAATTTATTGATACAGGAAAATCAAAAATCGTTGTATACAAAGAGAACATCGATAATATAATTGGCTACGTGCATTCGTTTGAAATGTTTAAGTCACCCGAATCCATCAAACAGATTTTGTTGCCCATCACCTTTGTTCCAGAAGCAATCCCCGGAAAGGAGCTGTTGGAACTGTTTACGACAAAAGGAGGAACGATTTCTGTCGTTGTTGATGAGTACGGAGGAACTTCTGGAATTGTGACGATTGAAGATGTGATTGAGGAAATTTTTGGAGAAATAGAAGATGAACACGATACAGAAGGTTTACTTGAAGAAACAATTGATGATGGCGAATATCGGTTTTCAGCACGAATGGACATTGATTATTTAATTGAAGAATACCATCTAAAGCTTGAGCCAGGAGAAGAATACGAAACACTCGGTGGATTAATTCTACACCATTTGGGATCTATTCCAGAGGCGGGTGCGCGCCTGAGTATTAATGACATAACATTCCTCATTGAAGAAGTAAGCGATAATCGTATCGAAATAATCCGCGTAATTAAGTAGAAATGCTAGGCTGGTTGCAATATAGTGTACTCTTAGTAGTTGCAGCAATTTCACTTTCTGTTCAAGGTCAGAATGCAGAAGGTGTTGACCTAGGAAATGACCTATCAGAAATTTCAGGACTTGCCCTACTCGGTACCGACACATTCGTTGGAATCAACGATAGTGGAAATAAGGCAGAATTGATACTATTCAATCAGGATGGCGAACCCATTAAAACCGTTTCTGTCAGTAATGCAACGAATGTAGACTGGGAGGATTTAGCCATGGACGACACCTATCTGTATATTGGAGACATTGGCAATAACCTCAACAAGCGCAAGGATCTCTGCGTATACAAGGTGCGAAAATCGGAGGTGATAAGTCAAACGAAGGTTGTTGCTGAAAAAATAATGTACTCGTACGAAGATCAGAGGGATTTCCCTCCCCGAAAAGTGAATTATAATTTTGACGCAGAAGCACTTGTTGTAAAAGATGATTCTTTGTGGATTATCGCCAAAAACAACGCAGAACCCTGGAGTGGAGAAGCAACGATTTATGCGCTTTCAAAGGAAGCAGGAAATCAGATAGCGAGGGAAAGAGACACGGTATTCACTGGGAACAACGATTGGTGGGAAGACGCAATAACTGGGGCAGATCTTTACAACGATCAACTCTACGTCCTCACGTATAATCGCGTTTTGCGATTTAATGGAAGCAACTTAAGTGAGCAACCTAAGTTACTCGTTCAGTTTGACAGGATTACGCAGAAGGAGGCCATTGTGGTGGTAGACAATCACACCCTTTTTATCGCCGACGAAAAACACCGCATTGTAGGTGGAGGAAAATTGTACAAAATTCAGTTGAAATGAAAATCCATGATTTTGAAGCGGTGATTTTTGATATGGACGGTGTTCTTATCGACTCCGAGCCCCTGTGGAAAATAGCCATGGAAGAGGTGTTTTTATCCGTGGGTTGCGGCTTAACACGAAAGGACTTCCAGCGAACCGTTGGGTTAAGAATTGATGAGGTCATCCAATACTGGCACAAAGAAGCCGGTTGGGAGCGCGTTACACCAAAAGAAGTTGAAGGCCTTATTATTGAGCGGATGATTGAACTAATTCAAGAAAACGGAGAACCACTCATTGGGGTAATTGAAACATTGGATTACCTCGCACAACACTCGTTTAAAATTGGTTTGGCAACGTCTTCCTATAACATTTTGATAGAAACGGTACTCAAGGCACTCAATATTCGAGAGCGTTTTGATGTTGTACACTCGGCAGAAGACGAAGAATACGGAAAACCACACCCTGCGGTGTATCTAACCGTTGCTGAAAAACTGGGAGTTGACCCTTTAAAATGCATGGTCATTGAAGACTCTTTGAATGGAATTATTGCAGGAAAGGCAGCACGAATGAAGGTAGTTTGCATTCCTGAAAAAACCCACCACCCAGAACCGAAGCTTTCCATTGCTGACGCTACTTTTGAAAACATGCAACAAATGTTAAAAGGACTACGGAGCTATTGAGTTTACTGGATTATTAGGGTATATTTGATTATAAGTAGTAGTTATGAATTAAATGATAAAATTATGAAGAAGATTGTTTTAGTAGTGCTGTGCGGGTTTTTCTTTAACTCATTAAACGCGCAGAGTTTTCAAAATGGAGGAAATTATATCACACTAGGTTTTGGTGTTGATCCTTACGGAAAGTCTGGTGCCACAAGTGCGGGGTATGGATATAAACATGCTGGAATAGGGCCGATTATGTTGACCTATGAGCGTGGAATTACAGAATTACTTGGAATAGGAAGAATTGGTGTCGGTGGAGGTGTTGCACAAACATTTTACAGTAGCAAATACACCACTGCTGGTTGGGGAGGAGTATATGAAGAGAAATACACACGTTCTAGGACCTCGTTAGTATTTAGGGCGGCTTACCACTTTGACTTTGGGGTTGACAAAATGGATGTCTATGCAGGACTTGGTGGCGCGATGCACTTTTACAATGATAAGCGTACATCCACAAATCCAAATATTAATTATGCCACAAAAACTGAGATAGGCGGTGGACATTACGTGTTTGGTGGTATTAGGTATTATTTCACAGACGCTTTCGGTGTATACGCTGAAGCAGGACACGGAATATCTGCGCTTAACGGCGGTGTGGTGTTTGCGTTTTAAGAATTCACACTATACAAAAAGTTAGAAAGGACTTCAGAAATGGGGAATTATGTACTTAAGTCAGGTAACCCAATATGACTCCATTTAATAAGTAAAAAGCGCTTCATATCTGAAGCGCTTTTTTTAGTCATCGTCCATATCCAGCTCACGCCTTATTAAGCGATAGGAACAATAATATTCTACATCGTCATTTTTGTGCGCTGCCATGTTGTCTAATTCTTCATGAACCAATTTATTATTTGGAAAATTTTCCTTCAACACGGTGAAACACATTTTAAATAAATCTCTATTGTCTATCAACTTCGTGACGTAATACTCATATTCTCTTTCCTTGAACTGAATATTTGCTGTACCTACTGGAATATCTTCTCCTGCTATTGTTACACTGATAATGCCATCAACATTGGTCTTTGTAATCTCTATAACTGGTAACTGCACGTCAAATCTGGTCTCTAATTCTTCCTTCGGATTGAATTTTTCATCTATATTTTCGATATGGTCAGAAATACTGCTTTTCAGGTCTATTTTAAATGAATCAATCACATGTTGATAGCGTGCGTGATTATTCCGTTTCTCATATACTTCGACTAGACTTTCATATCCAAAATCTTGTTTATAAATGGACTCGAAACGCTGGTCGGTTAACTTCAACAGCTTTGGGAACTCAATAGAATCAATGACCTTTTCAATCTCCTTAAGTTTTTTCACAAATGGTTTCATGAGGTTATTTATCTTGGCTATGATTTTACCAAAATAGGTTCTAATAAAATTGGTGTGCCTCTCAATAATTTCTTCAATGCTATGAGAAATCATTTCAAATTGGAATCCAGTGTCTTTATGGTATCTCATATAGTTGATTGAACCCTTATCACCGTTATAAGCTATAAGAGTGGTTGAAGTCAAAGTTGCACCTTGACGCCTTATTGGGTGTCCTACTAATTCATTCCTAATATTTCTATTGATATTGTAATTATCATCCAGCTTTAATTGACCTTTATTAATATCACAGCGAAAAATCAGGAGTAAGTCTTCCATTATATCCTGCTGAATATAAATCGCTTGCATAAGACCAATATTTGCTGAATAATTGAATCTTTCATTGGCTGCAATTTTATAATCATAGATGACATCAAACGTATCAATAAAATTTCCGAGAATCGTTCCTACGTATTTTAAACTTGTGTTTTTGGGACTCCAAGTCTCATCGTTGAGCGATTTGTACTCTAAAAAATAATAGTCCCATAGGTCTCGTATGCGCCCCATTTCCTTCTTTAGCTCGACCTTGACCGTCTGATTTGTTTCAACTCCCATTTAATGTGATAACTTTTCCGATATATAAAGTAAAAGTACTTCAAAAATCAAAAGGCGTTTTTGATTTACAATAACTAAAGGTCCATAAGTTCTCGACTGGGAGTTTGTTTTTTCCTGAACAAGCGTAATTCTGGTTCTTTCTTAGCAAGAATTTGAACTTTTTCAGGATAAAACAATACAACATTATCAATAACAGATGTTTTGCTCGAATTGTATTTTATCCCGTTGTACCCTAGCATCTTTGCGCAATCCATAATATATCGAGTAAGAAAATAATCAGGCTTCCATAATTCATTATTTCTATCGAACCTACTAACACAGTTTGAACCACATAAGGAAAAATAAACAGGGGATGTTTCTGGCGAAGTACTCATCCAATCAAATGATAGGTCCAAAATCTTGTCGGTTTTTCCAACATGGAGTTCTAATGTCCAGACTATTTTATCTTCATTCTCGACCATAACCTCATCAATTGCAGTGTTCCAATTACTGGATAGATATAAATGACTCTGACCAGAATGATTATATCTTCCTTCCTGCGGTTTTCCTGTAGGAGGATTCATCATCTTTTCTATTGATAGTACTTCAGAATTCTTTGCTTCTCTTGCTCTATAGTATACGCCTTCAACTTCAGTAATAGGTAATTCAGATTTTTCTAAATCTTTGAATAACTTTTTGCCAAATTTATGAGAAAAAGCCAGCAATGGTGTTTTCTCCAATAAGGCATCGAATTCTATAATCAAAGGTTTATACTTCTTGAGTGTTTGGTCAATATATTTATCTAAAGAAATATCAAATTTGGATTGGACACCAACCTCTGTATAAGTTTCAAAGTCACTGGTGCCACAGTTTGGACAAATTAATTGACTTGCAATAGCATCCCATTGTCCTTCGGGGATTTTGTTGTCAATAAATAACTCAGCAAGTTCCCACTGGTCTCCAAAAATCCAAACTGCCTCACCTTCATCGAATGGCTGGCAGTTGTAACAAGAAACTAACTTGGCTTGTATTTTTTTCCTGTTTCGTTCGGCTTTACTTGAAAGCTCAATTTGTACATAATCATCCATTTCTATTCATTTGGTTTAAATATACGGGGAATTAACTTCATTTAGAAGTTGTAAACGCTCCAGAACTTCTGGAGCGTTTTTTTTAGGCGTCATATTCAATTTACATCTTATTAAGCAATAGGAGCAATGATTTCCAATCTGTTCGTTAAATGGGATAGAGTGAGAATAACATAAATAATCTGCTAACTATTGATTTTATTTGAATCCTGGATTAACATTGAATAAATAGAAAATTATGGATTATAAAAATTATGACTACAGTGCAACCTCTTACGGAATGGAATTTAAATTTATTAGTTCTGGAACATCGGGTGTATTTAATGAAATTGTTCAATATACGCCAGTGCCATATGCCAACTTGCCATTATGGACTGGATGGACTGGTCAAGTTGATTTGGTAAATCTCGGTTTTGGAGTATTAAGTAACAATGGAGAGATAGACGATAGTATTGTCACAAACAATGGGGATACGAATCAGATTTTGACTACCGTAGCATTAACAGTGCAAGAATTTTTTCGATGTTATCCTCATTACTGGATATACTTTGAAGGCAGTTCATTGTCACGAACAGTACTTTATGGCAAAAAAATTTCTCGACATCTTAATGAGTTTTCAAATTTTTGTAATATTTATGGATATAGCACAGGAACAACAACGTTTATGCCCATGAGTGCAGATGTAAGGTTTTATGGATTTTTAATAAATAAAAGAGCGAGCAATGAAGACAACAAAGAAAATTAAGGGTAATGAAGGAAATGTTATTCCAAGTTGCACGATAGATAAGAACTTAGACAAGTTCCATGGAAAAGTACTTTTCCCAAAAAAAATGGAATCATTGATGAAAATCCTAAGTCTTCCTCGTCCAGAATTGAAATAATAAACAAAGGGTTAAGTTAACATCCCCCTCTGTAATAACTATGAACATCCAAACCCTGGCTGGCGTCTCAGTTATTATGAGGCAATATTAAACCTTATTCCAAACTTGACAAAATCATAATTTTGTTACTATTAGTTTTTCAAGTAATATTTGGTGTTAGAATATATCATTCGTAGATGCCCAGAAACACTGATTTTATCGAAGTTTTGGGTCATGTTTAAAATTGCCCCTTGTTGCTTGAAATCCTAAGTGGTGAAATCTATATTTTTCTCTCCATTTATTATTTGGGATTCAAGCAGATTACTCAGACTGTCTATGGTGTGGTAACCACCGTCATAAGTCCTATGAAGCATTCTATGACAATTCGAGCAAACCAAGGCTAAATCTTCAAGTCTTGTCAGTCTCTTCCCCCTACTTAGATGTACCTTATGATGACACTCAATAAAATAGTCACCAAGTTGTCCATAGGCTTTTCTGAAATCAAACTTGCAACATTCACATAAAATATGTCCTTCACCTTCTTTATATGCAAGTCTCTTTTTTTTCACAATTAATTTAGGATTTCTTCTTGTCGTTTCCTGGGACTTGTGTTCAATTAAAAATTTATCGCCTTCCAGTTCACCCGACTCATCATCTAGCACTATTCTCGGCATTTTTATATCCAAATCTGGACAAAATGAATCAAAAAATAATCGCCAAATATTTTTAAGTTTTTCATCTTCCGACATTTGAATCGTATTATCCAAATTATTTATTGGATGAGTTTGTCCTCTATTCGGTTTATGAAAGTTGAAATATCCAGGATTTGGGATTGAGGTTATTGGATTTGCAATTGCAATAATTTTTACTTCCCGAATCCATTTCAAATGAGTCTCTGTTTCACTTTTACGAGGTTTTTCCTCAATTGGTGTTACCAGATGTGTAAGAAAAGTCGTGAGATTATTTTTTCCATCAATTTGATTGGGTCGTTGGAACAGGAGTATTACTTCTCCAATCTTTGGTGTAGAAGCACTTTTTTCATTTGACCAATTCAATTTAAAATACTTATCACAGGTTTTGTCAGCATAAGCCCACCCTTCCTTTGGTTTTATATTTTTTACCCAACGAATATCTAGGTGATTAAATTTATACAAATTATTTTCTTCCATCTTTTACTTGATTTTGGATAAGTTGATTAAAATCGGTAATTATTTGTTTTGTCTACGTTTATTAAATGCTGAAATTATTCTTTCATAGTTATCACTGAGCATTCCATCCGCATCTTCATTAAATTGCATATCTAACATTGTTGATTTATTCGCTTTAACTTCAACTTCTGGTGTGAAATTCTTTTTTTCAAATATATCATAGCCCCAAGACCATTCAATGTCATTTCCAGAGTACGACATATTCATGAAAACCATAACTCTAAAGAAAGAGAACAATTCAACAAAAGCAACCAAGTATCCTTGCTTTGAACATCCTTTGATATAGAGAACATGGCTTGCATCCTCGTCTCTCATTTTTCTAAAAATACCACTTGAGTTAACCATTCTAACATACTTTGGTGACGGCTTCACATTTTCTGGGTTTTCTCGGATAACTGAAATTAATTCTTTTACATGTTCAGGAGCTCCTCCATTCAAGAAGTAATAATTAAGAGCAATTTTAATGAACGATTGAATCATTAATGGATTCATGATGAATCGTTGCATTTTAGGGTCCTCCGTCAGATAATTTTTGAACCAAATCTTCTGTTCTGGTGGTAAAAGGTCCTTGAATTCAGCTTTATCCAATTTATCACATGCCTCTTTGTACCAATCGTCGTCTCGTGCATGTTTCCTGAATAACTTTTTAGCTTGTTTTATAACTTCTTTTTCATCTACTCCAGTAACTTCGTAATCCTTGTCTCCAATCTTAACAAAAATGACGACTCCCCCTTTAAGACCAGATGAAGTTTGAAATTCTTCATTGTCAATAGTGTAGCCACGCAACATCTTCTTCTTTTTTCGCTTGTTAACTCCAAGCATATCTGGAAAGTGTCCAAGTTGTGCAAACAATTCTTTGTCAATAGAATCCCCGAATTGATTGTTGTGCTTTAAACATAGTAGCCCTTTCGATTTTAATGGACTCCCAAATGATTCTAGTATTACGTGTTCATCTGAATCAACTTCGCCATTGAAATCATCGCACATATAGCAAAAGGTACCCATTGCTTTAATCGGTTATTGATGAATTAATTTTTCCAATTACATCAAAATCTAAATTGTATACAAGATTATCTTTATCGTTGATGTCCAGAAGAATAATATCCATGCACGAGTAAATGTATCCAAAGCTATTTAGATTTGATTGCTTTCTCATAACAACATTGTTAGGAAATTGCACGCTCTGTTTTGGTATAATTCCTCCCAAACCACCGCAGTAGAGTCCTTCTTCATCGGTACAATTCGAATAATTTTTGCTGCCAGGGAAATTTAAGGGTAAACTAGTTACAAAGTTTTGAAATTGAGTTAGTTCATTTTGGGTAAAGCATCTACTTATTTCATCAGCATTATTTCCAGCTACAAGTACATACCAAGTAACATTATAAGGTCCGTATTGATAATTCAGATTAAATCTAAAATGTGCAAGTTGGGTTTCTAATTTGTGCATAGGTTATAGTTTAAGTATTGAGTATTACTAAATTTTCGAATTTCAGTGAAAGATACGGTTTTATTTTTTCTGACTATTTATAATTACAGGAACAAAAATTACGTAATGGAATATCCAATAGAGTCTGGGCAATTAATGCTGGTGAGACCAAATCGTTTTGGCAAGTATGCGGACTATGTGCATACTGTTGTGTGTCTTGGTCAAGTCACTTCCTCTAAAGATGGCATTCTTGTTAAGAACTGTAGTTATGTTGATGATGAGCACATAACGCAGTATATTGATATTCCTTTATTTCTATTATGGCGAATAGCTGATGATGAAGATTTGCTTGAAATGCATGAAATCTACGTCCATTCAACCAATATTAAAAAACGATAATTTGTGTAGGAGAATCAGTTGGTGGCAAATTAATCGTTAAAGAGTCTATTTTGACAAAGTCAATCAGACCCATAATTTCCATTGGCTCGCCATTCTCTACCTTTAGGATGCTTGAGATTATATAGGCATATCTTTTTCCTTTAATTGAGACATTCTCTTTATAAGTCCACGCTCTTGCATCTGTACTATTTTTTTTATACACAGTATCCCCAACTTTAGGTTTTCTCTGTTTTGTGGTTGATTTCTTTGAAACTGTAGTTTTCTTTATTGGGAGACGTTTCTTCTTTGCCATCTGATAAAAATAATCAATTATACCTTAAGCCGCTCTATTTAGCACAACCCTTTTACCAATTTCCTTACCCTCCTCATTTAACCGATACACCCTTGTATAGCTCTTAAATTCTGCATAAGGAAAAGCCATCTTTAAAGCACTCTTCAGCATTACTTGAAATTTCTCTGCATCCGATAACTCACGGTTGTTTCTTTGAAAGGCGAATTCATATAGGTAACGGTCGGCATGACCGTAACTGATTTGTATATGATTTCCCCACTGCACCCGCTTCAAATGTGCCCAAGTCGATTCTACAGTGTTGGTGTGTTTGTCACCTTCGACAAACTTTCTAACTTGTCTCCGTCCGATTGTGCCATCCTTTTTGGTGAACTCGACCCAGGGCTCATGAATAATTATTTCACGTATTGGAAAGTACTTAGAGACCTTGTCGAACTCTCCTCCTCCGTCTGTGATAACTCTTGATTCTTTATCAATGCGCTGAGTCATGATAGATGCAATTTTCTCACTATTCAATTCAGAAGAATGTTGACCTATGGTTTGGAGATAAATCTTCCCCCCACGCTCAACCATTGCCAATACCCACTTCTCATATTTGTAATATTCATTTTTCTTTTTATCTCCTTTTTTTTGGTAAGGTGATTTGTTCTTGATTCCCTTCGGTCTACCTGTTGGAGGAGAAGGTAAGCCAAGCTTCCTTCTGCGTCTGTATTCCTGTTGTTTCTTTTTCAATCTTGCATGTTTATGATGGTCATTATCTTTTGACACAATTTTCTGTAATTTCTTCACCCTCCATTTTCTTTTAAAATCACGGTCAAGGTTTGGAGTAAAAATGGATGTATCTGCTTCAACAATGTTTGATAGAACCAAACCGTCAAGGTCATCCTTTAGAGCTTGGCGAATCTTTTGCTCAACTTTCCAAGCTGTTCTCTGATTAACGGACAATTTCCTTGATAACCGCACAGAACTGATGCTCCCGTTGGCAATCTCAAACATTGCCTTGAACCACTTAAGGATTGGTAGGTGACTTCTTTCAAATATTGTTCCTGTCGTAACGCTGAACTGCTTTGCACAATTTCCACAATAAAATATCTTGCGTTTTCCATCATATGTACTTGGTCCTTGATGTCCACAATGTGAACACTTAGGGTGTCCTCCCCACCTGATATAGGCAAGGTACCTGCGTGCGTTTTCTTCTGTGCGAAGATGTAGCAGCAAGTCCTCATAGGAATCATATGTAGTATCATAAAGCATGTTTTTAGTTTCACCTTGGTTTCCATTAATTCATAAAACTTTCAAATTTGGCAATGCAATTCAGGACTCTGATGTTGTATTGTTACAATTGTCCTCGTTAGGTTTTTCAATCTTATTTGACACCTTCATTAGAAAGTTTACCCACCCTTTCCAACGCTTACCATAGTGTTTCTCTGGGTCTCTTGGCACTCCTTCAGGAGGCTCATGGTCTTCCAAATATTTCATCCATATTTGTTTTGCCACTTCTTGTTTATCGTATTTCTTTTTCATGATTTTTAGTTTTAATTATTAATTCAAAATTTTCCAAAACTCAATTGTTCCATTAAGGATATTACAACGGAAAGTATTAACCCCTACTATAGAGCTGCCTTTCTGCCAGTGTATTTCTCCTGGCACATCAATTTTCTTTCGCTCTATTTCTACCTCTTTATCCTCTTTTAGTATATCTTCAAGAGTTGGTTTTTCATAATTCACCTCATATAATCCCATCGCTCTTAGACCAGAAATAATCACAAAATACTTTCGTTCATCTGCAACAAAGTCTCCATCGAATATCTCCAGAAGTACTTTTATTCCTTGGAAGTCTGACTTATGTTGACCTTTCAAGAACTTTAATAAGTCCTTTAACCTATAAGCATCATTCATGATGATACTTTTTTAAACCTGTCCATCTCGATTATTAATCCTTGAGCGACATTAAAATCATTTTTGCAGAGAGAGCATCGCCAGTTATTCTCATTTGGAAAAGAATAATTCATATGCTTGTTCTCACAGTTTGGACATTTAGGACGACAATCTGTGATTGTGCCGTCTCTTTTTTTAATTTCATTTGTATCTATATTTTTTTTCAATTTCATAGTTTCTAAAGTTTTTATTCAACTCAGGGCAAGAGAGTCCCAGGAGCCCCACGCCCTTGAGACTCGTCCAAGCGTTGAGACTGTTAGTGCATCTTCGGTGAAGCTGGTAGACTTCACGGTTCAATCAGTTCCTCACTTCACGTTCCCAACTGCTCTTCCGAACCAGTGTTCTCTTGCCCAAATATTTGAGTTGAATGATTATTGACTTTGCGGATGAGTCCGCACATTTATCTTCTATTCAAGTTGCCAATTGATTTAGCTCGCTTTCTTGAATTCAAGGAAATCAATGTCCTGAATGGAATCATTGGAAATTCCCTTAATGCTTCCGTAGTAGGAAATAACATTGCTTAGAATCTGCTGGAGTTGCTTCTCTCTCTTCTTGAATAGAGCCTGAAGCTTGCGTTCCTCTTCTTGATTCATGTCTTGGAGATTTTTTAAGCCATCCATCATTGAGTTGAAGAGTGCTTGACACTCCTGGCTTGTCAAGAACGCATAAAGCATGTGAGCCTTTGAGTCGCCATTCTTTTGAAGTTGACGTTGCTCATGAACCTTTAACAATCCAAATCGAAGGAGGCGAGAGAGGTCTGCAAGAAAGTGAATGTTTGTTACCCAAACTCCATTAATCAATTTGAATTTTTGACCTTCCATTTGCTTCGGAGTGGACTTAGTAACAATGACCAGCAAATCACATTTTGCCGTTAAGTTATCCGCCTTAATTTTGTCTATGAATCCATCAGACCATGATTTCGTGGATTTTACTTCATATCCAATTGAGCTAATCTCTTTTCCGTTGAATTGAATGGATTGTCTGGCATCAAATCCATTTTGACCTTTTTTAATTTCCTCTATTAAATCAGTAGGGTTTGCTTCTCGAAGAACTTCCTCAGCGGTAAGCTCCATCATTTCTCCTTGCATTTGCATGGAACCTTGCTCAATCCTCTGAGAGGCATCCTTAAGCTTCTTTTGGAGAGAGTCAATTACATTTTGCTTCTCCTTGAGTTTAAGAAACGACTCCATTTCGATTTGCTCCTTAACAGAAGTTTTCATCTCTGACAATCTCTTAGCGAGTTCTTGTTCCATCTTAAGATGAACCTCCGCCTCTTTTTCTTCCATTTCCATGGATAGCTTCTGGAGCTTGGCCTTGGTCTGATTCAATTCAATCAATTGTGAGGATTTCCTCTTGAGCTCTTTTTCGAGCTCGGCAAGTTGAGCCTCTTTCTCTTCTTGAACTTGCTTGTGGATTGAATCCTTCAAGAATTCCTCACGGGACTTCATTTGCTCTCTGACTTTCTGTTCAATGCGCTTTGAGAAATCTTCCTGTTCCTTTCGGAATTCGGAGGAAAGAGAATTGAACTCTTGGCGTTGCAAGGCCAGTTCTTCTTCTCTTTTTTGAATCTCAGCGGAAAGGTCCTTTCGGATTCCTTCTTCAAATTGCGCTGACAGATGTGCGGACTCCAAAAGGAAATCGGATTCGCACTTTGGGCATTTTACTTGTAATAAATTTGTTTTCATGATTTCTTCGGTATTTAAACCTCAAGACAACTATTGCCTTGTGGTCGGATTAAACATCGCCAAATCATTCTCATGGATTTGGACATTTTTGCTTTTAAAAAAACTTTTTGCTTAACCTCTTCAGGAACCAGAAGATGGAATATTGACACGTGGGGTGCTCAAAATTGAGCGGTCAACATTTCATTATACGTAAATAATTTAAAAATGTTGCTTATATGCGACATATTTTTATTACCTTTGTATTCAAGAAATGAATGAATCACTGATAAACACTGGGGAATGGACGACAAAAAATATTTGATAGAATTAGGTAAAAAAATTGCAGAATTGCGCAAAAAGAGAGGTCTGACACAGGAGAAATTCGCTGAATTACATCATTTTGATAGAGGTTCTTTGGCAAGAATTGAAGCTGGCGGAGTGAATAGCACCATCAATAAACTGCGTAAAATTGCAACGGCTTTAGATGTTGAGATTGGTGAATTGGTAACTTTATGACCATGAAAAAGAAGGGCAATCGACAGGCAGACAAAAATGGTGATGTGATTTATCACACTGCTGATGAATTCTTGAAATTGGCACTCAGTTTTATTCCTGGAGGAGTTGTGGTAGATTCCTTTTTGAATTATCAAGGAAATCTAAAAAGAAGGAGAGTAATAGAGTTTTCTGAAAGCCTTAAAAAAGTACTGGAAGAATTTGCTGGAAGAGAGTTGCATGCAAATGATTTTAATAATGCAGACTTTGTTGATGTGATGGAAGAAGTGTACAAAAAGGTGCTAACTAATAATTCCGAGTATAAGCTCGAACGATTTAGAAACATTCTTGCCAAGCAAATTATTCAGCCAATAAAATGTCATGAGACCCTAAAATTTATTCATATCCTTGGAGAACTTCAAGATGTGGATTTGGTGATTCTTCAAAAAATGAAGGACAATGACAGCATGGCTTACAAGTCAAATTTCGCTCAGTTACTCACAGGAAGTGAGGAAATTCTTGATGATGACCATCCAATTGTTATTGAAGCTGGAGGCAATGATATTGAAATAACTGTAGGCGATATTGAGTTCTATGTTAACAGATTAACCTCACTTGGACTATTAAAATTACACTCGGTTCAGATGGCTTCATCATCTAAACAAAAGAGAAGCCAAGTGAAGAACTACCAAACATTATTAATCTCCAAAATGGGAAAGAAATTTCTGAATTTCATTGAACTCAAACTGTCAAAAGAACAATAGAATATCTCCTGAAATAGTAAATCCACAACCACCATAATTATTGGCTTTTGCTGCCAGAACAGACTCTACTCCGACACCAACGGTTCCATCTATATTACCATTCGCATCTACTGTTATCGTTCCATAAAACCCTTCCCATTGAGCCCATGTTCCATCTACGTATAAGCCGAATACAACATCATATGATGTACTGTGCTTAAGCGTGAATGCATTCCCATTAACGTTTGAACAGGTGTTTATCAGTAAAGTGATTTCTTCAGTTGTTCCGCTCTCGGTCATGCGTATCATTGGTACTGTATTGTCAAAATAAGTAATCAATGCTGCTTCACCCAAGTAAACAGGAAGCGTCATTGTTTGAGCACTTGTCGGTGCGCTTGTTGGTTGAACATTTGGCTCCGTGTCATCCTTCTGGCAAGAGCTTGCTACAATAAAGCAGATAAGTAAAGAATTTAAAATTTTCATATAGATTTTATTTAGTGATTATTGTTTTCTTGCTCGGTCATGAAAAGACTCTCCATCCTTATTTGGAACGCATGTGCAGTGATACCCGTCACAGTCATAAGTCGAACTTGTGATTTCATATCCGCATCCAGCCTTGCACGCTTTCGGATAGGCATATGAACTTGAGCCATGCGGAGACTTATACCCATCATTCATCCACGCAAGACCAACAAAGAACACCAACAATATGCTGGCTCCTCTCCGAAAAGGAGTGATTGGATTCTCTCCCTTCTTTTTTGCCCAATAGGCCATGAGTCCACCACCAACAAGGATGCAAAAGAGGAATGAGAAGATTCTCATGAGGAATCCTCCAGCCGCTTGGTTGCTAAGGACAAAAAAGATTACGATTAGTGAAACTGCGTTTATACCTAAAAAGACATACGCATTCTTTGAGTAGACTTCCTTGAGGAAGTTGATTAGTTTGTTTGAATTCATGAAAAAAAATTTCAACAAATATATAAAATAAAATCTATATTTAGAGGGTTTATAAATAGAGTTACTATTTTTAGTTCTAATAGGGACTTTTGTGTTATGAAATCTGACACAAAAGAAATAGAGCAAGAATACCTCGGTAAGCTTATAGACAGGATTATACTGTTACGGAAAGCTAAAGGGATGAGTCAGGAGACATTGGCGAATGAAAGCAATATTGCTCGTTCACTAATGAGAGGTTATGAGCGAAAAGAGAGAAACATCTCTTTTGCCAACTTGGTTCGAATTATCAAGTTGGGATTTGGAATGACGATTGAAGATTTTTTCTCCGAAGGGTTTGACACAAATTAATAAAAAAAGAAGTCGTGTTCATATAGTTCATTTCATCGAAAACGGAACTCTAAGAAGATTGTCCTTAATTAGTTTAACAGTATCGGGGTCAATTCTACCAGCCTTAAAATACGCCTTCCATTCTGCAACACCATCATATGTGCAGTGTCTAAGGAAATTCAAAATACTTTCACTTCCTTTCAGATGCTTCCAATGCGGATGGGCTTTATTTACGATTACCACTACCATTGATTTACTTTGCGTGGATTCAATAATAACATATGGCTCATATGGAGACATGTCATCCGCAACATAAAGCCATACCTCGATTTCACCAACCTGAGATTTAATAGTTGGTTGTATTTTCTTCATTATTGAGTTTTTTACCGCATCATTAGATTCTTTAATTAGCTGAATATCTGGTATTTCATAAGAAGTGAAAAAATCCTTAAGTTCATTCGAGTTCAGCTCATCCTCAAAGGTCGTTAGAGCCTCCGCGCATTCATCGTTTGTAGGCGCTCTTTCATCTGCCTGATATTTGCGGTAAGAAAGAGCCAGCCTTCTTAATCTCTCACATTTTTCTAACAATTTCGATTCCAACTCATCTAATTCTTCATACTCGTAAAGAATTTCATCCTTTGTGTGACTTACATCAAAGCCATCCATAAATAATTCACCAACCAATCTTTGATTAACAAGGTCATTGGAACCTCCTTCTTGAGGCCCAAAGATTGTCTCTGGTCGATATGAATCTGGCCATCCAACAATAACTCTTTCAGATTGTATTACTGAAAAGCCAGCATCTCTTCTGCTACCACTCTCAAAGACTGCAGCCCATCCAGTGACTTTCTTATCACCGACGAGAAAATCGAACTCTTCCTTTTCAGGAGTACCATCAGCCCTCTTTAATATCCTGGATTCTATAGATTCCCTATCCCATTTCAATTGTTCTCCACGCCAAAATAATTGCAATCCATTCTTTTCAGTATCGAATCTATACATTGATGTAAGAAAGTTCTTGATTTTACCCGATGTTCTCCCAGCTCTAACATTTCTATGTAGTTTGCTGATAATTATTTCTGTATAATGCTCATTAAGCTCCTTCCCTCCAACAGAAGTATAGTTTAAGTCAGGATTTCCAGCCGCAATTTCGGGAACATTAATGGTAATTATGTGCTCCTCGGTTTCTCCAAGGGTTTTAGTTCTGACTGTCCATGAGTCACCAAACCAGCATGCTGCAGTCTTCATGCCCAGCCCATATTTATTTCTTCCTGTCGTGTCTCCAGGTGGTTTCCCGATTACTACAGCGTCTTTTAAGACCTCTTTACTCATACCTATAGAGTTATCAAAAATTCTAAGATAGTCCTCACCTGAATCATCCGTCCCTATATCAATTCTGACAGTCAACTTTTCGCCACTACTCTCAAAAATGGGTGCAAGTTGCTCTGAGTTATAAAAATACGCTTGTGTTGAATTATCTACAAACTCAGCTAAGGCATACCATGGGCTATAAGACAAGCGCTTATATGAATTTATTATTTCGATTCCAATTTTAATATCCATTTTTAATTCGGTTTAAGAAATAAATTAAAGTACTCATCAGCATAAAGACGGTAGTTACCATTAACGTCCACCATATTCATGCCTATTGCTTTTAATAAAATTTTATCGTCATAATCTAACAACTGCCATCTACTTATTTTTCCAATAAAATCAATTTCTATCTCTCGGTCCTTTAGAAAATCTGTCTCGGAATCAGTCGCCTGGTTTAAAAACAGAGATGCCCAGGATTCCTTGGAGAACCAATCAAATCGTTTTTTTGAAGGTGTGTAGCTCCTTTTAAGGCCTTGGATAAACCACTCTGGCGACTGAACTTCAAGTATATTGGGAGGTGATTTCAAAAACTTACAGTGGGAGTCATTAGTGAAAATAAAAGGATAGTGTCCATTGAGTCGGTAAGCCCTATGCCCTTCCTTATTTTTGAATACTTGGAATACACAAATTTTTGCACCTAATTTTTCAAGGTCTTCCTTCCAAGCAGCGACATGTTCATCAACAATAACCATTACATTGGGCTGGAAATCACCAATCATTTTTTGAAGATTCTCTACATTTAGCAGATGCTGTTTATCCTTTGTTTTGATATATTTTGCGACTTCATAAGAATTATATGAACCATTAACAAACACATTAACTTGAGATTTTACATGTTTCAAATCATGTCCCTCTAATTCAACTTCAACAATCCACCAATCGCTGTAGTCTTTATTGATTAACGCTAAGTCAGGAGCCCTTCCTTGAGACACTCCAGATGCATATATATCTTTTTTATAGGGAATTGCAACATAATTTGGAAAGACTGTTTCAACATGTGAAAGAATAGTGTTTTCCAATTCAGATTCGTAGTACGATGAGACTACTTTTAGTTCATCGAACCAGGATTCTTCTATTGGAAACAATATTCTCGCCATCACCCAATAATATATTTTGAGCTCTTTTCTACGAATTCAAAGTCCAACTGTTCAACATCTGTCACACCACCAAACTTTTCAAAAGGATTAATATCTGAAAGAAACACTATTCTGTCTGTCGCTGTGGCATTTCCCCTCGTATCAGCCCATATTCTTGTGGTCTTATCTGTATCTGAAATGGCATCGTTAATACACCATATGTTCTTAAAAATCTTATTTTCCCGAACCATTCGAGTGAATTCTCTTGCTAATGGGATAACGCTGGTTTTAGACTTGGCTACATCACCAATTACGAATACAGCTACTCCATCCTTTTTCAAAAAGGTTTTTAACTCTGTAACCACATCCAATGAGAACCTCAACCATTCTGCCAAATTCAGGTCATCATCAAGCTCCACAGAAACTTTAATAGGGTCTTCGTTTAAGAACCAACTTCGAATCCAATTCTGCTTCGCATAATTAACAATTCCAAGATAAGGGGGGGAAGTAAGAACCAAACTCACTTTTCGGTGATATGTTTGCAACACTTCCACGGTACTTAAAGTTCTCGCATTAGCTTTTACGACATCTCCTGTTTGCTTCAGCCCAGAATGTTTTTTATACAGCCGAATGGTTTTTTCCCTTAGGAGGTCGAAAACATTTCTATAAAATCTATTTAGTTGGTTTTTTTGAACGAACTTTCTAACATAATCAGGTGACATGCTAAATGTATTTGGCATATCAATAGAGGCGTATCCTGATGTTCCATTCAATCTCTCCCCTCCATGCAGAACACCTAATCCGATGCCAATTAAATATCTATCAATCAGGTTTTCGGAGGTGAGGAGCTTTCTTCTGAGATAGCATAATTCTGCCAACGTTCTTGGGTGAAAGATTAGATGTACCTCTTCTGGTTGAGCATGAGCCTCTTGTTGATACAACGATTCATCGTACTTCTTTTCAAGTTCCTCAATTCGTATAAAAATCTCCGTTTGAGTTAAGGGTGCATTCTTTGCATGACACAAAGAAAGAGCTATTGGGTTCAAATCCGTTGCCAAGGACTTACGATTCAATAGTCTTGCCTCAAGGGGAGTTGTTCCTCGACCAGCAAATGGGTCGAAAACTATATCCCCTTCTTCAGTGAAGTATCTTATGAAGTAATTTGCAAGAGATGGGGGAAACGCACCTAAATATGAACACATTGCATGCCATGAATCATGTTCTCTTGCCCCAACTTTTGACCACGGAGTCACAAAATTTTCGAGTGTTGCTACGGTCATTATGCTAAGATTTCCTCCGTTTCTGTTCTTATATATTCGAAAAAGTCTGAAATCATGCCGCAGACAGTTTCACATGCATTTTCAAGGTCGGCCTGCTTTATTTGTTCTACAATTTCCATATTTAAAGGATTACCGTCCTCAGTTTGAACTCTGTCTTCAATCTTATTTTTATTAATCATGAATGAACAGAATGCAACATGCTCCCTGTATCTATTTTTAATTGAATCAACTGCTCTTGTGCTGTACTGTTGTGCCCTTTCAAGCAGTTTTGTTAAATGTTGATTCGAATCATTAATATATATGTATACTGCATCCTGGTCATCAGCGACTTCGGCAACTGTTGATTTGTTCCAGCCGTGGTCTTTATAATATTGGTGATTTTCATTTACAGCAATAATTTCAATGTTTGGAGCGTTTTTGCTACCAACATTTTTATCATCAGTTCCCACAGGAAGAGGTGCAGAGAAAACATCAATCGAATCGCTCAACGTTTTCTGTCTCGGAGGGCGCAACTCCAGCATTATTTTAGCATTCATTCCTTCTTCAATGGTATCGCTCGCTTTAAAATAGGCAATTCCATACCCATCAACAACTCTTGCAGAACCAGTGAATGTTCCAAAGGAAGGTGGTTCAAGACCTGCAAAAAACCAATCTGGGTTTGAAAACATATTTGGATGAGCATCGGTTCTGAACTTTACACTAAAGGTTTTACCGATATACACTTCCTTATCATTGGGAGAGGTGATTTCTAAAAAAGTAGGGGTATCACTTATTGGAATTGGCGGTTGTTTTTTTGTTTTTACAGTATGTCCTGTCTCAGTGGCTATTACACCCGTTCCTCCACCAGTAGATTTTAAATAGTGGTTGATTCGAGAGGCCAGTCTCCTTTTCAACTTGTCCATGGCATCCGTTTCATCTTTTTGCAAATATCGGTCCCGTCTTTCCTTATCCATGCGTTTTAATTCATCATCGGCTTGAAGCGCATCTATTACCATCTTCTCAAGTTCTTTTCTTATAGAAGTGTCTCTTGTGTTTTCTCTTGTACTGCTGAATAATTGTCTTTTTGACTCATTATCAAGGTGGTCGCATTCAATTTGAACAACCAGATATTTCTCAAGAAATGGCAATTTCAAATCAGATTTTATAAGTGAATTTCCAATATACCCTTGCTTTTGACCATTAAAAGTAATTATGATTGGCTGGGAAGCCTGTGTATAATTTTTAATACGTTCCCAAGGTTTATCTCCTTCAATGGTTAATACCCAGTAATATAGCGTCACTTTTCCATCTCTAAAAGTAAAAGTCGCATCTCGCTGATATTGTGTAAGTTCCTTATCTTCTCCACCACCAAGAGTAAGTCTTCGATTGTTACCCAACACACTTCTATTTTCTTTTTTACCCTTGGTCAAATCGGACAGACGTTCGCCCGAAATTGTAAAAGGTAAAACTGCGTCAAACATATAATGATGCGCAAGATACCATAGCGAAGATGTTGGACCTGTAATCTTAGCTTTGAATTTCCCAATATCCATACCGATATGACGAATTAGGGTTCCAGCTCTGAATTTATCTTCTTGTAATTCAAGCGTAATTGGTTTATTATTGGAACCGAGACAGTATTCATACCACCCTAATTTTCTTAAACCAAGACCACCATCATTGAATCGAACGATTGTAAAGGAAACAGAACTTCCTTTCTTAAGAATTTTTTGTGGTCTGGAAATAATGATTGTAAAAGTGTTGAATGAAAGGGCGGTGGAACCACCTTGACCATAAGCTCCCATTTGATGAAGTTTATTAATCTTGTTATCATCATTCAAACTTAGAATCGTTTTCGGAAAATCCTCCCCGTTTATTCCAATTCCATAGTCTCTAATTTCAACAGTTGGAAAATTCTCTCTTTCAGAATCTTTAAGAGTTACTGTAATTAACTTGGCAAGTTCTTGGACGTTTTTGGCAGATGCATCCTTAATATTTCTAAGTTTTCCTTCTGAAAGATTAAACCACTTTTGCGCTGCCAACCTCGGACTGTCAATATCAGTTGGACAACCTTGATTATACCACTCTAAATCAAGTACGGCATCAATAGAATTTGTAATTCTCTCCACCAAACCAGCAGCTGGGTCTGTACCCATATTGATAGTGGATTGATTGTTCCCACGACCTCCAACAGGAACCCATTGTAAGTCGTGATTATCAGTAAGTTCTTCAAGAATGTCCGTAACCTCTCTTGCGGTATTGGCTTTGAGCAACTGCTCAAAAATGTCTTTAATATCTACCATTAGAATTATAATGTGTTTTTATATATTTCACGTTGCTATCTCATTTTTTCTTACTCTTATTTAACTCAATTTGGTCCTTTTCAATTAACAGGTCCGCAACTTCACAATCCAACAACTCTGCAATGCGATAAAGGTCATGAACAGATGGTTGTACTTTATTCCTGCACCAAAGACTTACCGTATTAGAACTTTTGTCCAACATTCTACAAAGGAACTTTTGAGTTCTACCTTGTTGACTTAATATTCTCTGTATTCGATTCATGCCGAAAACGTTGATTGGGCGTAAATATAATCATTAGTTGTATGAAGCTCACAATGCAGGTTGTAAAAAGTTACCCTTTCTGTGATTTTTGAAATAAAATTCGTTAGAGCAGTATGGAAATTATTATTCAAAATATTGTGAGAAGACCGCCTCCATGATTCCACCAGGAATCTATGGAAGAAAGAAAATACCCACTGTATTACAACATCCTTACTCTTGTTAAGGATTTGCCAAATGAAAACGCTCTTAAAGATTACCTTGCTTATATGAGGTGGGGCAGAAAACCTAAGTGTATTCATTGCAATAATGACCAACGAATTTACAAATATTCTTTACCAGGAATATATGAATGCAACAGTTGCAAAAAGCGCTTCTCGGTACTTCAGGGAACCATATTCGAGCGCAGCCCAATACCTCTTGAGATTTGGTTCTGGAATATGTTTGAGTTTTGCATTGGGGTCTCACCCTCCACAAGATGTGCTGATAGACATACAGTTGAACAAAGAACCGCTTACTTAATGTCAATGAGAATTCGTCATACTCTTTGGGAAGAAATGAACCGAAGATTAACGGGTGAAATTTATGCTGACGAGACTGAGATTGGTTCAGAACCTGGAGCAGACCTAAGAGTTTACCACCGAAGAAGAAGTCTTATAAAAAAGGGGAAACCAACTGAAAATACACGCTCAATTTTTGGTATGATTGAAGCGGGAAAAGCGGAGCGCTGTAAACCACAAAAAGAGGTTCCAGCGGTTGAAGGTGGGAAATTGCTTTTGTTTGCAATTGAGGATAAAACAAGTGAAACCCTGAAAGACCTGGTATACCATGGGGCAACGGAACAAGAGAAAACAGACTTGTTCACTGATGGATGGTCTTCTTATACAGGACTCAATTATTTTTTTGGAAACCACTATGTGATAAACAGAAGTCAATCTGCACTTTATGACTTTGATAGGTACGTTAGAAAGGTGAATAAGTATTCCCTTCTACCTGCCACCGAACTAGAATTAGAAAATGGTAACTTTCTTACGATAACGACCAACCCAATTGAAAATGTCTGGAGTCACTTAACCTTGGAATATAGATGGCTGTTTGGCTACTCAAAAAAGTATACACAACTATACCTGAATGAGTACATGTTTCGACATAACCATAGGCACCTCCAGATTCACGAAGTGTTCGATATTTTGCTAAAAAGGTGTTGCAATACACCCATTTACCAGGAGGTAAGCGGAAAAAGAAAGAAAATTGAAATTAGCACAGAATTTGACTTTGGATTTCGACAAGATAAAGGTAAATGCCTGTGGCTACCCACCTCTTCTTAAAGCCAACCATAATGTGGCATTAACTCTTGAATGTTAGCGATTTTTTCTTCTGGGGACATATCTACAGTTCCCATAATGTTTGAAATTTGCCAATAGAACCTGTTTAGGTCTGATGCCTTTTGCATCCAGTCCATTGCATACTCAGCTGCCTTCGTTGGGTTACTAAAAATGGGGTGATTCTCGAAATTAATGAGCCCTCCTTCATTAACCACCAGCTTGAGCTCCTCTCTTATTATTTCACGCATCTCGTCCATAAATATAAATAGTCAGAAAAAATTAAAGGCATTGACAATTATTGAATTAATTTTTACCATATTTATATATAAATTATATCATGGACCATAATCAGTTTTTCCCGTATCATAATCGTCATATCGTATTTAGATTGAAAAATGGAGTGGAGCAGACTGGTGTAGTAATTAATGACAATAAGTATGCTTCACGAGGTAAAGGGACGATTTACAAGTATATACCAACGAACAAGTTGATTTTCTGGAAAAAAGCAGAACAAGAAAATAATATTGCTCAAATGGAAAAGTATGAAAGTGAAATTGATATTGAGGATATAACTTGGGCAATGATATTAAATTATTGATTTGACACGAGAATTCGACATACAATTTTTAGAAATAAGCATCAGAACTTGGCTTGGTAGGATGGATGAGATATTTTATATACTTCATGATGAAAATGCCGAATTAGCAAACGATGATTTTAGCCATAAGGAAATAGCGAGTGAATATAAAAGGGAGTTTGTTTTTTTGAATGACAGAGTATATAATTCATGTCTCATATACTTTGAATTGAAGGGGATTCCTCTTTACATAAATGAGTTTAAAAACACATATAGGGCAATCATTAACCCACAAAAAGAAAATACGGAATTGGCTGATATGATTTTTACGAATATTTACCATGAAGAAGAAAGTCGAGTCACTAAAATATTTCGTCAAGCACTTTATCCTTTTAAAGCTTTTGGTTCTGGAGATGAAAAGCATTTGACTGGACTTGACTACTTAGAGAGCATATTGAAAAGTACAAGCCGAATAGTAAAGGAAATAGGACTTCTACCAGCTAAGGAGTCTGAAGTCTACAATGCAGTGAAAATTGTGATTGAATCAACTTTCCCCAAAGAGGGAGCTCAATTTTTGGGAGGGTATCACCCATTTTACAAAGATGCAAAATGCTTATGTGGAAAGGTTTAACAGACACTATCGTGAAGATGTACTTGATGCTTACATCTTTGAGAACATTCAAGATGTCCGACTAATCTCAGAAGACTGGAGAAATGATTACAATCAGTATCATCCGCATAAATCACTATTGGGAATGAGTCCAATTCAATTCAAAAAGAAAAAATTAGGGGCTAGCCCCTAAAGGATTATTGATAGATAATCTCTATCATTACACTGTCTGAAAAAGGAACAGGCTACATTTTTGCAATTTCTGCTGGTGCAATATTTTTGATTCGTCCAAAATTTCCTAAAGCACCAATAAATAAAAGGCTTATAGAACATTTTTTTCGATTCACCGTGAATCGAAAAAGCACCATCAAACTACGATGGTGCTTTTGTTAGTGTTTATAGGGCTTGCAGAGGCTACCTGACTTAAGTACATAATTCCCCAGAAATGGAGTCCTTTTTTTGTTTCCTACATGGAAGCCTCGGGAGAAAAGATATCCTATTCGTTGGAAATCAACTCAAACAGGGCATTGAGGTTCGGAGAAATAATAATCTCGATTCGTCTGTTTTTCGCTTTGTCTGCTGGGTCGATAGGAATATACGAGGAACGACCAGCCGCCATTAATTGAGTTGGATTGATGTTGGAATTGGCAAGCATAATCTCAATTACTGAAGTAGAGCGAAGTACAGAAAGCTCCCAATTGTTTTTAGGGTGATTGGCGCTCGCCAATTTGTCTGTGTCTGTATGACCCTCAACAATAATTTCCAATTCAGGTTCTGTTTCTAACACGCGCGCTAGATCAATCAACGCTTGCTTTCCTTCTGTTTCAATAGCAGTACTGCCTGAACCAAAGAGTAATTTAGCTTCTAGGCTCACGTAAATTTTTCCATTGCGTTCTTCCACTGTCAAACCTTTGTCTTCAAATCCTTTTAAAGCAAGCATCACTTTTTCCTTGAGTGCTTTGGTGGCGTTTTCTTGGTCTTTGATCATTTGCTCAAGTTCATTCACGCGTTTTTCACGAGAAGCAAGTAAGTCTTGCTTTTCCTTCAACTCTTTTGCGAGAAGGGTTAACTCATTTTCTCTTTTTTGTAGTTCTATTTGTTTTGCTTTGAGCTCTCCGTGCAAGGTAGCTGTTTCTTGTGCTCCAGACAATCGAAGTCGGTCGTAGTTTGTTTCAAGCGACTCATTGATGGCTGCCATTTTATCGTATTTCGCTTTGAGGACACGGAATTTACTACCCAGAGATGAGGTGTCAGATTTCAATTCTGTTACCTGCTTGAGCAATTGAGTTTCGTGCGCTTTCAATTCTGTCACCTGCCCTTCAAAATTCAATGCACTGGTTTTGTATTTATTTAGTTCGTCACTGCACAACTTTTCTCGTTCTACAAGTTCATTGTATTTCTTTGCTGGAACACATGCGGTGATGAGAAAAATTGTTGCTAAAGCGGCTACTACTAATTTCATGTTGTCTATTTTATACAAAGATGAAAAGAAGCAGGGGGCATTTTGAGCAGTGAGTGATATTTTATGCACACACCAACGTTGAAGAAACAATTCTATTCAAAAAGTGGACAACTAGCAGTGGATGTTGGAGTAGGCTTACATGTGGTAAAGCGCAGTGACAATTCGTGCGTGTTTTGAGCTCCTAACTGAATGTGAGAAAGCGTGTAATCAAAAGAATAGGCGATGGAAAACTGCTCTTTGATTTTAATATTCAAAATAGCAATAAGCGCATCAGTATTGCGGTAACCAATGCCAAATCCAATCATATTTTTTATGTCAAACATGAGGTTTAGATCCACCGCGACTGGGCCTCGGGGCGGAATTTTCACCATAGCAGAGGGCAACAACGACAAGTCTTCTCGAATTACAAATTGATAACCCGCGTTTACACTTGCATGAAATCGATTTCGAGAATTGTAACCGATGTTTTCCCAACGACTGGGGATTAAATTTTGCAAGCTTAAGCCGAAATAATACTTTTCAGAATTGTACCATGCACCGAAGGAAGCATCAGGAGTAATAAAGGAAGCTTCACTGGAGACTACGGGATCAGGAAGTGTGGTGTTAATTCCACCGGGATCATACCCCATTTGCATAAACCCACCGTAAATTCCCAACGATAGACGATTGTATTTGTCAAAATTAAAATGCGCAGCATAAGCGAGGTTAAACCGATTTACATTGAATTGACCAATTTGATCCGTTTCAAATTTGAACCCAGTGCCATGTCGCCCACTCAAGTATTTTCTTCGTTTTGAATAAAGAGGAATAGATGCCGTAAAAAATCCACTTCGTGGTGCTCCCTCAAAACCGACCCACTGAATGCGGTAAAGTGAATGTAAATCAATGCATTTTTTGATTCCCGCGTGAGCAGGATTTCCAGCAAATTGATGCAACGACCATTGTGAATATTGTGGAATCTGTTGAGAAAACAAATTCGACGAAAACGATAGAACGATAAGAACGAAAAAGAGTTTTCTCATCGAATGACTGTTATTGATCCTTTGTAAATAGTTCCCTTGTCAAGCTCTAAATCCAAGACATAATAGTACACCCCTTCCGCGGCTTCACCCGACTTTATGGAGCCATCCCAGGCCTTTGTTTTTGAGTATCCGGTTGTCTGAAAAACTTCTTGTCCCCAGCGGTCATAAATGTGCATAATCGAATTTGGATAATTTTCAATCCCCTCAATTACCCACGTATCGTTGATATTATCTCCATTGGGAGAAATGGTATTTGGGATGTCTAAATCATCAATTACAGTAATTGTCACATAATCAGTTTGAGTGCACCCATTTTCCACCGCGGTTAGCGTATAGGTTGTCGTTTGAGTTGGAGCCGCTACAGGATTTAACAGTGTGGGGTCATTCAATAAAAAGGTTGGACTCCAGGAATAATCAGGTGCGCTCGTTGTTCCATTCAGCAACGTGCTACTTCCTGCATAAATTACTTGATCTGCTCCTGCATCCACATTAAAACTATAGACGGAAATAGGTAAAGATGTAGAAGATACAACTTCGACACACTGCAAAAAGCACGAATTCTCTACTGTAATGACATCCCCATCCTGCAACGAGGAAATTTGCAATTCAGGCAATTCAGTAACTGAGCTCAAATTACCATTTACATACCATGAATAATCTGTGGAATCAGGACAATCCTCAAGAATAGCTGTAATATATGCAATGGCATTTTCACAAGTTGTGAATGTAATGGGGTCAATAGTAATCGTTGGTACAGGACGATCCACAGCCGTTCCACTAATTGCTACATCAAACGTACTTTCTGCTGGTTCTGTGACTCCAACACCAGTATCATCTCCATCAATAACGATGTAATAGGTAGTGTTGGCCGTAAGACCTGCTGCATTTAGGGCAAAATTTCCCGCTGCATTTGCTTCACAATTTCCAATTGGAACATAGGAAGCAGAATTACAAGGAGTTGGTGCTTCTAGTATCGTCGCCTGCAGCGCATTGCCTTGATTTGGATTTACCTCAAACACAAGATTGGAAAAATCGATTTGGACATCCCCTCCAGTGTCATTTGTAGTAAAGGTCAGCCAGATGGTGTTCTCATTGGTAAAGCAGGTAACAAAGTCGTCTTCACAGCCCGCACAGAAAGTAACGTTCGCATCAATGTTGTTGACTGAATAGGTTGTATTTGGACAAAGTTCCATTGCATTTGTGCATCCGTTATAAACTTCTTGTGCGAACAGGAGCTGAACACAGGAGGAAAGCATTAACAAAAAAATAACAGGGATACGCATAGAAATTGAAAACACTAGGTTTTATTAGTTATTTAAGCAAATTTAAAATAATTTTGCCGAATTGTTTCCGCTTTTAAATTCTTAATTGTTCGCCGTGCGTAGATTTTGGCACAATAATAGAAAGGGTTGAAGCTGAAACGAATAAAATCAACTTATGAAACTTGCCAGCCCAAACGTTGGGAAATTGTTCCAATAAGAGCCTCAAAGCAGTAATATAAGCTAGGTTTTAACAATAAATACACACTATGAAAAGAATTATTACTCTCATCATTTGCCTGTCTATTTTGCCTACACTACTAGTTGCGCAAAAATTAGATTATGACACTGACTCTAAATGGTTTTTGGGGTTAAACACTGGAGCAGCTTGGAATACCACAGATGTAAAAAACAAAACGCATATCGGTTGGGGATTTACAATTGGAAGGTCGTTCAATTATGACTATGCCAAAAAATTTAGTTTCGACTTAAGACTGCGTTACCTTGGTGGTAAATGGTACGGTCATGATTATGATACCACTTCACTAAACGGCTATAACCCAAGCTTCAGTCCAGCTGGAAATGTTGTTCAAGCATACGACACATTAGGATATACAATCAACAACTTTCAAACAGAAGTGCACGAGCTTGGTTTAGAGTTGGTGCTTCATGCCAATGGACTGAGAGAAAGAACTGGTTGGGATCCGTACATTTTTGGAGGCGCAAATATTGTTTGGAACCAAACCTACGGTGATCTGTACAACCAAGACACACTTTTTAACAACAATACATTTTACAACTATTCTCCTGATGGAATGTCAAAGCCAGAGTGGAAGGAAATGTCAGATGATATTTATGATACAGCCCTAGACGGAAGTGATCAGAGTGATTACAACGTTGATTTCATGCCTAGTTTAGGGATAGGGCTAGCGTACCAAGTTGGACCTCGATTCTCGATAGGGATAGAGCATAAAACAACCTTTGCACTGAAAGATGTATTCGACGGTTACGAAGACAATACGTTGAGATGGGGAATGTTTGAAAACGACATCTATCATTATACTGCATTGATGTTGAAGTTCAACTTCCGCGCAAGAACTGAAGCTGAGCATATAGAAGAGGTGGACTGCTTAAAACCAGCAATTAACGTTCAGCAACCGAGAAGTAAACGAGTAACAACAAGTTCTTCAGTCTATGAATACGAGGCAGTTGTTTCACAAATTGCAACAGCAAGTAATCTTCAGCTTACAATTAATGGAGAAATTTCGAACAACTATACTTACGATGCCTCATCTAGCAAGGTAAATTCTTCATTTGCTCTGGTCAAAGGAGAAAACAGAGTTAAGTTGACAGCCTCAAATGAATGTGGAACCGTTTCGGAAACAGTGGTTATTATCTACGAAGAGTGTGTGCCCCCAACGATCACATTCACAATGCCGAATACTCAAAAAACGGTGGTGGAAGATCCAAATTATACTGTTTTTGCAAGTGTGTTACACCCTGGGCAGATTGTTTACTCGATCAATGATCGCCCGTTGAACAATTACAGTTACAATGAAGAAACTAGCACGTTTAGTAGTACGGTGACGCTCTCAGAAGGAATTAACCGTATCAAAATTCAAACGTCAAATGATTGTGGATCTGCAGAGCAAATTGTAGAACTTGAATATGTTAAGTGTGATGCACCAATTATTACAACTGCATATACAACAGGAGTTGTCGTTGCTGAAAATAGAACGTTCGATTTCGTTGCTCAATTTCAAAACATTACAGCGCAGAATCAGATTACGCTGAAATTAAATGGAATCGTTCAAGTGTTCACATTCAACGCTTCAACCAAAAGATTGACGAAGAGATTAACGCTGAATGAAGGTGTAAATGTTGTTGAAATTACTGCGAAAAACGGGTGCAGTGAAGTCAAAGAAATCATTAATGTGGAGTACAGCCCTTGCGTTACTCCGAAGATTACTATGATTGCACCAGCAACAAGTGAGGCGACAACTCAAGTACCTACCTATGCGATTAAGGCGACGGTAGAAAACATTGATTTTGCCAGCCAAGTAAAAGTAACTGTGAATGGACAGGCAGTGAGCAATGGTTCATACAACGTGGTTACACATGTGTTTACCAAAGAGATTTCTTTGGTGCAAGGATCCAACACTGTAAAACTTACTGCTACATCAGACTGCGGAACTGTTAACGCAAGTTTTGTTGTCAATTATGTGGTAGCACAAGTGGACAATGATATCACGATTTGTTTCAAAGGTCAGAAGTTGGTGATAAAAGAAAGCCAATGGTTGATATACCAGCGTCAAGGAGCAGTGAAGGGCGAATGTCCACAGGCTGTAGATAATGACATCATCATTTGTTTCAAAG
>CALEIK010000028.1 GCA_937876195.1 uncultured Flavobacteriales bacterium
CTTGCACCCTCCGTATTACCGCGGCTGCTGGCACGGAGTTAGCCGGTGCTTATTCATTTGGTACCTTCAGCTCCCTACACGTAAGGAGGTTTATTCCCAAATAAAAGCAGTTTACAACCCATAGGGCATTCTTCCTGCACGCGGCATGGCTGGATCAGGCTTGCGCCCATTGTCCAATATTCCTCACTGCTGCCTCCCGTAGGAGTCTGGTCCGTGTCTCAGTACCAGTGTGGGGGATCACCCTCTCAGGCCCCCTACCCATCGTTGCCATGGTAAGCCGTTACCTTACCATCTAGCTAATGGGACGCATGCCCATCCTGTACCGTAACCTTTAATTACAAATTCATGCGAACTCGTAATACTATGAGGTCTTAATCCGAATTTCTCCGGGCTATCCCTCAGTACAGGGTAGGTTGCATACGCGTTACGCACCCGTGCGCCGGTCGCCACCAATTAAGCAAGCTCAATCGTGCTGCCCCTCGACTTGCATGTGTTAGGCCTGCCGCTAGCGTTCATCCTGAGCCAGGATCAAACTCTCCGTTGTATAAAACTTTGAATTCTGTTGTGACTCTTTCTTTATAATATTTCAAAAAAATATTACGCTGTTTTCTTATTTTCTCAATCTTTCAAAGAACTTCTTTGGACTTTAAGACTTAACGATGTTAAGACCCTAAGACTAAATCTTACTTTACCTTTCCTAAATCTCGTTCGATTTGGGAGCGCAAAGATAACTACTTATTTATTCCTCACAAACTTTTTATTAAAAACTTTTCTAAAAAATCTGATCCGCCTATCGCTCTAAGCGGGGGGCAAAGGTAATCACCTTTTTTATTATTACAAGCTTTTTTAAAACTCTTTTTTACTATTTTTTTATCCTAATACAATTAAATATCTCAACTCATTGAAATGGTGTGGTATAAGGGGACAAAAAAGCGAACCAAAAATTGATTCGCTTTTAATTTTTTATTTGCATCAAGCGTAATTGACCTATGCAAAAATGAAAAATGACTACTTACTTTTCTTTTTGTCTTTGGTTTTATCAACCCATTTGTCGTTTTTCATCTCTCCCAGGACATTTACCTGCTTCATTCTTGAATAATCTTCTGCGGCAAGAATCATTTGTTCTTTAGTGTCACGTCTAATTAAAACGCCTCCACTTCCTTGATTTTTCACTTCTATATAAAATCCATCCTTTAATCTTGCCGGCTTGGTTGCTGGTCTTCCCATGCGATATATCTAATTTAGTTATTTAAACTCCACAATATACAAAAGAAAGTCACAACTCCTATTATTTTAGCATTTTTTAAGAGTCTAATAAATCGGTATCTGATTTGTTTACTGAACTGTTTACAACCCCCAAAGCTAGCCTATTCGCATACCTAACACTTTGGATAAGTACGATAATAGAAAAAGCTAACATCATCAATCCAAAAAAGATCCATGCAGGTGCTACCTCGTCAAAAGACATTGATCCTGGAGAGGCCATCACTCCAAAGTTCCAAAGCAAAATTATCCCTCCAAAGCTTAATCCGATGATAGATAAAACCTTTGAAGTCTTCGTTTTGACCTTTATTAGTCCAATTAGATTCATTGCAACAAAATAGAGAATAAACAACAACGACCACAAAGCTGCCTCTGAAGTCAAACTTCTGTATGAGTCTCCCGAACCGTAAGAATCGTATGAGTTATAGCTGTCATAAGAATAACTTGAATAGCTGCTAAATATATAATCGAATCTCGCACTGCTAACTTCCTCAGCATAGTATCCAGTAATAAAAATGAAAATAACCGCAAAAACAATTCCGATAATAAAAAATACTTTATTCATATGTAATAGTGTTAAGAATTAAGGTGTAATAATACATAATTTTATTCTAAACAAAAATAGTAAAACGTCTCATTTCTATATTGATAATCAATTAAATTCAATACCAGCAACTCAGATAAGAACTTATCAATCTTCTTCGGTTTGAATGGTGTTAACTTATAAAGCATTGATAGATTCCGCGTTCCATACTTCAACTCATTCAGTAATACAGTGTGATCTTCTGACAAAACAACAGCTTGATTACCATCTCTCATATAAAAGAAATGAGAAATAATTTTATTCGCCATTATCGTTTCTGATTCAACGCGTATATAATGGTACCATTTTCCATCAAGAGATTTGGATCTCACTGATTTCGGCAACTGTTCAATCGTGATTTCTAGAACTAGGTAGTGTCGAATTTGATGCACAGAATGAGTGAGATTGACCTCTCCTTCAATTAAATGTAGTACTTCATCAAGATACATTAACTCATGATCTGGATGGATACCACAAATTTTACCATTCTTTTTGACACCGATAAATAGAGATCCACCTTTTGAATTAGCAAATGATACTAGTATTTGAGCAACTCGGTATTGGCCCTCCATTGATGGAAGGAATTCTACACTCACTCCAGTGCCTTGCTTTATTAACTCTTCACTATTCATCTACAGAATTCCAGATCTCCCATGCCTTCAATGCCTGATGCCTCAACATGGATTCACCATTCAAAATCATTGCGCCATTGTATTCAGCATTTTCTAAGAACTTTGTTTTCGCTGGATTGTACACTAGATCAACGACTAAATGGTCTTTCGTTAAGGTTTCATAGGGTAAAGCAATTGCTTCATCAACTGAAGGAAAAGTACCAACTGGAGTGCAGTTCACTAAGAGTTTACACGCGGAAATCATTCTTTCATTGACTTCATTATAGCCAAAGCAATTTTCGCTTTTCGGAGTACGCGAAATAAAAATCACATCAACCCCCAACGATTTTAGCACAAACTCCACCGCTTTCGATGCACCTCCAGTCCCGAAAATTAGCGCACGCTCGTGTTGGTTTGTGAGAAATGGTTTTATTGAGTTGTGAAATCCATAAGCGTCTGTGTTGTGCCCAATTCGTTTACCGTGTTTGAACTGTATCGTATTAACTGCACCAATTTTCTCCGCTTCACTACTTAATTCATCTAAGAAAGGAATAATTTGTTCTTTATAAGGTATAGTTACATTTAATCCTGAAAACTGAGTTTCAAAAATCGAAATGCATTCATCGATGGTTTGAATTTCTATGTTCTCGTAACTTGCATCAATGGATTGTGCAATGAATAATTTTTCAAAAAAGGGTTTTGAAAACGAATGACCAAGCGATCTACCTACTAAACCAAAATTTCTCATGATTCCTTTGGAGCAAATCGCTCAAGGATAAGAATTAAGAGCATCCCGCCGACTGCACAACCAATGGCAGGAAGCAATAGCGCATCTCCTTCAAAATTAGCTGGAAGTACATTTGTCATCATCCAATCTTCCTTTCCGTTCGAATGGACAACAAGTGGTGCCTCTCCAACTTTGATCTTCCATGGCCATACTTTATAGAGTGAACCAATCATAAATCCTGTTAAAAGTGCAATCGTGATTTCTTTGAAGTGGTTGAATAAGTATTTCAATAATCGCGCGAATGTCAATAAGCCAACTAAACAACCAATCGCAAACAATCCAATAATCAATAAATCTCTTGACTTTACAGCATCAAGAACAAGATGATAGGTTCCCATCAATACTAGAATAAAGGATCCTGAAATTCCAGGTAAAATCATCGCGCAGATAGCAATCGCACCACTCAAAAATATATACCATTCAGCGTCAACACTCGCCACTGATTCAATTGATGAAATATAAAATGCTATCACAGTACCTATCAGCAATGTGGCAATAACTCCCAGAGACCATTTCTTAATCGTTTTCCCAACTAGCCAAACGCTTGCTATAATTAAACCAAAAAAGAAGCTCCAAATTAACACTGGATGTACTTCTAAAAAATAAGTAATCACCTTTGCCAAAGAAACAATACTAATTATAATTCCCGCAAACAGGAAAACAAAGAAAGTTCCGTTGATGTGATTCCAAAAAGCCTTAATTCCCTCTTTTCTAAGAACCTTTAACGCGCCGAGATTAATCTTGTTAATACTCTCAATCAGCTCTTCATAAATACCAGAAATAAATGCTATCGTACCTCCAGATACACCTGGGACAACATCCGCTGCTCCCATGGTAATTCCTTTTAATGAAAGCAAGCCTAATTGTAGTGGTGATCTTTTTGTCATGTTTAATAGGTTTCAAGTTGATTGTCGATTTGCTCAATCCAAGCCAAAATTCCGCCTTCCAAAATAACCACATTTGAATAATTCAAATCGCTGATCAACAAGTTAGCAACGGATTCTGCTCTTTTTCCCGAGCGACACATCACAACAATTAGACGATCTGAGGGAATTTCATTTATTCGGGATGTAATCTCTCCCATAGGAATATGCAACCCTCCTATTTCACAAATTTCGCGTTCGTAATCTTCTCGGACATCTAACAATGTTAGTGACTCTCCCTTTTGTTGCTTCTCTTTAAGTTCTAGTGCCGTAATGTAGTGCATTCTATTTTTCTTGAATTGGAGCAAAGATAGAAAATCATCCTAATTTTCATTTGTCAATAAAGGGATTATTTGACACGCACCGAAACTAGCATTTCAAAGGTGGCAACAATTTCGTTTACATCATCAAAGGCTTCTACAAGGATATTTTCATTTACACGAACTTGTTCATGTGCCGATTTTTCAATTGCTTCTCGAATCAATTGCCCTTGATTGCACTTAAATGTCACATCTGATTCAGCTCTTTTTAAAAAATCGCCTTTAATTCCTTTGAAAGCAAATGAAACTTTCTTATTCATCTTTTCGGCGAAATAAAACGTATGGATTCCTGCTGCGACATCTGCACCAATTGCCAAAGCACCAAAATACATGGAGTTCAAGTGATTTCTAGATCTTCTTCGTAACTTAATCTTCAGTTCGACATCAGTATCGTTAAGTAATAAGAGTTTCGGTCGCACATAACCGATCATTGGTATTTTAAAGCGACTCAGCAAAAACAACAGCCATTGCATTTTTCGCAACGAAATCTCTTTATTTTCCTTGCTCATATTCACTTTTGAGTTGATCAATAATTTCCTCAATTGGTCGAATTGCCTTCACATGCTCAATAGAAGGTCCCGCACACCAAACTGTTTTGTAGGTGGAACTGAAAGCCGCGCTCTGCAATTTCTTCATTCCTTTAAAGAAGGTAAATGCCTTGAACCATTTTTTCAAGCGCTTGTTTTTGTTCAATAAACGCTCCAGCCAATTTTGCTTCGTACCTACTTTTTGGACATACGGCGTATTGATAACGGTGCAAGGAGTTCCCGAAAGTTTGGTCGTCATGACAATATCCTTACTTCCATAATCCACGCAAGCTTGCTTGTAATCTTGTGATACACCGGATTCCGTAGATGCAATGAAAATACTTCCCATGGAAAATCCATCGGCACCGTACTTCATCATTTCACGCATTTCAAAACCATTTCCTACACCTCCAGCAGAAATCACAGGTAATTTACACGATTTCTTCAATAAGGGAATCAATTCCTTGAACGATAAACCTCCAGCATGTCCACCGGCTTCCTTATTCACTGCAATAAGTCCATCGGCACCAAGCGCTTCGACTTTTTTCGCATAATTCACATCCACCACATCGCAAAATACTTTTACTCCAGCTTTATGCGCTTCACGTATCGTTTCTTCGGGAGAACCTAACGAAGTGATGATAAAATCGATTTTCTCTTCGCAGCAAACTTTCAATTGCTCCTTGTATAAGAAGTTCGATTTATTGACAATTAAATTGATGCCGAAAGGTCCCTTCGCTTCTTTTTTGATGCGCTGAATAGCTTCTCTGAGTTCATCCGTTGATCTGTAGTTCAGTGCGGGAATAGCTCCTGTTGCACCCGATTTAATGGCTGCAACGACCATTTCAACATTGGAGACAAGGAACATTGGTGCGACAATCACTGGAAATTGAATTCCCAATAGTTTGCTTAATGCTGCTTCTTTTAAGTCCATATTCATGCTGTGAAATTACACTTTTTTTATTATGTACGCACATTAACTGATTTCAATACGCACGAGAATACTTACTTTTGTTTCATGCAGAAAATAAAACCATGGATTGGCGCAATGCGCTTAAGAACTTTGCCCCTATCGTTATCGGGAATCATACTGGGTTCGGGTGTTGCGTATCATCATGGATATTGGGATTTGAACATCTTTTTGCTCGCCATGGCCACCACCGTGTTGTTTCAAATTCTCTCCAATTTTGCCAACGATTTAGGCGATAGTGAAAAGGGAACGGATAACAGTAGTCGCATTGGACCTACACGAGCGGTGCAATCGGGTGTGATTTCGAAACGTGAAATGAAAACTGCGGTTGTCATTACAGGGATTCTCAGTTTAATTGCTGCTGCTACTCTGATTTACATCGGCGGTCAGGAAATGCCTACTGGCATCGTTTGGTTTTATATCGGATTGGCGGGACTTTGTATCATCGCTGCGATTAGCTATACTGTTGGAAAAAGAGCTTATGGTTACCACGGAATGGGTGATATCATGGTTTTTATATTTTTTGGACTGGTGAGTGTGCTCGGTGTTTATTCGCTGTACACAAAATCGTTTTCCATGGAAAATGTATTGCTCGCCGTTTTTGTCGGATTACTGAGTACGGCAGTATTGAATCTGAACAACATGAGGGATTATAAAAACGATGCTGCATCCAATAAAAACACGATTGTTGTGAAAATGGGACCGAACAATGCCAAATTTTACCATGCATTGCTCATTATGATTGCGCTAATTTCTCTCGCTGTTTTTATCAATTCATTCAAGAAACCAGAGCTGTTTTTAAGCATGATTCCCGGAGCGTTACTTCTTCTTCACTTGCGGAAAGTCATGCAGACAACAAACGCTAAAGATTTTGATCCTGAACTTAAGAAAGTTGCACTCACAACATTTGCTACTTCAGTTTTTGTAACGATTGGACTAATTCTCACTGCATGAAGGCACACTTCTACAAGCGAACATTTCAATTCAAGCAACCGAGTGGCACTAGTCGTGGTGTGCTTACCGAAAAACACGCCTGGTTCATTGAAGTTTGGAACGAAGAAAATCCGTCGATTAAAGGATTGGGAGAATGCAGCATCATTCCTGGTTTGTCACCCGATTACGAAAATGATGATCAGTACGAAGCGAAATTGATTTCCGTTTGTAACGATCTAACACAAGATCTCAGTGATTTCCCATCCATCAAATTTGGTGTAGAAACGGCCTTATTCGATTTAAAAAATGGTGGAAAGGGAATCATTTTCGACAACGATTTTGCAAAAGGAAAACAAAAAATCGGCATTAACGGGTTGATTTGGATGGGCGGCGAATCGTTTATAAAAAATCAGATTGAAGAAAAAATAACATCTGGTTTTACGACAATAAAATTGAAAATTGGTGCCATTGATTTTGATACTGAATTAGCACTTTTGGCTTCCATTCGAAATAGATTCAGCGCTGAAAAAATAACATTACGTGTTGATGCAAACGGTGCTTTTAACCCATCTGAAGCCCTCGACAAGTTAAAAACGCTGAGTCAATTTGAAATCCATTCCATAGAGCAGCCAATCAAAGCGGGACAATGGAAAAAAATGGCTGAACTGTGTGCTTCTACCCCACTACCCATTGCACTAGATGAAGAATTAATTGGCATCCATCGTTTGGAAAAGAAGATAGAGTTGTTGGATACAATTCAACCTCAGTACATTATTCTAAAACCAAGTCTCCATGGTGGAATTGAAGGGTGCAAAGAATGGATATCATTGGCTGAAGAACGCAACATTCCCTGGTGGATGACGTCAGCACTCGAATCCAACGTTGGACTGGATGCTATTTGTCAGTTTACGGCAGAATACAAAAACGACTTACCACAAGGATTGGGCACTGGTTCGTTGTATGTTGAAAATACTCCTACGAGCTTGAAAGTCGAGAATGGGATGATTTTTCGATCAAACTAACACATAATTGGTACTTCTTCCACCAGCATCATCTTTTTTCAACACATCTTTTGAAACTAAATCTTGAACATCGCGAAGCGCTGTATCTTGTGAGCATTTTTGCATTTTCGCCCATTTAGAAGTCGTTAGATTTCCTTTGAAATCATCCAACAGTTTATTGAGCATATCCACTTGGCGTTTGTTCATCACTGTCTTTTGATGCTTTTCCCAAAAGCGCGCTTTGAACAACACTTTAGCCAGTGATTCTTCCGTATTGTCCAACGTTCTTTTCAAGCAATCTAAAAACCACGCCAGCCAAGCCGTAACATCGACATCGCCTTTTTGAGACAATTCCAATTGCTTGTAATACGCTTTTCGTTCTTTCAATAATTGAGACGACATGCTGTAAAAGCGCTGGTTGACATGCTCCGATTTTGCCAATTGCATATCTGCTATTGCACGCGCCAAACGACCGTTTCCATCATCGAATGGGTGGACGGTCACAAACCAAAAATGTGCTAAAGCTGCTTTTAATACACCATCTAGGGAAACATCTGAATTGAACCACTCTAAAAATTGATGCATTTCACGTTCAAGTTTGTCTGCTTTTGGCGCTTCAAAATGAACACGTTCAAATCCCATAGCACCAGAAACGACTTGCATTGGACCTTTATCATCTTTACGATAATCGCCCAAAGTGATTGGATACATACCGCTTTTTCCTGTTGGAAATAATGCTGCGTGCCAAGCGCATAAACGTTCTTTTGTCAGAGGCACATGTGCATTCTTTGTGGCGTCAACCGTGACTTCTGACACGCCATCAACAAAACGATTCGAATCTACCATTCCTGCGAATTCCATTCCTAGCTTGCGAGCAACAGATGATCGAACTTCCTCTGAATTAAAATTTTCACCTTCTATTTGAGAAGAATAAAGTACATCTGAGGAAAGTGTTTTGAGCAATGCTTCATTTTGTAAATCAAAACCAAGCGCTTCCATTTTACCCAATAGACGACCTTGCTTGTTTCGAACTTCTGAAAGCTTCAAAACAAGAACTTCATTGTCCCAATAAAATTGAGGCCAATCCCTTCGCTGATAAACATATTGTGTCATTCTCCGCAATTTATGCATCGAATATAGATAATATTCACCGCAAAAACAAATTATTTACCGCAAAATATGCGGTCATTAATCAATTTATTCACCGCACGCTAGACCAATCTCTTGAGTCCAATGCGTTTTCGGGCAATATCTACTTCCATGACTTGTACGGAAACGTGTTCGTGCAGCGCAATAAAATCAGAAGGATCTTCGACATATACTTCTGCTAAATTGGACTTGTGAATCAATCCATTTTCTTTAATTCCGATATTGACAAAGGCACCAAAATTCGTCACGTTGGTGACAATACCTGTCAAATTCATGCCCGTTTTCAAATCATCTATTGTTTTGATGCGGTGATCGAACTCCAATACTTCGGCTTGTTTGCGTGGATCGTGTCCCGGTTTTTTCAATTCGGCGATGATGTCGTTGAAGGTGAATGCATCCGTTTCGGGAAAGTCCTTCGCGTCGACTTTGGACAATAATTCTCTGTTTCCAATCAATGTCGCAATATCGCAATTTAGCGATTTTGCAATCTTCGCAACAACACCATAACTCTCCGGGTGAACAGACGAATTATCCAACGGATTCTTACCATCACGAATGCGAATAAACCCTGCCGCCTGTTCAAATGCTTTTCCACCCAAACGCGCGACTTTCTTCAGCTCCTCTCGGGAAAAAATTCCTCCATTTTCAGTGCGGTATTTTACAATATTCTCCGCCAATGTCGGTCCCAGTCCAGAAACGTAACTCAACAAATAAGGCGATGCTGTATTGACATCCACTCCAACCGTATTTACGCAAGAGATAACAACGTCGTCTAGCGTTTCCTTTAATTGTGTTTGGTTGACTTCATGCTGATATTGCCCCACTCCCACTGATTTCGGATCAATCTTCACCAATTCAGCCAACGGATCCATCAATCGGCGACCAATGGAAACAGCACCTCGAACAGTGACGTCGTAATCTGGAAATTCTTTTCTTGCAATGGAACTGGCTGAATAAATCGAAGCACCATCTTCACGAACAACATAAACTTCCACGTCTCTGTCGAAACGAATGTGTTTAATCATCCCTTCTGTTTCTCGTCCCGCTGTTCCATCACCAATTGCAATTGCTTGAATTTTATACGCTTGAACCAGTTGTGCAATTTTCGCTTTTGCCTGCGATTCTTCTTTTTGCGGAGGATGAGGGAAAATCGTTGTGTTGGTCAGTAGATTTCCATTTTCATCGACACAAACTACTTTGCAACCTGTTCTGAATCCTGGATCGATGGCCAACACACGCTTTGAGCCTAAGGGTGGAGCCAACAATAATTGACGTAAGTTTTTCCCAAACACCTTGATTGCTTCGGCATCCGCTTTTTCTTTGGTCTTGTTCAATACTTCGTTTTCCAACGAAGGACGAAGCAATCGTTTGTATGCATCCTGAGCAGCGTCAGCTACGAAATCAGCACAAGCGTCGTTTCCTTTAACGAAAAATCGTTCCATGAACTGCAACACACCTTCTTCATCTGGACGTGCTTTCAATGAAAGCAACCCCTCTCGATTTGCTCTATACAAAGCTAAAAAACGATGCGAAGCAACGCGACTTAAACTCTCTGAATGATCAAAATAGTCTTTGTATTTCTCCGCTTCTTCTTCTTTTCCTTTGACCAATTTTGATACGAGAATCGAACGCTTTTCAAATGTCTCTCTCAATCGAGTGCGACATGTCACATTCTCATTCATCCACTCTGCAATAATATCTTTTGCGCCTTCCAACGCCTGATCTTCGTCAACGACTTCACCTTTAACAAACCGTTCCGCCATCTGGAAAGGGTCTCCACCACGTTGCGACATGATCATTTTCGCTAAAGGTTCCAGTCCCAATTTCTTCGCCTTCTCCCCTCTCGTCAATCTTTTTTGTTTGTAAGGCAAATACAAGTCTTCTAGCAAAATAGGATCGAAGCACTGAACTATCTTTGCCTTTAACTCATCAGTTAACTGATTTTGCTCTTCAATCGTCTTAAGTATTGTCTGTTGTCGACTAATTAACTCACCGTAGCGTTTCGATTCATCGCGAATTGCCGCAATCTCCACCTCATCCAATCCTCCCGTTCTTTCCTTTCTATACCTCGCGATAAAAGGAATTGTTGCTCCTTCCGATAACAGCGAAAGGACGTTCGCTATAGATTTATCTTGTAAACCGGTTTTGTTCTTTATGAAGTCTTGTTCTTGCATAGTTGCTGTTGAAAAAAACAAAAATAGAAGATGTATTGGATTGTGCGCTAAAGTGGATTCTTTTCTTATCTTCGAACTACTTAAAATATGAATATGAAAAAAATAGCTTTAATAGGATGTCTTGCGCTCTTTGCTTCTTGCGCAGAAAAAACCACTGCAGTAGTCGAAGAGGAAGTTAAAGTCTCCTATCCTACCGCTGAAATCGAGCAAGGAAAAGGATTGTACGACGCAAAATGTCAAAAATGCCACAAATTGAAAATTGTGGACAACTATACTACTGAACAATGGGCTGAAATTTTACCTAAAATGGCAAAAAAGGCGAAGTTGGAAGATAGTGAAACAGCCTTGGTACAAGAATTTGTTACCTGGGAGTTACAAAATTAATGCTCACCGGTTTAACAGTCATCGATGCCAGCACAGTACTTGCGGGACCTTCCGTAGGTACTTTTTTTGCTGAATTGGGGGCTAACGTAACCAAAATTGAGCATCCGAAGCATCCAGATGTCACAAGAAGTTGGAAGCTAGCTACCGAAGATTCGACTGCTTCTGTATCTGCCTATTTTGCGAGCATCAATTACAAGAAGGATTACATTCAACTTGATTTGATGCTGGAAAGTGATCGAAACCAATTTCTGGAACTCATAAAAACTGCCGACATTTTGATTACCAATTTTAAAAAGGGTGATGCGGCTAAATTTGGCATTGAAGATGAACTCCTTTTTCAAATCAATCCACGTTTAATTCACGGAAAAATTAACGGTTACGGTGATGAAAGCGATCGTGTGGCGTATGATTTGATTCTACAAGCTGAATCGGGCTTTATGTCCATGAACGGAACACGGGAAAGTGGACCTGTTAAAATGCCCGTCGCGTTGATTGACGTTCTAGCTGCTCATCATTTGAAAGAAGGAATCTTACTTGCCTTGTACGAGCGCGAAAAATCGGGAAAAGGAAAAACCGTTTCTGTCGCGCTTTATGATGCTGCACTGAGTAATTTAGTTAATCAGGCTTCGAATTATTTAATGACTGGTAATGTCCCACAACGCATTGGAAGTCTACACCCCAACATTGCTCCATACGGTGAAATTTTCACAACGAAAGATGGTGCGTTGATAACATTCGCGATTGGTTCTGATGGGCATTTTCAAAAATTATGCACTGTGCTTGGTTTAAATGATCTTCCACTAAAAGATGAATTTTCGAACAATCAAAATCGCGTGAAGAACCGTATGGAACTGGCAAAGATCATCGAAGAGAAAGTCAGCTTATTGGATGTAAAGCCGCTACTAGACAAACTCCACACCTTAAACGTTCCAGCTGGGAAAATAAAATCGTTGGACGAGGTTTTTGATACTCCTGAAGCACAAGAACTTATAAGAAACGAAACGATTGACAACATAGAAACGAAACGTGTCACTTCAGTTATTTTCAAATGAGCATTGAAGTAAGAACGCCAATCACCCCAAAAGAATGGGAACAATATTATGCAATGCGTTACGATGTATTGCGCAAACCGTTGAACCAACCTATTGGTAGTGAACGCAACGATGGCGATTTAAATGGAATTCATTTTGCGCTCTACGAAGATGGTATGTTACGTGCCATTGCAAGACTCGACAAGGTAGATGAAACAACAGCACAAACGAGATTTGTCGCAGTAGATCCAGTTGTTCAAGGTAAAGGATTTGGGAAATTAATCATGGACGCTGTGGAAGCAAAATCCATTGCTCGTGGTGACAAAAAAATGATTCTTCACGCGCGAGACTATGCGCTTCAGTTCTATTTGCGCTTAGGGTACACCGAAATTGAAAAAAGCTACAAACTCTTTAATGTGTTACAGCATTATTTGATGGAGAAAGTATATTGAGGGGGGCAACCTCATAAGTACTCTGGAAAATTAGTTCTCATTATTTCGTCGATAATTTCAAAGCTTAACGGTTTGGTTTTGTAGGCGGAAATTTCACTTATTTCCTGGGCTTTTAGCTGATCGTTCGGGTTGAGCGAAGTGGTAAGCATAGCTATAATAATTTTACCTCGTTGCTCTTTTTTCAAGCCTCGATAGGCTTTAATAAATTCCCAACCATCCATGACTGGCATGTTTATATCCAACAAAATCAAGTCTGGTGCCGGATTAATCGTTGCTCCGTTGTTGAACCTACCGGTGGAAGTTAAATAATCAATCGCTTCAACGCCATTCATTGCAACGGCAATATTCTCCGTAATTCCGGACTCTTCCAAAAACTCAGTATTCAAGAAGTTGGTCGCTTCGTCGTCATCTACTAATAAGACACAATTTAATTTATTCTTCATGGCTAGTTATAGTTTGGTTATTGTAAACTTAAATATGCTCCCTTTATTCGGTGTTGATTCTATCCAAATTTTCCCTCCGTGCAGTTCTGCAATTTTTTTACAGAGTGCTAATCCAATTCCCGTTCCCTGGTAATCGGCTCTGTTGTGTAACCTTTTAAAGACCTGAAACAAGCTTTTTATATCCTTTGAGTCGATGCCTATTCCATTGTCTTTCACACTGAAAACCCATTCATTCGCCTGCTCAACTGCCGAGACATGAATTACCGGGACAGTATCGTTGTGCTTAAACTTCAACGCATTGCTAATCAAGTTTTGAAACAGTTGTCGCAGTTCGATTGAATAAGCGTTGATGATAGGTAATTGTTCGATGCTAATCTTTGCTTCTGTCTCACCGATAATTAACGCCAGATCATTCAGCACAGCTTTTAGTGTTTCGTTGCAATCTACCTGCATCAATTTACTTTCTTGACCTACCCGTGAATAATCCATCAACACTTTCACCAACTGCCTCATTCTATTGGATGCTTGAGAAATGAATTGAATATACTGCACGCCTTTTTCATCCAATGTATCACCGTATTTCTTTTGTAGTAAATCTGAAAAACTGACGAGTGTTCGCAGTGGTTCTTGAAGGTCGTGCGAAGTGATATATGTATATTGTTGTAGTTCCTTGTTTTGACTAATTAACAGTGCATTCTGATCCTTCAGTAATGCTTCACTTTCCATCAATAATTTGGTTCGTTCTTCTATCTTTTGTTCCAATTCATCGTTCAATTTTTGAATTTCCCTTGTACGGTTGAGTGTTTCCGTTTTCAACTCATGGACCTGCTTTTCGAGATCATCGGTTTTCTTTTTGTTTTTTAACTGCTCATCTTTCAGCACCACCGATTCTGTGACATCTACGACGCGGTGAATAATACATTCAATTTCATTGTCGTCATTAAGCACCGGAACGTTCATGGGACTCCAATACCTTACCTCAAACTTCCCATCCGGTTTTTGGATATCGTATTTTTGGATGGCCATGGAGTGTGCCTTTTTATGCTTGAGCACTGAGTTCAATGATTTTGACAAGTTAGAAACTCCATCTGCATTTTCATCGTCTGGATTATCAGGAAAGACCTCAAACAATCCCTTTCCTACAACCTCTTGCTTATCAATCATAGTCGCCGATGCATACGCATCATTCGCTGTAATAATCTTTAAATCAGTGGAAAGAATGAGATACAATCCGGGAAGGGTGTCAAGGAGTTTGGGGTAGTTGAGGCTTTGTGTTTTCATTTAAATGCAAGGTTATCGTTGTGAACGAATCCTACCAAATATATAATTTTTTATTTACAACTAAAAGAATATGAAGATTATAGGTCAGCGAAATAACACTCTTCAGCTCTCTTTGCGCTTGGATTAATTGAAAATGGTGCATGTTGTTTTGATGTGTTGTAGAATTACTTGATTGAGAAGGTTATCCTTTATAAACTTCCAACTTTTCTCCAACAACCAAACTATTTTTTAATTATTCTATCCATTGCAATAGTTCCATTTCCTTCGATGCTCACTACATACACACCAGAAGTCAGGTCAGAAACATCAATTTTAACGTTCGGTTCGTTTGAAGAATAAACTTCCAATTCTCTGCCATCCATGGATAGTAATTTAATGGTTAAATCTATGTTGTCTTCATTGACAACATTAAAATAATTTAATGCCGGGTTTGGAAATATAGAAGTATTCAATGATTTTCCATTGAGTTCTTCAGCGTCCAGAATATCGCAATTCATACGAATTAGAGATTGATTGTCATAGTCTTGACTTTGTAAATAAACCAATCCATTGAGTTCCAATAGTTTTTTAGTGTCTGATTGTGGTAAAGTTGCAGAGCGAACTGCCACGGGAATTTCACACAGAAAATTAAAATCGTAGTCATATACAAGTACACTTTGATAAGTATATGCAACATAAGGAATCTGTGACTCAATTATTGTTTCCTCAGCTAAAATGCAAATACGCCGATTCACTTTATCCAATTTAACCTGACCATTAGTTTTATACCCGCGTATAAGTGAGAAGGCACCTGTGTCATTGGTAAAGGAGTTAATTAATGAAGAATTTTTAGGTGACATATCAATGTTCCGCCAGTCAAAACGCCACTTGGTATGGTAAATTCCCCCATTCGTTGTTCCCTGCGTAAAGACAAAAATACTGTCAGAATTTATGGCTTGTCTGTAACACACATCGTCATACTCCTCTCCTGTTTCTATCCAATTCTCGTAACGTACTAACAAACTCATTTCATTCGAATATTTCTCAAACACATGATATTCATTATAATTTTGATACTTGTATATACTATCACCAAACGCATAGTAGGACCAACCTAGCAAGTAACACCAAACAGAATCTAAAGGAGCAATCAAAGAAAATTCAAACCCCGAATTTAAGGAATAAGTCGCATGATTGAAATCGCTTGAAGTTAAATTTGAAAAGTCAGCAAAACTAACATATAATGAAGTGTCCTTATATTCGATTGGAACTACAGCAGCTACAATGAATGTGTCTTCAAAACTAGCTACAAAGTCATGGGACGTTAAATTTAGTTTTTCAAAATGAACTATTGCTGTGTCATTAAAATAAAAACTGTGTTCTAAAACACTTTCCATACAAACAACCAGTTCATCCGTACCTTTAAATCTCGAAATCCAATCAAACTTTGAACTTTCAACCGCTACATTAAACGAGATTGAATCTTCCCATATTATATCCCCGGCGCTATCATAGTGTTTTAAATGAGCCTTATTGTTGATTTGTTTTCCTGTTATAAGCTCTCCATCTCCCAAGCCATATATAAACACGTCTTTTTCGATTAAATACGAATCTTGGCTATAAGCTGTAAAAACTGTCACGACGACACAGAAGCATGTAAGTAGATTTTTCATAAGGCATTAGTTTTGTTCAAAGTTACCAAATTAGCTGGCGGACAAAGAACCTGCCGCAACACAGTTTATACTTGTTAATCAATAACTTATACCGTTCAAAAAAAAATGATCCAGATGCGCCCAAAACAACAAAGAAGCGACTACAAAGCCGCTTCTTCATTACAAACCTAACCTAACTTATTATTTATTACTATTCACTTTACACGTTTTAATTCCGAAAGGAGCGTATAAAGGGCAAAAACTAACAAAACTGGTTAAAACAAATATTCCGGATAAAATCATTAATACAATGCCGAAAGTTCCGGTGATTGTGTGGGTGAAATACAATGTTGCAACTATACCAGCGATGATCAAACGAATAATTCTATCTGCCGTACCCATGTTTCTTTTCATCATTTATTGTCTTTATTATTACGGTATAAAGTTCCTACTATTTAACTGATTAAAATGTGACCTAAGTCACTTATAAAAATGATTCTTACATTTCTACATTAACCACTTAACCTTGTTTTATTGCGCTAAATTGATCTTCCTCTGATTATTCGTAGCACCAAGGCAATCACCGCAATTATCAAAAGGACGTGAATGATTCCACCAGCATTATACCCTAAGAATCCTATTGCCCATGCGATTAAAAAAATTAACGCGATGTAAAACAAGAGATTCCCTACGTTTGTTGATTCCCTCATAACAATTATTTTTTATTGTTCGTACCTAAATCTCTAAATGCATCTCCCAATGCTTTCATATCATGATTAAATTCTTCCTTGAACCTTTCCCATCCGGCTTTATTGTCTGAATTAAAATCATCCATTCTCTTTTTCATGTCGGTATTTTTGCGCTCCAATTCTGCAATTTTCTTTTTGTAGTCTTCTCTCGCTTCTTTTTTCTGACTGTCAATTCTGGCATTAAACTCCGCAATACTCTTTTCGTTTTCTTCAATCTGTGCTGCGTGTAGTGCCTTGTAGCTCTCTACTTCTCTCAGATACTCTTTGCTTTCTTGCAATTCTTTGTTTGCAGCTTCAACGTTATCTTGTGCGTCTTCTACTTTTTCTTCTGGAGTTGAACAACTTGTCAGTGCTGCCCCGACGAAAAGGATGGAGATAGCTAATACTTTGATTGATTTTTTCATGATTTAACATTAACGAGTGAATGTATTTTCACTGCAATACAAAGATTGTTGAGAAAATTCAATTGACTCTTACACAATTACGGGTAAGACTTACAGAATTTACAGATGAAAAGGTATTTGGGGGTTGATTCGCTTAAACTATAGCTGCTTATTTCAATTTCCTCAATCGTTCATCAATCCGTTTGGTCACCAACTTGAACAGTAATTCTGTATCTTTTTGGTTCAATTTTCGCCCAAACCTGACTGGTTTTCCAAAATAAAGGAAATCGATGCGTTCACCGCCCTTTACCCAAGGTGATTGTTCCCAAGCCGATTGCAGCGAACGTTCTTTTGGTTGGTGCACTTCCATTTTTGCAATGTTCTCATAATAATAGACATTTGCCTTTCCGTAGGATTTTACCGACCGCTTGTAGGACAATGCTGTTTCGTCGAGTTTTATCAGTTCTCTTCCCCATAAAAACCAGAAAAACGAGCGCGTAACTTTAACTGCGTAGTACAACCAAAACGCTAAGAAAATGTAAATGATGATTTGTTCTTGCTCGGTCAATGCCAAGGTGAATAACGCCCAAACGACAATAGCACCAATGGTATACCACATAGAAACCCAAGCGCCCATTGCTGCTTTTATCCAAGTAATGTTCTCTGGATAAATAACGATAGTCAATTTGTTCTTATCGTCTACAAAGCTTATGCGTTCACCAATCCATTTCATGTGGCAAAATTATCTTTTTTTAATTGGTTAAAAGCTGGCTATTTCAAATACCTGAAATCTTGTCCGTTTTTTAAACTCAATACCGATTCATAAATCAATTGAATAGCATTTTCAACGTCTTCCTTGCAACACATTTCAACAGTTGTATGCATGTAACGTAAAGGAAGTGAAATCAACGCACTTGGCACTCCTTCGTTGGAATAGGCAAAAGCATCTGTATCAGTTCCGGTTGATCTTGAAGCTGCTGCACGTTGAAAAGGAATTTTGTTTTTCTCAGCAGTTTGTATGATGAGCTTCAATAGATTATTATGAACTGCAGGACCATAGGTCAACACTGGACCTGCACCTGAGCTTAAATCCCCGTTTTCAATTTTATCAATCATCGGTGTTTGCGTGTCGTGACAAACATCAGTAATAATCGCAACGTCTGGCTTGATCTTTTGAGCGATCATTTCAGCACCTCTCAAACCAATTTCTTCCTGCACCGAATTGACAATGTAAAGTCCAAATGGTAATTTTTTCTTTTCCTTTTTCAACATACGTGCCACTTCGGCAATCATAAATCCACCTATGCGATTGTCCAATGCACGACCAACATACTTGTTTTTGTTTAATACCATGAATTCATCTTCAAAAGTCGCAACACAGCCGACATGCACACCTAATTTCTCGACTTCTTCCTTCGTTTTACACCCGCAATCCAAAAAGATATTTTTCATGCTTGGCGCATCATCCTTTGCGTGACGGGTGTGAATTGCTGGCCATCCGAAGACAGCACGTACAATTCCTTTATCGGTATGAATGTTGACGCGCTTTGAAGGTGCAATCATGTGATCAGAACCACCATTTCTTCTCAAGTAAACAAATCCTTCTTTTGTGATGTAATGTACGAACCATGAAATTTCATCCGCATGTGCTTCAATGACTACCTTGTACTTCGCATCGGGATTAATGACACCAACCGCGGTTCCATAATTATCTGTGAAAAAGGTATCAACATTTGGTTTTATGTAGTCCAACCACAACTGTTGTCCTTGGGATTCAAATCCAGTTGGAGATGGATTGTTCAAATATTCTTCTAGAAATTTTTGAGAGGTTGCCGATATCTTCATTCTTTACTCATTACGATTTTACAAAAGTAAAAGTAATGAAAGGATTTATTTTAACAAGGTAATATTCCCTTTTACGATGGTCTCTTGATCATTAATACATTTAACGTCCAAGTAATAATCGTAGACGTCAGGATCGCACGGTCTTCCTTTAAACGTTCCGTCCCAGCCAACAATTCGGTCGTAGGACTCAAACACCAACTCTCCCCAGCGATCATAAATTCTAAATACCATCTCTTCGAAAGGACCCTCTACATACAGTACATCGTTTTCACCGTCACCATTGGGCGAGAACGCATTTGGGACATACACGTAGGGCTCTCCACACACAAACGCATAAGTCTTCACAAAAACAGAAGCTGATTTCGTGCAAATTCCGTCCGTAATGAACACGATGTATGTTGTTGATTCATCTACAATTGCCTGTGTTATCTGACTATTTGGATTGGAAAGACCAATTATTGGAAGCCATTGGTATGCATATCCATCCGGTGAGGCAGTCAATGTAACTTCATCTCCCTCTGGCACTTCGTAGTCTGAAGATATTGCATTGATCAATGAATCGGGGATATCTCCCACGTGAATTTGAATAGAATCTGAAATGACGCAGCCATTGGACGACGTTGCAGTAACATGCACATATTGCGATACCATCGGGTCTACCTCCACCGTATTTGAGACGGAGGGATTTACAATAATGGAATCAGGTTCCCATTCATAAGTAAATGTCAACGAAGGGTTCGAATTTGAAGCAGTAATAAGCGTGCTTTCCCCCACACAAATGGAGTCATTGGCGGAAAGCGTGAGGTTAGAGCCTATGAAATCGATATAAACACTATCAACAAGGGAACAGCCTTGGCTACTTACTTGGACATAATACATCCCAGGTCCTGTCGGTGTGTGGGTAAATACTGAATCGGCCAAATCTGTGTTCAATGTATCACTGAAATTAATGTCTTCCGACCAGATAAATTCTTCTCCAATACCATTCGTGTAAGCAATAAAATCAATAGGGGTTGGATTGCACAACTCTTGGTCAACAATGGTGCTTACACTCAACGAATCATACACAAATATTGTAATTTGGGCGGTGTCGGTGAGTAAGCAAATGCTATCGACTATATACAAGTATACCTCATAAACTCCTGGTGTCTCAAAAGTGACCACAGGGGCTGGTTCGATCGAAGTTGTGTCGCCATTTCCAAAATCCCACAAAAAGGAATCATACGCCGTAGATAAATTATCAAATGTCACCGTAAATGGTGCGCAACCAATAATATCGTCGGCTGTAATTTCTGCATTTGGAATGAGTTCGAAATCAAATTTAAAAACTAGGTTATTGCAGTTTGAACTGAGATCTGTTGGCGACCAGGCGCCAGGTGTCGTCACCGCACCACCAACTGCTGCTGCACCACACGCACCACAAACGGATTGATAAACAACACCGTTCTTATCAAATCGTGAGGTACCTCCATCAACGTGTTCTCTGATAGAGCCTGGCTCTCCGAAATAGGTTGCATAAAGCACATCACTGAAATCGCGTTCAATCACAATCAAATAGAAATCAAATCCATTTGGTGCTGTTGTATAAATTGCATCTGAAGTGATTGGCATATTGCCCAGCATATCTGAACTCTGCAAAAGGTGAGCACCCCATCCAGACACATATATGTTTCCACAGATATCCACCAGAAATGCAGAGGGGGAAATATCGAATGTTGGATTTCCATCCCCAAAAACGACTTGATTCAGAACAGTGGTCAATGTTGGATCCATTTTAGCAACAACCTGCCCGCTGTTCAAATTGGAAAAACCGGCATTTATAGGTCCAAAATTACCCCCGTTTGTCTGACTGATAACATATATATTATCGATGCGATCAGTTTCTACAAAGTAAGTCTGGTCGTAATCAGACATTCCGAAATACGTAGATTGTGTCATTGATCCTAAGGGATCCAATTTAAAAATAAAACCATCAGTTGTTCCTCCACCATATGCAGGTTGATATCCACCTGCCGTAAACGGAAGATCACTTGAACACGTACCTCCCGCACACACAATATTTGCTGAGGAATCAACTTTTAATGAATAACAGGCATCATTATTTGCACCTCCAAAATAACTCGACCAAACAAGGGCAGAAAGGTCGGATGTCATTTTAAAGATAACACCGTCCTGCGCTCCACCAGACACGGGTTGAAATGCATTGAGCACTGGGAAATCAGTCGACTTAGTACATGAAGCCACTAGGCAATTCCCGTCTTTATCAAGCATGATTTCCCCTCTGAACTGATCACCGTAATTCGTTGTTAAGGAATCATAGTCAGAATAATTAGAATAGATTCCCGAGACAAGCGTGTCACCTAAATAAATATAGTAATCATAAAACATATTTTCCTTATAATTCACACCATCATTTCCCGTACCTCCAATAAACGTTGACGCCATTAGATTTTGTCCGTTAGCACTTATTTTTGCCACGTAAATATCGGTTCCCTGATCTTTAAAATGTACCCCGTTCTGAAATAAATTCAAACTATCCTCACCACCCAAATGATTTGTCTGAAATCCTCCTTGAATAGGGAAATCAATACTTGAAGTTGCACCAAAAAGATAAATATTATTGCTCGAATCACAAATCATGCTATGCGCAGTCTCTGTTCCTTGATTTCCATCTCCACCTCCAAGAAAAGTTGTCCAGATCATATCAGTACCGTCAGAGCTATATTTTGAAACAAAAACATCAGTAATTCCATAAGTGGGATTATCTACAACGGTAAAACTTGAATTGATATCGAAAGCAAGAGAATCAGGAGTAGGATAAGCATTTCCATAGATCATTCCTCCAGAATAAGCCGTTCCATCGTGTCCATACGTCGCTGTCATCCCGAAATTATCAGTAACGGACCCCGAATACGTAGCAAAGATTAAAACCGGATCTATCACCAATGTCACAAAAGGATTGTACTCCCCAAGTTCAAATGAAACCCGATTTTTCTCAAGTTTAAATGCGCACTCAACTTCTATAATTTTACCATTGACAATTTGATAGGCATATGGTTTCTGTTCGATGATTTCGCCCAAAGCGGTAGAAACAACTAGACTTCCCTTTTTATCAATTGTGATGCCTTTCTGTCCTATATACTCGAGCTGAATAATCGCAGGATCTTTCTCAGGTTGCACATGAAATTCATATTTCAACTGCTCCAATTCTTCAATCAACTTCAAATCAATACCGTCGTACAAATCATACATGATTGCTTCACTGTAGCCACGCACTTCAGATGCCCACTTGCTCTTATCGTTCCCAATAAAATAATTGTAATAATTCGGTGTGGCTCCCTGTTTCTCTATATTACTCACTTCATTTGCTCCCAAAAAATTCAGGTGAACGACCGTTTGACGGTTTACTTTTCGATCTTCACTCTTACCAAAACCTACATGCGCCTGCTGTGTACCAGAAAAATCTTGTAAATGAAACACCATTTTCTTCTGCTCTACCCATAAATTCCCACCATCAAATTTCGATTGAAACAAAATCTGTTCGTCCCACTGTCCTTTGTTTTCTATAAAAGAATGATGGATGGAGTGATTGTGCACGATTTCTTGCGCCTGAAGCATTAAGCCAGAAATGAAAACCAAGAAAAGTAGCAGAAATCGCATAAAATGTCATCTAGTTGAACCCTAAATTAAGGATTTTAATAGAAGACGCCAAAATCCCTCGATAAGTTTGCTGAAAATCTTAATTTTGAGGCAATATAACACCTATGAAGAATAGAATTACAACGCTTTTTAACATAGACTACCCACTGATTCAAGCGGGAATGATCTGGTGCTCAGGCTGGGAACTTGCTTCTGCAGTTTCTAATGCTGGTGGATTGGGAATTATTGGCTCTGGCTCTATGTATCCTGACGTTTTGGAAGATCACATTGTCAAATGTCAGCAAGCGACAGACAAGCCGTTTGCTGTGAATTTACCTATGCTCTACCCTGATATTGATAAACATATAGCGACCATCATAAAACTTAAAGTGCCCATCGTTTTTACCTCAGCGGGAAATCCAACTACTTGGACGCAGCATTTGAAATCGCATGGAATTACAGTGGTTCACGTTGTTTCTAGTCTGAAATTTGCATTGAAATCGCAAGAAGCAGGAGTCGATGCGGTGGTAGTTGAAGGATTTGAAGCAGGTGGACATAACGGACGAGACGAGACAACGACATTTTGCTTGATTCCCATGGTAGCTGAAAAGGTCACTATTCCAATCATTGCTGCAGGTGGAATCGGAACAGGAAGAGGAATGCTCGCCGCAATGAATTTAGGAGCAGACGGTGTACAGATCGGAAGTCGATTTGTTGCTTCAATTGAGTCTAGTGCACACCAAAACTTTAAAAAAGTAGTTGTTGATGCAAAGGAAGGCGATACAGTTTTAACACTGAAAGACGTCACACCAGTACGATTGGTCAAAAATGAATTTTACAATAAAGTTCAAGCGGCATACGAACGAGGTGCTAGCGTTGAGGAATTAAAAGAACTTTTAGGTCGAGGTAGAGCGAAAAAAGGCATGTTCGAAGGTGATTTAACGGATGGAGAATTAGAAATTGGACAAATTTCAGGACTCATACACGCGATTTTACCAGCCAAAGACATTGTGGAAGAAATCATTGAGGAATACCGAGCAACATTGGCTCAACAATCGACAAAGAAATATCAATTTTAGAAGTAATACTCTATTAAATTTTCACACAAATGTTAATGTTTAATTCAAAGTCCTCCCCCTGCGTCCCCTCCAAAGAGGGAAACGAGTCGAACCTAATTTTTCTTTGGATGTCCTATGAATTATTGTCAAAACTACCGAAAAGATTAAATTTTTCGAAGATAGATTTAACTTCCCCCTTTGGAGGGGGTGCCGGGGGAGGAGCCATTTTAACTGATAATTATCACTTACCGGATTTCTATTCTAAAAGAAATCATGAACTATATTAAATGATCAAATACGACAAATTCACCCTGGAAAACGGGCTGACAGTTCTTTTTCACAAAGATATTACAACGCCGATGGCAGTGGTAAACACGCTATACGATGTTGGGGCACGCGATGAATCCGAGGATCAAACGGGATTTGCACATTTGTTTGAACATTTGATGTTTGGAGGATCGGTGAATGTACCCGAATTTGATACGCCACTACAACTGGCAGGTGGAGAAAACAATGCATTTACCTCCAATGATGTCACCAATTATTACGATGTACTTCCTGCAAATAACCTTGAAACTGCACTTTGGTTGGAAAGCGATCGAATGCTTTCGTTGGCGTTTACCGAGAAGAGTTTGGAAGTACAGCGAAGTGTCGTTATTGAAGAGTTCAAACAACGCTATTTGAATCAACCTTATGGAGATGTATGGTTGGAATTGAGACCGCTCGCGTACACCACTCACCCCTACAAATGGGCGACCATTGGGAAAGAAATTAAGCACATTGAAGATGCCACGATGAATGACGTGAAAGCCTTTTTCAAGAAGTTTTATACTCCATCGAACGCTATTCTTTGTATTGCGGGAAACTTGGAATTGGAATACGTAAAATCGATGGTGACAAAATGGTACGGAGATCTTCCTAAACTGGAAAAACCGCTTCGAAATCTCCCGAAAGAGCCCGAACAAAAGGAATTTCGAGAAAAAACGATAGAGCGCGATGTGCCTGCCAATGCATTTTACTACACGTTCAAAATGGTCAATCGAAAGCATCCCGATTACTTCGTTTATGACACATTATCTGATGCACTTGGTCGCGATAAAAGTGCACGTTTGTACCTCACTCTCAAAAAGGAACTTAGCCTTGTTTCAGACATCAGTGCCTATGTGACTGGTTCGTTGGATGAAGGACTACTGGTCATTTCTGGTAAACTCAACGATGGAGTTTCGTTTGAAGATTTGGATCAAGCGTTGTGGAACGAGCTAGAGAAAACACAGACAGAACAACTGGATCCTCTCGAATTGGAAAAAATAATGAATAAAATTCGCACGGCTAAGGAATTTGGCGATCAAGGAATTCTAAATCGCGCAATGAATTTATGTTCCTACGAATTGTTGGGAGATGCATCGCTAATCAATAAGGAAAGTGAAATGTATCACCAAATCACACCTCAAGATATTTTGCGTGTCGCTAAGACAGCGTTAAACAAAACCAATTGCTCACTGTTAAAAATAAAATCGATTAATGCTAAATAGAACGCTTCAACCCGAATTAAAAGCAATTGATCATATCGATTTTATTGCACCAGTAAAATATGCACTCAACGAAGAAGTTTCACTTTTTCACATGAAAGATGTAGCCGATGAAACCTGTCGTTTTGATTTGTACTTTGACGCTGGAAAATGCAGAGGGCTCAATGGAATTCCCAACTTCGTGAATGGACTACTTCTGTCAGGAACAGATAAAAAATCATCGATCCAAATTCAAGAGGAAATTAACGGCAAAGGAGGATTTTTTGAATCTGGAGTCTCTATCGAAAATGCCGTTATCTCTGTGTACTGTTTGCGTGAAAACTTGTGGTCAATTGTCGAAACCATTGCGGATGCTATTAAAAATACTGCGTTTATTGAAAAGGAAGTCAACGAATTTTTAAGCGATGCCCGTCAAAAATTAAAAATCAATCTTGAAAAAATGAGCTATTTGGCTCAAACTGAATTTCAGCAACGCTTATTCGCATCGCATGAAAGCTATTCAACTATTTTAAAACTGGAAGATTTCGACAACATTACCATTGAAAAGCTGAGAGAATTTCATGCCACTCACTATTTGAATGGATTGTCAAAAGTGGTTGTCGTTGGAAATGTAGAAGACGAATTAGTTTCAGACATCAAGACGATGTTTCAACCAATGGCGTTAAAATCACCACTCAACTATGAAAAGGGATTAAAAAACGCTACTGGTGAGTATATTTTTGACAAAGACAACGCCATTCAAACAGCGATTCGCTTGGGCCGCATTTTGTTCAATAAAAAGCACCCCGATTACATGGATTTTCTAGTGGTCAACACGATTCTAGGAGATTATTTCGGCAGTCGACTAATGGCAAATATCCGTGAAGACAAAGGATATACCTACGGAATCGGATCCATGTTAGCTGAAATTGATGATACTGGTTATTTTTTAATCGCTACGGAAGTCCGAAAAGACGTTCGACAAGATACCTTGAACGAAATTCGCTTTGAAATCAATCGTTTGCAAAATGAACTCGTTTCTAGTGATGAGCTAGAACTCGTCCAAAATTACATGCTTGGACAGTTACTGAAAAGCGCTGATGGTGCCTATGCTATGACCGATTTATTTCTCAGTGCTGAAATTCATGGAAAAGGATTGGGATTTTACAACGAAGCCATCCTTGCCATTCGAGCGATTACACCAGCAAGAATACAGGAATTGGCAAAGAAATATTTAAACTGGGATGACATGACAATCGTTGGTGTTGGCTAGCAACTAATTGTTTTCCCATTCGTCATCATACTACAACTGTTATAAATACGTTATAGAACTAAATGATTAAGTACTTATTCATCATACTATCACTGCTTTTACTTTCCTTTTCTGGTAAAGCCTCTCATGTAATGGGCGGAGATATCACGTGGACATGTCAAGGTGGGGATTATGTCTTTCAGTTGGTATTTTACCGTGATTGCAACGGGGCAGTTGTAAATACAAGTTCAGAAGTGCTTGACGTATGGGGACATCCAACGATTTCTTCAATCACACTAAACTATGTTTCAAGCGAAGATGTTTCTCCTACTTGCACACAAGTAGCGGGAAGTCCTGTACCATTTGACTGTGGTGTAGGACAAGGAGCTGGAAACGGTGTCGGCGCCATCGAAAAGGCAATTTATCGATCAGCACCAATTACCCTTGCTGGAACTCCTCCTCCAACTGGATGGATTTTTACGTTTCAAAACTTCTCGAGAAGCAATGCACTAACGAATATTGATGATCCGTCTACACGGGGAATGACCATTCAAGCGAAAATGTTTGCTATTCCAGGTTCGCCTGGCGGTTGCGTTGATAATTCACCCCAATTTCTTCAAGAACCGTACTTCGTCAGTTGTGCAGGTGACATGTACGAATACAATATGAATGGCATCGATCCAGACTTAGATTCACTATATATTGCCTTTGGGCCAGTGCTCAACCATTTTCCAGCGGCTACCTACAATCCACCTATCACTCCTGCACTCATTCCTTATGAAGCAGGTTTTTCTTTCAATTCCCCCACACCAGGTGTTGCCATGAACCCAGGGAACATTCCTGCACAAATTGACCCGAGTTCAGGAAACTTGACTTTCTTATCGAATAACACTGGGAGCTTCGCTGTTAAAATAGTTGCGCAATCATTCCGAAATGGCGTCCTCATTGCTGAAGTTGAGCGTGAAATGCAACTTGTAATTACCAATTGCACAGGAGTCAATAACAAACCAGTAATCAATGGTCCATTCGGTGGATTATTTGAAACAACCATTAATGCTGGAGATTTGGTAAACTTCACTTTAAGTTCAACAGACGTCGAGCTACTTCAAGATGGTACACCACAGAACAACATTCTTTCTGCCACAGGTCCAATGTTCGGTACAAATTACGTGAATCCTGTGGGATGCGATATTGCTCCATGTGCTACACTTGACGCAACGCCATTAATTACAATGTCACAAGGAGTAACAACAGATTTTAATTGGCAAACAAGCTGCGACCATCTGGTCAATGAGTTTGGAATTGAGGCCGTTGAAGTTCCTTATCACTTCGTGTTTAAAGTGCAAGACAATTATTGTGATGTACCTAAAGTGAGTTATGCTACAATCACTATCAATGTGCAAAATACGGGCATTGTTGAAGCTCCAGAAATCACATGCATTCAATCGAACGCTACTGGTGATGTAACAATTAATTGGACACCTGTGGTGGATCCTTTTGGAACATTTAATGAGTATCAAATCTATTCGCTTCAAGATGGTTTAATAGGCAGCGTTGGCAACATTGCTGTCGCTTCGTTTACTGACCCTGGTGTAACACAAGCGAATGACTATTACGTAGCAACAGCGTCTGGATGCAACGGTAACGCACTGAATTTTTCAGATACGATTTCGAACATTTATTTAACGCTCAACAACCCAAATAACGGAACTGCATTTTTACTATGGAATGCGCCAGTTGATCCAGCGTTAAGTTCAATGAACGATTATTACCATATTTATCGTGAATACCCGGCAGGAACCTGGAGTTTGTATGACAGTGTGCCATTTGGAACGAACATGTATCGTGACACCATCCGTATTTGTTCGACACAACTGAACTATCAAATAGTACTGCCGAATCAGCCCTGCGATTATACCTCCAACATTGAAGGAGATGTATTCGAAGATCAAATTTCACCAAATATCCCCGTTATTTCTTCAGTCACCATCGACAGTTTAACAAACGAAGTCACCATTACGTGGAATGAAAATTCGCAAGAAGATACCTATGGCTACATCATTTATGTGATGAATGCTGCGGGCAGTATTGTTGAATTGGATCAAGTTTTTGGAATTTCAACCACATCATACACATACAATCCCGATGTGAACCAAGGTCCACTTACCTATTCAGTTGCGGCATTTGATTCTTGCTACACCTCTGCAGTTCCAGCTACGTACCAAACTTCAGCAAAAGCCGAAACGCATACCACAATGTTTTTAAATCGCTCTTTGGATATTTGCGATCGAACAGTGACACTGAATTGGACACCCTACATAGGTTGGGCTTCAGTAGATTATTATGAAGTTTATATTCAAAATGACTTTGGCGGATGGGCATTGGAAGGTACGGTAACAGGTACTAGCTTCACGTTGGACGTTATTGATAATTTAACCTACGAATTTGTGATTCAAGCCTATTCGACAGATGGAACAGTTTCATTCTCCAACCGTCGCTCAATTTATATTACTGCACCAAATCAACCTGCGTTTAATTATTTGCGCGTTGCAACCGTTACAGACGAAACCGTTCAATTGCGTTTACACATTGATGCTTCGGTAAATATTCCTGCAATTTCGATTCAAAAAATGAATAATAGCGGAGTTTTTGAGGAACTTGAACAATTATCTGTAACAGGGGAGCTCATGACCTATTTGGATGAAGATGTTGAAGTAAATGAATCAGTCTACACCTATCGCGTGCAAGTATTAGATAGTTGTGGACGCCTTGGTATGACTTCTAATGAAGCGACTACTATGTTACTTGACGTTGAAACCGATGAAACGCTAAAAATTAATTATTTACGCTGGACACCGTATGGTGAATTTGATGGGTCACTGCTCGGCTACCAAATTTACAGAGGAATAGACGGAAACTTTAGTGGTACTCCGATTGCCGCACTGAACAATGGACAATTCACCTATGAAGATGATGTCAGCGGACTTTATTCCAACGGAAAAATTTGTTATTATGTCCAAGCGATTGAAGGAATGAATCAATACGGTTTTTCTGAGAACTCTATTTCAAATTTGCGCTGTGCTACTACACCCCCGCTCATTTACATTCCAAATGCCTTTACACCTGGAGGAGTGAACCCAATATTTAAACCCGTTTTGTCAGATTTTGATGCTTCCAATTATGACTTCACCATTTTTGATCAGTGGGGACAGGTTATTTTTAAAACCAGTGATCACAATCAAGGCTGGGATGGTACCTTAAGTATTACTGGTAAATTGGCTAAAAATGGTACGTATGTTTATTTTGTTAAACTTCATGACGGAGATGGTATTGAGATCATCAAGCGTGGACATGTGACTTTGATAAAATAAGTTTAATTTTGTTTCGTGAAATGAGCCCTGACCAAAAACGTAACATCCGATAAGATAGCATGGCGATTTCCATATGACCTTAAAAAAACATATCATCTTCATATGAATCGAATACTCATTATTCAAACGGCCTTCCTTGGAGATGTCATTTTAGCAACCCCACTGGTTAGCGAACTTAATCGTTTATTTCCAGAAAGCACCATTGATTTCCTTGTAAAGAAAGGAAACGAATCACTTTTAGCTAATAATCCGAAAATAGGCAATGTAATCACCTTTGATAAAGCACGAGGAAAATGGAGGTCCATTTTTAAGCTTATCAAGCAATTCAGAAACGAACAGTACGATTTGGTGATCAATTTACATCGATTTGGGAGTTCTGGAATCATTGCGGGATTTTCAAAAGGTCAAAAGAGGTATGGATTTAAGAAAAATCCTTTTTCATTTCTATCAACCAAAACATTTGTACACGAAATCGGTGATGGAACGCATGAAGTTGAACGTAACTTAAAGATCATTGAGGAATTTGGAGCAGCGTCAAAACTTCGACCTGAGCTATTCCCCTCTAACGAAGATGAATCAGCGGTGGAGGTCTATAAGACCGATGAATACTATTGTCTAGCACCGTCATCGGTTTGGTTCACGAAGCAATTGCCTAAAGAAAAATGGTTGGAATTGATTCAAAAGATTGGAGTCACAAAAACAATCTATTTGATAGGTGGTAAAGATGATTTTCAATTGTGCGAAACTATTCGTATTGAGAGTCAATCAAGTACAGTGATGAATTTATGTGGTCAACTTAATTTATTACAGTCAGCCGCATTAATGAAAGATGCCAAGCGCAATTTCGTGAACGATTCAGGTCCCTTGCACTTAGCTTCAGCGATGAACGCTCCTGTAACAGCATTTTTCTGCTCCACGATTCCAAATTTTGGTTTTGGACCGCTGTCTGATAATTCGGAAATAAAAGAGGTCAAAAACTTAGATTGTCGTCCTTGCGGTTTGCACGGTTATCGAGAATGTCCCAAAGGGCACTTTAAATGTGGTCGTGAAATTGAGATATAAAAAATCACCGCTCAGATCGAATTATTTCAACGATAACTCCATGACGTAATCCTCCATGAGAAAATCTTTTCCGATGTCGATATTTTCTTCCTTGGTGATTTTGAATCCAACGTGTTTATAGAATTCCACGGCATCATTAAAACGATTTACGTTTAGATGTAACGAGTCCAAATCTAAATCAAAGGCAATATCGATACAATGGTTCACCATCGCCCTGCCAATTCCCTTCTTGTGTGTGGAGGGTTTCACATACAATTTATGAATTCTGAGAAATCCAGCGTCTGGATAATTTGGCTCAAGTCCGATAAATCCAACAGCCATCCCATCCCGTTTAACGAGGTAATACAAATAACCTGTTTCAATCTGCTCCTGCAAGGTTGGAATAGAATACATCCAATCCAACATATAAGCTATTTGTTCCTTTGACAAAATATCTTTAAAGGTCTGAGGCCAAATTTCGTGGGCTAAATGATGTACAATTGTGACGTCCTCTTTGCTGAGTTGGTTTATTTCTATCATAAATCTCATTAACAGAGCAATGATACAAAAAAAGAGCTAGTCTCACGACTAGCTCTTGCAGAATATTTAGTTAAAGTCCTCTTCCACCGATTCCAGGTTTGGGTGTGGTCTTAATGCTCGGCTTCGGCGCCGGTCTTGGCGTTGGCGCGGGCTTAGGAGTCGGTCTAGGCTTCACAACAGGTGGTGGAGTTGGCCTAGGCTTTGGTTTCGGTGTAAATATCGGTGTTGGTGTAGGCTTTGGCTTATACACCGGCTTAGGAGTAGGAACACTTTCAACTGGTTCCTTCGTTCTTATCTCTTCCTTTACAACAGGTTCTTTCGTAATCGGTTGTGGCTGTGTTGACTCTCCATGCGTCAACTGTTCTTCCCTTCGGGGAGCAACTGGCTCTCTGGGCGGATTTGTATTCTCTACCTCCTTATCAATCTCTCTCAGCTCTCTAGTATCAGCTACTGGATCATGCACAACTGGTTCTCTTGGTGCTTCGATGTCCAAGTAGGCATTGTCATAAATACAACCGTTCATATCGCTAGCGGCTATACCACTTTGCTCACAAACTCTTCTCGATCTGTCGATACGACGTTGATCCAAATCATTTATTGTGCGGTATACCCTTGGAAAGGTGCGATCCGTGAATGTCATTGTATTTTTCCCAATCGCATAATCAAACAACGTTGTGAAATCATCCACACGGTATTGATCACCTAACATTCTAGCTATTTGTGCTTGTCGTTCTCTGCTCGCATAATTATCATCTCCAAAAGGATCTCGTTGTGTACTTAACGGTACGCCTTGGTCAAAATCATCTCTAGGATTGCCATTTGCGTTTCCTAATACACCAGAGTAACTTGCAACTGTACATGGAAGTACGTTTACAGAAAGATCCATGAAAGACATATCTCTACTGTTTCTCATTTTAACTTCTGCAGACTCTCCAGTAGGCCAATGCACAAAATAGGAATTACCCGATTTTTGAATTGTCCCACCATGCTCCAAAAAGTAGGTAGAACCTGTTAAGTGAAGAGAACGTCCATTCAAACGAACAGGAGTTGAATAATCTGCATCTGGATAATCTTCTGCATAAATTGACAGACGATCACCTGCTACATTCATAGCTACTGCTGTATTCAACGAAAAATCATCTTGCTGTGGTTTTTGTCTCGCTTGCACTTCTACATCTCCTTGTGCCGATTTAGCCATTACAAATTCGCCAACCGTTTGAAACGAGTAACGTGCACCATCAAACGAGACAATGTGCGGATCACCGTACGATCTCGCCATGCGTGGAGAGCAATCAGCGGAAGCAGTATATCGATTGATATTGCTCCAAAAGTCCGTTTGTGATTCGGCACTATTTTGTTGTGCGGTACGTTGAATGGTCGAACGAGTACTTGGATCTACCATACGCATCATTTGATTCGGCGTAAAGTTCTCCGGAAAAGTTCTTGCTGGAATTGGTTCCTTATTTGCCATGGCTTCCATACTTGATGCTAACCATGGACCTCGAATGGCATCCCATTGTGCCAATTCGTTACGAATAGGTTCGAAATTTTCATTCGTAGCGTTCTTGTCTTGCCCGAACGAAGTGAATGTTCCTACTGCAAAAACAAAAATTGATAGTGTGTAAAATGTTCTCATAATCGATGTGTTTTTCGAAGATAAAGCAATTAATATGCCATTCAAAATAATATGTTGTAATAACACCCTTAAAAAATGTTAAAAAACAAAAAATCCTGCTCATAGAACAGGATTTAAACTTGTTAAGCAAATGGATGTTTATCCACCAAAATCGTCGAAACGAACGTTTTCAGCAGGCACTCCCCATTCATCACACATTTTTATCACCGCCTGATTCATCAATGGTGGACCACAGAAATAAAACTCTATATCTTCTGGTGCTTCATGCTTTGTAAGGTACTGGTCAATTACCGTTTGGTGTACGAATCCTAAAAATCCATCTCCTTCAGTATCTTCCATATTCTTCATTTCTTTCCAGTTATCATCTGGAAGTGGTTCTGATAACACCATGAAAAATTTAAAGTTCGGAAAATCCTTCTCTAGGTCTCTAAAATAGTGAATGTAGAAAAGCTCTGCTTTAGATCGACCACCGTACCAATAAGTTACTTTACGTCCTGTTTTAATGGTTCTAAACAATTCATACAAGTGAGAACGCATTGGAGCCATTCCTGCTCCACCACCAATGTACAGCATTTCTGCGTCAGATTCATTGATAAAGAACTCACCGTAAGGTCCAGAAATAATGGCCTTATCACCTTCTTTCAGGTTAAAAATGTACGATGACGCAACGCCTGGGTTTACATTCATCCATGCATTTCTATCTCGATCCCAAGGTGGAGTAGCAATACGCACATTCAACATAATTCTACGTCCCTCAGCAGGATAAGAAGCCATTGAATACGCTCGAACAACTTCCTCATCATTTTTCATAACCAACGGCCACAAACCAAACTTGTCCCAATCCGCTTTAAACTTATCAGGTTCTCCTGGATGATCTTGTGGATGAGCCGTGATGTCCATTTCAGAATAATTGACTGTGCACGTCGGGATTTTAATTTGAATGTATCCACCCGCCTTGTAATCCATGTCTTCTGGAATTTCAACGATAAACTCTTTAATGAATGTTGCTACGTTATAATTCGATACAACAGTTGCCTCCCATTCTTTAATTCCAAGCACCTCTTCTTCCACATGAATTTTCATGTTTTCTTTCACCTTCACTTGACATCCAAGACGTTTGTGTGCAGCAATTTCTTTTCTCGAGAAATGTGGTTCCTCCGTTGGTAAGATGTTACCTCCACCCTCTAGTACATGACAGGTGCATTGAACACACGTTCCACCACCACCGCATGCAGACGGCAAGAAAATTCCATTTGAACTCAACGTACTTAAAAGTGTTCCTCCACCGTTAACTTCAATTACTCTTTCCCCATCGTTGATATCAATCGTGATTTTTCCTGCTGGTGACAACTTTGCTTTTACAAACAAAAGCATTGAAACCAGTAGCAATACAACTGCTAAAAAGGCAATAATTGTTATTATAACTGTTAATCCCATTATCCGTTGATTTTAGTGTTAGTTTGATCTACAGTTTCAACCACTGCAGTTTTTTCATTCTTAACTTCCTTTCCGTATTTAATCCCCATGAAGCTCATGAATGCAATACCCATTAATCCTGTGATTATGAATGTAATCCCTAATCCTCTCAATGGAGCTGGAACCTTCGAGTAGCGAATTTTTTCACGAATCGCAGCGATTGCCACAATGGCAATAAACCAACCGATCCCTGAACCCAGTGAGAATGCAGTTGCATCCAAAATCGTAGAATATTGTCTTTCCTGCATGAACAGTGCACCACCCAAAATTGAACAGTTTACCGCAATCAATGGTAAGAATATTCCAAGTGCTCCATACAATGCAGGAGCGAATTTCTCTACCAACATCTCCACCAATTGAACAATCGATGCAACAACGGCAATAAACATAATGAATGATAAGAAACTCAAGTCAATGCTTGCATAATCTTCACTGATCCATGTCAATGCTCCTTCCTTCAATAGGTAATTCTCCAACAAGTAGTTTACAGGAACAGTAACTACTAATACAAAGATGACTGCTGCTCCAAGTCCAACAGCCGTTTTTACTGTTTTTGAAACCGCCAAATAAGAACACATCCCCAAAAAGTAGGCGAAAATCATGTTCTCAGAAAAGATTGCTTTTACGAATATATCTAATGTGCTTTCCATAATTTTTAATTTCTAAGAAATTTAATGTTCTTCGATTAATGCTTTGTTTCTAGAACGTTGTACCCAAATAATTACACCCACAATAATCAATGCCATTGGAGGTAAAATCATCATGTTGTTGTTCATATAACCGATGGAATAAAGTCCATTTCCTTCTATATAATCTCCGAAAATTGGAAATCCATAAAGTGTACCTGAACCAAACAACTCTCTAAAAAAGGCAACAATCACCAACAGTCCTGCATAACCAAATCCATTTCCAACGGCATCCATAAATGAAGGCCAAGGTTTATTTGCCATTGCAAACGCCTCAAATCGTCCCATAATGATACAGTTAGTAATAATCAATCCGACGAATACTGATAACTTTTCAGAGACATCAGGCACAAATGCTTTCAGTACTTCATTTACAATAATTACCAATGAAGCTACTACGACCAATTGTACGATAATACGAATACGGGATGGTATAAGATTTCTCAACATCGAAATAATTACATTTCCAAGAATCAATACAAATATCACAGACAAGCCCATTACTACAGCTTGTTCAACTTGAACCGTAATTGCCAACGCAGAGCAAATACCAAGTACTTGTATGGTAACAGGATTATTATCCGTTAAAGGATCGGTAACCAGTTTTTTGTTTTTCTTTGAAAACAATGGCTCTTTTGGAGCTTTAGATTTTTCTGATAATTCACTCATCTCTCAACTATTTACAATTCGTTAAAGTATGAAACATACACTCTAAGGCATCGGTTGGCCATTTCTTGAACACCTACCGAGGTTATCGTTCCACCTGTAATTCCGTCAATTCTTGATGGCATTGAAGCTCCAGTACCATCTTTCACAATTTCAAATTTTGCAAACTCGCCATTCTCATCTGAGATTTGCTCACCTATCCATCGATTTACAAAAAATGGTTGTGCAATTTCTGCTCCCAATCCTGGTGTCTCGCCTTTGTGTCCAAAAGAAGCACCAACAATTGTCTTCATGTCTTCACCCAGGCAGATATTCCCCCAGACTGGTCCCCAAAGACCTTTTCCAATAATTGGAATAATATAGAACGTCTTACCATCCTTTTTTGCAATAAACAAAGGATAATTTCTATCCGATTCCTCTAGTTTTTTGTCTTTATACTCACGTTTAATGTCCACGTCAAAAGCCTCAAGTCCCTCTTTCACTTGACCATTCGCGTCAAGAACAACTGCGTCTTCAAGGTTCACATATTTCTCAAAAATTTTCGCGGCGTTTGACCTGTCAATTTTGGTCATTTCCTCAGCTGTCATCAAAGCAGAGAGTACCTCCAATTTCTTCTTCACCTCATCGTTCTTCGCTTGCAGTGGCTTCAAACCCATTGCTAAAAGCGCAAGTATCGTTCCCACAACTGTTATTAAGACAATTGAGAAAATGAAGGTATAGCTATTACTATCTTTATTGATCTCCATAATTATGCAGTTTTAACTCTTTTTAATCTTCGTTTAACATTGCTTTGGATAACATAATGGTCAATAATTGGTGCCATCACGTTCATAAACAATATCGCCAACATCACTCCTTCTGGGTAGGCTGGATTCAATACACGGATTAAAATGGCCATCAGTCCTCCAAAGAATCCATAAAACAGTTTACCTGTTGCCGTTTGAGCAGCAGTTACAGGGTCAGTTGCCATAAATACAGCTCCAAATGCAAATCCTCCAATTGCTAAGTGAAAATGCGCTGGTAAATCCAAGAAATCATTCCCTCCAACAAGGTTCAGTAGTAATCCCATTACGTAACCTCCAATAAAGAAGGAAGCCATAATTCTCAAGGATCCAACTCCAGTCGCTATTAATAGAATTGCACCTAGTAAACATGCAATCACTGATGTTTCACCAATCGATCCAGGGATAATTCCCACCATGGAGTCAAACAAGGAATAGGAGTTCGTGTACGCCTCCAAGTTTTCAAAAACTGGCTTATCTGACATAAAAGTAGCTAGATCACCTAAGGCTGTAGACCCTGTAAAACCGTCAACGTTTGCTTCTTGCCCAGCCATCCATACTTTGTCTCCAGACATTGAAGTTGGATATGCAAAGAAGAGAAATGCTCTTGCTGTAAGTGCTACGTTCAGGATATTCATTCCTGTTCCTCCAAAAATTTCTTTTCCAATGATTACTGCAAACGCGGTTGCAACACCCACCATCCACAACGGAACGTCTGCTGGCATTACCAAAGGAATTAACATCCCTGAAACCAAGAATCCTTCGTGTAAGGAGTGTCCTCGAATGATTCCGAAAATAAATTCGATGGTTAAACCGACACCGTAAGAAACAACGATTAGTGGCAACACTACTTTAATCCCTGCGAGTATTTTAGCACCTTGGTCAGCCCAAAACACCAAATCACGATTTCCTGTAGCCGCTACCATTTCCCAATGTCCAGTATTGTAAATACCGAACAAAAGACATGGGACCATCGCTAAGATAACCGTCATCATGGTTCTTTTCAGGTCCACACCATCACGAATGTGCGCTCCTTTCTTCGTAACTTCAGCAGGAGTAAAAGCCAATGTCACAAATGATTCAAAAACTGGATTCCATTTTTCAAGTTTCGCTCCTTTGGCGAACTTTGGTTCCATTTTGTGTACTATTTTTTCTAAGAATTTCACCGCTAACTTTTATTTTAGGATTACATGCATTCTTCACCAATCAGGTCTAGGCCCTGACGGATTTTATCTTGAATGTTAATTTTGGTTGTACAAACGTATTCGCAAAGTGCAAAATCTTCTGGCGCTACTTCATAAATACCAAGGTTTTCCATGGCATCAATATCGTCTGTGATTGCTGCCTTGATCAATTGCATCGGAAGAATATCGAAAGGAAAAACCTTTTCTAATTCTCCTGTCACAACAAATGCTCTTTCCTCACCATTGGTGTTTGTATCCAATCTAAATCTTTTGTTTCCCGACAAAAATGTTGGGAACAAGCGCGAATTCGAGAATTTATCAAAACCTGGACTCATCCAACCTTTTGTCAATACAAATTTCAACTGATTTCCTTCTGGAATAACGGTAATTTGATGATGATAGAATCCTAAATGCCCGTCTTGAGCCACTTTATCTCCAGTCAGCACGTTCCCGCTAATGATACGCACGTTATCACTTGTGATCTGCCCTTCAAGAAGCGCACTTATATTCGTTCCGCTGATTACGTCTACATAATGAGGATTTTTAACTTCAGACCCCGTAAGAGCAATCGTTTTTCTTGCATCGTATTTACCCGTAAGGAAGTAGCGACCAATGATTGCTACATCTTGCGCATTGACCGACCAAACAAACTCTCCCTTATTCACGGGATCAATGTGATGAATTTGGGTTCCCACATTTCCTGCTGGGTGCTTGCCTGAAACTTTATTTATTACAACGCCTTTCGCCTCAGTGAAAGCCACATCAGCTGGAACACTTCCATTTAGTGTCAAGTGTACTTTTCCAGTCGTTAACTTAGTTAAAGCGTCCAATCCTTTTTGAAACTCTTCTTTCTTTCCGTGCAATACGTAATCGAAATCTGGTGCCAGTGGCGAAGTATCAAATGCTGAAACAAAAATTGCTTTTGGCTCATTCTTCGGGTCCGCAACAATATCCAAAGGACGTTGCTTGATACATGCCCACAGACCTGAAGCCAACATTGTAGCTTTTACTGCTTCATTGGACATTGAATCAAGATTGAAATCAGATGATTGTTCGTAAGTATTCTCTTGGTCAACGGAGATTAAAACCTCTACTATTCTTCGCTTTTCACCGCGAACAATGGCCTCAATTTTCCCACTAACCGGAGAAGCATACTTTACGGGCTCATTGTACTTATCGAAAAAGATAATACTACCCGCTTTTACTTGATCTCCTTCCTTAACGACCATTTTTGGCGTTAATCCGTGGAAATCACTTGGCTTCACTGACACCGTCTTCGGCATCACTAATTCAGATTTAATCTTGTTGGCTACGCCTATTAATCTGATATCTAAGCCCTTTCTAAGCTTTACTGTTTTTGACATGCATTAAAGCGTTTTAAAATAACGAAGCAAAAATAAAAATTTCACCATGATGTAGACACAATATCGCCGTATGATATAAAATAATGACGCAATTTAGAATAATTCTAAATTACTGCTTTGGGGAATAAAAGATGTATAATGCATGTTAGATAGGTATCCAACATTTTTTGAATTAAATTATTTTTTTATATATTGCCCTGTAGATAATATAATCTAATGAGTACTTTAATCACTTCTGGAATTCAAATATCGGTTGAAACACAGTTTAGACCCGATTTGTCGAGCATTATAAACTCGGAGTATTTCTTCAACTATCGCATTGACATTGAAAATACCAATGGCTTTGATGTTCAGCTGATTACACGGGACTGGTATATTTTTGACTCGTTGAATGAAGCTCGCTACGTTAGTGGAGAAGGCGTTATCGGAGAACAACCAATTTTAAAACCAGGTGAGAAATTCACCTATACGAGTGGATGTGATTTACGATCCGAAGTTGGCATGATGAAGGGCTTCTATACCTTCAAAAATTTAATTGACGGCGAATTGTTCGAAGTTTTTGTACCTACATTTACATTAGAGTACGTTGCAAAGCTTAATTAGGTCTTCGCAGTATTCCAAAAATCAACAGTAGTAGTATCCCCCCTACCAATAACCAAATGTGGGAACTTGAATTGTTCTCCTTGCTATTATTCGTGGACGGCCCTTGTTGTCCTGCCATAACCTCCTCAGCATATTCTAGGATATCATCATCGATTGACTCATGTTTGGAAATAAACTGTCGTAAATACGCTATCCGCTTCTCTATACGATCTACTTCCTTTTCATTCTTGAGCGAAGTATAAATTGTCACCATCTCACTCAACGCGTCCACCTCATCTACATTGAACTTATTCTTCTTTGCTAGTTCAACGGACTGATTAAAGTAATACAGTGCGTTGTCCAGGTCTCCAGTACCCTTATAAAAACTCGCAATGTTAAAATAACTCTCGACAATCCCCTTCGTTTGATTCAACTTTTCTCTTAACCTTAAAGCCTTCTCAAAATACAAGACTGAAGAATCCATTTCACCTAAATTAAAATGGAGAATGGCTTTGTTGTTATAGGCATGCGACAAGATGACTTTTGAAGTGGATTTAGTGCTGTACTCTAAACTTTGCTTATAATACTCTTTGGACAAATCCATATTCTTCCGATCAAATTCAATCATCCCTAATGCTGCGTAGGCATTTGCGGCTGATTCGTATCGTTTGTGTGCCAATGCTTCGTCTTTGTACTGTAACATGCTGAACACGCCCACCGAAGTATCGCCAATTGCACAATACGCCTGTCCCAAAGTCAATTTCCCTACAAAAGCCAACGTTTTATCCGAAGATTTTTTTCCAACTTTCATAGATTCAAGCAGCCTTTTTATTGCTTCCTTGTAATTTCCTTCTAAAAAATAGGCATTTCCAATTTCCGCCGTCGTTTCAGAAACCAAGGCTAAATCTCCCTTTTTATCGAAGTAGTCCTTCGCACGATTCAGATTCGCAATTCCCTCTTTTATCTTCCCTTTTTTAATGTAGTAGGTGCCAATAGCTCTAAATCCAACAGCTTGCGTAAACTCGGCGTTCTTACCAGATCCGTTCAGTAAGAGGTGCACGGCTAAGAATTTCAACGAATCAAAATCATTGCGGTGGTATTCGTTCAATAGGTAGAGTCCAATTTCAGCTTTTTGGGTATTGTCCTTTTCCTCAAGCAGGTCTTCATAAGTATACTGTCCAACAGCGTAAAAGCTGAAAAGACAACAAAAAAGCCCTAAAACAAAGGATTTACAGAATAGCTGATTCAAGTTATAGTTTATTGGTACATTGCAAGGATAAACAACATTCATTACTTTTGCAATAAAAAATCCAATTATGTCAAATGCACTTTTTCAAGTTCCAGTAGCAATCAACGAACCCGTAAGGGCTTATTCACCAGGAACTTCCGAACACACGAACTTAATCGCCAAATACAAAGAAATGTACAGTCAGGCTCCGATTGACATCCCTATGCATATCGGAGGGAAAGAAGTTCGGACGGACAAAAAAGTGCCAATGTCACCCCCGCATGATCATCAAAAAGTACTCGGATATTACAATGAAGGAGACGCATCGCATGTTCAACAAGCCATAGATGCTGCTCTTAATGCGCGTGAAGCATGGGCAAACTTACCATGGGAACAAAGAGCTTCTGTCTTTTTAAAGGCAGCAGATCTACTCGCAGGACCTTTTCGAGATAAAGTGAATGCTTCTACCATGTTGGCACAATCAAAAAACGTATTTCAAGCAGAAATTGATGCGGCATGTGAACTGATTGACTTTTTCAAGTTCAACGTGCAGTACATGACGCAAATTTATAAAGAGCAACCTGAATCGCTTCCTGGGATGTGGAACAGATTAGAATACCGCCCATTGGAAGGATTTGTTTTTGCAATTACTCCGTTCAATTTCACATCTATTTGTGCCAATTTATGTGCAGCTCCAGCAATGATGGGGAACGTAGTTGTATGGAAACCTGCAGAATCGCAAATGTATTCGGCGCAAGTTTTAATGGAACTGTTTAAAGCTGCTGGTGTTCCAGATGGCGTTATCAATTTGGTTTCAGTAAGTGGTCCAGTCGCAGGAGATGTCGTTTTTAATCACCGTGATTTCGCAGGACTGCATTTTACAGGTTCAACAGGTGTATTTAGACATCTTTGGAAAACCATTGGAAATAACATTGCCAACTACAGAAGTTACCCAAGAATTGTGGGAGAAACCGGTGGAAAGGATTTTATCATGGTGCATAAATCGGCTGACCCAGCTGAAGTTGCAACAGCATGTTCACGAGGAGCATTTGAATACCAAGGGCAAAAATGTTCTGCTGCCTCTAGAGCTTACATTCCTTCAAATATTTGGGCTGATGTCAAATCAATCCTGGTGAAACAAGTGAGTTCCTTTAAAATGGGATCTCCTGAAGATACATCAAATTTTGTCAATGCTGTCATTACAGAAATGGCATTTGACAAAATCGCTGGATTTATTGATTACGCGAAAGGACAATCTGATGCGGAAATTATCGTGGGTGGAAATTACGATAAATCGAAAGGTTACTTTATTGAACCAACGGTGATTGTAACGACCAACCCCAAATTCAAAACCATGTGCGAAGAAATTTTCGGACCAGTTCTTACGATTCACGTCTACGATGAAAGCGCTTACGAAGCAACACTTGATTTGGTGGACGGAACTTCTGATTACGCTTTAACAGGTTCAATTATTTCCAATGACCGCTATGCTATTAACTTAGCAATGAAGAAATTGGAAAATGCTGCAGGAAACTTCTACATCAACGATAAACCGACAGGTGCTGTGGTAGGACAACAACCATTTGGTGGAGCAAGAGGTTCAGGTACCAACGATAAAGCTGGTGCACCAATGAATTTATTGCGTTGGGTTTCTGCTCGAACAATTAAAGAAACATTTGTTCCAGCGAAGGATTACAGATATCCATTTTTGGGATAAAAAATAAATAATAATAGAATTGAAAAGCGATCACTCTTGGTGGTCGCTTTTTTCGTTTTCTACCTTTCTCACCGATTGAACAATCACCTCTGCATCGTCTGCAAAATCACTTTTTCTATCAAGAAGCGTCCAGGCAATGGTGGAAACAAATTTTTCCTCTAGCTCAACAATACTAACCCAATAACAGATCCGTGTCGGCCATCCGTACACATCTGCCTCAATATGAGTTTTCACGCCTGAGACCGTGCCATAGTTAAACGCTATTTCCTCTGAAATCGATTGATTCCGCATTTTTCGCTGAAGATCTTCCAACTTTTTATCAGCATACTGATTTAGTGTATGATTTTCAAATTCACTTCCACTCTTCTCTTCTTCTTGAATAACGATGTACTGTGCTTCGACTAAATTCGAAAATTGAAAAGATGATAAGAAATTCAAGTTGCTGACTTCATGAAATTCGTTGGGAATGGAAAATATGTAGCCAGAATCTAGTTGAATGGTTCCAAAACAATCTGGAATGATTAGTTCTTCTGCCTTTTGTTCTTGATTGATTCCTGCCGAACAACGCAAAAGAAGCATTGCCACAAGTGAAATCATGAAAATAAAAGCAATCTTCAAATCGTGGGGTTAACGCAAGCATTTAAAATAATCGAATGGCTCTAAGCAATCTTGACACTGGTAATGCGCTTTACACGAAGTGCTACCGAATTGACTGATGAGCTTAGTGTTTTTTGAGTCACATTGTGGACATGGAACTACAAAGGGTTTTGCAAACAGTACACTTTTATCTCCTTCATCTTCAGGTGGAGCGATGCCGTACTCTTTGAGTTTTTCTCGTCCGTTGTCCGTTAACCAGTCGGTTGTCCAAGCGGGAGAAAGTACCAATTCCACCTCTGCTCCTTTTACTCCCTTCTCTTCCAGCTTTTCTTTGATGTCATCTTCCATGCGTTTCATGGCGGGACATCCACTGTAAGTTGGGGTAATTACGACCTTGCAGGTATCATCTTTCACAATGACCTCACGCACAACGCCAAGATCGACAACAGTCAACACGGGGATTTCAGGATCGAAAACCTCCTCCAGGTATCCCCATATTTCTTTTTCTGTTACCATTCCAATCCTGGATAAGCACGCTGCATGTATTGCAATTCAGTTAAAATATATCCTAAATGCTCAGAGTGCATTCCTTTTCTTCCTCCATCAAATTGCCAATCGCTTTCTGGAATTTTCAATGTCGCTTCAGCCAACACTTCGTTGACCGTTTGTCGCCATTCTTTGTCGAGACCTTCCATGGAAGGAATCTCTCCCGCTGCAATCAGTTCTTTATCGATATCGTCTGCGTAGAAAAGCTCACCCGTATATCTCCACAAATTATCCAATGCTTCTTGAATTCGCATGTGTGATTCTTCAGTACCATCTCCCAATCGGATTACCCACTCGGAAGAGTGACGTAAATGGTATTTTGTTTCCTTCAATGATTTTTCTGCAATGGCTGCTATTTCCTTGTTATTGGCATGTTGTAAACGCTCGAATAGTGGTTTTCTATAAGCATCAAATAAAAACTGACGCATCATTGTCACTCCAAAATCAACGTTCGGTTGCTCTACAAGAAGAACATTTTTATAATCGCGATCAAAGCGCAAAAACGCCAAATCATCACCAGATCTGCCCTTTCCTTCAAATTTCCCAGCCAATTCAAGCAAGGATGTTGCTTGTCCGACAAAATCAAGTGCGATATTCGTCATGGCAATATCCTCCTCCAAAATTGGTCCGTGTCCGCACCATTCAGAAAGTCTATGTCCAATCATAAGGCTATCATCGCCCAATCGCAATGTGTATTCAAATAGTGAATTCATTTGTATTCGGGATTTACATGTGTTGAATTTCATCCGGCACATCGTAAAATGTAGGATGACGGTAAATTTTAGAATCCGACGGCTCGTACAATTCTGGAGCTTCGCTCGGATCTGAAGCAAATACATTGCTCGACAATACTACCCAAATGCTGATCCCTTCCGATCTACGTGTATACACATCACGTGCATTATCGATTGCCATTTCTTCGTCCGCAGCTCGTAAGCTTCCTACGTGTTTGTGGTTCAACCCTTGTTTACTTCTTATAAAAACCTCCCAGAGAGGCCATTCTTTGTTTGACATATCTATTTAGACTTTAAGACTGCAAGATTCAAGACGATAAGACTTAATCCAGCGGTCTATTTTTACTTATTTCTAAACAAGCTAGAAACTAGTGACTAGTAACTGGTCACTAGTTTCTAGCTAGCTTGTTTTCTCAATTTTTTCTTAGCTGCGTAAGCTGTTGCTGCTTCGCGCACCCACAATCCGTCTTCTTTCGCCTTTCGACGAGCGTCAACGCGTTCCTTGTTGCATGGTCCGTTTCCTTTCACTACTTGCCAGAATTCATCCCAATTGATTTCTCCGTACTCGTAATGTCCTGTTTGTTCGTTGAATTTCAAATCCGGATCGGGAACCGTCAAACCAATTAATTCAGCTTGTGGTACAGTCACATCGACAAATTGCTGACGTAATTCATCATTGGTGTGACGCTTAATTTTCCATTTCATGGATTGCGCCGTGTGCTTCGATTCAGCATCGTTTGGCCCGAACATCATCAATGCAGGCCACCAAAAACGGTTCAAGGCATCTTGTGCCATTGCTTTTTGCTCTGGAGAACCTTTGGCTAGTGTCATCATGATTTCAAATCCTTGACGTTGGTGGAATGATTCTTCTTTACACACACGTACCATCGCTCTTGCATACGGTCCGTATGAACAACGGCAAAGTGGTACTTGATTCATAATCGCTGCACCATCTACTAGCCAACCGATTGCTCCCATATCCGCCCAAGAAAGTGTTGGGTAATTAAATATGGAAGAATATTTCGCCTTTCCAGAGTGTAAGTCGTCAATAGTATCTTCACGATCTGCTCCTAAAGTCTCCGTTGCACTGTACAAATACAGTCCATGTCCAGCCTCATCTTGCACTTTCGCCAATAAAACAGCCTTTCGTCTCAAGTTTGGCGCACGGGTAATCCAATTTCCTTCTGGCAGCATTCCTACGATCTCAGAGTGCGCATGTTGCGAAATTTGTCGAATCAACGTTTCCCGGTATGCATCTGGCATCCAGTCATTTGGTTCGATACGAATATCGTTATCAATTTTCGCTTGAAAATTTTGTTCAAGTATTGCTCTATCTTCTTCTTTCATTATCTACAATGTAAGTCTCCTACAAATTTACAAAATTTCACCCACTCCATCTCATCTATTTTGGGGATTTGAATTTATCTAACTCAATTTAGAACGATTTCATTTAGAAAAATGAGTAGTTTTGCATCCAAATAGATCAAGCTATGACACCGAAATTTCATACTTTGAATGTCCAAGATGTTCAACAAAAAACAGAAGATACGGTTTCCATTACCTTTGATATTCCAGCAGAACTAAAAGCTGATTATCAGTATCTTTCAGGTCAATATTTAACATTAAAAACAACACTGAACGGCGAAGAAGTCAGACGTTCTTATTCGTTACATACAGCACCTTTTGAAGGTATATGGAGTGTTGCCGTTAAAAAAGTTGAACATGGATTGTTTTCAACCTTTGCAACTTCAGAATTGAAGTCGGGAATGCAACTCGATGTCATGACTCCTATGGGTAATTTCACATTTACCCCTGAACCAAATAGCAAAAAATCTCATGTATTGTTTGCGTCTGGAAGTGGAATAACACCCATTTTATCCATCATAAAGACAGCTCTTCACGAAGAATCAGATTCTGACGTCACCCTGTTCTATGGAAATAAAGGATTTGCTTCTGTTATCTTTCGAGAGGAAATTGAAGCACTGAAAAATCAGTACATGAATCGACTGCGTGTACTTCATGTTTTTTCCAGAGAAGGACTAGGAAATAAAATACAAAAAGGCAGAATAGATAAATTAAAAACGGATGAGTTGTATTCAGCATTCCTGAAGGACTCCGCTGTGGACAACGTATTTATTTGTGGACCTGAACAAATGATTTTAGATGTCACTGAAAGTCTCAAAGGACAAGGAGTGGATGCATCAAAAATTCACTTTGAGTTATTTACAGCACCTACGCAACAAAAACAAGCACCTATCAGTGTTGCAGATGCCGTACAAATTGACTCGAATGTAAAAATCATTTTAGATGGGGACGAAATCGACTTGCATTTAGATTCAACAGGTGAAAGTTTGTTGGATGCAGCACAAGCATGGGGCGCAGATCTTCCTTACGCATGTAAAGGCGGTGTTTGCTGTACGTGTAAAGCAAAAATTATTGAAGGAACCGTTCGAATGGACGTCAATTACGGATTAGAACCTGATGAAATTGAGGCAGGATATATTTTAACATGTCAATCGCACCCTACGAGCGAAAAACTAATAGTTTCATTTGATGAATAACTAATTATGGGAATTTTTAAAAATTTATTTTCTAAAAAATCGGGTGTAAATACACCAAAAGGGTTTTACACACTTACGATTGCGGACATTGAAAAAATGACGGCAGACACGGTAAAAGTGACACTGGATGTGCCTTCCAACTTGAAAGCGGAATTCGCCTTTAAACCTGGTCAGTACCTTGATTTTTCTATTCAGTTAAATGGAAAAGAAGAACGTCGCTCCTACTCTATCTGCAGTGGAAAAAACGAACCGCTTGCTGTCGCTGTGAAAGCTGTTGAGAATGGAACTGTTTCTCGTTGGTTCAACCAAGACGTTGTTGCTGGTGATGAACTAGTAGTTTCTCGCCCTTCAGGAAATTTTATTCTACCTGAAACGGCTAAAAAAATTGTCGCAATTGCTGCTGGAAGTGGTATTACACCAATTATGGCGTTTGCAAAAGCGCTTAGTGTCAATGATGGTTCTATGGATTTATTCTACGGCAACAGAACAGAAGATTCTATTTTATTTCGCTCAGAAATTGATGCATTGTCAGCGGTAAATGCTACGTATTTTTTAAGTGCTGAAGACAAAGAAGGATATAAATTGGGAAGAATTGATAAAACCACCTTTTCGATTCTGATAAAGGAAAACTTACAACTGCTCAAAGCTGATTATTTTGTGCTTTGCGGTCCTGAACAGATGATTGCTGAAGTATCTGATGTGTTGAAAACGTTTGGTGTCAGCCCAGATAAAATCAAGTATGAGTTATTTACTACGCCGGTTTTATTGAAAAGCGAAACGGAGGTCATCGAAAACACATTCGAAGGCATGGCCAAAGTGACGGTGATTCTGGACGACGACAAAATAAGCTATGAACTGGCTGCGAAAGGACCTTCCATCCTTGAAAAAACAAACAAGGAAGGAATGGATGCTCCTTATTCATGCAAAGGTGGCGTATGTAGCACGTGCAAAGCAAAAGTATTGAAAGGATCTTGTACGATGACAATGAACTATGCGTTGACCGATAAGGAAGTGCGAGAAGGTTATATTTTGACATGTCAAGCACATCCAGCAGAAGCTGAAATAGTAGTTTCCTATGATGAGTAAAACGATCGTTGTTGTTGGCGCTAGTCGCGGTATTGGGCGAGCAATGGTTGAGTTGTTTGCACAAAATCCTGCTCACCGCGTTATTGCATTGGCTCGAAACGTAGAAAAAATGAATGAAGCGTTTTCACACTACAAAAATGTGACAACCTTTCATTTAGACCTTGCAGCAGCAGATATTCGAAGTGAGTGCGAAAAAATTTCAGCATCACTAGATACAATTGATATTCTCATCAACAACGCTGGTAAACTGGTGAACAAACCATTTTTGGAATTAACCCATGAAGACATTCAATCCTGCTATGCTGTCAATGTGGTTGGAGTCATGGAAACAACACAGGCATTTCTTCCAAAAATGAAGAAAGCGCATATTGTCAATATCAGCTCCATGGGTGGTTTTCAAGGAAGTGTCAAATTTGCTGGATTAAGTGCCTATTCGACTTCAAAAGCAGCGTTGTGCAGTTTTACCGAACTGTTCTCAGAAGAATTTAAAGATACTCAAATAGCAATGAATTGCCTTTGCCTTGGTGCAGCGCAGACAGAAATGCTGGAAGAGGCGTTTCCGGGCTATATCGCTCCTGTTTCAGCAGAAAAAATGGCAGAATACATTGTCAATTTTGCCTTGACCGCAGACCAATGGATGAAAGGAAAAATAATTCCAGTGTCTTTAAGTACACCTTAGTAATGACTTTGAAAACTGTAAAGACTGCGCTAACGTTGCCAAAATCGAAACTTCGTTTCTCTTGTTACTTTTTTCCAAATCGGAATTACCCTACAAAACCCATTGTTTGAAAAAGGAAAAACATAGCGTTCAACTCAGTGATTCCGAACTCGTTCTTTTAGCAAAAAAGAAACGTTCAGAATTCGGGCGTTTATATGAAAGGTACTTCGATCAGATTTTTCGGTTTGTATTTAAAAAGTTGGGAGGAATTGAAGATACAGCAGGTGACATCACGCAGCACGTTTTCATGAAAGCCATGGCGAATATTGGCAAATATGAAGAGCGAGGATTGCCGTTTAGTAGTTGGTTGTATCGCATTGCGCAAAATGAAGTATCGATGTTCTTCCGAGAGCAAAAAAAACAGTATTCAGTTCCCATTGATGAAAACAGAATTCAAGCATTGGCAAGTGAAGCGGAAATTGGAAGTTACATGACTGCTGAGCAGCAGGAAGAATTGATAGAAGTACTCAATGGTTTAGAAGAGAGTCAGCTCGATCTCATAGAATTGCGATTTTTCCAAGAAATGAGTTTTAAAGAGATCGCCGAAATCTATAACATCACGGAAGCAAATGCAAAAATGAAAACTTATCGTATCTTGGAACGGATTGGTAGTAAATGGAAAGGTGAAAAATGAGAAAGTTCATTTTAAATAAAGAAAATAAAAAGTTAACTCCTTCTGAAGAGCAAATTAAGCGTCAGAAAGACTTTTCGCGTTTGCACCACCAGTACGAGCGACTCACGAAACGTGGAAAAAAACCACTCTACCGTGATCCCAAGTTATTCATGCTCCTTTTTATCATTGGATTGGTTTTACTACTTCTATTTTTAGAGTCCTGATTTAAATCATTTCGATTTATCATTTTCAATATTCAGAGGCATCCTTGTGCACCCTCTCTTTTTTTTGTACTTTCATGTGATAATTTAAGGGATTGAAAAGATTATTTCCAATAATGTACTTGCTACTGCTAACAGGTTCTGTTTCAGCACAAGATATCCATTGGTCTCAATTCAACGATAACCCGCTTTTTCAAAATCCTGCAAACGCTGGACATTTTAAAGGAGATCTTCGATTTGTCGGCAATTACCGTGATCAGTGGAGAAGCGTAACGGTTGCATTTACCACGCTTTCGCTTTCTGCAGACGGAAATTTACGTAAAAATAAAAATCTCGGTTACGGTATCTTGTTCTTCCACGATGTGGTCGGTGATGGTAGCCTCCGAACAGTTGAAGTGCAAGGAAATGCTTCCTATCTTATTAAACTAACACCCGATTCCACACATAGTTTCAGAACAGGTATCAACATCGGAATGAATCACCGACAAGTTAATTTTGATCAGTTGTACTTTGGAAACCAATACAATGGAATTACCTATGATCCTTCGCTCTCCTCTAATGAAGCCATTCAAAATGATCGAAAAACGAATTTTTCCATCGGTCTCGGAACTGTTTACCATTACTACGTCAACAAACGGTTTAACATTTCAGGTGGTGTTGGGGTGTACAATTTGAACCGTCCGAATCAGGGATTTTACAATGATGTAGTTCTCCGCGATATTCGTTTGAATGTTTTTGCAAGAGGCATCTACAAAATTGGATTTGATTGGGATGTGCTCCCCGCAATAAATTACTCTCGACAAGGAACTTATTCTGAATTTATTGTTGGATCATCACTAAAATATACTTTGGTCGATCGGTTGGGCGAGTATCGCGCGCTATACGCTGGAGGTTGGTTCAGAAATAAAGACGCAGGATACATATCGGTAGGAATGGATTACCAAAGTTGGTTTGTTGGATTGAGTTACGATATCAACTTCTCTACACTTGTTCCTGCCAGTCGCGCCAGAGGTGGATTTGAAATTGCCGTTCGCTACATTCTACATCGTTTTAAACCTAAAAAAATAGTACATAGAATATGTCCAGATTATATCTAGTCCTTTTTGTTTTGGGTGCTATTTCGACTGCTTTCGGTCAGAACAACCTCAAAAAATACATGGAGTTTGCCAAAGAACAATTTGACAAAGGCGACTACTATTATGCGTTGGAATATTATCAAAAGGCAATGGAATTGGATTCACAATCCGTGGAGATCAATTGGCAAATGGCAGAAACGAACAGGGCTTACAAAGATTATCGAAAAGCAGAATACTATTACGCAAAAGTCTATGAGCGTGAAGAGGCAAGGATCTATCCATCAAGCCTCTTGCAATTGGGGTTGATGCAAAAACAAAATGGGAAATACGACCAGGCCATTGAAACATTTAAAAAAGCCAAGAAGAAATATTACAAAGACAAAAAAGGCTATTTGTACTTGAAATCCAAGCAAGAGTTAGTGAGTTGTATCTGGGCAAAATCGGCCATTATCGATACCGCTGAAGTCAATATCAACAAACTCCCTGAAACTGTTAACACGAAAAATTCTGAGTTCGGGCATGGTATTTACAACAATGAACTGATTTTTTCAAGCCTCCGTGCAGATTCTATCAGTGAAACAGAAGAAGTCTATACAACTGATTATCGCACCTCCATTTATTCCAGTGAGTTGTCCGAACAGGGCTTCGATACTTCTCAACAGATTAAGGCACTTTTCTTTGATAAGCTCAACTCTGGGAATGGTAGCTTTTCATTGGATGGAAAACGGTTCTATTTTAGTCAGTGCACTGAACAGGGATACAACTACACGTGTAAAATCATGGTCGCATATTACTCGAATGGAGAATGGTCAAATATTGACTCGCTTGGTACGATCATCAATGAACAGGGGTCAAACACCACGATGCCTTGTATTGCGGAACTAGATGGAGACGAAGCACTGATTTTCTCCTCTGACCGATCAGATTCGAAAGGTGGCCTAGATCTTTATTATAGCGTTATTAAAAATGGTAATCAATTCGGGAAAGTTAGAGCGATACGTTCACTAAATTCTATTGACAATGAACTTACCCCATGGTGGGATAGTAAAACAAATCGTCTTTATTTCGCCAGTTCATGGTACGAAGGCTTTGGTGGTTACGATATTTTCTATTCTGAATACGATGGTCAATTTGGCGAACCAATCAACGCAGGAATCCCATACAATAGCAGTGCAAATGATTTATATTTTTTTAATTACGGCGATAGTTCTTTTGTTACTTCCAATCGTATAGGAGTTTATTACAGTAAAAATCCTACTTGTTGTAGTGATATTTTCGCCTTAGTTCCACCTGAAATAATTGAACCTCCAACCATTGAAGAAACATTGGAAGAACTCAGCAAGCGTTTACCTGTGACCTTATATTTCCACAATGACGTGCCAAATCCGCGCTCTTGGGATACATTGACAAAACTGAATTATATCACTACCTATAATGAGTACACGTCAATGCTCGACCAATACAAAAAAGAATACGGAAAAGGATTGTCTGGGGAGAAAGCTGAGTTTGCGGCCGAAGAAATTGAAGATTTTTTCATCGAATATGTGGACAAAGGAGTATCGGATTTAGAGCTGTTTAGAAATTTACTGTTGAAAGAATTAGACCGTGGTGCGAAAATCAACATTACTGTGAAAGGGTTTGCAAGTCCGCTGGCGAAAACCGATTATAATGTGAACTTGACAAAACGTAGAATTTCATCACTCGTGAACTATATGCGTGAGTACAACAATGGTGTTTTTGCTAAATACTTGGACGATACTGCCGAAAATGGAGGGCATGTTGTTTTCTCGCAAGTTCCATTTGGAGAGTATACCGCAGACCAATTGACAAGTGACAATCCCAACGATGTACAAAACTCTGTCTTTTCAAGAGCTGCAGCAATCGAACGAAAAATTGAAATTCAAAGTGTAAGCTATCTAAAGGATGATGTGAAGTTCGCGTTAACCACAGATAAACCTGTAAAAGATGGAGGAGTTCGAAAGCAAGGTGAAATCATTTCAGAATCGTTTCAGATAAAAAATGAATCCAATTCGCCAATAGAAATTGAACCGTTGAGAATCCCTTGCGGTTGTGTAACGGCGAAAGTGAACAAATACATCCTTGCTCCAGGTGAAATCACAACGGTTGAAATGCAGATTGATACCAAGCAGAAAATGGGATTTATTGTTGAATCAATTTATCTTAAAATAAAAGACAACCCTGAGGAGTTAAGGTTATACATCTCCACCGAAATAAAGCCTTAAACAGTAAAAGTTCGTAGGAAAGTTCTATTTTTACACCTTCAATACCCAGCATGGAAGAAGAGGAAGTAGAAATAATTCAAAAACCAAAAGTACGACTGAAGTTTATTGACATGGCACGATCATTTGCCATTCTACTAATGCTTGAAGGTCATTTTATTGAACATACTTTCCAAGATTTTAGACCAATGATAGAATTGGTCAAACAAAATGGAACGTCAGGACACCTCCTATTCGATTGGTGGTACTACATGAAAGGGTTTACTGCTCCTTTATTTTTTACCGTAACAGGATTGGTATTTGTATATCTATTGGCGCGCAATAAGGAAGCTGGCTATTTTAGAAATCCGAGGGTGAAAAGGGGATTTCGCAGAGCGTTTGAACTTTTGTTTTGGGGATATGCACTTCAGCTAAACCTAAGATATGTTGGAAATACATTTAATCACGATTTCCCATGGCTTTATGCGTTTCACGTTCTACAATCGATTGGAGTTGGCATTATCAGCTTACTACTAATTTTTGGACTGTTCAAACTCGTTCGTCGTGGACCGCTCTTTTTGTACTATTTCATGGCGGGGACCATCATCTTTTGTTTTTATCCATACATGAGCAATCTACCTGAAGGAACCTATCTTCCGTCTGGTTTCCCGCAAGTCATACAGAACATGATTCACGGACCAAAATCCGTTTTTGCCATAATCCCTTGGATGGCGTTTACACTCTATGGAGGAATGGTTGGTGCTCTGGTGATTCGCTTTCAAGAGGATGTAAAAACCTATTGGTTTCCATTCGTTTTTATACTTGTCGGTTTAATTTTGAATATGTTCGGACGACCTATTGGACTATTAATAGACGATGTGTTGTCAATGATTGGTTTTTGGAAGCTTGACTTGGTGCACAATGCCTGGTTGTATGGGCGTTTAGGTCAGATATTTATTGCATTAGGACTGCTCATGCTCTTTGATAAGTTGGTTAACTTCAAAGGCGAGCTCTTTTTGAAAATCGGACAGAATACACTTCCGATATACATTATTCATGTCATGATCTTGTATGGAGGATTATTCGGAATTGGTCTGAACCAATTTATGGGAAGATCGCTTAACGGGTGGCAATCTGTTCTAGGAGCAGCCCTTTTTATAACACTGTTCGTGTTTTTCATCAAATACTTCGAGTTTTTCGATGGAATTAAGCAAAAGTTTCTGGGGATTTTCAGAAAAAAAGAGCGCTAGACCTTTTTCGTATTGCTGATATTGTATTTTGGTTTCTTCGGATTTTTGTCCGAAGGCTTCTCCGGTTTTTCATAATGAATCCATCGTTCATAGCGCCGCGTACCACATTCATCCACCACGGTGAGTACAACTTTATAGCCACCAGCCTTTGTATATTTGTGCGTTGCATTAAATTTTGATGAAGTTTTACCATCTCCAAAGTCCCATTGAACACTTTCTGCACAAGAAAAGGCAGACTTCACTTCCAACGTATATTCACCATTGGCTGTAATATATGGCTTCAATTCAAATCTATTATCGTTGAGTCGATATTGATTCCTCCACTTACTCAAATACATGTTGGCTTCCTTCTTGATTATTTGCGCATAGTCCGACTTGACCGTGGACGTATAAATTCTTTCCGTTGATTCATTGAAAATCGCTTCGTAAAAAGTGGTGGCAATTAAATAGGAACCATTGATGTTGGGGTGGGCTAGGTCTTGAGCATACAGGTTGATTAGTCCCTTGTCCCTTACTTGTCTCCACACCTTACCAACAGGCACAATAGGAAGATTGAATATATCGCTCACATACTGATAACCTCTCGCGATACTATCTGCCATTTTTGCATATGTATCAACGGCTGGATTCTCACTAAACCCATTGTCATATCCCCATGTCATATACAACAGAATATTTGTGCATGGATTATTTGCATAAATTGAATCCGTAATTTTTACGAGATAAGGCATTGTGGCAGTATCAATGTGTTGCGGCGAGTGCGTAAATTCTCGGCTATAACCTTGAAGTATAACGTAATCCCATTTTCTACTTCTTATAGCCTCATACATGTCCGCTCTTTCGCAATGAACCTTAAATGATGCACCAGAACGTGTATTCTTCTCTACATGTACATTTTTACCAGCCTTTACCGCAATTTTTTCAAAAATACCAGGCATGTTGTTCATGTGTGTATAGCTGTTTCCAATAAACAGAATACTCATTGGCTCTACTTTTTGGGCATAGGAGAAATTCATACTTGCAACAGCGGCAATGAGCACAAAAAGACCTTTAAGAATACGATATGTAATATTAGATACAGTAAACATAAAATACTAATTCATAACGCTATTCGACTACAAAATTTACACCAAAACAAAAACAAGTGAAATTGACATGTAGTTAAGCATTTAAAATTTTATTGGCAATAGATGAAAGTTCAGCGGGTTCCATTTTCAATTTAGGTTTTCCAAAATTCATATCATCGAGCTTATCAATGGGAATAAGGTGAATATGCGCATGAGGGACTTCTAATCCTATTACAGTTACTCCAATTCGATTACATTGAAAGGACTTTTTAAGCTTTACGGCCACTTCCTTAGCGAATACCATCATTCTTGCCAGAATGTCATCCTCTAGGTCAAAAATGTAATCAACTTCAATTTTGGGGATCACTAGTGTATGACCACTTTTCAGCGGCATAATATCTAAAAAAGCTAAAAACTCATCCGATTCATGTACCTTGTAGCAAGGAATTTCACCTGCCACCAATTTGGTAAAAATGGTAGCCATTATCTTGAAATTTCAACAATTTCAAATTTCATCGTTCCGTTGGGTGTGGATATATCTGCAATATCTCCAACAGATTTTCCGAGCAGACCTTTCCCAATAGGTGACTCAACACTAATTTTCTTCGCTTTCAAGTCAGCTTCGTTCTCAGCAACCAGTGTATATATCATTTCTGTTCCATTGGAGACATTCTTAATCTTTACAGTCGATAGAATAAACACCTTAGTAACATCAATATCTGAATCATCTATAATACGTGCATTGGAAATAACCTCCTTTAGTTTGGATATTTTCATTTCTAGGAGACCTTGAGCCTCCTTAGCAGCATCATACTCAGCGTTCTCTGAAAGATCTCCCTTATCTCTAGCCTCGGCTATCTGCTCTGAAATAGCAGGACGTTGAACCGTTTCCATATGGTGCAGTTCATCCTTCAATTTTTTCAATCCTTCTACTGAATAATAACTTATTTGTGACATAGCAATTCAAATTTCAATATACAAAAAACAAGAGAGCCCAAATGGACCCTCTTGATATATCAAAGGTAATAAATTTAATTTTACTTCAAGCTAATTGTAGCTCCGATTGTGTGAATAATTCCAAAGACTCCAGCAAAACGAGCTGCATACTCAATTCCGAGTGCACTTTTGTTTTCTCCAACGAGAGCATCTACTGAAAACCCAGCAGTTGGTCCAATCAATGCATTTGAACGGTTTTCAGCGCTGAATATGTTCTTTTCGTACACGAAACCACCTCTTAAATTAAAAGCTACACCCTTACCTGTCATTCCATAATCCAAACCTAAACTATATTGATCAGCAGAAAATGAATTCGCAGTGTAAGCCAATGCAAGGTTCACCTTGTTTTTTTCATTAATGATGAAATCATACGCTGCACCAATCGCGAGTAAAGAAGGAAGCTCATACGTAGCAGATCTCTGTTCCAATGTTGCGTTTGCACTTGTTTCAGAATACATTACTTGATTTGCCAATCCATCTCCTTTAAACTTCATAACAGGTCCAACATTTCGAAGCGTAATACCAAACTTAATTTGATCTTGCTCACCAGTTACGTATCTAATACCAGCATCAATTGCAATACCTGTTGCTTTAAGATTAGACATATTCTCAGAAATTACCTTGAAGTTAATTCCTCCATAAATTGAAGCAGAAAACGTACGCGCATATCCCAAATTGATGACATTCGCTCTTGGCGAAAACGTACCGATGTTACCCTCTGGGTTCTCTACCGTTGTAATTGGAATATCACCAAAACCAAACGACTGAATACTAACAGATATTACATCAGATTCTGAAACCCTTTGAGCAATCCCTGCGCTATACAGTGCAATATCCGCTGAACCCATCCAATTGGTATAATTAAATTTGATTTGGGTTTTATCGGTAAATGCAAGACCAGCGATGTTCAAAAAGCTAGACTCTAGACCATTTGAACTTGCAATACCTGCTCCAGCCGAACCTGTACTTCTCGCCCAAGGGTTTACCAACATGTGAGAAGCACCAGCAGCACCTACACGATCTTCATTTCCTGCATTCACATTTACTGATGTCAGCATTGCAAAACCAATAATAAATGCAGTTCTTATTTTAACGATTGAATGATTCATTTTCAATTTGTTTTTTTAATAATCTGATTAAATACCGTATAAATCCACCTGTCTCATTCCGCCAAAGAACTTGAGAACAACTTCTCCAATATCTGGAACCTCAACATGTATTAAATATACTCCTCCGGCTACAGGAATACCTGCGTGATTGTTCAAATCCCAATCTACAGAAGTAATTTCACTGTCCTTCTTAAACGTACGTATAAGCTTACCGTTCACTGTATAAATCTTAATATTACATACTTCTGGTAAGTTGGTGATCTTAACACGTGTATCCAATCTACCTGTTTCATACTGTGAATATGCATAGTAGGGATTTGGAACAACATTGATCATATCCAATGCATCGGTCAACCTCTGCTCGCTTCCTTTCATTGTTTGAAGATCATCCATATTCCAAGAATACATTGGGCGTCCGTCGTTAGGTCCACCTGAAGGATCATCAAGATTTGAAAAGTCCAAATATTCTTTGTGTACACGTAAGCTAATCGTAGCATCAGAAGACAGTAGTGTTTCACCTGGCATCAATGTAGGGTAGGCTATCCAGCTAATTGATCCGTAAACATTACGCTTCGCTGTAGCGTTGTTTGCTTCTATCAAAGCAAAATCAGCCTCCAATGCGTTGCCTCCTGGTGTTTCTGCATCGGCAGGAATATATGCTGGATAATCATAACCTAAGATATAATTGTTTTTAGATCGGTGACCATAACTGAATACATATACAGGATGCATCCCGCCCATAATAAAGCCACCATTGTTATCAACCAATCTGTCTGAAGGGTTCCATAACATATCGGCACCATTGTCTGTCACCAAAAATGAATTCTCACCAAATGCCATGTATAAGCGCGCCCCAGATTCAACATCAATCGCATAACCAGGGAACCAACCCATACCATCACCTGTTCCGTCAGGGTTTCCATTTTTATCAACACTAGGGCTATTTCTCAACTGACCAGGCTCTGCATTTCCAACATTCAACGCGGACTCATGTCCAAGTTCAATGACAGGACAACGTGTCCATTTAGACTTGTCTGAAGTAAAAACAATATCCACACTTGGTAGAAAACTAATGGATGCATTTCTTCTAGCTACCGCAGGTGCACCATAATTGTAATAAGCCATCGGCATATAACTTGATTGATATCCCACCAATCTGTGTGGTGCCACCGTTCCTCCTAATATATTGGCCCAGGTCTTTAAATCATCAGTACCCACTTCATCTCTGTAAAAACAAGGATCTAAGTAGTCAGGTAAGTCAGGTCGACAGTCTTCAGGATTTTCCGGAATGTACGTGCCTGAACGAATCCAGTTAAATGGATTAAAAGCATCGTTATCCTGAACTCCAGCTAGCCAAATTTTCGTGCTATCCGAAAATGTGATATTCTCAGACAGAAGATTTGTACTATTTGCCTCTTGACCACCTACTGCTCCACTTGGTTTGAAGTACTTTTCCTGCACAATCTGCACGGAAACACCCCATTCTGGAATAAGCTGCTCATTATTGTATGCAATTGTTCTTTCAGAAGTTACAGAATCTAGGAACGTTCCTCCCTCAGAACTGTAACGGTAAATCACCCAAGAAGCAGTATCAGCCGCATTCGAATTAGTTGATGTATACTCTTTAAACGAGCATTCAAAATAACCGCCAACTACATTTAAAGGGTCAACCACCTTTACATTAATTGGTCCCTTTCCATAATCATATACAGGGTTATCCATAAATCCACTTTGAACAATACTAGCCTTAGATGCACTTGTCAATTCAAGCGGTCTATTGCCATTTCCATAACCATCCAAACGTGTTATTTGAGGACCTATTCCATACTCCAAAACATGCACAGTACCGCCAGCTTCAGGAGAAGGGTTGTGAGGAATTGCGGAAACAGCTTTGATAGAACTTCCATCATGACCCAAACGAGATGAAATATATGGTATTTTTTGCCCATCCAGTGCACCTGGATCATTTGGATCGTAATGCTTGTATTCATTGTGCGCATATGCCACGGCAACATAATAATATGTTTTGTGGTTCACCAATGTTCTTACACCTTGTGCAAACACATCCTCATTTACCACGAAACTATGCTGCACTCCTTCATTACTCGCATCAACCATTTCTGCACCTGTTGAAAACCCTAATTCCTCATCAAATTCGAAATTTATAATATCCACAATATCATTTTCAATATCACATTGAGCAACCAATCTCGATTTTGTTTCATCACGGATATCACTGACAGAAACCGATGCATTTTTCAATTGGTAAATTTGATACCCCTCAAATGTGTAAAAACGATCCAATGTAGGATCAGTGATATTCACCTTATCCTCTTCGTAATACCCCTCGTCCACATTGTTAGAACTTGGAGGGTTACTCAAGTATAAAACCAATTTATTTTCCATTTCTTGAATTTCCAATTTCGGAGCATAAGGTGGTTCCAAAATACGGAAACAAGCATCAAATAGCGCTTGAGCTTTGGTATCCGCGCTTTTCATTGCTTCAACTGATGCAAATAAGCCACCTTGGTAACTTCTACCGTAAACAATACCTACAGTAATATTGTTAATCGCACCTGGCGTTAATGTAAACGGTCCCGCAGACTGAACAAATCGTCTATCACCCTCAGTTGTACCTGCTGTAACTTCACTCCAATCATCATTGACCATGGCTCCCTGTGTTGCCCAACCCAATGGATCAGAATCACCAGGAAAAACATATGTCGTTTGAACAGAGCCACTTTGAGCATTTCCTCCATAATAAATATTTGAACCATTCGCCCAATATCCACTCATGAAGTTATAAAACTCAGGTGCATTACTTGGGTCAGAATATGGATACACCGCACCATTCGTATAGTAGGTGAATAAACGCATACCGAAACGCTCATTATCTACAATTCCATCATAATATCCCAAACCAATTCCTCCGTATACGATACCATTACTATCAATTGCATTTTGGACAGGTGGTACATATGTGTTTCCCGCATCATCTGTATAAGGACCTGGGTTATCAATTCCATCAGAATCTTGGTAAGGACCTTCGAAGAAATCAACCCCAATCGCTGGTGGATTCAATCCGTAACCTACAGTACCATTAGAACCAGCAATATTATCATCCAAATCACCGTTGTAACAATATCCCAATCCTCTCGAAACATCGCACCCCACATAATCATCATCAAAATTCCCTAAATCTGGATCCACATATTGTGCAAAATAAGTCTCCGTTAGAGTTTGCGTACTTCTATTGATCATTTCATAATTATAAAATGTCATTCTATTCACCTCATCAGCTGTAGCAAAAGCAAACGCTTGAGCTCTAATTTCCATACCGATTGGTTCTCCATTAGATTCACCGTGAATATTTCCTGTATCATTAAATACCCACCAGTTGGTTTCATCACCAAATAATGAAATACGTCTATCAACGCCACACTCAATATCATCTCTTCCTAAAATATCATCAAACCATGGAGTATCTCCATCTTCTGGATTGTACTGTCCATCTGCACCAGATGATCCAAGTGGATTATCATAAAAAGGCGCCAAATAATAATCCTGACCTCTAGAAATATCACCATGTGCTGGCCAGCTCTCTATTCGATTCATGGTTTCATTCGATGGCGCTTGTACATCCTCACAATCTTCTGGAGGCGAAATTCCACTAGAACATTCCCACCAAGTATTATACGCAATGACCTCTGATTTTGTTATTGTATAAAATTTGTCATACGCCAAACATTGATCAGAATCAATTGTTGCTGCTCCAAAATCTCTTACAGCATCATCACCAACTGGGCTAGAAGGGTCATAATTTCCACTTCCCACATTCACACTAAGTGGACCTGGCCAAAAATCATTTCCTGTACGAAACGTCAATGCAGCTAACTTCAATTGACCGTTAATATCTCTACCACCCATCCAAAGAGCACCAGCGAAAATAGCCTTAGGACCATTTCCAGCCTCTGTTCTAGGTACCTCATAGGCTGCGTTTCCTGTGGAACGATCCTGCCACATACTTCCTCCCTGCTCAATCAGTGCTCTAACATCATTAAATGCCAAGTCTTTCCTCGCTGTAGCCGGAGCACAATTGGCAGATTTTAAACTTGAATTATTCGTTGCAATACCAGCACCAGGATTATCGTTCGGACCTCTGTATGAAAGGGCGTCGTTTGACCACAAAATTGTTGAAGTCGCTAGTACAATTGCTATTATTTGCTTTTTCATAATACTTAATTTAATTATGATGAATTAAAAATCGAATTTAATACCCAATCGAATAGTCCTTGGTGAACTCACATTAAATGGGTTTTGAACTTTCATTGAATAGTAGTTTCTAAATGCATCCTCATCCGCCTGATTTTGGATAGATGTTTGCCATTCAGCTGCCTCTAGGAATCCATCGTCATCCCAGTTTCCAGTTGCTCTATACACTCCTAGAACATTGAACTGATTCAACAAATTCGTTACACGCAAATACACATTCAAGAAAGTAGCACGTTTCTTCTCACCCTTTCCGATTGTTAGATTAAAAGTACGATCCAACTGAAGATCTAATCTATATGACCACGGTAATCTAGACCCATTCATAGTCCCGTCTAAACCAGTACCTTGTGGACTAAATACACCTTCATTCGTAATGTTCGTTTGTGCTGAATATGGCGATCCTGAATAAATATTTGAAACGATATTCAACCCAGTATTTTCAAGTACGTTAAATCCTTTAATCACTGGACCGTTGTAATCTGCTCCCTCACCGTATCTATAATCAAACGTAACTGCAAACGCATGTCGTTGATCGAAATCATAAGGTGCGATGGTACGCAAGTTTGGTAAACCTGCATTGATAATACCTGAGGAAGAAGTTGCATCAGAACCTGTACCATCAGCAAACTGCAAGGTATAATTCGCCGTCATACGAATATTTCCTGTTCTACGCATATCGTAAGAAATAGTCATCCCTTTTACTGTACCAAAATCACGGTTACCGAATGTTCTGTATTGTCTTGGATAAGCCCCAGTCACGTTAATTAACTGAACTTGATCTCTTTGCTCTCTATAGAACGCTGAAATTTTCACAGAAGATGTTCTTGTAACTACCTGTTGAAAACCTAATTCATAATCAATTGTTTTTTCAGGTCGTAAATTTGAATTGTTCACAACAGCACTACGATTACTCATAAACTGATATTGAAACGGATCAAAACGAGTACCCGCTGTAGGTCGTTTTGTTAAGATATCGTAATGTGCAAAGAAAGAAGCCTCATCTGAAATCGGAAATGAAAAGGAAACACGTGGCATAATACTCACTTGAGCTTTATAATCCTCAAATGCATCAGCCGTAGGAGATGTTTGTCCTGGGTCATCTAGGTAAGGAAGTACTCCACCTTCTGATTCAGATTCGATTGTTTGAAGATTTTGAACTTCAGTTCCTGTAGCATCATACCATGTATCACCGCTTCTGAACCCTTTTATTCCAGATGGATTATTCTTATCATTTACATAGACAATATAATCATCACCCATAGAAGCAGGGATATCAATCCAGTCCAAAGCTGGATCGTCAGAAAGTTCTTGTTTTGCCTCACGTACAGTCTTAGCGTTGTAAATTAAATATGGATCTTTTAAAACAGGTTGATTTGCATCATAAACATCCACTCTGACACCCACATTAAAGACGATGTCTCTAAAAGAGAATTTATCCATTACATAACCTGCAATATAAGTCGGTTGAAATGCACCTACAAATCGTGTGTAATTTCCTGTTTCGCTATCCACTCCTTCGAAGTAATCACGAATATCTGTTTGTCCTTTTACTTTTTCACCTGTATGATCATACCCCCAATAAGATACGAATGAGTTACCACTGTTCAACAACTCATCTGGAGAGAACATATCCATTGTAAAAATATTAGGATCATATTGATCAATATTAATATATTCAACACCATCAACACCAGAATTAATCATTCCATTTTCTGTAAGATATGATCTTAAGTTATAATCAAAGTACGATTGCGGATCATTGTTTGAATTTCCACCATGCTCACCTGTACCAGAAGTGTAGGCATATCCCGTATTCAATGGAGCATATGATGTGTAAATAGTTCCACCTGAATCTGTAAGTGTTGGTTGAGATAAATCAAGTTGATTAATATGAGAATTTGTTAACTGTCTCGCCATTGTCCAAAGTCCCATAGGTCCATTTCCTCCACCATTTGTTGTTGTACCAGATCTCCAACCGCGGTCATAGCGTTGTTCGTACTCAAACCCTAACGAAATCGAGTGATCTCCAATATTCACTGCACCAGCACCAGAAACTCTGATTTGATCTGTTTCTGATTTCCCAAAGCCATTGTACGGTGATCCAATATTGCTCCACACATTGTAAATTCCTTGTGGACCATCTCCATTACGCAGACCATTTCCTTGTTGAATTTGGTTAAAATCCGCGTAATGCGTCTCTTGTTGCCAATGCTCTGCATAATCAAACAACGAAAAGTACTGTTCAGTTTGTGCCGCCAACTGTGGATTAGTTTCTGAGGGCGTGAATCTTACCTGATAAATAAAAGGTATAGCTTCTTGCGTTGGTCCATTATTTTCTGGTGATGCACTATATCCAACTCTTCTGTCTACTTCAAATTTACCAACGTGACCGTAGTTAAACAAGTTGTATTCGTGTTTTGGGTCGAAACTACCATCTTTTGTTTTCGAGTAATCTACCATTAATGTATAGTAAGCACTCTTAATTTTAGAACTGTTTCCTTCTTCCGTATTTGAGAAACGCTGCGTTAAACGCCCAAAAACTCTCCAATCTAACGACTTATAAGCACCAAAATTGGAAAAATTCATTAACGAACCAGTTCTGTCATAAATACTTCCCCAACCGTAATTCAAAGATCCACCGAACGATAAGTTAACAGATGGCCCAGTGTTTACATCAATTTTACCTTGGGCAGAAAATGAGTGATTTCTAGCATTCATTCTCCAATCCACAACTTCAAAATCATCTTCAGTTAAATAATTCGTGCTATAAAGTATATCGTTACCAACTCTTATAAGAGGAGCATCAAGGATTTCATCACGAGATTCCTTCTTAATTCTATAACTACCACCATTCAAAGGTCTACTGTCAAGTTGATCTGTATAATTTGCTGATACCAAGAACCCTAAACGTGGTTTTGTTTTTCTTCCAGTTGAATCTTTTTGCATCCAAAGTGGCCCTGAGAACATCCCTTCCACCAAATTATATCCGTATTTATCAAGTCCGTAAACATTTCCATCGTATCCATCTGGATCACTACCATTAAAGTAGAAACCTGAAGTTACACCTTCAATTGACCCAAAATACTGAGCAGAAGGACCTCTGGTTGTTACCGAGATAATACCACCAGTTGCATCTCCGTAGTTCGCAGGTAAACCACCTGTAATTACTGTAACTTCTTCAATCGCTGATTTAGGAAGATTCGATGACCCCCTTACTTTAATACCGTCAATATAGAAGTACGTTCCATCAGAACGTGATCCCCTAACGCTAATTGCACCAGAACCTTCATTTTGATTTACACCACCTACTGTTCCAGCAACAGCTGCAGCTGAACGAACTGGCAATCGTGCGATATCCTCTCTCGTAATCGTCGCTCCTGAAGCACCACCATCTCTATCAATCAATGGGACTTTATAAGCTACAACTACCATCTCCTCCACATCTTGGACATCCTTCGCCTTCCCCATGGTTAAATCATACAAAAAGGTAATCTTACCAGAACTCACAACAACTCCTTCGAGGACCTGTGGCTGATACCCTTCTGTTGAGTTTCTTATCTCCACATCATAAGAGCCTGGAGAAATTGAGTTAATCTGAAAATTACCATCAAAATCGGTATTCGCTCCACCTTTGATTTGATCACCAGATTTTAACACAACCTGACAAAAGGCGATTGGTTGTTTCGTGTCGCTGTCTGTGACAGTACCTTTAATGGTTCCTAAATCATTCTGAGAGAACCCATAAGACAATGTAAGCAAGAGGCTTACGAATAACAAGTTTAGTTTTAGTAACATAAGTGCAGTTTGTTTATTTTTAAACTTTGTTGCTTTTAAAGCGGGTAAATATAGTAAAAATCATATTCATCTGGGTAATGTTAAAAAAAAATAAAATGAATTTTATTAACTATCATTAACAAATGTATAATATTCGCATCATATACCACTGGAACAATTCACCAATTTATTTATCAAATATACATGTCTAAAAACATGTTATGTTTGATTTATTCATCTCACCCCCTTAAAATTGAATGGTGTTACTCCCTCTTTTGATTTTTTTAAATACTTTTGAAGAATACTATAATATATTATATCTTTTGTTTTAAAATCAATCATACAACTTATACAAATTGACCAACTCCTATCAAATACAAAAGTCATTTTTATCTAAAAAGGGTCAGATTGCTGTATTAATTGACCCAGAAAAATCTCATTGCACCGAACAACTTCTTCTTATCATTCAAAAGGCAGAATTTGCAGGAGTGAATTATTTTTTCGTCGGCGGAAGTACGGTAACACAAGATGATTTTATTAAAGTCGTTCGATTTTTAAAGGAAAACACAACCATTCCCGTTGTTATTTTTCCAGGTGCGTCTCATCAAATCTGTCAGGAAGCCGATGCCCTTCTCTATTTAAGCTTGATATCAGGAAGAAATCCAGATTATTTGATTGGTCATCACGTACAATCCGCACACGAGGTATTTGAAATGGACATTGAGGTTATACCTACGGCATATATATTAATTGATGGTGGAAATAAATCATCTGTGGCATATGTGAGTCAAACCACACCAATCCCTAGTAACCAACTATCCATTATTCTCAATACTGCCAAAGCAGGAATACTTCAGGGAAAACAATTGCTTTATCTAGATGCTGGAAGTGGTGCCAAACAAACAGTGAAACCCGAAACGATAAGAGCATTAAATAAATTGAACACACCAATCATTGTAGGTGGGGGAATTAAAACCAAAGAAAAAATTAAGGATTTTGCAGATGCTGGTGCAAACATCATTGTAATAGGGAATAAGATCGAGACTGACGTAGATTTTCTATTGGACATCCATTTATTTCTCCAAAATCAATAAGCTTATCTCAATTTTTTAAACTATATTGATACTATGGATTTCAAAAAATTTGCTGGTATTGCTTTCGCCATTGCCTTTTTAATGGCAATCGTTCTTTTTACGGGAACTGGAAGAAATTATATTTCCCTTGGAACAGCTAAGCTCATTTTTATGATTTCTGGAGCAATTGGACTATTCTTGAACCTCCTAAGTTTTAGATCCGGGAAGCATAACGCAGGGTTCAATTTTCTGTATTGGGCAGGAAGCATCATTTTGTTCGCTGGTCTCACCTTTTTACTAATGCGATGGCCATACGGATACTATATAATAGTAACAGGATTGGTGATAGTAGGTGTTTCGTTTTTTATTCCTGAGCGATTCATCACCCCAAGTGAAACAGATTCTGATTTACTAGATGATCCACATCATTGAAATTTTGCCTTCAACGACATATCCATACTTTTAAAACTGTGTGTTAGAGCGCCCACGGAAATATAATCAACACCAGTTTCGGCATATGCATGAATTGTTTCTCTAGTAATTCCACCGGAAGCCTCAACTTCATACTTACTTGGTATGGAAGCTATCACTTCACTTATCTGACTTGGTGTGAAATTATCCAACATGATTCGGTCAACGTTCCCAACTTCGATTACTTCAGCTAGTTCTTGTTTATTTCTAACTTCAATTTCAATTTTCAAGGTGCGATTGGTTGCAGTTAGATACTCATTTGCCTTTTCAATTGCGTTTCGAATACCACCTGCATAGTCGATATGATTGTCCTTTAACATAATCATGTCGTACAACGCAAAGCGGTGATTGTGTCCCCCTCCTATTCTAACCGCCCATTTTTCCATATAGCGTATGCCTGGCGTTGTTTTTCGGGTGTCTAATAATTTCACCTTTGTACCTTTGGTTAATTCAACCAAGTCATGCGTTGCTGTCGCTATTCCGCTCATACGCTGCATGAAGTTAAGTACTAAGCGTTCTGTACTTAATATTGAGATAGAACTTCCCTTCACTTCAAATGCGATATCACCTGGCCCCACCTTTTCACCGTCTTTAATGAAGGTCGTTACCTTCAATCGTGCATCAAATTTCAAAAATATCTTCTCAGCCAACTCCACTCCAGCAAGAATACCTTCGTCCTTTATTATGAGCTGCGCAACGCCAATGGCATCGGCTGGAATACATGATAAAGAAGAATGATCGCCATCTCCAATATCCTCGCACAAAGCATTTTCTATAATTTGATCAATCATAACACAAAACTAAAAGTAATTTTTGCCAAATAATAAACCATATTCACATTAATCTAAAAAAAGAGCTATTTAAGCGATTATTTGAAGAAGTTACACTAAAGTTTTTCTATCTTGCACACCCGAACTCAGCACTTTCAATCAACGTGAATAAACTTAGCTTACATACCCAATGCCTGATTTGTACCTCAGATTTAATTGAGCCACTTCAGGATTTCCAAAATGTTGGTATGTGCAAATGCAAAAATTGCGGATTTACATTTTCTCAGTGGTTTCCTAGCAAGGAAGAATTAAAGGAGTATTATAGCAACGCATACGATCGGACGAATTACTTTTCACCCATCACTGAAAAAAGATACAATCAATTGTTGGATAAATTTGAAAAGTACAAATCGACCAATCGAATCTTAGATGTAGGCGCAGGTTGCGGTTTTTTTCTTAAAACAGCAAAAAAAAGAGGTTGGGAAGTATATGGAACTGAAATCACTGAAAGTGCGACATCCAATTGCAAAGAAAATGACATTCAACTTTCCTTCGGTGAGCTCCATGAACTAAACTTTCCAGAAAACTACTTCGATGTCGTCGTACAAATAGAAGTGATTGAGCACTTGAATAACCCAAACGATTTTGTCCGCGAAATACAGCGAATTCTACGTCCTGGAGGAATCACTTATTTATCCACTCCAAATTTTAATGCAATTCACCGTTACAGATTAAAAGGACAATACGATGTAATAGGCTATCCAAATCATCTGTGTTATTACACACCCAAAACGTTGAAAAAACTATTCAAGTCCCATGATTTAACACCAGTTAATGTCAAAACGACAGGATACAGCCTTACACGTTTACGCACCAGCAAAGGAAAAAGCAACCAATCATTCGTTTCTGAAACATCGGATGACGAGATGATGCGCTACAAAATAGAATCAAACGTTCTTTTAAAAGTTGTGAAAACGACGATAAACGGTGTATTAAATCTTTTCAAAATCGGCGATAGTTTAAAGGGTACCTTTATCAAAAAATAATGTTTCGATTAACATACCGAGTAAGTCCATTGTTCTAATTATATTTACCCCTATGTGTGGCATAACTGGTTTTATTGACTTCAAAAAAGCATCAACAACAGATGTTCTGGTAGCAATGACGGCTACACTAAATCATCGAGGTCCTGATGGACAACATACAGAATTTTTTAGTGTTGCTCCTGCACAGATTGGACTCGGACATCGCAGGTTGGCCATTATTGATCTCTCCGAAAACGGTACACAGCCAATGCAGTGGCAGCAATTTTGGCTCTGCTTCAACGGCGAGATTTACAACTTTGAAGAAATAAAATCAGAACTCATCACTCTAGGACATACATTCGTAGGGAATTCCGATTCTGAAGTAATACTCCATGCCTATGGAGAATGGAGTGATAATTGCCTTCATCGGTTCATTGGAATGTTCGCTCTTGTTATTTATGATACTGCAGAAAACACCATTTTTTGCGCGCGTGACAGAGCCGGTGTAAAACCTTTTTTCTATTATTTTCATGACGGTTTGTTTCTATTTGCGTCTGAGTTGAAAGCGTTTCACCAGCATCCAAACTTCGAAAAGGAATTGGATAGAAATGCCGTAGGTGCCTTCATACAATACGGAAACGTACCTACACCGCATTGCATTTTTGCCAAGTGTAAAAAACTTAAACCGGGACATCGATTCTCGTTGAGTTTAAATGAAATTCCAGCGTCCATTGAATATATTGAGGAAACTCAGTACTGGAATGTTTATGATTACTACAACAAAGAGAAGTTTGATTGCTCGTACGAAGAAGCACTTAATCAAACAGAACAAATCTTGACATCTGCTGCGAACTATCGAATGGTGGCTGACGTTCCTGTTGGCGTTTTTTTAAGCGGTGGATTTGATAGCACGTGCGTTACGGCGCTCTTGCAAAAAGATCGAACAGAGAAATTAAAGACATTTACCATCGGAGTGCCAGACATAGGATTGAATGAAGCTCCTTACGCGAAAGATATTGCCAAGCACTTGGGTACAGATCACCATGAAATCAATTGCACAGAAAAAGAAGCACTGGAAATGATTCAAGACCTCCCCTATTTTTTTGATGAGCCCTTTGCTGATTCTAGTGCGATCCCTACAACTCTAGTCAGTAAAATGGCTAGAGAACACGTGACTGTAGCGCTAAGTGCGGATGGCGGAGATGAAATTTTTGCGGGGTACAATCGCTACGATTATTTACTTCGGTACAGAAAAAAGCTGAACGCAATTCCTGGATTTGCTCGAAAATCAATGGTTGGATTGATGAATCAAATTCCCTCAGAAAGAATTCCAGTTCTCAAAAACAAGTACAACTTTCACAATCGCTACGAAAAACTAAAGGGGATATTGAGAAATCCATCGGATGAATCGATTATGCTCAGTTTAAGCCAGCAATTTACAGATCCCCAAATGTCTGAAATCATGAAAGATAATGTGGGTGTTTTGGAAACCTTGTACGATAGCAAAGAATTAAAATTGGAACATTACTCGCCATTGTCGTACATGACAGCGATTGATTATCAAACATACATGTTAGATGATATCCTACAAAAAGTTGATCGCTCCACAATGACGCACAGCTTAGAAGGAAGAGAACCTCTTTTAGATCATCGAATCATCGAATTTGCTGCACAGCTCCCCGATGAATTTAAATACCATCAAGGGGTGAAAAAGCGAATTTTAAGAGATATTACTTACAATTATGTTCCTGCAAATCTTTTGGATCGCCCAAAAATGGGATTTGCTATTCCGATTGCAAACTGGTTAGCAAATGATTTAAAGGAGCACGTCGAAACCTATATCAACGAAGCAAAAATTAACGAACAGGGTATTTTCAATTGGAATGCTATACGTCGCATAAAAGCAGATTTTTACAACGGGAAAAAGGAGAACGACGTAAAATTGTGGTACGTATTAATGTTTCAACTCTGGTATGAGAAATGGATGAAATAAAAAGCGTGAAAAAAGTACTCTACATATCCTACGATGGAATGACAGATCCCTTGGGTCAGTCGCAAGTGTTACCCTACATTATTGGATTAGCTCAACATGGATACGAGTTTCACCTCATCAGTTTTGAAAAGCATGAACGATTTTTAGCACATCGAAACCACATTCACGCAATTTGTGATGACGCTGGAATTCACTGGCACCCTCAAGATTACCACATAGCTGGCGGGTTGCGAAAAACGATCCGCCAAGTGCGAAAAATGAATGCCGTTGCTCGCTATTTACATCAGCGGCATCAATTCTCCATTGTTCATTGCAGAAGCTACATTTCAGCACTTGCTGGTCTCAAATTAAAACGAAAATACGGTGTCAAATTCTTATTCGATATGCGCGGATTTTGGGCGGATGAACGCGTCGACGGAAAAATATGGAACTTAGACTCAAAATTGTATCGTATTATCTATAATTATTTTAAACGTAAAGAAATTCAATTTCTTCAAAGGGCTGACTATACGATTTCACTTACACAAAATGGAAAAGATGAAATTCTATCATGGACAGCATTGCATAATGAAAAACTCAACATCGAAGTAATACCCTGTTGCGTCAACCTGGATTTGTTCAACCCAGATTCGATTCAAGAAGCTACCAAAAATGAATTGAGACATCAGCTGGGCTTGTCTGAGTCGGATTTTGTATTGGGATATGTCGGATCGATTGGAACGTGGTACATGCTTTCTGAAATGCTCGATTATTTCGTAGCACTAAAAAGTGTTAAACCGGCCGCGAAGTTCTTATTTGTCACTGGTGAATCGCCTGAATTCATTTTACACCAAGCAGTATCTAAAGGTATTTCTGCCAGTGATTGCGTGATTACTTCCGTGCTGCATCATCAAGTTCCTGTGCATATTTCTTTGTTCGATCAATCCATATTTTTTATTTATCCTTCTTATTCCAAAAAAGCATCTTCTCCCACCAAGCAAGGTGAGATAATGGCGATGGGTGTACCACTAATCTGCAACAGCGGTGTGGGAGATACAGATGTCATTGTTAGAAAGTACCACTCAGGATTGATCATCGACGAATTTTCCGAAAAAGGTTACTTAGATGTCATTAATGACACGTCCAAATTCAATCGAAGCGAAATCGCTAACGGAGCAAGTGACTATTTTTCATTGACAGAAGGAGTGAATCGCTATCTTCGTGTATATAAATCAATTGATGGCTAAGAAAATATTCATTCTAGCACCTTACCCCAAAGGAGAAGCACCTTCTCAACGATTTCGATTTGAGCAATACATAGCACATCTTGATCTTGAAGGCTACACGATTGAATACTGTCCCTTTCTCAGTGAAAAAACATGGCAGATTTTATATAAAAAAGGTGGAACATTAAAGAAAATTTCAGGAATTCTAGCTGGCTTTTGGAGGCGATTTGTTTTACTATTTCGCTTAATAAGCGCAGATAAAATTTTTATCCATCGCGAAGCGAGTATGATTGGTCCCCCTGTCTATGAATGGATCATAGCCAAGGTGCTTCGGAAAAAGTACATTTTCGATTTTGATGACGCAATATGGTTACCGAATTATAGTGACACCAATGCACGATTTAACCGACTGAAAGCCTACTGGAAAATAAAATGGATCATTAAATGGGCGGGGAAAGTTTCAGCTGGGAACGATTTTTTAAAGAACTATGCGCTCACCTATAATTCAAATGTATCCATCATTCCGACCACGATAGACCTTCAAAACGTTCACAATCAACGCACCGATTTTAGTCGTTCTGTTATAACCATTGGTTGGACGGGGACACATACCACCATGCATTACATTGAACCGCTCATTCCGATCCTAAAAGAACTCGAAAAAGAGCATAAATTCACCTTTACAGTAATTTCCAATCAACCACCCGATTTTGAATTACAATCACTGCGTTTCGTGAAATGGAACAAGGAAACTGAAATACATGATTTGGCACAATTTACAATCGGTGTGATGCCCTTGCAGAAAAGCCCATGGGCCGAAGGGAAATGTGGTTTCAAAGGATTGCAGTACATGGCACTGGGAATTCCCGCAATTCTATCTCCAGTTGGAATGAACAATGAATTGATTGAAAATGGAGTGAATGGTTTTTTATGTGACTCCCCAGAAGAATGGAAAAGTCAATTAATCGCATTAATTACATCCGCCGAACTACGTCAAAAAATTGGAATGCAAGGGCGAAAAACAGTTGAGCAGCACTACTCTGTTGAGGCCAACTGGGAGCACTACAAAAATCTCTTAGAAATATGAAACTCCTGTTCGCTACTTCCAATCAAAACAAGGCAAAGGAAATCAAGGCAATGCTTCCGTCGCATGTGGAACTTCTGACCTTAGCAGATATTACTATAAAAGAAGATATACCCGAAACTTCAGACACCATTGAAGGAAATGCCGTGCAGAAAGCGAACTACATTACTTCCCATTTCAATTTGAATTGTTTCGCCGATGACACAGGATTAGAAATTGAGGCACTCGATGGTGAGCCTGGTGTAAAATCTGCTCGGTATGCTGGTAATGAACGAGATGATCAAGACAATATGCAGCTAGTTTTGTCCAAACTGAAAGATCAGACAAATAGATCGGCACGCTTCAAAACGATAATTGCCTTAAACATTGATGAAGAACAATTTATCTTTGAAGGAATGGTACAGGGAAAAATCCGAATGGAAAAGTCTGGAACAAACGGATTTGGATACGATCCAATTTTTGAACCTGAGCAATGTGGTAAAACTTTTGCTGAAATGACAATGCAAGAAAAAAACGCATTTAGTCACCGTGCTCGCGCATTCAAGAAGATGCTTGTCTTTCTGAGCAATTACCACGAGAATAAATAAGTGCATAACTTCGTAAAAACAACTCACCATCCAGTTGATTTTCTCTTCTAAAAACTTAACTTTACGGAGTAAAATTTATTGTCAATAATTCAATACACTCATAGCGCAATTGCGCATTAGAACCTAAGTATGTCAAAAATCATTTACACCAAAACAGATGAAGCGCCAGCATTGGCTACGCAGTCCTTTTTACCAATTGTTCAGGCGTTTGTAAAATCTTCTGGAATCGAAATTGAAACCCGTGATATTTCATTGGCGGGCAGAATTATCGCGAAATTTCCTGAGTTTTTAAAACCAGATCAAAGGCTATCGGATGACTTGGCAGAATTGGGAAACTTGGTAAATCAACCAGAAGCAAACATTATTAAACTACCGAACATTAGTGCTTCAGTGCCGCAATTGAAGGCAACAATTACAGAGTTGCAAGAACAAGGATTTGCTATACCAGATTACCCGAACGAGCCAGCAAATGATCAGGAAAAGGACATTCGATCTCGTTATGATAAAGTTAAGGGAAGTGCTGTAAATCCTGTTCTACGTGAAGGAAACTCAGATCGACGGGCACCGAAACCAGTAAAGCAATATGCGCGAATGAATCCGCATTCCATGGGAGCTTGGCAAAAAACATCCAAATCTCACGTCGCGACAATGAAGCAAGGTGATTTTAGATCAAATGAAAAGTCAACCACATTTACCCAATCGGGAAGCGTCCGTGTTGAACACGTTTCATCGAATGGTCAGGTAGAAGTTTTGAAGGATCGAATTGACGTTTTAGCAGGAGAAATAATTGATGCCACTGTTTTAAGCAAATCTGCTTTGGTTTCATTTTTGAAAGAGCAAATTGCAGATGCAAAAGCGCAAGGTGTTTTGTTTTCCATTCACATGAAAGCAACGATGATGAAAGTTTCTGATCCAATCATTTTTGGTCATGCTGTAACGGCTTTCTTTCACGATGTTTTTGAAAAACACGCGACAACCCTATCAAAATTAGGAGTGGATGTACGCAATGGTTTTGGAGATCTTTTGGCGAAGATAGAATCATTACCAGAAAGTGAACGCAAAGAAATTAATGACACAATTCAATCTTGTTACAGCGAACAACCAGCAATGGCGATGGTGGATTCAGATAAAGGAATCACCAATTTACATGTTCCCAGTGACGTGATCGTCGACGCTTCTATGCCAGCAATGATCCGTAATTCTGGTCAAATGTGGAACAAAGAAGGAAAGGCACAAGACACGAAGGCGGTCATTCCCGACAGCAGTTACGCTGAGTTGTATCAAGTTACGATCGACTTCTGTAAAGAACATGGCGCTTTTGACCCAACCACGATGGGAACAGTTCCAAATGTTGGTTTAATGGCACAGAAGGCAGAAGAATATGGTTCTCATGACAAGACTTTTGAAATTAAGGGAGATGGTATTGTTCGCGTGGTCAATGAGTCTGGCGCAGTAATTTTTGAACATACCGTAATAGCTGGAGATATTTGGAGAATGTGTCAAGTGAAGGATGCACCAATTCAAGATTGGGTAAAACTGGCAGTTACACGTGCTAGAGCGACCAATTCACCAGCTATTTTCTGGTTAAATGGCGATCGCGCACATGATGCGGAAATCATCAAAAAAGTAAATACGTATTTAAAAGACCACGACACGAACGGATTGGACATTCGGATTATGTCACAAGGAGAAGCAACAAGATTCACATTAGAGCGACTAAAAGCGGGTCAAGAAACTATTTCAGTGACTGGAAATGTATTGCGTGATTACCTCACCGACTTATTCCCAATTCTCGAAGTTGGAACAAGTGCCAAAATGTTGTCCATTGTTCCATTAATGAACGGTGGTGGATTATTTGAAACAGGCGCTGGAGGATCTGCACCAAAACACGTACAACAGTTTTTAGAAGAAGGTCACCTTCGCTGGGACTCGTTAGGTGAATTTTTAGCGCTCGCATGTTCATTAGAACACATGAGTATCGCGGATGGCAATGCAAAAGCACAGGTTTTGGCGGATACATTGGATGCAGCAACATCTAAGTTCTTAGAAAACGATAAATCACCTTCCCGTAAAGTTGGCGAAATCGACAACCGAGGAAGTCATTTCTATTTGGCACTTTATTGGGCGGAAGAATTGGCGAATCAAACGAAAGATGTAGACCTTAAAAATCAATTTACACCAGTGGCAAGTGCTTTCAAACAGAATGAACAGACAGTATTGAATGAGTTGAATGGTGCTCAAGGAAAACCTGTTGATATAGGCGGTTATTATTTCCCAAAGGACGATTTAGCTTCAAAAGCGATGAGACCTAGTAGATCACTCAATGATTTATTGGCAACGATCTAATTTAATAAGGTTCTAACAAAAAAGGTGTTCTAACATAGAACACCTTTTTTATGTGGAATAAAATATCCACTTAGTTAAAATTGAGTTCAACTTCGTCTTTAGCAAAAACACCAAAACTATCGTTGGACCATTTTTTAAGAGGCTTGTTATTGTCAACCAATATGAATGCTGGAAATGAAAAATTAGCCAGTTCCATCATTGCCTCTGGATTATCTGCTAAACGCACATGAATGGACTCTCCAGCTTTATCACTGTACCATTGAATGGACGAAGAATCCTTGCTACATACTACATACTCGATCTGCATCCCTTCTACCCTACTTTTCATGACAATCAGGTCATCAATGGCTTCATAACAATACTTGCACCCTGGAATTGTGATAACCACTAATTTTTCACCAGCTAACTCTTTATTGGCAGCTGATCTTTCTACCTCTATCGAATTGTTTGAAAAATCTCCTTGATAGATTGGGTTCATCACAAAGTACACTCCAAATGGCAGGGCAAAAATAACGAGTAACAAAAGCCACTTTACGTATTTGTTGATTGATTTCAAAGGTCGCTTAAGAATTAACATCAGTATTATTCCCAATAAAATCGTGATCAAATAAGGAATCACCTTACTCATTGTCCATGACATCCCGCTATCTAAAAAAAATGCTTCCATAAACTATTGTGTATAAAAAAAGGAAGCTGTTGCTTCCCTTTCTGATTTTTATTAAAATCTATTTCAATGTACAAGCTCCGTTTGAATCATCTTCACACTCAGCTTTAGCATCTTTCTTTGTCTCATCTTCAATTACCACAGAACCTGTGTAACCAAGAACGGTGCACTCACACACCCAATCCTTTTTGCAAGAGGAGAATAAAACAACTCCCATAAGGGCAAACGAACTTAATAGTACTAATTTTTTCATGTTTATCTTTTTTACTTTATTATTTTCTATTTTAACTCACAAGACACGCCAACATACTGCTTATCTTCGCACATTGCTTGTGCTTCCTTTTTCTTTGCTAAGAGATAAGTTTCAGTGTAAGATGACCCATCGGAATACGTACATACACACTCTCTTGTTTTTCTACAAGAAGAAAAAAGAAAGAACCCTGCCAGCATTATGAAAAATATTTTTTTCATTTTATTATTGGTTAAATTTATTAAACATACCGCCACAAATATACATTTTTTTCAATTATTGAAACAATCATACTTTCTTTTATGAACGATCTTTAATAGTTACGCATATGTTCGGCGACCCTTGGGAAGCAGTTATATAAACTTGTGGCAGTACTTTCCTCAAAATGCATGGCATCAATTGCTAACTTCATGCACCTCAACCATTCATTTTTTTCGGCAATACCAATTTTATGAGGTAAATGCCGCATTTTCAGTTTGGGATGTCCGTACTTTTCTGAATACAGCTGCGGTCCTCCTAAAAATTGTGTTAAAAAAAGATACTGTTTCTCTCTAATCGAAGATTTTTCTTGATCAAAAAGGTGCGCAATTGATGATTGATCAAACACAATATCATAGAATTTATTAACCAATTCCCTAAGTTTCTCTGCACCAATAGTATCGTATAATGTGTTCATAAAATTTTAACAGTCTTTTTTTCTAAATTCCCTTGATTCTCACTATCTTCGCATTCACAACTAGAAGATGACAAAAGTAATTATTCTCTGCCTACTTTCTCTTTTGTCCGTAACTATTTATGGTCAAAAGCAACACGGTTCTGTTTCAAAGAACTCGTGCACGGGTGCTATAAATATTTTTGAAGACGGTCAATTTCAGCTGCGTTTCTCAGGGGAAAATGGCGAAAATTTCATTCAAGCCTACCCCTCTTTATCAACCATTACATCGACCAATCAAATTTGGTGTTCTTACATTGCAAGTCAAGCTGGAGTATTAAAATTCACTGCGGAGGTGGATAGCGATTTTCTACAAATGGTCATTTTTTCGCAGGAGCGGGATGATGTCTGCGGTGAAATACAATCTGGTTTAGCAGAGATTAAGCGTTTACAGACGAGTCAAAAGTATAAAGTTATTGGATTAGATAGCCTCGTTTCTGACGGGATGATGTACACGTTGAAGCTTAGGGAGGGGGAGAAAATTCAGATTTTATTTGTGACTGAGGAAGAACAGAAAAGCGCGTTAAAGTTAAATTGGGATTTCAAAGCCGATGAATTATTGGCAAATCAGTCAGCGAAAGTGATCGATAAAAGATACGATGATTTCGCGGCAACCTTCAGTATTAAAGTTAGGGATAACGATACGCAGAGACCCTTGATCGGTAACATTGAAATCCAAGATTCCAAACAAGTTGACGGTGTTTACAGGGCATCGGAATTGTATTTTAATCTTGAGCGAAATTGTGAGATTTCGTTACTCTGCAAACTCGACGGATACTTTTTCGATGAGCGTGTACTCAAAGTATCCCCTTATGAAGATCAGGAAGTTGTGATTTACTTGAACAAGGTAGCAAGCGGAATGAGTATTAAAATTGAAGAGATTCAGTTTAAACCGGGCACCAGTGAGATTCTACCAAGTTCAGAGCCTAAACTTAATCGATTGAAGGATTTTTTAGCGCTTAATGCCAACCTCGAAGTAGAGATTCAAGGTCATGTATTTGAACTAGGTGAAGAAAATAGCTTAATGGGGCAAAAGATCTCAGAGGCAAGAGCTAAACGAGTTATGAAACACCTTATTGATCATGGCATTGATAAATCACGTCTAACTGCAGTAGGTTATGGAAATACACGTCCTGTGTTTGAAGAACCCAAACTGTTTGCAGAAGAGCAGGCGAATCGTCGCGTAGAAATATTGATTAAATAAAAAAAAACCAATCATCTTTGAGGCTCAGGCTCTTACAGTTTTTTATGTATCTAATGATTAGATTGTCATAATATCCTTCTCCTTAAGTTCTAAGAGTTCATCTACTTTGGAAGAATAACTATTCGTTATGTTTTGAATTTCATTCTCCGCATCTTTCATCATATCTTCAGATAAACCTTCGTTCTTAAGATCCTTCACCATGTCCAAAGCGTCCTTGCGGTGATTTCTGATGCCTATTTTAGCATGTTCTGCTTCAGCCTTGGCTCTTTTTACCAAATCTCTTCTACGCTCCTCTGTCAGCGGAGGAACTGATATAATTAGCATTTCGCCATTGTCCTGAGGAGCAAATCCCAAATTTGAATTCACGATGCCTTTCATTAGTTCTCCCAACATTGCCTTTTCCCAAGGCTGAACAGTCAACGTTCTTGCATCCATGGTACCAATGTTTGCTACTTGCTGAATTGGTGTGGGCGTTCCGTAATAATCAACCATTACCGATTGTAACATCGCTGGTGCCGCCTTTCCTGCTCTAATTTTGGTTAATTCAACTTCGAAGTGAGTAATAGTAACCGCGTTGGCACTTTTAAACTCATCATAAACCATGTTCAATTCTTCAATCATTGCTTAAAAATTTAATGCTAATTTCTAACTATTGTACCTACTTGTTCACCTGCCATAACTTTACGCAAATTTCCTGGTGTATCCATGTCGAATACGATAATCGGTAAATCATTTTCTTTACAAAGTGTAAAGGCTGTCATGTCCATCACGTTTAGCCCTTTTCCATAAACATCATCGAAACTAATCACATCGTACTTGGTGGCGTTGGGATTCTTCTCTGGATCCTCAGAATAAATACCATCGACGCGGGTTCCTTTCAATATAACTTCTGCATTGATTTCGATTGCTCTTAACGAGGCTGCGGAGTCCGTTGTAAAATATGGGTTTCCTGTTCCTGCTCCAAAAATAACCACTCTTCCCTTTTCCAAATGTCGCACCGCTCTTCTTCGCACAAAGGGTTCCGCTATTTCTTTCATTTCAATTGCTGATTGAAGTCGCGATTGAACTCCAACGGATTCCAATGCTGCCTGTAGTGCCATTGAATTAATCATTGTGGCAAGCATTCCCATATAATCACCATGCGTTCGATCCATTCCACCTTCTTCGGCTTGAACTCCTCTAAAAATATTCCCTCCTCCAATGACAATAGCAATCTCAATACCTAAATCATGGACCTCCTTTATCTGAGTGGCATAGACACTTAAACGGTTGTTGTCAATACCAAAGGCTTTGTCTCCCATTAGAGATTCACCACTTAATTTAAGGAGGATACGTTTGAATTTCATGCAGCTTATTTTGAAACTAGGCAAATATACACAAATTGATTTTAGTTTTTAATCGATACTTCTGCAATCAGTACATTGAAAATAAATGAAATTAAACTAGCACGATGAAGAGGGAAATCAGATTTAAATATATCTAACTGATAATAGGTTAATTACATCATTATTTGTACATTGCTTCATGCTTCTCTCTCTGACCACAGTGAAATGGATACAGTTAGTTGTTACACTGCTACCCGTGCTATTTGTTCTCCAAGGGAACCTATTTGCCCAATCTGATTATTTTACTGAAGAGGAAAAAAAATGGATAAAGGAACATCCCACAATTAAGTATGGCTATGAACCTGATTGGCCTCCTTATGAAATCTATAAGAATGGGGAATATACAGGAATTGTTGGTGAGTATGTGCTAATTCTTGAACGTGAAACTGGCATTGATTTTCAACCCATTCCAAACACATCATGGGAAAGATCCTTGGATCAATTGAAAACTGGAGAGATTAATTTTGTACCAAGCTGCGCCATCACCGATTCAAGGAAGGAATTTCTTGACTTTACCACAACCATTGTATCGGATCCCTTAGTTATAGTTACACGAAAAGACTCAAAATTCGTCGGTGGGTTGTCCTACCTACAATCCAAAACAATTGCACTTCCTAAAAACTACTACACCGTCGAAATGATTCAACGGGATTTCCCAACAATCACCATACTGCAAAAGAACAAGATTACCGAATGTCTGAATTCGGTGAGTACTGGTGAATCAAGTGCTTTTGTAGGGAGCCTAGGAGTAGTGAGCTATTACATCAATCACCACGGTTATACGAACCTAAAGATTGCATCACCTACGAAATATGATAACGTAGCAATCGGTATGGCCGTGACTAAAGACTGGACCATTTTGCGTGACATTGCACAGAAGGTAATTGACCGCATACCTACACAAGAGCACAATGATATTAGACAAAAGTGGATCTCGGTGCGCTATGAGTACGGTGTGACCCAAAAGAGATTCAAGACATATATAATTATTGGAATAGTAGTTATACTCACAATGGCACTCATCTTCTTTCTATGGAACCGAAGTTTGAAACGACAAATTGAAAAGCGAAAACAGGCTGAACATGAACTCTCCCAGTCTATGGCTGCCATAAAAAAGCAGAGTGAGGAGCGAAAACTACTGCTTCAGGAAATACACCACCGCGTCAAGAACAACTTGCAAATTATATCGAGTATGCTGAAACTACAGGCCGCCAACTGCGAAGAAAACAACATTCCCTTTGATTTCAATCGTACTATAGACAGAATAAATGCCATTTCACTAATCCATGAAATGATCTACAAAAGTGAAAATATAAGTGTACAGAATATTGAAGATTATCTAACTTCTCTAATCAATGAAATCATTGGCAGTCACTCAGACAAACAGATTACTACCAATATTTCTTCAAAAGCAGTTCAATTAAACTTGAAAACATTTGTTCCCATCGCTATCATAGTCAACGAACTCGTTTTAAATAGTATCAAGCACGGTTTTAAACAGCGTTCATCGGGAAGTATCGATTTGAAATTATCTTCACAAGGAGATGATCTAAAAATCCATTACAAAGATGACGGTGCATGGCAATCATCAAGTGTAGTATCGAATGGATTCGGCACCTCGCTCATCGATATTTTTACGGAGCAATTGGAAGGAAGTTATACGCTTGAAAACAATAATGGTACGAGCTATATGTTCAATTTAAAAATACTGAAAGACGCATAAAAAAAGCCGTTGACTATTATAGTCAACGGCTTCAGAAATTTATTCAGATTGAGTCCTAGCTCAATGCTACTCTTTTGAAATCAACAACTGTAAGTCCTGACTCAGAATTGTTCAAAAATTGCTCAACGCTTAATTTGTTGTCTCTAACAAATTCTTGACTTAACAATGTGTTTTCTTTGAAGAATTTGTTCAAACGTCCTTGTGCAATTTTCTCAGCCATTTCTGCAGGTTTCCCTTCTTGGATAGCTAATTCTTTACCAATTTCAAGTTCTCTTGCAATTGTATTGTCATCAATACCTTCTTTGCTTAAAGACAATGGATTCATCGCCGCAACTTGCATTGCAACTTGTTTTCCAGCATCGTCAGCTACGTCAGTATTGCTGTTCAATCCAACTAGAGTCGCCAATTGGTTTCCTGGGTGGTTGTATGCAACAACTTTCTCAGCTTTCACTACTTCAAAACTTGACAAATCAAGTTTCTCACCAACAACACCAACTTGCTCAGTAATTTTTTCGCTTACTGTCAATTTATCGTTGTACGATTCATTCAACAATGCTTCTGTATTTGAAGGCAATTTATTGATTGCAATATCAACGATTGATTGCACGAAGTTTCTGAAATCGTCATTTTTCGCAACAAAATCAGTTTCACAATTCAACGCTAAAACAACACCAGTTTTGCCATCGCTTGTTGCTTGGGCAAAAACCACTCCTTCTTTCGCTTCGTTTTCTCCGCGCTTAGCAGCCACTTTCTGACCTTTTTTACGCAGTACATCAACAGCAGCTTCAAAGTCACCGTTTGTTTCAACAAGAGCATTTTTGCAATCCATCATGCCCGCTCCTGTTTGCTTTCTTAAGTTATTTACATCTGCAGCTGTAATTGCCATGGATATAAGTTTTTATATGATTAATACTATGATTCTTTTCTCTGAACCCTTATTCAGCGTCCTCTTCTTCCTCTTCCTCAACTTTTTTCTTCGCTGGGGCTTTCTTTACTTCTGCTTTTTTCTTTGCAGGAGCTTTTTTCACTTTCACTTCAACTTCCTCGTCATCAACAATTGCTTCAACAGGAACTTCAGCTACTGCCGCTTTCACTTCAACAGCTTTTTGAACTTCCTCTGCAACTACTTCTTCAGCATCCGCATCTTTAGAATTCTTACGTTCAGCCAAACCTTCTTTGATTGCAGCACAAACTGTTTCAATGATGATTGCAATTGATTTCGTTGCATCGTCGTTTGCTGGAATTGGAAAATCAACCAATTTTGGATTCGAATTCGTATCCACCATCCCAAATGTTGGAATGTTCAAACGTTTTGCTTCATTCAAAGCAATGTGTTCTTTGATAATATCTACGATAAAAATCGCTGCAGGTTGACGTGTCATATCTGCAATTGATCCAAAGTTTCTTTCTAACTTCTCACGTTGACGAGTTTTAAACAAACGCTCTCTTTTGTTTAGCGTTTCCCAAGTACCATCTGTTTGCATTTTGTCAATAGATGACATTTTACGAATAGACTTACGTGTAGTTTGAAAGTTTGTCAACATACCACCTGACCAACGTTCAGTAACATAAGGCATGTTAATTTCCTTTACCGCTTCAGCGATAAGGTCCTTTGCTTGTTTTTTTGTTGCTACGAAAAGAATTTTTTTCCCTGACTTTGCAATTTGCTTAAGTGCCGCACTCGCTTGATCGAGATGTGCAATTGTCTTATTAAGGTCGATAATGTGGATACCTTTTTTCTCTTCAAAGATATACGGCGCCATTGCCGGGTTCCATTTTCTTTTCATGTGTCCAAAATGAACACCTGCTTCTAATAAATTTTCAAATTTTACCTTTGACATTTTTTTTACTTTTAATTGTTTACGTTCCTTTAGTAATCAGTCCAAGAGGGATCCGTCATGCGACGAACAGTACTCAACGACTTGGATACTAAACAACCGTCAAAATAGGATTAACGTTTCGAGAATTGGAATTTCTTACGTGCTTTCGGTTGACCTGGTTTCTTACGTTCCACCATTCTTGGGTCACGTGTCATCAATCCTTCCTCTTTTAACAAAGGTTTGTTTTCTTCATTCTCTTTCACCAAAGCTCTAGAGATTCCTAAACGAATTGCTTCAACTTGTCCATTGATACCTCCACCAGAAACATTTACAGTAACATCGTATTTATTTACTGTATCCGTTAATTGAAATGGTTGTAAAATTTTCGCTTGAAGAACGTCGATAGGGAATACTACCTTATAATCTTTTTTATTTACCGTCACGTTCCCCTTTCCTTTTGTCATATAGACACGGGCAACCGCTGTTTTTCTTCTTCCTAAAGTGTTTACTACTTCCATGCTGCTATTTGAATGTATCTAAATTAACTACAGTAGGTTTTTGAGCTTCTTGATTGTGCTCTGTACCTGCGTATACTTTTAGATTTGTAAATAATTGACGTCCAAGCTTGTTCTTAGGTAACATACCTTTCACCGCTTTTTCGATTAATCTTTCTGGATGTTTTTTCAACATCAATTCAGCAGAAGTTGATCTCTGACCTCCAGGGTAACCCGTGTAACGGATATACTCTTTGTCAGCTAATTTTGTACCTGAAAAGGATACTTTTTCTGCGTTAACAACAATTACGTTGTCACCACAATCTGCGTGAGGGGTGAAATTCACTTTGTGTTTTCCACGAATGATTCTCGCCACCTTACTCGCTAAACGACCTAAAGTTTGGCCTTCAGCATCTACTACAAGCCACTTTTTATCAGCAGTTTGCTTGTTAGCAGAGACGGTTTTGTAACTTAATGTGTCCACGTTTATACATTTATTTAATAAGACAATTGCCCAAATTAGGGGGTGCAAAGATATGATTTCTTGTATTATTAACAAATCATATTGAAAAATAATAGCAGAATAGTTGTAAAAAGTTGAAAATCCTTTGGGAAGATGACTCTATTTAGGATTTTTCTTCCTCAAAAAAGCGGAATATCCAATCTGTCTAAGCCTTCTTTTTGAATTTGTTTATTGCATTGATAGTGAAGTCCGAAAGTACCAATTTTCCGCTCATGGCAGCTCTTTCTGCCAATAGCTCATCCCAATGCTCCGTTCCTTGCCAAAAAATAGCTTTCAACATCGCCATTGCTTCAGGATTTGAAGTTGTTAACTTTAACGCTAACTCTCGAATTCTTTCGTCCATTTCGGTAATCTCTTCAAAAATCTCAGCATATAGTCCATTTTCCTGTGCCCAACGCGCCGAGCGCCACTCAGTTGCATTAATCGCTAGTTGACTCATCGCTGAAGTTCCAATTTTTCGCTCTACCGCTGGTCCCACGACAAAAGGTCCAATTCCAACAGCCAATTCTGATAATTTCACATCGGCATAACGAGTAGCGAAGCAATAATCAACAGCAGAAGCAACTCCGACTCCACCTCCAACAGCTTTGCCTTGTACTCTTCCAATAATGAATTTTGGACACTTTCTACATGCGTTGATTACTCCTGCAAATCCAGAAAAGAATTCCTTACCTGTCTCTAAATCTTCAATCGAAATTAACTCATCGAAACTCGCTCCAGCACAAAATGCTCTGTCGCCTTCTGAACGAAGTACGATGACCTTTACTTGGTTATTTTGACCAAGCTCTGTGATCGTTTCAGCTAATTTTCTAAGAATTTTTCCTGGCAAAGAGTTACTCAATGGATGTCCGAACTCAATCGTACCAATACCTTGCTCATCGATATGCACCTCTACATGTCCTTGGTGAACTGCTTCTGACATAATTAACCTGGTTATTTTACGCTTTTCTTTTTGTTGACTCTATTCTCTTTTGGAGAAGCGATTTTTACATCAATTTTTCTTCCGTTGACCTCTAGTCCATTCAGTGCTTGGATGGCGCGAATTGCATTGTCAGTGTTGTCCATCTCAATATATCCAAAACCTTTGGATTTTTTGCTGGCTTTGTCATAAACAACATGCGCATAGGTAACCTCCCCAAAGGAAGAAAAAGTAGCTTCTAAGTCTTCTGAAGTTATACTCCAATCTAAATTTGCAATAAATATATTCGTCATTATTCTATGTGTTCCTATTTTAACGTAAAGCTATCTGAGCCAATTAATTGACCTTGACAATATACTTTAATTTTATAGTTTCCTTTCGCTAATTCTTCTCCGTTCAATCGGTAATAGATTGCCATATCAATACGCTCGTTCTGGTAGTCAACATCCTTCTTATCCGAATAAGGTATTGAACCAGCATCTGTTGTAATGATATTGGAAGAACTCGACTGCAACGTTTTGCCAGACGGAGTAATAATTTGTAAGTAAACCGCTTTCTTACCTGGCGGTGTAATTGGGTTTTCCGACAATGTAAAACTTGACTTTATCTGGACCGTGTTTCTCGCTCGATCAGTATCATCCGTTGTGTTGTTCAACTTCATCTTTAGTCCACCTGAATTGAAATTATATGCTTGCAATTTTGAACCTTTTTTGACTTGCTCAGCACTTAACTCAGCTTCCGTTTTATATTGATCACGTTCCCCTTCGGTTTTAGTCAATGCAGTGCTCGTTGTTTCCAAATCACTGGACAATTTATAATTCAATGTGTTCAAGGAATCAATCTGAACGATATAACCGCGCATAATGACTTTCATCGTTTCAATTTCTTTTCGCGCTGCAAACAACTGGCGAGCGTTCATATTTCCACGCTCAACTTTTTCAAGCAATTCCTCAATGACTGCCTTCTGCTTGTTGATTGAATCTGCCTTGCTTTTATCCTTTTCCAAGAGTGCATCATACGTATTCAACATTTCTTTGAAATCGGTTTTTAAATCATTGGACATGCCACCAACATAACCCGACATCATCTCGTTCATGCCATCCATGTCCGCATTCAGCATCGCATTATCTGTTTTGCATTGATTTAAATCACTGTTCTTAGTTGACCATAAATAAGCCATTGCACCAAGCCCAAGTAGCAAAATAATGATAATCGCTACAAAAGCACCGTTACTTTTTTTCTGAGCATTCTCTTCTATTTCTGACATAACTTTCGATTTAAATCTACAATTGATTATACTTCATATCTACAATTCTATGAACAATAATTGTTTCAACGCTACTTTTTAAACTAAATTAACACTAGCATCATTGAAAGCCCAATGTATGTCTAATGATAAATATATAACTTATTATGAGAAAAAAAGAATTATTTAGCCTCCTCAATCTGAAAAGAATAGCTTTCCATAATTTGATTTGCAAGTAATTTTTTACACGCTTGTTCCACCATCTCTTTGGCGCTATCTAATGAACCTGCATCTACAAATAAACGAATATGTCTTCCAATGCGCACACCGTCTATTGCATCTAGTCCAATGTTTTTCATACTTCCAGTAACAGCTTTCCCTTGTGGGTCTAACAATGCATCTAATGGCATTACATCGATTTCTGCTTTAAACTTCATTTCTAACTTTTTTAAAAAATGTGTTTTCTATCAATGAGAAAATCAGGTACAAAAATACAATTAAAGAGAAAGACCATGCTTTAAAAATCAGAATTAATACCAAACTTATTAACAAAAACAGTATTCTTAATTGATTTCCTTTCCAACCAAAATGTTTCAGTTTTAATGAAAACAGGGGGATTTCTGAAATCATTAAGACCCCCATCAGCACTATCAAACCAATAATTAGCCAAGGATTAAACAGAAATACAATTAACGCCATGCTTTGTTCACTATCAAACGAAGTATGAGTCAATACGAGCGGGAATGACATAAAAAACAGCGTCATGGAAGGCGTTGGCAGCCCAATAAATGAGTCTGACTGCCGTGTATCTAGATTAAATTTGGCCAATCTAAACAGTGCGAAAAATGGTAACAATAGCGCGAAGAATGGCAGGTAATTCCCTTTGAGTTTCAGAACATTCAATTCTGAAAACCAATGAATATAACTTTGATGAATTTCCATGAGTGTGTTTTCACCTAACAAGGTTGAAAGATCTATGCTCAATACATAAAATATAATAACTCCAGGTGCCACTCCGAAGGTAATCATGTCGGCTAGGGAATCTAATTGCTTACCCAATTCACCCGAAGTTTTGAACAATCGCGCTGCAAAACCATCCAGAAAATCAAAAATCAGTCCTGCAAAAATCGCCCAAGGTGCCAAATCAATCCTTCCTGACAACACAAAAATGATCGCTAAGCATCCAGATATTAGATTTGCCGCAGTACATACATTTGCAAGATTAAACATTACGATTTATGTATTTTAGTTTCTCAACTATAAGAAGTATATTTACGTCTTTTAATTATAATGATTAAGTCACAAAGAACACAATTTTTTAGAGAAAAATCTGTTATGGGATATAAAAATCTAAATTCTATGCACACTACTAAGGTAAAACTTCTTTGTGGATCGTTGTTTTTAATGACCTACGCTACAGCTCAAGAGGCCGAATCTCCCAGTGAAACGGTCGCTCCGAAATACTCCAATGAATTTTTAGCCATTGGGGTTGGTGCAGATGCACTTGGAAAAGGCAACGCTGTCGTAGCTCAAACGGATGATGTTAACGCAATTTACTGGAATCCAGCTGGATTAACGAATGTCAATAAGTGGCTAGAAGTTAGTCTGATGCACTCAGAATATTTTGCTGGTATTGCAAAATATGATTATTTAGGTCTTGCCCACTCAATAGACGAAAAAAGCACCATTGGATTTTCGGCAATTCGTTTTGCGGTTGATGACATCCCGAATACAACTCAATTAATTGACAACGACGGAAACATTGACTATGACAGAATTACACTTTTCACCGCAGCAGATTACGCCCTTTTACTTTCTTATGCTAGAAAGACAAAATATCCAGGACTGAGTGTTGGAGGTACTTTTAAAGTCGTATACCGGAAAGTTGGGGATTTTGCCAAGTCTTGGGGATTTGGTCTGGATGCTGGTGTGCAATACAAAACAAAAAACAAGTGGCAGTTTGGGTTAATGGCCCGTGATGTTACTTCGACTTTCAATGCCTGGGTGTTTACTCTAGACCAGGAAATGCAAGAAGTTTTTATTGCCACAGGAAATGAAATCCCACAAAATGGACTTGAATTAACGTTGCCAAGGTTGATTCTTGCGGGGTATAAAAAATTCGATCTTGGTGAAAAAGGATTTTATACTTCTGCCGAGTTGGATCTTGACGTAACTACAGACGGTAAACGTAACACCATCATTAAGTCTTCTGTTTTTTCAATCGATCCGCACCTAGGAATTGAAATCGGATTTAAAAATTATGTCTCTGTGCGAGCAGGTATTTCGAATATGCAATATGTGCGAGATTTTGAAGATAAACAGTCATTAAACATTCAACCAAATATTGGAATTGGACTTAATTTCAAGAACTTCTACCTCGATTACGCCTTTACAGATATTGGTGACGCTTCAATTGCACTATATTCACATGTAATTTCTTTGAGAATTAAATTAAATAAGCCTAAATTTGATACTGTAGAGTGAAACACTTAATTAGACATAGCATCCTACTGCTCCTTTTAATGGAATCCTTTTTCTCAATTGGTCAACAATTCGGGAATGAGTGGATTAACTATGATCAAAGTTATTACAGTTTTAAGATTGTCAATGATGGTGTTTACCGATTGGATCACGATGCTCTTGTAGCTGCAGGAATTCCAGTTGCCAGCTTTCAATCAGATAATATTCAAATTTTTGGGAAGGAAAGAGAAGTTCCTTTACTTATAAGCGATAATGGCGATAATTCAATCGATCCAGGTGATTACGTTCTATTTTACGCAGAAAAAAACGACGGCTGGCTCGACTCGACACTCTATTTAGATCCTCAAACCATCGGAAATCCAGCTTACAGTCTGTACAACGATACGATTGAATATTTCTTTACTTGGAACACTGGTAATACCAATTTGCGCTACTCAATTGAGACAGATGTGGATTTTGCAAATTATTCAAGTGTTGAAGATTATATCCTGTATACCTACGAACACAACTTTAACAATGGTTATCAAGAGGGTGTCAGAACCTCACAAAATTCAAGTTCCTTTTACATGCCTGGTGAAGGCTGGGGAACAAGCACTTACAATGGGGTTGATACCGGCTACACCCCCCTGAACATCTCAAGTCCTACTCCACAACCATACACAGGACCGGGTGCACCCGACGCCATCTTTACAGGACTATCAAGTTCTGGCTCAAATACTATGCACCATTTGCGCTGGGAGATTGGGGGTGGTAATCAATTACTTGATACTGTGTTTAATTCTTACAAACAGATTAAAACCGTTTCAACCTTTGACCCAACACTTTTAAACAATGGAAATACAACTGTGACCTGGAGAATCATCAATAGCCAAGGATCACCGACAGATTATCAAGCCGTAAATTATTTTTCCATAAAGTATGCTCGCACAACTAATTTTCAGAACGCTACGAAATTAAATTTCAATGTTATCAACAACGCTCAAGGTAAAATTCGGATTGATGCGACCAATGTTGGCGCCACCGTGCCGCTTCTTTTTGTGCATGGAGATGTGCCAAGATACGTGCCTTTTGAAAATTTTGGAGGAGGACGTTCAGCATTGATTCCCAACAGTGGAAATGGCGTTGACCAGGCTGTAATCTACACCGATTCATCACTCATAATCCCGGTAAACACTTTATCTGCGGTGAATGGAACTGGAACATTCAATGACTTTACTAATTATCCAGGAGGAATCGAATCTGCACTGCTATTTGTTTATCACCCAACACTGGATACTTCCACAATGGCCTACAAAGACCACCGGGAGTCAAATGCTGGAGGAGGTTATAACGTCGTTCTGGCCAATGTCAATGAATTGTACCAACAATTTGGTGGTGGTATCGAAAAGCACATCAACGGAATTAGAAGATTTTCACACTTTATTTATGCATCAAGTACAGTGAAACCAGTGGGGCTATTTCTGATTGGTAAAGGAATTAGGGAAGCACAGTATAACTCTACATTTGCGGATGGTCCAGGAACGCGTAAAAGCGCCGCGCGGTTTCATGCATCTCTTGTACCATCTTTTGGTCAACCTTCTAGTGATGTCTGTATCACAGCCAATCTAATTGGAGGAAATACATGGACACCTCTGATTCCGACTGGAAGAATTTCTGCGCGCACGGATGCAGAATTGGCTGCATATTTGGACAAAGTAATTTCCTACGATGCCAATCAGGATCCTTTAGATATCTACGATACGCCAAATAAAGATTGGCAAAAGCAAATACTGCATTTTGTCGGTGGTACTGACGCCAATGAACAAACTAGGTTTCGTAACTATATGGATAACTTCAAAGTTATCATTGAGGATAGTTTGTTTGGCGGAAATGTAACTAGCGTTTATAAGTCTAGTAGTAACCCACTGAATCCTACTACTCTTAACGAAATTACAGATAGAATTTCGGATGGTGTTAGCTTGATGACTTATTTTGGTCACTCATTGTCAACTTCTAGTGGTTTTGAAATCAACTTGGATGAACCGATCAATTGGAACAACCAAGGAAAATATCCTATAATGCTTGTGAACTCTTGTTATAACGGTAATATATTTCAGGAGTCCATGTCTAAATCAGAAGACTTTGTTCAGATTCCTAATTATGGAGCGATTGCATACATAGCGACTGTTTCTGTTGGTTTTGATTTATACCTTAAAGAATATTCTAGAAGTCTTTACAACCATTTCGGAAGGACGATGTATGGTGAATGCCTTGGAAACCAAATGCGCTCAACTATTAATTCTTTGTACAATCCGTCTGATGATTTTCTCGAATCAACATGCATGCAAATGGTGCTCAATGGAGATCCCATGTTGAAGCTAAACAACCATCCAAATCCAGAAATTGAACTGCTCGCAGAAAACGTGTCTTTTTCACCAACTGACCTAAATTTAACCGTTGACAGTATCGAAATGCAGATTATCTTAACAAATCTGGGGCGCTCTGTATTAGATACATTTAACTTGGAAATCACACGCAGTTTTCCAGGTAGCTCCGTTGATTCGATCTATATTTTTAACATTCTTAATTTGCACTATAAAGATACTTTTAGCTTTAAAATGCCACTGCAGCCGAATATTTCTGTAGGATTAAACACTTTTAACATCCGTGCTGATCTTCCGTCACAAATAAATGAGCAATACGACGAAATCGGAAATAATCAACTGATAAAAACATTATACATTGATATTGACGGAATAATTCCAGTGGTACCATATAATTTTGCTGTAGTTCCAAATGACAGTGTAACTGTACGTGCATCTACCGTAAATCCAATTTCATCGTATAAAACTTATCGTTTTGAAATTGACACGACAGACCTTTTTAATAGTCCCATGCATCGTTTTGCCAATGTCTCTGGTCTTGGAGGGGTTAAAGAGGTACATCCATCTCAATGGCTTAGCGTAGGTTCTGGAATGAGCGCACCCTTGGTTTGTACGGATAGTACGGTATACTTTTGGCGCGTGGCAATAGACTCAACAGTATATGATTGGCGAGAGCGATCTTTTCAGTACATCACTGATAAAACTGGCTGGGGGCAAGATCATTTCTTTCAATTTAAAAACAATGCCTTTTTTGGGATAGACTATAATCGACAAGACAGACGGCGCGATTTCGAAATTTTTTCTAAGCAAATTGAATGTAATGTATTCACTTCAACAGCATTTCCAGATTTCTACTATAACAATTGGTTAATTGACGGTACACAGCAAGATTATGGTATTTTAAATTTCACTCCAAAACTTCATGTAGCTGTAATTGACCCTATCACACTGCTTGCTTGGGAAACGAAAAAAACACTTCCTGGCCCGCCAGTCACGGTACTGAATCCTGACAACGATTTTGGAAATAATAACAATGAATTTCCTTCTCTAAATCGGGCATGGAGGTTTTTTACATTTCATCAAGATGATCCAGCTAAACTTGACGCCTTCCAAAATATGGTCAACAATGAAATTCCTGACGGTCATTATATCTTGATCTACTCTCCGATGACCACACGTTATGATTGGTGGAATTCTCTTGACTCAACGGATATGTACAATACATTTGCAGCACTTGGCTCAGATAGCATTCATGGTAATCGGATGCAAGCTCCGTTTGCATTTTTCTGTCGAAAAGGAGACCCGACCAGTGTTGTAGAAGTGTTTGCCCAGACAGTGCCAGGAGAAGCTCATTTAACGGCAGTTGCTGTAGGAAGTGAAGAGGGACAGGAGCATTCACCGCTTATTGGTCCATCTGCGGAATGGGGAAATGTGTATTGGAAACAAGATCCAATGGAGGTAGGTACTGCTGACTCGACAGTTTTGTCTATTTCAACCTATGATATTACTGGTGCATTTCAAAATCGAATTGATACTGTGTTCACCCTGAATGATTCAATTCTAGATCTCAACTCAATTGTTGATGCAGCACAATACCCCTATATAAGTTTGCGAGCGCATTACGCCGATTACTTCACGAATACACCTGCCCAAGTAGATCGATGGCACGTGCTGTTCCAGCCATTGCCAGAGGCAGCAATTGATGCAATTGATGGATCTAATCAGTACTATTGGTCCGCTTCTGATACGTTGAAAGAAGGCGAAAATGTTGATTTTGCAATTGATGTGCGCAACATTTACAATTTGGATATGGACTCACTTCTGGTAAGTTACTGGGTAGAAGATGAAAATCAGATCAAACATCCAATTCCATATGCTCGACAAGATTCGCTGCGCGTCGAAGACGTATTAAGAGATACAATTACCTTTTCGACCGTTGGATTAAGTGGCGTCAATTCGTTTTGGATGGAAGTAAATCCATACGTCAACGGAAGTCTGTACATCAAAGATCAGCCCGAACAGGAACATTTCAACAATCTCTTGCAAATTCCTTTTTACGTTACTACCGATGATAAAAATCCGATACTAGATGTCACATTTAATGGAAATCATATTCTCAATGGTGACATTATCGACCCAAATAGTGAAATTTTAATTACACTCAAGGATGATAATGAGTTTCTTATCATGGATAACGTTTCTGATACTGCTCTCTTCGGAATATACCTAACAGATCCAACAGGAAACGTCAAACGTATTCCATTTACTGATGGAGATGGAAATACAGTGATGCAGTGGATTCCTGCCGAGTCGCAAAATAAACGTTTCAAGATTATTTGGCCTTCAGCCTTTGCTATGGATGGAAAATACATGTTAATGGTACAGGGATCGGATAGAAGCGGTAATTTATCAGGTGATATTGAATATAAGGTAACCTTTGAGGTGATTCATGCTTCGACCATTACCAAAATGATGAATTACCCCAACCCATTTAGTACAAGTACACGATTTGTTTTTACACTCACCGGAAGTAAAGCACCCGATGATATTCTCATCCAAATTATGACGGTGACTGGACGGGTTGTCAAAGAAATTAATGAAGCAGAACTGGGCCCCATCCAAATAGGTCGAAATATTACAGAGTACGCATGGGATGGAACGGATGAGTTTGGCGATCCACTCGCAAATGGTGTTTACCTCTACCGCGTTAAGGCACGAATCAATGGTGAAAATATTGAGCACCGAGATTCAGGTGCTGACAGTCACTTTACAAAAGACTTCGGTAAGATGTACCTCATGAGATAAGTTGCTTCGACTAAAAGAAGCGACAACTAAAAATTGCCGTGTCATCCACCAAGTCCAGCGGCCCTTTCCATTCATCCAATTTAGAAAAAATCAAATTGTTCATGTCGTCCATTTTTAGTGGGTAATAATTGTGCACCAATTTGACCAATCGCTCAGTACCAAAGAACTCTTCGGCTTCGTTCTCAAGCTCAACCACTCCATCTGTGTACAGCACAATAGTCGTATTTGGACTTAGATCCTTCACGCCAACATTGATAAATGGCAATTCATCCAACATCCCTAAACCTATGCAGCCTTCTTGCAAATCTTCCACCACTTTGCCATTGGTAATAAATGGGTGGTTATGTCCTGCATTCACGTAACTCAGTCTGCGCGATGTAGCATCATAATGTGCCAAGAAAAAGGTAATGAACTTCTCTCCTTTCGCACTCTTCATGACTTTTCTATTCAACTCCTCAATCAATGTTTTCATGTCGAATTTCTGATATTCGAACAACAAACGGATCGTTGCTTGAAAGTTTGCCATCAACATCGCAGCAGAGATTCCTTTTCCTGAAACGTCAGCAATGCAAATAATGTATTCGTCATCACCAAGTGGAATGAAATCGTAATAATCACCTCCTACCTCATGACGCGGTGTATACTTCGCTGAAATATCCATTCGGTGATCAGACGGCAAGTCTTCAGGAAACAACAAACGCTGCATGGTCGAGGCTACTTCAAGCTCTTTTTTAAAGCGTTCCTGACCGATGTTGACTGTTGTCATTCGCTTGTTCTCAATCGCCACGACAATCATATTAGCCAGAGTTTGAAGAAAGCTCATATAACTCATGGCTTGACTCAAGTGCTTTCCATCATATTCCACACCTTTGACCAATAAATAAGCGAGTGCGTTTCCCTTATGAAAAACAGGAACAACAACATCAAAATGACCTAATAACTCAGATCTAGAGGATTCAATCAAAGTAATATCTTTAAAGCGTCCAAGTTCGGCTCCAATGTCAATTCCCTTCACCTTGCCCTTGTACCCTACGCGCAATAAGCAGTTCCATTCTTCCTCTTTGTTAAAGAGAATAAAACGCTCGTAGCCCAATTGCTCATGGACAATGAACTCAAAAAGTTTCGTTATAGTTTCTAAATCTTGATTCGAATTTAAAGCGGTCGTTATTTCCAATAGAGCATTCAGCTTAAAGTCCTTAAGCTCAATTTGATTCTCTAAATTCTTAACAATATGATCCACTTTCTACGATTATAACTTGTCCAGTAATTCGGGTAATCTTCTCAAGGCAGCCATTTCTTTAAACTTCATTCGCACATCTCCACAGGGTGATCCAAAATAGGTTTTTCCTCCTGCGAGACTTTTCGCTATACCTGACTGTGCAAGAACAATCGCACCTTCTCCTATCACTATATCACTAGCGCAACCTACTTGTCCCCACAGCGTGACATTGTCTTCAACAACCACGCATCCCGCTAATCCAACGTTCGCCGCCATCAGGCAATTCTTTCCAATCACTGTATCGTGTCCAATATGCACTTGATTGTCAATTTTTGTTCCCTCTCCTATTTCCGTTATTGCAGAGACACCCGCATCAATGGTGCACAGGGCACCTATTTCGACATTCTTTTTTAAATGAACTCCTCCGCATGTGTGCATCCGATCAAATCCCGTTGATTTCTTCTTGTAGTAAAATGCAAAGTGTCCAATGACTGAATTGGGTCCAACAACCACATTTTCATCAATCGTTGTGTTATTCCCTATCACAGCACCAGCCAGAATCATTGCATTCGCTCCAATTTTTACATTATGACCGATAAACACATTCGGGTAAATAATTGCTGTGGAATCAATTTCACAGTTCTCCCCGATGTTTGAGGTCTGCTGTACAAAGGGCGAAAAATGACGAGCTAACTTATTGTAATCATCAAATGGAGCCTTTGAAATAATCAATGCCTTTCCTTCGGGACATTCGACCTCTTGATCCATCAAGACCGTCGTAGCTGCACATTTTAATGCCTTTTCATAATACTTTGGATGATCTACAAATACCAAATCACCTGCCTCAACCTTGTGGATTTCATTCAATCCCAATACCAAGTGATTTTCATCTCCAACAAATGGGCAGCCAAGAATCTCGGCTACTTCCTTCACAGTAAGTGCTTGTTTAAATTTCATCTAGAATACTTTGTACGTAAAAATACCCCATTTGCGCGCTACTCCTTGAAGGTGCTGAAAATGTTATCCTCTAGGCTTTGTTAATAGAAAAAGCTGAACGATTCTATGACTTGATTGTATACCATTAAAAACTACAGATATGAAAAACACATTCCTAGTAATTGTATTATGCCACCTTATTCAATTCATCCACGCGCAAACAGATGTTATTGCAGTGAAAAGCCACTCCGGAGATCTCTCAGACATCCAACAAGAAACCGCAAATTTTGGCTTAAATGATATCACTTTTATCGATAGTGTGATCTACATTGGTGGAGACTGTATAGTTGAAGTGAAATCCGTTTGGGATAATAGCCGCGTCCATGATACTATTTGCAATAATCTACATTTCAAAGAGCACGGCTATGCGTTGCGTGAGGTAAAGAAATACTATCCCGGACGTACAGTATTTGTTGGTTTCAAAAAAGAATCTGGTGAAGTTGGAGGGTTTAAAAACAGAGAAAAGCAGAATAAAGTTCCATTCTTTGTAGGGATGGTCCTTCTTTCATTCTTTGCTTACATTTTTGTTCCTGTTCTCAGACGAAAATAAATGAGTGGCTTCATTAAGAATTCCATAGGTGTTTGGTTGCTCTTGTTTCCACTCATTCTTCCCTTTCCTTACTTTTTAATTTCTCCCATTTTAGACCTGCAGTCGGATGCAGAGTTGCTCTATTGGTTCGGACTTTTTTTGCTTCCACCTGCACTTTTAATCAGTGGAACGTTTCTGCTTCTTTCAGATCAAATTAGAAAGAAAATTATTTACTTGATGGAGGTTGGCATTGCCTATGTTCTAGCCTATTTCCTGTTGAAGTACGGAATGGATAAATTGCTACTCTATCAATTTTACACGCCTGAAGCCAACACCCTATTTACGCCTGTTGGACAACTTTCCAAGGATATTCTCTTTTGGTCGACCATGGGAAGTTCAACGGCATACAATGTATTCATGGGTTTAGTGGAAATTATCCCAGGAATCCTATTGCTGCATCGAAGAACCCGCATGTTCGGAGCGTTTTGTTCCTTTGGTGTACTCCTCCATGTATTTATGATCAATGTGGGATTTGACATCAGTGTGAAATTGCTCTCACTTTACCTACTACTTTGCTCTATGTTCCTTCTTTCAAGGCATGTTCAACCTCTCTTTCAATTTTTCTTCGGCGTTCAACACACTACGCAGAAACACAACCCACCATCATTCACTTTCAACTCCACCTTCAAACGATTGATAAAAGGAAGTATTCTTGTTGTGTTCATCCTCGATGTTTCTTTGCCCTACCTTCAGCAATCGAACTATGATGAAAATGAATTGAAAAAACACGCTGGCAGTTACACGAATACATCACCCGACATTCAGTTGCTCTCTCACGATGTAAAACGCATCCATCTGCATAGCAAGGGATATTTCATTATTGAAGATTTAGATGGGAATTTTTTCGATTATCGTAGCTCTATACATGCCACTTCCATCTATCTAATTGACGAAAAGCTATCAATAAACATGGAAGTTAAAGGTGAGCACACGTTTTTTTCATGGGTAGATGAAGATGGAAAACAATTACTCGTAACTAAAACAATTGACTTGCAGAAACTACCGCTTTCCAATGACAGCTTTCACTGGACAGTGGAGGGGATGCTGCGGCAAAAATAAAATTACTGCGCACAATTCACGCAAAGCAAAATTTCAGGTCGAATCAAAATCCTTCCATCTCCGGTAGCTAAAACCCGAGCAATTGTTCGAGTGAAGTTTTCACTTTTTCTGCATTCGGTAACAATGTCGCTTCCAAAATAGAATTCAATGGAATTGCCGGAGTATCAATGGAACCAACTATCGAAATCGGAGCATCCAGTGATTTGAAATTATCGCGCTGAATACGCCCTGCTAATCCTAGTGTAAACGAAGCTTCAATAGATTCTTCCGTCACCAACATCACCTTTCCGTGGCGTTGTGTGACCTCGTTAATCTTATCAAAATCCAATGGATTCAAGGTGCGTAAATCAATAATTTCGACTCTTCCTTCAAAGGATTTTGCGGCTTCCAATGACCAATAAACTCCCATGCCATAAGTGATAATCACACAGGATTCGCCTTTCTCCACTTTCTCTTTATCAGCCTCCTGAACTACACGCGCTTTTCCAAAAGGAATCACGTACTCTTCATCAGGTTCGATGGACATGGCTCCTTCGGTACCTTTTATCTTTGACCAGTACAATCCTTTGTGCTCTAATAGCACAACTGGATTTGGATCATAGTACGCTGCTTTGAGTAATCCTTTTAAATCAGCTCCCGTTGAAGGGTAAGCGATTTTAATTCCACGAATATTTGTCAACACGGATTCCACACTCGATGAATGATAAGGTCCCCCTGAACCGTACGCACCAATTGGCACACGAATTACGCAGCTGACTGGCCATTTTCCGTTGGAAAGGTAGTACGAGCGACTCACCTCCGTGAAGAGTTGATTCAATCCTGGCCAAATGTAATCCGCGAATTGCACTTCGACAAATGGTTTTAGTCCTACGGCGGACATTCCCACCGTCGACCCAATAATAAATGCCTCTTGAATTGGGGTATTGAATACGCGATCGTCTCCAAATGTTTGTGCCAAGGTTGCTGCTTCTCTAAAAACACCACCCAAACGACCGCCAACATCTTGTCCGTACAACAATGCTTCTGGGTGTTTTGCCATCAATTCACGCACCGCAAACAAGGCTGAATCAACCATCACGGTTTTTTTCTTGCCTTTCGGTTCACGCTCTCCCTTTTCTTCTGTAATTGGCGTTGGCGCGAAAATAAAATCTGTGACTGAATCTGGATGTGGATCTTCGGCGTTCAATGCCTTGTCGTACTCTTCATCGACTAGTTTTTTAATCTCAGCCTCAACGTTTATTAGGTCTGCCTCATCAACATTGGATGAACGCAGTAATTCTTTCAATTTAGGGTATGGATCGCGCGTTGCTGCTTCTTCCAAATCATCGCGGTACCACTCCTTGCGCACCCCAGAAGTATGGTGACCCAACAATGGAACCTTCGCATGCACGATAAACGGACGGCGTTCTTTTCTTACGGTTGCAATGACTTCATTCATCGTTTGATACGATAAATCGAAATCGCTTCCATCAATTGTTCGGACCTCAATACCATTGAATCCTTGTGCATATTTTGTAATATCTTGAGCTCTCGTTTCTTTTGCATTTGCCGAGATATCCCAGTCGTTGTCTTGCACCAAATAGATAATAGGATATTGCTTCAGTGCAGCCATTTGAAATGCTTCAGAAACTTCACCTTCCGTGCATGATGCATCACCTAACGAACAAACAACAACAGGATTTTCACCTTTAAAATCTTCCGAAAGCCCTTGTAATTCTTTGTATTGAATTCCCATGGCAACGCCTGTTGTCGGTATGGCTTGCATACCAGTCGCAGACGATTGATGCGGTATTTTAGGCATATCGTCTCTGTTGAGCGATGGATGCGCGTAATAAGTTCTACCTCCAGAAAAGGGATCATCCTTTTTAGCAAAAACTTGGAGCATTAATTCGTAGGGTGTAATTCCAATACCCAAAAGAATACTATCATCACGATAATAAGGAGCTACCCAGTCCTGAGGTTTCAGTTGCATTCCACATGCGAGTTGTATCGCTTCGTGACCGCGTGAAGTGGCATGTACGTACTTGGCTGTAATTTCTTTGTTGGCTTCGTATTTTTCTGCTAAGGTTTTGGCTGTGCACATTAATCGAAACGCTTGCACCAAAGTTTCCTTATCAGTTTTTATACTCGATTTCTTTGCCTTCACTTCTGTTGCTCCCATTTAAACTATCACTTTTTGTGACTTCAAATATACAAAAGGATTTAGTTCTTTTTGGTCATTCAGCCATCAAATGCACCACTATTCCGTGAAATGTTGAACAAAAAAAGCGGAAATGAACTCTTGTCATTTCCGCTTATCGCGATGGATGCTTTTAGCTTAAAATTGAAATATATCGCTCCAAAGAAGATTTTTCAACGTCTGCTATGAACTGCACAAATGCTTCTTTCGAACCTCCCGCTTGAACAGTTTTTAACGCTGTGTAATACTGAGATCTGTTGGAAGCATCTCCTTTTATGTTGGCAATGATGTACCCATGTTGCATTAAAATAGCATTCATGATTAAGCGTGCCGTGCGACCGTTGCCATCAACAAATGGATGAATGGTAACAAGGCGCTCGTGCATTTCCGCTGCCAAAACAACAGGATGCAAACGCTTTCTGTTTTGCTCGTACCAAAGAAAGTAATCTTCCATCGCCTTTGGAACAAGATATGGCTGCGGAGGCGTATGTGAACTTCCGGTAATCATCACTTGCACCTTTCTGTATTTGCCTGCATCCTCAGGATAAATACCTCTGAGAATAAGGTTGTGAATAGTAAGCAATTCTCGTTCTGTTAGAACTGCATTCGTAGACACAATGTGCTTCACATAATCAATAGCCTCACTGTGGTTAATTGCTTCAAGGTGCTCTCGCATGCTTTTACCAGCAATGGTTAAACCTTCGTTGACCACCAAGTCTATTTCACTCAAGGTGAGTGTATTCCCTTCGATGCGATTGCTCTCAAAAGTGTACTCTAACTCCAACGCCTCTACAATTCGGAAGCTGTCGTTCGCTCTTAAAGTTGACAGCTGCTCATTCAAATCTTCGAGTGCATCCAAGGTAGATTGAATTGAATCGCTGAGCGTAACTTTTGGAGTATACGATTGCAAGTGCTCTTGCACCATTTGCAATGCATCCTCTGCCATCGCGTAATCTTTCACTTCCGAAAGAATCCGATCTCTTAGCCAAAGAACCATCAATTGATCTAGATTAAGAGAAAGAATAACAGCCAGTCTTTTTAACTGTTGCTCTGTTGGATTTCGGTTTCCTGACTCAAATTTGCTTACCAACGCTTGATCGACACCCAAAGCAGCAGCAACCTCACGAACTTTTAGGTTCTTTTCGATACGTGCATTCTTTAAAAGTGTTTTCATTTTGTTGACATTTATATTCATGACAAATTTAGTCATTTTTATTGAGTCACAAAACTTTTTATAAAAAAACCGCACATTTTCATGCACGGTTCTATCTGTATCTATCGATTCCGTTGGCTCTATTTGATGAAGTGTATGTTGGGTAGAGTAATTTTTACCGCAAAGGGACACAAAGGAGTATGGGAAAGTGCTGGCGAATTAAGCTCACAAAGAGTCGTCAAAGACGACTTACTGTACCTTGCGCACTTCTTTTGCCAGTTTTATCCTAGTTGATTCTGCGTGTCAATATTAATTTCCTACAGACTTTTTCTCCTTTCACTTAGCGCCTTTGCGGTTAAAATTATTCCAACTAAGTCACTCTGGTAATGAAACCAACACCATTCTATTTATTATTCTCCAAAACGTAAGTCAACACTTTCTCCATTAAATGAACCCTGTCTTTGCCACGAACATTGTGTTTATGCATAGGATATGGAAAGAAATCCATTTGAATTCCCAATTCAATAAACTTCTGAACAAGCGCCAAATTGTGTTGCATAACAACCACATCGTCCACTGTTCCATGAATTAATAATAAGTCTCCCTTAAGATTTCCTGCGTGAGTCATTAACGAAGCTGCTTCGTACCCTTTTGGGTTTTCCTCTGGTCGATCCATGTAACGTTCTCCGTACATAACCTCATAGTATTTCCAGTCGGTTACAGGTCCACCAGCAACTCCTACTTGGAACACATCTGGATGACGCAACAACAGGGATGATGTCAGAAACCCACCGAACGACCAACCGTGAACTGCCAAACGACTTGCATCGACATACGGCAAACTTTTCAAGTATTCGACACCTGACAATTGATCTTCCATTTCAACGGTTCCTAGTTGACGGTGAATTTGTGATTCAAACGCAAAACCTCGTTCGGCGGAACCGCGGTTGTCTACTGTGTAAACCAAATAACCTTGTTCTGCCATCCAATGCATCCACAAGCTTGCACCATCGAACCATGTATTTGTAATCATTTGTGCGTGTGGCCCACCGTACACATACACCAAAACAGGGTATTTCTTTGAGGGATCAAAATCACTTGGCTTAATCATTCGCGTATAAAGCGTGGAACCGTCCTTCGCGACAAGTGTGCTGATTTCTGTTGTGCCAATTTTGTAATCTTTCAACATGTTTTCACCTTCCAAAAGCGTTGCAATGACTTTTCCTTTCGGCGACAAAAGCACATCTTTACTAGGCACAGTGTGACTTGAAAAATGGTCGTGGATGTATTTACCGTCGCTGGAAAGTGAAACTGAATGGGTTCCCGATTCACTTGTTATTAACGTGCTTTTCCCTTTCAAATTGACTGTATACAAACGCGTATCCAGTGGACTTTCACCCGTTGCGTTGTAAAAGATGATGTCATTTTTAACGTCTACAATATCTTTTACAACAAACTTGTGTGTCGTCAATTGCTTGATCAACTTTCCATCAAAGTCATAGTAGTAAATATTGTTAAATCCATCTCTTTCTGAAATCCACACGAATTTATTATCGTTTGAAATAAACTTTGCAGGATGTTCTGGCTCGATCCACTTCTCATTGGTTTCTTCAAAAAGTGTTTTAACGAAGTTTCCTGTTGTTGCATCGTACACATTCAACCACATGCGATTTTGATCTCTGTTTACTTCAGCGACAACCAAGTACTTGTTATCATTCGACCACGACAAATTTGTCAAGTAATTTTCTTCTCCATTTTGCGCTGAGAAATAAACAGAGGTCTTCTTCGCAACATTATAGATGCCAACTTTCGCCTTTTCCGATTTTTGTCCCGCCATTGGGTATTTAATCGAAATTAACTCTCCAGGTGTTTTGCTATTGTCCAACAATGGGTAATCTGCCACATTTGTTTCATCCTTTTGATAAAATGCCAATGCACTTCCATCGTGCGACCAGAATAAACCGTTTGTAATTCCAAACTCGCTTCGTGCAATTGCCTGACCAGAAACAATGTTTTTGTCCGAATTATTCGTCACACTGATTGCCTTTCCTCCTTTGCTTTTGATGTATACGTTATTCTCTAAAGTAAACGCAGTAGTCGCAGTGTTTGTCTCAAACGTTGGGTTTTCAGCCCCATCCGTCAACTCATACATCAATTTTCCTTTTTCATCTACCAAATTATAGGCGTAAAAATTGATTCCATCATTGACCCAAAACTCATTCTCATTCTTCCAAGTAAGTCCTGAAAACCAATACAATTCCGCTCCAATACGCTCATTCAACTGTTGAACCGATAAAATCTCTTTGCCTTCCTGATTTCTCACTGAGGCCTTCATCAATTTTTGATACGTATTGTCCAAATATGTATAACAATCGGTGTTAGGCACCCATTGAAACATTGTTAATGATTTTGGATAGAAATTCCTGTATTGTTGCATCACAGCATCTTCCAATGTCAATTCCTTTGTTTGAGAAAACGAAAAATTGACTGTAAGAAAAACAATCAGCAGCGTGGTTATTTGCTTAAATGTAGCCTTCATAATAGCTTTTTTGGTGGTTATTTCTAATTTTTAGCACCAAATATAATCAACCTTCCTCAAACCATCACAACCTTACAAAGAGATAAAAACAGAGAAAGTTTTAGCTGCTTGAAAGCGACATTGTATAGAATTAGTCTAATTTTACCGAAAAAAAGTATGCAACACGTATCAATTTCCAGTATAGAAGCAGCCATCAAAAAAGTTGACAATTTAGACGACGACGGGTTGGATAAATTAGCAGAAACCTATGCCCTAGCGCAACAAACGCTCTTGGGGTACATTATGTCTGCGCCTACTGAATATGAAAATGAGCAATTAGAAGGATTATTGATCTACTATTTCTGCCTGATTTCAGAGACTTTTGCACAAGAAAAAATACACCTCAATCAGATTACTGAAGAAGATATTGATGCGTTCGAAGAGCCTTTCTTTGAAATGTTGGACGAGTATTTCGACAAAGATGACGAGGAAGTTCTCAATGATTTTTCTGATCAACCTGAGTTAGTAAGGTTTATGATGATTGAAATCAGCACCGAAGATGAAGACGGAACAAGTCTGGATGATGAAACAGCAACGCAACTGTTCATTGTTACAAACGCAATGATTGCACTCATGAACAAAGCCATCAAACAGTGAAAAGTCCGAGAGAAATAATTGATACCATGCTGAAAAACGACCAATTCAGTCGTTGGACAGGTCTGGAAGTCATTGCTATTTCTCCTGGTCATTGTAAAATTACCTGTACAACAAAAGCAGAAATGCTCAATGGCTTTGACATTTTACACGGTGGAATCACCTATTCTCTTTCCGATTCTGCACTCGCATTTGCTTCCAATGCCCACGGTTATAAGTGCGTGAGTATTGAGACGTCCATTTCACATTTGCGACCGATTCGGGTAAACGAAAATTTGCACGTGATTGCCAATGAAATCCATCGTGGTAAATCCATTGGAATTTACGAGGTCTCTATTCAAAATGAAAAAAAGGAATTGGTCTCAAAGTTCAAAGGCACCGTTTCTATTTCGAACGATACGTGGTAGATTTCTGTCTTAACTAAACATCTTGTTTCAGTTCAATACTAAAAAGCATATATTTGTTTTCTAGACGATTGGACTTATGACACGTTTTCTTCTACTTGCACTGCTGTTTTTATCCCTCAACTCCTATGGACAGAAGGAAGACCCTTTTTTGAAAAAAATTGGTGCTTTAAAAAATGAAAACAGAACGACAAAAGATACGTCCGTCGTTAATATACTCAATCAAACTGCATCAGACACTGCCTACTCGAATTCAAGAAAAGCTGAGAACTACAGTCGAATTGCCCTTGGAATAGCAAAAAAAATAGAGTACTACAAAGGTCAAAATGAAGCACTACTGAATCTCTCTCGTGCAAAAATCTACTTGAATGATTTTGATTCTGCCATGTATTTTGCCGACCAGTCTTTAGCACTAGCGAACTCCATAAAATCGAATGAGTTTATTATAAAATCGTTTGAAATGAAAGGAAGCATCGACACCTACACAGAATCGTGGGAGTCTGCAGTGAAAAACTATTTAACTGCCTCAGAACGTGCCGAAAGAACGAATCCTAAACTTGCACTAACGAGTTATGCCAACTTGGGACTTGTCTTTAAACGAACCAAGAACATTAAAAAATCGGAGAAATACATCCGTCTTTCGTTGAATCTTGCCGAAAAATACAAGGACACTGCTGTTATTGCGACTTCCCTGAACAACCTTGGACTGCATGAGTACCACAATAATCAAAATCACGAAGGCGCACTTAAACACTATAGAAGGGGCTTAGATCTTTCTCGAAAAATAGGCAACATAAAACGGCAGTCGGAAATTCTGCATAACATGGCCAATGTCTATTTTTCGCAGGGGAAACATGAGGAAGGCCTTGCAACTTTCGAAGAATCACTGGAGTTAAGCAAAGTGAGTGAATCACACTCTTCGCTTGCGATTAGCTATTATACCCTGGCAACAAATTCAGTGGCAATAAATGAACTTGATAAAGCCGAAGATGCCGCTTTTACCGCTTTAGACTACGGTGTATTGTCTGAGAGTCATGAAATTTTGATGGAATGTCACACGCTACTCGCACATATTTATAGACTCAAAGGAGATAATGATCAAGCGTATAGTCACATGACCTATGCATTTGTATACAAAGACAGCTTAAACCTAAACGATGTAAATAACGCAATCGTCGACGCTGAAGAAAAATACGAAAAGCAAAAGCTAAAAATTAAAAATGAGCTCAAACTAGCCAACGAGAAAAAAATAAACGCTGAAAAACTATGGTGGAGAGATCTATTCCTGTGGATTTCCATCGCAATTTTATTTATTGTAATCGTAGGTGTTTACTACCTAATGCGCATCAACAAACAAATTAAATTAAAGAATGAAACCGTTGAGCGACAAAAAGAAGAATTGACGATTCAGCACAAAGAAATTACTTCAAGCATCGATTACGCGAAGCGGATTCAATTGGCAATGTTCTCCAGTAAAAATCAATGGGAAGAAATTAGTCCAAAACACAGCATTTTCTTTAAACCAAAAGATGTCGTTAGTGGTGATTTCTACTGGGCATACAAAAACACGCAAAAAGACATTTCCATCTGGGCAGTAGCAGATTGTACTGGACATGGTGTTCCAGGGGCGTTTATGAGTATGTTGGGAATCGGATTTTTGAACGAAATTGTGATCGAAAACGGGCAACTGGATCCAGCCGAAATTTTGAACTCTCTTAGAAATAAAATCGTATCCGCACTCGATAAAGATGAGCAAGACAACAAGGATGGAATGGATATTTCGATCTGCGTTTACCATCATAAGAGCAAAAAACTCTTCTATGCTGGAGCCAATAATCCACTGTGGCTCATTACGCAGAATACACCCAAAAATTCACAGGATGTCAAATCCACTGTCTCCACCTCGGACGGTTACCTCATTGAAATTGCTCCTGATAAAATGCCGATTGGAAAACTGTTCTCCATTCCTCCTCCATTCTCCACCAAGGAAATTGAGTTAAACAAAGGTGATATCATTATTTCCTTCAGCGATGGTTTTGCTGATCAATTTGGAGGAGAACTCAATAAGAAATTCAAATACAAAAGCTTTAAGGAGCTCATGCTTGAAATCCAAAAGAAACCATTTGATCAACACCAAGAAATCTTGGAAGAAGCATTCTCAAATTGGAAAGGTGATCACGAGCAAACAGATGATGTTTGCGTCGTATCAATTTGCTTTGATTAACATCCTCAATTTTTCCTGAATTTATTATGTCTGCATAAAACTTTTTTGTTACTTTTAGGTTTCCAAAACTGATATAAAATGTCTGAAACCGCTAACAAACACTATTTAATTGACTTCGTTGTTCGACACATTTGGCACAAGATTTCACGCCTTTACAATCAAAAGGCATATGAGTATGATTTAACTGTTTCCATAGGATTCATCTTGCTCAACGTTGACAAAGAAGGTACGCCTAGCACACAACTTGGACCCAAAATGGGAATGGAACCTACAAGCTTGTCGAGGACGCTTAAAACCATGGAGGAAAAGGGCCTTATTTACCGTGAAGCAGACGAAAAAGACAAACGAAAGGTCTTTATTTTTCTTACCGAAGAAGGGGTGAGCAAACGAAAAATTGCACGGGATGTAATTGTTGATTTTAACGAACGACTCATTGCATCCATTCCAAAAGGAAAATTAAAGATCTTCTACGAAGTAGCTGAAAAATTAGATGCCACAATAGACCTTGAGGCGAAAAATATATAAGAATTATGACTAGACACATTAGAAAAGTTGCTGTTTTAGGATCAGGAGTTATGGGCTCGAGAATCGCCTGTCACTTTGCCAACATCGGTTGCGAAGTGGTCATGTTGGACATCGTTCCAAGAGAACTGTCTGACAACGACAAGAAAAACGGGATTACAACGGACAACAAAGCATTCAGAAATCGTATTGTGAATGAAGCGCTGGATTTTGCATTAAAATCTAATCCATCACCGATTTACAGAAAATCATTTGCTTCGCGGATTAAAACGGGGAACCTAGAAGATGATTTAAAACTCATTGGCGATTGCGACTGGGTGATTGAAGTGGTCATCGAACGCCTTGACATCAAACAACAAGTGTTTGAAAATGTGGAGAAATTCAGAAAGCCAGGAACACTGATTACTTCCAATACTTCAGGGATTCCAATTCACATGATGCTCGACGGAAGAAGTGACGATTTTAAAGCGCATTTCTGTGGAACGCACTTTTTCAATCCACCACGTTATTTACAACTGTTGGAAATCATTCCAACGCCAAGCACCAATCCAGAAATTATCGATTTCTTGATGGATTACGGAAGTCGTTTTCTTGGTAAGAAGACAGTACTTTGTAAAGACACGCCAGCATTTATTGCCAACCGCGTTGGAGTTTATGCGATGATGTCGCTGTTCCATTCGGTAAAAGAAATGGGATTAACGGTTGAGGAAGTCGATAAGTTATCAGGTCCAATTCTCGGTCGACCGAAATCTGCGACGTTTAGAACATGCGATGTGGTTGGACTTGACACACTCGTGCACGTTGCCAACGGATTAAAAGCGAACTGTCCAGACGACGAAGAAAAAGCGTTGTTCGAATTGCCCGATTACATTTCTACGATGCTGGAAAAAGGCTGGCTCGGTTCTAAAACGGGACAGGGATTCTATAAAAAAGTGAAAGGCGATGATGGAAAAAGTGAAATTCTCTCGCTGGATTTAAACACGCTCGAATATACGCCACAAGCGAAAGTGAAATTTCCTACGCTGGACATGGCAAAACCAATTGACGATTTGGTGCAACGTACCAAAATGCTCGTCATGGGCATGGATAAAGCAGGTGAATTTTACCGAAAAGCATTTGCTGGTATTTTTGCGTACGTGTCGAATCGCATTCCTGAAATAACAGACGATCTCTACAAAATTGACGATGCGTTGAAAGCAGGATTTGGATGGGAACTAGGTCCATTTGAAACATGGGACATTATAGGTCTCGAAGAAGGACTGAAGTTGATTGGAAAGGAAAATAAAACTGCTGCCAAGTGGGTGAACGATATGAAAACCGCTGGAGTTAAATCATTCTATAAAACAGAAGGTGGTAAGAAGTTTTACTACGATATTGCTTCGAAATCCTACCAAGTTATTCCAGGAACGGAAGGTTTGATTCAGTTGAGTGCTTTACGCGATGAAAACAAAGTGTGGGGCAATAGCGATACAACCATTGTCCATCTTGGCGATGGCATATTGAACCTTGAATTCCACACAAAAATGAACACAATTGGCGGTGGAGTCATCGAAGGTATCAATAAAGCGTTGGATTTAGCGGAAACTGAATACAAAGGATTGGTCATTTCAAACACAGGTGGAAATTTCTCCGCAGGTGCGAACGTTGGAATGATTTTCATGATGGCGATTGAACAAGATTATGACGAATTGAACTTCGCTGTAAAAGCGTTTCAAGACACCATGATGCGGGTGCGTTATTCGAATACACCTGTGGTCGTTGCGCCACACAACATGGCACTTGGTGGTGGATGTGAACTTTCCATGCACGCGGACAAAGTCGTTGCTCACGCAGAATTGTACATGGGACTTGTCGAATTTGGTGTTGGACTGATCCCCGGTGGTGGTGGTTCCAAAGAATTCGCAAAACGTCTTTCGGATGAATTGAGCGATGGAGATATTAAAATCAACCGTATGCGCGATAAATTCCTGACCATCGGTCAAGCGAAAGTGTCCACTTCTGCTTACGAAGCATTTGATTTAGGTTATTTGCGTGAAGGCATCGATGAAGTAATCGTTAGTCGTGAGCATCAATTGACCTACGCAAAAGAAGCGTGCCTACTAATGATTCAAGAAGGATACATCGCACCGAAACGCGAGAAAAATATTACCGTTTTGGGAAACGAAGGATTGGGAATTGTGTACGTTGGAGCGGATACGATGCTTTCAGGAAACTACATGTCGGAACACGACTTGGTGATCTCTGAAAAATTGGGCTTCGTACTCTGCGGCGGCGATCTCTCCGAAAACACGGTTGTTTCAGAACAGTATTTATTGGACATGGAACGAAAAGCGTTTGTGGAACTTTGTCAACAACGAAAAACGTTGGAAAGACTTGAGAGTATTGTGAAGTACGGCAGAGTTCTGAGGAACTAAGTAGACTACAAGACTAAAAGATTCAAGATACAAAGACTTAATTTATACTGAAGGAAGAAATTTATTAGAGACAAAACAAAGAATTGATGGATTCAAACGAAGACTAAACAAGTCTTAAAGTCTTGAATCTTCCAGTCTTAAAATCTTAAAAGCATGAGGCATAATTTTAGAGAAATGACAATTTGGAAAGATAGCATGACGCTAGCGAAGGATGTCTACATGACCTCTTCGAAGCTTCCTAATGGTGAAAAGTTTTCGCTTATCTCTCAGATCAACAGATGTGCGGTTTCAATTCCTTCTAATATTGCAGAAGGATCTGGAAGAACTTCAAACAAGGAGTTCGCACATTTTTTAAATATCAGTCTCTCGTCCTCGTATGAATTAGAAACACAGCTTATTCTAGCACAAGAAATATATAAACTAGAAAGTATAGAATTATTAGAAAAATTACAAAACCTTCAAAAAATGATTGGCGGATTCAAACGAAGACTAAACGTGTCTTAATATCTTGAATCTTAAAGTCTTAACATCTTATCGACATGAAAGAAAGAGCATACATAGTATCAGGATTTAGAACAGCAGTCGGGAAGGCTGGGAAAGGTGGATTTCGGTTCACGCGACCTGATGATCTGGCAGCAGCGGTGATTAAACACATCATGGAACAAATTCCGCAATTGGAAAAAGAGCGAATTGATGACGTGATTGTCGGAAATGCGACGCCGGAAGCAGAACAAGGATTGAACATGGGTCGAATGATTTCCCTCATGGGACTTAACACGGACAAAGTTCCGGGAATGACTGTGAATCGTTATTGTTCGTCGGGACTGGAAACCATAGCGATTGCCACAGCGAAAATTGAAAACGGCATGGCGGATTGCATCATAGCAGGAGGTGCCGAATCCATGTCCATCATGTCGATGGGAGGTTGGAGAATTGTGCCAAATCCAGTGGTTGGAAAGGAAAACCCTTCATGGTATTGGGGAATGGGACTAACTGCTGAGGCGGTTGCGAAACAATACAACGTTTCCAGAGAAGATCAAGATAAATTTGCATTGCATTCGCACGAAAAAGCACTCGCAGCAATAAAAAACGGTTTGTTCAAGGACGATATCGTTCCATTTAACGTAAATCACGTCTATTTGGATGAAAACGAAAAACGCCAGCAAACATCGTACATTGTCGATACGGATGAAGGTCCAAGAGCAAGTACAATTGAAGGATTGGCGTGTTTGCGACCCGTTTTTGCGAACGGTGGATCTGTGACGGCTGGAAATTCTTCTCAAACTTCGGATGGAGCAGCATTTTGCCTGGTAATGTCAGAAAAAATGATGAAAGAATTGGAATTGGAACCGATCGCGCGATTGGCTTCTTACAGTGTTGTTGGTGTTGAACCGCGAATTATGGGAATTGGTCCCGTAGACGCGATTCCAAAAGCACTCGCAGCAGCTGGATTAAAACAAAACGATATTTCCTTGTTTGAATTGAACGAAGCATTTGCTTCACAATCACTAGCAGTCATTCGTGAAACGGGCATTAATCCAGAATTGGTGAATGTCAACGGTGGAGCACTGGCACTCGGTCACCCACTGGGTTGCACAGGCGCAAAATTGACGGTTCAAATGATGAATGAATTGAAACGCAGAAAACAACGCTACGGAGTTGTCACCATGTGTGTAGGAACTGGGCAAGGCGCTGCAGGTGTAATCGAAATGATGTAATTTTTAGCGACCGAATGACCAATTCAACAGAATTAAAACAGTACTTAAAAAATGCTGGACATACCGCCTTGATGCCTATTCAAGAACAGGCAATCAATGGAATTAAAAAACACAGCCATCAACTGTTGTATTCTAAAACGGGTTCTGGAAAAACATTGGCATTCTTATTTGCCATGCTTTCGAAAATCGATCCGACAAAATCAGGCATTCAAGCGGTAATTCTTGCACCATCGCGCGAGCTGTGCTTGCAAATTGACGACGTATTTCGTTCACTCAAAACGGGGCATAAACAAACGCTTTGTTACGGTGGACACTCCATCAAGGAAGAAGAAAATAGCTTGCAAGAAACGCCGGTCATCGTGATTGGAACGCCAGGTAGAATTGCCGACCACATCGATCGAGATAATTTGGACTTGCAACACGTGACCTTTCTCATCATCGATGAATTTGATAAATGCTTGGAATTTGGTTTCAGCGATGAAATGAAGTTTATCATCTCCGATATGCAAAGTTTGTCGCATACGATGCTTGCTTCGGCAACGCGCATGGACGAAATTCCACACTACCTCCACATGGACAATGCGCACATCATTGACGCAATTGTAGACGATGAAGAACTCAACATTAAAGAATACGCCGTGAACTATTTCGGTAGCTTGGTGGAGAATTTAGCGCACCTCGTCATGTCGTTTAACAATGAAAAAGCAATTGTTTTTTGCAATTACCGTGAAGTCGCGGATGACGTCGCCAACCAATTGAATGACCGCGGAATTACCTGCGTTTCGTACCACGGCGGTTTGGAGCAAGATCAACGTGAACGAGCGCTCATCAAATTTAGAAATGGAAGTGCTCCGACTTTGGTGTGCACCGATTTGGGATCGAGAGGATTGGACATTCCAGAAGTCAATCACGTGATTCACTACCAATACCCGAACAGCGAAGAAGCGTTTACACACCGAAAAGGTAGAACAGCGCGGATGTCAGCGGATGGAAATTCTTACTTGTTCATTGGTGAATCAACGCAATTGCCCGATTACATTTCGCTGCCAGATGAAAAATTTCACATTCCCAAAAACAACGATTTGTACTTGCCGCCTAACTGGATTACCCTGTACTTCAGCGGAGGCAAAAAAGATAAAATCAATAAAATAGATTTGGTGGGATTTCTCGCCAAACAAGGAAAGCTCAACAGCGATGAAATCGGATTGATCACCGTGCAGGACAGAAGTTCGTACGTTGCCATCAATCGAGAAAAGTCGAAAGGCGTTTTAAAAATCATTCAACAAGAAAAAATTAAAGGCAAAAAATTGAAAATTGAAATTTCCATGTGAAAATTAGATTCAAGATGAAAAGATCCAAGATATTAAGACTTAATTATTCAGCATTTTTACTAATATGATGACCGATGTTCAATTAATGAAATTACGTGGGATCAGGTCTTTTAGTCTTGAATCTTTCAGTCTTAACATCTCTTCCCCTTCAGTCTTAAAATCTTTATCCTTATATTAGTATTATGTTACACAACCCAAAACATACCAACATGTCAGAAACTAATCAAAACCCCATCAAAGGAGGCGAATTCATTATTCGCAACACGGAATCAGCAGCAATTTTCATCCCTGAAAACTGGACGGAAGAGCAAAAAATGATTGCTTCCATGTGCGATGAATTTGTGGCGACAGAAATTACTCCTCACGTTGAACGCATCGATAAAATGGAAGAAGGTTTGATGCCGTCCATTATGGAAAAAGCGGGTGAATTAGGATTGCTTGGCATGTCCGTTCCAGAGGAATTTGGTGGTATGGGCGTTGATTTTAAAACGGCACTTCTGGCGACGGAACGTTTGGCTGCAGGTGGATCGTTTTCTGTCGCATATGGCGCACACACAGGAATTGGTACCCTTCCCCTGCTCTATTATGGAAATGAGGAACAAAAAAAGAAATACATCCCGAAATTGGCGAGTGGTGAATGGAAAGCAGCGTATTGCTTGACAGAACCGAGTGCTGGTTCCGATGCGAATTCAGGTAAAACGAAAGCGAAACTGACTGCCGATGGAAAACACTACGTCTTGAACGGACAAAAAATGTGGATCACCAACGCGGGATTTGCTAACTTTTTTACTGTGTTTGCGAAAATCGATGAAGACGAAAAACTGTCGGCGTTTCTTGTTGAAGCGGACAGTGAAGGAATTTCGTTGAACCCTGAAGAGCGCAAAATGGGCATCAAGGGATCATCGACGCGACAAGTGTTTTTCAACGATGTGAAAGTGCCTGTGGAGAATTTACTTTCTACCCGTGAAAATGGATTTAAAATCGCTTTGAACATCTTAAATATTGGTCGGATCAAGTTAGCGGCTGGCGTGATGGGTGGAATTAAATTCACCGTGACGGATTCCGTGCGCTACGCCAACGAACGTGAACAATTCGGACGTCCGATTTCAAAATACGGTGCCATCCGCTACAAATTGGCGGAACAAGCCATCAAAGCGTTTGTGGTGGAATCTGCAACGTACAGAGCGGGACAAAATATCGACGATGCGATTGCAGGCTACGTAGCACAAGGATTGCCAAAAGGCGAAGCGACCTTGAAGGGAATTGAAGAATTTGCACCTGAATGTGCGATTTTGAAAGTCGCTGGATCGGAAGCATTGGATTACGCTGTAGACGAAGCCGTTCAAATTTTTGGTGGAATGGGTTACTCAGCAGAATCAACTGTGGAGCGCGCGTACAGAGATTCACGCATCAACCGCATCTTTGAAGGAACAAACGAAATTAACCGCCTGTTGACCGTGGAAATGGTCTTGCGCAGAGCAATGAAAGGTGAATTGGACTTGATGTCACACGCGATGAAAGTGGCGGGTGAATTGATGAGTATTCCTGAATTTGGCGATAAACCAGAAGGAACGTTTGCGAACGAAATTGCAGCATTGGAAGGATTCAAAAAATCGATTTTAATGGTGGCTGGTTCAGCGGTGCAAAAGTTGATGCAATCCATTTCCAAAGAGCAAGAAGTCCTGATGAACATTGCCGACATGGCGATTTGGACCTACCTTGCTGAATCTGCATTGTTGCGCGTCCAACAAATGATTGAACTCCAAGGAGAAGCTAAATGCGAAGCACAAATTGCGATGGTGAAAACTTACTTCTACGACGGCGCCGACCTCATGCACAAAGCAGGAAAAGACGCGATTAACTCGTTTGCAGAAGGCGATGAAGCACGCATGATGTTGATGGGACTAAAACGTTTCACAAAAACGGAAGCCTTTAACCCAAAAGAAGCACGACAACTGATCGCTCAAAAGATTATTGAGGCGGGAGAGTATTGTTTTTAATAGATGAAGAAAGTACTCTTAGCGTGGTTATGCATTTTTCACTTGAGCGGTTTATTTGCTCAAGACAGTTCCTATGTGAAGGAGATTGAAAAGCTAACAACAGATTCGCTAAAAAAGGACTACTTAGAAAGTATATTTCGTGTAGATCAGGAAATTCGTGCTTATTGGAATGAATCTTCACTAAAAGACACCTCCTATTTAGCGCGTAAACGAGTGCTCAACGAAGTGAGGGAAGTCGATTCAATTAATCTTATTAAAGTTCGCCTCTATCTTGAGAAATACGGCCACCCAAAACGTGAATATATTGATGGATTGGCACTGACAACACCTTGGTGTATTATTCACCACGCCACACACAATGAAGCGCGAATTCAACTCTACCCAATTCTTTTGAAAGCGTATCTTGATGGTGATTTGAAAGAAGAACCATTTAGGTTGTATTTATGTCGCTCCTTGAGTCAACATACTCGACTGAAATCTGATTCTTTCTTTGGTGTTAGTGTGGAGGAATTGGTGGGAGAAATGGATAAGGTTTATGAAGAGTATAAACCGTGAATAGAGCTTTGCTAAGAAGCACGACAACTGATTACTTAGAAGACTATTCAGGCGAGGAGTATTGTTTTTAGCCGTGCTTTATTGCAGAAGAAATGTATACAGGTCTAATCAAAAATAAAATTATTCGATGCGTGTTGCGAAGAAAAGATCATGAAACTTGGGTTCAAACATTAGCTCTCCCGCAGAATTTACAAGTCCCCACTTAAGTGTTTTTGCATCACGAACCGCTGCATAACCATCCTTAAAAGCCTTCACTTCGACATAAACAGGTTCAATAATCATGTGGGTATTTGCGTCATAAAAACCAAAGTTATTATCCTTGCCAACAATATACCACCCTCCAGTTAGTGGTTCAATGCTTGCGAACTCAAAGGGGATTACAGTTTTACCGCTTGTATTAATGCCTCCCCAATTTTTTCCATCATATGCTAAGGCAATTCCATTTTCAAAATACTTTAATGTCTTGTATATTGGCTCAATCTCATACTCGCCTTTGGCATTGATAAAACCAAGTTCACCAAAGTTTCCATTGATGCGAACACGACCAAATCCTTCAGAAAAAGCATAGACCTTTTCAACTTCAGCAGGTAATGAAATCAACTCACCGGCACGATTGACCAATAGATATTCTTCTCTTTTCGTTCTGACGAAACCAACGCCAGCAACAGGATCAAAGTTGGACGCATAATCATATATGGGGTCAAGAATCCATTCACCTTTCGTATTGATATACCCCACATCATCAATAGTGACAACAGCCCACGCGATAGAATCTTCTGAAAACTCACCGACCTTGTCAAATTTAGATGCGATTACCACTTCTCCTTTGGTGTTTACATAGCCCCACTTTTTATCATCTCCATAAAAAGGAATCAGGTTCATAGCGACTGCAGACTCACTTATCTTAATATTCCGAATTTTCGTATTAATCTTGTATGCCTTTCCATCCGAATGCAGCAGGTAGTCTTCTTTATCTTTTACAGCATGTGCGACTCCATTTTTGAAAGGAGCAATTCGACTGTATTCATTGGCAAAGATGATAGTTCCATTAAGACCTACAACTGCATCATCTTTACGGATGTTTAGCGTAGCTTGACCATCGATAAAAGCCAGATTGTTATCGTACAAATTTAATTTCGAAGTTGGAACATATGAATCATATGGCAAGCTAACTTCAGTTCCATTCACATCGATCAAAGTGAACTTTCTTTTTCTACCATCGTACACAAAAGCAAAACCCTCGGAACAGAAGATGTGTGCCTGGGTATATGCAGCTGGGATCTTAACTTCACCGTTAACATCACAATAACCAAATAGTCCGCTCGGACCTTCATTAAAAGCTATCAACACATCCTGAGCTAAAGAAATTTTTACGGCAGTTATTAATAGTAGAAAGAGTAAATTTCTCATGTAAATGTTTTTTAGTGTTCTAATTTACCAAAAGTATCCTATTGACGCAAATCTCTATTGTCGTAGCAGACCTTGAAGATATGAAACATCCATATAACCATTTGTCGCATTCAAAAAGTGTTAAACGATATGATTCACAAGAAGTAGCATTGTTCCAATCAGGACAACAACCAGTGATTTTCTGTTGACCAAATACTTCTTTCGAACCTGGTTTGAAAATAGGAAAACTGAAATGAGCAGAAAACATCCACTTATTACATAAACCAGCCAATTGTACTCAAATTCGGGAAGTGTATCATCGGAAGTAGCATATAGTGTCGGGAATATGGCGGAAAAAATGGTCGCATATATGGCGTAGATACTGGCAAGATACCACCCGATTCTTTTACTGAAAATTAACCCAAAGCCGCTCAGAAAAAACATGAAATTGATTAAAATTGGGATGTACCACACTACCAAAAGATTATACCATACGAGTTCTTCCGGATGCTGCAATACTTTTCTAAAGAAATCAAGTTGTACAGACATAACTTCTAATAACAAATAGAAATATGCAATGCTAAATAAGATGAGAAAGATGGCAACTACTATTTCGAGATCTCGGGCGTTTTTTGTCATTGTTTTGTTAGGTCTGGTAGTTTTAACTTGGTTTTCATTAAAAATCCTCAATCTTTGCGGCTTCTAATGCCATGTTATTGCTTCGATTATACAGCACCAGCCCCACACTCAAAACCGCAAAAACGATCAGGTAAACGAACAGTGTCGCTTCGGGTTCTCTAAAGATTACACCATTAAATAAGCCCATCATCAACGAAAGCAATCTTGTGGGTAGAAATGCCAAACTAATTAAAATTGCTAGGTATTTTGGGTTTGAATACTGCGTCAACACGGAAAGAATGATTGGAGCAATATGGATTTCGGAAATTGCAAGAAAAAGGATAGAAATTAAATACAACGCCGTGTGTTCTTCGGTTGGGATTTCAGGGATTAACAGTAGGACTGCGAATGACAGCGTACCCAAAATGAATCCTATCATCAGCTTGAAAAATGGAGAACTGTAGAACTTCGTCCAAAGAATTATTAACAGAATACTTGTCGTTAGAAGGAAAATTACATTCATTGATGTCCATAGATCTTTTGGGATTCCCCATGCCGAAATTTCACGAAGTTCAGAGATTATTTCAGCACCTCGAAAACTTGGAATTTCATAAATTGCCCAAAAAACGCCAAGGCAAACTACCGCGATGGAAATATGCGCTACCCTTCTATTCATTGACAACGCGTTTTTCACGGATTGGCTATGCTTCTTTTCTTCTGAAAATAAAAGAAGGGTAACTGATGCCAACATTATAATTCCTGCGGTTATAAATCCAGCGTTCCAACCATACTTATCTCCAACTAATCCAATAAGCAGAACTCCCAAAAAAGCGCCCAGGTTGACTGCGAAATAGAAGATTGTGAAACCTGCATCTAACAGTTTAGTCTTGCTCAAATAGGTTTTTCCAAAATTTGAAAGAATGTTTGGACCATACAATCCACTCCCTATAACCAAAAGAATCCAACCAGCATATAAACCCGTTGTTGAAGGAATACAAAAACTAAATGCACCTATGGCTTGTAGAATCCCACCAGTAATCATGGTTGTACGATTTCCAATAACGAGGTCACCAAGTAAAGCACCTATAATCTCAGAAAAAATGATCGCAGTAGTGAAAATGCCATAAATACTGAAGGCATCCATATAATCCATTTTATGCGTTTCACTCACCATGTGCAAGATGATAATTGAACGTAAACCATAATACGATGTCCTTTCTAACATCCTTGAAGTGGCAAGTAAAAATGCTTCTTTGCTGTGGGTTTGGGTTTTTAGGTTTTCCATGGTGTGGTTTAGTAGATTTTTATATTTAGGTTCAGAAAACTTTACTAATATATCACTTTTGGCTTTTGCTATTCCGTTATTAAGAATCAAACCTCTCACCATCCCACTTCACTCCTGGCGGAAACAATTCACCTTTTCTCTTCTTCATTTCTTGGGCAATCAATGCGCTGTTTCCACCTTGTTCTTCCAGTTTTGAAATGATGTTCAGGTAACTTTTTTCGTCTCTATTCTGAGAGAGTTTAAACACATTGTCAATGTGGTCTGCTTTGATCTCAAAACCTACAATGGCAGGCATCATTTTGCTTAAAAAGGTATCGGGTAGATTATCGTAAATGGTGAGTGACTGTTCGTTTCCCTTTTCAAATTTCAGAGTCAGTTTCCGCATGAACTGAATTAACTCATCCGAAGACATGAACTTCACCTGTCCGCTGATGTGCACACTCATGTAGTTCCATGTGGATCCAATTTGCGGGTTGCTGTACCACGAAGCACTTACATACGCACTCGGACCTGTAAACACAGCCAATGCATTTGGATTTTCAACAAAGGATTTATGATGGTCTGTATTCCGCATAATGTGTCCTTGTAGATACAGTTCTCCATGTCTTTCCTCCACCAAGAGTGGAACCTGCGTGGCAACTTGCTTCCCGGACACATCGCTTCCTGTCAAGAAGGCAAATGGATGAGCTTCTAGGAAAGCTAAAATTGTTTGTCGGTCTTTTTCCTTAAAGTATGAAAAGTTATACATGATTGGTTGGTTTGGGGTGATGTTGATTGCTCAGGTTAATCTAATTTATAAAATTGTTCAACTAAAGATAAATAAATTTACACGTTAGCACATTTATGGCAATTTATACTCTTGAAATCACAATTTGTGATGTCAAGTTTATATCTTTAAGTAAACCAAAATACTACTCATGAAAGGATCGTTCATAATTCCAGATGAAACCGTTATAAGTAAAATCTATCATTTCAGAGGGCTGAAGGTAATGATAGATAGTGATTTGGCGGAGCTTTATCAAGTTGAAACTAAACGCTTAAATGAGCAAGTAAAAAGAAATATTTCTCGATTTCCACAAGATTTCATGTTTCAACTCACCGAAGAAGAATGGGAAAACTTGAAGTCGCAAAATGCGACATCAAGTTGGGGAGGCAGAAGAATTGCGCCATATGCTTTTACAGAACATGGCGTTTTAATGCTTTCCAGTGTTTTAAACAGCGATAAAGCTATTGAGATCAACATTCAGCTTGTTCGCATTTTCACAAAGATGCGGGAGATGCTACTCACTCACAAAGACATTTTACTTCAAATGGAAGAAATAAGAAAGTCGGTAGCAAATCAAGATGAGCGAATTGACCTCATCTACAACTACTTAATGGAATTTGTAAAACAAGAAAAGCAACCACGAAAGTCAATTGGATTTAAATCTTCAAAAGGTTAAGATCCCATTTTCCAAATTCGGGTATTGGTAGGGATAACTCTATTCCTATATCCTGCCCAATTACCACGAATTCGGGGTAATTCGTTTTGCCTTCCACGACCTAACTACAACGCCCCAAACATCTAAAAATCACAAGTTTCCGAAAAAACAACGTACTTGCATCTAACCAGCACTACGTACAACTACGTAATTCCTTTTGATTCAAACTGATTTACAGCTAGATGAAGTAAAACCTCCATTACCTTCGAAGATACAATGCTAAAACTACCATGGACTATGAAAAATTTTACTACACTTTGTTCAGCATTATTGATAATGCTTTTCGCGCACTCAAGCTTTAGCCAACAAGCTTCACAAATTAACATTACTGGTTCAACAGATATTGACACCATCAGCGTCGGTGTGTTCAATGTTGTTGATGATCAACTTTCCATTGTGTCAAATGGATTGATAGAAGGTTGGACAGTGACAATTACGGGTTCGTACACCGCGGGTGATGAATTAAGCTACAATGGCGCACTGCCAGGTGGTGTTACCGCTTCCGCTTTTAATACGGCAACCCGAAGTATCCAATTTACTGGGAACGTTTCGGCAAGTGTGTGGCAAGAGCTTTTGAGAAGAATCACCATTAGAACAGATAACACGGTTTGTACGCCTGAGCAACGAAAAGTTTCGTTCAATACCGGGCACGTAATTTATAACCCGCTCAACGGTCACTTTTATTTGGCGTATCCTAATGGTTTAAGCTGGACGGATGGGGAAACGTATGCCGGAAATCAATCTTTTTACGGCGTTCAAGGGTATTTAACAACGATAACATCCTTTGCGGAAAATAGCTTTATCGAGGTAATGGTCGATCAAAACTCGTGGATGGGCTGTTCTGACAACTACCTACAGATCAATGAAGCTGTGGGGTATACGCTATATGCCAGTCAAACGGCAGCTGAAGGTAAATGGTACTGGGTGACAGGTCCCGAAAAAGGAACGCAAATGCGCACAGGAAACGCGGCGAACAACAACTTGGGAAGTGCAATTGCGGGGATCTATCAAAATTGGGTAGCTTCAGAACCCAACGATTGGCCAGACGCAGGAATTGGTCAAGAAGATTACGGACATATGTACGCAAATGGAACGTGGAATGACTTTGCCAATACCCAGATCATTGGATCCATTATTGAATTCGGTGGCTTGCCAAATGACAATCCAACATTTCAATTGGTGTTCACTAAAACATTGCACGTAAATGGGGCTGCATCAGGAACAATTACGGGTGGAAATGTCAGCGTGTGCGAAGGAACAAATTCTACGCTCTTAACATTGACTGGTTTAACTGGTACTGTCGATCACTGGGAATATTCCTACGATGATTTTTTGACAGCTGGAACCACTATTGCCAACACGACAACTTCGTTAAACGTGTCAAATATTTCAACGACGACCTACTATAGAGCCATTGTTAATTCTACGGCTCCATCGTGCAACAATTTAGCAACATCTGCTGTTCCAGTCACTGTGGCTTCGACCAATGGAGGGACAGTTACCGCGCTTAACAATACAATTTGTACTGGCGGAAATGTTGATCTCGATTTATTCGGAGTTTCTGGAAGCATCCTAAATTGGGAAGTGGATGATAATAGTGGTTTCACATCGCCAACTACGATTGCTAATACAACGACATCGTTAACTTACACACTCCCCTATTCAGGAACGTACTATTTCAGAGTAAAAGTACAATACAGCGACTGTGGAACACCTGAATACTCTAGTACATCGACAATTACCGTGAACGCTGGAACTCCCCCGTCAGGTGGATTGGTTTCGAATGTATCTGAATGCAACACGACAAATGCAGGATCGTTAACACTTTCTGGTCACATTGGAACAATTGATAAGTGGCAATTTTCTACCGACGGTGGTCTGGTATGGACAGATGTCGCAAATACGACAAGTACACAAGCGTATTCAAACGTTGATTCTGATCGTCTTTATCGCGTTTTGGTAACAAATGGATCTTGTGGAAGCGCGTATAGTTCTTCGGGAGAGATTTCAATTATTGGACAAACTACTGGTGAATGGCTTGGTATGCAAGATAGTTTGTGGCAAAATGCCAGTAACTGGAGATGTGATTTTATCCCAACTTCGGGAATGGATATCTTAATTAACGCCACTGCTGGAAACGACATGTATTTGGATCAAAATCGCGTAGCAGGTGAAATCAATTTTAACGGTTCAGACATTAAAATTTACCTTCAACAAAACGATCTCACCGTTTCTGGATACATCAACACTGATGAAAACAACTATTTTATCACGAACAATTCAGGCGTACTAAAAATGAATATCGGTTCGGGAAGCACACAGTTCGTTCCAATTGGCGAAAGCTCTTACAATCCGGTTCAAGTCACCAATAATTCTGGGAATTCTGACTTCTTTGACTTCCGAGTGGTAGACAGTGTAATGGTCAACGGAACATCAGGAATTTTAATCGTCGAGCCACACGTCATGCGTACGTGGAATATTGGAAAAACAGCATCCAACGGAGGAGCGGGAATCGACTTTATTTTCTACTGGGATGCTGCTGAAGAATCAGCATTGTTGACTTCGCCTACGTTGAATCACCACAATGGCAACAACTGGGAAATTCCATCGATGGGAGCTTCTGCCTACAATGCAGCGCCTAGAAGTTTATCCTACACGGGATATACAGGAACCTTCTCCCCGTTTGCTATTGGGGACAACACTTCTAGTCCTCTTCCTATTGAGCTCGGCTACTTTCAACTTGATTGTGTCGGCGATATGACGGAATTGAATTGGCAAACCCTGTCGGAATACAATGCTGCAGGTTTTGTTGTTGAATTCAGCGAAAACACCCAAGATTGGGAAGCGAGATCAGAAATGATTCCAGCAGCAGGGAACAGCACAGAAATAAACAACTACCAATTTACCGATGCAAATAGAGTTGAAGGGTACTACCGACTTGTCCAATACGACATAGACGGGCAATCCAAGATTTACGGACCGCTCCATTCAGATTGTGGAACGATGCTGCAAGAAATTACCGTATTCCCGAACCCCACAGCAGAGGAATTGAATATTTCTATCAATTTGAATCGAAGAGAGCTAGTCACCATTCAAATGACTGATGTGAATAGTAAAACCTTCCTTCATGACGCGCGACAATTGGAAAAAGGGAACAATTTGCTCCATTACGAATTCACCCAAATTCCATCAGGCGTCTATTTTCTGACGGTCAAAATTGGTGAAGAATATTTTACTAGGAAAATTGTGAAGTTGAGGGATTGAACCAGAAGGTTGTAATAAGTCGACAACAAGTGAAGAGGTGCAGAAGAACGTAATGTTTTGTCTGCACCTTTTTTTGTGGGTAATATATGCAGCGAACAGTTTCGTGCTTCCTACGTGGTACTATCATATGATACTATCAAATAGGCTACAAAATTCTTAGGTAAGTATGTTACTAATCCGTGTATTGCTCAACTGTAAGCCTTGCCAATAAATAACTTATCGTACTTTCTGCGCCTTGATTAAGGTTTACTTGATGTTCTTCCAGTCCATCGTAGCATCCTCCAGTCACTGGGTTGTAGATAATTTGATTCAAATGATTTTCACCCAAAAACCAATTAAACGCGGTGTCTATCTTATTCAAATACGTGGTGTCGTTATCGATTTTGTAAAAAGTACACAACGCTAAAATTGTGTATGCTATTTCGATGGGCTGTTCTCCAAAATGATTTTTGTCTTCACCTTTTTGATGCCAACCACGGTTAGAAATCACTTCAATTTGTTCGTCTACAAAAGTGAATTCCAGTAAAAAATTAAATGTTTCCCGAGCGACATACTTAAATAGTTCATTTTGGGTACACTCTCCCGCCAACAACATTGCCTCTGGAATTACCGCATTGGCGTACGTAAGATACTCTTCGTACCATTGCCAGTCATCCTGAGAAACCCCTCGGTATTTCGAGACTAAATTGTCAGCTAACTTTGTGATGAGCCGCAAAATGGAATCTTCCTTTTTAAATTGATAGAAAAAGAACAATCCCTTAATACAAAATGCAATTGCCCGAGGAGATTGTAGCCCATGGATCCGCTGAATTGCCTTTTCAAAAGCAGCTTCGACTTGGGCTTGTAGATTGAAATCCAGCAATTGTTTTAGAGATAAAAACTCTCCCAGTGCCCAAATGGCTCTTCCGTTGGAGTCTTCCAAATTTTCATCCTTGTTTTTATCAAAAAATTCCTTGTGCGCAGTGACATAATTCAGAAATGAACCATCTTCTTGTTGGCAAAACAGAATAAATTCCAAATAGGTAGTGATCAAAGGCAAATCGCTAAATTTTCCTGTTAATTCAAAGTGCTTGGCGACTGCAATTAACGCTCGAGCATTATCGTCAATGGTATAACCTGATGCTAAATCGGGATCGGAAATTTCAGCAAACTGTATCATTCCAAAATCCGTTGTCATACGTTTAATGTGCTTCAAATTGATTTCAGGAATTTTGTATTTCAGTTGAAAATCCGTTGACTTTTGTAGATCTTTGGCGATTTTAATATGGGAAATGGCAGCATTTTGCCAAGCGGTTGGACTTATTCTATGCAGTGCATTCAAGCGCATAGTTTCCATCATTTTAGGATTTGAAAGTATTAAAATGGCACCGTCCGCAAGTTCTTCTGCATTTCCAAAATCAAAGTTAATTCCTGCTCCGTCGAGCATTTCTAACGAATGCGGAATGGGTGTTGACAACACAGGACACGCAGCCGACAAGGCATAAACCAACGTTCCACTTACCGCCTGTTGAGGATCTTTTGAGGTGAAAAAATAGAGATCAGTACGCTGCAAATATTCCAACAACACCTCCAGATCAAGGTATTTGTTGATGAACAGGACGTTGTTCTCCAATTTCAACTCCCTTACTTTCTCATGCAACAAATCCCTGTAAACTTCACCCTCATTTTTCACCACTTCAGGATGTGTTTTTCCAATGATCAGATACAAAACGCTGGGAAATTTAGCCACAATTTTAGGCAGCGCCTCTAACGCCGTTTCGATGCCTTTGCCTTCGCTGATCAAGCCAAAAGTGGAAATGATGATTTTATTTTTAAATGGCACAGATCCGTTTAAACGTAAATCCCATGGTTCAATAAGGTGCGTACCATGGGGAATGATTTTTACTTTTTCTTCATGGATCGCATATTCGTTTTTTAAGATGTTGGCTGAAAGATGTGTCATGACAATCACCTTACTTGAGAGTTCCGTAATTTTTTGAATCACTGCTTTTCTATCCTCACTGGGATTCGTCAGAACTGTATGAAATGTCGTAATAACTGGCTTATCGACAGCATCCAAAAAGTCGAGAATGTAATCACCGAAATCGCCACTAAACAACCCAAATTCATGCTGCAGATAAATGATTTTTATCGCTTCATCTGCATTTATTTCCAAGGCCAATCTTTTGTAATCTTCCTGCTGCGTTGTTTTTAAAAAATAGTTGACCTCAGGTGGATACTTTAACTCACTATCTCCTTTTTGCAAAGCACACACTTTGATGGTAAAACTATCCGTGTACTTGTCTTCAATGGCTTTGATTAAGTCCTGGCTATAGGTCGCAATTCCACATTTTCGAGGTGGAAAGGAGGTAATGATTAGTATTTCAGTGGAAGTCGTCATTTAATCTTTAAATTGTAATAGCTCGGTAATTAATTCTTCTAAATCCACGGATCTTACAGCTATTCGCTTATCGGCAGCGCCATAGTAGATGTATAACCTGCCATCAAAAAGAGAAGTTCCAGTCGGGAATACGACATTATTTACGTAACCGACAAGTTCCCATGGTAATTCGGGTTCAAACAAAGCATACGGCAATCGTGCTGTTTCTATTGTTGGGTCTTCCAGATCTAGTAGCGCTGCACAAGCTGTATAAACGTAACCATTGGCTGTATCATGAACACCATGATAAATGATCAGCCAGCCCTCCTTGGTTTCAATCGGTGGACAACCACCTCCGATGTATCCAATTTCATGCGCATATTTTGACGTCATCAAAATGTGTTCACTAAAATGGCGCAAATAGTCGTCCCAATATTCTTTGGTGAGGTCTTCAATGTTCTCTACAGCTGCAATTTGAATATCAGGTCGTACGCGATGCAAGAACATGAATTTTCCGTTCACTTTTCTTGGGAAAAAGATGAGATTTTTGTCCCAGAGCAATAACTTTTTATTTGGATTACGCTGCGTCGAATAATGAACCTGAAATCGTTCATATTTTTTATTCAAATCCGCACTAAATTCTGTCAATTGTTTAAATTCTTCGGTTGTTATTTGAGGTACAATTATTCCCTGTTTTTCAAAGTTGACCAAGTCAGTTGACGTTGATAAAGCACCTAATGCATTGACACCATCATACGCACAATAAGTTAAGTAATACACCTCATCAATCTTTACAATTCTCGGATCTTCTATTCCATGGGTTTCAGGATCTGTCGTTGGAGTGATTAGTGGCTCTTTATTTCGCTCAACAACATTCAATGGACCATCCAATTTGGCATAACCTATCGTAGAATGATTGCCTTTTCGCACCGCGCGATAAAACAGATGCACTGTATTTCCTTCTTGCATGATCGCAGGATTCAATACCCCATCGTTTTCAAAATCCAATTCGGTCTGAGAGAGAATAATGCCCTCATGCTTTACTGTAATCATTTTCATTTCGTATTATCAGCTGTCTATTTACGCATGGTTAAACGCCAATGTGGAATTTTACCACGGAGAGTGAAGAACATATGCCTGAAACCCACATAAGAGCATAAGGAAATTCGGTTGTTCATTTCTAAGTGATTCCATCAACGCTTTGATGGGTGCAAACCCAATTCCTGCGGCAATAAAGACCAGTGATTTTTCAGCTATAGATTTCATTATTTATCTTGGATCTCAAAGATAACCTGAGGACAAGGAGACTATGTTACACTATTCTGTGGATTAGTTACATTATTCGCACCACCATTCCTTTCGGCACGATTACGATGAAAGAAAATGTATCGATCAAACAATTACTTATACGCATTGCTGTATTTTAAATTTTAGCATGCAATTTTCTTTGCTGATACTTTCTTTTCGTTTTAATTAATCGATACCTTAAATCATCATAGAACAAGCTTATTAGTAAAACGAAGGCAGCTAAAATCAGCGTGTTTAATTTCAAATCAACTGTTGAATAAAAAAATCCTCCCGCTAATCCACCCACAAAAAAGAATGAAATAATATAAATGCGCAGCTTAATCATTGCTTTCAGTTTTTCTCGGTAAGGATGCAACTTTGGAAAGAACAATTGAGAAATATCAATGCCCAGATCTGTAAAAAGACCCGTTAGGTGTGTTGTTCGTACTACGGCATTTGAAATTTTGGTAACTAAGGAGTTTTGAAGTCCCATGGCAAAAAGGAGTAGACAAATCATTACGTGGGGAAATTCCATTCCTGTAAAATTCCCAAAGATTCCAATTGAACATAGAATAAAGCTTTCGATTAGTATTGGGAGAACGAATACATTGAATCGTTCATTTCCCCTTAACTTCTCAATCAGAAAACTGGATGAAAAAGAACCAAAGAAAAACGAGAAAATATAAAGAAAATAGATCGTCCCTTTCCAAAAATCAACTTCGGCAACATCATTTATAAATAATGCAAAATGACCTGTGACATTCGTCGTCAGTTGTTTGAAAGCTAGAAAACCTGAAACATTAACAATTCCCGCTACAAAAGATAAAACAACAGCAATTCGAAGATTGTGCTTTAATGTCCGGCTTTTGCCTTGGTGTCTAAACATATTGTTTTCATTTAATTCAATTTTTTAAATTATAAATTATATTTCCTCATCACTGGGAAATTTCTTCAACCAAAACTTCATTCCCAGCTTTGTCGAAGTAGGTACACGTCATTTTATCCATGTCAATCGCCCATTTTTCAATACCAACTGTGGCGCACATATTGATGAACGTAAGATAATCTGTTTTACCTTGTTGGTGAGCACGCAATTCTTCTTTGAATTCATCAGCTTTAACGACATCAGCAATATCCAGCGCATCATATTTTGCAGCTACTTTCGCTGTGTAATTGTTCGCACCATGATAGTCGATATGACCATCGGTGACGTAGGCTTCGTAGTGCGTAACACCAAATGCTTTAATTTCTTGAATGTATGCAGGGAAGTCTGCACCTGACTTCAATTTGCTGTGAGCTGCTTTGATTTGGTCTGTGGTAAACATGGGTGGGTGTTTTGTCAAAAAATGGTAGAATTAAAAACTAAATGTAAGAAATAGTTTTGTTCGACAAGAACGTTTCTTTAGAGTTTTTCTGTAAGTCTGTGCACTAATCAATAACAATCCTTTGTACGACTGTACCACTCTCGCTTTGAATGTGAACAAAGTAAATTCCCGCACCTTGATCACTTAGATTTAATTCAAACATTTGATTGTTGAATGGTGGTAGTTCCTTAAGTATTTTACCTTGTGCATCGGATACCGTTATACCAAGTTGAAGTTGATCTTGATTTATCAAATGAACAGTTCCTGTAGAAGGGTTTGGATACATATGTATATCGTAATCATTGAGTTCATTCACGTTCCACGTTGCACCACTACAAGGAATATCCGATTCATTTTCATAAAACGTTTTGATAGCTAAAGCACTATTCAATATATCTTGAACATTACTCAAATGATCACCGTTACGCGCATAGGTGATAGCATATGTCTCTAGTATAACATCATCTGAAATGAAAACTCCGTTGTTGTGCGAGGATATTCCTCTTGCATCACCAGCAGGAGCCCCGTCACTTAACGCACTCCATTCTGAAGGAATGTTCGGATTTCCAGAAAAAACAAATTGGGTTGGGTTCGCGTCTGGGTCAACCCAAGGAGTTCCATCATGAGCGAGACCTTTCATAAGATTCCATTTAGCCGTAACATCAATCCCTGAAACATTGTACGGAACACATGAGGTCATCATTTCTTCTAAACTTACTACTCCAATGGCGGGTGGATCTAAACCATACCCCAAATACGGGAACATATCTTGGTCATCGTTGTCGGCGTTGTAAAAAACCATGCAATTATTAGTGGAATCACAACCGTAATAATCGTCTGAAGCATTACCAATCTCTGCGTCAACAACAATGCTATGAATGAACTCTGTATAATGGATATTGCTCCTATTTATTATTTTCAAATCAACAAAAGTTACGTCATTCAAGTAATCTGTCGTCTCGTATTGATAAAACATCGTATGTATTTCAATTCCCATTGAATCAGAATCTGTAAACGAATGGGATTCAGCCGCATCATTTTGAATCATGTAAACGGCACAACAACCTTTGATTAGAGGGTAATCACCATACTCTGGATTATATTGTCCGTCGCTATTGAAATCCCAAAAGGGAGCGAGATAATAGGACTGACCTAAAGTAAGATCACCATGCGCCGGCCACTCATCAATCGTTTGAAGTACATAATTGGATGGAGCATCAACCATCTCACATCCTGTTGTAAGCAATCCATTCGTGCATTGCCACCACAGTCGAAACTGATCAATATCTGATTGGCAGATTTTCCAAATTGAGTTGCTCCATCTGTCTTGATATTCCACAGAATTGTATGTTCCAGGCCCAGAAACTGGTCCATTGAAAATATCCGCTCCTTGAGACGGGTCACCTCCTTGACTAAAATAAATTTCATTGAACGGGTCTTTCGCTGCAAACCAAAATTGCACGCTGTTCACGGTATGTCTTCCTGATCCTTTTGGAACCTCGTACCCTAAAGAAGAATTGCTGAAATCATAAAAGTAGGTGCCGACGTCGGAAATATGTGCAGATACGTTGTTGTGGTCCAATTGCACTGAGTTTATTTGGGCGTGAAGCTGGCTTGAAAAAAGAGCAAACAACAAGGTAATCAACGTTTTCATAGTAGAAGATTTGAACTGTTAAAGGATGAATGTAGTTCTAATCTTTCAATCCTTCTTTCGCCGTCTACTTAAGGGACACAACTATTGATTAAAGTGTTTGAAATTCAGTAAAGAGTAATGTTATACAACCCTAATATGAACGAACTGCTCCCGTTTTACCTCATAATTTGTTTCATCAGCAATTTCCCATCAACAGTTCTAATCTGCAACAAGTAATTTCCGGGGTTCAAGTTCTGCAATGAAACGTTCGTTTCAAATGAATTGAGTGGTTTAAAATGTCGCAATTGGCGTCCAGATAAATCGATGATGCGTACTTCGCCTATTCCCTGACTGCACTGAATGGTTAACTGATCCTCTGAAGGAACGGGAAACACATTGAACGATACGACTTCATGATTTATGTCTTCAGAACTTAGGTTAGCGGCACACTCTTCCGAATAGCGCGGTGGGATTAATCCACTGGCATTTGACCAACCATCATAAACAGGGCTTCCACCAGAAGTCATACATAAAGTTGCGCTGCTTTGCTCAAAAGGAATACCGATGGTCAGATTAAAGCCCATGGTAGAACCGACACCCTCTATAATAGATACGAATCCCGAATCCATTGAATTAGTGCCCAATGTCCATCGTTCATGATAAAGTCCATCATTCAACATCACAGAATCATATGACATGACTAAAATATTTGGGTAATCCATGTTCGTAATGGTTTGCGGATAAGGTTGACCCACCACCATCGCGTTAAAATCGTACAGCAATCCTTCTTGGCTGTTGGAATTATCCCATGCGAATACCTGTTTATTAGGAATATCTTGACGAAACAAGACGTGTACCGCATCCTGTAAATAGTCGCTGCCTTCTTGATACGTTTGTTGATTTCCCCAACCATCAATCCAATCGGCATACCCATGTCCGTGCAATGTATGATATGTTTCAGCCCCAACCACTGAATCATTTCCAAAACTCAATGGTCTCGTAATGGTAGCATGTTCGTGACCATTATATGCGGAATACAGAAACTCGCCTTGAATCCAAACAGCATTCGATTCAGGAATCGGAATATATGATTGCCCGAAGGAAAATGTTGAAATAAATAAGATGACAAGCAGGTACATGTTTTTCATAAGAATGGTATTAATTTATACTAATATATAGACGATAAATGAGACCGAAAGGTTGAAACAAGAGCACTTTATTTTTTCAGTATAATTCCATCCGCCTCAAATCCCAATTCGTACTTCGGTTCTGTGATTTTGGCTATTTCTTCAGGACTTTTTCCAGCATCTTCCGCAAAATGTTGTAACAAGTCAACGGTAACAGTATCCCAATATGCAACGCCGTGTAAATAGGCTCCAGTGCCGACAGCTGTTTTCGTTGGAATGGTGAAATGATCTTTGAAACGCACCATAAATGTCTCTCCATCTCCTTTGTCAATGCTTACCCAGCAACCTGCCTTAGAACACACTTCGCTCAATTCAGCTTCAATGGTAAACTCCATTTCTTCGGTTTTTCCTTCAAAGGTTTTTAGCATATCTTGGACGGAAACTGCTTCTGCAACGTTCACCTCTACTGGACCATAGCTTTTTCCTAATTCAACCGTTGCTTGTTCTTCTTCCAATCCAGAATCTTCTGTACTTTGACATGCAACGACCATTGCCGCGGTTATTAAAAATACTCCTACTGATTTCAACATGGGTTCTAAATATTTTGATTCAAACAAATATCATAACTAAAACAGACTTTTCATAGTTTAGGTAGTTTAAAGTTCAAGAAGTTCCAAGTACAAAGAGCTCATACTTCGAGCGTCGGTCATCGAGCTTGTAGAGATGCCGATGCTTAAAGAGCCATGGCGTTTCATAAAAAAAGCCCTGATTTTCATCAAGGCCATTTTATCTCGTGTGAGAAATTTTTATTGGATATATGATCGAATAAATTCGTCCATTGGAATTACTGAATCATCCACTTTTACATAATGTGAACCTGTTGCCGACAAAAAGCGCGCAATGATAAATTTCGATTTCGGCGCATCACTAACCATGGTGATTTTTGCAGAATTTGCTTTCTCATCATAATCAACCGTAAAATACGATATATAATAACTCGCTGATTTCTCTACTTTCTCTTTTGACTGACCTGGAGCCAGAACAAAATTGTATTCTCCGGAAACTTTGCTTTCCATGAGCGCTGCTTTACCTTCTGAAGTTGCAGTGTTTGACGCCTCTTGCGAAAAACCAAATGAAACAATGCTTAATAATACGATAAGTGTGCTGATGATTTTCTTCATTTCTTTAACTGTTTATAAATGTGAGACGCGGTATTCTTTGCAAAAGTTGCGTCGTTCATTGAACTAAACTACAATTTTTTTGCCAACTTTACTCCACGATGAATAAACTTTCACCTTTTTTCAGTAAAACGTTAATTGAAGCGGGATGCGATGAAGCAGGAAGAGGCTGCCTAGCTGGACCAGTTGTTGCTGCCGCTGTAATTTTACCGAAGGATTTTAGCCACCCCCTGCTGAATGATTCGAAACAGTTGAGCGAAAAAAAACGCGATGAATTACGAATCACCATTGAGACTGAAGCCATTTCTTATGGGGTTTGTTTTGTCCATGAAGAAGAAATTGATGAAATCAACATTCTAAACGCAAGCTTTTTGGCCATGCATCGAGCCATTGATCAATTAACAGTGCAACCCGAATTATTACTCATCGACGGGAATCGTTTCAATAAATATGGCGAAACGCCGCACGAATGTATCATCAAAGGAGATGGAAAGTACTTGTCGATTGCTGCTGCATCGATCCTCGCTAAAACGTACCGCGATGAATACATGCTCAAAATTCACGAAGAATACCCGCACTACGATTGGAAAAGCAACAAAGGCTACCCTACCAAAAAACACCGCTTAGAAATTCTACACAACGGCGACTGCAAATACCACAGAAAATCGTTCACACTGCTTCCTGCCAATCAACTTAGTTTGTTCGATTAATTAATAATACCGAGTACACAAATCGTTGTTGATTTTTTATTCTGCGCCAATCCAGTCGACCGCGTATATTAATGTATTTTTGAGCCAAGAACAGTAGATCATGGTTAACAAAATTATTCTTTCCCTCATAGTAACCGCTAGTGTCGTTTGGCTCGGTTATGTGGGATTAGATATTCTCAATAACAAACACAACTTCACTCCCAACATGCTCTTCGGTAGCGAAGATGGCACCGTGCTCATCATTAATCGCTTCAATGAAATCTCAATCGATCAAGTGGATCAGTTTGAAGAAGCACCACTGAAAGAACTCATCTCCAATCTGCCGACTGACAATATTAGTGCACTTTTTGCAAGTCAGAAATTACCTCATTTGTATATTCAAGGTCAGAAAAACTGGGATAAAGAAACAATCAAGGTCTTGTTTCAATCTGTTTCCAACGATCTGAAAATTGAGACAAACTCCTTTTCAGTAGGTGGCTACCACGGTCGTTATTTTAAAAGTAAACTCTACCTGAAAAAGGGGGATATTCCTGCATATACTGATATCACTGAATTTAATTACGACAAAAAGGCAAGCGCTTCAATGATCTCTTTCAGAGAGAATTCAACGGTGCAATCAGTCACCGATATTTACCACCAAGAAAACGGAAAAGTGGAATTCATTACGCGCAACGCTGAAATTGAACAAGGCAACCAAGTGAAGGATGAAGTCATCTTTTCACGTGTAATATCGAGCAAAATAAATAGTTACCATTTTTTTGAACGAGACTATTATGCGACGGTGGATGAAGTATTTAAAAATGGTCCTATGAATAGCTGGTGTTTGAATGGGTTTGTCTCAATCGTCTATGGAGGAGAGCCGGCAATCGTTGCTGATTATATCGTTGGACAAGATCCCGTTTTAATTCTCAACGACCTGAATCAAACCACCAATGAAACTACTTTCAGAACACCATTGACGAGCGATTTTCCTAAAAAGGGAAAATATTTTGTCAAGTACTTGGATGACTTGGTCGTTATCTCTGAAAACGAAAACACCTGCGACAACCTAATTGCTGACTTTAAATTGGGAACCACCATTGCACTCAATTCAACGATTCAACATAGTTTTTTCGGTGACCTTCCAAAATCTGTTTCAGAGCGCTTCATTTCCAAAGACAAGCGTTACTCAAAAGCAATTTATCAAGGTAGAATATTAGAAACAACATTCGGCGAAAGCGAAAATCTGACACTGAACAAAAAAAGTGAAACCTTAGCAATGAACTGCGGTTTCGATGTGAAAGACTTCCTTGTTTTAGAAAACGGGGTTTCCGTCGTAGCACTAGGTAAAAATGGAGAAGTTAGTTATTTCGACAAGGGCAAATTAATGTGGAAGAAAACGCTGAATACCGATGAAGTGTATAAAGTTCAGTCCATCGACTTGCATGAAAGCGGTGAAGATTATTTGCTCTTAAACACCAGTTCACACATTCATCTGTGGAACAAAAAGGGCGAAGAAGTTTCTGGATTTCCAATCGAACTTGAGCATGATGCCACCAATGAAGTCAAATTTTACCGTTGGTCGGGCAAGAGTTACTTCCTGATTGGAAATGACAACCAACAAGTCGTGCATTACGATGCAAAAGGTCGTGAGTTGAATGTACTTAAAACAGCCATTAATGTGACCCGCCAAATCGATGTTTGGGTAAGTTTACAACAGCTATTCGCAGGATTCTCGGATGGAAAAATGTTCTATATGTATCACCTTGAGCGATCTAAACAACACCGTGATTTCCGAACTCCATCGAACAGCGTTGCCGTGAAAATCCCTAATGAATTGGTTCAATTTGGAATAGAGGACAATGCGCTTGTCCGTGTGGATCAAAAAGGAACTGCAGTAAAATTATTCTCTGTCAACAACGGTAAAATACTGCAATACGATCAAAATGGTAAGAACCCATACATTGTTGTTCAATCTGCAAATGAACTTGATTTGGTCAATCAACAAGGCATTTCGTTCGGTAAAATCACCCTTCCGTTCAATGAAATAGAACATGTATTCATCGAAAATAGCGTTTCGGGAAATAACTTAGTATCAATCATCGATGGTATAGAGAATAATGTATATTTGTACAGAACGAACGGTGAAAAGGTTAATAATCTAACGTTTGAAGGACAGCAAAAAGCTGTCATTACTTCGACGAAAACTAGCAAAACAATTACCACAGTTGTTGACCAATTTATCGTTCAATACTACATAAACTAGAACTATGAAGACTTTGAAAACTCTCCTTGCATTTTCTTTAGTTGTATGCTCTTACAGCAGTAATGCGCAAAATTATTTAGGTGTTAGCAGCAGTAATTACGCTGGTGTGATGGGCACAGATCTCCAACCGGCAAGTTTCGTTGATGGCCGTTTTATTACCGACATCAATCTTGGAAGCTTTAGTGTTGCTGGTTGGACGAACGCAGTTAGCTTTGACACGAAGGATATGCCTAAATGGTGGACGAAATCCTTTAAAGCCGATACTTGGACGAATGCAGAAGGTCAAGAACAAAGTGGCTACGTAGCAGGAGGAACAAACCCTTACAATGATTGGATAATTCCAGATTCTACATTCGATGATAGATACATCATTAAAAACTATGATGAGAACTCTACAAAAAAATATGGCTTTTACAACAACATACAGGTCGATGTATTGAATTTCATGCTTCATATCAAACCAACTATTGCGGTTGGATTCGCAGCAAAATTTAGATCCATTACTTCCATTGATAATATCGATCCTCAATTGGCAATCCTTGCAGAAAATAGTTTGGACTACCCTGATTTATGGAATACAACGTTCAACGAAGAGTTACTTTCTGCCAACCACATGTCATGGATGGAATACGGAGTAATTTACTCTCAAGTATTAAAAGATGACGGAGAACATTTTATGAAAATGGGTGGAAAAGCAAAATGGCTTTCAGGATACACTGCAGCCTATGCAAGTTCTCAAAACTTTTCGTACAACCTTCAAAACTCTGATACTTCGTTACGATTGTCGGGAGATTTTTCCTACGGGCATTCATCGGGAATTCTAGATGGTGAGGATTATGGAGGGAAACTTCCCAAATCATCTTCAAAATTTGGATTAGGCCTTGATCTTGGTTTCGTGTATGAATGGCGTCCAGATTGGGAAGAATACCAGTACGACATGGATGGCAAGACCAATATTTGGCGTCAAGACAAGGAGAAATATAAGGTTCGCGCTGGTGTTTCTTTGCTTGATCTGGGAGGAATGAAATTTGAAAAAGGTGGATTGAGTCAGGATTTTAATGTCAATTCAGCCTCTGCTTTTGATTTAACAATCTTTGATAATGCAAATGGACTTCAAGGCATGGACAGTATTATTGATTCATTGATCCTTAATGACCCAGCATGGACATCAACCAACGACGATAAAACATTTTTCATGTGGACACCTACTTCGGTAAGTCTCCAATTCGATTACCATATTTGGAAATGGTTTTACGTCAACTTAACAGGATTGGTAAGTGTACAAAATAAAAAGAATCCACACCGTGTGAGAATGCCTAATCAACTCTCAATCACACCTAGTTTTGATTATGCTTGGGCTGGAGTTAGCGTCCCCATTTCCATGAATACTTATTCTGGTTTTAAGGCTGGTATTGCTACGCGCCTTGGTCCGTTAACTGTAGGTATTCTCGATTTCAAAACTCTCTTCGCTTCGGGGAAAGTACGTGGGACTGAAGTATACGCCGGACTGAGACTTCCGATCTTATACACAGAACCAAAAGATGCGGATGAAGATAAAGTTTCCGATAAAATGGATGAATGCCCTTCAGTGAAAGGTGTTTGGGAATTTAGAGGATGTCCTGACACTGATGGTGATGGTATTCAAGATACTAAAGATGATTGTCCTTCAGAGCCAGGTTTAGCTGAATTTAACGGTTGTCCAGATAGAGATGGTGATGGTATTCCTGACAAAGACGACGCTTGTCCTGATTTAGCAGGAGACATCGTGTTCCAAGGATGTCCAGATCGTGATAACGATAGTATCATCGATCCAAAAGATGACTGCCCTGACACGCCAGGATTGCCTGAATTCAATGGTTGTCCTGATACGGATGGTGATGGTATTCCAGACAAAGACGATGCTTGTCCAGATGCAGCAGGTCCCGTTGAAAACAACGGTTGCCCAGATACAGATGGTGATGGTTTATTCGATTTCATCGACGACTGCCCAACTGAGGCTGGACCAAAAGAGAACAATGGTTGTCCTTGGCCTGATACAGATGGAGATGGAATCTTGGATAAAGATGACAAATGTCCATACATCGCAGGCCCAGTTGCCAATGAAGGATGTCCTTACCAGGATACGGATGGTGATGGCGTACTGGACAAAGACGACAAGTGTCCAAATACACCAGGACCAGTGAGCAATCAAGGTTGTCCCGAAATTGAAAAAGAAGTACAGGAGATTTTGAAAACTGCATTTGATAACCTTGAGTTTGAAAGTGGTAAGGATATAATTAAACAAGCTTCTATTCCATCACTTACAGAATTAGCTGACGTTCTTGTGAAGAAACCTGAGTGGAAACTTCAAATTGCAGGACATACGGACAACGTAGGTAGCGCTCAAAACAACCTAGTGTTGTCTAAGAAACGTGCTGAATCAGTGAAAGCGTTCATGGTATCACAAGGTATAGACGCCGGCCGTTTGTCAACATTGTACTTTGGACAAACACAACCAATTGGTGACAACAATACACCTGAAGGACGTCAGAAAAACAGACGTGTAGAAATGACAATTATTTTTAATTAATACATACAATCTGGAGGCTGCAACATCAGTCTCCAGATTTTTACTACTACATCCTAAATGAACCAACTTCGCTGAAATTGCAAAATCATCTTTGCGGTAAAAAGAGTATAAACGCTAAAAAGCCATACTATGAAATTTTTAAAGCAATTCTTGATTTTGATCGTAGCATTTGTCTGCATCATTCTTGTCGTAGCACTTTTCGTGAAAAAGGACTACAATATCTACAGAACCACTGAGATTTCTAGAAGCAAAGAGGACGTTTTTGACTATCTCAAATACTTGGAAAATCACGAAGAATTTACAGTGTGGACAGAGAAAGATCCTAAAACAGTCAAGAGTTATACAGGTGAGGATGGAACACTTGGTTTCATTTATCGTTGGGAAAGTTCGCATGAAGAAGTTGGCGTTGGTGAACAAGAAATTACCGCAATCGACCCTGGAAAAAGCATTGACTACGAACTTCGCTTTGAAAAACCTTGGGAAATGACTGGGAAGGCGTATTTCAATACAGCGGGGATATCAGGTGATAAAACGAAAGTCACATGGGGTTTCAAAGGAAATTCGCCGTGGCCATGGAATATCTTCTTGTTGTTCATGGATATGGATGCAGAGCTCGGTCCAGATCTCGAAAAGGGACTTGTAAATCTTAAAACCAATTTAGAAATCGAAGAATAAACCGGCTGAATCATTCTCTGAAAAGAGATTTTAGGTTACTTTTATCATGATGATAGCATTTGATAAAAAAACCAGATTATTGCTGAGCGTTGTCTCTGGGATTCTCATGACAGTCGCCTTCCCGTATTCAGGAAGTCTAACACTCGTTGTTTTTATCGCATGGGTACCACTTCTGCTTGTGGAAGAAGTAATCGCCTCAAAAAAATTGCGCTCAGGGAAGGTTTTCATCAATGCATACATTGCCTTTTTCCTGTACAATATCGGAACAACGTGGTGGGTCTACAACGCAAGTGGTGGTGGCGCGGCGCTCGCGATCATTTTAAACAGTCTATTGATGACTATCACTTTTTACTGCTTCCATTTAGCAAAAAAACACATCGGTAAAAAGGAAGGGTACATCTCGCTATTCATCTTTTGGATTGCCTTTGAATATTTTCACTACAACTGGGAAATGTCGTGGACGTGGTTACACCTTGGCAACACATTCAGCACCACACCATCATGGGTGCAATGGTACTCATACTCAGGTGTTCTCGGCGGTTCTGTGTGGGTTTTAATCATCAACCTCATCGTGTTCAGAATCTACCAGAACGTATTACTCAGAAGGGAAACGTGGAAAATACAAACGCCTTTAATTTGGACCGCACTCGCCGCGTTTATTGTTCCCATGGTGATTTCAATTTCGATGTACTACAGTTACGAAGAGAAGAAGAATCCATTGGAGGTAGTTGTTGTACAGCCAAACATAGACCCGTACAACGAAAAATTTGTACAGGGCACGGAGATCCAACAATTGGAAAAGGTCGTCGAACTTGCTCGATCCAAGGTGACAAAAAATACTGGATTAATTGTCGCACCTGAAACTGCCATTAGCAGACCGTTCAATGAATTGGATGTGTTCCAAGAAAGATCATTTAACTTGCTTGTCACAGCGCAAAAAGACATGTTCAATATTCCTTGGTGCATCGGTGCCTCTACATGGAAAATATTTGATCATAAAAATTCACGTGCGTCATTACCACTAATGAATGCAAATGGGCACTATTACGAATCCTACAATACAGCAATGGCCATCAATGCTGACCATGCTCCAGGCTTCATTCATAAATCAAAACTGGTTCCTGGTGTTGAAGTTATTCCCTTTTCCAACTACTTCCCGTTTTTAGAAGAATTATCGATACAAAACGGAGGTACCTCAGGCACCTTGGGCATTGAAGATGAACCACGCATATTTGTATTTGAGGAATTCAGTATTGCGCCGGTGATTTGTTACGAATCCATTTATGGTGACTGGGTAGCACAACAATGCCGGAAAGGTGCGAACGTCATTTGCATAATCACAAATGACGGCTGGTGGAAAGATACACCTGGATACAAACAACACCTCAGTTTCGCAAGTCTTCGCGCCATCGAGAATAGAAGAGCTGTGGTAAGATCTGCAAATACTGGCACAAGTTGTTTCATCAATCAGCGTGGTGATATTTCACATGCCACAGAATGGTGGAAAGAGGATGTTATACGAACTACGATTCATTTAAATTCAGATCGAACATTCTACACAACCTATGGAGACGTAATTGGGCGAAGTTTTGGGTTTGTAGCAGTGCTATTATTGATTTTCACCTTTGTAAAACGCTTTAAAAATAAGTTCGCCGCAAAAAAATAGATGGGAGAACAACACGACATATCACCAGCAAGCATTGTGGAAAATCACAGCGATTACCTGCTCTCCTTCGCTATGTCAAAACTGAATGATCTTGAATTATCGAAGGATTTAGTCCAAGATGCGCTGTTGGCGGCAATTACGAAATTGGATACGTTCGAGAAGCGAAGTCAAGTTAGAACGTGGTTGACGAGTATTTTGCAGCGAAAGATCATTGACCATTGGCGAAAAGCTGAAACGAGATATACGGATCCCGTTTCTAGTTTTTTTGACAATACAAGTAAAAAACACCATTGGCTAGAAGAAAAACAGAAGGTAGATGAACCATCGGTGTTGGATAAACTAGCGAAAGCCGAAACCATTGAAGAACTGAATGAATGCATCGACAAACTTCCACAAAAATGGAAGGGAATTATCGCATCAAAATACCTCGATGAGAAAGAAAGTGATGAGATTTGTAATGAATTCAATATTACACCTTCTAACCTTTGGGTGATTATTCATCGCGCTAAATTGGTGCTAAGAGATTGCCTAAATTCAACCTGGAATACATGAAATATTGCCAAGAAATAACTGAACAATTGGAACGTTCCTCTTTTGAACGCATTTCACTTAGTACGCGCATTGCTATTGGCTTCCATTTAGTGCATTGCAAACCATGCAAACGATTCGCACAAGACAGTAAGGCAATGGATCAATTATTGGCGAAACGATTTAAAGTCATCAAAGATTATTCGTTCAGCGATGCTGAAAAAGAATTATTGAAAAGTAAAATTCGCTAGAACTTTATTCGACCAAAACGCTCGTTGCGTCCCCAAATAGCGTACAACAACACTTCGCGTCTGTTGTAATCGACATCAAACAACTTCGGAACTGCCAGCGCATCAATCTCGGAACGATCAAAAATAGTAAACTGTGCTCTGTCTCCTGTCGTTAAATTGATTGTTGCCATGGCCACCACGTTTCTTCGTCGCCCAAAATTAGCCGTGTACAACCCTTGATTCTCTATCAACTGACCCGTTTGGTCATAATTATCGGAATTATCATTGAAAATGAAGCTGATATTTACATCGTCAATAAAGCTTTCATAACTACTATAGGGGCCGTCGTCGTTGGTCGATACTTGGTATTTGTTTACCCTTTCGACCCAATCGAACTCTCCATCACTATTGATTTTGTAAACAATGATGTCGTTATAGTAATAATAATACGTATCGTTCGTTTGTCCAGTACGGATGTCGGAATTGGAGGTTAACTGCACATAATTTTGTTCCATCGTGCCAACGATGCTCCCGTCACGCAAAAGTTTAGCACTTCTCATTTTATAATTGAACAACTTAGGTTCTTCTCCTCTCCCCTTTTCTTCCAATCGTTCGGACCTTCTCATTGCCCGTTCTGACCAATTTTCTGTAATGAATGTCTCATCAAACTTCTTGAAACTTTCCTGCAATACCACCCCAGATCGGTAATCAATCTGCTGATTAAACACCCCTGAGACACCTGCAACATTGTCTTCTCCATACATTCCAGTGATGGTAAACACTTGTTTATCGTCTGAAGTGACAACCATTTCTTCCACCCGTTTTCCACCAAGATCCAATTTGAAATCTTGCAATCCATCATCGGTGATATGAAAAATATGGACGGCTTTATAATTCAGGTAACTCTTAAAAAAATTCTTATTTTCCGCTTCCTCATACTCAGAAATGACCAGGAAATAATCTCCTTGATTCGAAATGTAATGGGAATGAATCGTTGATAGTTCGGGCAGGAATGGCAATGGATACTCGCCGTCATTCACAAGATTGAAATCTGTATCGTAAACCTTGAATCCATAAACACCATTTGTTTCTCTTCGCCCTTCAATTTCCCAGACCACACCTATGAATTTTTCATCTTCGGAAAGAATCACATTAAAGGCTCCCTTACCTGTTGAAGTGTCCAAATCATACGATGCCAATAAAATTGGCTCCCCTTCGGGCTTCAGTTCTTCATTGTAATACTGAATATAAAGATGATTGCCACCATCCATTTTATCGGAAAGAAAAATCGCAAATTTACCATTGATCACTTTCGCACCCTCAAAATTGGCGTAACTTTTATTTACCACCAATTTGATTTTACCCGTTTCAACAACTTTAAAATCTACGTGTTTTGCAACTTGGTAACTTCCAGCGATTCTACCACCAGACCAACGCAAGGAATAAAATTCGCCTGGTTTGTTGGGCAATGTATAAAGCAATTTGCCTCTGCTTTGTTCCATCTCACTCCAATCAATTGTATAGGGTGATTGAGCACTGAGCGTAAACGCAGAGATGCTGAATAGAAATAAGATAAATAAACGCTTCATATACATGTTTTCAACATCCTCAAAAATCAATCCAAGTGCTATTTCACCAATTGGATACCTGTATAATTTTGAGGCGTAATTTGCTTCAATTCCGCTTTCAATGCATCCGAAACATTCAACGTATCCACAAAATCATGCACTGTTTGCTTGGTAACAGCTTCATTCTTTCTTGTCAATCCCTTCAATGCCTCGTACGGTTTTGGATAGCCTTCTCTTCGCAAAATAGTCTGCAAAGCTTCTGCCACCACTGCCCAATTATTTTCCAAATCGGCATCGAATGCATCTGAATTTAGCAATAATTTTTCTAATCCTTTCAAAGTTGACTTAAATGCGATAAATGTATGTGCAATCGGAAGACCAATCGTACGAAGAACAGTTGAATCCGTTAAATCTCGTTGCAATCGCGATAACGGTAGTTTTTGCGCTAGATGCTCAAATAACGCATTAGCAATTCCAATATTTCCTTCTGAATTTTCAAAATCAATTGGATTTACTTTGTGTGGCATTGCCGAAGATCCTATTTCACCCTCTTTTAATTGCTGCTTGAAGTATTCCATTGAAATGTACGTCCACATATCGCGGTTCAAGTCCATCACAATCGTGTTGATGCGCTTGAATCCATCAAACATGGCCGCCAGATTATCGTAATGTTCAATTTGTGTTGTAGTTTGACTTCGCGTTAAACCAAGTGTATCGTTCACAAAATTATTGGCAAATGTCACCCAATCTTTCTCTTTAAATGCCACGAAATGCGCATTGAAGTTCCCCGTTGCACCACCAAATTTCGCAGCATAGGGAATAGAATACAATTGTGTTTTCTGAATGGTCAATCGCTCAGCAAATACTTGAATCTCCTTTCCAAGTCGCGTTGGCGAAGCTGGTTGACCGTGAGTTCGTGCAAGCATAGGAATGTCCTTCCATTCTTTACTCAAATCCGTCAATTTATCAATCAATTGATTCAACAGAGGCAAATATTCATTTTCAACAGCGTCTTTCAACGACAATGGAATGGATGTGTTGTTTATATCTTGGGAAGTCAACCCAAAATGGACAAACTCCAAGTATTTCTCAAGACCAAGTGCAGTCATTTTATCCTTCAAAAAGTACTCAACAGCTTTTACATCATGGTTTGTTGTTTTCTCTGTTTCCTTGATCCACAAAGCGTCTTGCTCTGAAAACAAGGTACAAATAGCACGTAAATCTGTGTATTTTTCTTTTGGGAAATCCGCCAACGGTTTTACACCCGATTCGACCATTGCGATAAAATATTCAACCTCTACAATGACGCGGTACTTAATCAATCCAAACTCTGAAAAATACGGCTGTAACTCGCTGGTTTTATTTTGATACCTTCCATCTACTGGAGATATGGCTGTCAAACTACTAAACTTCATGCTGTTCATCACTTAAAGGTTAAAAAATAGAAAGGACAAAGATACAAAAGCGCTAGGAATTATTCGATTTGAATTTGCTTTGATTACATTTGAGCATGAAATTTATCAAGAATTTTATTTTTGGAATTCGTGCTTACATCAAAGCAGTTCGATTCATTATTGAACATAAATTTTATTGGTTTCTCATCATTCCAGCGGTGTTGATGTTATTCATTTACTACATCGGAGCGAGAATAAAAGACCACATGATCCTTCCAACTGCGGAAAACATGAACGACATTGTTTGGTATTTGGTGTACGTCCTGGCAGAAATTTCCATCGCCATACTCCTGATGAAGTTCGCAAAATACCTGGTGGTAATCATACTTTCTCCATTGCTTTCTTACTTAAGTATGAGAACGGAAAAGATTTTAACTGGAAACACCTATCCGTTTAGTTTTTCGCAATTGGTCAATGATGTCAAACGTGCCATGCGCATTGTTATCCGCAACTTAATGTGGGAATATTTCTTTTTTCTCATTATCGTTTTGGTCTCGTTTTTAGGATGGGAAGATCCAACGTCTTCTCCTGTTTTTTACTTGACTTTTGTGATTGGATTTTTCTATTACGGATTTTCCTTTATGGACTACATCAACGAAAGACGAAGGTTGAATATTGATGAAAGTATTGTGTTTGTGCGTCAAAATCGCGGATTGGCAATAGCGATTGGTTGTGTCTATTCACTTTTGATCCTTGTACCATTGGATGTTGGTTTATTGTTTGATTTCTCAGGGTTTTCCACTCAACCCTTTCATACGATTGGCATCTTTCTGTTACAGCTATTATTGTGGTTCTGTGCCTCAACAGCACCAATTATTGCCATTGTCGCAGCAACCATCGCCATGAACGATCTAGTCGACTTAAAATCAAATCAGTACTCACAAAAAAAGGAAGTAAACGAGTAACTTTTCACTAATTTGAGTTACTTTTGCATGACTTTTGAATGGAAGAAGTCAAAAAAATTGAAAAAGAACAACACTATGGAATTATTTCGTCAACTATCTATTGCTATTATCATCTGCCTAACATCGTTTTCTTATGCAAACGGAACACCACCAGATTCAACAGTCACTTTGGTCGATAAAACGGCAGCCTTGTACATTTTGGAAGAAGGAAAGGTACTTTATGGGGAAGGCAAGATCAAATTGGCACTCGTTAAGTTCAGAGAATCAGGATTAAAAGATCCAAGCAGCTGGAAAGCGGCATATTGGGTGGGACAATGTCACTACCTGCTAAATAATTACGGTTATGCGCTAAAATACGCGACGAAAGCCATTGAATTGGGCGGTGACAACGTCGATAGTGAAATCTATTATAAAATTGCGTCGGCGTATCACCGATTGGGAAATTTGGATTCAGCCGTTATCAATTACAACATCTCCATGGAGAAGTTATCCAAAAATCGCGTGAAAATATTGAACATCGAGCACAACATTGCCGAGTGTGAATTTGCTAAAAAAGCGTTAGCCGAGGGAGCTAAGTTTGAAAGATCTCAATTGAAAGGCGACATTAATTCTGGTTACGACGACTACAACGTGGTGCCATTGGCAAACGGTAAAACAATTTACTTTACATCTCGAAGAAGCAACACGACAGGTGGTGGAATGAATCCAGACGATCAAACATACTTTGAAGATGTCTACAAAACAACGTGGAATGATGAAAAGGGCGAATGGGGAGAACTCACCAATTATTTAGGCAAGCTTAATTCAAATGGTTTCGATGCTTTGAACTACATTTCTCCAGATGAAACATACGGCGTAATGACATTAAACTCTACAGCGACTGATAAAAAATCGTCTACGAATGGTTCTGACATTTGCGAAATTAAAATCAACACGAAAGGAACGTGGAATTCACCAAGCATCATTAAAAACAAAACGATCAACACTTCTTATTTTGAAGGGTCGGCTACTTTAACTGCTGACGGAAACACGATGTATTTCGTAACCGATCGAAAGGGAGAAAAAAGTTCTACAGATATTTATATGGTTGAAAAAAATGGAAAAAAGTGGGGTACGGCAAAACCTCTTCCTATGACCATCAATACGGTTGGAAGAGAAACTACTCCTTTTATTTCTCCGGACGGACGTTACCTGTTTTTTAGTTCTGATGGACACCTTGGAATGGGCGGATTGGACATCTACGTGGTTGAAAATATGGGAGGTACTTGGGGTGAACCAATCAATCTTGGTGCTGGAATTAATACAGTGAACAATGATACGCACTTTGTGTACTACGAAGCGCTCAAGAAAGCGTTTGTTTCTGGATTTGAGTTGATCGGAGATAAAGCAAGTATCGATATTTACGAAATTGACATGACAGATTTCGTAATGCCTAAAAAGTAATTTAACGTACTTCTTCGTCGATATTATGAAACTGGATGGACTCTCGTGATGTAAGTTGCAACTGTTTTTCCACCGCACTCGGATTTGGATAGTTCGATGCAAAATAGAGCAGCAGAACACCAGTAATCGTCAAGAAAAACAAGTTGCCATCTGCCGAAAAAACAGCAATTCCAATCAATACGGCAATTTCAATAATTGCCAATTTGACAATAAACGCGACTTGAAATCCCAAGAATTTTTGTTTTAGCGTTTCCCTTTTTACCAATTGATTGCAACTCTGCTTAAAAAACAGTTGACTGATAAATATGGCGCTGATCGCAATGATGGGCAAAATAATTAAAAACGGATTCCCTGCACTGGACATATTGAAATGTTGATTCTCGGTGACAAACAGCATCACGATTGCAAATCCCAGTTGTCCCATCAACAATGCCGCAAAAACAATTTTTAACGATTGCATGTATTTTTTCGGAGTGTAAATTCTTTCCTGGGGCTGTCTCATAGTCGCAATAGTTTAGTAATCATAGTACATAATGACGCCAATTTAAACATAAATTGGCAAAAACTACAAACCAGGATTTAGTCTCCTGCCATCAAAGTATTGTATATTTGTTACATGCAACGGTATTTTATAGAGCTGGCTTATAACGGAGCGCCTTTTTTTGGTTGGCAAATTCAACCCAAACAGATTTCTGTCCAAGAAGTGATTGAAGAAGCCTTGTATCGTCTACATTCAAACACGGAAATAAAAGTGGTTGGTTGTGGCAGGACGGATACAGGTGTCCACGCGCGACACTACGTGTTGCATGTCGATTTACCCGAAATCAGCAGCGAAGAACAGTTTATTTTCAAATTAAACAGTATGTTGCCCGATGCGATTGCCATTTTAAACGTCTATGAAGTCGAATCGGATAAACACGCGCGTTTTGATGCGAAGTCAAGAACCTACCGCTACTTTATCCACCGACGAAAGGATCCTTTTTTACACGAACAAAGTTGGCAAATCAGACATCAACTAGACTTTGATGCCATGAACAAAGCGGCAAAGCACCTCATCGGCAAACAAGATTTCACCTCGCTTTCAAAAATTCACACCGATGTCAAAACGAATATCTGCGATGTGAAAAAGGCAAAATGGGTTGAAAACGACGATGAAACCGCCTACTTTGAAATCACTGCTGATCGTTTTTTACGCAACATGGTACGCGCCACTGTTGGAACATTGGTAGATATAGGATTGGGAAAACTCAAGCCCGAAAATCTAGTGAGCATTTTAGAAGCAAAAGACCGCCAATCCGCTTCGACTTCTGTCCCAGCGCATGGATTGTTTTTGTGGAGGGTGGAGTATTAGTAACTATGACTTTCTGATGCTCCTGACACAAATATACAATCTCAAAAAAAGGGATTTTTTATGATACTTGTACACCTAAATTAATCAACGAATCGCAATAAAATGTACATTCGACATTCTATAAAGTAAGTTAAAAACGACATGGAAATACCAGATATTAAAATCATACAAACAGCTATTGCTGTTTTAGCCTATATATTGCTAAGAATAGTCATCAGTAAATTAATTGACAGAACGGTAGCAAATAGTCTGATGCAAAAGACAAGAGGGAAAATAATTAAAAAAGCACTTCACTTGATGGTTATCCTTATAGTTGCAACATTTATTTTGATAGTCTGGGGTGTTGATCAGACTGAATTAGCTTTTTTTATTGGTTCAGTACTTACCGTTATAGGAATAGCGTTGTTTGCACAATGGTCGATTTTATCAAATATAACCTCAGGAATCATCATCTTCTTTAATCATTCAGTAAAACTTGATGATACGATATCGATAATTGACAAGGACTTCGAAATCGAGGGAAGAATAAGTGACATTGGTTTGTTTTTCGTAATTCTTAAAACAAAAGACGATGAAAAAATATCCATACCCAACAATATTTTTATTCAAAAAATGATAAAGCAAAATACGAGCATATAAGAAACTACTCCACAACCAATGCATACCAATTTCTACAAAAAACAAGTCTCCACAAAAACCCATAAAAATAGAAGCTTGTGGTTATTAGCATCCTGATTTGGTTGTGTAATAACCACAAAAAGGTATATTAGTGGTGCATATAAACAAGTTATAGCCAATAGAAAACCATGATACTGAAAACTGCACAAGATTTCCCATATATAAACACATTAGTGGCAGCATTAATAGGTGCCTTTATAGGTCAATTAAGTATCCTACTGGTTAATTGGATTAAAAAGAAGATTGATTTAAAAAACAAAGAGAACTTAATTAAGGCTGATATTCGTAACCAAAAGATCATACTGGAACGAATGGAAACTAAACTTAATGCTTTAAAATCCTTATTCGAGAATCGAAACACAGACATTTATAAAGGTGATGTTTTCCATGACATTACGAAGGACATATATGACAGTGTTCCAAAAATTGATTTGTACAAGATATTCGATAATCAACTCCCTATATTGGTCGATATTTATGAATCTCTTATGTTCCTAAAAACAAACAGTCCTCCTGTTATCTATGATAAATATGTTACAAAGCTCAACAACCATATCGCAGAAAAAAAGGATAAACTAGACCATGATTTTTACTGTAAAACGCACGTCGGCTTTATCGAGATAGCAGTTGGTCAAATTTCCAATAATATAAAGACCATAGGAGAAGTTAAAGAACAAATGAACAGAATATTATGATTGAATTTCAAACAGAACAGCAATTATGGGCAGAAGCACTTTATAAAAATGTAATAGCCAATTAAAAACATGACATATCTAATCTTAAAAACTTGGAAGATCTATAAGGTATTGGTACTCCTTTTCTCTGTTATTTATTGGATAGGAGTTGTTATAGATGACTGGGGATTTGTCGAAAAATATTGGAGCACAAATTGGGATGATTATCTTTTAACTTGGATTGTTTGGTACTTGATTTATATATTATACTTCTCAATTATGTATTGGTTAATAGGTGGATTAGTGTCTCTAATTATTTTTCTATACACAAGGAATCGAAAGGAACATTTTAAAATGACCAAAGAAGAAATTTGTTTAAAAGCTAATTCTGTGGAAGGATTGGACGGCATGACAACTAATGAACGTTTATGGTCATCTGGTTTGATGGAATATTTTGACTTCGCTAAAATTCATGATAGGGAAAAAGCTAAAGTCATATTACAAGCGATTAAAGTTGATGAAATTTCAATTGATCGGATATTATATTAAATGATGGCTATAACACGCAGTAAGCAATATGGCGCACGAACATGCTCGAGAGAATACGCCACATCGCCTACTGCGAAACCGTTATACCCCTCCCTGCTACCATCCCATTTTCAAAAAAATACATTAAATTAGCTTCATGAAAACCACCTCTATTGCTAACATTATTCTCAGTGCTACTTTGAGTTTCTCGTAATTTGAACAGGTTAAAAACTCAGACCGCTACCGTTAACTTTAACACCAAAAAATTGGGTTATAAAAACATTATATCGCTTAAGACAATTAGAAAAATAGTTGTCTATATACTTCTACTAATGTTGTTTGCTAATTATTACGAGCATTACAAGATCTATGAATTCAAATCTCATATTCAAGATAGTGAATTTTATGTTCTTGACCCAATATCAGGGCACCATCACAGCACAAACTACAAAACAATAATTCTGTGGCCCGAACACGAGTTTGGTAAATTCGATATGACAACTAACAATTTAGGTTTCAGAGAAGATAGTTCTACGAATAACACAAAATCACCGAATACAAAACGGATACTTGTTACTGGAGATTCGCATATTGATGGTGTGCTAACAAATAAAGACTCATATCCAAATGTATTAGAACGCACTCTCAATAAAAAGAATGGATCATACAAATACGAAATCATTAACGGCGGTAACGGATTCTTTAGTTTTAAAAATTACTATGGCATACTCGATAAATTTAAGCATCTTATTCTTGATGAATTCATAATAACTGTATACCTAGGCAACGATTTCATCGAAAATCTTTTCTATGAGAACGATAATTTAGGTTTCTTTTCAAGTCCAGGTTACGTGTACTATAGACTGAAAAAAAAGTATATCAAGTTTAGAACTGGATTTGAGAATTCACAGTATACAAATCAGGCTGTTTTTTTCAATACGTTTCCCTCCAAAATTGACCGAACAATTGCTATTGCAGACAACTATCTTTCAAAGATTAAGTCGATTTGCACTGAACAAGGTATTGAACTTAAGGTAGTCGTTCTTCCTTCTGCACTTGAAGTGGATAAAAGTATACAAAGCAAATTTGAAAAGGCTGGTTGGGCTAAAGCTACCATGAGCACGAACATAGAAATTAAAAATCGTTTTATTAAAAAACTGGAGTCACGTCAAATTTCTTTCTATGATCTCAGTGAAGAATTCTCAAAATCTCAAAAAAAATTATTTTGGACAACGGATAGTCATCTCAACGATCAAGGGCATCGTTTGACTGCAAAACTGGTGGAGAAAATGATAGAATAAAAAGGACAAAACCTTATCAGTTTTATGGAAATGCAGTAAGTGATTGTTGAAAACAGCTCTACTCCACTATCAAAATATAGTTGTTCTTTTTGCCTTTGCCGAGCAACACGTATTTGTCATTGATCAAGTGGTCAGCGGTCAAAACGAAATCTTCTGAAACTTTCTCTTTGTTTACTGCGATTGCATTTCCCTTCAGTTCTCTGCGTGCTTCACCATTGGATGCTAAAAAGCCAGATTTTGCTGAAAGTGCATCGATGATTCCTAGTCCAATCGTTAACTCATCGCGTGAAATTGTCGCTTGAGGCACACCGTCAAACACAGCAAAGAAATCTTTCTCAGAAAGTGCTTTCAAATCATCTGCGGTTGATTTTCCGAACAAAATATTGGACGCTGCGATAGCCACCGATAGAGCTTCTTCTCCATGAACACGTTTCGTAATGTCTTCCGCAACTGCTTTCTGCAAAATGCGTAAATGTGGAGCTTCATTATGAGAAGCAATCAACGCATCAATTTCTTCTTTCTCCAACAGCGTAAAAATTCGAATGTAATTCGGTGCATCTTCATCGCTTGCATTCAGCCAATATTGGTAAAACTCGTAAGGAGAAGTACGTTCTGGATCTAACCAAACACTTCCACCAGCCGTTTTCCCAAATTTCGTTCCGTCTGCTTTTCGAATCAATGGAGTTGTAACAGCATACGCTTCTCCTCCACCCTTTCTGCGAATGAGTTCTGTTCCCGTCACAATGTTTCCCCATTGATCGGATCCACCCAACTGGACAATGCAGTTCTTGTGTTTATTCAAATGGTAAAAATCATAACCCTGGACTAATTGGTACGAAAATTCCGTGAAGGACATTCCCGATTCCAAACGCGACTTAACCGAATCTTTCGCCAACATGTAATTGACCGTAATGTGTTTTCCTGTATCGCGAATGAAGTCCAAAAAGTTCATGTCCTTGAACCAGTCGTAGTTATTGACAACTTCTGCCGAGTTTGCACCGCAATCAAAATCTAAAAATTGCTCCAATTGTTTTTGCACACACGCCACGTTGTGGTTCAATGTCTCCGCATCCAACAAATTACGTTCTTCGGATTTCCCTGAAGGATCGCCCACCATTCCTGTTGCTCCACCCACCAAGGCATAAGGCTTATGTCCAGACCGTTGAAAATGCACCAAGGTCATAATCTGCACAAGGTGACCAATGTGCAATGAATCCGCAGTTGGGTCAAATCCGATGTATCCCGCACTGATTTTCTTCATCAACGCTTCTTCCGTGCCTGGCATGATATCGTGTATCATCCCTCGCCATGTCATTTCTTGTATAAAATTCTTTACCACCATTTAGATATTAAGACTTTAAGATTTTAAGACATTAAGACTTGATGTTTGGCTTTGACTAAATTCCTTTCAAAAAATCAAGTCTTAACATCCTGAAGTCCTAATATCCTAAGGTCTAATTACTACACTTTTAATTTCTTCTTCGCCAATTTCGGTTTTACAAATTTATTATCATAATCGATAATGCTTTGTTTGATGACCTCAAATGCAACATCTCTGTTCTGGAAATCTTCAACGATCACTTCCTTGTTTTCCAGTTTTTTGTAGTCTTCAAAGAAGCTTCTCAGTTCCAGTAACGAATGCGGAGGCAATTCTGAAATATCATTCAAGTGATTTACACTCATGTCATTCGCAGCAACCGCAATAATTTTGTCGTCCATTTCTCCACCGTCCAACATGCGCATCACACCAATCACTTTCGCTTCGACTAAACACATGGGGACAATGTCAATTTGTGACAATACTAGGATATCCAACGGATCTCCGTCATCGCAGTAGGTTCTTGGAATAAATCCATAATTCGCAGGATAGTTAATCGACGAGTATAGCACTCGGTCCAGCATCAGCATACCAGATTTTTTATCCAACTCGTATTTTGCTCTACAGTTTTTCGGAATTTCGATGATTCCATTGACTAATTCAGGAGTATTCTCTCCATTCGAAACGTGATGCCACGGGTGAAATTTCATATTTTTCTTTTTAGAGTCAAGACGGCAAGAGTCAAGAGCCAAGACCAGATCGAGTCTTTACATCTTGAATCTTAACGTCTTATAATCTTACTTCGTTAATTGTTTAAACACTTCCTCGAGGGATTTCTCCTCTTTTTTCAATGTCAGGGTCAATAGTTTTTGCTCGTTTGCGAATTGCGCGATGGTTTTACGTAAATCGATCTGTTCTCTTGATTCCAACAACCATCCTTCACCGAGTTTTTCAACCTTGCTAACCCCAACTATTTTATTCAATTGGTTCTTCGAAACCGTTCCATCAAACTCCACATACACCGTTTGCACCGCTTGGTCAAATTGTAAATTCCCTGCTTTATCGTCTGCAACGATTTCTCCTTTGTTGATGATGACAACGCGGTCACAAATCGCTTCCACTTCCTGCATAATGTGCGTGGAAAGCATCACCGTTTTTTCTTTTCCAATCGTTTTGATCAATTCTCTAATTTCAACCAGTTGGTTCGGATCCAATCCCGACGTTGGCTCATCTAAAATCAACACTTTCGGATCGTGAATAATTGCTTGCGCTAATCCAACCCGTTGTCGGTATCCTTTTGATAACGCTCCGATTTTCTTGTTTTGCTCAACGTCCAATCCCACTTTCTTCACCATGTCACTTACCCGGTCTTTGACATTGGAAACTTTGTAAATATTTGCAACAAATGCCAAATACTCCTTCACATACATGTCCAAATACAAGGGATTGTTCTCTGGTAAATAACCAATCACCTGTCGCGTATTCAACGAATCGACAGAAACTGGCATTCCACATACTTTTACATCACCCGAAGAAGCAGAAATATAGCCAGTAATGACCTTCATCGTTGTAGATTTTCCCGCACCGTTTGGTCCCAGAAAACCGACAATTTCGCCATTGTGAACATTGAACGTAATGTCCTTCACTGCTGCTTGTTCGCCGTAATATTTAAAAAGGTTCTTTACTTCGATTGACATGAATTGATTTTTGAGTTACGAATTTAAAAAGAAAATGCGCACTTCGGTGTGAGAAAACTACTTTTTGACGCTTTATTCTATGTTTGAGCTAGTTTTTTAATTCTCACTTTAATTTGAGGACGATTCATTAATGTAAGTAGAAAAATATTAAATTCCATTGTAGAATTTTGTGGCTGAATACTCTATTTCCACAAAACGTTTAATACGAATGAAAAATCACCCTTCTTTATATTAATATGGTTTAAATACTTGTCACTTTCTGAACCATTAATAGTGTAATCTCCAAAATCAAGTAAAACTGAATCCACCATTATTTGATCAAAACCATTATCATCATCATAAAGTGAAATTTTCAAAATATCATTGCTAGAGATACTTATGTTTTGTAAAGTCCAAGAGTGATACTTCGACTGATTTTCATAATCTATTGGTGTTTGATAGATTACATTTCCTGTCCAGTCAGACATTCTGACAAAAATATCAGCACTATCCATAGCGTCCCATAATGTCCCCGTTTCATCAAATGAAGGGTAAGAAAGAACCGCTATACTAAGAATTTCAGCTTTTGTAGGAAACATACAGCTACCATCATTCTGTTCAACCCAAGGATCGTAATTTGTTGCATAATAGCTGTCACACCCTTTTGTTTTACATGAATACAACCAACTAATAAGAATAAAATTAAGACTAAAAAAAATGTGGACTGGTTTCATCAGCTAAAAATAGCTACTTTTATCCTATTCGTCTTATTTTTAAACAAACGAAATTATGTTTTTCAACATATGAGAACATTTGTAATCGCCTTTTTTGCACTCCTCATCACTTTTCAGGCTACTTCTCAAGACGAAATAGTCCTCCTAAAAGATAGCACTATCAAAGCGAAGGTAATAGAAATTGGATCGGATGAAATTATCATTAAAATTTTGGTTGGAAATGAAGAATTGATCAAGTATATAGGGTTAAAGGAAGTCCATAAAATAGTTTACGAAAATGGCACTATAGAGAAGTTTAATGAAAAACCAGAAGTTAAGACAATTGATCGAATTTTAAACCGCGGTTTTTTTATCAATATTATTCCTAGCTATGGCTATTTTAAATCTGAATATGAAAGCGATATCTACTATAATATGAAAAAGCAAATTATAGGTGTTAATGCCAATTTAGTGGGTGCTGCCACATCTGTCGGATATAATTGGTTTCTCGGTTCAAACGAAAAATATAGACTAGGGATTGAAGCCATCTGGGTGCGTCTGGGACTATACACAGACGGTCGTTTATTCGTTGCCAGTTTATCTCCCTTAAACGTTGGCCTAATTAACGTAATCAAACTTGGAGAACTTCAAGGTTTAACTATTAGCGTGAGTTCTGGGCTCCATCTGCTTATAGGAGAAGATGATAATCACGCGTCAAATAATGTTGGATATAATTTCTGCGCCGATGTAAAATACAGATATAAAGCTTTTGCAATAGGTATTAGTTACCTAAGAATGGCAGGGAACGACTTTAAAACTGTTTATCGATCAAGATTTAATACATTAGGACTATCGATTGGACTTAAGTTCTGATTTCATCATAGTATTGGATTAGCTATCAAACTGGAAAGATCATTAAGTCAATTGGACGTCACTATATCATTTAACTAAGTGTTCATTCAATATTCACTTTTCATCAATCTTAATTAACTTTGTGGCAATGGCACTAAAAGGAAAGGTTTTAAAGTCTACTGGTAAATGGTACAACGTTGAATTGGAAGACGGTTCAATGGTGAAATGTCGCATCCGTGGAAAAATGCGTTTGGAGGGATTGAGAACGACCAATCCAATTACCGTTGGAGATATTGTTTTTCTGAACGATACCATTGATGAGGAAGGAAATCGTTTGATTGAAGATTTTGAAAAACGCAACAACTACATCGTTCGTAAGTCAACGAATTTAAGCAAACAACAACAGATTTTAGCGGCAAATATCGATCGAGCGTATTTGCTGGTGACGATTCACTCACCGGTGACACATCTCGCATTTATTGACCGATTTTTAGTTGCTGCAGAATCGTTTCGCATTCCGACGACCTTGCTGTTTAATAAAATTGACACGTATTCCGAAGACGATTTAGAATATGTCGATGCATTGTTGGATATGTACAGTCGAATTGGTTATCCTGGCTATAAAATTTCTGCAACGAATCCAGACGATGTCAAATTTCTACGCGAACAACTGAAAGGAAAACAAGTAATGATTTCTGGACACAGTGGTGTAGGAAAAAGCACACTGGTCAATACGCTGGATCCAACTTTGAGCATAAAAACAGGCGAAATTTCGCAAGCGCATCTTCAAGGAAAGCATACGACTACTTTTGCTGAAATGCACAAATTGCAGTCTGGGGGATACATCATTGACACACCAGGAATTCGTGCCTTTGGAATTGTTGATCTAGACAAAGCTGTTTTATCGCACTACTTCCCAGAAATGCGGGCATTGATGTCGGAATGCAAATTCAACAACTGCAAACATTTGAATGAACCGAGTTGCGCGATAAAGAAGGCCGTTGAGGATGGTGACATTGATGAAAGTCGCTACCACAACTATGTTCAGATGATGGAGGAAGATGAAAACGATATTCACCGAAAAAATGAATTTGCATGAGAATTTTGATTCAACGTGTGGCGCAAGCATCTGTGACCATTGAAGGATCCATACATGGTGAAATCGGTCGTGGAATGCTCATTTTGCTTGGAATTGAAAATGAAGATACTCAAGATGATGTGAACTGGCTCGTTCAAAAAGTCTGTGGGTTGCGCATTTTTTCAGATGAAGAAGGAAAAATGAACCTTTCAGGTGCCGACGTAAACAGTGAATTTTTAGTGATTAGTCAATTTACACTGCATGCCTCTACGAAAAAGGGAAATAGACCGAGTTACATCAAAGCAGCGCGACCTGAAACGGCAATTCCACTGTATGACTATTTCATTGAGCAGCTGAAACAACAATCAAATGCAAAAGTAGCGACAGGAATCTTCGGCGCTGACATGCAAGTCGCACTTATCAATGACGGTCCAGTTACCATTTGGATCGATTCTAAAACGAAGGAATAATGGAAATCAGCACACTTCAAAAAACAGTAGACGATTGGATCAAGAAATACGGCGTACGCTATTTCGATGAGTTGACAAATACTGCCATGCTCATGGAAGAGGTGGGTGAAGTCGCCCGAATCATGGCACGCCGCTATGGCGAACAAAGTGAAAAGGAAAGCGACAAGAATAAAGACCTTGCAGAAGAATTGGCAGACGTGCTTTTTGTGTTGGTGTGTTTAGCCAACCAGACGGGCATTGACTTGGACGAAGCGATGCAAAAGAATATGGAGAAAAAGACGCAGCGCGACAGTGAACGTCACAAGAACAACAAGAAATTGGAGTGATATTTGCTATGTACACATAATAAATACGTGCGCAACTCGTTTTAGTACTATCTCCAAAAACAAAAACTATGAAATCTCTCCTTATATTCTCCAGTTTTTTTCTATTTATTCAAATCTCATTCGGACAACTTCAACGTGGATTTATCCCACAAGAAGCCAAAGAAATGATTCAATTGTGCAACAGCTTTACCTACCTCGATTTAGAAGGCGACGACAGCGCAATTATTCCAAAAGGCTATAAAAAAGTCTACACATCACCATCATTGGGAATGGACAATAAATTCCAAGTTTATACAAAAGGAACTTCTGCAGCAATTAACTTCAGAGGCTCCACGGCAAACAAATTCAGTTGGTTAGCGAATATGTATTCTGAAATGCTTCCAATCGAAGGGGAAATCGAAGTAGACGACATCACATTCAAATACAAAATGGGAAAAGATACGGCTTCTTCCATTCACAGCGGTTATACCTTGGCATTGGCTTTTTTGCATCAGGATTTATTGGCACAAATCAAGAAATTGAACGAAAAAGGAATCTATGATATTTACATCACAGGACATAGTCAAGGTGGCTCATTGGCTGTTCTTAGTCGCGCGTACTTAGCACATGTGAGCTCAAAAGATTTAGATCCAAGAAACAATTTTAAAGTCTATGCATTTGCAATGCCGATGGTTGGAAATAAAGCCTTTGTCAGTGAGTACAACAGGGCCTTTTCCGTTCCTGAAATGAGTTATGCGATGGTAAATCCGGAAGATTTGGTTCCTTCGATGCCTTTATCATACAACGATTCTACATTCATTCGTGAAAACATTTCAAAAATGATGTCCGACAGAATGGACATTGACAAATCGCAATTTATGAAAGAAGGAATGGTCATTCTTTTCCAATCTCAATTCAAAGATTTGGTGACAAAATTCAGTAGTTCCATTAAAACTCAATTGACCGGAGAATATGGTGAAATCGTTGCTCCAAAAGCAAAAGATGGAATCAATTTTGCGCAAATTGGAAACGTACTGCAATTGCCGCCGCCTGTATATCCGCTGGAATTAAAAGATTCAACCATTTTGGACAATCCCGAATTTTTAAAAACCCATCCACGCGATAAAAATGGAATTTTTGAGGATAAATCCGTTTACAAGAAAACGAGTATGATGTTGCATCACAAGCCGTACAATTATTACACGGCGATTCTTAAGACCTATTTCCCAAAAGAATACGACAGGGTGGAACCTAAATTATTTGGACTTTAGCACAATATTTGTTTCTTGCCGTTGATCATGCTAGTTTAATATGTACATGCTAGATAAGATCTTTACAAATAAAAAAGAGAGCAATGTTGCTCTCTTTTTCAATCCATTGAAATTATTTTAAATCGCAACCACCTGGATAATAAGCGTCATACGAATCACAATCAGCCTTAGCAAGTTTTTTCGTCATGTTCGTGTAGTTTTTTGAGTCCGTGCTACCATTAGCATATGTGCATGTGCAAGTTCGATCTTTTCGACAAGAAGCAAATAACAACAGACCAATAGGTAAAATAAATACCACTCTTTTCATAGTTTTCATAGTTTTCATAGTTTTCATAGTTTTTTTTTATAAATGTAAAAAAAATTCAATAATTCCAAAACCCTACTATGTTTAAATCCAATCTACCAACATTTCCGGTTGAAATTTCCCTAATTAAACCAACATCTATCTAAAGTAAATCATGGGCAGTCGCCGCTCTAACGATTGACGCAACTACAAATCAGTTTTGCGACCACAACTTTATCAATTGGGAAGGTTACGCTTTCTTCAGTAAGGTCTTTGATTGCTACCCATCGGAACTGCTCACAGTCTTCGGTCAACGAAACAGTGCAGGCGTTCACTTTTATCTTCTCCACATTGATTGAATGCACTATGAAATAAAAACTGAACAGCTGATCATTTTCTCGAAATGCTGAAATCTGTGGAAAATCGTTCACGTAAAAAAGATCCCCAATTTCAGCTTCCAAGTTCATTTCCTCTTGGAGTTCTCTTTTCAAGCAGTCTTTGGTTCCTTCTCCCCACTTTAATCCACCACCTGGAAACTTAGTGAACTGCCTCCCAAAGCGAAACTCATCGGACAGCAACACTTGGTTTTTATCGTTGAGAATAATTCCGTAGACACGAATATTAGTGGTTTTAGACGTCATTACCCTTTCTCCAAAATCCGTTGAATGTTTGGCTTAAAGTACAAATCAGATTTCAAGACTTTTCCATCTTCACGGTAGATTGGTTTTCCGTCTTTATCGAGCTTACTCATGTTCGATCGCTGAATTTCTTGAAACACCTCAGCAATTTTATCCTGAAGTCCGTGTTTGAGAATTGTACCACATAAAATGTACAGCATATCTCCGAGTGCATCCGCAACTTCTACCAAATCCCCCTCTTTTGCCGCTTCAAGGTACTCTTCATTCTCTTCGTGCATTAAACGGTGACGTAATTCTATATCACTTTCCGATAATTCAACGGTTGGTTGGTGGTTGTTGGCAATTCCAAATGCATCGTGAAAAGTAGCGACTGCTTCTATTGTTTCTTTTAAGGTCATTTCTTCCATTTTAGTCCTACAAATGTGGAGAAGAAACAAGAAAAAGTCAATTTAAGTTATCAAAGGTTATCCACTATTTTGTGGGTTCAACGTAGGTTGCCACGACTCTAAATCCTACGGAGACACTAGCCCCTTTGTATGTACGGGTACTTTCATTCCTGATATCGTATCCTGGAGAGCGCCAGTCGCCACCAACAACTATTTTCTTGTCCGACACGAGCTCAGCAACGTTTCCATTCATGTTGTAAATTTTGAATTCGTTTGGCCAGTAAGAAATTGAAGGTGCAATAACATCTGACTGACCGTTAAATGAATACCCGACTTCCTTGGTAGTGATTTCAAATTGTCCTGTTTCCTCGTTACGTGTTATATTCTCCGAACCAAAATTTAAAAAATTCGCTAAAACTTGCCCTTTCGTATTTCTTAAATATGGACCGCCCCAAGTATAAGAACTTCTCATTTGACTTCCCTTTACAGCCCGAATCCATTCAGCATAGAGTGGAAGTCTGAAAGTCAATTTCAGTTCACCGTTGGAAAGACTATCGTATTTTTCTGTAAGCCATTCGCAATACAATTCAGCTCCCTCCTTAGAAATATTCACCACTGGATAATTGTCATACGCTGGATGGCTGTGATAGTAATCTACATATTTTTGATTGCCCCATTTCAATTCTGTCGTCCAATTGTTGCTGTCAACTTCTGCCAACTTCAACTTATCCAATTGTCCTTTTCGCTTTAAATCAGCTATAAATTCTCGGTACTGAAGATTGGTGACTTCTCCCTGAGAAATGTAAAATCCTTGGATTGCCACCGTATCTTTTTCAATCAATGTGATTCCGCTGGGGACATACACGCAAATATCCTTCAAGTTTTTCATTGCTAATTTTAGTGAAGGTTTTTTGCCTGAGATAAAGCTCATTGCAATTGTTGCTGAAAGCGCAAGAATGGTCCATTGAAGAATTTTCATAAAGTTTAAATTTGTAGTTTAATTTAGAAAACGGAATCCTATCTATTGGTTACAAATCCCATCGAAACATCTTGTTTTGCCAATTAATTCTCTACTTTTGGAAACCGATGAAAGGAAGCCTGAAACATATTCTCAAAAAATACTTAAAGTACTACAAAGTACGCAAGCGTTTTGCTCCTGAAGTCAAAGCGGAGCAATTGGAGTTGGTAGATTACTACTTGGAACAAAAAGCAAAAGGAAGCCTCCCTAAATTTGAAGAAACGGGGTTTAAATTGTTCTCTCAATTCGAAGAAGATGGATTGTTACTGTACATTCTTTCGTTGATTGGAATGACGCACAAAACATTTGTCGAATTTGGTTCTGACGATGGCATCAACAGCAATACAGCGAATTTATACTACAACCACGATTTTACAGGATTGTACATCGATGGCAACGAAAAAGCGTTGGACAGAGGTCGTTATTTTTTCAAACACCATTCAAATCAAAAAGTGGCTCAACCCATTTTTAAACACGCAATGATTACCGCCGAAAATATCAATGAATTGATTTCCTCCGCTGGGTTTTCAGGTGAAATTGGTGTCCTCTCAATTGATATTGATGGAAACGATTACTGGGTTTGGAAGGCAATTGAGTGTGTTTCTCCCCAAGTGGTGATTATTGAAACCCACAACGAATTTGGACTAAACGACATCATCGTTCCTTACGATCCTAATTATTTTTACCCTGGAAAACATCCAACGTACCACGGCGCGTCGCCTGTCGCGATGACAAAATTAGCGAAGAAAAAAGGTTACCGTTTGGTGGGTGCAAATGAACTAGGTTTCAATTTGATTTATGTTCGGGAAGATTTAATTCCAGAATTGTTACCCGAAGTTTCGGTTGAATCTGTTTTACAACACCCTTCGAACAAAGAAGCGCAAGCACGTTTTGAAGAAGTGAAAGATTGGGAGTATGTGAGTGAGGAGTTTGAGGGATAATCTGTATTGGATTGGTTATTCAACATTAGTCCTCCCCCTTAGTCCCCCTCCGAAGGGGGAATCGAGTCGAAACTACTTTTTCCTTCCTGCCTGTCGTCAGACTGGGAATTTTTCATGTATGATTATCAAAAAAACCGAATGATTACTGTAACGAAGTGGGATTACCCCCCCCCTTTTGGAGGGGACTAAGGGGGAGGACACTAGCAAAAGTAACAATGAAATACAGTATTTAAGGACACGTATAGCAAATGCTTCTCTCGTATCGTACCAAAAGAATTCCAGTTTGGTCGGAATTAAATAGATCAATAGGATGATCAAAATTCGCTTTCCAATTCACGGTATGAGACTGCCACTCGCTACCATTCGATATTGGTGCAGGAAGAAATTGACCTTTCTCGGGTTTTTCATCAGTAGTAATAAATCCATACTTTCCGGGCGGTAGTTTGATAGAGAAATTTCCATCTGCATCCGTTAGTATCTTGCTAACAACTTTCGATTTTCTTGTACTATCAATGTATTGAACTACTGATAGCTTTTGATTGGCGTATACATAGGTAGTCGTATCATAAATTTGTTCCATTCCTCCTTGGTGAAAATTGTGCCATCGCAATTGTCCACTGAGCACATACTTCTTTTGGGCATTCACATTGGATCCCAGTAAAATCAAAATCATTATTAATATTGCCTTCATAACGAGAGCCCGTACAGATTACATTTTGTTTTGTTCATAACAACGAGTAATTGAACTGACTCGAGCAAGTGGAAAATGTGATTGAGACATTTTTTTATTATTAAATCAAATACTGTAAATTTGTTTAACATCTTAAATACTAGGCATGAAAAAAATATATTTAATTGCAGCATTTGGAATCTTTGGTTTATTGAGCACAACATCGTGCAAAAAGTTTAACTGCGTTTGCTCTGTTACATATTATGACAGCAATGGTTCCTACGTTTCTTCAACTACTGAATCTCATGTAGTAAAATCTAGAGGTGCGCTTAGAGCTCAATCTAAATGCAACGAATACGACGAATACTCTACTAACGTAGAAAAATCTTGTAGTGTATACTAGTTGGAACTAAATGAAATTTTAGGTCAATTGATCTAAATCGTTCCAAAACATAGGATAACTTTTCGATACAGCATCGGCGTTGAGTAATTTCACTTCGTCGTTGATGAACGTTGCTGTGATGCCTAAACACATAGCAATGCGGTGATCGTTGTGCGAATTGACCGATCCACCGTGTAATTCACTTCCGCCAAAAATGATCATATCGCTTCCTTCGATTTCAATTTTCAATCCGAGCTTGGCGTATTCTTGTTGAAGCACATTTCCTCTGTCGCTTTCTTTGTTTTTCAAACGATTCACACCTGAGATTTTAGAAACACCTTCACATCCTGCGGCCAACGCGACGAGTGCTGGGAACAAATCTGGGCAATCTATTGCATCGAAGACAAATGCTTTTCGTGCTGTTCCGTCGATGTGAATTGAATTGCTAGAGCGATGAACATGACAATTGGCATTTTTCAACGCTTGCAACATCGCAAGATCTGCCTGTTTGCTTTCTAGGTTCAATCCAGTTAGCTCTAGTTCATGTCCCAACGCAGCGGCAACCAACCAATAACTCGCCGAGCTCCAATCGCTTTCAATGGTGTAATTTGTTGGCTGGTACGTTTGATTTCCACGAATCAAATATCGATTTCCTTCTTCTTGAATATTAACTCCGAAAGCCTTCAATGTCTCAATGGTCATATCAACATACGGCTTGCTTTTCAAATCATCAATTGTTAATTCAGTATCTCCTTCCAAAAGTGGAAATGCCATCAACAATCCTGAAATGTATTGTGACGATTGGCTTCCATCAACAGTATACTTTCCTGATTTTAGTTGACCACGTATCTCCAACGGAAGTTTTCCTCCGTTTGAAATGACATTCACACCCATCGTTGGAAAATGTTGCTCAAAAAAGGAATGATCTCTCGTTAAAATTGATCCTTCGCCTGAAATACGATGCGTTCCTTCATGTGCTGCACAAATAGAAGTTAACAAACGTAATCCGAGTCCACTTTCACCACAATTCAACTCCAGTTGCTTTGGAAAATGAGCAATTCCCTGAACCAAAATCTCATCTTGATTAACTTGCACTCCTGCACCGAGCGATTGAATGCATTTCAATATATTCTGCTCGTCATCGCTTGGTCCTACATTAGAGATGATTGAAGTGCCACTTGACAATGCAGCTGCTAACAAAGCACGTTGACTGTCGCTTTTGGAAGACGGAATATTAATTTTTCCAGAGAGTCGTGAAGCAGTCATTAACTTTTTCATTCTTCCTTGCTCCCTCTCAAAGCTTCGCTTTTCTCATTCATGATATGTGTCTGGTGACGAATCGATTCTTGGTGAATGGCATCCATCAGCTGACGTACAAAGGTTTTTGTAAGACTGTAATCACCGCTTCTCTCCATTCGAGAACCAATGACTTTCTTCCAGTGGTCTTGTTGCAATATGGTGATGTTGTTTTCACGTTTCAACTTTCCGATTTGTTCACTCAAATTCATGCGCTCACCCAAAATATCAAACAAGCGATCATCGAGTGTCGCTACTTTATCTCTGATATCGTTGATTACATCTGCAACATCCGTCGAAAACTCCTGAGAACGCAATACAAGGTTCTTTAGAAGCTGATCTAATGCTGCTGGTGTGATTTGTTGTGCAGCATCTGACCACGCACTGTCAGGTGTTGAATGCGTTTCAATCATCAAGCCGTCAAAGTTCAAATCCATTGCTTTTTGACTGATTTCTTGCAATAAATCGCGTCTACCGCCAATGTGACTAGGGTCGCACAGAATTGGAATTTCAGGACAATTTTCCTTCAATGCAATTGGGATTTCCCAGCTCGGGACATTTCGATATTTGGAATGGTTGTAGACAGAGAATCCGCGATGAATTGCCGTCAAATCCGTAATTCCCGCCTTTTCAAGGCGTTCAAACGCCCCCATCCATAATTGCAAATCGGGATTGACAGGGTTTTTTATCAGGACCGGGATCTTCACTCCTTTCATCGCATCGGCAATTTCTTGCACAGCAAAAGGATTTACCGTTGTTCTAGCACCAATCCACAGTGCACTGATTCCCGCTTTTAACGCCAATTCGGTATGTCTTGCATTCGCTACTTCCGTTGTTGTTGGAAGTCCCGTTTCCTTCCCTGCATTGACCAGCCATTCAAGTCCAACTTCTCCAATTCCTTCAAAGCTATCTGGTCGTGTACGCGGTTTCCAAATTCCTGCGCGTAATAGTTGAGCAGAATTATTTTTGGCGATATCCAAGCACACCGAAAGCACTTGCTCTTCCGTTTCTGCACTGCATGGTCCTGCAATCACGAATGGACGTTGTCCTGTTATTATCGTTTCTGCTAATTTCATATTGCTTTCTTTCCTGCTATAAAATCCTTCAAGTAGAACGGCTCCCAATAAGCGACATCTTCAAATTGCTGCTGTTGAAATTTTTGATAGGCAATCTGGACTTGTCCAAGTGCTGAGCATTTTATCGTAGGATCGATCGTGGCATTTCTACCCTTCCAGATCTCCTGTAATTTCTCAGCACCATCACCAAAATAGACAAATGGTTCAAATTCTGAATACGAATTTTCATCAATTATATCTGCGGAAATTTTTTTGATTGGATTATCGTGTTGATCAATAAGCAAATTATAGACTTCCATTCTTCGTGCGTCAATGAGTGGACATAAAGTCTGATTAGGGTGTTTGGTTCTAGCGATTTGTGCCATACTCGTCAGTGCGTCAATCGCGATGAGTGGAATTGATAAAGCGTAACAAAGTCCTTTCGCTGTGGCCGCTCCAATTCTTAACCCAGTGTACGAACCTGGACCTGATGCGAGTGAAATGGCGTGCACATCTTTGATCGCTATATTTGCTTCGGCGATGACATCTTCAATGAACACCGTCAGATTTTCACCGTGTGAATATCCATCTTCCTCAATCTCCTTCACCGCTATTGCTTCTCCATTTTTGGACAATGCCACGGAGCAAACTTTCGTCGCTGTTTCAAGGTGTAAAATATATGTTTCCAAGTTTATTGTACTTCGAGTTTAAATCCAATTCCGTGAACGTTTGTTATTTGAATCCGTTCATCTTCTTTTAGGTATTTTCTCAACTTCGTGATAAATACATCAAGGCTTCTTCCTATAAAATAATCGTCCTGTCCCCAAACTCCAGTCATCACAATCTCTCTGGCCACCACTTGATTCTTAAACTTGCACAAAATTTTCAATATTTGCGCTTCTTTTTTAGTTAAGCTCTTTTCAAATTTGGAATGCTTCAATGTGAAATTAATTGTGTCAAAGGTGTAATCTCCCAATTGATAAACCGAAGCTTCAGCCTCTGGAATTTCGATATCTACACGACGAAGCATTGCTGCCACGCGGAGTTGCAATTCTTCAACGTTGAAAGGTTTTGTCAAATAGTCATCTCCCCCTGATTTAAACCCTTCAATTTTGTCTTCGTCGCTCGATTTTGCTGTAAGAAAAAGGATGGGGATTTTTGCGTTGATTTTCCTGATGTCCTTCGCGAGTGTAAATCCGTCCTTCTTAGGCATCATTACGTCAAAAATGCACATGTGAAAAGCGTCGTTATTGAATCGTTGAAATCCTTCTGCTCCATCCGTGCAAAGCGTAACAGAATACCCATCAGATTTCAATTGATCAGAAATGATAAACCCGAGATTAGCGTCATCTTCAACTAGTAAGATTTTAATTTTCATTTTCGAACATCGATTTGAACACTAAAGTTATTAAGAAAAGTTGAGATAGTTACAAAAAAGAATGGGAACCGAGGACTGGCGTCCAAGGCTCCCATTACACTAATCAACCTAACCTACTACTACATAGCAAAGGTAACATATACTTGCTAATTGACAAGGGTATTTAACAACTTTTTGCTATCCTTAAAGTTTAGCATCATAATATTCTACCACTTTTTGAACTTATTTTTTTCGTTGAAAAAATACACAAAACCCGTTAAGCACTAGATTTTTTAACATTTGGGGTTTCGATAAGCTTGCTCATTCTGTCGACGAGATGAAATTTAAATAAAAATGAGATTCCAAGAGTTATATGTATCTTTGATTCAACATTTATATCCAAATTGATTATTATCATACAATGAAGAGCATATTAATTATAGATGACGAGGAAGACATTCGAGAAATTATAAGTTATAATCTCACGAAAGAAGGGTATACTGTTTTAACGGCAAAGAATGGTGAGGAGGGATTGAAACAGGCAAAAAAGCACATCCCACATCTAATTTTGCTCGACGTTATGATGCCAGAAATGGATGGTATTGAGGTGTGCGAACTGTTGCGCAGCGATGAGACCACGAGAGATATTAAAGTTTGCTTTTTGACTGCTAGAAGCGAAGACTATAGTCAAATTGCAGGTTTTGACGCAGGCGCCGACGACTATGTCACCAAGCCTGTTAAACCAAAAGTTTTGGCAAGTCGAATTAAAGCGATCCTCCGACGAAAAAGTTCAACAAAGGAAGACTGGAATTCATCAAATGAAGGAATTGTCATTAATAGAGATAAGTATGAAGTCCTCAAGGATGGCGAACCCATTCATTTGCCTAAGAAGGAATTTGAATTATTGGCCCTACTCGTTTCTCAACCTGAAAATGTATTTGAGCGAGACCATATTTTGGAAACTGTTTGGGGTTCAGACATCGTTGTTGGTGATAGAACAATTGACGTTCACATCAGAAAATTACGCGAAAAAATAGGCAACAACTACATCAAGACCGTAAAGGGTATTGGTTATAAGTTTACCCCATAAGCAAGAAAAGCGAATCTTTGAGAGGAAGCGGGAAGCGACCACTTTAAAATCAACTAACTAATTGCTTTTACCTTATAATGTTCACGTGACCAACGTAATTGTGCTTGTGATCTCGATTATCGGCAACACTAATTTTCCATGTGTATGTTCCGTCTTGACACGGTCTTCCATTATAAGTTCCATCCCAGCCAAAGGCAACGTCGTGTGTTTCAAAAATCACTTCACCCCAACGGTCAAATATCAGCATAGTATAATCTGAGACTTCATAGTTTGGAGGAAATACTGGTCCGAATGTATTGTTATATTCATCCCCGTCCGGTGTAAATGTATTTGGTGTATACATCACGTAAGGCTCAATCATCACGATGGGTTGACAAACTTCATCTGTACAACCGTGGATCGTAGAAGCCAACAAGCACGCGTAAATTGTATCGCCAGCATTTCCATTATGGAGTACTACAAATGGATGTGTTTCAGTGGAAGTACCATACCCTGAGAACGTCCAATCAGAGAAGTCCGCACCGCTTGAATAATTTGTGAATTCAACCAATGATTCAATATACGTAGGATTCTGAGGATTGAATGTGAAATTTGCCACTGGGTTTGGATGTACACAAAATACATCTTCTCCATACCCATCAAGTGCGCATCCATCCGTAGATGTACCTGAAAAAGTAACAGTATAGCAGCCAATGTTCTCAAATGTTCCAGTTACACCCCCACAACCGAGCAATTGGGTGCCATCTGAAAACGTCCACATACAATCACCCGAAAATATACTCGGATCTATCGTCGGTTCAATGGTTACAGTCATTGGCGTACAACCATCTAGCTCACTTGCCGCAAACGTTACCTCTGGCGTAAAGAAGGTGTTTACAATAATTGTGTCTGTTAATGTCGTACAGAAGTCCGATACCTCGATGACATAGACATTGTTTTCAGTAGGATTCACGTTTACCGATGAATTAGTGCCAAATACGACTCCTCCATTCGACCAGTTGTATGAATAAGCAGGTTCACCAGTAATAACGTTTGAACTGAGCGTCACTGGGCTACCAGGACAAACTATGGTATCATTCGATGCGGTAAATGCTAAATCATCGTACAATGAAAATACGGTTGAGTCAACTTCACTAAAACAACCATTATCATCTTCAACAGTAACAATATATGTTGTTTGCACCGCTGGAGTAACCGTTTGATTTTGAGCATCAACCCCATTATCCCAGTGGTAAATATGGGTACCTGTGCCTCCAGTAGCAACTGCATTCAGGATACCACTTCCGCCAGGACAAAGAGTACTATCAGGACCTGCTACAACGACCAATTCTGGAGGGTTTATCATATCGACAGTCGTGCTGTCGTACGCAATGCATCCATCTGCATCCTGCACAAAGATATAATATGGTCCATCACATAAATCCGTGATCGTAGAAGAGGGGCCATAGGCCGCGCCTCCATAAAAACTATAAAGTACGGCTGTCGAAGCGAAGACTTCAATGGTTCCATCGCATGCATCAAAACATACAGGGTCCGTAAAATGAATTGAATCAATTACCATTGGTACTGGTTCAAAAATTTCAAAACTAACGGCATCGTTACAACCGTTGAAATCGTTCACATATAGGTCATAAACGTCTGGACATAAATCTGCAATTGAACTGTTTGTACCGATTTCAACTCCATCCAACGACCAACTATAGTCGTAAGCGAAGGTTGTGGTTCCACCCTGTACAACAGCATCTGCCGTACCGTCACAATATCCGAAACAAACTGCATCAGTTGTTAGAACATCAACTATTTCCAAAAGTGGGGGTTCTGTCAATGAAACCGATGCCGTAACCTGGCAGCCATTTGCATCCATTACCACCAAATCATACGTTATTGCATCTAAGAAGTCGAAGATCGGGTTTGCTCCGAAAGTAGCACCGTTATCAATACTGTACTGATAAGCTGGAGTTCCTTCACTAGCATTTATAACGATTTCTCCCGATCCATCCTGGAAGCAAGTTAAATCGATTAAATCGGTGAAAAATTCTAGCTGTGTAGGTTCTGTGATTTCTATTGGACCAGCAGCATTTGTTACACAACCATTGTCATCAATCACCGATAGGTTATAAATTCCTGCACAGAGGCCTGTAAAAACATTTGACAGCTGATATGCTCCTCCAATGGAATATTGAACAACACCTGTTCCACCCGCTGAAGTAATTGTGATTTCTCCATCACATACCGCATTACAACTTGTGTTTGCTGTTGATGTTCCTGTAATCACTGGTGAAGGTTCTGTATCAACAATTACATCCACGCTGGCAACACAACCATTCGCGTCCATCGCGTAAATCGTGTAAGAATTAGTTAATAATCCACCAAATATATTGCCTGCACCATAAGTGATATCATCTATACTATATGTGTATCCAGGAATTCCTCCGATAGCACTGGCATCAATTTCTCCGTTTGCCAATCCACAAGTAGAGGGGGATGAAACTCCAAATGCTTCGACTTCCGTTGGAGATGTTACATCAATTGTTGAAGTAACCATACATCCATTGTCGTCTATTACTTGTAAGTTGTACGTTCCCGCACATAGTCCAGTTATCACTGGGTTAATTGTAAATGTCACCCCATTATCTACGGAGTACGTATAAATCGGCGTACCTCCCGCAGCAGCAAAAGAAATTTCGCCATCACAGGTTCCAAAGCAAGTAACCGGAACCGATGCATAACCCGAGGTCAAAAGTGGTGGTTCGTTGACTGCAACTACTCCACTTGCAGTACATCCCGTTATGTCTTGTACTACAATATCATAATTTCCAGCAGCCAACCCAAAAAATGTAGATCCAGCTTGGAATGTACCACCGTTATCGTTACTATAGGTATAACCTCCATTCCCACCTGATGCTGATAACTGAATAACACCTGAACTATTGGCAAAACACGTTAAATCGCTCACTAAAAAGTCAAAATCAACAGGTGTTGGCTCAACTACTTCAATAGGCAGAGACATCACACATAAGTTTGTATCAATAACATACGCATCATACATTCCCGCTGGGAGTCCTGCAAACGTAGGTGATGCTTGATATGTCACACCATCCAAACTGTATTCATAAGTTCCCACACCTCCAGTAACATTTGCAACTGTTATTGTTCCATCACTTCCACCAAAACATGAAGTTTCTGTCGATGAAACCGTGAAATCAAGTTCTTCCGGCTCTGTAATTGTAAAAGGCAATGTAAAATTACAAGCTCCATTATCTGTGATTGTAACGATATGACTTCCAATTGGAACATCTAAGAAAATACCACTTGCTTGAGGCAATCCATTGTTATCCAACTCAAAGGTAATTGGATTAATACCACTGGTATTAGTTACCTCAATGTATCCATCTGCACTACCATAACACAGTGCATCAGTGATTTCAATAATGATTCCATCCATTTCAACGTCATTCACACCAAAGAAAGCTTGCGCCTGACACCCTAAGGCATCTGTTGCCACAAAGCTATATGCTCCGGCAAACAGGTTGGTATATTCACCTGTTGGTTGACCTGGACCACCATCCATACTATATGTAAACGGTCCGTTTAAACCATCCGCAATCACTTCAATAGATCCATTGTTAAATCCACAGAAAGAAGTTGCTGTATATACAGTATCTATGCTAAAATCAGCTGGATTCGTAAGACTTTCTACAGAACTCACTTGACAACCGTTTGCATCCTGAACAAGAATCGTATTGTTACCCGAACACAGTCCTGTTAAATCTATACCTGGTTGAAATGCTCCTCCGTTTGCCGAATACTCGTATACGGGTGTTCCACCAGCTGCAGTGACACTCACTTCTCCATTACAATCATCGTGACAAATTGGATCGGTAAGTGTATAAGAGGCAGTTAATTGTGTTGGCTGCGTCACATTTACATTTAAATTGGTCAAACAACCGTTAGCATCTTGGACTACAACACCCGTAATTCCAGCACAAAGATTACTTAAAATATTGGATGCGTTAAACGTTGCACCATTGTTACCAGAGTACATGTAAGGAGGGGTTCCTCCCGCTGCATTCACTGTGATTTCACCGTCGCATAATCCAAAACAACTAATATTTTGTGTTACAGGTACAAAGGTCAATTGGGCAGGTTCAGAAATGGTAAAATCCACCTGACCCTGGCATCCAAGGACATCCGTAACTACTACCGTGTATGGTCCCGCACCTAAACCATTGAATAAATTTGATGCAACTGCTGGAGCGCCATTTATCGAATAATTATAGGGGCCAATTCCACCGGTTGCATTGACCAATGCGCTACCACTTGCTCCTCCAAAACAGGTAACATCACTGAAGCTTTCAAGAGATACTGACACCTCTGAAACTGTTATTGTTACTTGATCTGCGTCAGGTGGACACGTTCCATTATTTGTAGTTGTCAATGTTAACGTCACCGAACCAGCCAAAATTTCAGCAGGAGAAAGCGTGTATTCCAACGATAAATCTGTTGCACTGGTACTATACGTTCCTGTTCCCCCAGACCAAACACCTGTGGTTACTCCAGTAACACTTCCATTCACTTGAACATTGGAAGAAATTGCTTCACAAACCGTTAAATCCGGACCAGCATCAGCAGTGATTGGATCCACAAATTCAATTACATCAACATCGTCAATGGCAACAGGACATCCTGTTCCATCAGAAACAGTTACCGAATAGTTTCCTCCACTTGTTGCATTGATTGAGGATGTCGTTTCTCCATTACTCCATAAATATGAAAGTGGAGCTAAACCGCCAGCAGCATTAGCTGTTAACGTAACAAAAGGTTGTCCAAAACACAAGTATGGTGTCGCTGGACTAATCGTTGCCGATAATGTTGGGGATACGGTCACCTCGACTTGATCGGTATTCTCACAGCCGTTCGCATCTGTACCAATTACTGTATAGGTAACTACTCCTGGTGCTTGTACAAAAGGAACCCCATTTGTCACTCCATTGTCCCACGCGTAGTTTACTGCACCTGCACCATTTAAGGTAACATTACCAACCCCACATATTTCTTGGTCAGGCCCTGCCACTACAACTGGTAAGTCATTAATTGTTACTGGAATAATGAGGAGGTCAGAACAACCGTCAGCAGATTCCACGTACAATTCAACATTATAATTTCCTGAAGATCCATACAAATGGCTTGGCGCTGTATATGTTCCCGTTGTATTTGGTATTGCCCCAATAGCTCCCGTCGATAAAGGGGTACTTATGCCATCTCCGAAATCCCACTGATAGCCAATAATAGTACCTGGGGCTGGAATTGAAGATAAATCTGTAAAGTCAACAACATCACCCAAACAACCAGAAACCGTACTACTGTTAAAGTCAGCAATAGGAGTAGGATTTTCAACCAAAATAAACTCTAACAACAGGCTACATCCACCTCCTTGAAATGGAGTGAGCTGACATGTATACGTCCCTCCTGTCGCTGCGGTGATTGATTGTGTTGTTTCTCCTGTACTCCATAGATAACTCTCTACTCCAGGAGGTGCAGTAAGAATGGACGTCTGACCTGTACAAATAGTATCTAGTGTTGCGGTAATCTCATCTATTTCACAAGAAGCGTCAATATACGCATACCCATAGTGTCCTGTTAACGAACAGTCACCAGATGTAAACTCTATCGTTACGTTCTGACCTATAAAGGCGCTTAGATTTGTAAAAACTGTTTCCCAGTCTTTGTACAATACGTTCCCAACCGACTGATAGTCAGATGCACTCGCAGCGTCTGCAATTACAGAGTATTCACCGCAAGGCACACTTGCTCCTGACTCATCAAAAACCCGAACCGTAAAATAGGGCAATTCATTTAAGGTGTGATTGTTAGGTGACTCAAAGATTACTGCATAACTGTATTGAAATAAATAGTTTGTGGCATCCACAAGAAAGGTTTGTCTCATACGAGCAGCTCTTGCTCCTGTTCCTGTGCCATTTCCTAATCGAACTGAAAAGTTACCTCCCATTGGATTCACTCTAGGAATTCCAGTAACGGGGTCATTCCCTCCACCCATGATACTATGATAAGCGCCAGGACCAACGATAAACTCACCAACATAGCTGTATGGTACAGCACCATTCACATTTCCTCTAGTAAGTTCCCACCCTGTAAAATCGCCTGTTTCAAAATCCATGTTTACACAAGGTCCGTCAATGATTTTAGGTGTGTTTTGAACCGGTGGTGATTGGGGAAATTTTTGCTGAAGAATTGATTCCTTAGTCTCGGCAACATAATCCGTATATTCGGTAAGAAATTGCTCATCAGAAAGCTCCTCTCCATTATCAACTCTCTCTTCTATAGATGAATGAAAAATTTGGTATTGATCATCTACGAACTCAATCAAAGGTTGATTGTAAAAATCATTCTCGGAAAGCTCCAAATCGATTTCAAAAGCAGCAATCGGTTTTGATGCAAAATAATGCTCAATACCGCCATGGTCATGCATATGATCATGAGCTAGGTTCAAATGTTGTCCAAATGACACATGGGACACGAACCAAAACAATAGGGTAAGTCTAGCAGATGTTTTCATAACGGAGAGTTTAAGCCAATTTTACAATTAAAATACTGCTTCCAAAATGCTTAATAATTTCTCAACTATTAACATTAGTAGTAGTAAGTATTAAATTTAACGAAACATTATGAAGAAGGTTGCTAGGGCAAAAACACGCTGCCTAATAGCTAAAAACCGTTTATCTTACTAATCCATGGACTGGTGGACTCAGAATACCAATTCATCGTACTTTTTACTATGCATGAATAGCATTGTCTTTATTTAAAAAATTACCAAAAGCCAGTTGCCATCGAACATATACTAGCTAAAAGAAAAAAAGAATCTGTCATTTTCTAGAATAATGAACTCCATTGCATTAAGCTCACTATCGGTTGCTGACAAATTGATGCACAAATAGCCACATTCCAGTAATAACTGAAAATGAATTGATGAAACCTATAAGAAATCGATCAAACTACATGGTGATCTTGTTTGCCATTGAACTGAGTGTTTCTAAACGCTCGTTGTTAAATTTCCTTCGATTACTTGATGATGTTCACATGCCCAACATAGTTGTGCTTATGATCTTGACTGTCAGCAACACTAATTTTCCATGTGTATGTGCCGTCTTGGCATGGTCTTCCATTGTAAGTCCCATCCCAACCAAAGTCCACGTCATGGGTTTCAAAAATCACTTCACCCCAACGGTCAAAGATGAGCATCGTATAATCTGAGACTTCATAGTTTGGAGGAAATACCGGTCCGAAGGTGTTGTTGTATTCATCCCCGTCTGGTGTAAATGTATTCGGTGTGTACATCACATAAGGTTCGATCATTACAATTGGATGACAAATTTCATCTGTACAGCCATAAATAGTGGATACCTGCAAACATGCATAAATCGTGTCACCTGCGTTTGACTCAAAGAAAACAACGGACGGGTGTGTTTCGGTAGAGGTTCCGTAACCAGAGAATGTCCAATCAGAAAAATCCGCTCCGTTCGAATAATTGATAAAATCTACAAGTGATTCAATATACGTAGGGTTTTCAGGACTGAATGAGAAATTTGCTACTGGGTTTGGATGAACACAAAATACTTCTTCTCCGTACCCTTCTAATGCGCAACCGTCAACTGAGGTACCGGAAAAGGTGACTTCATAACAACCCAAATTCTCAAATGTTCCTGTAACGCTGCCACATCCATTCAATTGAGTTCCGTCTGAAAATGTCCAAAAACAATCTCCTGCCAGAATTGAAGGATCTATGGTTGGTTCAAGTGTTACGGTCATAGGTGTACATCCATCTTGTTCTGTTGCAGCGAATGTCACTTCGGGAGCAAAGAAAGTGTTGACAACAACGGTATCCACCACCGTGGTACAGAAATCTGTTACCTCAACCACATATATACTGTTTTCAGCGGGGTTCACGTTCTGAGATGGATTTATACCAATAGTAGCACCCTCTTGCGACCAGTTGTAGGTGTAATTTGGTTCACCAGCGATGACATTTGAATTCAGTACTACTGCGCTCTCGGGACAAACCGTTGTATCATTAGAAACCCTTATTGCCAAAGCCTCATAGACAAAAAATTCAGTTTGATCAGCAACACTAATACATCCATTCTCATCTTCTACAGTTACTGTAAAAATAGTATTCACTGGAGGAGATACTGCCTGACTTTGGGCATCAACACCATTGTCCCAATGATAAATATAGGAGCCTGTTCCACCATCTGCTTCCGCATGAAGTACTCCAAACGTTCCTGGGCAAATAGTACTGTCTGGTCCTGCAACTACAGTCAATAATTCAGGGTCAACCAAAATTACACTTGTGCTATCGTACGCCAAGCAACCATCTGCGTCTTGTACAGCGATATAATAGGGTCCTTCACATAAATCAATTGCAGTAGAAGACCCGTTAAACGTCGCTCCCCCGTCAAAACTATACTGCACAGCAGTCGATGAAAACACCTCAATTGTACCATCACACGATTCAAAACAAAGCGGGTCTGTATAGTCAATCGAATCTATTACCATTGGCACTGGTTCATCAATTTGAAAATCAAGTGCATCCCAACATCCATTTGCATCAACTACTACCGCGTTGTACAATTCTGCACATAGATCGGTTATAGGATTTACATCAACACCTATTGACGTAGTGTCCTGATACCAGTAGTAATTGTAATCCGTATCAATTGTTCCTCCTGCAGCAAGCGCTTCGGCAAAACCATCGCAATAAGAAAAGCAGACAGCATCAGTGGGAGTAATATCTGTGATCTCCATTAATGGTGGTTGACCTAAAGTTATCTGTGCAATCGCTTGACATCCATTGGCATCCTCAACAATTATATCATAAGTTTGAGCATCAAGGAAATAAAATGCTGGATTTATTTGAATTGTGGCCCCATTGTCATTGCTATAAAAATAATTTGGAGTTCCACCACTTGCACTAATTTCAATAAGTCCAGTCTCATTTTCAAAACACAACAAGTCACTAAATGTAGTTGAAAAAGCGATAGGTGAAGGCTCAGTAATTTCAATTTGATTTGCAGCATTGGTCACACATCCATTATCATCAATAATGGAAAGGTCATAAAACCCAGCACATAAACCACTAAATACATTTGACAGCTGGTACGCTCCTCCAATGGAATATTGAACAACTCCCGTTCCACCTGCGGAAGTAATTGTGATTTCTCCATCACATGTCGCATTACAACTTGTGTTTGCTGTTGAGGTTCCTGTGATTACTGGTGAAGGTTCTGTGTCGACTATTACATCTACATTCGCAATACAGCCATTCGCGTCCATTGCATAAATTGTGTAAGAATCGGTAAGTAATCCACCGAATATATTGCCAGCACCGTAGGTAATATCATCTATACTATATGTGTATCCAGGAATTCCTCCGATGGCACTTGCATCAATTTCTCCGTTTGCCAATCCACATGTCGAAGGGGATGAAACTCCAAATGCTTCTACTTGCGTTGGTGATGTTACGTCAATTGTTGAAGTAACCATACATCCATTGTCGTCTATTACTTGTAAGTTGTACGTTCCAGCACAAAGTCCAGTTATATCAGGATTAACCGTGAAATTTAGTCCATTGTCTACCGAATACATATAAATTGGTGTACCTCCCGCAGCAGTGAAAGATATTTCACCATCACATGTTCCGAAACAAGTAACTGGAACGGATGCATAACCCGAGGTCAAAAGCGGTGGTTCGTTGACTACAACTACTCCACTTGCAGTACATCCTGTTACGTCTTGTACTACAATATCATAATTTCCAGCAGCCAATCCAAAAAAGGTAGATCCTGCCTGGAATGTAGCGCCGTTATCATTACTATAGGTATAGCCTCCATTGCCACCTGATGCTGATAACTGAATAACACCTGAATTATTGGCAAAACACGTTAAATCGTTCACTAAAAAGTCAAAATCAACTGGTGTTGGTTCAAATACTTCAACTGGAACAGATATGACACAACCGTTTGTATCCATCACGTATGCATCATACATTCCAACCGAAAGGCCTGTAAATGTTGGTGATGCTTGATAAGCCACACCATCAATGCTGTATTCATAGGTTCCTACACCTCCCGTAACATTTTCGATTGTTACCGTACCGTCACTTCCGCCAAAACATGAAATTTCTGTAGATGAAACGGTGAATTGAATTTCGTCTGGTTCATTAATTGTGAAGGGCAGCGTAAAAATACAAGCCCCATTATCCGTGATTGTCACAATATGACTTCCAATTGGAACATCTAAGAAAATACCACTGGCCTGTGGAGCTCCATTGTTATCCAACTCAAAGGTAATTGGATTAATACCACTTGAATTAATTACTTCAATGTAACCATCGGCTCCACCAAAACACAATGCATCAGTGATTTCTATGATAATCCCATCCATTTCAATATCGTTGACACCAAAGAAACCTTCTGCTTGACATCCTAAGGCATCTGTTGCCACAAAGCTATATGCTCCAGCAAACAGGTTGGTATATTCCCCTGTTGGCTGACCCAGCCCGCCTTCCATGCTGTACGTAAATGGACCGTTTAAACCATCTGCAATTACTTCAATAGAGCCGTTGTTGAATCCACAAAAGGAAGGAGCTGTATAAACAGTATCAATCTGAAAAGGTGGTGGGTTAATCAAGTTTTCTATAGAACTCACTTGACAACCATTTGCATCTTGAACAAGTATCGTATTGTTCCCTGAACAAAGTCCTGTTAAATCCAAGCCTGGTTGAAACGCTCCCCCGTTTGCCGAATACTCGTATGCTGGCGTTCCACCAGCAGCAGTGACACTCACTTCTCCATTACAATCATCGTGACAAATGGGATCGGTAACTGTGTAGGAGGCAGTTAATTCAGCTGGTTGCGTCACATTCACATTTAAATTGGTCAAACAGCCATTTGCATCTTGGACTACAACGCCTGTAATTCCAGCACAAAGGTTACTTAAAATATTGGATGGGTTAAACGTTGCACCATTATTGCCGGAATACATATAAGGAGGTGTACCGCCAGCGGCATTCACTGTAATTTCACCATCACATACACCAAAACAACTAATGTTCTGTGTTACAGGAACAAATGTCAATTGGGCAGGTTCAGAAATTGTGAAATCAACTTGACCTGAACATCCTACTGCATCAGAAATAATTACGGTGTAAGCACCAGCACTTAATCCGCTGAAAAAATTAGAAGCGACTCCAGGAGCACCATTCAAAGAGTAACTATAAGGAGCAACTCCACCTGTTGCATTGATCAATGCGCTACCACTAGCTCCACCAAAACAGGTGACATCTTCAAAGTTTTCTAAAAATGCAGACATTTCAGAAACTGTAATTGTTACTTGATCGGAATCCGGTGGGCATGTTCCGTTATTCGTTGTTGTCAATGTTAATGTCACCGAGCCAGCTAAAATTTCGGCAGGAGAAAGCGTGTATTCCAACGATAAATCTGTTGCACTTGTACTATACGTTCCTGTTCCACCGGACCAAACACCAGTAGTAACTCCAGTGACACTTCCATTCACCTGAACATTTGAAGAAATTGCTTCACAAACCGTCAAATCTGGACCAGCATCAGCAGTAATTGGATTGACAAACTCTATCACCGTGGTTTCATCGAATGCAACAGGACAACCTGTGGCATCGGTGACCGTCACAGAGTACGTACCTAAACTTGTGACATTTATAGAAGATGTAGTTTCCCCGTTGCTCCAGAGATAAGAATACGGTGCTAAACCACCTGTAACATTGGCAGTAAGCGTTTCAAAAGGTTGTCCAAAACACAAATAAGGGGGTGCTGGTGTAATATTCACGTCCAATTCAGGAACTACGGTAACAGAAACTGTATCACAAAAAGGATCTGTCATACAAGATCCTGTAACTACTGCACAGACTTCATATTGAATTGTACCTGGAGACCCAACAGTAGGAGTTACCAATACATCTTCAAAACCCGTGAAAGGAACTCCACTGGTGCCATTTACGGTTTGTGCTTGATCACTTAGTAAATCATTATATTGACCATAAGCACCTGGGGAAATTGAATTCCATACAGCAGAACCTGCATCAGCTCCACCTATACTTAAATCTTGTGAACATCCTTCGGCTGTTACAATGTCATCCGACACATAAGGTCCAGGAACCGATGTAATTGAATATTCATTTGTGTTGTTTCCTACCTTACAATATGAGATATAGTGCGGACCTGGCCCATCTAAGCAGACAACTGGATCAAAACCAGAAGAAACAGGTACGCCATTGCAATTCACCTGATAAAACAGTGCACCACCTGGATTTGCCCCAGAAAACACCTCAAAATTTATTCCGATGGCGTCAGGATGAAGAATTATTGCAAATTCAATACAATTGACTTGATTCGCACCACCACCGCAGCACTCTCCGTCTCTTACAACTGCAGGACTAATCCACTGTAACGTTGGACTTGACGAAAGATCCACCACAAAAAAAGGTGTGTCACCATCACAAAATACTTGGGCGTTCGAAATGTTTGAGCCTATTGTAAACATCACAACAACAAGTGTTGCTGAAATCTTACTCATTAAAGAATAAAGTACTGATTTCTTCATTTTCTAGTTTTCTAGCTTACTGATAAGTAGGTTCATGTATAAATTTAACGAAATAAACGAAAAAAGGTTGCTGTCGGTAATATCTTGCAGAAACAGGGAAGATGTGATCTACAAGTGTTTATCTCATGAATTGCTGGTTTTATAGCTATAATAACAGCATTCATCGTGCTTTTTGCTATGCGCGAATAGTTTTTTCTAGTTCAATAAATTATCAAACGCGACTTTTCACCGAACATTCTTGGCGTCAGAATTACTATAAATTAATCGATACTAAAATATTCGAGCACCCAGGTCTTGATTGTACTGGTTTTTGCATACTGTCTACGTGCATTTATTGCAGCTCTATCATCGGTAGAGTAGAATAGAATGACATAATAAAAGTGATTGGTTTTATTCAATAATAAATAGGCATCTGGATTACCTTCACTTTTAGTAGACTCCAAGTGATTGATTGCATTTGAACGACTAGAAAACACTCCGTTAATGAGGTAATAACCCGAAGGTGCTCCTAAATTTTTCAGGTCTACAAAGCGGTAACCGGCTGAACGAATAATTTTTTCGTCCTCTGGAATGACATCAGTTTCTGCAGTATAATTTTCATCTATTTCATCTTCAGGTTCTACCTGATTCAAACTCGCTCGATAGGTCTCTACTTCAGCAATTAACTCCTTGTTCTGCACCAAAAGCATATTGTACAAAAAGTTCAATCTAGTAAGTGAATCTTCAAGCATTAAGTTTCGCTCAATTAACTGGAGTTCATTATTTGTTATCACCTGTTCTAAATCACTCTTAGATTTAAGTAATTCATCGTTCTGTCTTTCCAATTCACTGATTCTATTTTTATACTTGTCATTATTCTTAAATGTGTATCCGAGTAAAATTTCATGATTCATTCCAGACCTATATGCATTTAGGGATCCTATCAAGTATTCATAAGAATACCCCAGTTTCAATCCGTTCAAAACTTTTACTCCAGCATTTATTTCTACCGCGTAATCCGACTTATAACCAAGTGCCAGCCAAGCCCATTTACTATGATCGGCTTTTACTAACACGTCGTATTGTGGAGATAGACCTGGTAAATACCGCAGAAGCACATTTGGTGTGAGGCTCCAATTCTTGTCTTTGGTTAGGTTAACTTGATGGGATAGATTGAGCATGTAATGTCTTTCCAACTGATAAAATCCCCTATTATCACCTGTACCATACTCTACCTTGTTTCCAATCAGCTGGGGAATTGAAAAACCTATTCGCGTGGTTTTCCATGTATACAAAAGACCAAATGTCCCGTTGTATGTTAATTTGTTTCTACTTAGTTCCTGCAGAAAAGGATCATCTGTCATTTCTACATTGATCCCTGCAGCATCCAGTTGATTATCTAAGAAACCTATTTGCACTCCAGCGCGAATTGAGTTGTCATCGTTAATCTTTAATAGGTACGAGTAGCTTAATCCAGCGCCCAATTGCTGTTGAATTCCCTGCGTTTGATATGCAACGCTTAATCCTAAACCAAACTTGCCATCCTTCAATGCTCCGTCTACCGTCAAGTAATTATTAATTGCGCCACCATCAAAAGATGAATTGCGGCTATTTCTTACCAGGTAGGTGTTCACATTTTCCGTGTATCCTGTATACGCCGGATTATAAATGAATGGATTTATGAAATGATGATTATAAAAAGGAATTTGCTGTGAATATACATTATTCGCAACAGCCAAAATCAGAAAAAGTAGTAGTCTATTCATTTCCCAACAGCGTTAAATTTCCCTTAATCACATCTTCCACATCCTTCAGTTTCACAATGTAATGATAGGTGCCATTGGGCAACTGATTCCCATTAAATGTTCCTCCCCAATCGTTCTGATAATCCATGCTTTTATACACTTCTTGACCGTAGATATTAAATATGTGCACTTCGGTTTCGGGAAAATCTTCAATCCCCGTAATCATCCAGAAATCATTGTATCCATCACTGTTGGCAGTCACCACGTTCCTAATGTTTATAGACGGTTGAATAAAAGGATTCACGGTAATGACTAATTCATCTGTACTTTCACAACCATCTACTGAAGTAACCACATAAATATACGTCGTGGTGACGGTAGGCCAAGTCAAAGGGTCAATGATGGTTGGATCAGATATGTTGACATTTGGTGACCAAAGTACATTGGCTTCTGGAGAACCATTCAGTTGTATCGTATCAAACTCCGTGATTGTCATATCTAATCCAGCATCGACAAAAGGCAATGGATTCACCGTCACCGCTACCAAATTGGTCGTGTCTTCAGCACATCCTTGGTTTTGAACGACCACACGATAGGAAGTAGTAACTGTTGGGAAAACCGTTTGACCTACTGTATCTACTGCAAAGAGATTCCAAGCAAGCAAATCTTCAGAAGATTCCCAAAAGATGGTTGAACCAACACTTCCTAATGTTGCTAAATTCACCGATTCTCCTTCACAAATGGTTGCCGCAAATCCTAAAATCCCAGCATCAGAATCTGTCCAAATTGTAATAATCGCGGTGTCAGAGTACACATCTGGGCAAGCTCCCCCTGGAATGAACACCCGATACCAAGTAGTGTCAGTGAGACCAGCAAAGATTAAACTATCGTCTACTCCTGGCGCTGGCATCCAAAATCCTCCTTGATTTGTCGATTGCTCCCATGATGTGGTCGCCCCGACATAATTAATTAAAACAAGTGTGTCAGATGCATCTGCTTCACACAAAGTCATCGAACTGGTAATATTCCCTCCAACGACCAAATTATCAACGGTTATCGTAACCGTGTCCGAATATTCGTCTGGGCACACGCCGCTTTGAACATGCACTCGATAATAAGTAGTCTGTAAAAGAGGTGGAGAATCGTAGTCTGTATCCGTATCTCCCAGAGGCGTCCATACCGCTAAATCTTCAGACGATTCCCAGTCCAATACACCGCCGTTGGATCCAATAAGTTGTAAAGAAACTGTACTTCCTTCGCAGATTGTTTCATCCGTCATCAAACTTCCTGGAACGGTTACAGGGTCAATCGAAATAATTGCAGTGTCTGAATAGACATCAGCACAAGTATTGCCTTCAATTTGAACCCGGTACCACGTTTCTGTTGTGAGTCCACCATATGCTTCCGAAGTTGTCGTATTTGCAATGGGGTTCCAGATTCCGCCGCCATCATCCGAATATTCCCAAAAATTAATTGTTCCTGAAGCCGCTGCTAGATTTAATACCCCTGCAACACTTGTTTCACAATGCGTAGTCGAAGAGTTAATTGTCCCTCCCACTGGTTGGGGGTCAACTGTAATTGTCACAGTGTCAGAGTATTCATCTGAGCAAACGCCATTTTGAACATGCACACGGTAATATGTAGTTTGCGTGAGTGGTGGAGAATCATATGTTGCATCGGTATCTCCTAATGGTGTCCAAACGACTAAGTCCTCTGATGATTCCCAATCTAAGACACCTCCATTGTATCCTAAAAGTTCCAATGAAACAGTACTTCCTTCACAAATTGTTTGGTCTGAGCTTATGCTTCCAGGTATCGTCAAATCGTCTACCAAAATGAACGCAGTATCCGAAAATACATTAGGGCAAATTGCACCATCCGTACTCGTTCGGTACCAGGTATCCATTGTTAAACCAATATAATTCTGCGTACTTGTACTGTTGGCTATTGTCGTCCAGCTCGCTCCATCATTCTCTGAATATTGCCAAAAAATGACAGCTCCCGATGCTCCTGACAGTGTTAGCGTGCCATTCGCATTATCAATGCAATGTGTGGCAGATGAACTAACTGTACCTCCCTCAGGGAATGGCTGAACTGTAATCGTTGCAAAATCCGAGGTGTCATCCGGACAAAAACCTCCATCAAATATTACATGATACAAGGTAGTGGTGTCTATATTCGTGTAAGCATTGCTTGACGTTACATTACCTATATTGTTCCATATAACTCCTGAATCCGTGGAAAACTGCCAATCTAAAATAGTTCCATTCGTCCAGCCGATTAGGTCAAGAATATCACCATTCATACCTTCACACACTGTTGAATCTGAAATAACGGAACCAGGTACTATAATACAATCGTTCTGGACGATCCATTCCAACGTATCATTCAATGGGTTAGGGTCCGAGGCATAGCTCACCCATACTTTCAAATCATACGAACCACACACCGAGAGGTCCGCATCCGTACCAAATGTAAAATTCCAAGACGCACCAGAAGGGAGATTGACTCCTAAAAGTTCTGATACGGGTGCTCCAGCATCAACAGAATAACTAACAGAAATGGAGTTTGCAGGAATAAAAGAACCTGAATTATTGTTGATTAAGACATTCACAGGTTCGGCATTACTCAATTCACATCCACCTGTAGGTGAAAAGAAGTTTTGCAGCCAAACATCTTGCGCATAGCCTTGTTGGCACAAAAACCCAATCAACAACACACATAGTATCCTTATTTTCATCTGTTTCAATGGTTGATTATTGCTACGTACTAACAGTTTCCGCGAAATTAAATATAATAAATATAACTAAGCTACCCAAATATTCATTGTAAAACCTATTTCGGACAGTTATAAACGCAAAAACGGTACACATATATTATGTATACCGTTAAATGAGTGAATTGGTTGGGGATTAAACCAAATTATTTTTGTTTTCGCTAGAAAGTCAAACCAAATTTCACTGAAAAGGTTGTACCAACAGTTAATCGAGAAAAGTACTGATCTTCTGCTCTAAAGGATTTATATACTTCTTCTTTTTTGTCATTTAAAAGGTTCGTGATTTTCAACCCAACAACCATTTTATCATTCTTCCCAAATTTCTTATTCGTATTGAAATTTAAGCTATGAAATGGCACCGTGTAAATGTCTGGTCTATCCACAATTCCTGCGTACTGCAGTGTTTGACCCTGCATATTGTAATACAAACCAACTTCTAATCCCTTCAAAAACCCTTTAGCACCACCGTTGTAAGCAAGTCCCGTGTTAATTATGTAAGGAGCTTGCCCAGCCATTTGACGATACTCATCAATTGTTTGTCCTTCCCGTGCATTGGCTACACGACTGTCATATTCAGTTTTGCTCAATTCAATTTTTGAATCCGTCACGGTAACGTTCGCAATAAATGCGAAGTCCTTAAGTTTCTCTGCCATCCATTGCAGCCCTAGACGAATTTCCAACTCACCACCAATGATTTGTCCGTCTCCTACGTTTCTAGGTTGAAAAGACCCAGCTTGGGTAGCGAACTGGATAATTTCAATTGGATTAATGAATTTCTTGTAAAATGCACTTACCGAAATGGTTTGATTGTTTGTTGGGTAAATTTCCCAACGCAAATCTAAATTATGAATATCTGTACTCACCAAATCTCCATCCCAGTATACAATATCAGCTCCATCATCCGCATCTCTAAACAATCCGCCGATAAATGTTCTGCCGGTTAATGGATCTGCAATTTCGGCGTACGACATTTCTTTAAACGATGGACGTACAGTTGTCTTTCCGTATGAAAAGCGAAGATTCTGCTTTTCGGTCATTGCATAAACGATATTCAAAGAAGGGAAAATACCTAACTCCTGAAGGACGACGTCGTTGTTTAGAACATTCATCCCTAATTGATCTTGTCCTGTGTAACGTTGCGTATAGTATTCCGATCGCACTCCGACAACTGTTTTCAACTTTTTAAATGGTTGAATCTCCGCAGATACAAACCCCGAAGAATTATT
>CALEIK010000029.1 GCA_937876195.1 uncultured Flavobacteriales bacterium
CGTTTCCACATGCATCGGTATAAGTCCAAGTGCGTGTGATTGTTCCACCACAAGCGCCACCAATAAGGGCACCATCTGTACCAGCGACACTTCCTGCACCATCGCAGTTGTCTGTCCAGTTCAAGTTTGTCATAGCAGGCACATCACCTATACATTCTACGGTAATATCCGCAGGAGCAGGATCCAATACTGGAGCCGTATTATCATCTACAGTAATTGTTTGTGTGGTTGTTGCATTGTTACCACATGCATCGGTGTATGTCCATGTACGCGTAATTGTTCCACCACAAGCACCACCAACGAGAGCTCCATCTGTTCCAGCAACACTTCCTGCACCATCGCAGTTGTCTGTCCAGTTAAGGTTTGTCATAGCAGGTACATCACCCACACATTCTACGGTAATATCCGCAGGAGCAGGATCCAATACTGGAGCCGTATTGTCGTCTACAGTGATTGTTTGTGTTGTTGTTGCAATGTTACCACATGCATCGGTATATGTCCAAGTACGTGTGATTGTTCCACCACAAGCTCCACCAACAAGCGGTCCATCTACACCCGCAACGCTTCCTGCGCCATCACAGTTATCCGTCCAGTTCAGGTTAGTCATAGCAGGGACATCGCCTATACACTCTACCGTCACGTTTGCAGGAGGTGCGGCGAATACAGGCGCAACATTATCATTTATTGTTATAGTTTGATTGGCAGTACCAGTGTTTCCACAAGGATCGGTAAAGGTCCAAGTACGTGTGATTGTTCCACCACAAGCACCACCAACGAGGGCTCCATCTGCCCCTGCAACACTTCCTGCACCCGCACAGTTATCTGTCCAATTCAGGTTTGTCATAGCAGGCACATCACCAATACATTGTACAGTAACATTTGCGGGAGGTGCAGCGAATACAGGTGCAATATTATCGTTTACGGTTATTGTTTGAACAACGTCTGTAAATAAACCACAATCATCAGTTATGCGATACGTTCTAGTGATCACTGTAGGACAAGTTCCAGCCGAAGCATCACCAATAAAAGTTACTGTTGGAGTAGGATCGACATTATCTGCTTCATCGGTTACGACATTCACATTTGGTGCCGGCACATTACCTATACATTGCACATTGACGGGTGCAGGATTTGAAGCAGTTGGTGCTTGATTGTCTACAACTCCCACAGTTACATTGAGGACCAAGTTCGTTCCACATGTAGCATTAGAAATAGTTACTGAGTAATTTCCGGGACAAACATTGTTAATAGAAGTACCAGTTGCTCCATTGCTCCACAGGTAGGTGTAAATTCCGTCTCCACCAGTTACGTTAGAAACTGTGGCGCTACCAGTACAGGGAGCACTACATAAGGATGGCGTAGAAGCTATGTTTGCCGCTAAAGGAGCATATACCGTAATATAATCTACAAAAACATCACTACACGTAGCAGACGAGGCAGTCGCTGTTACTGCATAGGTTCCAGGGGTATAATTTTGGTTGGGAGGATTTGTTCCCGTGTAATTGTTTCCATTACCAAAATTATAGGTGGCAGGACCAACCCCTGTGTGTGTAAAGTCTACTGCTAAAGCCCCAGTACAAGAAAAGTCATTATTTACCGTAAAGGAAGCCACAGGGGTAATTACTGCTGTACCTTGCCATGTAAAATCAAAGCCTACACCATTTCCAGAATAGTTATCAATTTGAATGGCATATGTTTGCCCCGCCGTGGCGTTTACTGTACCATTGAATTCAGCACCGCCTCCACCCATACCAAAATTATCACCACAATGACTAGCGAAGTTGTAGTTGCACGAAGATAGTGTACCAGGACAACCACCAGTAACATTCCACAACGCCCAGTCAAACTCTGCGTTGGCGTCAGGATTACCTGTCCAAGCAATAGTACCATTTTGTAGAATAGTAAAAGTAATCCAAGTATCTTGTTGAGGTGGGTCTATGAAACAACCAGGGGTTTGTCCTGAGGCTGTTGCACAGGCCAATGGCACTGCAAAGCCCGTGGTTTCACAGATTACGTTCGCATTTGCACATGTATTACCTGCACCAGGTGCAGGTGATAAGGACTCAATGCATAGATTAAATGTTCCGTGTGTTTCTGACGTTGATCCAACTCCAATCCATGCTTGTTGACCAGGAGTCAAACCCCAAGAATCAGTAATTGTACCTCCACCAGCTCCAGATTCACAGGTACTAAAAACACCTAAACCACACGGGCTGGTGCTTATGACGATAATAGGATCTTGAAGTGTACCAGGTGTTAGAGTAAACGTATTTTGCGCTTCTGGAGCATTGTAGGTAAACCACACCATTCCATCAACATCTCCACATGCGCCATAGGTTGTAGTTACACCATCCTCGGAATTTGCTGTTGTACCTGAAATGCAGGACTCACAACCAGGCATGGCAACAGGAGTTGCTGTATTACAATCAATACTTCCCCCAGACCCTGCATTGAAGGTTGGATCAGTACATGTCACAGTTGGTGTTCCACAAGCAACATTGGCAGCAGGAGCACATCCACCACCAAGGGCATTTGCGTTATTGTATAGAGAAAGCAATACCATAAATGAAGAAAATATGGCAGTTCTGAGCCAAAAGAGGCTTAGTTTATTAGTTTTCATAGTTTTTGGCATTGAGTGGTTATCAACTAATTGTTCAAATAAACAATTTGATTTTCGGGATCAAGTTTTTCTCCCGCTGCTATACTTTGTTTGGACAGAATGAGAACGCGAATATTTGGCGTGTAAAAAAAGGTTGTTTCGGCGCTCAATTTTTGTTCTAATTTAATGCGTTCTAGTAGCTGTGTATCAATTGATGGCTTTTGTCTGGTTCCTATCATTTGTAATTGGTAACACCCCTGCAAATCCGTCAACATATTCATGTGGTGCTCTTTAGGGCTAAGCTCTTGATTCTCTTGACTAAACGCCAATGAAATCAGGAAAAAGCAAAGTGTGGTCAACGTGAGTTTCATAGTTTTACAGTTTAATTCTTAGCATATCATGCTATTTATCAAGACACGTTGGAGACGCATAGCAGAGTATATAGTTGCCCAAATTTATAAAAAAATCACAACACCAATAGATAATCGTTTTTTATTAAACGTTTGATGTTGTATTTAATAGCGAAAGAGCGCCATAGCAATGCAGGTTGTAGGTACATTTTTTCGAGTGCAGGGATTTTATCCGTTAGAATTTTGTCTTGCGACAAATCGAGTTGTTTTTGGTCAATAAAGTAACTTGGTACATTTTCAATTACAGGAAGGTCGGCTAATTGATAATTAGCAGAAGAGAAGTCAGGAAGACTCTCTCCTGCTAAGAAAATTAAATTGCGATGTCCTTCCTCCCCTGGCGTTGGCAATATTTCAACATTAAAACCACAATGATTTAAAGTTTTTAGAATAGATCTCGCTGCTCGTCCTTCTTCACCTTTTATAAATCCAAAAAAGTTAATCATCAACATACCGTTTTTTTTCATGCATTTTTTGGCTTGATTAAAACTTTCTTTGGTTAGAACATGAGATGGTGGGGTTTCATTGAGAAACAAATCCATTACAATAATATCAAACTTTTTTTCACAATTATTGAGGTATCTTCTGGCGTCATCAATGTGTATTGGAATTTTCGGATCAACATTGAAATAATTAATTGCAACATCCTTTAATCGCTCATCCAACTCAACAATTTCCATATCAAAATTGAGTCGATTGAAATGGTGGACCAAGGCACCTCCACCCAATCCCATAAGTAAAACATCCGATTTTGGTTTGTACACGCTAGCGGCAATCGGAAAAAAATAGGAATGATCCCAAAGATCACGTGTAGGATCCTCTTTATCGAGTATTGTTTGAGCCGTATTATTTACCATTAGAAGGCGTCCCTTTTTCATTCCTCGGTGAATGGTTAGAAAGGGCATGTCATATACACGAACTTGCCCTAAAATTCCTTCTGAATGATAAACCAGGTGTATGGATTTATGGGACTCGATTAATCCTGAGCTATCGTTTGAATACGATACATATAGGATAAGAATAAATAGTGAAGTGATTTTAAAAGGATTTTTTTTTACAAGTAAAATTATGGGAAGTATCGAAATGAGTACCCCAAAGAAAAAGCAAGGCCATTTCACACCAAACTCAGGGAGCAAGTAAAAACCAGTAAGGAAGGTTCCTATAATTCCTCCGAATGTAGAAATGGCGTATACTTTTCCGGCAATTTTACCGCTGGTATCCACGTTTGTGTTGATTAGGTTAATGATCATTGGGGAAGTCATTCCCATCAATATTAGTGGTGGCATCAAGAAAAACAGTAGGGAAATCGTCGCGCCGACACGTATTTCCATATCAAGTGTGTTTGACATGACCCAATAACTCGAGTACGGCATTATCATTAAAAAGGCACCTGCGGAAATAAGTACCCAAAGTACAGCCTTTTGTTTCGTCTTGGTGGATATATATCCCCCTAAATAGTAACCAATCATTAGCGCAAACAATGTTACTCCTAATACGGCTGCCCAAACATACAGTGAACTACCAAAAAATGGGGCAATCATTTTAGCACCAACTAATTCGGCAGCCATGACACATGCCCCTTCAATTGCGGCAATCGAGAAAAGAACTGTTTTATTTGATAAGATTGACATAGTAATTGAGTGTAGAAGAGTCAAATTTAAAATAATATTCTGAACAGCAAAGGAGAATGATGGATGAGTTCGTTCTTTGTGATTATTGGTGGTGCAGAATTGTCCTGATACTAGACTTGTGATATAATCATAAAAAAGGGGAATTCGATGATATCCGAATTCCCCTTTTTTTCAATGACTAATTAGCTATCGAATTATATTTACATGTCCGGTATACATTCTCCGTTCATCATTTGCAGTGGTTTTTACCTCTATTTTCCATGTATAAACACCATCTTGAACGATCTTCCCACCATAGGTACCATCCCAACCTACATCGTAGTTGTGTGATTCCCAAACAATTTCTCCCCATCGATTAAATATCAACATGGTGAAATCATAAGGGTCATAGCCACTTGAGAAGATTGCTTGAAAATATTCATTGTAATTATCACCATCTGGCGTAAAGGTATTTGGCACATAGAATATTTCTTCTTCTACTATTCTAATTACCGTGTAAGCAGTGTCCGCACAGCCTAAAGGAGAGGTCGCTATTAATTGTACCACATAAGAACCACTCTCGTCATTTGGGAAGGTGTGCATAGGATTTTCGACATTCGTTCCCGCTGATCCGTCACCAAAATCCCAACTATAACTTGTGGCATTTTGAGAAGTATTTGTAAAGTAAACATCTGTATAGATGGTCGACAATGAGTTGTCAGATGTCGTAAATGAAGCGCTTGGAACAGTTTCGACATAAATGTAATCATTGTAGGTCATTGTACTAGAACAACCGTTAACTGTTGTAGCTGTTAGTGTCACATCAAAAAGCCCACTGCCAGGAAAAGTATATGTTACATCTCCACAGCCAGTTAGTGTTACTCCATTTGAGAATTCCCAAACGCAATCTGCAAAAGCTGACTCTCCGACCGAACTGTTGGTAAACACAGTCGTAAGCGGTGCACAACCTGCTAACACGTCCCCTGCAAAATTAATTACTGGAAGCCCTTCGACTGAGATTGTTACGTCATCTGAGCTGATACACCCAAGATTATCAGCTGTTACAGTATATGTATTTGTACTGCCTGGACTAA
>CALEIK010000030.1 GCA_937876195.1 uncultured Flavobacteriales bacterium
GCCGATGTAGCTCAGCTGGCTAGAGCAGCTGATTTGTAATCAGCAGGTCGGGGGTTCGAGTCCCTCCATCGGCTCACAGGTCTTAGGGGAGATACTCAAGCGGCCAACGAGGGCAGACTGTAAATCTGCTGGTTTCACCTTCGCAGGTTCGAATCCTGCTCTCCCCACAAGTGTTTTTTATCGAAAATAATAAGCGGGAGTAGCTCAGTTGGTAGAGCGTCAGCCTTCCAAGCTGAGGGTCGCGAGTTCGAATCTCGTCTCCCGCTCAATTTTTAAAGACAAAGTGCCGATGTAGCTCAGGGGTAGAGCACTTCCTTGGTAAGGAAGAGGTCACGAGTTCAATTCTCGTCATTGGCTCTAAAGATGATTGAAAATTTTTTCACTCAAGTAGGGTGGAATTTTGTATATATAAAAGTTTATTTTTTAACTAAGAAACACACAGAACAATGGCTAAGGAAAATTTTGACCGCTCCAAACCTCACGTGAACATCGGGACAATCGGTCACGTCGATCACGGTAAAACTACTTTGACTGCTGCTATATCAAGCGTATTAGCATCTCAAGGTCTTGCTGAAACTCGTGACTTCTCTTCTATTGATAATGCACCAGAAGAAAAAGAACGTGGTATTACTATTAATACATCTCACATTGAGTATGCAACTAAAAATCGTCACTACGCACACGTTGACTGTCCAGGTCACGCGGATTACGTAAAGAACATGGTTACAGGAGCTGCTCAAATGGATGGTGCAATTTTAGTGGTTGCCGCAACAGATGGACCAATGCCACAGACGCGTGAGCACATCCTTTTAGGACGCCAGGTTGGTGTTCCAAGAATGGTTGTATTCATGAACAAAGTGGATATGGTTGATGATGAGGAGTTATTAGAGTTAGTAGAAATGGAAATCAGAGAATTGCTTTCTTTCTACGATTATGATGGAGATAACGCACCTGTTATTGCTGGATCTGCTCTTGGAGCATTGAACGGTGAAGAGAAATGGGTAAACGCTATCAATGAATTGATGGAAGCAGTAGATACTTACATCGAACTTCCTCCACGTGATATTGATAAACCTTTCTTGATGCCAGTTGAGGATGTATTTACGATTACTGGTCGTGGTACTGTAGCAACAGGACGTATCGAAACTGGAGTTATTAACTCTGGAGAAGGAGTTGATATCTTAGGGATGGGTGATGTTAAATTATCATCAACTGTAACAGGTGTTGAGATGTTCCGTAAAATTTTGGATAGAGGTGAAGCTGGTGACAACGTTGGTTTGTTGCTACGTGGTATTGAAAAATCTGAAATCAAACGTGGAATGGTAATTTGTAAGCCAGGTTCTACAACTCCACATACTGAGTTTAAAGCTGAGATCTACGTATTGAAAAAAGAAGAAGGTGGACGTCACACTCCATTCCATAATAAATACCGTCCACAGTTCTACTTTAGAACGACAGACGTAACTGGAGAGATTTTCTTAACTGATGGACGTGAAATGGTTATGCCAGGAGACAACGTTTCTATTACAGTTAAATTGATCGTTCCTGTAGCAATGGACAAAGGTTTACGTTTTGCAATCCGTGAGGGTGGTAGAACAGTAGGTGCTGGTCAAGTTACAGAGATAGTATCTTAATAAAGATATAGAGAATGTATAAAGAAGGGGAGTTCGCTCCCCTTTTTATACGGGTGTAGCTCAGCTGGTAGAGTAGTGGTCTCCAAAACCATTGGTCGTGGGTTCGAATCCTACCGCCCGTGCAAAATTGATAAGATGTCAAAAGTAAAAGAATATATCAATGAGACGGTGACCGAGATGGTTCACAGAGTCACATGGCCTACTTGGAAGGAATTGCAAAGTAACACGATTATTGTCGTTGTTGCTTCTGTGCTTTTATCGCTAATTATTTTCGCAATGGATTTTGTGTTTGGAATTACAGGTGATAAAGATTCTTTCTGGAAAGGAGTTTTAGGATTGATTTATAAAATGTTTTAATTAAGCAATGGCGGAAATTAAAAAGCGTTGGTACGTCGTAAGATCTATCAGTGGGAAGGAGAAAAAGGTAAAGGAATATCTTGACGTCGAAATTACGCGTTTGAAATTGAATGATTTTATAGGCCAAGTGCTTATTCCTACAGAGAAGGTGTTTCAAATCAGAAACGGTAAGAAAGTAAGTAAAGAGAAATCTTACCTACCAGGTTACGTATTGGTTGAAGCAGCACTTGTAGGAGAAGTTCCTCACGTAATTAAAAGTATTCCAAATGTAATTGGGTTCTTAGGAAATGAGAAAGGTGGTGATCCATCTCCAATGCGTTTGTCAGAAGTGAATCGCATCTTAGGTAAAGTAGATGAGCTTTCTGAAACGGAAGAAGAAATGAAAATACCATTTGTTGTTGGAGAATCTGTTAAAGTAATAGATGGTCCATTTAACAATTTCAGTGGAGTTATTGATGAAATCAATGAAGACAAGAAGAAACTGAAAGTAATGGTGAAAATATTTGGTAGAAAAAACTTGCTAGAGCTAAGCTATATGCAAGTAGAGAAAGAAGTTTAAAGAGTATATTAACCGTAGGAGTGATGAAAGCGATTAAAGCTTCCCGTAAGTAATCATGCTTGACTACATAATTTAAAAACAAATGGCTAAAGAAGTAGCAGGTTTGATTAAATTACAAATCAGAGGTGGTGCCGCTAATCCAGCTCCTCCTGTTGGTCCCGCACTTGGTGCAAAAGGGGTTAACATTATGGAGTTCTGCAAGCAATTTAATGCGCGTACGCAGGACAAACCTGGAAAGGTGTTACCAGCAGTTATCACAGTTTACAGTGATAAATCGTTTGATTTTGTAATAAAAACTCCACCAGCAGCTATCCAAATCATGGAACAAGCAAAACTTAAGAAGGGCTCTTCTGAACCTAACCGTTCAAAAGTAGCAACACTTTCTTGGGATAAAGTGCGTACCATTGCAGAGGATAAGTTGCAAGATATGAACTGTTTTACCGTAGACTCTGCAATGCGCATGGTTGCTGGTACAGCAAGAAGTATGGGAGTTGTTGTAAAAGGTGGTGAGGCACCAAAAACTAAATAATTGTAACGTTATGGGAAGAATATCTAAAAAGAGAAAAGAAGCTCTAGCGAAGATTGATTCTGCTAAGGCTTATACCTTAACGGATGCATGTAATTTAGTTAAGGAAGTTTCAACCACAAAATTTGACGCCTCAGTTGATGTATGTGTTCGTCTTGGAGTTGATCCAAGAAAAGCAAATCAAATGGTTAGAGGCAGTGTAGCTTTACCTCATGGTACAGGAAAAGACATGAAAGTGTTGGTTCTTTGTACTCCTGACAAGGAAGAAGAGGCAAAAGCAGCTGGTGCTGATCACGTTGGTTTGGACGATTACATTGAGAAAATCAAAGGTGGTTGGACAGATATCGATGTGATTATTACGATGCCTGCTGTAATGGGTAAGGTTGGTGCTTTAGGTCGTGTTTTAGGACCAAGAGGACTTATGCCAAATCCAAAAACAGGTACAGTAACAATGGATATTGCAAAGGCTGTAACTGATATCAAGGCCGGTAAAATCGACTTTAAAGTTGATAAATACGGAATTGTGCACGCAATGGTAGCAAAATCTAGCTTTGAAGGAAATAAAATCTTGGATAATGCCAATGAGCTTATTCAAACGATTTTAAAATTAAAGCCTTCAGCAGCTAAAGGGACCTACGTTAAGAGTATTTACATCAGTTCTACAATGAGCCCTAGTATCCAAATTGATACTAAGTCTGTAATTGCTTAAAACTTACGAAAATGACAAGAGAAGAAAAAGCAAAGTATATAGATGAATTGACAGCTCAGTTGACTGAGGCGAATGTTATCTATTTAGCAGACACAGCGGAATTAACAGTAGAAGTAGTAAACAACCTAAGAAGACGTGCATTCAACGCAAATGTTGGTTTGAGAGTAGTAAAAAATACACTACTTGAAAAAGCAATGGAGAAAGTTGAAGGCAAAGATTTCGGTAATTTGAAAGATACTCTTTCAGGAGCGACATCGGTTATGTTTTCAGAAGTTGGTAATGTTCCTGCGAAACTAATTAAAGAGTTTCGTAAGAAAAACGATAAGCCGATTCTTAAAGGTGCTTTTATCGATGAATGCGTATATATTGGTGATAATCAATTAGAAGCATTAGTCAATATCAAAAGCAAAGAAGAATTACTTGGAGATATCATTGCATTGCTTCAAAGTCCTGCTAAAAACGTTGTTTCTGGACTTAAAGGTGCTGGCGGAAAGATCGCTGGTATTCTTAAAACGCTCGAAGAGAGAGCATAGTAAATTATTGTTGAATTTATATTAAAATTAAATAAAAATGGCTGATTTAAAGAAAATCGCAGAAGAGCTAGTAAATCTTACGGTAAAAGATGTAAACGAACTAGCAACAATTTTGAAAGATGAATACGGTATCGAACCTGCTGCTGCTGCAGTAGCTGTTGCTGCTGGTGGTGCTGCTGCTGGTGGTGAAGCTGCCGAAGAGCAAACAGAATTCGAAGTAATTCTTAAATCTGCAGGTGCATCTAAACTTGCAGTTGTTAAACTTGTAAAGGAATTGACTGGTACAGGTTTGAAAGAGTCTAAAGAACTTGTTGACGCAGCTCCAGCTACGTTGAAAGCAGGTGTTTCTAAAGACGAAGCAGAAGGTCTTAAATCTTCATTGGAAGAGGCAGGAGCTGAAGTTGAAATTAAGTAATTTATTGCTTACAAAAATGGAAGGTGTCCCGACGAAATGTCGGGATACCTATTCCTGTTTTAATATATTAAGTGTGCTTTGCACAGTATTTTTTATTCACTAAAAACGTTTGGCCTTGGCATCATCAAACAGTATTCAAAAGAGAGTGAATTTTGCGTCTAGCAAAAATCAATTTGCATATCCAGATTTTTTGGATGTACAATTAAAGTCTTTCCAAGAGTTCTTTCAATTAGAAACAACTCCAGACAATAGAGACAGCGAAGGATTGTTTAAAGTTTTCGCGGAAAACTTCCCAATTACTGATACTAGAAATCAATTCGTATTAGAATTTTTGGATTACTTCGTAGATCCTCCGAGATACACTATTGAAGAGTGTATTGACAGGGGTTTAACGTATAGTGTCCCTCTTAAAGCGAAATTAAAACTGTACTGTACAGACCCTGAACACGAAGATTTTGAAACGATCGTGCAGGATGTGTATTTAGGTACAATTCCATATATGACACCAAAAGGTTCATTTGTGGTGAATGGAGCAGAACGAGTTATCGTTTCGCAATTACACCGTTCTCCAGGGGTGTTCTTTGGTCAAAGTCGTCACGCGAACGGTACAAAATTGTACTCGGCACGTGTGATTCCTTTCAAAGGTTCATGGATTGAGTTTGCAACAGACATTAATAGTGTAATGTATGCATACATCGATCGTAAAAAGAAATTACCTGTAACAACATTGTTCCGTGCTATCGGTTACGAAAGTGATAAGGATATCCTAGAGATATTTGACCTTGCAGACGAAATGAAAGCGACGAAAGCAAACTTGAAAAAGGCGCTTGGTCGTAAATTGGCTGCTAGAGTTCTTAAATCTTGGGTAGAGGATTTCGTAGATGAAGATACAGGAGAAGTTGTTTCTATTGAAAGAAATGAAGTATTGTTAGATCGTGAAACGGTTTTGGAAGAAGCACACATCGACTTAATTGTTGATTCTGGTTCTAAAACAGTTATCCTGCATAAGGAAGACGCAAATAGCGCTGATTTTACAATCATCTACAATACACTTCAAAAAGATACTTCCAACTCAGAAAAAGAAGCAGTTGAACATATTTACCGTCAATTGCGTAACGCTGAGCCACCAGATTACGAAACAGCAAAAGGAGTTTTTGAAAAACTATTCTTTTCTGATACTCGTTATGATTTAGGTGAAGTAGGTCGTTTTAGATTGAATAAGAAGTTGGGTGAAAACATGGATGAAACATCGCGTGTTTTGACTAAAACGGATATGATTTCTATCATCAAATATTTGATTGAATTAGTAAATTCAAAAGCAGATGTGGATGATATCGATCACCTTTCTAACAGACGTGTAAGAACAGTTGGTGAGCAGTTATATTCTCAATTTGGAGTTGGTCTAGCACGTATGGCAAGAACAATTCGTGAGCGTATGAACGTTCGTGACAATGAAGTCTTTACACCAATCGATTTGATTAACGCGAAAACACTTTCTTCGGTAATTAACTCATTTTTTGGAACAAACCAACTGTCTCAGTTCATGGATCAAACGAATCCACTTTCTGAGGTGACTCATAAGCGTCGTTTATCGGCACTAGGGCCAGGGGGACTTTCTCGAGAAAGAGCTGGTTTTGAGGTGCGTGATGTTCATTACACGCACTACGGTCGTTTGTGTACGATTGAAACACCAGAGGGACCAAACATTGGTTTGATTTCTTCTTTGTGTGTATTCGCGAAAGTGAATAAACTTGGATTTATTGAAACTCCTTACCGCGAGGTTGTGAATGGTAAAGTATCTATGGATAAAGAGCCAGTTTATATTTCTGCGGAAGAGGAAGATCAAAAAATGATTGCGCAAGCAAATGCAAAAATTGACGAAAAAGGAAACTTCTTAACGGAAGTTGTTAAGGCTCGTTTTGAAGGTGACTTCCCAGTGGTAGCACCAGCAAACTTGAACTTGATGGACGTTGGAGCAAATCAAATTGCATCCATTGCGGCATCTTCTATTCCTTTCTTAGAGCACGATGATGCCAACCGTGCACTGATGGGATCGAACATGCAACGTCAAGCTGTTCCGTTGTTGAAACCAAATTCACCAATCGTTGGAACAGGTATTGAAGAGCTTGTAGCGAAAGATTCTCGTGTTTTAATTAACGCAGAAGGCGAAGGAGTTGTTGAGTACGTTGATGCGAATGAAATCGTTATTAAATACAACTGGACAAAAGAAGATAAATTGGTAAGTTTTGATGGTGAAGTAACACGTTACCCACTGACAAAATTTGCGAAAACCAATCAAGGGACATGTATCAACTTGAAACCAATTGTACAAAAAGGAGATAAAGTTGAAAAAGGTCAAGTTTTATGTGAAGGGTATGCTACACAACAAGGTGAGCTTGCACTTGGACAAAACTTAAAAGTAGCCTTCATGCCGTGGAAAGGATATAACTTTGAGGATGCGATTGTAATTTCTGAGCGTGTTGTACGTGAAGATGTATTTACTTCAATCCACATCGATGAGTATTCTTTGGATGTGCGTGACACGAAACGTGGAATGGAAGAGTTAACTTCTGATATTCCAAACGTAAGTGAAGAAGCGACGAAAGACCTAGATGAAAATGGTTTGATCCGTGTTGGTGCTGAAATCAGAGAAGGGGATATCCTTATCGGTAAGATTACACCAAAAGGTGAAACAGATCCTTCACCTGAAGAAAAACTTTTACGTGCTATCTTTGGAGACAAAGCAGGTGACGTGAAAGATGCTTCATTGAAAGCTGGACCTTCATTGAGAGGAGTTGTTGTAGAGAAAAAATTATTCTCTCGTGCAATCAAGGATAGAAAAGCAAAAGCACAGGATAAACCAATCTTGGAAAACTTAGATGCTGATTACGACAAAGAGTTTGTAGCACTTAAAAATACATTGATTGAGAAATTATTGGCAATTGCAGGAGATCACAAATCTGCTGGTGTTTTCAATAACTTTAAAGAGGAGATCATCAAGAAGGGAACAAAATTCATTGCTAAAAATTTGAACGCGATTGATTATTCAATTATCAATCCAACAAATTGGACAGACGATGCAAAAACGAACTTGTTGATTGGTAGAGTGATTCACAACTTTAATATTAAATCAAACGATTTATTAGGAACATACAAACGTAAGAAGTTCCATATTTCAGTAGGTGATGAGCTTCCAGCAGGAATCATTAAAATGGCCAAAGTTTACGTTGCTAAAAAACGTAAGTTGAAAGTCGGAGATAAAATGGCAGGACGTCACGGAAATAAAGGTATTGTTGCCAATATCGTTAGAGCTGAAGATATGCCATTTTTAGAAGATGGAACACCTGTGGATATCGTGTTGAACCCACTTGGGGTACCTTCACGTATGAACCTTGGTCAAATTTACGAAACTGTCCTTGGTTGGGCAGGTGAGAAATTGGGAATGAAGTTCGCAACACCAATTTTTGATGGAGCACATCCTTTAGAGATTGATGAATTGACTGAAAAAGCTGGAGTTCCAAGATCAGGTAAAACATACTTGTACGATGGTGGAACTGGAGAGCGTTTCGATCAAACTGCAACGGTAGGTGTAATCTACATGTTGAAATTGGCTCACATGGTTGATGATAAGATGCACGCGCGTTCTATCGGACCATACTCATTGATTACGCAACAACCACTTGGTGGTAAAGCGCAGTTTGGAGGTCAAAGATTTGGAGAAATGGAAGTTTGGGCCCTAGAAGCATTTGGTGCAGCAAACATCCTTCAAGAAATTTTGACAGTGAAGTCTGATGATGTTATCGGTCGTGCAAAAGCATACGAAGCGATTGTGAAGGGAGACAATATTCCTGAACCAGGAATTCCTGAATCGTTTAACGTATTGTTGCATGAGTTAAGAGGATTGTGTCTCAATATCTCTATGGATTAATTGTCAGTTGTTGAACCGAGCGCAAGCTCACCCAAGATTATTAAAGAATAAGGCAATATTATGGCTTACAGAAAAGAAACACCGAAAAAACAAAGTAGCTTCAACAAAATTACGATTTCGTTGGCCTCACCAGAAACAATTCTTGAGAAATCAAGTGGTGAAGTACTTAAACCGGAGACAATTAACTACCGTACATACAAACCAGAAAGAGATGGTTTGTTTTGCGAGCGTATTTTTGGACCGGTAAAGGATTTTGAATGTCACTGTGGTAAATACAAAAGAATCCGATACAAAGGAATCGTTTGTGATCGTTGTGGTGTAGAAGTTACTGAGAAAAAAGTACGTCGTGAGCGTATGGGACACATTTCATTGGTTGTTCCTGTAGCACACATTTGGTACTTTAGATCGTTGCCAAACAAAATTGGTTATTTGCTAGGACTTCCTACAAAGAAGTTGGATCAGATTATTTACTACGAAAGATACGTGGTAATTCAACCTGGTATTGCAACAGGTTTGGATGGTGAAGTATTAGAGCGATTGGACTTTTTAACAGAAGAAGATTACCTTGATATTTTAGATACACTTCCAAAGGAAAACCAATACTTGGAGGACACAGATCCGAACAAGTTTGTAGCGAAGATGGGTGCCGAAGCATTGTACGATTTATTGAAAACAATCGACCTTGAGGCTACTTCATACGATTTACGTCACAGAGCGAATACAGAAACATCTGTACAACGTAAAAATGAGGCGTTGAAACGTTTGCAAGTTGTTGAATCAATGCGTGAGTCTCAAGAACGTATTGAGAACAGACCGGAATGGATGATTGTGAAAGTTGTTCCAGTTATTCCACCAGAATTGCGTCCGTTAGTTCCATTGGATGGTGGTCGTTTTGCAACGTCAGATTTGAATGATTTGTACAGAAGAGTTATCATCCGTAACAATCGTTTGAAAAGATTGATCGAGATCAAAGCGCCAGAGGTAATTTTGCGTAATGAGAAGCGTATGCTTCAAGAGTCAGTAGATTCATTGTTCGATAACTCTAGAAAATCTTCTGCAGTTAAAACAGAATCAAACAGACCATTGAAATCGCTTTCTGATTCATTGAAAGGTAAACAAGGTCGTTTCCGTCAAAATTTACTTGGAAAACGTGTAGATTATTCAGCACGTTCGGTAATTGTTGTTGGACCGGATTTGAAATTGCATGAATGTGGTCTTCCAAAAGGAATGGCAGCTGAGTTATACAAACCATTCATCATCCGTAAGATGATTGAGCGTGGAATTGTAAAAACAGTTAAATCCGCGAAGAAAATTGTTGATAGAAAGGAACCAGTTGTTTGGGACATTCTAGAGAATGTACTGAAAGGACATCCCGTCTTATTGAATAGAGCCCCTACGCTTCACAGATTAGGGATTCAAGCGTTCCAACCTAAGTTGATTGAAGGAAAAGCGATTCGTTTGCACCCGTTGGTAACAACAGCATTCAACGCCGATTTCGATGGTGACCAGATGGCGGTACATTTACCATTAGGTAATGCTGCAATTTTGGAAGCTCAATTATTGATGCTAGCATCTCACAACATTTTGAACCCTGCGAATGGGGCACCGATTGCGGTACCTTCTCAGGATATGGTTTTGGGACTTTACTACATCACAAAAGGTAAGAAAAGCACAAAAGAGGACGTCGTAAAAGGCGAAGGTGGTGTATTCTACTCTCCAGAGGAAGTAATTATTGCCTACAACGAAGGTGCTTTGGATTTGCACGCTTCTCTAAAAGTGAAAACTACTGACCTTGATGAAAATGGTGAGATAGTTGTTCGTTTGATTGAAACTACATGTGGACGTGTGATTTTCAATGAGCGCGTTCCTAACGAAGCTGGATACATCAACGATGTAATGACGAAGAAAGCACTTCGTGATATGATTGGTAATGTATTGAAAACTTGTGGAACTGCTCGTTCAGCGGCTTTCTTGGATGATATTAAGGAGTTAGGGTACCACATGGCATTCAAAGGTGGATTGTCATTCAACCTTGATGATATTATCGTTCCAAAAGAGAAAGTAGAACTTGTTCAAAAAGCGGAAGAGGAAGTAAAAGATGTATTGATGAATTACAACATGGGGCTTATTACAAACAATGAGCGCTATAACCAAATCATTGATATCTGGACACACACCAATTCACGTTTGACGCACACATTGATGGAGCAATTGAAAAACGATAAACAAGGATTCAACTCAATTTATATGATGTTTGATTCTGGTGCACGTGGATCGAAAGAACAGATTCGTCAGTTGTCAGGAATGCGTGGTTTGATGGCAAAACCTCAGAAATCAGGTGCGTCATCGCAAGACATTATTGAGAACCCAATTTTATCGAACTTTAAGGAAGGACTTTCAATTCTTGAGTACTTTATTTCTACTCACGGTGCGCGTAAAGGTCTAGCCGATACAGCACTTAAAACGGCGGATGCGGGTTACCTTACTCGTCGTTTGGTAGATGTTGCGCAAGATGTTGTTATTAATTCTGACGATTGTGGAACCTTAAGAGGGTTGGTTGCAACAGCATTGAAGAAAAATGATGAAGTTGTTGAGCCGCTAAACGATCGTATCGTTGGTCGTTCAACAGTACACGATATCTTTCATCCAGAAACGGATGAGTTAATTATTGCAAGTGGTGCGTTAATTACAGAAGAAGTTGCAGCATTGATTGATGCAGCGGAGATCGATGAAGTTGAAATCAGATCTGTACTTACATGTGAAATGCGTAGAGGAGTTTGCTCTAAATGTTATGGTTTAAACTTGGCGACAAATAGAATGGCGCAGCGAGGTGACGCAGTAGGTGTTGTCGCTGCACAATCCATTGGTGAGCCGGGTACACAGTTGACGCTTCGTACATTCCACGTAGGTGGTACTGCATCGAACATTGCTGATGAATCAGATTTGAAAGCAAAAACATCTGGAACACTTGATATTGAAGCATTGAGAACAATTGAACGTAAAACAAAAACTGGTAAATCGACGATAGTTGTTGGACGTTCGGCTGAAGTTAAAATTACTGATGCGAAAGGCAATGTGACAATGACAGCGAACATTCCTTATGGCGCTGAATTGGTTGCAACAAACAATTCTAAAATTGCTAAAGGAGATGTGATTTGTAAGTGGGATCCATACAACGCGGTGATTATTTCTGAAGTAAAAGGTACTGTTGTATTTGACAGTGTAACGGAAGGAATTACTTACCGTGAAGAGGTGGATGAGCAAACAGGATTTACTGAAAAAGTAATTACTGAGTCACGTGATAAGAAAAAGAATCCAGCGATTCATATCATCGACCCAAAAACAAAAGAAGTGTTGAGAGAATACAGTTTACCTGTTGATGCACACATTTCGATTGGAGAAGGTGATAAGATTGAAGGTGGTGAGATCCTTGTAAAAATTCCTCGTAAGGCTGGTAAGTCTGGGGATATCACGGGTGGTCTTCCACGTATTACTGAGTTGTTTGAAGCGCGTAACCCTTCTAATCCAGCAGTTGTTTCTGAAATTGATGGTGTTGCTGAGTACGGTAAAATCAAACGTGGTAATCGTGAAATTCAAATCACTTCTAAAACAGGTGAAGTACGTAAATACTTGGTGCCATTATCGAAACACATTCTTGTTCAAGAGAATGACTTCGTAAGAGCAGGTCAACCATTGTCAGTTGGTGCAATTACGCCAAATGATATTTTGAATATTGAAGGACCAACCAAAGTACAAGAGTACATCGTGAATGAAGTACAAGAGGTATACCGTTTACAAGGGGTGAAGATCAATGATAAACACTTCGAAGTAATCGTTCGTCAAATGATGTTGAAAGCACAGATTGTTGATTCTGGAGATACTAAATTCCTAGAAGGTCAATCAGTGCATAAAGCTGACATCAGTGAGGAGAATAACTCTGTGTACGGAATGAAAGTGGTGATTGATGCAGGTGAATCTGATTCACTGAAAGCTGGTCAAATTGTTTCTGCAAGACGATTGAGAGATGAAAATTCTCAATTGAAACGCGCTGACAAGAAACTGGTTGAATCGAGAGATGCAGTTCCTGCAACTTCAACACCATTGTTACAAGGGATTACGAGAGCATCGCTTCAAACGCAATCGTTTATTTCTGCTGCTTCCTTCCAGGAAACAACAAAAGTATTGAACGAAGCTGCGATCTCAGGTAAAGAAGATCACTTACTCGGATTGAAAGAGAATGTAATTGTTGGACACTTAATTCCAGCAGGTACAGGAATCCGTGAATACCAAAGAATGCTTGTCGGCTCAAAAGCGGATATGGAGGAAGTGGTTGAAGCGACAGAAGTTGAGTAAATCTATATGAAATAAGAAGGATAGGGATCTGCCAATGGTAGGTCCCTATTTTTTTTGCGTTGATTTTTGCGCATGCGTATAAGGATGGAGCAGGTTTCGGCTTCGTTTTTTCGAGGTGAGAATCGTTTTGAGATCTGTCCTCTTTCATTCAGTTTCCGTATATTAGCAATTCAAACGCTAAGTAGAGTTGAAGTATGGAAAAGAAAAACGAAAACCAGATAAATATTGAACTTTCAGAGGACATTTCAGTAGGTGTATATACAAATCTTGCGATTATTACGCATTCACCTTCGGAGTTTGTGTGTGATTTCATTCAAATGATGCCAGGAGTTCCTAAAGGTAAAGTACGCTCTCGCGTGATTATGACGCCGCAAAATGCGAAGCGTTTGATGAATGCCATGAAAGAGAACATTCAAAAATTTGAGCAGACGTTCGGCGTCATAGAAAATGGCGACGTACCGCCCATGCCACCCATGAATTTCGGAACACCAACGACAGAAGCATAAATTTGTCAATGAAGCCAACGGTAACACGTTGAAAAACGTCTTTTGGGTATGAGAGCAATTTGTAGTTTAGTGTTATGTACTTTATTCCTCTTCTTTTGTGGCTGTAAGAAGGTGGATGAATTAACCCAGTTCAATATGGAATACGACGCTCTAGTTGTCATTCCTAGTAGTTCAGGAATTAACCTTCCGTTCAATGTTTTTTCTCCGAGTGTTACTTCTAATGCTGAAGCAACCTTCGCCGTTAACGACACGCGTAAAGATTTAATTGAAGAAATCAGACTGACTGAATTGAATCTAAGAGTTGACAGTCCATCCAACGGAAATTTTGATTTTTTAGAATCGATTGACATTTTTATCAATGCGGATGGTTTGGATGAAACAAAAATCGCTTGGCGACAGGATATTCCAGAGAATGGAAGCACCACCATCGATTTGTCAACAACCACAGTTGACATCAAAGAATACATCAAAAAAGATGAGTTTACGTTACGAGTGAGCACAGTCACCGATCAAACCATTACACAAGATCATCAGATCAATGTACATTCTGTATTTTTTGTAGATGCTAAAATTTTGGGGCAATAACATTCCATCAATTGAATTGATTTTTTCCATCTACGAAGAAATTTCTTGATGGATTGGTCCAAACACGATTCAATCAACAAACGTTTACAATTGGTTATTATCGAATGGTTTTTGAGTTGTTTAATAAGATTTTCAGTACTTTAGAACGCAAAATGTATAAGGCGTATAAACACCATAGTGTTTAGCGAGTAGTTATGTGGCATAGACCATGACCGAGTATGAGTAAAAATTTATATTTAACAATAAAAACTAATAATTATGAAAACTAATCTTTTAAAAGTTGTATTCTTTTTCTCTTTGTCTCTATTTATTACCAGTTGTGGTGAGAATGTAAAGGAAGAACCTAAAGTGGAACCTGAAAAATCCCAAGTTGAGGAGGAGGAAGAAAGTGAAATTTCTAAAGAAGAAATGCAAGCTGACTATGATAGATTAAAAGAGTACACTAATAAAGATGGCTTTTTCGAAATGTTCGAATCGAAAGAAGATAAGGTTAATGGAGGCGGTTGGTTTTTTTATTCTGGTTGTTGCAAGAAAAACGAAACACATATCGAAGTGCCAATTGCAAGTAATGGATATTTTTATTTAAAAGCCCACTATACCGGTAAAGATTGGTTATTCTTCAAGTCAATAACCGTTAGTATTGATGGCGAAGCTAGATCAAGTTCAACACTCTCATTTGGTTCTGACATGAAAGTTGAAAAAACTGGAGGTAAAGGAATTTATGAAACTGCACATTTTACTAAACCAAGTTTAGACATGGAAATTGTAAGACTCATCGCAGAAAATACTGATAAAGAAATTATTGTACGATTTAATGGAGACGAATTGAATTATGACCTTACTCTTTCCAAACTAGATAAACAACGAATAAAAGATTGTTATATGCTTGCAAGGTATACAACTTATCAAGAAAATGACACTTACAGTTATATCGGTGATAGTGATGAAATTGAACACAAGCTTTTATTGACTAAGCATGGTGTACCGACTGGTGACATAAAAGAAGTGAATTATTCTAAATAAAATCGATCAAAAAAAAAGACAATGATCCAAAAAGCTGAAGAAATTGAATTAGGCTGGGATTCAACAAAACATAAGTTGAAAATTAGTTACATCGATGAAAGGAATACTGTAAGGATGAACAAAATTGGCGACAACAACCATAATTTACCTGGTCCCGAAATAGATTTAGAAAATGTTCCTCAGTTAATTGAAGCATTAATCAAGATATACAACAGTCAGAGACAAAGAGAAAAGGAAACAAACGCCACATAACACGCACTAAGCAAAATGGCGCAACAATTACACTCGAGAAAAGCGCCACTTCGCCTAGTGCAGAACCGTTAGCTGTAACTTCAACCACTCCATAAATGATAGAATTCAAAATTGAGAAAAACGCTGTTATTGCAATTTACACCACAAGAGGTAATAACATTAATTGGCTGATTAAAAAGTTTGATGAAGGTGAAAAATACGACTTTCAAAGAACATTCACTTTTGGAAAAGATGACTTAATCAGTGAAATTCCTAGAAAACTTGAACGTGAATTTGAACTTGATTTATTTGACTTAGAAATTGACCCGATTAGTTTTCGGTTTGCAACTCTTGAAAATGATTACTATAAAGTCAATAAAGGTGTCGTTAGTGATAAAATAGATGTTTACATTCATCGGGATATTAAAATTACAACGGAATTGTTTTTAGTTGAAAGCGACATTTCCATTGTAAAAAAAATCGAAAATCTTGTTAGTGAAGACATTTATATTGGAGGGGATAACAAAAGTTCTATCGAAGAAACTGTTTATTTAGAGTTGATAAATAGCTTTCCTAATTCTTATGAAAAGAAATTATATGCGGACGCAAAAATAACGAACTTAATCAAGGAATTTTTTACTACAACTATTGACGCCGAAGAAAAGTTTCAGAATTATTTAAATAAAAAAGAATCATCCATAGGAACTAATCTAATAAAAACGTTTAAAGATATTGAATTAATCAAATACGAAACTATTTTGGATAAGTTAACACTTATGCTAACCGATGAAAACAATTACAGCGAAAAGCAATGGCAGAAAGAAATTTTAGATATTATCCTTCTCCTTTACCCGAAATATATTTTGGCGTTCACAGAGGTCCCAATAAAAGCAGATGATATTAAACAAAAGTTTTTAGATTTTTTATTGATTGATGCAAATGGTAATACGGATATAATTGAAATTAAAAAACCATTTGAAAATTCGATAATGACAAAAGGACTTTATCGTAATAATTATATTCCACTTCGAGAACTGTCAGGAACTGTTATGCAAATAGAGAAGTACATTTATTGCCTTAACAGATGGAGCGTTAAAGGCGAGAAATATCTTACTGAAAAATATCGAGCTGAATTACCCGCTGATTTTGACATTAAAATCACTAATCCCAGTGGTATAATTATTATGGGTAGAGAAAATCTATTGTCCAAAGAACAAAGGCAGGACTTTGAAGTGGTAAAAAGAAAATATAAAAACGTCATAGATATAATTACGTACGATAATTTAATAGACCGTTTGAAATACACGATTAACCGGATAAAAAGAATCTAACTCATAAAAATACAGCTAACACAATCTACGCCCCATGCGGGTTTACGCTACGTAAAATTAATTAGGGATTAACAAATCTATTATTAACTTCGAGAAACTAACTTTAATAAAGAGCCGCACGTTGCGTAGCTTCGAACGCTAACACCCAGATTTCACAAACCCAAAACTACTTAAACTCCAAGTTGCTTTTCCATTCAGTAACGTTCCCACAGCCGTCTTTGACCAATAGCAACAGTTCTTTTGTTCCAACAACCGATGCGTCTCTGCTATACGTAATCAAACCAGATTTATAGTCGTAATCGAGTAACTTCCATTCCCCATCAATAAATAAATCGTAGTCAGTAATGCCTATTTGACTATCAGAAATCTTCCATTTTAACGTACTCGCTGAAGTTACTGTTGTACTGCTAGAAAAACCATACGGAACAACGGAAGGTCCAGTTTCGTCGCGTTGAATAGAATAGCTACCAAAGAATTTTGACGTGCAATAAAATGTACTGTCATCGAACGTTAGTTCCAGCTCCTTTTTCTTTCCTTTTGCCGTAATCATTTCTAAATAGTGCTTGCCGTCTTTTTCAACGTTCGACTTAATTTTAATCAAGTAGGCTTTGTTCACAGGAGTTTGTGCATCACCAATCGTACGATCAATGGTCGCTGCATTTATTTTCATCGGTTCGTAGACAGTTGTAATTCCAAAATCAACCGTGGTGGTTTTACCTGTCACGCGCTTTGTTTCCATTGGCTGAAGACTTTCAGAAAGCGAATAAATCATGTCCTTACTGTTTACTGTTCCGGCACTAACAACAATGGTAAATTTAAGTTCTGAGGTGTTTCCGTTCGGGTCAAATACAACGTATCGAACGTTCAACTCATCTCCTGGTTTTGCGCTGAAAACACCCAGTTCATTGTTCGTATAAATGGGCAAGTCATTTTCTTGCGTTCGGAACGATTTATGAAACTTCTTTCTGTTCGCTGCGTATTCTTCGTAATCTTTGTGGCAATTGACAAATCGTGTCGATTCAAATGGAATTCGCTCGGTACGCTGCCCAAAAATAGTGTCGTTGTTGATGATAAGCAAAGCCCCAAACAGTCCACACTGATTGCTCGCTCCATCCAATCGATCGATGACATCAAACGCAAGTCCAAGTCCACCAGTCGGGGTTAAATAACTGGCTGGCACGACTAGCTTGTTTTCGCCAATGTAGTAGCCATTCGCGCCTTTTTCTACATTTTTCTTAAGTGCTTTATCAGGATAGCGGTAGCCTTCTTTCGTTAAACTATAGAGCTTAACGCCGCGTATTTCTGGAGCTTTGGTGTCTGGCATACTGAACCCATAGAGCAAAGGATTCAGCGCATGTTCAGTTTTTGTGTCGCGGATTTCAAAGTGCAAGTGTGGCGCAGTCGATCCGCCAGAATTTCCGGAGATACTGATGATCTGTCCTTTTGTCACCTTGATTTCATTTTTCTTCGGAAAGATTTCGACTTCAAAATTTTGTTCTTTTTCTTGTATGATTCGTACGATGGAATCGATTTCCCCTTTGAATTCACTGCAATGCGCATAAACGCTAGTGACACCATTTGGATGATCTATGTAAATCACCTTTCCATAACCAAACGTGGATACTTTGATGCGTGAAACAAACCCTTCTTCAATGGCGTAAATGTTATATCCTTCTCTACCATTTGTTTTGAAATCCACCCCCATGTGAAAGTGATTGGGGCGAAGTTCCCCAAAATTTGCAGATAGAATCAGTGGAATTTTTAGTGGAGGATGATAGTCGTATTTCGCATTGTCCTGCGCGAAAATTTGGTGAGAAAATGAGAGGATTGAAATGAGGAAAAGAAGGGATTTATACATTTATCAAAAGTATGTTTTTGATAAATTATCTGCAACAAATGCACCAAAAATATTGTGGGTGTCTATTACTATGCTATTTTTGTATGAAAGTCGAAACAATGACAGATCGAATTAATACGTTGATTAAAACCATAGGAGAGAAAGTTGCTCGTATGAAAGATCAGCTATCGGTTGAACAAGCAAAGAATGAGTCACTTCAAACGGAAATTACTCAGTTGAAAGAACAGTTAGCTTCAAAGAATAATGAAGTTGAGGAGCTTGAATCGAAGATGAATGGTTTGAAATCTGGTATTGGTGCGACAAAAGAACAAGACGTTGATGGTACGGTTGAAGCGAGTGTTTCAGACGAACAGATTGATGAATTGGTGAAAGAAATAGAATACTGCATCGGGCAGTTAAAAAAATAAAGCATGGCTAAGTTGTCTTTAAAAGTTGTTGTAGCCGGTAGAACATATCCACTTTCAGTTGATGAAAGCGAGGAACAACGTGTTCAAAAAGCGGCGGGTGACATCAATAAGGCAATAAAATTACTTCAAGATAATTATGCTGTAAAGGATATGCAGGATTTGTTAGCAATGACTGCGCTGCAGTTGGCTTCAAAACCTAGCTCTGGTAAATCAGAGAGCATTGACGATTCGGTATTAAAGGAAATCGAAAGTAATTTGAAATCCCTGTCCGACGATTTGGACTAGCACTTTATTTTACATCTTTCATTTTTTCATTCAACTCAACTTCGGGTGAGTATTTTATAGTTTAAAACGTAGAAGTATGAATGTAATAATTGGAATAATAGGCGCGGTTGCTGGAGCAGTCATTGCCTTTATTGTGCAAGGTGTATTACTGAAGTCAAAAGCACAGAAAGTGCTAAAAGACGCAGAACGCGATGGTGAAAATCTAAAAAAGGACAAACTCCTTCAAGCCAAAGAAACATTTTTGAAATTAAAAGAAGAGCACGAGACGAAAATCAAAGACCGTGAACGAAAGTTACAATCCGCAGAGGATAGAATTCGAAGTAAGGAAACGGCACTGACAAAGAAAATTGAAGATACAACGCGCCAAGAGAAACAATTCGAAAAGAATCAGTCCATTCTAGATGGAAAGATCAACGCGTATGAAAGTAAGCAACAGGAATTGGAGAAAATGCACCAAAAAACGGTGGCGGAATTATCCAAAATCAGCGGAATGTCAGCAGAAGATGCTAAAAAATCGTTGATCGATTCATTGAAAGACGAAGCGAGAACTTCTGCGATGTCACACATTAACGAAATTGTCGAGGAAGCGAAATTGAATGCCAATCGCGAGGCACGAAAAATTGTGATTCAAACCATTCAACGCGTAGCGACCGAACAAGCTGTAGAGAATTCAGTTTCTGTATTCAACATTGAATCTGACGAAGTCAAAGGTAGAATCATTGGACGAGAAGGAAGAAATATCCGAGCGCTGGAAGCAGCAACTGGAGTGGAGATTATTGTCGATGATACGCCGGAAGCAATTATTTTGTCATGCTTTGATCCAATCCGAAGAGAGATTGCACGTCTGGCATTGCACCAATTGGTTTCCGATGGACGAATTCACCCTGCACGTATTGAGGAGGTCGTTGCAAAGACGCGTAAACAACTGGATGAAGAAATTGCTGAAACAGGACGTAGAACATGTATCGACTTGGGAATTCATGGTTTGCATGCAGAATTGACGCGAATGGTCGGACGTATGAAATACCGTTCTTCTTATGGACAGAACCTATTGCAACACTCGAGAGAAGTTGCGAATTTGTGTGCTATCATGGCAGCTGAACTTGGACTGAACGTTAAGTTGGCAAAAAGAGCAGGATTGTTACACGATATTGGTAAAGTTCCGGATGAAGAACCAGAATTGCCGCACGCTGTACTGGGAATGAAACTAGCTGAGAAGTATGGAGAGAAACCAGATGTATGTAATGCAATTGGAGCTCACCACGACGAGGTAGAAATGACAACATTGATCTCACCAATCGTTCAAGTATGTGATGCGATTTCAGGAGCGCGTCCAGGAGCACGTCGCGAGATTGTTGAGTCGTACATCAAACGAATCAAAGATTTGGAGAACTTGGCCTTAGGATATGACGGTGTGAATACCGCTTATGCTATCCAAGCGGGAAGAGAATTAAGAGTATTGGTAGAAAGTGATTCGGTAAGTGATGCGAGAGCAGATGAATTATCGTTTGAGATTTCTCAACGTATTCAAACGGAAATGACTTATCCAGGACAAGTAAAAGTAACGCTCATTCGTGAAAAAAGAGCTGTAAACTATGCAAAATAGTAGCTTAGATAATGCTGTAAAACGATTAAAGGATAAGCATGTTCTGGTAACAGGAGGTGCAGGCTTTATAGGGTCGAACATTGTTGGGTTTTTGCTGAGTCATTCCATTAAAGTTTCAGTGTTAGATAATCTAGCGACTGGAAGGATTTCAAATTTGGACGATTTTCAAGGCAATAAGTTGTTTCGTTTCATAGAAGGTGATATCACCGATTACAATGATTGTTTAAATGCGCTGGAAGGTGTTGATGTTGTTTCACATCAAGCTGCACTCGGTTCAGTGCCACGCTCAATTGAATTTCCGCACAATACGCATAGCGTTAATGCAACCGGTTTTTTAAACATGTTGCACGCCACCAAGGAGAAAGGAATCAAGCGTTTTGTTTATGCAAGTTCCTCATCCGTTTATGGTGACAGTAAAGTTTCTCCCAAGAAAATTGGAGATGAGGGTGAATTACTATCGCCTTATGCAGTGACAAAGCGACTCAACGAAGAATACAGCAAGGTTTACCATAAAATACACGGCATAGAAACCATCGGTTTGCGTTATTTTAATGTGTTCGGACCAAAACAGGATCCAAATGGCGTTTACGCCGCAGCCATTCCAAAGTTCATCGATAAAATGATTAAAGGAGATGTGCTGACGATCAACGGAGATGGCGGTCAAACCAGAGATTTTACGTATGTTGAAAACGCGGTAAAGGCAAATATTTTGGGACTTTCCTCAGACAACACCGCCGCATTTGGTCGTGCATTTAATGTAGCGTGCGGCGAGTATTTCTCGTTGAACGATGTCGTTCAGGAAATAAAGAAGAACCTCATTCGATTGAAAATGTACAATGAAAATAGCAGCGTTGTTCATGGTCCTGATCGACCAGGAGATATACGTGATTCGTTGGCAGATATTGACAATACACAGACAGAGCTGAACTACAACGATACTATTTGCTTTAATGATGGGATGATTATGTATTGCAACTGGCTTCAGGAGACAAAAAGTTGGTGAGCTAATCGATTTGAACCATTGAAATAAGTGTTATGGTTAAGAATAAAGTCTATTACAAAAACTTCATAACGATTCTCTCGGGAAACACGATTAGCCAACTTATTCCATTTATAATAGCGCCAATTCTTGGTCGATTGTTTGCTCCTGAAGAGTTTGCGGTCTTCGCAAACTTCTTGGCCATTGTTTCAATGTTTGGTATTGTTGCGGCTGGGAGACTGGAACTTGCCATACCAATACCAAAAACGCATACCAGCGCTCAGAACGTCACGTTTACTGGAGTGGTTATGACATTGTTGGTTACCCTGTTAAGTGGTTCGGTGCTCATTTATAGTGATGAGCTTTCTGTATTTTATGACAATGAGACGTTAGCAGCGTATCTGTGGTACGTACCACTAGCAGTTTTTTCTATCGGTATTCTTGGCTTAACCAATTTTTGGATTCTGAGGAGAGGAAGTTACTCGCTACTTTCTATTGGGAAAATAAGTCAGTCGGCAATTAATAACTGTTTAGCAGCAGTTTTAGGATATATTGGCTGGGGCATTAATGGATTAATTATCGGTTGGTTGGTCAGTACATTCGCAGGTGTTTTTATCATGCTCCTTTTTTCCAAACTTACTTTTAAGCGAAGAAATTACAATTTAATTACGGTCAAAACAACGCTGAAAGAATACAGAGATTTCCCTCTTATAAATTCCTTACACGCTTTCACAGATGTTTTTGCCACGCAGTTTTTGCTGTTTTGGATCATCTCAAGTGGATTTGGATTGTTGCAACTGGGTTTCTTTTCAATCATGCATAGATATGTCCGTGCGCCAATCGCATTAATCACTGGTTCAGTCAGTCAAATTTTTTACAAAGAAGCAAGTGATGCAATCAATAATGACAAAGATGTTTCACCAATATTCTTTAGAACACTTAAGACCAGTGGTTTCTTTTCTATTCCTTTTCTAGTGATTTTAATTATTTGGGGGCCTGATATTTTTAGCATTTATCTTGGAGAAAATTGGCGCGAAGCGGGAGTATATGCACAACGTATAATCCCAATTCTTTTCTTCTTGTTCCTATCATCTCCAGTATCAGGAATCACTATTTTGTTTGGTAAACAAAAAATGGCTTACGTTTTCGCGTTTGTTGGCTATTTTGTTTCACTTTCCACACTTTATTATTGTACACTACAAAATTGGGACTTTAAGGATGGTCTGCTAGTGTATAGTATTTCTTATTCGCTCATGAACCTTGCTGCGTTGATTTGGTATTACTCGATCATTAAAAAGCACAAAAATAAGTTGTTGTATGATCAAATTTCCGTAAACTAGAGCATGGATTCAGTCAAAGTGATAAAGGGAAAATATAGCCAATACTCAATTATAGAGATTCTGTTCATTTTTTGGTTGGTGACATTGCCTTTTGGAGCAAAATTGTTACCTATTTCTATTGGTTTTATGACCATTTACCCAAATTTAATCATTACACTATTGCTCCTAATTGTTGGTTTGAACGGAATTCGGCAATGGCATATAGCGATGAAGCTCTTCGTAGGTTTTCTCTTTCTTTGGGTGTGCTATACGTTTGGATGGATACTCATTGTTGAGAAGACAGAAATGGGAGTTTTTCACTTGCGTACCCTAATTATGCAATTGATGTTTGCGATTATACTTTTCAATTCAATGGCGAAGATTGGATCCAAGCGATTTTATGAATTCTTTGTACTAGGAATACGCCTATACTTGTATCTCTTATTTGTGGTTGGAACGTTTGAGTTTTTTACAGGAATTCACAAAATGGGAAATACACCGTTGAAATGGTTAGAGCTTAATGTCTTTAACGGATTCTATTCACCGCTGTATTTGTTCGATAACCAAAATGACTTTGTCTGTTATGTGCTGTTTTTATTGGGTATTTTAATCGTGCTGGAGAAAAAGCTGAGAGCCAATAAGTTTGAAATCGCCTTTTACACGACTATCATTTTATTGTTTGCATCTTATGCGGACTCTAGGTTTGGATTCATTGTTACCTCTTCAGTATTCATCTTTATAGCAATTATTGAGTTCAGATCCTCTGATTTCAGGAAGCTTAATTGGAAGTTTTATGCGTTGGGCGCTATTTTCTTAGCAATGGTCATTAGTCGTTCAGAATTCTTCTACGGTCCAAAATATGTTCCTCATATCACGTTTGCGAAGAACAAGGAGGTATACGTTTACAATGAGAAAGGCTATTATGAGTCTAAGCGCTTAATTGACGTGTTGAGTACCGAAGAGATTGAGGACATTTTTTACCGGCAGGATTCTTTAAATAGGGCTGAAAACAACTTAGCGTCAACCCAATTCAGAAAGCATTTAATTTATAATGGATTGGAGTATATAAAGGAAAGACCACTCACAGGTATTGGCCCAGGAAATTATGTGAATCGACATCGTGAAGGTAATAATACCTATCCAACAAAATCCCTTACGTCGCCCCATAACTTTGTGATTGAAATTATTTCTCAGTATGGAGTCATTGGCTGGACCTATTTTGTGTTTTTAGGTGCTACGTGTATTTACTTTATTCGACGAAAATTGCAGGATAAAAAATCGGTGACAAATTGGATTTTTCTTTTTTATGCAATGCTCCCAATTTTATGGATGATTCCATCCTCTTACCTTTATTTGGATATCCATTGGTTGACCTTGCCCATCCTTCTTTGCTTGGTCAAGTACTCGGGACCAATCACAGATCAATTGGCGATTGAGACTACCGAAGGGTGATTTCTTTGATTCCATTAAAATGAAGAATCAGTGTTGTAAAATATCGTTACTTTTGAGTAACATCAATTAAATAATGAATGATAGTTCTTGTAAATGGCTTACCGCTTTTTAGTAGAAGACTTGTAGAAGATTTACAATCTCTTGACAAAAAGAATAGGTACTATTTCCTTGATACTTACAACTCGCGTTTGCAACAATTGTTCTTTTCTTGTCTCGTTCCATTTGCAGGTCTGGTGATTTCTATGAACGGAGTGACAAACAATAGTGGTAGCTTAAACTGGACGCTTCGTTGGAAGAAAAAACTTATTTTACAATGGATGGGAACGGATATTATTATCGCCATTGATAGGCTGAACAACAGAACAATCAACCGAAAATACATTGATTACGCACACAACTTTGTAGATGCTCCTTGGATGTTGGAGGAGGTGAATGGCCTGGGTGTGAGTGCAAAACTCGTCCCGTTTAAATATTGTGAAACGGGTATTGAACCAGTCGACAAGTTTGATCGAATCCAAGTCATTTCATACGTTCCACAGACCAGCCAAGCGTTTTATGGGATGGAAATGATTTGCCAATTGGCGAAACAACTTCCCGCTGTTCTATTTAAAATTTATGGAGTAGAAACGTGTGATTTTGAAGCTCCAGAGAACGTTGAATGCATTGGCTTGGTGGAAGAAAGCGAATTTAAGGAAGCTTTGCGAAGCACACCAATTTTAGTGCGATTCACAGAACACGATGGGTTCTCCGCAACGGTGATTGAAGCTCTGTCTTTGGGACTGGAAGTGTTGTGGACGTTTCCACTGGAACACACCCATTTTGTAAAGAATTTAGAGGAAGCTCAGAAGAAAATGATTGACTTGATTGCTACAATTGAAAAAAGAGATTTAACTCCAAACGTTGATCATATTACTTTTGCTAGAAAAGAGTTGGAGAGAAGTGAGATTATCAATAATTACATTAACACGATAAACCGCCTTGAAAGATAAAAGACGCATAGCATTGATTACCACATGGTTTCCTCCACAGCAAAGTGTTGCCACTAATCGAATGCTTTCGTTTGTAGAGTTTTTACGTGAAGATTTTGAAATTGAGATCTTTACACTTGATACAAAGGAGGGTAGTACAACATGGAAAGAAAATGTGATTGTTCATTATTCTCTATCAAGTAAGCTATTTGAACTTTTAAAAAGTAAACCAACATCTGGAAAATTCATTCACTTTGTCAAAACAGCAATTTCAGTATTGCTGTCAAAAATTATTAAGAAGCCCTTGAATGGCTGGAGAAGAAGAACCCTTAAAAAATTAGTAGCGAGAAATAAAGTGGCCTCCTTTGATGCAATTATCAGTTCTTTTTCTCCGGAGGAAGCACATTTGGTCGTCGTAGATTTTCTGAAAAACACTGGTTCTAAAGCACCTTGGATTGCAGATATGCGTGATGAAATGTCCGCTAATCCGTATTTGTCAGCTGCCCAAAAAGGGGCATTGCAAGAGGTGGAGTCTTTGGTGGATAAGTACGCTTCGGCAATCACTGCAGTGTCATCGCCAATCATAGAGGATTTTAAGAAGATTTGTCCTCGTGTAAAGCAATTTACAGAGATCCGCAATGGGTTCAACCATTCGTTCCAAAGAGATCTAAGCGAAACGGTACAAAAGGATTTATTTAAGATCGGTTATTTTGGGAGTTTTTATGGTACTAGAAAGCCTGATTACCTCTTTAAAGCACTCATTCAAGTAAAAAGGGAAGAGCCGAACTTCAATTATAGCGTTGAAATTGTAGGTGCACATCCTAATTTCCATATCCCCAATGAAATTGCCGACTTTGTTGAGTTAAAGCCTGGATTGAAATATGAGGATGGAATAAAAGCAATGGCAAAAATGGATTTGAATGTCGTCATGCACCCTGCGTCCAAGCAAAAAGGAATCTTTACGGGAAAATTATTTGATTACATTTCAGTGCAAAAGCCAGTTCTAGCTTTGGTAGATACTACCGATGTCGCTGCTGAGTTGGTTTCATCATTTAATTGTGGTTATAATGCGGAATTTGATGATGTAGAGATGATTAAAAACATGGTGTTGGAAGCATTCAGTGATTGGCAATCAGATAATATACGATTTGCTTCGAACGAAAACAAAGATAGTTTGCATCGGTCTTTTCAAGTCGCGAAAATGAAGGAATTGTTGAACAAATTAATTGTACAATGAGGATAGTAGAGGTTGGTTCTAATTCGGTGCATTTTGTGACATTCTTGGATGCACTTAAATCGCAGTCGCTGGAATTGGTCATTGTTTCGGAAGAAACCATTGAAGGTCAATCCGAGTTGAAAAATCACCTCATTAGCTTTCGAAATTTAAACCCTTTTCGCGTGATCAAAAATTATGGGGCACTTAAGCGTACGCTGAAAAAGATTGATCCCGACGTGATTCATATACATCAAGTAAATCGCCTCGCTTATTTTACGACACGTGCGGCGAACAAGTTGAAAATACCTGTGCTTACGACTGCTTGGGGAAGTGATGTATTAGTCGTTCCGAAAAGAAATAAATTCAGTCATTTTATTGTCAAAAAGACGTTGGAACGGTCCAAAGCAGTAACAGCAGATTCTCATGAGATGATTGATGCCATGAAATTACTTGTACCTCAAGGGAACTATACATGGGTTCAATACGGCATCACTCCAGTGGAGCCACAAACAAAAGAGAAATTGGTGTATTCAAATCGCCTACATCGCCCGTTGTACAGAATTGATAAGATCATTGATTATTTCGCAGATTTCAATGTAGAAAACCCAGACTGGAGATTGGTTATTGGAGCAACAGGGGAGGATACTGATGCGTTGAAACAGAAAGTCATGGAAATGAATCTGCAGTCAAAAGTAGATTTTGTTGGATGGTTGGATGGAACAACGAACAAGGACTATTATGCCCGGTCCATGATTTATATTTCTATTCCACATTCGGACGGGACATCTGTCAGTCTTCTCGAAGCAATGTCGGCAGGATGTATCCCGGTTGTTTCGGATCTAAAGGTAAGTCATGAGTGGATTTCTTCGAACGAAAATGGTATCATCGAATCACCTGGAGTGAATCCATTGAAGAGTGCGTTGCAGCTCGATCAAAAAAAATGCGAGGAATTAAATCAGGAAATTGTATTTTCAAAGGCAACAAGAACAAGAAGTGTAGAGGTATTCAATCAATTATACAATCAGCTAGCGAATGATAAATAATTGGAAATTCAATCAGTTTTATGATGTCGTACTCGGCATCTTTTCAGTGATCATGATCCTGTTGCCGAAAGCGATTTTAATCCCCTTTTTGTTACTGGCAATAGTAGTTATTGTTGGTGTAGTTCAAAAGAAAGTGCACTTTCAATGGTCGCTTCTTCCTATGTTGTTTATTTCCTTCTATGTGCTTTATGCGGTATATGCTATTTGGACAAATAATCCCCATCAGGCAGGTGTTTACCTAGAGAACAAATTGTCTTTTGTACTACTTCCTGTATTGCTAAGTTTTAGACCAGCGCAACAGGAATTTCAACGAACGGTTTCTCTATATTTACTGTCGTTGGTTGTGCTATTGATTCTAGGTTTTTGGTCAGGCTTGAACTGTTATCTCGAGAAGGGGCAAGTTCAGTGTTTTTTAGCAAGTGTGTTTTCGTACGTTCATCATCCAACGTACTCAAGTGTCTATTACACGGTTGGAATTGCCCTGCTTTGGTATGGATTTAAGAACAAATACACCTATTATTCAGCTTGGATTGTCGTTGTGTTGATGGCATTGTTTTCAGTCGGCATTTTCTTTAACCTTAGTTTGGCGGGATTGTTATTCTATCTTCTATTTGTAGCAGTAGTTCTTGTTTTTTGGATCCATAAAAAATGGGGAAAGATTGCAGCTGCGGCCGTGATTATCATCTTACCTGTTACCGCATCAATTTCGGTTAACGCTATTCCCTATGTGGAAGGAGAGTGGACCAGTGCAAAATGGTATGCACAAGATTATTTCAAGAACACTGAGGGGTACGTTGAAAATCGCGTATACCCAGTTTCAGGATCGGAGGCGAGATTGGTAATGTGGACAGTAGCCTACATGGAATTTTGCGAACACCCATTTGGAGTAGGTACTGGAAACATAGACGATTATTTGTCCGATCGATTGATCAGTTTAGGTCAACCCGAATTGGCGAAGCAGATGTACAATCCACACAATCAATACCTGCAAACTGGACTTGAAATTGGCATAATCGGACTAGGAGTACTTTTGGCAATTATCATCGTTGGAATCGTACAAGGAATTAAAACAAGAAACTGGTTGCTAGTTTTTATCGCGCTGAGTTTAGGATTTAACTGTCTGTTTGAATCGATGTTGCAACGTCAGAGTGGAATTGTTTTTTATACATTTTGGATGGTTCTTGTGGCCATTTACTTTTCCAAACAAGAAGCCACTTCTGCTAAAACTAAAATACTCGAATGAAGCTCTTAATTCTAACTCAATATTACCCTCCAGAAATTGGTGCACCACAAAATAGGCTGCACGAGTTGGCAGTTCGATTAAAGAGTAAAGGATTAGATGTGGAGGTACTCACAGCGATGCCAAATTATCCTGAAATGGTCATTCATGAAGCCTATAGATCAAACGCAATTCGTGAAGAGGAAATTGATGGAATTAAAGCATTTCGCGCAAAAATATATACGACTAAATCAAAGAGCATTATTCCAAGGCTTTTGAACTATTTTAGTTTTGTTTTCTCATCGTATTGGAGAGGTCGGAAATTAGGCGATTACGACTATCTAATGGTTGAGTCACCACCGCTTTTCTTAGGGTATTCTGCCATTCGACTATCGAAAAAATTGAAGGCTAAACTCATTTTTAATGTGTCAGATTTATGGCCTGAAAGTGCTGAAAAAATGGACATTGTCAACAACAAAACGTTATTGAAGTTTGCGTATAAATTGGAAGCAAAATGTTATCGAAATGCTTCTTTGGTTACAGGGCAAACCATGGGAATTGTGAACAACATAAAAGAACGATTTCCGAAAGTTAAAACTCACTGGTTACCGAATGGGGTAGATTTAAATTTTTATGATCCAGAAAAAACAGTCGTGGGCAATTTCAGAGAGCGAAATAATCTATCTACGAATGATGTTGTGTTTTTCTATGGAGGAATATTGGGGCATGCGCAAGGATTGCATTTTTTGCTCGAGTCTGCAGCTAGAATAAAGGAGCAGACAACAATTAAAATTGTAATTCAAGGTACAGGTCCGGAACGAGAAAGTTTATTGGAGCTAAAGAAAAAACTGGGAATTGAGAATGTCCTGTTTTTACCCCCGGTAAGAAAAGATGAAATGCCATCAATACTTAAAGAGGTGGATGTCGCTATAGTTCCATTGCGAAAACTCGACATTTTTCAAGGTGCGATACCCTCTAAAATATTCGAAGCACTGTCCATGGAAAAAGCATTGTTATTGGGAGTTGATGGTGAGGCCAAAACTCATTTTATTGACAATGCGCAGGCTGGATTATATTTTGAGCCTGAGAACGTCGATGACTTGGCTGAGAAATTATTGGAAATGTCTAAAAATAAGGCAATCCTACATGAAATGGGTGTTCGAGCGAGAGGCTATGTAAAAAAGCACTTCAACAGGGATAATATTGCTGATGATTTCATGCAGGTACTAAATAAGCACTAATATTATTGCAACTATGATTCCATTTTCACCAACTCCCTTTGATCAAACATTAAGTGAAGAAATGATTTCAATTAGAGAGGGATATGCAGAGGATTGTACATATAATTTTTCATCATCATTATTCCAATAAAGACCTAAGAGAACTATAAATTAATGACAATACCTTTAAACATATCCGTTGTTATTCCCTGTCGAAATGAGGTCAACTACATCGAGGAGTGTATTCGCGCAATTTATAATTCTGATATCGACGAAAACATTGTGTTGAATGTATTTGTAGTGGATGGAATGAGCGATGATGGGACAAGAGATGTGGTACAACGAATGAAGAAGGAATTTCAATCATTACAACTTATTGACAACGAAAAGCAATTAACACCGTATGCTTTTAATTTGGGCATCCATGCGACTAGCTACGATTATATCCAAATTGTTGGGGCTCGACATATCTTATCCTCCAATTATATATCAAACTGTTTAGCAAAACTGAAAGAGAATTCTTCCATATGGTGTGTTGGAGGCAAAATAGTGAATGAGTATGTCAATGAATCGGGTAAGGCAATTGCTTTAGCAATGGGCACGACGTTAGGAATGGGATTGGGAAATTTCAGAACATTAGAGAAATCGGGGTTAACAGACACCGTAACCAGTCCGATGTATCCAGCGCGTGTCTTTGAAAAAATTGGCTATTTCGATGAAGCCTTAATCAGGAATCAAGACGATGATTTCAACTTTAGAGTAGTAAAAGCTGGTGGAGAAATCTATTTTGATGCTGGAATTTCATTGAAATATTATGTACGTGGTAATTTTATGGGATTATGGAGACAATTTTTTCAATACGGTTACTGGAAGGTATACGTGAATAAGAAACATAAGGCTGTTACCACTATTCGTCAGCTTGTGCCACCGCTGTTTGTGTTCTATCTATTTGTACTATTAATTTCTCCAGTAGTTTCAGTATACTTCTTGGGTTGGATGGCAATTCCTCTGTTCATTTATTGTATGAGTGTATTGTATTTTTCATCTCAAATTAGATTGGCAAACGCAGGAGTTGGGTTCTTCAGTATTCTAAAGACCTTTCCGATTTTGCATGTCAGTTATGGACTTGGCTATTGGAAGGGAATATTGGATTTTTTAGTCTTAAAGAAAAAACCATCGGATAAACAGAAACGTATGTCGCGATAATCACTAATTTTGATAAACACCCAATAAGAAATTATGATCCCATTCTCACCACCCCGCATCGACCAAAAAGTAATTGACGAAGTGACAGCCGCTTTACAGAGTGGGTGGATTACAACAGGGCCTAGAACGAAGTTGTTTGAGAAAAAAATTACAGAATATTGTGGTTGTAAAACGACAGTTGCCGTAAACTCGTGGACAATGGGAATGCAGGTTTTATTGCATTGGTGGGGAATAGGAGAGGGCGATGAGGTGATTTTGCCCGCTTACACGTATTGCGCAAGCGCCAATGTTATTATTCATGCTGGAGCGACACCTGTAATGGTGGATTTGAACGGAGACGATTTCAACCTCAATGCTGAGAAAGTGCGAGCGGCTATAACACCAAAAACGAAAGCCATTATTGCTGTGGATATTGCGGGATTTCCATGTGATTACGATAGAATTTATCAGGTAATTGAAGATACGAAATCACAGTTTCAAGGAAAAAACGAACTTCAAAATCAGCTTGGACGGATTTTGTTGATTTCGGATGCCGCGCATAGTTTCGGAGCGACAATGAACGGTAAAGTTTCAGGCTCGCTAGCCGATATTTCTTGTTTTTCATTTCACGCGGTAAAAAACTTGACAACGGCTGAGGGTGGAACAATTTGCTTCAACCTTCCTGAAAGTTACGATCACGAGGAAATTTATCGTGTGTTTAATACTCTTATTCTGCACGGACAGTCGAAAGATGCGCTAGCGAAAACACAAAAAGGAAATTGGCGCTACGATGTAGAGGAACCAGGTTTTAAATGCAACATGACAGATATTCAAGCTGCAATTGGATTGGTTGAACTGGATCGCTACCAAGAGAATTTGAATCGCCGAAAGGAAATATTTACACAGTATACAAATGCTTTAAGTCAATTTGAGTGGGCAATTATCCCTAAGTACATCGATGATTCAAAAGAATCGTGTTATCATCTCTATTTGTTGCGTATAAAAGGAGCGACGGAACCCCAACGTGATGAAATTATGAAACATATTTTTGATCAAGATGTTTCTGTCAATGTCCATTTTCAACCGCTTCCTATTCTGACAGCTTACAAGAAAAGAGGATACAAAATGGAAGACTATCCTGAAACGTGGAACAAGTATTCAAACGAAATTTCCTTGCCCGTCTATTTTAATTTGACAGATGAACAGGTTGAAACGGTAATTCATGCGGTGAAGAATGCAGTGGAAAAAGTCATGAATTGATCTCGCCAGACTTAAATAAAAAAAGCACCTACCAAAGGCAGATGCTTTTCTATTAGGAGTGAATAGTTGTTATCTTATGATATTGAACTTATCACTATGAACAGTGTTATTTCGAGCGTCAATCAGTCGGTAGAAGTACATACCTGGATCTAATCTCTCAACGTTTATTGTTGTTTGAATCTCGTCCAAACTACGTTCTAGTAGAAGTTTTCCAGCTCCATCATAAATATGTAGTTCCTGAATTCTTACGTCGTTGATTTCAACCGTAACGATACTCGTTGCAGGATTTGGGTACAATTTGACATAGTCAACTATTGAGATACTCTCCAGTCCAGCAGAGTTAATTACAATACAACTCGATGTGTCAACGCAACCATCCACGGATTCAATAATCACAGCATATTCACCATTCGTTATTGCCATGAAAGTTTGATCGACTTCACCAAAAATCTCTGTGTCGGAAATGCAATCAATCCATTGATAGGTTGCATTCGATTCAACAGCGGTAAGTGTAAGATCCGTTTGATTAACAGCTCCATTTGGTAGTGGGTTCACTGTTACTGTAACATCATCCATTGCTTCGCAGGCGCCTAAAAAACCCGTAACAGTGTATGTTTCCGTTGCAATTGGAGTAAATGAAACTCCGTTTGTGACTCCGAAATTCCAAGAGTATGAGTCTGCTCCGCTTCCCGAAAGTGTCACCGCTTCACCTTCACAAATTGTTTGGTTGATTCCTGCTTCTACCGAAGGAATGGCATCAACCGTTACAACCACTTGATCTGTATTCTCACATCCATTCGCATCCGTTCCTGTAACAGTATAAGTGTTTGTTGTAGCTGGAATAAACGGAACTCCATCTGCCACACCATTATCCCAACTGTAGGAATTTGCTCCGCTGCCATTCAGAGTTACTTCATCACCAATACAGATGGTTTGTGCCGTTCCTGCATCAACGTCTGGAAGTTGATTGACGATTACTTCAACAACAGCTGTATTTTCACATCCATTGACATCAGTTCCTGTAACAGTATAGGTTTCTGTTGTACTTGGAGAGAATGAAATTCCATCTGAGACGCCATTGTCCCAATTATAGGATGTTCCTCCTGTACCATTCAGAGTAACTGACTCACCAGCACAAATTTCACTTTGCGAAGCTATTGCCGCAATGGCTGGAAGTGAATTTACTGTGATGGTCACATCGTCTGTTGCTTGACAAGCACCTGAGAACCCTGTTACCGTATATGTTTCTGTTGCACTTGGAGTAAACGAAACACCGTCTGTGACTCCTAAATCCCACGTGTATGAGTCTGCTCCGCTTCCAGACAGTGTAACTGATGTACCTTCACAAATCGTTTGATTGGGTCCTGCTTCTACCGAAGGAATAATATCAACGGTCACAATTACTTGATCGCTGTTTTCGCATCCATTGGCGTCTGTTCCAGTTACAGTGTATGTTTCTGTTATGCTTGGAGTAAATGGAATTCCATCATTGACACCGTTGTCCCAGTCGTAAGAAATTGCTCCACTACCGTTGAGGGTGGCTTCATCACCAAAACAGATGGCTTGGGCTGTCCCTGCGTCAACCGCTGGAAGTGAATTGACAGTAATGGTTGCCGTATTATCTAACTCCACCGCTGAACAACCTGGGTAGTTTGCTTGTATGCTCAACGTGTTGTTTCCTATGTTCAGTGCACTTGTATTTATCGTTAGTATCAAATCACTTCCATTTCCAACGAGACTGTCTGTGACAGCAACTGCTCCAATGAATGCTTGGTAATAAACATTGTTTTCACTTAACATTATAGTTACTGTAGAATTCAATTCGCTTGCACAAATGGTACTTCCAGTAAGTGCAAGATCTGTCGCTGCAAAATTATTGTACACAGCCGTAACAGGCACACGATCGCTTTCACATCCATTTCGAACAATTGAAACATAGCGTGTGGTGGTCGCACTGAGATTTAGAATGGTCAGTGTTGGACCTGATTGTCCACCTATTGGAGAACCACCTACCGCGTTAACATACCAGTTGTAATAACCATCTACTGGTGCACCTGAAGCAGTGAGAACTGCATTTCCACTTCCACAAACCGTGTCGTTCGTGGTTACAGGATTTGTTGGAATGGCATAAATAATTGCCTCCGCTGTTTGCGGTGGAGAAACACAACCGTTTGTGTCAGTTACAACAAGTGTGTATGTTCCTGCATACGTTGTTGAATCTGCATTAGAAATGATTGTAGGATTCTGGTCAGTGGATGTAAATCCGTTTGGTCCCGTCCAAAGATAACTTGCACCTGGGAATTCGAATGTTGTAAGGGCTAAATCTTCTTCTTCATCACAGAATGGATCATTTACAAAGGCAACGCTTTCATTATTGTAGAGTGTTTGAATTTCACTCACATTCAGTGCACGATTGTAGATTCTAATCTGATCCCAATCACCTCGATAGGTGATTTCACCACTGCCATTGGCTTGCCTTCCAAATTGTAGTTGTGATCCTGTTGAACCAATACCACCAGAGGGGGCGGCACCTGCAAATACTCCGTTGATGTAAATGCGTAGCTGTGTTCCTGTGTAGGTACAAACGATATGGTTCCATTGTAATAATGTGACATTCGCGCTACTAATTACGGAGTTACTTCCGTTCACGCGCCAACGAATTCTGTTTTGAGGATTTCCAGGATTGTAATTTTCAAGTCCCAAATAGAGTCCATTTGAACCGTTCCACTTGTTAATTAAAGGTGTATGTCCGATTATGAAGTCATCCCCAAACCAAGACTGAGTTTGCCTCATCCAAAAGGAAATTGATACTTCTGTTGATAATTCTTGAATTTTTTGAGGGTTTCCAGCAGTGAAATAGTTGTTTCCCGGAACAATTCCACTCGTGGTATTCAAAGCAGAACTTGAATTACCAAGTCTATCATTCACAAAAGTATTCGTTCCGTTGACAGTGCCATCGTAATCATATCCACTGAAGTCTTCAAAGTTTCCATCAAGTGGATAGTGCAAGATTAAGCCAGTGATCAAATCAACTGGAGGTTGTAGTGGATTGAAAACAACTCCAGTTACTTGCGTACGTGAACTTTCGCAACCATTGCTATCAGTAATGGAAACGTAGAAATTTGCGATTACATTGGTGTCAATCAAATGCGTGCTTCCAGTTAATCCCGTGATTGGCGTGCCACCAGATGGTTGCGTATACCAATTGTAGAAACCACCTGTTTCGGCACCATCGGCTTCAAGCGTTAATGGCCCTGCATTGCAGATGGAATCTCCAATGGTAGTAGGAGGGTTTGGTGGACTTAACACAGTTACGGTGAGATCAGCGGTTACAGTGTTGCAACCGGTAGAGGTGATGTCTACTGAAAAATTAAAATCTGTGTTTGCCCCAAGTATACCCGTAGCAAAGAATAAGGTGTCTCCAGTTCCGTTTTGTGGACTTCCAATAGGCGTGGATGTCAGCGCATCTTGTAATTGATAAGCTAATCCAATTTCAGAATTTTCGACAATAATTTGAGCATTTGACCCAGGACAAATGGAGTCGGTCCATACTGATATAAGTGAGTTTCCAGGAAGTTCATTCATGTCAACTTCTACCGTGGACGGTGGCGAAGAACAACCACCGATGGTATACACTAATGAATAGGTTCCTTCATTGACACTAGTAGCACCAGTGATAGTGGTAATTTGATCACTTGATGTAAACCCGTTTGGTCCTGTCCAGTCATACGTGGCACCAGTGAGCGTTGCCGCTTCCAATATAATGTCATCTCCGGTACAAAAGGAAGCGTTTAATCCTTCAGGGTTTAGTTCCAGAATGTATTTTTTTGAATTGGTGTTCGTTGTAGCAATCCAGCTTGCGTCATAATCACGCATCTCTGCAAAATCTTGAGTTGTTGGCTGTCCTGCAGCCCAGTTTGTGTAAACCACAGGCATTTCATTTACCCATTCAAATCCACTTCCGAAATCACGAAATCCGAGGTACAGCCTTCCATCTCTGGCGTTGTAGTGAAGAAGTGAATTTGTAGCAGAATCACTAACTGTTGCCAGATGCCCTCCGTTTGAAATGCAGTTGTTGTTCGCTGTAATCCAAGGACTTGTTCCAGTGCTTTTGTAGTAGTTTTTTCCATTCACTTCACCGATGTACTGAAATTGAGCAGGATCAGGAATATCTCCCAGTATACCACTTACTGCACAATCTGATGAAGTGTCACTCACGGCTGCCATCAGCGTGCTAGTTACCCTAAATCGATAAGACACACCTGAAGGAGTACCAGAAGGAATTGTTGTGTTAAATGTTTCAGATAAGTTTGAACTCATTAAGCGATCAACAATAATTGGGTTGGAAAAATTACCCGAAGCATTTGACATTTGTAACAAATACTCATTACCTGTTGAAATCTCTCCAGTTGCTGTGAAGTCAATGACCACATTATCCCCAGCACAAAAAGTTGTATTACTCACATTTGTAATAGTGAGTTCAGGGAAGTTATTGGTGTACAATGCGTTTACCTCGTCCGTAGTAATTACACGGTCATAAATAGAAATGTTGTCAACGTTTCCACGCATCCAGTTGGTAGAAAATTGACTCACGACATGCCCACCTATATTGGTAAAGTGTGTATTTGCACCCAGTGAAAAGTTACCTGACTGGGTATGCACTAAAACGCCATTTAGGTAGATATTAATTTCACTGCTATTTCCTGTCACAACAAGATGGCGCCAATTGTTATAAAAGGGGCTAGATAGCGGTACTCCGATGGAACCACTTGTTGGATGATAGATCCTAATCTCATTTGGAGAGGTGTAATAGGCCGTTTCAAGTAGATTGTCCTGACCGAAGATATTCATCCCATTCAAGGCTTCCGAGAGGAGGAACCAATAACTAATTGTAAACTCTGCACGGTTGCTGAGCAAAGGGGTGCCAAACGTCATTTTTGCTTGACTAGCGTCTCCCACAAAGCGCATCGCTCCGTGAAAGTTCAAAAACCGATCAGCCCCTGGAAAGACGTAGGGTCCAACAATAGTAGCATTGTTATTATTACCGCTGATATCTATACCACTTCCATCCATGGGAAGTTGAGCGATCAGCCCTGAGTTTAAATTTACCTGTGCATGTATTTGCTGTTGGTAAACAAAAATTGTCATTGTCAAAATGAACGAAAATCGAATAAATTTTAATTGCTTCATGCGTACATAAATTTTAATTGTAAAACACAATGCAAAGGTGCAGGACATCAGAAAACAAGGTGTTAACTAATGTTGCAATTTCAATTGATATTGTTGCAAATTGCCTGTTATTAGGACTTTGACATGAATTTCGTTGGACTCTCTCCAACATATTCTGTAAACGCTGTTGAAAAATAGGATTGACTATTAAACCCACAGGCATAGGCAATTTCTGTGACGTTTCCTTGATGCGTTTTCAGTAAGTCTTTTGCCTTTTCTAAGCGAATCATTTTGATGAAATTCGCAGCAGAGAAACCTGAGTAGGTTGTTAATTTACGATGCAATTGGCTTCTACTAATGCATAGATCATCCGCTAGCTCGTTTACAGAATATTCATAATTGTCAATATTGCTTACCACAAAGGCGATTGCCTTGTTCACATATTCATTCGAGCTCTTTAAACGTTCTTCAAATGTTTTTTCAGAGTTGATATTAGACTGAAAAGCTTGTTGATTTCGTTGAATGGTATTGATCAAATTTTGTAGCACGAGGCGAAGCTCATCTGGATTAAATGGTTTTGCAATGTAGGCATCAGCACCAAAATTTAATCCTTTCAATCGACTTTCTAATGAAGATTTAGCTGAAAATAGAACAACAGGAGTGTGGTTAGTCATTTCATCTGACTTAATTGCATGAAGCAATTCAATTCCATCCATTATAGGCATCATGACATCTGAAAGCACAATGTCTGGTAATATTTCCGCGAATTTAGTCAAGCCTTCCTGCCCATTCGATACAACTGTAATATTGAATTCATCTTCCAAAAACCCACAAACAAACGTGACGATGTCTGGATCATCTTCGCACAGCAATAGTTGAAACTTAGATGCATCGATTTCTAAATTTGAGGTCGACTGGTCTATGGTTTCAACGGGAATTGAAATAATAAATGTTGTGCCTTTTCCGCTTTCACTTTTCAATTCGATGGAGCCCTGAACCACTTCCACTAAATCTTTAACAAGTGATAACCCAATTCCCGTTCCCGTGGTAGCTTTGTCCTGTTGCCGTCGGTAAAAACGATCAAAAATTTTGCTTTGTTCCTTTTGCGGGATTCCTGGCCCATTGTCGGCTACAACGAGTTGTATTGTGTTGCCTTCAATACGGGCTTGCACCGTAACTTTACTCCCTGACGCGCAGTATTTCAAGGCATTACTTACCAAGTTGAACAGGATCTTTTCTAGTGCATTTGCGCAGTAGGAGTGGGTTAGCTCTGATTTGGATGAAATATATTCGATGTCAATATTTTTATCCTTGGATTCAGCGGAAAAGGAATGCAATATAGATTGAACAAAAACGTCAACATTTCCAGTCTGAAAGACAACTTGATACTTGCCTCTATCGAGCTTGGAAGCATCCAGCAGTTCATTTACTAAATGCAAGAGCTTTTCAGAATTGCGCTCAATTAACTCAAAGTTTGTCGCATGCCTTTGATGAGTGGAAAGGTCCTTTTTCAATAGTTGCAAAGGTCCTTTAATTAATGTGACAGGTGTTCGAATATCATGTACAATATTTTCAAAAATCTTTAATTTTTCTTGTTCCAGCAATCGCGCTGATTTTTTTCGTTGTAGGATGAAAACAACCGAGAATCCAGCTAGAATAAAAACGATCAAACCACTAAACAGGATGAGGTAAAATCTGTTTTTGGCCTTTTCAGCACTCAGCTTAGTCTGTTGAATCTCCTCTTTTTGCGCTTGAATTTCTTGCTCTTTTTTAGCAGTTTCATACTTTATTTCAAGCTCCTCAATGGTTTTTTGTTTTTCAGAGGTGAAAACGGACTTGTTTAATTCGTATTCGAGTTTTTTGTAGTAGAGCGCATTGGAAAAATCGCCCATAGTTTCGTATACTTCGCTTAGCGTAGCGTAGACACTTAGTTTGTATTTTTCGATGGCAAATTTTTCACTTTTAAGTTCTGCTTTTTTTAGAAATTGAATCGCCTTAGTATAATTTTTTTTCTTAAAGTGAAGTTCACCTAGATTGTGGTATCCAGTGATTAAATTGTCTTGAATATTAAATTTATTAGCGTAATCAATGCTCTTTTCATAATAGATCTCTGCTGAATCAAGTTCAGGAGATATGAGTTGATAACTTGCACCAATGGAGTTATACAGACTTGCTAGGTAATACTCTTCACCTTCTTTAATAAGTTCTTTTTCCGCGGAAAGAAGTATATCAATAGCATCTTGATAACGTTCTTGGTAAAAATAGAGAGACGCTAGGTTGGTAAGAATTATGGTGTAATAGGTATAATCCTTTGCATTAAACTTGGCAGTTGCACCTTTCTTGATATACATTTCAGCCTTGCTCATATCGTCGAGGTAGTAGTAATTCACACCAAGCCCATTGTATGCACTTCCAAGCACTGATTCAAGATGATGTTTTTCGCAAAATTGAATGGCTTTTAAATAATACTCAATCGATGATTGAAGTTGATTGCCCTTTTGGAATCCATCTGCAATTACGGCATAGGATCGCGCAATTTCTGTCAAGCTGTTTGATTTTTCAGCAATGTTCAGTGCCTTTTTTGCATAATAGATGGTAGAATCTGGATAGGTAGCTAGATAAGAATTGGCAATTGACAAATATACTTTAGCCTTTTCACCGCCTGACTTTATTTCTGAGACTTTTAAAAGAGAATCGACTTCAGATTGTCCGAATGCAGAGCACCATAAAAACACGTTTATGACAAGAATTGCTATATTTCTGTATATGCTCATTGCTATGCTAGTACAATAATACAAATTTAGACGAAGATAAGTCGGGGAATTTTTGAAGGGCCCATTGAACGAAGTATGATCTACCTTTGTCTACTTTTAATCTTAGCAACTTTTGAACTCAGTTTTTAAAATCCGACTAACTTTACGCATGTAAAATTGTCTTCGATGAAAAGAATAGTAGACATCTTGTTTTCAACCCTAATCCTGTCCATTTTTCTCCCGGTCGGTATTTTAATCGCGATTTGGATTCTTCTAGAGTCGAGAGGTGGTGTGTTTTACTTTCAGGAGCGGATTGGGCATCTGGGTAAACCATTTTTACTATGGAAGTTCAGAACGATGCGTAAGAACGCGGATCAACAAGGAAAGCTAACTGTGGGAATGCGGGACCCGCGCATTACCAAATCAGGGTACTTTATTCGGAAGTATAAGTTGGATGAATTCCCTCAGTTTATAAATGTACTCAAAGGTGAAATGTCGATTGTTGGGCCGCGACCAGAGGTGAAGGAATACGTTGATATGTATACACCTGAACAAAGAATTGTGCTAAGTGTTCGACCTGGAATTACGGATTTGGCGTCGTTAGAGTATTTTAATGAAAATGATTTATTGGGAAATTCAGATGATCCAGAGAGGGTCTACATTGAGCAAATTTTACCTGCCAAAATTGAATTGAACAAAAAGTACATTTCCAATCCAACAATAGGAGCAGACATTAAAATAATGTGGCGTACCTTTCTAAGAATAATTAGATAGGTTTTGGCTAGTGAATCATTATAGCAATCGCAAATCCAAGAATAATACTTGCTAGCTTTAAAAAGTTAAACTTGTGATTTTCACTGGTTTCAAAAATAATTGTGGTTGAAATATGCAGGAACATTCCGACAACAATTGCAAGAATCAGATTGAAATCATACCCCGCAATTGTAGAGTTAAAAATGTAGCCTATTAGAACTCCAGCTGGTGTTGTAACTGCAAAAAGCAGGAGCAATAGCCAGGCAGTTGATTTTTTCAGCTTTGCAGCTAGTAGGAGCGTCATTAATGCAATTGCTACTGGTAACTGGTGAAAGATGATTCCCATCAACAACGTTTGATCACCACTGTGTGAATGAGAAGTTGCAATTTCATGACCTGTAAAAGGTGCCGCTAATGGCATTCCTTCCAAAAACGAATGGACACCAAGAGAAATTAGAATTGCCCACGGAATTTTCCCCTTTCCATGATGATGTATGTGACCATGTTCGATACCACCCGAAAAGAATTCTAGGATCAGTTGTATCAAAAATCCAAGAAGAATATAAATACCAATGTTATGATCTGAATGCTCGTAAAGTTCAGGGACAAAGTGAATAAATGCAATGGAAAGTAAAAACCCCCCACTAAACGCGAGCAAGATTTTAATGATATTTTTTTTGTCCCTTTTTTCAACAAAAGCAACAATGATTCCGCCGATTAAAACTGAAGTGATAAGAGATGAGATGATGTAAAATAATTCCATTTATTTTTTCTGTGCTAGAATAATCAATCGATCAGAGGTGCTTTCATCAAACGCTGATAAATTGAAGTCACCAAAAGTACGAAGAATTTTAAAGTCAGCTTGCTGAAGTAGCTCTTCAAATTTAGCAAGAGGTAAAACTTGTACGCGTTCCGTATAATGAAAATCACGACCTTCATCTTCAAACTTGATTTCCTTGAAAATATGTTGCATATCGCAATATTTCGAAATATGAAAATCGATGTTATCTACTGTTTTCGTTTCCTCGGGTTTCATTTCCCGAATAACTTTTGTCACATTCATAAAGTCAATCAGCAACAATCCATTTTCTTCCAGCATGTAATTTGCCGAAGTCAAAACAGCCAAGTTGTCTTTTTCATCGTTGAAGTAACCAAAGCTCGTAAACAGGTTAAATATCGCTGAGAACTTGTGACCTTCAATACGATTGCGCATGTCGTGCACTTCAAAGGACAAATGTTCGTTTGAATGTTTACGTGCCGTTTCAATGCTGTTAGGTGATAAATCTACACCCAAAACATTGTAACCTAGTTTGTTCAGGGTAATCGAGTGCCGACCTTTTCCACACGCAAGGTCAAGTACTTTGACTCCTTTTGGGAGATTTAAGTCGTCAATCAGGCTGTGAATAAACATTCTGGCCTCTTCGTCGTTGCGATTTTGATAGAGTATATGATAATAGCTTGTATCAAACCAATCTTCAAACCATTCCTTTTTCATAACTAACAAAGTTACATTAACTTTTCAAGTGTTTTATTTTATTCGACTATTTATGTATATTTGACTGAGTTAACTACCTATGGCCCTGTCTGAAGTGTATGATTTTTTCCGAAAAATGGAAGATGAGAAGGTGATTCTCTCTTTCAAGGGAGAGCTAACACCCGAACTGCTGACCTCTATTTTACACGTACTTGAAGCGAAAGTTAAGAGCATAGATTTTGTAAAATTGAAACGAAAACGGATTTTCAATGTACTTGTTGAATGTTTTCAGAATTTGTACCACCACATTGATGAGACACAGTTGAAACAGATTAATGGTAAACAAGAGAAATCCGCGCTCATTATGGTGAAATATGTGGACGAAAGCTTTATTGTACGCACAGGAAATTTTGTTCCTAACAATGAGATTGACGGATTAAAACATAAATTAGATACTGTTAACGAATTAAATGCTGAAGAATTAAAGGAATTGTATCAAACCAAACTTAGGATAAATTCGCACTCCGACAAGGGGACAGCGGGATTAGGTTTCATTGATATCGCAAGAAAATCAAAAGGAAAACTGGATTACGAGTTTCTAAAAATAGACGCGGAATCGAGTTTCTTTTGTTTAAATGTAGTTATAGAGTAAAATAGTTAAATGTAAGTTATGAGAAAATTTCACTTAGACGGTTCACCAAAAACACCATTGATTGATTTTGATCCAGAAACAGGTGTTTTGGAATTAAAGGGAAGATCAATTCCAGAAAATTCTGTGGAGTTTTACCAGCCTATTACTGAATGGTTGTCGGAATATGAGATTTCTCCAAAGGAGGAAACAATTATCGAAATGAAATTGGAGTATTTTAATACTTCCTCGTCAAAATGTATTTTGGATTTCTTCAAACGATTAGAGAAAATGAATGGACAATCCACTGCGGTGAAGGTCAATTGGTATTTTGAAACCGATGATGAAGACATGGCAGAGGCCGGTGAAGACTACCAAGCAATTGTTGAACTACCCTTTAAAATCATTGAAATCGACGAGATTTAAGTGGCAAAACGCATTGGAATTACCGGTGGAATAGGAGCAGGAAAAAGTGTTGTTTCGAAAATTATCGAATCAATGGATTTTCCAGTTTTCAACTCGGACGATGTGGCAAAATCATTCTTGGAAACAGATGATGAAGTAAAATCACTTTTAATAGACTTGGTTGGTTCCGAAGTGTATCAAGACGGTAGAATCAATCGTAAAAAGCTCGCCGAGCTGATTTTTAATGATGAAGACCTACGTACTAAAGTCAACAGCATAATTCATCCTAGAGTAAGAAAAGCTTTTTCAACGCTAGCTGACACCTCCGAGTCGAAGCTTGTGTTCAATGAAGCGGCAATCTTGTTTGAAACAGGCGCGTATCAACAATTCGATGCAACCATTTTAGTTGTTGCCCCGGAAGAACTGCGCATAAAGCGTGTAGTGGAGCGTGACAATGTTACTACCGAAGAAGTAAAATCAAGAATGGGAGCCCAATGGACCGATGAAGAAAAACAGAAATTGGCGACCTATGTTCTTGTCAATGATGAAACCCAGCCACTGATTATTCAACTTGAAAAAATAATTACCGAACTAATTAATTGAGTTCTTCGAAATCATCAAAATGATCATTTTGATCATCATTTTTTCGTTGAGACTTACCACCAACCTTTCCACCAGAAAGGAGAAATGTAAATGCATTTAGCATTTTAAAAATCAGAGAGAGTAAGAAGAAAAATCCAATGACTTTGAAGATGAAACCAAAAATCGGGGTGTCTTCAATGTTCAAAATACTATCGTGAAACCATTTGGATATAGGATTCGATGCATATTCAGGGAAAAACCAAAACGATGCAAAAACGAGCAATGCCAAGATGATGACAAACATTTCAGCTTTCAAATTAAACGTTGGCCGAATGTTTGGCAAACCTGAACCAGCCAGCTTGAATAGAACTGTACGATTTTGATTTTGTTGTAGTTTCCCAATGAAGTAGGTGAGCAGAATTAGACCTGAGAAAATGACTTGGTTAACGATGTACATACTCGAATTACTGCCGTCAAAACAGAACAGGAATGTTACATCAGCGAGAAAGATGTATTTAATTGCTTTAATAAAATACACTTCACCCAAAGAGCGCTTTCTTCCAGCACTAAGAAGACGCAGACCTATTTCGAATATGCCCCAAATGAAGCCGTAAATTGCAAATACAACTCCTAGTCTAAATATAAAATCAAGTAAATTCACACTGCAAATTTAACAATCTCATTATCTTTAACGAAAACAAAAATAAAACCAATGAGAAGAATTTTAATTCTAGCAGCTTTAATTGTTGCAACTG
>CALEIK010000031.1 GCA_937876195.1 uncultured Flavobacteriales bacterium
GCATAACTCCAAATTGTAAATTGTTAACTTTCATTTTTGTTCTTTTTTAGTTTAATGTTTTCGTTGATGCAAATATCACGACAAGTTGTGATTATGGATTTTCCTTAACCTTATCAATCAGATAAGTTTATGTTAACTTAATATTAAATCGTTACCAAAACGTTTTGAAAAACGGTGCGGATTTGATCAAAATCACCAGTTTTCTTAAGATTGGATTAATAGTATTTAGTAGAATGTTAACATAAGTGTAACCCTTCTATAACGGTTGTTCTAAGCTCTAGAATTACCTTTGCTTAAAATTTATAACACATGAGTTCCGTTCAGAAAAACCAAACCATTTTGTTGGTCGATGATGAAAAAGATATTCTTGAATTTTTATCTTACAATCTGAAAAAAGAAGGTTACAAAGTATACACAAGTGATAACGCAATTGATGGTATCCAAATGGCAAGAGATTTTTCACCATCACTTATTATACTGGACGTGATGATGCCGCAAATGGACGGTATAGAGGCTTGTCAAATTATTCGAAAGGACTTGAAAATTCAACAACCGCTGATTGTATTCTTAACCTCACGCGCTGAAGATTATAGTCAAATAGCAGGTTTTGAAGCCGGAGCAGATGATTACATTTCCAAACCTATACGACCGCGATTGCTTGCGAGTAAGGTTGAATCATTGTTTCGAAGAGCCAACTCTACCATCGAACAGGAAAAGAAGGAATCCAACTTAAACATTGACCGGGAAAAATTCATTATTACGATTGCTGGTAAAAATTTAAACTTACCCAAAAAAGAATTTGAATTGCTTGAGTTACTGGCAACACGACCAGGAAAAGTCTACACAAGAGATCAAATTTTAAAAGTTGTGTGGGGTGATGAGGCAATTGTTGGAGAAAGAACTATTGATGTTCATATCAGAAAGTTGAGAGAAAAAATTGGGAATGACTATATTCGTACAATAAAAGGTGTAGGATATACATTCGAAGAATTTTGAGGAACTTAAAACCCAGTTATGTTATTTTAGGCGGGAGCGCTACTATCATGGTGCTCACGTTTATTGTATTTGCTATTTTGAGCACATACATGGAAATTGATGCTGGTATCATTCTATTGATTCCTATCGTAATAGGACTTTTCACCTTCGTTACATTTCATTTCTTCGTTAAAATTTTCATCACCGAAAAACTTACTATTCTATACCGATCCATTCGAAAAGGTAAATTTCAACCAAACGCTGATCTAACCTTCAGGCTGAGTGATGATGTAATTGCCCAAGCTGAAATTGAAACAAAAAAATGGACAGAAGAGAAGATTAGTGAAATTTCAAAATTGAAGGAGCAGGAAGAATTTCGCCGTGAATTTTTAGGCAATCTTGCACACGAATTGAAAACCCCTGTTTTTTCGATTCAAGGATATATTTTGACATTGTTAGAGGGAGGTTTAGAGGACGAAAGCGTTAATCGTGTATTTCTTGAGCGTGCATCTAAAGCCACAGATAGAATGACGTTACTACTTGATGATTTGGATAACATTGCTAAAATGGAAGTGAATCAAATCGAGCTTGAATTGAAAAATTTTGACATCGTCGAATTGGTCGAGGAAATGTTCAAAGAATTAGAGTTAAAAGCTGAATCCAAGAATATATCACTCGTTTTCTCCAAAGATTATGACCGTATATTCGTTAATGCGGATAGAACTAAGATCGCGCAGGTACTCATGAATCTTATCGGCAATTCAATTGACTATGGGAAAGATGGTGGTACCACAACATTGCGCTTTTATTTAATGAATGACATCGTTACCATTGAGGTTTCTGACAACGGTCCAGGAATTCATGAATCTGAAATTCCACGTTTGTTTGAACGTTTCTATCGTGTTGAAAAAAGTCGAAACAGAAACGAAGGTGGCTCTGGTCTAGGTTTAGCAATCGTAAAGCACATTATTGAAGCACACAATCAAACTATCAATGTAAGGAGTACCATCGATGTTGGTAGTACCTTCATTTTTAGTTTAGACAAGGCGAAAAAGTAGTTCGTTGTCAATTACCAAATAGCTTCAGGATACTTATTCGTCAAGAATTGAATCTCGGTTAAAATAAACCCCATGTGTTCAGAATGAATTCCCTTTTTTCCACCCGACAACTGGAATTGATTTTCAGGTTTTTTCAGATGTGCGAGGTAAAATATTTCATTCACTTTCTGATTCCATTCATTCTGTACAACTTCCAAATCGATACTAATTCCACTACTTCTAAGATTCAAGTCGGAAGGTGAAGCTGAAAAAAGCTCATCGGTATACCTCCAAAGGTTATTAATTGCATCTTGTGTCTTTTCGCTGGAAGTTACCGTTCCATTTCCCAGTCGTAGCATCCACTCTGAACTTCTCCTAAGATGGTATGTCACTTCCTTGAGTGACTTTGCCGCAACTGCATTGAGAAATTTGTCCTTACTATTTGCAAGTCCGGTGAAGAAATAGTAATTGAACGTGTCAATAAAAAATTGGCGTACCATAAGATGAGCAAAATCTGTATTCGGTTGTTCGACGAGTAATGCATTGTAATAATCCATTTCATCTCGGCGGTAAGCTAGGTCATCACCTGTTCTTCCCTTTCCTTCAAGATTCGCAGCTTCATTATACACAGATTCCGCCAAACCGATTAAATCCAACGCCGTGTTTGTACATGCCAAATCCTCTTCTAAAAATGGCCCTTTACTTGAGTTTTCGGCAAGTCGATGGCTCAATATAAACGCATTGTCGGCTATTTCGAGGTAATATTTAACGCTATCTTCCATCGTGAATTACATTTGTTTAACTCCGTCAGGCAAGTTGTAGAAAGTTGGATGTCGATATACCTTATCGTCTGCTGGTTCAAAAAAGGAACTCGCTTCTGAAGCAGATACGGCGACAATTGCTTCGCTCGGAACGACCCAAAGCGCAGTTCCTTCACTTCTGCGCGTATAAATATCTCTTGCATTTTCTACGGCCATTTCCTTATCATACGCATGGATACTTCCTGCGTGTTTAAATGGTTGTCCAGGTTTGGTTTGAATGAACACTTCCCAGAGTGGACCTTGATTTTCCTTCGTCATTATTCCTAGATTAATGTATGCTGTTAATAATATAGTCGTTTCCTCTAAACGAAAAGCCTTCTCCTTCTTCCTTATGTGCCAATAAGGCATAAATGGGTGACGCTGTAGAAATGCCAATAATTCTTTCTTCATCCACTTCGAAAGGCAATGTCGCCAAACCAATAAAGAAATTGAATGAATTCGTTTTCACAATCGCGCCAGGCATAACCGATTGTTTCTCATTAAAATCAATTTGCTTCAATTGTTCAAGATTTTTCAATTCCTTCACCAATTGATCTGTAATTAATCGCTTTACCACTCCCGATTCGTGTTGATGCGAGAAATCTTCTGGATCGATCGTATCTTCTTCATCAATATCGACCATTGTATGCGTAGTTTCAATTTTCTCCCTTAAGGTTTCAATAATACTGTACTGAAGCTCAAATAATCTATTTTTAACCTTATCCTTGTTCATCTTTCAATAATTTTATGTGATATTCACTGGCACACTCCCTAACCCATGCCCCTTCTTCATGTGCTTTAATGTGATGTTGCAAACGTTGTTGGTTACACGGTCCATTTCCGTTGACCACTTCCCAGAATTCCTTCCAGTCTATATCTCCGTGCTTATAATTGTTCTCATCGATCATTTGAATTTGGGGATCTGGAACCATAAGCCCGATTAGCTCGGCTTGGGGAATCGTTTTGTTTATAAACTTCTCACGCAATCGATCATTTGATTCACGCTTAATTTTCCATTTAATGGCGTTTCCAGTATTTGGTGAATCAGAATCGTGTGGTCCAAACATCATCAGTGCCGGCCACCACCATCTATTCAATGCATCTTGTGCCATTCGTTGCTGATCTGGTGTACCTTGCATCATTTTCCACATAATTTCGTATCCTTGACGCTGGTGAAATGATTCTTCCTTGCAAATTCTCACCATCGCTCTCGCGTATGGTCCGTAAGAGGTTCGTTGCAACGAAACCTGGTTTGTAATTGCAGCCCCATCGACCAACCAGCCGATGGCACCAATGTCAGCCCAATTCAGTGCTGGATAATTAAAAACGCTGGCATACTTTGCTTTTCCTTCGTGCAGCCATTGAATAAATTGATCTCTACTTACACCTAGCGTTTCTGCTGCACTGTAAAGGTACAAGCCATGTCCACCCTCGTCTTGGATCTTCGCTAGTAATATTTTCTTTGATCGTAAAGAGGGTGCACGAGAAATCCAGTTCCCTTCTGGCTGCATTCCAATAACTTCAGAATGTGCATGTTGTGAAATTTGACGAATTAAGTGTTGCCGATACGCATCGGGCATCCAATCTCTAGGCTCAATTTTAATTTCGGCATCAATCTTTTCTTCAAACTCCTTTAGAAGTTGATCGTAGTTAATCATCGTTTCTTTCATATGCACAACTTATCTGTACAAAGAAACGGTAACTATCTAGTTTTCTAAATGATATGTGCTATTCAAAAAACTGATTTATGTCAGGTTTGTAAAGTGTAAATGTGCAGTGCAAAAGGCACTTCGACAAGCTCAGTGACCTTTTCCCTTTGGGGGGGTATCTTAAAAAAAAATCCTCACTCCAAAAAAGGAATGAGGGTTTTAAAAGTGGCGTCCCAGTCTGTCGACAGGCAGGGACTTACTCTCCCACCAGAGGATGCCACAGCATCCGAAGACGAGTAATAGATCGACAGATCGTTATTACGAGGAACAAAAGGGCACTTCGACAAGCTCAGTGACCTTTTCCTTTGAGGGATTTTTGGATACAAAAAAACCCTCACTCCAAAAAGGAATGAGGGTTTTAAAAGTGGCGTCGACTTACTCTCCCACCCTCAAAAGGGCAGTACCATC
>CALEIK010000032.1 GCA_937876195.1 uncultured Flavobacteriales bacterium
GCGTAATTTGTATCCTGGTACTCATCAACTAAGATGTATTTGAATTTTTGCTGATAATAGTTCAGTACATCTGGAAAATCACGCAGCAAAATATTTGTTTGGTACAACAAATCATCAAAATCCATGGCACCTGCATTGAAACAGCGATTGGCATATGTTTTATAAATCCGCGCTAATTCAGGGCGTTTTGCCATTTTATCCTCCTGTTGAATATCAGGATTTTGTGCATAAGCTTCTGGAGATATTAAATTATTCTTTGCAGAAGAAATTCGCCCAAAGACATTACTCGGCTTATAGGCTTTATCGTCTAAACTAAATCCCTTGATGATATCTTTCAATAAGCTTTTTGAATCCTGCGTATCGTAAATGGTGAAGTTGGTAGGGTAACCTAGCCGATCAGCATTGTACCTCAATATTCTAGAGAAAACAGAGTGAAAAGTTCCCATAGTAATGTTGCGCGCCTCTCCATTCCCCACAATTTCAGCAATTCGCTCCGTCATCTCTTTGGCCGCCTTATTTGTAAACGTCAACGCCATGATATTGAATGGATCGATTCCTTCATGCATCATATGAGCGATCCTGTAGGTAAGTACTCTTGTCTTACCAGAACCAGCACCCGCAATCACCATGGTTGGACCGTGAATGTTTTTTACTGCCAGAATTTGACGCTCATTTAATTCATCAAGATAGCTCATTTAGAGGTATTGTTGCGTTGTTTTTGTGATGTAAGAAAAGTAAAACTCTTCGATTTTGTTCTCACACAAAAATAGAGATTATCCTGATGAAAAAGTAATCATTGTCCAGAAAAGAATCCACAAAAAAAGGACGAAGTATATTTATCGGAGAAATTTTAAATTTATTACCTTTGCGAGGTTTAAGTAAAATAATAAAACATGGGTCACGGAATAAAATCTGGAGTTGCAACGGGCGATGATGTGCAAAAAATTTTCGCATATGCAAAGCAGAAAGGGTTTGCGCTTCCTGCAGTGAACGTTACATCAACGAGCACAGTTAACGCAGTAATGGAAACCGCTTCCATGATGAATTCACCGGTAATTATTCAATTCTCGAATGGAGGAGCTCAGTTTTTTGCAGGAAAAGGATTGATTGATGATAACTTTCAGGCAAGTATCCTTGGAGCAGTTTCTGGTGCTAGACATATTCACGCTTTGGCGGAGTTGTACGGAGCAACGGTAATTTTACACACAGATCACGCAGCGAAAAACTTATTGCCATGGATCGATGGATTGCTTGATGCGAGTGAGAAATTTTACGCAGAAACTGGAAAGCCATTGTACAGTTCGCACATGCTTGACCTTTCTGAAGAACCATTGGAAGAGAATATAGCGATTTGCAAGAAATACCTTGAGCGAATGAGCAAAATGGGAATGACTTTGGAAATCGAACTTGGAATTACAGGTGGTGAAGAAGATGGGGTAGACAACAGCGATGTTGATTCTTCTAAATTGTATACACAACCAGAAGAAGTTGCATACGCATACGAAGAGTTGATGAAAGTAAGTCCACGTTTTACAGTTGCAGCGGCATTTGGAAATGTGCACGGGGTTTACAAACCAGGAAATGTGCAGTTGACTCCAAAAATTTTATTGAATTCACAGAATTATATTCAAGAGAAGTTCAAAACAGGACACAATCCAGTTGATTTTGTATTTCACGGTGGATCAGGTTCAACGGTTGAAGAAATCAGAGAAGCAATTGGTTACGGTGTGATTAAAATGAACATCGATACTGATCTTCAATTTGCTTTTACAGAAGGTACGCGCAATTACATGGCCTCCAAAATGGACTACTTGAAAACGCAAATTGGTAATCCAGAAGGTGAAGATTTACCGAATAAAAAATACTACGACCCACGAAAATGGTTGCGTGAAGGTGAAATGACATTTATTAAACGATTGGAGCAATCGTTTCAGGATTTGAATAATGTAAATACATTAGCAGAATAAAATTAGTTAGGGAATATGAGCAGTTGGTTTAAAAGAAGTAAAGAGGGAATTACTACGTCTACAAAGGAGAAGAAGGAAACTCCGGAAGGTTTGTGGCAAAAATGTTCGAACTGTAAGACCATTTTCTCGGCAGACGATTTATTGAAAAATGCCTATGTGTGTGACCGTTGTAATCACCACGAAAGAATCGGTTCTGAGGAGTATTTTCAGCTCATTTTTGACGATGGAAAATACAAGGAGCTTGATGCGAAGTTAACTTCAGGCGACCCCTTAAAATTTGTGGACACCAAGAAGTATGTTGATCGTTTGAAAGCAACACAAGCTGCAACAGGATTAAAAGATGCGATTCGCACTGCACAAGGAAAGCTAGATGGTCAAGATTTTATCATCGCGGCAATGGATTTCTCGTTCATTGGAGGATCCATGGGTTCTGTGATGGGAGAAAAAATTGCACGTGCAATAGACCAAGCGATAAAGGTAAAATGTCCATTCATGATTATTTCTAAATCAGGTGGAGCACGTATGATGGAAGCAGGATTTTCATTGATGCAAATGGCAAAGGTTTCTGGGAAATTGGGACAATTATCCGAGGCGAAATTACCGTATATTTCGTTTTTAACCGATCCTACGACGGGTGGGGTAACGGCTTCTTTCGCAATGTTGGGAGACATCAATATTGCTGAACCAGACGCATTGATTGCTTTTGCGGGACCTCGTGTCGTGAAAGAGACAATCGGACGCGATTTACCAGATGGCTTTCAGACTTCAGAATTTGTGCTTGAACACGGTTTCTTGGATTATATTGTTGAACGTCCACACTTGAGAGAAACATTGGCATTATCGTTGAAATTATTTAGGAGTTAGACTTTGAGAGCCAAGACTCCAAGAGTCAAGACAAAAGACCTATTCATTGGTTAGATTTGGACTTGATGAATGATTCACAAATCCAAGTGGAATTAAGTCTTAAAATCTTGGATCTTTTAGTCTTCAAGTCTTAACATAATTAATTTTCGCACATCATTATTGCCATTCAAAATAACTTTCCTATCTTTGCACCGTTGAATTCCGAAAGGTATCGGGACAACTACATAAAAATTATTTAAATAATATTGGAATGTATATTGATTCAGAGATTAAAAAAGAGATTTTCAAGAAGCACGGTGGTGCTGAAGTAAACACAGGTTCGGCTGAAGGTCAAATCGCGTTGTTTACGTTTAGAATTTCTCATTTGACAGAGCACTTGAAGAAGAATCGTAAAGATTATGGAACTCAAAGAGCACTTCAACTTTTAGTAGGTAAGCGTAGAAGCTTATTGGATTACTTGAAAGGAAAAGATATTGAAAGATATCGTGCAATTGTTAAGGAACTAGGCTTACGTCGTTAAGAACTAGACTTAGCAGGATAATTTTATTGAAAGGGGGGACATTCGACGTTGGTCGGCTGTCCTTTTTTTGTAAATAAGATTCAAGAATGTTCCAATGCTTGGAACAAAGAATCAAGACAAAAAGACTTAATCGTTCAAAAAATTAAGTCTTAAAATCTTGAATCTTTAAGTCTTGAATCTACTAAATGTGTAAATAAATAAATATGAATATAGGAATAAAAAAGTCCATCATTACTGGCGGAAAAGAGATCTCGATTGAGACAGGAAAGTTGGCGAAACAAGCTGACGGTGCAGTAGTGTTACGAATGGGCGACACAATGATTCTGGCTACCGTGGTGGCAGCCAAAGAAGCAAAAGAAGGAGTAGATTTCCTTCCTTTAACAGTAGATTACAAAGAGAAATTTGCTGCAGACGGAAGAATCCCAGGTGGATTTTTCAGAAGAGAGGCGAGACCATCAGAAAGAGAGATCTTGGTGATGCGTATCGTTGATAGAGCACTTCGTCCATTGTTTCCAGATGATTATCATTCGGAAGTACAGTTGATGATGCAATTGATTGCGTATGATGGCGTGAACAGCCCAGATGCATTGGTTGGTTTTGCTGCATCAGCGGCTATCGCAGTTTCTGACATTCCATTCAATGGTCCAATGTCAGAAGTACGTGTTGGTCGTGTGGATGGTCAATTTATCATCAATCCAACATTGGAAGAGATGAAACAATCGGACATCGACTGTATCATTGCAGGAACAAAAGAAAACATCGTGATGGTGGAAGGTGAGATGCAACAAATCTCCGAAGCTGATATGGTTGAAATAATTAAAGTAGCACACGAATCTATCAAGGAGCAATGTCAGTTCCAAATAGATTTAGCGGCTGAAGTGCCAAAGTCTTCTCCAAAAAGAGAATACAGCCATGAAGATCACAACGAAGATGTACGTGCGAAAGTATTTGAATTTGCTTACGAAAAATGTAAAGCAGTTGCACGCCAAGGTAATGCATCAAAAGAAAAGAGAGCAGAGCTTTTTGGTGAGATAAAAGAAGAATTGAAAGCATCGCATACAGAAGAAGAGTTAGCGGAAATTGGAAAATTCATTTCTGTTTACTTCAAAGAAACGATGAAAAGAGCGGTACGTGACGTGATGTTGAACGAAGGAATTCGTTTGGATGGACGTAAGTTTGACGAAGTTCGTCCAATTTGGTCGGAAGTTGATTACTTGCCAACTGCGCATGGATCTGCAATATTTACACGTGGTGAAACACAAGCCTTGATGTCATTGACACTTGGTGGTAAAATGGACGAGCAAATGATTGATGACGTTACCTTTCATGGAACTGAAAAATTCATGTTGCACTATAACTTCCCGCCATTCTCTACTGGAGAAGCACGTATGTTAAGAGGAACTTCTCGTCGTGAAATTGGACACGGTAACTTGGCGCTAAGAGCGTTGAAACCAGTGCTTCCAGACGATAATTCATACACAATTCGATTGGTTTCTGAGATTTTAGAATCTAACGGCTCGTCTTCGATGGCAACAGTTTGTTCTGGTACATTGGCATTGATGGACGGTGGTGTTCAAATCAAAGCGCCTGTATCAGGAATTGCAATGGGATTAGTTGCTGACGGTGGTAAATTTGCAGTATTGTCTGACATTCTTGGAGATGAAGATCACCTAGGAGATATGGACTTCAAGATTACAGGAACAGCGGCAGGAATTACTGCTTGTCAAATGGACATCAAAGTGGATGGTTTACCATACGAAGTATTGATTCAAGCATTGAACCAAGCAAGAGAAGGACGTTTACATATCTTGGATAAGATTTTGGAAACACTTCCTGCACCAAACAAAGAGTTGAAACCACAAACTCCACGTATTGAAGCATTTGTAGTGCCGAATGATATGATTGGAGCAATTATCGGACCTGGTGGAAAGATTATCCAACAAATGCAAAAAGACACGAATACGAACATTACAATTGAAGAATTGCCAACAGGTGAGGGTAAAGTTCAAATCATGTCTAACAATGCAGACGATATGGCCAATGCGGTTAAAATGATTAAACAAATCGCTTTCCCTCCAGTAGTGGAAGAAGGTGCTGAGTACGAAGGGAAAATTAAATCACTTCAAGCTTACGGAGTGTTTGTTGAAATTTTACCTGGAACGGATGGTTTGATTCATATTTCTGAATTTGCACATGAACGTCTTACTAAAATGGAAGATGTGTGTAAAGAAGGTGACATTGTTAAGTTTAAAGTAATTGGAAAAGATCCAAAAACGAAGAAATTTAAACTTTCAAGAAAAGTGTTGTTGCCAAAACCAGAAACGGAAAAGACAGCTGAGTAAGCAAAATAATTTGTATATTGAAGGGCTAATCAACTATTGATTAGCCCTTTTTACTTATACCAAACTTACAATGAAACTACGTCTATATTTTATAATTCTGTGTTTATGTAGCTTTTCGAGCTTTTCACAAACGATTAAATTAACTGTTGTTGATATTGATAACATTCCACTAGCAAATGTGCTTATCGTCGACAGCGGCAAGAATACAATTGATGAAACCAATGAAAACGGAGTCGTCGTAATCGATAAATCAAAACATATTATTGGTTTAGTGAAAAAGGGTTTTGAAGACCGTTGGTTGAAGATCTCTGATTCGGATCAAAAAGAAGTGGTGATCGTTATGGATTACTATTATAAAGAATTTGATGTGGTAAATGTTGAACAAGCTAGACCTGAAGAAGCTTTGTCAATAGATGCCGTGAACATCCTTGATTATTTCCCTTTTAATGAGTCGATTTTGACGTTAAAACGTTTTAGAGGAACGTATTACATTAGTGTTGACAGTATTGGAAATGAAGGAAAACGGCATGAATTTACACGTGATAGACCAAAACAATTCTTTATGGATTGTATCGGAAATATGCATGTCATTTGTGCGGAGAAAGTATATCAAATAGCAATTTCTAATGATGAACTCGTGGTGATTGATGAAATTTCTAAGACCACATTTGATATCTTGTTAGAGCCTTGTGTCGCAAAGTTCGACGAAAAATATGTAATGAAATCACTTTCTTTTGGAAATCAAGCGTATAGTTTGGCGCTGTATGATAAAGTGAAGGATCCTGAAATGTTTTATTATCAAATTGATGTTCTTAGCGCTAGAGTTGCTGCAGAAGAAGAATTGAAAATGGAGTTTTCTGTGCGATCAGATGTTTTAAATGATTCGATGGAAGCGCATATTTTGGAACTACGGCGATTCGTTCGTGAACTATATGCAGGTCAAAATCCAGATGTGAATTTAGCTTTTATTATGAATGATATTCAGGACTCTGAAGGAAACACGAAAAAGTGGACAGAACAAATGGCACTTTACAAGCTTTTTACTTATCCAATTGATATTCGTTCATTCAGAGTTGGAAATAATGTAGCTGTTGTAGATTACGAAGTTGATTCGTTGTCAATCTTTAATGATAAAGGAAAAAGATTAAATCAAGTACCATTTAATGTTGAAGGTGATATAAAACAGGTTTGGCAAGATGTTTCAAATGATAATATTTATTTCTATACACGTAATCATGGAAACTATATGATCTATTACTTGAATGATGAAACCGGAGAAACTGTCTTTTTAAATACCACCAGAGATCTAGGATTCACCAAAAATCATCGCATTCACAGTGGATATTTATACTATTTAAAAGTCGAAAATAATTACCATAAAATTCACAGAGTGCAATTGCCGAAGCATACGTCGTAACAGTTTTGAGTTTAGAATTTAGAGTTTAGAATGATCCCAACTCTAAATTCTAAACTCAAAACTCTAAATTAAAGTGTATATTTGAAGTCATAAAAGAAATTAGACATGGCAAGTAAGAAAAATATAAAGAAAGACGTAAAGCAAATGGTGTATGACCTCATGGATGAATGCGATTACGTAATTGTATCAGGAGATAAAAATGCACCAGCAGCATCAAAATTAATGGATGAGGTAGCTGCGTTTTACAATGACATGGTTCCGAAAATCAACGCAGCAAACAACAATGCTGAATTCAAAAGTATACGTTCTGAGATAGAAACAAAGGCAATTGAATTCGTTGAGAAGGTGAATAAATTGTAAGTCAACCAAAAAACAGAAGTTTCTTTACTAGATAAAAAATATTATTTTAGAAGCGTCAGTTCGCCTTAGGCGAATGGGCGCTTTTTTTTTGCACTATGAACAACCAGAATTTAAAGCATCTCATCATTGGATTTGGCTTGTTTGCATTTATTGCAATTGTGCTCATGGCGCCTTCAAAAGATGCTGCATTTTGGAATTCAATCGCCCTCGGAGGCTTGATGGTGTTCTTTTGGTTATTTGAAGTGTTACCAATCTATGTCACCGCGTTGTTTCCGTTAATTTTTGGAATTCCACTTGGCGTCATTGACAATTCAGGTTTGGCTGCTAGCTATGGACATACAACTATTTACCTATTCTTAGGTGGATTTATACTAGCCCTTGCGTTGGAAAAGCACAACGTCCACAAGCAAATTGCAAAGCGGATCATTATGGTGGTCGGAAATTCAAAAGCGCGACTTCTACTGGGATTTATTCTAAGCACAGCATTTCTAAGCATGTGGATTTCAAACACTGCAACAGCCTTGATGATGCTCCCGATGGCATTGGCGATTATTAGTGCAATTCCCAAAAAGAAGGGAAAATCGAAATTTTCACTGTTTTTATTGCTATCGATCGCATATGCGTCGAGTGTTGGTGGAATGGCAACGATAGTCGGTTCTCCACCAAACGGCTCCATGCAGTCCATTTTAGCGCAGAATTACGACATTCACATTAGCTTTGCTGAGTGGATGACTTTTGGAATTCCAATGAGCTATATGATGCAGTTCATTCTATTCGGATTCTTTTACTTATTCCTCGGAAAGGAGCGCAATGAAAAGGTGATTGTTGAGTTGGAAAAAAATAAGTGGACGGCTCCCCAGATAAAAGTGTTGCTCTTGTTTTTGGCAGTTGTCCTAGCGTGGTCGTTCAAAAGTTTGATTGTACAGTATTTGGGAATCCCGTTGGAAGATTTTGGACCAGCATTGCTTGGTGCGGCGTTATTGTTTGTAATTCCCGAAAAGAAGTCGACAATGTTGTTGGAGTGGAAGGACACCCGTAATTTGCCGTGGGGAATTTTAATTCTGTTTGGTGGTGGTTTGGCTTTGGCGAAAATGTTTGAAGTGAACGGTGTGATTACTGAATTCTCATCCTTGTTTCTCGAGTTCAAGACGGCTGGAATCGTTCTGATTTTATTGGTGGTTGTCACCGTAGCTATTTTTGTAACAGAATTGATGTCAAATACTGCACTTGTTGCGGTCTTCATTCCTGTCATTGCGCAGTTTGCGTTACAATCGGATTATTCCATTATTCAGCTGTGCGTTCCTGTGACATTGGCAGCGAGCTGCGCATTTATGTTGCCCGTTGGAACGCCACCGAACGCCATTGTGTTTTCGTCAGGTGAAGTGCATATCAATCAAATGGCGCGCTATGGATTCCTGTTGAACATCATATCAATCTTCCTGATCGTATTTTTTGCTTCGCTTTATTTTTAATCATCTAATTTGTTCTCCATGAAAGTTCTCCTCTCTCCCGCAAAAGCCATTGACATGTCAAAAACTCTTCAAACGAAGGAGGTTTCAGTGCCCGTTTTCATGACTGAGGCAGAGACATTGATTGGGAAATTGAAGAAACTATCCCCCAAGAAAATAGGGAAGATGATGCATTTGTCGGATGACTTGGCAGAATTGAACCATCAACGTTACCAAGACTGGAAAGCGAGTGCTGAAATGAATTCAGACAATGGACATGTTGCTGCGGTTTTCAACGGAGAAGTCTACCGAGGACTAGACGCAACGTCGTTTTCACCAAAGGAACTCGCAATTGCTCAAGACAAAGTTCGAATTCTATCGGGCATTTATGGCATTTTAAAGCCCTTAGACGTCATTTACCCGTACCGACTTGAAATGGGAACGAAATGGGCAGTTACTCCCGCCAAGAAGACCCTGTATCAGTTTTGGGGAAAGAAGATTGCCGAACAGTTGAATTCAGAAAATGAAACGGGGATTACGATCAATTTGGCGTCCGCTGAATATTTTAAAGCTGTTGATAAGAAAACACTCAAAGGAAGAGTGATTACCCCAACATTTAAGGAGTTTAAAAACGGCGAATACAAAGTCATCATGGTTTTTGCCAAACAAGCACGTGGATCAATGGCAAAATACATTGTTAAGAAGAATATTAGCGATCCAGAACAACTGAAGTTGTTTGATACAGATGGTTACAGCTTTGATGTCAACCAGTCTACTGATAACGATTGGGTGTTTGTGAGGTAAATGAGGATTGTCTCATTTATCTTTTTGTCACTGAAATAATAGTTGAAAATGGATATTTATCGGAGACCACTGTACATTTCAATGTTCGTAACTCTCTCAATTGATTCAATGTTTTTGATTTGAATGTGGTGATAATATACACTTCCCCATTTTTCATTGCAGCTTCTGCAATATCAGGAATTGTTACATTGTTGAGGTAATTTAATTTATAGACTCCAAGGTAAAAATAGGCTGTTGGATAATCGATTTGATCAACTAGATAAATGGATTTTTCTTTGGCAATCAACGAAAGATGTCGCGCAGTTTCTTCTAAGTTGAAAGCATCGGACAAGAAATAATTTTGATATACATTTTGCGTGATGGTACCATGTTTCACTAAACTATTTTTCACTTCGTGGTTGTTTGTGTTGATCTCTAAAAAAAGGAGTGCTATACAGTAGCATGAAACTACGATTGTACTAATTAAAGACAATGAGTTCTGCTTTAATCGTTCCAGAATGTGAAGAATGGGTATTGCCAGAACAATGCAGAAAATGGGTGCCAGTGTCACGAAAACGCGATCAAAGGGCATTTTTTGATGAATAAATGATGCGAGAAATGGGAAGATCAATAGTGAAATCAGACTGAGAAAGATGAGTTTTTCCTGTGCCGAACGAGACCTAAAAAAGAACCAAATCCCAATTCCAAACAACACAAGCAACAGATATCTTTTTGATAAAAAAGCGGTATGCAATTCAAGCATAAGTTCCAGGGAGTAGATTTTACTTTCTGGCTTTAGGGAAGAGAAAGGATTAAAGATGACATCATTCAAAATTGGTGCGTAGAGAACGAGTGAAATTATGATTCCTAGACAAATAAAAAGTCCACCCTGAAAAAAAAGGCGACTTTGAATGGGATTTTTTTTTCTTGAATACAGCCAGAAAATGCCAAAGCAGAAAAGTACTGAAGCCAACACGTATATATTTGAGGGAATGGTGTAGAGCAGAAGGGCACTTGATACAATGAGGAAATTTCGATTTTTCCTGGAGCTGTTTTCAATGAATCTCCACGCGTAATACACAATCATAACTAGGAACAAAGCACTCAAGTTGTATCCCCTAAGTTGCAACGAGAAGTTAATGAAGGGGATGGTAGTAAATAGAAGGGGAAGTATTAATAAACTATTCTCCAGTTTAAAAAATCGTTTTAAGATTTGCCATGAATACCACCCAATAAAGAGAGTAATTACCATCTGAAATCCTCTGAAAATAAAAACAAACTCACTCAATTCTGAAGGATCTCTTAGCAGTGTGATTCTCGAGATAAGCTGATTGATAAAATTATAAAAAACATGATTGTTAGGAAGCGGGTAATTGAACAGCGTATCACGAAAGTCGACAAGTACATGGTGTTCGAATGAATACACTTCATCGTACCATAAATTCCCATTGAGGTATTTATAAAGCCAAAATCCGAGTGGTATTAGTCCCAATAAGAGGAGTACTAATCGGTTTTGTTTGATAGGCATAGGTTCAAGTTTATTTCCAGTGCGTAAGATATGAATTTTTGTAAAATTTAGCAGTGGTTTAGCAAAACGAAGCTGGGATTACAATCAAACTGGTGTTCACGTAGAATGATCAGATATCTGCACGGGAAAATTAAAAAAATTAAGTAGAATCTTAACTAAAGATCTCTGCGCTTTACCACAAAATATCCAAGGAAAATAAAACTTGAAATCCAACCGAGAGCTACGAGCGATCGAACGGTTTGTGTAACAATTACCGGTGCAACAAAATTAGGATCTTGCTCTGCGGCCATTTTGAAAATTTCCTTGAAAAATGGAAAGGGTGTTAAATCCGCTATCACATTGATTGGCATGTATTGTGAAATCGTTTCTCCCAATGCAAGCACAAATATGAATTTAAAGAAGAAAATCAAGATGTAAAAAATGATTGCGAGCGCGGATCGCTTAACAAGAACTGCAAATAAGAATGCAAAAGAAAAATAGCCCAGCGTTTGAATAAAATAGACTCCAACATATTCTATTCCCGAAAGTACATTATTAAAACCTGAATAAATCATCCCGAAAATAAACCCGATTAAAAAGGTGTATAGCGTAACAAACGCCGCCAAAGCAGTAAAGAAGTAAAACTTCGAGAGGATCATTTGCTTACGACTTAACCCATCAATGATGTTTTGTCGTTGCGTCCTGAAGGTGATTTCATTGCACGTGATTGTCACAATCAAAACCCCCAATAATAGATTTAACCAACTTGCCGTCCATGTGATGTAATTCCAAACGGTTGGAAAACCAAACATTTCTTCTTTCTCAGGAAAAAATGGAATCTTGAAGCTACTCAACCCTAAAAATACCAACGGCACCAATGCAATATAGATAAGTAGCATTACCCAAAAAGTGCGGTAATTTTTGACTTTTAAAAATTCTATTTTTAGCAGATGTATCATTCTTTCGTTATTTCAAGGAATTGATCTTCAAGACTTTTTCTAATTTCTCTTAACTCAGAAAGTACCACGGCGTTGTCGAAAAAGAACTTATTAATTTGCTGTGTATCAATATCTCCGTGAACATCGAGCACGATTCGATTGTCCTTTCTAGAATTTAAAGTCACTCCTTCAATAGAGGGCAATAGAGATTCAACTTTCGTCGGCTCATTCGTTCCAACAATAAACTGTCTACTGCTGCCAATAATGTTTTGAATCGCGCTTTGGCGAATTGCAACGCCATATTTTAGAATAACGACATCCGTACACACTTTTTCAATTTCATCCAATTGATGCGAGGCAATAATGATTGTTCTTCCTCCCTTTGCTACATCTAAGATTAAATTTCGCATTTCTGCAATTCCTTGCGGATCCAGACCATTCGTAGGTTCATCCAACACCAAAACTTCTGGATCGTTCAGAAGCGCCGATGCAATTGCAAGCCGTTGTTTCATTCCTAGAGAGAAAGTTCTGAATTTTGATGTTCTCCGTTCAAAAAGGTTTACTGCTTTGAGTACCTTTTCTATGCGATCCTCTACGTTGTCAAGCTTTTTTATACGTGCGACAATTCGAAGGTTTTTAACCGCACTGAGGTAAGGATAAAAATTGGGAGTTTCCAACAGTGCTCCGATGCGCTTTCGATTGGCATCACTTTCTGCATTCCCAAACCAGGAAAACTTACCTCCAGATGCATTGATGACACCGAGTAAAATTCCTAGCGTTGTGGTTTTTCCACTACCATTGGGGCCAAGAATACCAAAAATCTGCCCTTTTTCGACGGACAAATTCAGTTGATCCAAGGCCTTTACCTTCTTGTACTTCTTGGATAGTGCATCTATTTCTAGGATAGTGTTGCTCAAATCATTTTATTTTGAATGATTTAAATATAGTTCAAATTTTTTAGCATCGCTAAGAAAATGTACAGGCGGTAAAAAATTATGATGATTGGAAATGATGGTAATGAAGTGTTTTTTAGCGCAGTATGAAGTCATTCAATCTTCCCTTCCAGTACGTCCCACGTATGATCAGCGAGTAGACGCACGGTTGCTAAAAATTCAAACGAACATTTTGATCGTCCCCATTGATCAGGTGCAATAAGTGACAATAGGTAATTTCCATCTTCCTTCCGGTACAGATGATAAATGTGATTAATAAGTGGTTCAAAACGCATTTCTGCTTGATAGATGAGTTCGGAAACATCCTTTCTTAAGTTGAGCTTTTTGGCCTGTGCTGCCAACAATTGCATTTGCTCATAAATTTGATCCAATTGCATGTCAGTTTGGTGCTCCATTGCAGCCAAGGCGCGTCCTTTGATTTTCCCTTTGTCTTCAGGTCTAACTAAAGCACTCCCGGCATGGTGAGGATACTCCAACGTATTTGGGTTCTCCGTAATTTTATCAGGATCGATTGGATTTTCAAATTCTTCATTCATGTACTAAAGATACTATTTTGACGCAAAAAAAAGGATTCACCTCAGGCGAATCCTTTTATAATTTATGTGAAATACGAATTATTTTACGCGTTCAACGTAAACACCAGTACGGGTATCAATTTTTATGACTTCACCAGTACCAATAAACAAAGGAACGCGTACTTCAGCGCCCGTTGCAATGGTTGCAGGTTTCATGGAGTTCGTTGCTGTATCTCCTTTAATTCCAGGCTCTGTATACGTGACTTCTGAAATAATGTACATAGGCAATTCAAGCACAAGTGGCATTTCTTCCTCAGCATGAAAAAGTATGTTACACACCATTCCTTCCATCAAAAAGTCAGGTTTTTCCACCATTGAAGCAGGAATGTTTACTTGCTCGAACGTTTCGTTGTTCATGAATACATAAGAATCTCCTTCTTGGTACAAATACTGGTATTCTCTATTTTCAATACGAACTACCTCGATTTTATGTCCCGCCGAAAAGGTAAAATCCAAGACCTTTCCAGATTCAATTTGACGCATTTTCGTACGTACAAATGCAGGGCCCTTTCCCGGTTTTACGTGTTGAAATTCAATAATTTGAGCTAGTTTTCCGTTGTGATTGATACACAATCCATTTTTTATGTCTGCTGTTGTTGCCATGCTTTCTTTTTATTCAGCGACGAATATAGTGAAAATAGATTTAAAGATTCAAACGCTACGCTATTCAAAGATTCAAACGCGCGCAAATCTTTGAATCTTTGAATCATTCAATCCAAAATTATTCAGATATTTACACTATGAAATGGGATGAGTTTTTAAATTATGAAATATTACAGCTTGGCAACTTTAAACTACTGGCTGGGAATTTAATTCTTGCGGCAATTGTTTTAATTGCGACAGTGCTCTTTTTAGCACTGCTGAAGAGAATGATCATGAAGCCCTCGGTTTATCATGGACAGGATCGATGCGAAGCGAAGAATGTCCATTTACCTGTTGTCGAAGTATTTTATTTGGGTGCTAAGTATTGTAATCGTATTACAATCACTCGGCGTCAACATGAGTGTGCTTCTGGTTGGTTCTACTGCGCTATTGGTCGGTTTAGGTCTTGGGGTTCAGAATATTTTTAAAGATCTGGTTTCAGGATTGTTTCTACTGTTTGAAGGAACCATGAAAGTAGGGGATATCATTGAAGCAGATAATGAAATTGGTCGAGTAGTGGACATTAACTTGCGTTCTTCTGAAATTTTGACGCGGGAAGGGGTGAAGATCATCATTCCAAATTCACGGTTTATTGTCGAGAAGATTGTGAACTGGTCGCACGATGATGAACGCGTACGATTTACAGTAGACATCGGAGTTGCATACGGTTCAGATGTCGAAGCGGTGATTTTGTATTTGCAAGAAGTATTGGATGAAAATCCAAAAGTGTTGAAGGATCCGTTCAGCTTTGTTCGATTTTCCAATTTTGGTGAATCATCCCTGGATTTTGAATTGGTGTTTTGGTCAAAGGAGACCTTTGTCATCAACACGTTAAAATCGGACTTGCGAAGAGCAGTCTATAAAAAACTGAATGAAAAAGGATTGAATATTCCATTCCCACAGCGTGACATTCACATCAAAGGGATGGAAAATATGGCAATGTTTCAGAAACCAGAAAATAAGGACTAGAACCGATTTTTCGATTGCATTCGTGCTTCAAATACTGCAGAGTTCGATGTATGCACGAAGAGGAAATCGCCTTGTTCTTGCTGCGTATCGTTGACTTCTCGCACAACTTTAAAATTGGCGACACCGTATTGGATGTAGTTCAACGCTTTAAAATAAGCAATCATTTCAGCTTCGTTTTCAGGACCAATTTCAATTTGAACAGTTGGTTTGAAACGCTCAATGACGGGTTTTAGCTCATTGAACACAACGACTTCATATCCTTCAATGTCGCATTTGATGTAATCAATTTTAGATAGATCGGACAACAATTCACTTCCCTTTACAATTTTAACTTCATGCGTTTTGTGCGCTCTTTTTTCTTCTTCCGACGAAGCAATGTGCGGCAAACCTGTTCGGATCATCCCATTGGACTCTGGAAGCACCATGGTGATCGTTCCTTCTTCATTACCAAGCGCATAATTGTAAATCGTTACGTTCTTTTTTGATCTTAGGAAGTACACTAAAATGTCGTAAAACGGTTTCACAGGTTCTATGGAGATCAGTTGTCCCTTTGTGACGAGTCGTGAAAATGTTTTGGAAAAATAGCCGAGATTGGCGCCAATATCCACCACAACATCATCTTCCTGAAGAATATCTTTTACCAAATAATGATACTTGAAGCGTGCGTCATTTTTAAGAAACCCCATAGAATAGAGCAGGTAGAAACTTCTGTGCAGCGTTTTTAAATATGCTTTTTGCGACAACAGCTTGAAAAGGATTTTCTTAATAAAAACGATCATAGACAGTTAACTTCTAAGGGAAGCGAATTTACATTTTTTGTTTCACTTATGCTTGATTTCATAGAATATATTACCTATATTCGAGGTATGACTCATCCCAACATAGCTTGGCGTATAGTCAACTTCGCAAGAAGGACCCATGTGGACAATTTGAGGCTTAAAAAATTATCTTAAGGAGAGACTCAGAAGTAGGATGTCAGGTCGCACTATCTTCGGATAGAGAGAGCAATCAAACAGCGAATCACAGATCATTTCAGCAATCCTAAGCGTGTTATCTGAAGTCTCAGTTAACCAACCACATGGGTTTTTTATGGGGAAAATTTTTGGGGGTGTTGGGCTAACGGTTTCGTGTATGAGTAGTAGCGGACTTTATGCACTAACTGTTTGGTTAAGCACAAAGATAGCTAAAAGCAATAACTTTTGATTTAGCACTTTCCACGTTATTGCTTACACACATTGTTAGCGGGTCGTTGTTTTTCAGTTCGTTAAGTTGTTTTCTGTCCTAGTTAATTTCCTGTTTCTTTTTCCGCTTACCTGTTTTTAAAGGTTGCTTTAAAAGTTCCATTGGGTTGCACCGAAGTAAATCCTTTTGGTTTATCTTCATCCATTTGGAACGTAACTTTATAACCTTGTTTTCCCTTTACGGTAAAAATGTGTTCAGACTGATATACAAACTCATCATCTTCTTGCCCTGGAACTTTTGCAAAAAGTTTGGTGTCTCGAATTTCTATTACTATCGAAATGTTATAGTTCTCTAAAACATAAACACCTGCATATTTTTGTAAATCAACAGTTGCAGAGCTTATTGTTTCTTTGTTAGTTAAAGCATCTAACTTTCTTTGAGTTTCTGCATTATTCTGAATTTGCAATGATTTTTGATAATATGTGATGGCATTTGTGGTGTCTTTTTGGGCTAAATAATAGTCTGCATACGAATCATAAACATTGCTGCTTTCGGGATACCATTCAATATTTAGTTTGAATAAAGCTTTTGCTTTATTGTATTGTTGTTTACCCAATGCGTCATAAGCAAAATAGTTGATGAATGTTTCTGGTGCAGTATTCTGATAACCCATTTTTTCAGATACATTTTTATAGTGAGTTTTTAATTTTAAAGCAATTAAGTCAGTTGAGTCAGTAAAGTCTTTTTCGGTTGCATCCAAAAGATAATAATCAAAAATAAACCGAAAGCCATCATATTCGCTTATTAGTGGCACAGTATTATGAATTTCCTTATCGTAATATTTTGAGCCGTAGTGTAACCCATTTGTATTAGAATTTAAAAATTTATCCAACTTAAAAATGGAACGAATATGTTGCGTTTCAAATGACTTGTCATTTTTGAGTTGTGAAAGTTCCATTCCCGTGGGTAGGGTATTAGCTTTTCCTATGAATAGTCGTTTGCCATTCAAATTTTGTTTTGGAAGTTTAGCAATAGTATTGGTTAAGTACTTTTCGTTGTCGTACCACATACTTGGGTCAATAGCTATATAGGCATTAAATAGTTCATGAAAATTAGTAAGAATATCAATTGCCGTTAGACCGCCTAATGAATGACCAACTAACATTTTATAAGGCGCAGTTTTATAATTCCTGTCTATGTGCGGTATTAATTCGGTTGACAGGAAGTTAATAAAGGGATTTGGTTTGTCTAAATTATTAGATGGAACAAAATCTCTTACTCTATTTGTGTTTTCAATGGCAACCACAATCATTTCAGGTAAAGCACCATTTCCGTTGGCTTGGCTAAGTTGTTGAATAATTCCAACAGTCGAATAGAAATGTGCTTCACCATCCAATAAATACAAAACAGGGTATCTCTTGTCAGGATTTGGACTTTGAGATGTTATGCTTGGCGTATATATCCAAAGGGTTCTGTTTTCATTTAAAACTTTGGAAGTAATGACTTCTTTTTTACCAATGGTTATATTTTCGTCATTTTGTGCTTTTAAGCAAAATGAGAAGACTAATAATGCGAATGTTAGACATATTGTTTTCATAATTGATTTAATTTTCGGGTTCTTCAACATATTCAAGAATGTCAGCAGGCTGGCATTCCAAAACATCACAAATGGCTTCTAAAGTGCTAAAGCGTATGGCTTTTGCTTTTCCTGTTTTTAAAATGGAAAGATTAGAAAGGGTTAGTCCTACTTTATCTGATAGCTCATTAAGCGACATTTTTCGCTTTGCCATCATTACATCAAGGTTTACAATGATTGGCATAGCTTATACGGTTAAGTCGTTTTCGTTTTGAATATCAACACCCTTTTTGAAAATAGTCGCAATAATATAAACTACAGCTCCCATTAAAATAAAGGCTTGACTGTCTGCCCAAAATTGGCTCAAACTGTCGGTGTCAAAACCGTGATGCATTAAATTTTTAGCTATCTGTCTGGCAATGAAACTAAACAGTCCAATTACGAGAGTATAATAACTAATTTGCAAGATTTGGTTTGATACAAAAGTGTTGAATGGTTTTGTTAAATCCATTTTGTGCATTAGCCTGATAACTATGTAGAATAGGAAGGCTTTTAAAATTGAAATGGATAGAATAAAGCTGTAGATACCGAAAAAGGTCCATTTGTTGTCTTTATAAATTTCGGTCAAGTCTAGTTTTTGATAAAGATTTTGGACAAATTCAGGTTTGAACAGACTGAAAATAAAATTTACAATTAAGCCACCTGCTTCAATGCATAAACCGACAAAAATGACCCAAGCCACAATATGTAGTGCTTTAAATACGATGTTGTTTCTTTTTGACATATCTTTTAATGAGTTAAAATTGATATCGCAAAGATAAAATAAATTTATTGAAAAACAATAAATATTTATTGATAATGTAAATATATTTTTTGAAATTCGCAATAAGGTTGAAACAAGTCCTTGATTTTCAAAGTCGTTTTGAATTTGTAAGTCTGAAGAAGTTAGTCCTTCTTATACGAGTCGTTTTGTTGTGTACGGATGGTTTTTCAATACCCGCCAACGGTCCTTAGCTGCGCCTTCGCGCCGCTACCACGAATGTACGTAAAAGGCGTGAGGTGTACGTAGTGTTAGCAAATCGTTTACTTTTTTATTGAAATTTCTACTCGTCTATTTCTTTTACGACCTTCTTCAGTTTCATTCGAAGCCAAAGGAAATTCATCTCCTTTTCCTTCAATAGCTATTAAATCTTCGTTTATCCCTTTATCCATTAAATAATTCTTTAATGCATTCGCTCTATCAAGGGAAAGGATCATGTTTAGCTCACTATCTCCTTGACTATCCGTATGACCCGTAATTAATAATTTGTATTCGGATAGTTTTTCTAAAAATTGAATGAGTTTTCCTAATTCTGGATAATCATTTGGTAAAAGGACGGATTTACCAGATTCAAACAAGAGGTTATCGAATACATAAGTTTCACCTAGATCATAATCCACTATTGAATCCGTTAAAGGTTCTACTATTTTACTATACTCATTTAATGGTACTCCAGCATCAATTAAAGTAATGGAAGCATCATCAACATAATAGTGAGCATACTTGGCAATCCCATTTATTTTACCATGTGTTATCCCATTTTCTATATATGAAAAGGACCCAAACGTCATAAATCGTTCTGTGCCATCAGCTGTATACATTGTTGAAAGTTCTATCCACTCCTTTTTATTTTTGAATTCTCCTGTGAACTTTACTTTTGGAAGCTCTAGTAGGTTTTCGTTTGCTGGAATCAAAAACGATTCTTGTGAGAACAATACATTAAATTCATTGATAGTACTTAACCAAAATTTATCAGCACAACTAATAAATACTACTATTTTATATTGTTGACCTTTAATAAGTGAATCATTTAATTCAACCTGTAAGTATTCTCTAAACTTTTTGGTAATACATATTCCCATATATGCGTTACCTGTGCGTGGTGTCTGACTCCCAAAGTGATTTTTTTGTGTGCCGGCTTTTTTCGTGACACAATTGGAATGATAGTATTCACCACTACCGCCCAAATTTGGAATCTTCCAAGAGGTTATACATTTGGCTGCTTGTGCAACATTATTGGGTAATACACTGTGAAATTCAAAACTTGAGTTTGGAATTAGATTGCCTGATTGCGCAATAACGAAATAGGGAGAAGAAAATGTAAGAAGAAGGATAAGTCTATTAATTATTAATTGCTTCATTAAAAGATTATTTTCACGTATAATTTTTAATCACTAAATGGTTACAGAGTATTTATCATTACATATATTGTCATCAATGATTACCAACGGTCTAGTGTATGAGCAGTAGCGGATTAAAAACCACTAACTTTTCGATTAAACACTTACTTTATTAATATTCATTACCTTTCAATTTAGCACTAAACCCGCTATTGCTTATACACATTGTTGTAAGCCGTTATTCTTTTTCCGCAAGTTCATTTTTTAATATGCTCTTAAACCAAATTATTGAAGCTTCTCCGTCTTTAATCATTATGTCATTCAGTTCGTTGTTATGAGCAATTTGATTCCTTAAAGTAAATAGCTGACTAAATCTATTTTCAACATTTGGTTTAGACTTAAACATATCTTCAAATTCGTTCCAAGTATCTTTTTTAATAATCAATTCCTTAAATTCTCCGAGCGTGAAAAAATTCAGTTTCTTTCTAAATGATTGATAAGTGTCTAAACTTTCGCCTGGAAATTTTTTCAAGTGTGAAGCTATTTTAAATTCAGTTGATTGCCTTGTTTTTTCAGATACGAACTGTTCAAAAGGGTTTGCACTTATTACACTTAACTTGATGCTTATTAAATCTCGTAACTGGATTTCAATACTTTCAATTTCAGATTTCAGGTCTTTAATTGCTTGTGGAAGCTCAATTGCATTTTGTAGCACTGACTCAATTGTAATTTGCTTACCTTCTGTTAGTAGGTCAATTGCTTTGAGAACATAATCAGCTCTGGTTTCGATAAAAGCATCAAAGTCTGACTGAATTTTATCAATTCTTTCCTCTTTTTCCATTCCTTCATATCCACCATTTGAAAGTTCCCTTATTGGGATTATGTGACTGTTCAAACGACTATTTACAATTTCTTCATCTGCCCATTTATAACGCTCTTTTAGGTAAACTAATGGGTCTTTTCTTCCAATATTTCGGTTCGTTTTTCCTGTGATTAACGCACAGTTTAACGCTAAAGAGCTATCGATATTTGCTTCTTGTAAAAGTGCATCAGGGAAAATGTGGTGATATTCTCTTTTTTTAATGTTTTCTCTTGAAACCTGTTTCCCATCTGCAAAGTCATATGCACCTAAATATGTAGATATGGCAAGAATACCTCTTGCTCTAATATTTACTTTTTTAGGCCATCCTACGGTTAGTAGTTCTTCTTTGTCGGCTAAAGGATATAATTTTCTATTGAGTACAGGAATATCAATTTCTTTGTAAAAGTCACCTTTATCGTTTTGTTCTTTATTTATAACTCTTTTAAGGTTGATGTAATCTTGATATGCTCTTGAAGCTGCCGAGTTTTCATAGCGGTAAGTAAAGAATGAAGACCATAAGTATTTTTTTAGCAGTATTTCTCCTTTACCTGCTAAATCTCCATTTTCCGGAATTTTTGAAAAAGTTGCAGCTACAACGGATAAAACGGCATTGGTTGGAAGTCTATTTTTATCAAAAAGTCCCTGTGATTCCATAAAAACCGCCATTCTCCCAAGACAGTTTTCAAGAATATCCCAATTATTAACAAGAATAGATTTATCCATTTCTGCCATTCCTCTGTGATTTGGTAGTTTGTCTTGTAATAGAGCAGAAGTTGCTAAAATTAAAAAGTCGAGTTCAAAATACTGTTTGATTTTGGGGTGCTTTTTACTTAAGTCACTTTGTAAATCGTGTAACGAACTTTTCATTTCACTTTCTACTTCTGCAACAATAATGTCGTAAATTGAAAGTGGTTTACTATTGGTATTCATATTTATAAATACTTGTAAAGCAATTTCCTTTGGTGTCGTAGATGGAAGTGAAAGAAATGGTAGGTTGAAATGTGATATTGTCTCTCTTAATTTCGTGACTTTTAAAGTCAAGTCTTTTTGAAACTTGTTGTATTCTTTTAATTTTTTAAACCCGTCTGGGTCTGAATCTGTCGGTTCTAAATGTTTAGTCGCGAGTTCAATCCAATTGTCTATTTCAGATTGAATGTTTTCGGGTCTGAATAGTTGCATTGGAACACAACCTCTTTTTAAACTCTCTTTTGGCGAATCAGCCCAAAGTGGATACTTTAGCTCGTTTTTTAAGTACCTTGTTCTACAATAAATCGAGGTTTCTTCATCTCTTCTATTGTTATCCGTTTCGTCAAAATCTGGAAAATAAACAAAATAAGTTTCAAAATCGTAGTTATTATGTAATGCTCTCCAAAAGGAAGTCAACCTTTGCTGTCCGTCTAAAAGATGTTCGGTTATTTTGTCTTTAACTTCAGGCTCAGAAGTACTTATGTATCTCGATTTGAACTTTTCTTCATTTCCAACATCTAAAATTAAAGTAACTCCGACTGGTAAATTATGAATAACTGTTTCTAAAAAGCTTTGAACTCTCCATCTATCCCAAGCTTCCATTCTTTGGAAACGAGGAAGTTTAATATTTCCATTTTTTATTTTAGTGTACCAATCGACTAACTGTCTATTGTGAGCACTGCTTGAAGTTATTTCTGACATATTTTAATTTTCGCAGTTTGTTTTAATGGCTTACAACATGCGAATAAACAACATCCCGTAAAGTCGGGACAGGTTGTGGTTTATTCCCATTATGTATTCTACTTCCAAAATAGGTAAAAAACCCTAAAAATAGTTGTATTTAGTTGATAATAATCAATTGTAAACGGTTGTCAGAATAAGTTTCCTGATGCTCCGTACATTATTACAACAACTCCTGAATAATCTTGTCCATGGAATAGCCTTCTGCCTCCGCACGGTAATTTTTCACTAATCGGTGACGTAATATTGGTGCAGCGACTGCTTGTACGCGTATTCAACATCGGTGAATAACTTCCATATTCTTCCTTAATAAAAGGCTGATTTAATACATTTTGCCCATGTTATCCACAAAGTGAATAAATTTATTACACCCACCCCTAAGGCTAGTTCTTTACAACTTTTATCACCGCCCTTTGTTCATTTTGTACTATTTCTACAAAGTAGATTCCTGCTAGACCGTCAAGTGTTAAGTCTATGTTGTTAGTTGCAGTATAGGATTTTTTGAATATTTCCTGTCCCAGATAGGTTTTTACAGTTATGTTTGTTTTTGTTATGTTTTCACTAAATACCAGGTGCAATTTCCCACTTGTTGGATTGGGATACACCGAAAATTGATTTCCAAAACTATTTTCAGCAACTCCAATTTCGGACATTTGCATCTTATACACAAAGACGTCATTCCCACCTGACGAATAAAGATAGTAGGTACCAACTCCTGGGTCAAAGTCTGCCGTACTTTGAAAACTCCCTGTGGCATATAGATTCCCTGAGCCATCTAGTGTAATGAAACGCCCGTAATCAGCGTAAAATCCGCCCAATTGTATTGCCCCGACAAAATTTCCTGAAGCGTCTAATTTGGAGATAAAAATGTCACTTCCTCCTCCCGAAGTAAGGTTGACTGTGTTAACTCCTGGGTCAAAGTCGACTGTACCTCCAAACGCCCCTGTTGTGTAGACATTTCCGGAGGCATCTATGGCAATGGAGCTGCCATCATTCCAATCAGTTCCACCTAGTTGTTTCGCCCAAACAAAATTGCCTGAAGCATCTAATTTGGAAATAAAAACATCAATATTACTTCCTGAGGTGAGGTTGAAGGTGCCAATTCCTGGATCAAAATCCACTGTTCCTTCAAAGAGCCCCGTGGTGTAAACATTTCCGGAGGCATCTACCGCAATAGAATTTCCAACCTCATTGGTTGACCCACCTAATAATTGTTTTGCCCAAACAAAATTACCTACCGCATCTAATTTGGAAATAAAAATATCAGTATTACCTCCTGAGGTGAGGTTGAAGGTACCACTTCCTGGATCAAAATCGGCGGTACCACGAAACCCACCGGTAGTGTAAATATTTCCAGAGGCATCTAGTGAAATAGATCTTGGTGCCACAGAGTTTGTTCCGCCTAATTGTTTTGCCCAAATAAAATTACCTGCAGCATCTAATTTAGAAATAAACATATCACTCGCCCCCACAGAGGTAAGGTTGAAGGAGCCAGCTCCTGGGTCAAAGTCGACTGTGTTAGAAAAATCACCTAGGGTGTATACATTTCCAGAGGCATCTAGGGCAATGGAAAATCCATTATCCCAGCTTGTTCCACCCAATTGTTTCGCCCAGATAAAATTACCTGCAGCATCCAATTTGGAGATAAAAACATCAGCATCACCTGCCGAAGTGAGATTGAAAGTGCCAGCTCCTGGGTCAAAGTCGACGGTACCGTGGAAATACCCAGTCGTATATATATTCGCTGATGCGTCTAGCGCAATGGAGTTTCCACTTCCACTATCAAAGATCCCACTGCCGCCACTACGCATTTGTTTCGCCCAGACAAAATTACCTGCAGCATCTAATTTAGAAATAAAAACATCAGCATCACCTGCCGCGGTGAGATTGAAAGCCCCACCTCCTGGGTCAAAATCTACTGTTTCATTGAAAGCCCCTGTGGTATATACATTCCCTGAGGCATCGATGGCGATGGAATTTCCAAAAGCGTGGTTAATGCTGGTTCCACCCAATTGTCTTGCCCATTCAAAGGTTTGAGTATGTGCCTGTTGTATAATAACGGCAATCGCAAGCACTACTAAAATTGTTCTTGTTTTCATTTTTGTTTATTGTTTGCTAATTCCCGTACTTACCAACTTATGATGTTAATTACTGGAGTTACAATACCTATTTAAGGTAGATATATCGGGTTTGGTAGGTGAAGTAGTTAATTATTATTTTTTAGTTGATGTGTTTATTTTTTATGTTTTCATCTAAAATAGTCATAAAATCGTTACTAGGTGACATTGAGTGAAACATAGATGAGCAGCACCGACTAATTAATCTCCAAAATCTTCACTTCGATTAGCGGTACTCTTCTTTGGTATACTGAAGTACAATTACAACAACTCCTGAATAATTTTATCCATAGAATATCCCTCTGCTTCCGCACGGTAATTTTTCACCAAACGGTGACGTAAAATTGGAGCAGCGACTGCTTTGACATCCTCGATGTCGGGTGAATATTTTCCCTTCATGGCAGCGTGACATTTAGCACCAATAATTAAGTACTGCGAAGCACGTGGTCCTGCTCCCCATGTGATGAAGTCTTTGGTGACTTTTGTGGCAGTTTCATTTCCTGCTCTTGTTCGAGCAACCAATTTAACTGCATATTCGAGCACATTATCAGCAACTGGAATTCGACGGATTAAATCTTGGTATTCCATGATTTCTTCACCGTTTAAAATTTGGTTAAGCGAAATGTTCAGATCCGTGGTTGTTGACTTTACAATCGCCAATTCTTCACTGTACGATGGATAATCCACCCAAATATTGAACATGAAACGATCCAGTTGTGCTTCTGGAAGGGGATAAGTTCCTTCCTGTTCGATAGGATTTTGCGTAGCGAGTACGAAAAATGGTTGCGGTAAATCGTATGTTGTTCCAGCTGCAGTTACCTTTCTTTCTTGCATTGCTTCTAGAAGTGCAGACTGTGTTTTTGGCGGTGTTCTATTGATTTCATCCGCAAGAATGATGTTTGAAAAAATTGGACCTTTCAAAAACTTAAAATTACGACTATCGTCCAAGATTTCTGAACCGATGATGTCAGAAGGCATCAAATCCGGAGTAAACTGAATTCGGTTAAAGCTAAGTC
>CALEIK010000033.1 GCA_937876195.1 uncultured Flavobacteriales bacterium
AAAAACAAAATTACTACCGTCTCAAACAAACCGATTATGATGGAACATCTGAAACCTTTGGTTTAATTTCTATTAATAATTTCTATGGGCCTTCAGATATAGTTCGAGTAGTAAATATGTTGGGACAGGAAATTGATCGCGAATCTACAGGATTGAGAATCATTTATTTTGGCAATGGGGAGATTTTAAAAATTGACGGAAAATACGTGCAAAATCAATAAGAATCCTAAGTTAAACCCTCACCCCCAACAAACAAATGTCATCCGTTTGTTCAAAGTTGTTTTTCCACCCTTCGAGGTGTTCGATTAGAAATGTGCGCTGATCCACTGCTGGCAAATTGGCAATCGATTTGAGCAAGAGGTGGAGTTGTTTACTTCCTAATTTCTTGCCAGCGGTTCCAGAGCTAGTCGAAGGACCGCCAAACTGATCTTGGTAACCATCCGAACCGAGGTAAATCCAATCACCTGGAGCAACGGGAATGATATGCTCACCAAAAGTTCTCGATTCTTCCACCTGCCAGCCACCAATTGGATAGCGGTTTCCAGGCAATACTTGAGTCGTGTTTTCGGAAACAACGAAGGCTTTTCTATTTGCTCCACAGAACGTCAAGCTTGAATTTTCAATATCCAATGCGCACAAGGAAATATCAATCCAATCATTCGTTGTAACCTTTGAACCATCGAAATCAAACGATTCAATGAATTTCAAATCTACTTTCTGCAGGATTTCTGAAGGCGTTACGAGATCAGCATTGTAAAGCGCGTAATTCAACAAAGAGTATGCAAGTACAGACAACATCGCCGCTGGTACACCATGTCCCGTACAATCGGCACTGGCAAAATAGCGAATTCCGTTTTTCTCACCAATCCAGTAAAAATCACCACTCACAATGTTCTTTGGTTGGTATATGAAAAAGCTATCTTCAAAAACACGGTCAAAATGACGCTGCTTAGGCATTAATCCCTGTTGGAGAATACTGGCGTAGTTCAATTCGTCACGGTGTTCTTTTACCGCCAGTTGATTTTCTTTGATGGAGCGCAGTAATTCTTTAATATCTTTCATGACTTCCTAGTTAACACTGCAAAGAGAAGGAGATTTGGTGTAAAAGGTGTTAGCCTTAACCTATGGTTTTGTTAACGCTGTGTTGTGGCTAGTGGAAAAAAAAGATGGTGCTAAAAAGTAAGTGTAAGAGAATGAAATCTTTCCGGAGTTTCCGTGTTAAGTCGAAGTGAAGGAGGGTAATCTCATAGAATTTTTACGGCAAAGAGTTTTCACCGCCAAGAACAGCAAAGATTTACGCGGAGTTCCGCTGAGGTATTCGTACACCTTCTTTATCACATACGAATTCGAACTAGTTTAAATTGTGATTCTAATCTGTTGTTTCTATGTATCCTATCGTGGTAATATCCTATCGTGGTAAGTAGTGTACCCCTTTGCGCAACTTAGCGTATACTTTGCGCAACTCTGCGGTTAGCTTTCACTCTATTTACCAGAGACTTCATTACCCAACTTTGCGGTTAATTATTTACTTTCGATAGTACAAAAATGAGATGCAATGCTTAAGTGTTTAATATTATGTTTTACTCTGGCAACAATTGGACTTTTCTCCACGCACGTCTATGCGCAAGAGAAGTTTGAAAAAGAAAGTCGCATGAAGGAACAAGACGTCCCTTCAAAGGCTTTGCAATTCATTGATTCATTGCAGATAAAAAGTAACGTGAAATGGTACTTTGAAGAAGGACTGGAGCATAACAGCATAGAAGCCAAGTTTAAGCGCGACAAGAAAAAATACAGCATTGAGTTTGACACGCTTGGAACGATCGAAGATGTCGAAATTGAAATAAAAGAGAAAGCATTTTCTCCAAAGTTAAATGCAGCCATGCAGGCTCAACTGCAAAAGAATTGTTTAAAGCACAAGATTGTGAAGATTCAAATTCAATACAGTGGAACTCATTCGGCGTTGCTGAAACAGTTGAATTCAGAAGGAATAATTTCAGGAATAACAATCAACTACGAGCTCATCGTACAATGTAAATCAACGGATGGTGTGGATCTCTTTGAATATAAATTCAACGATACAGGGGAACTAATTTCTAAGGCAAGAATCATCTTCAAAAACAGCAGTCACCTTGAATACTAATCGACGAAATATTTTGATGGTGTTGCTGTGCCTGCAGTTTACAGGTGTTATTTTGTCGCAGCAAACCTATCAAGTTGGACTGCTTCCGTCGATAAACTTGAACAGCAAGCTTAAGAAAAATTGGTCACTGAATTCCAAATTAGAATCGCGTCAGTTGTTGCGAAGAGGTCTGTGGAATGATTCGGTGCTTGAGAATTACAATTATGTGCTTACCGATTTATCGCTGGTTACAGCAAAAAAAGTGGGATTAAACGGAAAGATCGCGGGTGGTTATTTAATTCGACTTGAAAATGGAGAAGTCATTCACCGCATTATTCAGCAATACACCACTGTTCAAAGCAAGTCTGGTTATCGATTGGCGCACCGTTTTTTAGCCGATCAGACCATTTCCAGCATTGAGCGACCAACTTTTCGATTAAGATACCGATTGACGGCAGAAATCCCATTGAATGGCGAATCGGTTGACATGAAGGAGTTTTACGTAAAACTCAACAACGAATATGTGAACAGCGTGCAGGCAAACGTATACGATCTCGAAATTCGACTGATTCCTTTGTTGGGCTACGGAATAAACGACCATCATAAAATTGAGTTAGGGTTGGATTATCGAGTGAACTCACTTTTTAATAATAACCCCAGACAAAGTTTTTGGACCACGGTCAATTGGTACATTGAAATGTGAGAAATCCGACCACTTACTCGATCAAAACACTACATGAGTTGCAACAATCGCTGTCTTTCTCTAAGTTTTACCAGGTATTCGTTTGCTAGTTTATTCCCACATTCAAGTGCCGACTTTTCTGCATACATAACGGCTTCATCCAAAAAGCCTTGACCTTCTTTTACGAGCGCAAGATTGTAGAGTACCCGTCCACGCATTTTTTCTTTTGGATGGTCGACATCTAGCAACAGCTGTTTTTCGGCAATGTCCCAGTTTCCTTGGCGAATCATGTTTTTCGCTCGTTTTAAACCAGAAGTTCCCTTGGTGTAATATGATCTACCGACCCACACCCATTTTGGATAAAGTAGTTTTCCTGTTCCGAAGCCTAGTTCGTACCCCAAAGCTCTGTAGTATTCTTGTTTTCTCTGAACATCATTCAATACCGCGATAATGTTTGTGCTGCCACTCAAGGGAATCGTATAAAACCTTCGTATCTGGAGTCGCTCAATTTGTTCATGTGAATTAGCAATGTACACATTGGAATACAAATACCCTTCGAGTTGCGTTGAGTTTTGACCAGTCGCATTCGCCAAAACGCTACCTCCGACGGGAGAAATAGTTTTGACTTCTGTTAATTCAATCAGCGCATGAATGTCTCGTTCAGCACACAGGCTATCAATATACGGCCAGTTCGGAACACCGCCATTCGTCAAAGGTTGCGGTTCCACAATTTCGGCACTTAAATTATTGGATTGTTCTATTCCTCGCAGCAAGCCTTCGGTAGCATTCTCTGCAGCAACAACATTGCCGTTAATACTTTGTGAAGCGATCATTTCTGTAATCACTTTTTCAGGAGAATTTTCTTTCGTTACATTGTTAACAGTACCAAGACGTCTTACCTCAGAGGGGATTTTCACGATCGATGGTTCTTGGACAGAAATTCTGAATGAGGTTTTACAACTAAACAATACGAGTAAAACCGAAAGAAATAGATAAAAGGTTTTCATAGTTTTTCGTTTTAACAGAAATTGCTTTTCAAATATCGTGCAAAAGATTTGAAAATGAAATAGTTTGCACGGGATTTATTTAAATGAGCGACAGTCAAAATTTACATATGACACTGGTGAATTTGTGCTATTGATCACACATCCTTTCGCTTGATAATCAATCGCAGCGATAAATTATACGTGAAGTAATTCCACACCCAGTTCATGAAAACAATCCATTTGTTCTTGATGCCGAGAATGGAGCGTAAGTGAACCACCATCCACACGATCCAAGCGAAGAACCCACTGAAATTTCGATTGGGCAACTCAACCACAGCCTTGTTTCGACCAATTGTCGCCATGGATCCTAAATTTTTGTAGGTGAACGGTTGGAATTCTTTTCCTTTCTGAACACCAATAAAGTTTTTCGCCAAGTTTTTCCCTTGTTGAATTGCTGCTTGTGCCAGTTGAGGGTGACCGTTTGGATAGAGTTCATCACCGACGATGCTTGCAACATCACCGATCGCATAAATGTTCTCCGTTCCTAGCACTTTGTTGTAGCGATCTACCGCAATGCGATTTCCGCGTAATTTTGCTTTATCGGGAAGTCCTTGCAGAAAGTTTCCTTGAATTCCAGCAGCCCAAATGAGCGTTTTACTGGCAATTGTTTGATTATTGTTCAATTGAATCGTAGACCCGTCGTAATTATTGACCAAGGTCGATAGTTGAACATCTACACCCAGTTGTTTCAGGTAGTGCAATGCTTTCGAGGAAGAGTCGGTTTTCATCGTATTCAACACACGGTCGGCGCCTTCAATCAACATGATTTTCATACGATCGAAGTTCAGTTCAGGGTAATCTTTCGGCAAGACAAAGCGTTTCATTTCCGCCAATGTTCCCGCCAATTCAACACCTGTTGGACCAGCGCCCGCAATCACAAATGTCAAAAATGGATCTCGGGCTTCGTTTTCATAAGAAAGCGATTCTTCAAAACGTTCCAAGATGATGTTGCGCAAACGCAAGGACTCATTGATGCTTTTCATCGGTAAGGCATGGGCTTCGATCTCGGTATTTCCAAAGAAATTATTTCCCGCTCCAGTAGCCACGATGAGGTGATCGTAATTCAAACTCCCAATGCTCGTTTTGATTTCATTTTTTTCTGGAATCACCATTTCGACTTCCGCCATGCGAAAATGAAAACGTGCTTGCTTTTGAAAAATCTTTCGATAGGGGAAGATGATAGAACTGGGTTCCAATCCCGAGGTAGCTACCTGATAAAACAGCGGTTGAAACTGGTGAAAGTTGTTTTTGTCAATCAGCACGACTTGGTACTTTCCTTTGGCGAGCATGGCTGCTAATCGCAATCCTCCAAATCCACCTCCGATAATGACGATGCGCTCATTTGAACTTTTGGCAATATGTATTTCCATAACACAGAAATTATGTTAACGCATGGTGGTGCTAATGTAGGTATTTATATGGCTCGGCTGGCTGGAATTCCTGTCTATTTTTTCGGCAAAATTGTGGAGTGATTTTTTGTATTTTTACTGCTCAAATCAAGTTTTACCATTAAGTGCACGTATTGTTATGTCTGAACAAGTTGAGATTCACACGAGTAGAATGATTCTGAAAGGAATTACACCCGATTTTATTCACGAGATATATAACACAAAGTCCAAAGAAGAAATTATACAGTATTTCGGATTTGACGAGCAGAGTTATGAGCATTATAAGCAGATGCATGAGAAAGGAATGGAAACGCATCGGCTCTCATTGTATTTATTCGTGTTGATAGAAAAGGATAGTAATTTACCAATCGGTGAATGTGGGTTTCACACATGGAACAAATCTCATGATAGAGCAGAGCTGTTTTATAGTTTAAGAAACGATCAGCACAAGCAAAAGGGATTTATGACAGAAGCTGTTCGAGTTGTATTGGATTTCGGATTTAATCAGATGAATTTACATCGCATTGATGCAAAGGTGGCGGATTATAACAGGCCTTCTGTGAAGCTGTTATTACGAAATGGTTTTACAAAAGAAGGGACGCTGCGTGAAGATTATTTGGTGGATGGTAACTATGAGGATTCTGATTGTTATTCATTGCTTAAATGGGAATGGAAGAAATAAGTGTTCTGCTGAACAAGTAGATTTAAAACAAAGATTTTTACAATGGAACAAAATAAAGACGAAAGCAAATTGAAGGAACTTGGTGCAACACCTTTTGCTCAAACTTATTTTCATGGGACAAAGGCTGATTTAAAAATCGGTGACCTAATTGATGTTGGTTTCAACTCAAACTATGGTCAGAAGAAGAATGCAAAGTATATTTTTCTAACAGGGACATTAGATGCCGCTATTTGGGGCGCTGAACTTGCTTTTGGTGAAGGACGAGAGAGAATTTATTTAGTGGAACCAACAGGAACAATTGAAGATGATCCTGACTTGACAGACAAGAAATTTCCTGGAAATCCAACAAAATCATATCGTTCAGCTCACCCGTTTAAAGTTGTTGGAGAAGTTACGAGCTGGCACGGACATCCAGTGGAGCAGGTGAAAGCAATGAAAGAACATCTTGAACGACTGAAAGAACAAGGAATTAATTCACTAAATGATTAGATCATGCATTTGAAGATGATATAACCTTCCAACTTTGATAGATCAGGTTTTGAAACGAAAGACAAAATGAAACTACCACCGTACAATATTTTCCCAAACATTTCTGGTGATAGAGTTTCGCTGAGGCAAATTCAGACTACAGACATGGATGAGCTCGTTGAAATTTCATATTATGATGCCGTTCAGGCACAAACGGTGCAAAAAGCGACAGAAATGCAGGCTAAAATCGATAAGGATTATTTGGAAGGAAATTCAATTCACTGGGGCATTGTAGACAACCTAACCAACAAAATTGTAGGAACTTGTGGCTACTATCGGGGATTTGACAATGGAAAAGGTGAGCTCGGATGTGTGTTATTACCTCAATACCGCGGAAGGGGTTTTATGACTTCTGCCATGCTACTAGCCATAGAATTTGGACTGAATACAATTGGACTAAAGCGCATTTGGGCGATAACAAGTCAAAATAACACACAGGCGATAGCACTTCTTGAACGACTTAATTTCACAAAAATTGCTGAATTAGCAGACAACGACATTGAATACGAACTGTATGATAATGCAGTTAAATGATAGAATTTAGGACTATTTCAATACAAAAATGGTCAGCATTAAAAATACAAAAAATTGAAAAAATTAGAAAAGTTACTCCAGCAAATTGAAGAATACATTCCCTTTCAAGCGACGGAAAGGAAGAGTATTTCACAAGTATCTGCAGGTTGGCATTTGGAGCATTGTATGCTGGTGTTGAATGGTGTGGTTCAGGCGATGGAAGATTCCAATCCCGAAGAGTATAAATTTCAATGGAAACCCATTCGCTTTGTCATAATGACGGTTAAAAAGATTCCACGAGGCAAAGGAAGAGCCCCAAGTCGCGTACAACCGACGGTTGAATTCAACGAAGTTTCGTTGCAAGAACATCTCTTAAAAACGAGGGATTCTTTCAATAAATTGAGAAATTTGGAAAAAAACCAGTTCTTTCCACATCCTTATTTTGGGAACATGAAATTGAAGGCAGCCATTAAATTTCTAGGCATTCACACTTCACATCATTTAAACATTGTCCGTGATATTGTGAAAGAATAAAATCAATTTTCAGTTCTAATTCGCTATCTTTCCGATCGTTAAACTAAAAATCAGAATATGAAGTATTTGTTCTCCAGTATTTCCTTGCTTTTCTTTCTCGCGATTAGCACCATCGGATACGCTCAAAACGACGATCCATACATTTGGCTTGAAGAGGTAGAAAGTGAACGCTCATTGAATTGGGTGAATGCACAAAATGAAAAGACCGCCGATAAGATCAGTCAGGTAGAGGGATTTCAAGAAATGAAAAACCATTATTTGGAATCATTGAACGATAAGGACAAAATAGTTTACCCTTCTGTGGTGGGTGATTACATGTACAATTTATGGAAAGATGAAACGCATGTCAGAGGAATTTGGCGACGAATGAAACGAGCTGATTATTTAAGCAGTTCAACTGATTGGGAAGTTTTGCTGGATCTAGACGCTTTATCCAAAGAGGAAAATAAAAAATGGGTGTTTCACGGAGCGACATGGCTTTCACCGAAGTATGAAGTATGTTTGTTGAACCTCTCAGACGGAGGTACAGATGAAAGTGTTGTACGTGAATTTAATGTCGTCGACAAAAAATTTGTGGAAGGTGGATTTTCGCTTCCATCAAGTAAAGGAAGTGCAGCGTGGATCAATGAAAATGAGTTAATTATTAGTCGAAATTTTGGGGCAGGCACGATGACAACTTCGGGATATCCACGAATCGTCAAACGATGGAAGCGCGGCACAGCACTGGAAGAGGCGACAACGATCATGACGGAACACGAAACGGTTATGGGTGTTTGGGCAGGATCATCGATGATTGAGGATGAACGCTACGTATTTATCAGTAAATCAACATCTTTTTACGAACATGAATCGTACTTGTTGCTGAACGATAAACTTGTTAGATTGAACTTCCCGGTGGACGCGAATCAACAAGGGATTTTCAAAGGTCAGATGCTACTGCGACTGAATTCTGACTGGAAAGTTGGGGAAGATAACTTCGACACAGGATCTTTAATTGCGATTGATTTCAAACAACTGATTGAAGGAAAAACAAACGCGACTTTGGTGTACAAACCAGATGAAAGAACGAGCATCGACGATGTCAACATTACCAAAGATAAGTTGATTGTCAATTTATTGATGAATGTCCAAAATGTGCTTGTCGCATTTGAATTGAATGATGGTAATTGGACATTTGAGAAGATCAACGCTCCAGCTTTTGGTCAGATTTCTGTCATGGGAACGGACGAAGATTATACAGGATATTTTTATCAATACAGCAATTTTATAACGCCTTCCACATTGTACTATTCAGACAATGGTGAAGCGAAAATCATTCGTCAGTTAAAACCTCAATTCAATGCTGACAATTTGGAAGTGCATCAATACGAAGCGAAATCAAAAGATGGAACCATGATTCCTTACTTTGTTGTGCACGCAAAGGACATGAAATACGACGGTTCAAATCCGACTCTGGTGTACGCATACGGCGGATTCAATGTGTCAAACAAACCTAGTTACAACACACGAATCGGTATTGGCTGGCTAGAGGAGGGAGGCGTATATGTCTTGGCAAACATACGTGGTGGAGGTGAATTCGGTCCGAAATGGCACCAAGCAGCAATGAAGGAAAAGCGTCAAAATGCTTACGATGATTTTTATGCGGTGTGCGAGCAAGTGATTGAAAAGAAAATTTCTTCTCCGAAACACATGGGTGCGTTTGGTTGGAGTAACGGAGGATTGATGGCAGGAGTTGTGGTAACACAGCGCCCTGATTTATTCAATGCTGTGATTATTGGCGCTCCGCTGTTGGACATGAAACGTTTCAACAAGATGTTAGCAGGAGCAAGCTGGATGGGAGAATATGGTGATCCTGACATTCCAGAAGAGTGGGAGTTTATCAAAAAATATTCGCCGTATCACAACGTTCATGCTGACAAAAAATATCCTGAAGTATTGTTTGTCACATCGACCAAAGACGATCGCGTTCACCCTGCACATGCACGAAAAATGGCGGCACGAATGATGGAGCAAGGTCACCCGATTTATTATTACGAAACCATTGAAGGTGGACACGGTGCTGCATCGACCAATGATCAAAGTGCATTCAATCAAGCATTGATGTTTTCGTACTTGAAAATGAAATTGATGAACTAGTAATTGACAAAACAATTGTGATGTTTACTGTTATTTATTCGTTTAAAGTGCGACCTGCACAGTGCGATGTATTTGAAGAATCATGGAATCAACTTACAGCGCTCATTTATAAATACGAAGGAAGTTTAGGATCTCGGTTGCACAAAGCTATTGTTCAGAATGAATCGGAGTCAATACAGTACATTGCCTATGCACAATGGCCAAGTAGACAATTGTGGGAAAATTCGGGAGGTAAATTACCAAAAGAAGCAGACGCTATTCGTAGCACAATGAAGAATGCATGCAAAAATATCGAAACACTTTATGAGCTGGATGTGGTAAACGATTTACTAGCAACCACAACAAAAAAATGAGAACGATCCAAGACCATTCTCACTTTCTGCTTTTCGCATTACAAAGTTACTTACCTCACTAAGCTTACATTTCCAGATTCTTCTATGACTGTTCCGTCCATGAGTATCGCATTGAATTTATAAAAATACGTTCCTGTATTTACTGGTTTTCCTCGGTGTGTTCCATCCCAACATTCGCTTTGCGCATCGGTTTCAAACATTTTTTCACCCCAGCGATTGTAGATCGCGTAATTCATAGTCGCAATACAACCTCCATACACACATTGCAGATCATTGTTATTGTCACCATTCGGTGAGAAGATGGTTGGAATGTAAATGTCACCACAAGTTGTTTGAATAATAATCGTTACCGTTGCTTGACCAGTACAACCAAAATCATCTGAACCTACCACAGTATACGTTGTAGTTGTGGTTGGCGACGCAACTGGATCGGGACAGTTCGTACAGCTCAGTCCTGTTGCTGGCGTCCATGTGTAGTTCGTTGCGCCCGTTGCGAAAAGTTGCACCGTATCACCGGCTTCAATTTGAATCGTGCTTGGTGAAGCCTCGACATTTAAACTTCCAATAACATCTACCTCGTATGTTTCAATTGCGGTGCAGCCGTTATCATCTTCTACCGTTAACTCATACATTCCACCTGCTAAATTTGAAATCGTTCCTGTCGTTCCAAGATTTGGTGTCCATGTATAAGTTAATGATCCGGTGCCACCTGAAGCATTCACACTTATTTCACCGACTGCTGAACCACAGACTGTGCTTGTGATGGTTTCATCCAATACAATCTGTGCAGGAGAAGTAATGTTTACGATTTCTGACGAAACACATCCTGCGGCATCTGTAACGGTAATGGTGTTATTTCCTGCTGGTAATCCAGTCGCGGATGCTGTCGTTTCTCCCGATGGTGTCCATAAATAATCGAATGGTGCTGTTCCACCAGAAGGAGTAACCGTTGCGCTTCCGTTCGTCGCACCAGCGCAGTCTACGCCACTTACATTACTAATTACCAATGTTGCAGCTCCTGTTGAGTTGATTGTGAAATTTTCAATAATTTGACAGCCGTTGGCATCCGTAATTGTGACGGTTGCATTTCCCGCGGGTAAGTCTGTTACATTAACTGTTGTAGCAGAAGTATTTGACCAATCGTACGAATAGCCACCTGTTCCACCAACGGGCACAGCTGTCGCTTCACCATCACTCGCACCACATGATGCATCTATTGTATTTACCGACCCAGTAAGTGCTGAAGCAGGTTGCGTGATTGTCACATCCATTGTACCAGGACATCCCGCATCATCCACAATATCAATTGTATACGTACCTGCTGCTAGACCTGTTTGTGTGGCTCCATTCAAACCTCCTGGTGTCCATGTATACGTATATGGAGCAGTTCCGTTTCCAGCGGCAACTGTTGCTGAACCAGTGCTTTCTCCGAAGCAGTTGACATTCGTTTGTGCAGTAATATTGGTCGTTAATGTTGGGCATGGCGCTCCTGAACATGGCAGCACATCGCCAGGCACGGAAATGATAAACGTATTACCTGAGTTATCGGTTACTTGAAGGGGATAATTCAGGGTTGGAGTGACGGTTGTTCCTGTTGTGAACGTGGTGTAACCTCCTGGACTGCTACAGTCTGTAACAGGCATAAAACCATCTAAACAAGCAAACCCTGCCCACGTATATCCGCAATTTTCACATTCTGTTTGATTTGTAATTGGAGTAGTCATAGGTGGAACAGTTTCTTGCCAGGTATATGGTCCGACGCCACCACTCACCGTAAAATCACCATTGGCTTCCTCACAAACTTCCAAGCAAGGAACGACCTCAATATCAATAGTGGAAAAGCCACATGCTTCGGTATAAGTGATAGTATGAACGCCATTTCCGGCAACTACTGGATCAAATGTGCCAGTTATTGTATTTGTGATGCCAGTGCCGCTCCATGTTCCAGCTGCTGGTGCTGAGCACGTTTGACCGTTCAGAATGTTTCCAGTTGTAAGGTTAAATGCACCGTCGTCTGGACAAACGGTCATCGAATTTGCTCCAATTGAACCGTTGCTCCAGTTATCACAATCTGTGTTTCCAGCTACTAATATTTCCACATCACAGCAGGTTCCAGCCTCCACACTTACATCTTCAATATAATAATAAGCATAAGGATTTGGGAGTAGGGGACCAGTATTCGCTGTTGTAGTCGCGCCGTTATCGAAGAAGTTTCCTATGATAATGTACTGTTCTCCACCTGTAGCAACGTAGTTCCATTCTAGTTTTACCCATTCCGTATTAATCAGTACACAAGTGTAATTCAGCTGGGGGGTTAATCCAACAGGTGAGAAGGGAGCATAACAAGGAGCAGCCCAAACTTGATGTGTGTTGGCAAAATGAACTCCAATATTATTTGTTGCAAATGCTGTGCTATCCGCAAGACTGATATAGAAAGAAACACAATAATTCTGTCCCGCTTGAAGCGGTGATGTGAGCATACCTTGCAGATACTCACGGTAGCTTCCCAATGGGTCATATGTAATTATACCACCATATTTTTCTCCATTTCTTGGACATTGATACCCCAATGCGTTTGTGGGCACACCAACAGGAGGAGGGAACCCAGGTACCACTATACCATTATTGCATGTTGAGAATAAATCCGGAGTGGAGCAAGTATCTGCAGGATTATTATTACTAATGTTATCCCAATTTATCAAATCGCCCATTCCTTCGGCAGCGATTGGAAATCCAGCACAACCATTTATAGTTTGTTCAAAACTTGGATTTTCCACTAAGTTTTGCGCGTTCGCGAAGCTGAAAAGGGCAGCTGTTATAAAAAGAAGTATTTTTTTCATATGTGTAATAATTTAAACGTCTTGAATTATTTCATCCAAAAACGAATTATCTAACACGAAATCAATTGAGTAGAATTTAGCACAATCGTTGGGAATATAGTTCACTGTATCCCGTAAATAATGGCTTCCAGAGGAATTGATTGGTGTAGTAGTATGTTTCAATTTATGTTAATTAAAGCGGTGCTAAGATAAGTGATAAACCGATTAAATGAAATTATTCAGGAAACTTTTGATCAGGTACACAGTAGGTTAGGTTGGGCGACGGTGAGTAAAAATGAAAATAATCAAATAAATTATGCGTACATATAAAATTATTTTCTATCTTTTAAACACTCAAACAACAAACTAAACTAGAAATCATGAAAAAACTATCCCTTATTTTGGGCGTCTTTTGCGCTATGCAAATGGTTCAGGCCCAGCAGTACAACACAGCAGTTGGTCTGAAGGCTGATTGGTCAACCGTCGATAACGCACTCGGAGAACTTAGTGTTAAGCACTTTTTCACAAAACATTCTGCCTTTGAAATCAACCTTGGAGCTGGTCAACGGTTTTTTTGGATTCAAGGTATGTACGAAAGAAGTCAATCTATTCGCTCTGGTGTTGAATGGTACTGGGGAACTGGTGTTGATTTCGGACACTGGTCGCGTAGTAACGGCGGTCGCGTTGATGTCATGAGAGAACAGGGTTTTTGGACGGGAATCAATGGTGTTGCTGGGATAGAGTATACGTTTGAATATATTCCGATCAATTTGGCATTGGATACAGGTCCAACTTTTCGTATAATTCCAGAAGCGAAATTTGGATGGACAGTCGGCTTTGCAATGCGATACGCTTTTCGCAATAAGCGAAAATCATGGTAAAAAAAATAGCCTGTCACATGTGACAGGCTATTTCAAAAAGTTATTGAATAAATATTATAACGTCTTAACGTTTACTGCGTTCATTCCTTTTTTTCCTTCTTTCAATTCGAACTCTACTGAATCACCTTCTTTTACTTCGTCGATTAATCCTGAGATGTGTACAAAATGCTCACTGTTTGAATCGTCTTCAACGATAAATCCAAATCCTTTAGATTCGTTGAAAAATTTTACTGTTCCTTGTTTCATTATAAATAATTAATTAATTGCATCAAAGTTACTCTAATTTTGCGTGAATTCTCAAAAAAACATTCATAATCTTTGTTGATTGCAGAGGAACTGACTCTAGAAACGCCTTGAAATACCCTGTATGACTGTGAAGTTGGTGATTTTCAAAAAGTTATAAAAATCAATCATTCAGCGGTTCAAACCGCAGAATCATCGTGTTTTTTGAAGATAATGGAGGCAATATGCCCTCCAAATCCAAAGGTATTGCTCATCGCGTAGGTCATTTTTTTCGTTTCACCCTTGTTTAATGGGAAGTGAAAACTATCTCTAAAATCGGGTTCAATGTCTGTCGTGTTGATTGTCGGTGGTAATATTCCATCTCTCAATGCCATTACACTTGCGATACCCTCAATCGCTCCAGCTGCTCCAAGTAAATGTCCCGTCATTGATTTTGTTGCGGAAATAGAAAGTTCTTTCTGATCTCCAAATACGCGTTGCACAGCAATCATCTCACTCGTGTCGCCTTGTGCAGTAGACGTCGCGTGCATATTGATGTAATCGATATCTTTCGGTTCAATTCCTGCTTCTCTCATGGCCTCTCTCATTCCCAAAACAGCACCTTCTCCTTCGGGATGAGTACCAGTTAGATGATAAGCATCAGCCGCTTGTCCACCGCCTACAACTTCGCCATAAATCGTAGCACCTCGTTTTTTTGCATGCTCATATTCTTCTAGAATTACAGCGCCAGCTCCTTCTCCCATGACAAAACCATCTCGGTTCAAATCAAAGGGGCGCGATGCCGTTTCAGGCGAATCGTTGCGTGTAGAAAGCGCTTTGGCTGAAGAGAACCCACCAATAGCAGATTCGTTAATTGCTGCTTCTGAACCTCCGGTGATGATCATATCGGCTTTATCCCATTTGATGTGGTTGAATGCCTCAATCATTGCAGTGTTGGATGTCGCACAGGCAGAAACAGGACAGAAATTCACCCCGCGCAAGCCGTATTTAATGGAAATAATCCCAGATGCGATATCGACCAAAATTCGTGGAATAAAAAAAGGTGTGAAGCGCGGTGTTCCATCTCCCTGACAAAATTCTGTCATTTGATCTTGAAAGGTTTGAATTCCCCCATTTCCAGATCCCCATATAACACCGATTCTGTTTTTATCGAGTTGCTCAAAGTCGATATTCCCATTTTTCAACGCCTCGTCAACAGCGACAAGCGCATATTGCGAAAAAGGATCGTACTTACGGATTTCTTTTACATCGAAATGATCGGCAGGATTGTATCCTTTTAGCTCACACGCAAACCGTGTTTTAAATTTTTCTGTATCAAATTTGGTAATTGGACCAGCGCCAGAAACGCCGTTCTTGATATTTGTCCAAAATTCGTCTAGTGAATTTCCGATTGGGGTCAATGCTCCCATTCCTGTGATAACAACTCTTCTCATTATAATTAGTTCAAAGTTTTAAAACTCCCTGTCTGACGTCAGGCAGGAAAAGTTCAAAGAGTTTGATTCGACGAAAGAGCTGAGATATTTCTAATAGAATGGGTCTTGGCTCTTGAAGTCTTGACTCTTATTGTCTAAATTTACAAAAATCCTAGTTCTAATTGCGCTTCTTCGCTCATCATATCTTTATCCCATGGTGGATCAAACACAATGTTCACCTTGCAGGAATTGAATGCTTCGTGACTTGCAACCTTCGTCTCAACCTCTTGCGGCATTGATTCAGCCACAGGACAGTTGGGAGAAGTCAATGTCATTTCAATCTCAACATTGTTCTCTTTGTCAATTTTCACTTCGTAAATCAATCCCAATTCATAGATATCCACAGGAATCTCTGGATCATAAATTGATTTAAGAATCTCTACTACTTTATCTTCTAATACATTCATTTTCTTATGCTGTTACCGCTTTTAGAGCGCTAAGTTTCATTTTTTGCACCATGCTTGCTAACCCGTTGGCACGTGTGGGCGATAGATGTTCTTGTAATCCGATGTCTCCAATAAAGTGCAAATCTGCTGTCGCAATTGTTTTTGGATCTTCATTATTCAATACACGAATCAATAATCCAATGATTCCTTTCGTAATAATTGCATCAGAATCTGCTGTGAACTGCATTTTTCCATCTTTCACATCCGTTGCTAACCACACCCGCGATTGACAACCTTCAATCAAGCGATCATCGGTTTTCTTTGTTGGATCAATCATCGGAAGTTCTTTGCCTAGCTCGATGATGTATTCATATTTGTCCATCCAATCGTCGTAGATAGCAAATTCCTCAATTATTTCGTTTTGTTTTTCCTCCAGAGTCATCTTATTAGTTTAGAATTTAGAGTTATGAGTTTAGAGTTATGAGTTTAGAGTTATGAGTTCCATTCTAAACTCTACATTCATCTCATCTCAACATCTCTATACTTCTGTTCAATGCTTTTATAAATAAATCAATTTCTTCTTTCGTGTTGTAAAAGGCAAAACTCGCTCTGATGGTTCCAGGAATTTTAAAGAAATCCATGACAGGCTGCGTGCAGTGATGTCCCGTTCGCACCGCAATTCCTTGTTTATCGAGCAACGTGCCTACATCAAACGGGTGCAAACCATCGACAACAAATGATACAACACTCGTTTTTTTTGCTGCAGTTCCTATGATTTGCAGTCCCTCTATCTTCAGTAGTTCTTCTTGTGCATAGTTGAGCAATTCACTTTCATACTGTTCAACAGCATCCATATCCAATTGTTCCAAAAACTCAATCGCTTTGCCCAGTCCAATTCCACCAGAAATGTTTGGTGTTCCAGCTTCAAATTTATGCGGTAATTCGTTGTACGTCGTTTTTTCAAAAGTCACTTTCGCAATCATATCACCGCCTCCTTGATAGGGCGGCATTACATCGAGCAGTTCTTTTTTTCCGTACAAAATTCCAACACCAGTTGGACCGAAGACTTTATGTCCTGAAAACACGTAAAAGTCGCAGTTCAGCGCTTGAACATCAACTTTGGTGTGTTGTACACTTTGTGCTCCGTCAATTAAGACTTTTGCGCCAACTGCATGTGCTTTTTCAATAATTTCTTCAATAGGGTTGATGGTTCCCAATGCATTTGAAATATGTGTAATTGCCACCATTTTCGTGCGTTTCGAAAGCAATTGATTGAAAGCATCAAGCATCAGTTCGCCTTTCTGATTGATCGGAATCACTTTTAAAACGCATTTTTTTCTCTCACACAACAATTGCCAAGGCACGATGTTGGAATGGTGTTCCATCGCTGAAATGATAATTTCATCGCCTTCATTCAATGTTTCTCCAAAGGAAAATGCAACGAGATTAATTCCCCCAGTTGTTCCCGTTGTAAAAAGAACTTCTTCCGATAATGGAGCGTTGATGTATTTTTGAATTCTCGTACGTGCATCCTCGTACTGCTGCGTTGCAAGTTGACTTAAATAGTGCACACCACGGTGGATATTTGAATTGTCTTTGCTGTAATATTTATCAATGGCATCGATGACGATTTGTGGTTTTTGAGAAGTCGCGCCATTGTCAAAATAAACCAATTGTTTGCCGTAAACCGTTTGGTTTAAAGCGGGGAATTGACTTCTAATCTGTTCCACATCAAATGCTGCCATTGTTTCTTGTACGTTCATGTCTTACAAAGATACGAAATCTGCTTATTTTGAACAGTTCTAAACAAGAAAAATCGATGGATTCACGAATCAATTCTTTTGCAGGTACATCAAAAACTCTTGATTTCCATCTCCACCTAGAATGGGTGAGGAAATATGCGCAATAAATTTCAGCTGATTTGCTGCCGCTACTTGTTTAATTCGCTCAATAACTCCTGGATATAATTTTTTATCCTTCACAATTCCACCTTTACCTACGTTTTCCTTTCCTACTTCAAATTGAGGCTTTATGAGTGCGATGACAAATCCTTCAGGTTTGATGAATTGATGAATAAACGGAAATATTTTTTCGAGTGAAATAAAGGAAACATCAATGACGCATCCATCTGCGATCTCAGTGATTAATTTAGGCGTCAATTCTCGTACGTGCGTTTTATCTAAGTTTACCACCCGTTCATTTTCGGCAATCTTTGAATGCAATTGATTCGTGCCTACATCCACACAGAATACCTTTTTTGCGCCTTTGCTCAACAGAACCTCCGTAAAACCACCAGTCGATGCGCCAATATCCATCAACGTTTGATTTTCAATCATCGGATTCCACACATTTACTGCTTCAATTAGTTTCAACGCACCGCGAGAAACCCATGGAATTTCTTCCGCAACCATTTCGATATTGCAGTCAATTGGGAATTTCTTCCCTGTTTTTGTGATTAATTTTCCATCGACCTTTACGCCAACTTCGGTAATCATTTTTTCCGCACGGACACGTGTACTTACCAAGTTACGTTGTAACAATAATTTATCAAGACGCTCTTCAGACATGGCGACAAAAATAACTCTTAGGATGAAATTTGCCAAGATTCGCAATTCATAAGTATATTTGCATTTTAAAATAGTTGAGTGAAAACAGTATACATCACACGAAGAGAGACCTTTAATGCGGCGCATAAGTTGTACAGAGAGGATTGGTCTGCTGAAAAGAACGAGGAAGTATTCGGGAAATGCAGCAACCACAACTGGCACGGGCACAATTTCACAATTTTTGTTACTGTGAAGGGAATTCCAAATCCAGATACAGGATTTGTTATAAATTTGAAGGATTTAAGTCAAATTATAAAGGATGAGGTGGTAGAGCCGCTGGATCACAAAAATTTGAATTTGGACGTTCCATTTTTAAAAGGACTGCTTGCATCTACTGAGAATGTAGTGATTCAAGTGTGGGACAGAATAAAGGAGCCAATAGCGAAAGCGGGTGGAGAATTAGTAAAAATTAAATTGGTTGAAACAGAAAACAATTACGTAGAGTATTTTGGAGGAAGTGAACCTTTTTAATGATGAAATGAACGAAGAAATGGAGTACAACGACGAACTAACCGATAAATTAGCAAAGAAATACCAAGAAGTGTTGGACCTCATTGGTGAAGACGCGGCGCGTGAAGGCCTTGCGAAAACACCAGAGCGGATGGCAAAGGCAATGCAGTTTTTAACGCAGGGGTACGATTTAAACCCAGACGCGATTATCAACTCTGCCATTTTCCACGAAGAATATTCGGAAATGGTCATCGTTAAGGACATTGAGGTTTATTCCATGTGTGAGCACCACATGTTGCCATTTTTTGGAAAGGCGCACGTAGCATATATTCCCAATGGGAAAATTGTTGGATTGAGCAAAATCCCACGGATTGTTGATGCATATTCACGTCGACTTCAAGTGCAGGAACGTTTAACAATAGAAATTCGTGATTGCATTCAACGGACATTGGAACCCAAAGGGGTGGCTGTGGTCATTGAAGCTTCACACATGTGCATGCAAATGCGAGGCGTTCAAAAGCAAAACTCGGTGACAACTTCTAGTGCGTTCACTGGAATTTTCTTAAAAAATGATTCAACTCGAAAAGAATTTATAAATTTAATACAAGCAAAATTACATTAAGATGAATACAATTTTAGATCAAGAAGGACAAGGATTATCGAAAGAGGTAACAAGAGAGTTTTTCAAAAATGTATATGCCTATATGTTTGGGGCATTGGCAATCTCGGGAATCATTGCGTATTTCGCTGGGACACCTGAAGTGTTTGCAAAGTACTTTATTAACGCAGAAGGAACTGGATTATCACCGTTGTTTTATGTCGTAGCTTTTGCACCAGTTGGATTGGGATTACTGATTCAAATGGCTTATCAGCGATTATCCTTTGGGTTGCTGCTCCTTTTGTTCATGGTATATGCTGTACTGATGGGATTGAGTTTGAGTTCTATCATGTTAGTCTACGCAGGTCAAGACATCGCGATTACATTTTTCGTGACCGCAGGAGCTTTCGGTGGAATGGCGGTTTTAGGATACACGACCAATACTGACCTTACCAAGTTTGGTAGTTTGATGTACATGCTTTTCATTGGAATTTTCATCGCTGGAATTGTAAACATGTTCATGCAAAGTGAAATGATGAGTTATATCATAGCGATTATAGGTGTATTCGTTTTTACAGGATTGACAGCGTATTACATGCAACAATTAAAGGCCACTGCACAGGATCAATCATTATCGGACATGGACAGAGCTAAATTATCATTGGTTGGTTGGTGGATTGATGTTATATATCTTATTCATCAACTTGTTTCTTTCACTATTGCGTTTGATTGGAGGCAGAGAGTAATTTTTAAACAATAATTCAGCGAGTGTGAAAAACAGTTTAACAAGTGTTAATTAATTCAAAGATTAGTCCGCGGCATCAATTTTTGAATTCTTAAATCTTTGTATCATTTCCCCCTCAGCGTATTTGTGCGTCAAATAATTTTTTTACCTTTGAACAAAACAGGATATCATGTCAGATAATTATTTTGAAAAATCAACAGTAGCATTAGGAACAATCGTGACAATTGTATTGTTAGCGATCGTATTTTCTTTGGTGTTCTTTGGTTAGTTAAAGAAACAAACAGTACGTTGTATCCTGTCTTTCTTAGTGATTGACGGGATTTTTTATTTTTAATCTTCAAGTATGCCTTTTAATTCAATCTTTGCGTGGGTAATGAAGAAGCGGATTCATCAAATTGATTTGTTCCGAAAATACCCCAATGAAGTACAGCATGAATTACTGGAGAACTTTATATCGCTTGGAGCAACAACTGAATATGGCGAGTTGCACAATTTCAAGGAGATTAAAAACTACACAGATTTTCAAACCCTTCCTTTGCAGACCTATGAGGATGTCCGCCCGTGGGTAGACCGTTTGATGAATGGTGAACAAGGACTTTTGTGGCCATCCGAAACAAAATGGTTCGCAAAATCATCTGGAACGACAGGCGGAAGAAGCAAATTTATTCCTGTTACAAAAGAATCACTTGAAGAATGTCATTACGGAGGAGGAAAGGACTTACTCGCACTGTATTACGATAATCATCCCAATCGAAAACTATACAAAGGAAAGCACCTAATTATTGGCGGTTCGGCAGAGACAATAAAACTTTCAGCAGATTCTTATTTTGGTGATTTATCCGCTATTATCGTGAAAAATCTTCCTTGGTGGGCTGAAATCCGAAGAACACCCTCCAGAGAAATTGCGCTGATGAGCGAGTGGAAGGAGAAAATCGAACAAATGGCATTGACTACCATGCATGAAGATGTTTACATCATTGCAGGGGTTCCTAGTTGGACGTTGGTTCTCGTTAATCGTATTCTTGAATTGTCTGGAAAATCAAATTTAAAGGAGGTCTGGCCAAACCTAGAATTGTTTATGCACGGAGGTGTTAGTTTTGAACCTTACCGAGAGCAATTCAAACGTTTGATTCCAGACGATAAAATGAATTACGTCGAAACCTACAATGCTTCGGAAGGATTTATGGGTATCCAAGATCAAGTCGATTCAGATGAAATGCTCCTGATGCTCGATTACGGTATTTTTTATGAATTTATTCCAATGACTGACTACCAAGGCATCGATTCGAAAAAGGCAATTCCTTTGGAGGAGGTAGAGTTGGGGGTTAATTATGCATTGGTCATCACCACAAATGCAGGACTTTGGAGATACATTATCGGCGATACAATCAAGTTCACGTCTTGTGCGCCTTACCGATTTAAAATTACTGGAAGAACGAAGAGTTTTATTAACATTGTAGGTGAGGAAGTGATCGTGGAAAACGTAGAAAGGGCAATTTCTAAAGCGAGTAGAATGACAAACGCTCAGATCAGAGAATATACTGTTGGACCTATCTACATGGAAAACAATGAAAAAGGCGCACATGAGTGGATCATTGAATTTATGCAATATCCCGATGAAATGGAACGTTTTTGTCGTATATTGGATGATGAATTAAGAGCAATCAATTCAGACTACGATGCCAAGCGTTACTACAATATGGTACTCGATACACCAGTTGTTCGAACCGTTGAAATAGGAACCTTTGAGAAATGGTTAGGATCTATCGGAAAAATGGGTGGACAGCATAAAGTCCCGCGGTTATCCAATGACAGATCCATTGTGGAACAAATTTTGACAATGATTGCGCAAAATGACACGAGTACTCATGTATAAACTGATTGTATCTTCCTTCCTTTTTTGTTCAAGCTTTGTTGGCTTCAGTCAAGATTCACTCGGGTATCAATGGATCAATATGAAATCGTATCCGGTAGGAGAGAAGGAAGTCTGGCACGTAGATGTGCTGGAAAACTTCTTCGTTTCGGAACAAGGATTGATGAATAAATACGATGTTGATGGGAATCAGTTGTTCTCTCAAAGCATTAAATCTTTAGGGCAAGCCAAGCAGTTTGTTTCCATAAACACCTCTAAACTGGTGCATTTTTCGGAAGAACAGCAAACCCTTTGTTACTTCGATAATACACTTTCATCCATGAATGACTGTATCGATTTGGCAGAAGAAGGGTTGGTCAATGCAACCATGGTATCTGCGTCAAGTCAACCCAATAAAATCTGGGTGTTTGATCGCTTTAACTCGCGTTTGCTTTTATTGGCATTGAATCGAACCAACCAGCAACAGGAAGTCTTGAATATTTCGGGAACATTGGACGCTTCGAACATCACACAAATAAAAGAGCGAGGAAATCGACTGTTTCTTGTAGATCCCAACAAAGGCGTTTACATTTTCGATTTGTATGGTTCACTCGTGGAGTTTATTCCAGAAATTGGTGTAATTCAAGCAGATGGACATGAAAAGGCACTATTTATGTTGTTCAAAGACAAGTTACGCGTGCGTTTTTTTGGTTCGAATGAAACAGAGGATATTTTGCTCCCTTTGACTGATATCACTGAGTTTATGTATCGAAATCAGCACTTCTTTTTCAAGTCGAAGAACAATGTTCATAAATTTGAATTGCAATTCTCTGAATAATACTTGATTCTTCTCTTAAAGTTTGTAATTTAGTCAGTCAAAATAATAGGTACAATGCACATTGCAATCGCAGGGAATATAGGATCAGGAAAAACAACATTGACGACAATGTTGGCAAAACATTTTGGATGGGACACACACTTTGAAGATGTGGAACAGAATCCTTACCTGAATGATTTTTATGAGGACATGCAGCGTTGGTCTTTCAATCTTCAAATTTATTATTTGAACAGTCGTTTTACACAAACGCAGGAAATTCAAAAGACTGAAAAAACAGTAATCCAAGATAGAACCATTTACGAGGATGCCTTTATTTTTGCACCGAACCTGCATTCAATGGGTTTGATGACGACACGTGATTTTGAAAATTACTTTTCGCTGTTCAATTTGATGGACTCATTTGTTTCAGCACCAGATTTGTTGATTTATTTACGCGCGAGTGTACCTACATTGGTGAATCAAATTCAACGAAGAGGAAGAGAGTACGAAGAAAGCATTCGTTTGGACTACTTAAAACGTTTGAACGAGCGTTACGAAGCTTGGATTTCCACGTATGACAAAGGAAAATTGCTAGTCATCGATGTGGACAACAATAACTTTCCAGAAAGTCCAGAAGATTTAGGAAAGATTATCAATGCGATTGATGCCGAAATCAACGGTTTATTTTAAAAAACAACATTCATGATTGTAGTTACTGGAGCAGCTGGATTTATTGGAAGCTGTCTTGTTGGTCGCTTAAACGAAGCGGGGTATGATGATATCATTGTCGTGGATGATTTTTCAAAACAAGAAAAATACAGAAACCTAGACGGCAAAACGATTACGGCGAAAATTGGCCGCACCGATTTTATTCAATGGTTGAAGGACTTTGGAGGAGAAGTGGATTTTATCTACCACATTGGCGCACGAACAGACACCACAGAATTTGATGCTTCCATTTTTGATGAACTCAATGTCAATTATTCAAAAGATATTTGGAAGTTGTGCGTTGAATTTAATATTCCATTGGTCTATGCTAGTTCTGGTGCAACCTATGGGTTGGGTGAACTAGGTTACGAAGATGATCATGGAATTATTCCCGATTTGAAGCCGCTAAACCCCTACGGTGAGTCCAAGAACAATTTTGATATCTGGGTGTTGGAACAGAAAAAACGTCCACCATTTTGGGCAGGATTGAAATTTTTCAATGTTTACGGTCCCAATGAATACCATAAAGGTCGAATGGCTTCTGTCATTTTTCATGCCTACAAGCAAATTACTGCTTCCGGTGAAATGAAATTGTTTAGATCGCACAATCCAAATTATGCCGACGGAGGTCAATTACGCGATTTTGTCTACGTAAAAGACGTCATTGAAGTATGTCTCTATTTGAAAGATCAACTTCCACCGTCTGGGATTTACAACTTAGGATCTGGAACGGCAAGAACCTTTTTGGATTTGGCAAAAAACACGTTCAAAGCGATGGGTAAGGAAGAAAAAATTTCTTTCGTTGATACACCACTAGACATTCGTGATAAGTATCAGTACTACACCAAGGCAGAAATGGACAAGTTGATTGCGACAGGATACACGAAGAAATTCTATTCTTTGGAAGAAGGAATTGAGGATTACGTCACTAATTATTTAATGACGGATAGCACGTACTAAATCACACTATTTTTCGAGGATGAGCAAATAGGTTTCAGCATTGTCTTGATACGCTGTTTTAATGTCGTTATTGGTGATCAAAATAATTCGACCTTCAGGAAGTGTTGTGAAAGTACCATCACCGTTGTCTCGTTGTAAATCGTAGTATTTCCCGTCGTCCTTTAACAAAATCTTCCCGCTTTCTTGATTCGTTACTGTGCCGGAAGAGGTTGTGTAAGTCATATTGAAGGCATAATTCCCTTCTCCATTGTTAAAATCGGAATAAGTCACCGTTCCCACGTTGTCGTAATAGTAGGAGAGTCCTGTGCTCTTGGTGACTTTCAAACTGTACACGTCCCACGTTCCTTCCATTTTCTTTCCAGTGCTTTTGACTTTGTCACACCCAAGAAAAACAACGAGTAGGCAACACACCCAGAATACGTTATAAATTTTCATCAAATTCAATAATAAGGTGCTGTTTGGTATGGATTAACTTCTTAAAAAGACGCACTGTGTTTTCTTCTGCTTTTGATTGCAAAGATAGTGATTTTGCGTTTTCAATCATTTTGAATTTTGCTTGATCTTCTAGCTGTCTTCGGGTCGCATCACTCCAGTCTCCCTGTTCTTGAAAAATTTCTGTTCTGGATGGACTGATAATTACATCCAACATCTTCGGCTGTGGAAGATTGACCCAAACTGTATCGGCACTTGATCGAATGGCATAGTTCTTCTTCGATAAATCCAGTCCGTATTTGATTTCACCTTTGACGATGAGTGTTAGTCTTCTTTTCACATTCCTTTTAAAGAGCCTTACCCATTCCTCTGGATCGTAAAAACTGGATGATTTTTTATAAAATTCAACGGTGTCAATTACGACTTCATCTTTGTAACTAACGGTGCTTATTTCAGCAATAGTCTTTATCGATTCAATATGAATGGGCGTGTTATCAATTGTCAACTCCTCACCTTCAGTAGAAGCAAAAAATCGGTAGATGAATAAACCAATAACGATGAACGCTCCTACCACTAACAAGTTCTTCGCCAAACGGATGTATTCATTTTTCATCGCTGAGGGGTGTTTGGTGAATAATAATTTTCTCGAAGCCTAGTTGCTCATAAAAATCGGTGATGAATGCTGATGCATTGTCTGTTGCATCTTTGAAAATTCCAGTTTCTGCCATGTCCTTTTTAATGGACTCTTCACCTTGCTTTAGAAAGCTGTTTTTTTCTTGTTGCGTGAAACGGTCTCGAAGTCCAGTAACGCTTTCCATCTCTGTTCGAATAAGGCTTGGGTCCATTGAGAATGAAGTGATTTCCACAGGAGGTAAAGTAATTTCAATTGTCGTTCCACTGATTTTAATGTCGCCCTCCTTAACTTTAGAAAGATCAACACCTGCTTTTATTTTCGCTTTGCAGTTAATCAATATTTTCCGATCACCGTATTTGTACCACTCTTCCGCTTTGTCCTCAACCTTAATTATTTTCCCTACCGTATATTCTGTGGTCGACAATTCTCCAATGATTTTAATCTCATATACTTTTTCTTCGGATACAGGAGATGGTTCTGTACAGCTAAAGCAAACAAAGAACAAGGCGATATAGAAAACGAAATACTTCATGGATTTAAGAAAACGGAGCGAGTGCCATCATTTGAACACCAACAATTAGCGCTTCTTCATCAATATTAAATTTCGGATGATGTACACCATAAATGATTCCTTCGGCTTCATTGCGAACGCCTAATCTGAAGAAACATACTGGAATCTCTTGTGAATAATAGGAAAAATCTTCCGCCGTTAAACGAATGGGCAATTCTTCCACATTTTGAGGGCCAAGAAACACTTGTGCAGCGCTTCTCATTTTGGCAGTTACTTTTGGATCATTTTCCAAATAAGGATATCCCTTGCTAATTTCCACCGTTGCGCTTCCTCCAGCAGCTTGCGCCAAATCATTTGCTGTTTTTTCAATCAGCTCCAATGCTTCTGCTCTCCAAGGCTCGTCCATTGTACGGAATGTTCCCTTTAAATAAGCCTTGGAAGGAATGATGTTTGTCGCACCGATTGCTTCAAAATGTCCAAAGGAAAGTACACATGGAATTTTTGGGTCGCATTTACGACTCACAATTTGTTGCATTTGCGTGACAATGTTCGCACCGATTAAAATCGGATCAATGCATTGATGAGGTGTTGCACCGTGTCCGCCTTTTCCGTGAATGGTAATGTAAATTTCATCGCAAGAGGCCATATAGATTCCCTCTTTAAATCCAACCTTTCCAACGGGCATATCTGGGAAAACATGCAGTGCATACATTTCAGTAATTGTCGGATTTTTAAGCGCTCCGTCGCGAATCATGTATGTAGCACCGCCAGGGTTTTTTTCTTCTCCAGGTTGAAAGATAAGCTTCACTGGCTGGGGCAATTCATTGCGTAATTTGTTCAGAATTTCTGCAGCACCAAGCAAGATAGATGTATGGACATCGTGTCCACAAGCGTGCATTACACCGTCCACTGTGGATTTATAGGGAACATCATTTTCTTCTTGAATTGGAAGTGCATCCATGTCCGCTCTAAGTCCAATTGCAGCATCCTCTTTTGTATGATGATCTCCTCTGATAATTGCAACAATCCCTGTGTCACCCACTTTTGTTGTGTGTTCAATCTCCAGTTTGGTCAGTTGCTCAGAGACAAAGTTCATCGTATTCACCTCTTGGTACGATAATTCAGGGTGTGCATGAATATGATTTCGGTAGCCATTCACTTTTTCAAAAAGTCGAACGGATAGTAATTGTATTTCTTCTTTTACCTTAAGATTCATTTGTAAGACCATTATATCCAGTGACTATAAAGCGAAATGCGACATACGCCATGATGACACCAAAAATGAATTTAATTAAAGCAGGAGAAAATTTAAGCGCTAATTTTGAACCAAAGTAGCCTCCGATCACGAAGGTCAATGCTATGATTACTCCATATTTTATCTCAATGTTTCCTGCCTTGAGGTAATTGTTGACAGCTAGAATTCCAACAGGTAAAAGCAGTACAAACAGGCTAGTTCCCTGCGCATCATGCTGTGACATGCCAAGCGCATAGATAAGGGCTGGTACAATAATAACTCCTCCTCCAACACCTACAAATCCGCTCAGCACTCCTGCAAGCATACCTATGGCGATTAAGATTAGTATGGTGGATGTCGTCATTTTTGGATACATATGTATTTACCAAAGATACAGATTCTCTTTAAATCAATACCGTTGGGTTTAATTTCCAAATACCTTCTTGAGTAGATCGGTAACGCGTGCACCAGGATTTTTACGAATCTCCAGTTCTTCTTTGGCTATTTGAACAAATAACCCGTCGATTGCTTTATTGGTTGCGTACTCCTCTAAATCTGGATTAACTTTCTTCACCAAGGGGATTTTATTATACGTTGTGAAAACCGAATTCCAGTGTTTTGTCGCCCCTACCTTTTCGAGTGAGGCTTTAATCACTGGACGAAATTTCTCCACCAAAGCTGCTCGGGTTGAACTTTCCAAGAAACGGGTAGCGGCATCATCATTGCCCTTTAGAAGTCCCATGGCATCCGTAACGGACATGCTTTTAATGGCATTAATAAAAATATCTTTTGCACCGTTGGCAGCATCTTCCGCTGCACGATTGATAGATTCGATGGCTTCGTCAACTTTAGCACCTTGCCCCATTTGACGGAGTTTACTCTCCACATCTTTTGCTTCCTGTGGCAGAGGAATTTTAATTTGTGGATCTTTAAAGTAACCGTCTGGTTTTGACAACTGATCAACACCTTTTTCTACACCTTTATTTAGCGCTTCTTTGAGCCCTGAAACTACTTCTCCTTCGCTGAGCGAACTCGAATTTTCAGTTTTCAATGTTTCATTCACTTTATTTTTTAGTTTCCCAAAATCTTGTCCAAAGGAAAAGTTTGCAACAAGTAAAAAACCACACAGGGCAAAGGTCAATTTATTCATAATTTGTTTGTTTAGTCAATAATACAAAATTTCAGGGGAAATGGAGAAGGAATAGTGAAAAGGTCTGTTCAATTATTGTACCATCAAATTACACCCGCGAAGATCTGCTTGGTCAAAGCGCCCCATAATTTCAAAGCCATTCTCAACAATTCGACCTAAATCTTGTGTTGCAATGAATGAACAGCTGTTCAAATTGGCAAGGTCGATGACGTTTATTCCCCCCGTTTTTCCATCTTCTAGGTAGTGAAAGGGATCATTGACTTCCCTAATGAGAATTTTCATCCAAGGTGGTGTCTCAAACAGGCCATTGGCATTGCTATAGCCTTGAGAAAGCAGTTCTGTCATACCGTATTCAGAAGAGACAAACGGAACATGCAGGCCTTGCTGCAACTGTTGGTGCAATTCAACTTTGGTCAATTCCTTTCGGCGACCCTTCATTCCTCCTGTTTCAATGATGCGCGCTTTGGAGAGGTTTACGTTTTTTTCGGCTAAATCGAGTAAGGCATACGACACACCAAATAGTACAACCTCTTTCCCGCTTGCTATCGCCTGTTGGTAGCGCGATTCAATTTCTGAGGGTGAATTGAGAAGAAAACCAGAGAGTGGATTGTTTGTGGCGGCAACCAAATGATCGACCATGTAGACCAAGCTAGATTCTCCTTGTTCAATGTAATTTGGCAACAACGCGAGTATGACTTGATTCTCAGGATTTCCAATCAGTGAGGTATATGCTTTGAAAAATGAGTCTTTGTACAACTGTAAATCTTCAACAAAATGTTGACTACGGACTTGTCCAGTCGTTCCACTACTTTTAAAAATAATTGCGGGATTTAGTCCTTCTTTGCACACTTTATGCGTTTTGAAAAAGGAAATGGGTAGAAATGGGATTTCTTCTATCTTTTTGGGAGCGGGCCAATTAAGACTGTTCACGTATTCACGGTAAATAGGACAGTTTTCTTTTTGGTATTCAAAGACCTTCAGTGCGACTTGTTCAAAATCATACGCATTGGCGTTGGAGAATATGCTTTGGCGCAAATCCATGTGACTAGAATAAAAGTCCCGCAAGCACTGCTGTCGACATACATGCGAGTGTTCCACCTAGCAAGGCGATAAATCCATATTTGGCAAGAACAGATTTCTTCTCAGGCACCAAGATTCCTATCCCACCAACTTGGATTCCGATAGAGGCAATGTTTGCAAATCCACAAAGCACATACGTTGCCATGATGATTGTTTTTTGAGAAAGTTCATCTTGCATTTCTCCGAGGTGCGGGTATGCTATGAATTCATTGAGGATAGTTTTTTCACCCAACAATTGCCCGAAATACATACAATCTTGCCATTCAACGCCCATCACCCAAGAAATTGGCGCGAGGATGTAGCCAGCGATACTTTCAAAACTGAGTTGCGAATACATGCCACCAGAAGCGATCACTTTGTTTAATGATGTCCAATCACCGATTTTACCCAATCCGTAGTTAAATAGGGCAATCAAACTGATAAACACAATCAGCATCGCTCCGACATTTGCAGCCAGTTTCAGCCCTTCAGTGGTTCCGTTAGTAATAGCTTCAAGCGCGTTTGCACCAATTTTTTCTTTGGGAACATCCAAGTTCTTGTCGATTTCTTCCGTTTCAGGAACGAGCATTTTCGCAAACACGATTGCCGCAGGAGCCGACATAAACGATGCCGTTAACAAATGCTTGGCGTAAAACATTTCTTTTACTTCGTCACCACCACCCAAGATTCCGATGACGGCAGCAAGTACACCACCAGCAATTGTGGCCATTCCACCGACCATCAAACACATGATTTCGGATTTGGTCATGCGACCGAGGTAAGGACGCACCAAGAGTGGAGCTTCCGTTTGACCGATAAAAATATTCGCCGCGGCAGAGATACTTTCCGCCCCAGAAATTCCAAGTGTTTTGTTCATCACCCATGCCAATTTTTTGACAATGAACTGGAGAATTCCCATGTAATAGAGTAGACTTGAAATCGCCGCAAAGAAAATGATAGAAGGTAAAATCCACGTCATAAAATTCATGAGCATTGAATCCATCTGTTCCGAGCCGAGACTTCTAAACAGGAATGTAGAACCGTCGTGTGAGAAATTAATCAGTTTGGTAAATGCTTTTGAAATCCAGTCAAAAATGGTTGAGATAAAGGGAACTTTTAAGATGAGAATGGCAAGGAGGATTTGAAGTGTCGTTCCTTTCAATACCAGTTTCCAGTCAATTTTTTTACGATTTCGACTAAAGACAAATCCAATGAAAAACAAGAAAATTAACCCAAAAAGTCCTTTAATTACGGTTGCAAACGACATACCAGTACCGTAAAAACTCTCTTTATCATGATAGGCATAGCGCACACCATCTTTGGAAAAGACGACTTTATTATTGGATGTGTAAAGTATCGGGTAATTTGTTGTTTGCACCGATGAGTCTCCTTGAGAGGTCAGAATGAGTTCCTTACCCTTTAGTGACCAATCACCTTTTTTTTGAGAGGTGAGGAGTGTATCGGTGTTTTTAAAAGTACCGTCTTTTTTGAGGGTGAGCTGAAATGTTTTTCTGTGATACGTTTCATCATCAAATGACCAGGCATTTAAAGAGGCAGCGCATACAACAAAGAGGATTAGAAATTTAAGCTTTACGCTTTTTAATTTCATCCCTGATTCTAGAAGCCAGTTCATAGTCCTCATCTTGAATTGCTTGGTTAAGTTGACTTGCCAAATCTTCATTGGAAAGTGATGCAATCGTATTTTCTTCGGATGATTCATCCAATGACTCGGCGAGCAAGTCGTTTTCATCAATCGCTGATTCGTCGAGTAGTATTCCAGCAGATGAAAGAATAGATTCGTAGGTATATACTGGACAGTTAAAACGCACTCCTATTGCAATGGCGTCTGAAGTTCTGGCATCAATTTCTGCAATTGTACCGTCTTGCTGACAGATAATTTTGGAATAAAAAATTCCTTCCACCAATTTGTATACGATTACTTCTTTTACTTCGATGGAAAAGGTTGTCGCAAAATTCTTAAACAGGTCATGCGTTAATGGGCGTGTAGGAACCATTTTTTCCAATTCAATGGCGATCGCTTGCGCTTCAAAACCACCGATAATGATAGGTAACCGACGATTCCCTTCCACTTCTGATAAAACTAAGGCATAGGCGCCAGATTGCGTTTGACTATAAGATAATCCTACAATTTCTAGTTTTATTTTTTCCATTTGCAAGCCTGGTTTAATCTCTTTATTTAAACAAGTAGGGAAGCTGTGTTTTGCTTCCCTCTAGAATACCTGTTTTGTAAAAATACTTATTTCTTAGAGAAATTTCTTAGTTTGAGCTCTTGAATTTTTTTACTGCTTCGGTTAATCGAGGGAGCACTTCGAATGCGTCACCTACAATTCCGTAATCCGCAGCCTTGAAAAACGGCGCCTCAGAATCAGTGTTAATCACTACAATTACTTTTGATCCATTTACCCCAGCCAAGTGCTGAATAGCACCAGAAATACCAGCTGCAATGTACAAATTGGGACGAATAGCAACACCCGTTTGTCCAACGTGTTCGTGATGAGGTCTCCAACCAATGTCAGCCACTGGTCGAGAACACGCTGTAGCTGCGCCTAATTCTTTTGCTAAATCTTCTACCATTCCCCAGTTTTCAGGACCTTTTAATCCACGTCCAGCAGAAACAACTATTTCAGCTTCTGGCAAAGGAATTTCTCCTTCAGGAATCTTTGTGTTTAATAGTTTCACTTTCGCATCTCCTGCGCTGCCATCAAATGCTTCTACACTGCATGCTGCACCTCCTGCTTCAGGTTGAATGCTATTTGGCAAAAGCGAAATGATTTTCTTTGCAGATGTTACTTTCACATTTCCAAATGCTTTTCCCGAGAAAACGTTGACTTTAACTGTGTCACCATTTGGAACGGCGATAGCTCCTGAAACCAATCCGGCTTTTAAACGAACAGATAATCTTGGAGCCACTGCCTTTGCAACTAAATCATGAGAAAACACAATTGTATCTGCTCCCACTGTTTCCGCTGCTTTGGCGATTACTCGCGTTAATTGCTGAGAATCGTCGTTCGCTACAGAGCGGTCCACCAATACTTTTGAAGCACCGTACTCTCCCAATTTGGCAAGTACAGCATCTTCTGTATTTCCAGTTGTGATAACTACGACATCCTTCCCTAATTTCTTTCCATATGTAACAGCTTCAAGGGCATTTTTAGCTAAACCATTACGACTATTTATATATACTAATGTTGACATATCTTCTTAAATTACTTTTGCTTCGTTGTGTAACAGTTCCACCAATTCGTCCATGTTTTCAGGATCAATCATTTTACAAGCAGATTTTGCCGCTGGTAAGTCATACGAGACAAAAGATGTGATTGTATCAATTGCTTCGGGTTCAACCACCGTTAAAGGTTTTGTACGAGCTGCCATAATCCCTCGCATGTTAGGAATACGTTGCTCAGCCATTCCTTTTGCACAGGAGATTACTGCTGGTAACGCTACTTCAACAATTTGAATTCCACCGACAATCTCTGTTTCCAAGGTAGCAGTTGAACCGTTCATGTCCAGTTTAGAAGCCAACGAAACAAATGGTAAATCCATCGCCTCAGCAATCATCCCTCCAACTTGAGATCCGTTGTAATTGATTGTTTCTTTTCCTGTTAAAATAAGGTCGAAACCGTTTGCTTTTGCGTAGGATGAAATTTGAAGAGCAACTGCATAAGCATCCACTGCTTCTGTATTAATACGAACTGCTTCATCAGCACCAATCGCCAATGCTTTTCTCATAACAGCTTCATCAGCGGCAGTTCCAACAGTAACAATTGTAACAGTTCCTCCATTTGCTTCTTTAAGCTCCAACGCACGCACGAGGGCATACCATTCATCGTAAGGATTTACAATATATTGCACTCCATTTTCATCAAACTTTGTGTTGTTGTCACTAAATGCAATTTTTGAAGTTGTATCTGGAGATTTACTTATACAAACGAGTATTTTCATATAGAATATTTTTTTCTTAAGTGGTTGCGAATTTAACAAATTAAACCTGTTTTAACACCCTTGTTGAATAGAAAATTATCATCATTTATTATTGTGTGCAATGTTTCTTTGCTTTTTAAGTCAAAATTAAATTGATTTTTTGTTACATTTGGCACCCCTAAATGGGTGAAAGAGAATTGCAATTGGCGAGCTCATTTCGATGCGCTCGGTATGACAGCTTATAAACAGATTATTCGATATGAAAACGGTACAATTTAGAGAAGCACTTAGAGAAGCAATGTCAGAAGAAATGCGCGCAGATAAAAGTGTGTTTTTGATGGGAGAGGAAGTTGCTGAATACAATGGAGCTTACAAAGTATCACAAGGGATGCTTGATGAATTCGGAGCGAAACGAGTAATTGACACCCCTATCGCTGAGCTTGGGTTTGCTGGAATTGGTGTTGGAGCATCGATGAACGGGTTGCGTCCAATTGTTGAATTTATGACATGGAATTTTGCGATTTTGGCGGCTGATCAAATTATCAACAGTGCTGCGAAAATGCTGCAAATGTCTGGTGGTCAATACCATTGTCCAATAGTATTTCGAGGAGGAAATGGACCTGCAGGGCAACTTGGAGCGACGCACTCACAAAGTTTCGAGGCGTTTTATGCACATGTACCAGGATTGAAAGTAGTAGTTCCTTCCACTCCATACGATGCCAAAGGCTTGCTGAAAGCAGCCATTCGAGATAATGATCCAATCGTTTTCTTGGAGTCAGAAAAAATGTACGGGGATAAAGGAGAAATTCCAGAAGGTGAATACATTATTCCAATCGGTGTTGCAGATATAAAAAGAAAAGGTACAAGCGTCACTATCGTCACTTTTGGAAAGATAATTAAAGTAGTATTTGAAGCGGCAGAAGCTCTGGAGAAAGAAGGGATTTCATGCGAAGTCATTGATTTACGTTCTGTTCGACCTATCGATTATGCTACCGTTGTTGAATCTATTAAGAAAACGAATCGTTGTGTAGTTGTGGAAGAAGCTTGGCCACTTGCTTCAATTTCTTCTGAAATTGCTTATCACTTGCAACGATATGCATTTGATTACTTAGATGCTCCTGTGATGCGTGTGACACAAACGGATACTCCTTTTGCATTTTCACCAACGTTGATTGACGAGGCGCTACCAAACGTAGAGCGCATAGTTAAATCGGTGAAAGCGACAATGTACAGAGCTTAATCGAATTACTTTCTTATCAGCGTTGTTGCTGTAATTTTCAAATCCTTGATCTGGACTTCAACGTCCTCTTCGTTGTCAATATAGATTTGCATTTGGTCAATTGAGTGCCTGATGTGCTTCAAGTTAAACCGCATCGTATAGGTTTGAAACTCACCTTGTGGTCTGTTGAGTGAAACTTCAAGATTATCCCAGCTATAACAGTTAAATTTACTCACGGTTTCGAATCGAATAATTGAACTTTTTGTGGAGTCCGAAGTTTTTATCTTAAATGTAACGTCAAAGCAAGTTTCGTCATTCGGTACTAACTCGAGTAAGGTAATTTTGTCGTAGCGATAATCGTTGTAGGGAACTGCTGTTTGAACAGCGGGCTTATCCATAATCACGCGTGTATGGAATTCATAACCATGATCGATGTATTCTTGCTTTCGTTCTACCCAATTTGGATTTTCTCGATCAATTTCTAGGTGAATATCCGTGTAGTTCCCAGCGTCAATTTTCCCGAACATGTACCAATAATGTTGTTTTGTCATGCGGGAGTCATGAATAAGGTACTTCTCAAATTGATAGCTTTGAAACAGAGATAATGCGAGACATAGTGTTGCAAATGCTCCAATAAAAATACGGTAGATCATCGACTTTGACAGCAGAAATGCATAGGCAATTAACAGGCCAAGTAGGGGGTAAATATCCACCATAACTCTTGATCCAAAGGAGGAAGCATACCACCAGCACTCCCATGAACTCATGATGTAAATGTACAGTGCAGTAAATCCAAAAAACGCCCAAAAAAAGCGACGATAGTTCTTGTATAAGTAGACAAATCCAAAAATGATGAGAATAAATAGTGGTGAGTAGAGCAACCAACCCTTTTTGTAGGAAAAGAGGAAATCGAGTGTTTTGGGGTCAATAATAATGATTTCTTCTGTGTGAAGATTTGGGATAATGAGCGACCCACCAATGGTGTACCAGTAGATAAATTGTGGAATGTTCCAGAGTATGGCAAAGGCAGGAAACCATAACAAACGGAGCCACGTTTTAAGTTTTGAGCTATTATTCTTGAGTAGAATACAGAGCGGAATTATTCCCCAAATAGCTTGAGTTGGACGAATACAAATAGTTAAGCCAAATATCGCCGCGGAGATTAGAAGGTGCTTTTTGTTTTGCGAATTCGTGTAGCGAAAGAAAAAGTAAAGAAACACCGCATTTAGAGCAAATAGGTACAAGTGCGCTAAATCGTATTGCATGGTGAATGTGATGTAGAGATTGCTACCGAGATAGATGAGCAGCATGGTTATTCCGGCAGTTCGGTCATTAAAAAACAGCTTTAATAGTTTCCTGAAGTAAATCAATCCAAGCACAATGAACAGCAACGCATTTAATAAGTATGCTATGTAATAAGGCTTAGAGAATCCATCGGTTTCGTAACCACCTATGCGGGCTGATAGGTCACCAATAAGATAGGCTGGCAATTGCACAAATGCTAACCCCATGTGATACACGTTCAAAATTCCACCATGTTTGGAAGGTTGTAGCTGATAAACGAGATTACTATCGCAGTATTTGTTTTGAATGCCTTCCGCCCAGGACTGCTCAAATTCTAATGATCCTTCATTTATAAAATGTGGCAGGTACATGTAGTATCCGAATCCATCAAAACTACAAATGCAAGTAGATTGATCAGAAATTACCTTGTCTAGTTTTTGAGAAAATTGAATACTAAAAATCAGTACAAGTAGTACAAGAATTTTACCCGAGAAACTCTTTATAAACATAAGGTAAATTTAGCTTAAAAATTCAATTGCGTACATTGAGGGTCAATCAAATTCCAATTTCAAATTTAGTCCAGTGGACGAGAATTTCACATGTCCCCAAGCTTTTTCAAAGATGCGTGTATTTGTTTTATACATTAGGATAGCTGCAATGTCATGAATAAGCAAATATGCTCCCTGCATGATCAGCGAATTTCCATAGCCTTGTAATCTATAGCGTACATCAGTTGCCTTGTCATTGCCGAAGAGTCGAAGGGCAATTCCTCCAGTAATATACGCAACGTCTAACCCAGCGTTGATAAAGTAGATCTTTTCCATGCGATGTTGGTAGGAATAGAGTTCTTTAAAATTCATGGGATCTCTTTTTTTGTACGCACTAATAATTCCTGGGATTCCAATCCCAAGATTAACTACGTTCCAAATGGCATTCATTTGATGGAAGTACTTTGCTTCACCAGTTGAATTAAAATTTGCAATGGTGCCGTATGCAATATTTCCTAACGCCCAAGAATTCAATGAGATCATACTTGTTTTTGCAATATTTGATTGCCTCAATTGAATATCTTCTAAGTAGGTATTGAAAAGTGTATCTTGGGCGCTCAATTCTTTGCCAAATGAAATGGAAATCAGGAATAAAAACAGATATTTCATTGGGATTATTTGATTTATTTAGCGCTGATGCTAGTCGAGTTGTTTACTTCTGTATGCCTATAAAAATGGGGCATCTATGAAATTTGGTAATGACTGAAATCAACTGTTGATATCTAAAACTACGAAGATATTCACAAGGCCCCGTTAAAAAACTGCATTTTTTTTTATTACCCCTTGGTTTATAACTTTAATCTTGTATCTTTGCACCCCCAAAAGTGTTTTTGGACGAATTATTTATTAATTAAAGTTAACAGTATTTTTATGCCAACTATCCAACAATTAGTTCGCAAAGGGAGAACAGCGGTGGTGAAGAAAAGCAAGTCAGCTGCACTTGATTCTTGTCCACAGCGTAAAGGGGTATGTGTAAGGGTTTACACCACTACTCCTAAAAAGCCGAATTCAGCGATGCGTAAAGTAGCCAGAGTTCGACTAACCAACGGTAAGGAGGTCAATGCCTATATCGGTGGTGAAGGTCACAATTTACAAGAGCACTCTTTAGTGTTAGTACGTGGTGGAAGAGTAAAAGATCTTCCAGGTGTACGTTACCACATTGTACGTGGTGCTGAAGATACAGCAGGTGTTGAAGGACGAACGCAACGCCGCTCTAAGTATGGAACAAAAAGACCTAAAAAATAGACTTTTAAAAAGATTTAAAAGATGAGAAGAAAAAAAGCAAAGAAGATAGCGATCCTTCCAGACCCAAAATTCAATGATGTTCAAGTAACGAAATTCGTGAACAACTTGATGTTGGACGGGAAGAAAAGTTTGGCGTTTAAAATTTTCTACGATGCAATCAGTTTGGTTGATGAAAAAGTAGAAGAGACAACAGGATTGGAAACATGGAAGAAAGCATTGGAAAATGTAACTCCAGTTGTTGAGGTGCGTAGCCGTCGTGTAGGTGGTGCAACATTTCAAATCCCAACTCCAGTAAGAGAAGGTAGAAAAGAATCATTGGCCATGAAATGGTTAATTGGTTATTCGCGTAAGCGTAACGAGAAAACAATGGCTCAGAAATTGGCTTTTGAAATTCTTTCAGCTTCGAAAGAAGAGGGCGCTGCTTACAAGAAGAAAGAAGATACATTAAGAATGGCTGAGGCAAATAAAGCCTTTTCACACTTTAGATTTTAATTAGAAATGGCAAGAGACCTTAAATACACAAGAAATATTGGTATTGCTGCGCATATCGATGCTGGTAAAACAACAACGACAGAGCGTATTCTTTACTATGGTGGAGTAAGCCATAAAATTGGAGAGGTACACGATGGTGCTGCGACAATGGACTGGATGGAGCAAGAGCAAGAGAGAGGGATTACCATTACATCTGCAGCGACAACGTTGAATTGGATGTATAGAGATCAACAGTATCACGTGAATATCATTGATACTCCTGGTCACGTTGACTTTACAGTAGAGGTGAACCGTTCACTACGTGTTCTTGATGGATTGGTGTTTTTATTCTCTGCAGTTGATGGTGTTGAGCCACAATCTGAGACAAACTGGAGACTAGCAAATAACTACAATGTTCCTAGAATTGGATTTGTGAATAAAATGGACCGTTCAGGAGCTGATTTCTTAAACGTTTGCCGTCAGGTGAAAACGATGTTGGGAAGTCATGCATTGCCATTGCAATTGAACATTGGTGCTGAGGATGATTTTATCGGTGTAGTTGATTTGATCAATTTCCGTGGAATTACTTGGAACGAAGAAGATCTTGGGATGACATTCCAAGAAATTGAAATTCCTGCAGACATCATTGATGAAGCACGTCAGTTAAGAGAAGAACTTCTTGAGGCTGTAGCAGAATTCGATGAGAGCTTGATGGATAAATATTTTGAAGATTCAGAGTCTTTGACTGAGAGAGAAATTTTGAATGCATTGCGTGAAGCAACAATCGCTGGTAAAGTAGTACCAATGATGTGTGGATCTGCCTTTAAGAACAAAGGAGTTCAAGCGATGTTGGATATGGTAATGGAAATTTTACCTTCTCCAATGGATGTTGAAGCGATTATTGGAATTAATCCAAAGACTGGAGCTGAAGAAAAAAGAAGACCAAGTTACGATGAACCTTTTGCTGCATTAGCATTTAAAATTGCAACTGACCCTTACGTTGGTCGTTTGTGTTTTACACGTGCTTACTCTGGGAAACTAGAAGCAGGTTCTTATGTAATTAATAGCCGTTCTGGAAACAAAGAGCGTATTTCTAGAATTTTCCAAATGCACGCAAACAAGCAAAACCAAATTCCTGTATTAGGAGCTGGTGATATTGGTGCAGTTGTAGGATTTAAAGATATTAAAACTGGAGACACTTTATGTGCGGAAGGTTCGCCAATTATTTTGGAATCAATGAATTTCCCAGATCCAGTAATCGGTGTTGCAATTGAGCCTAAAACTCAAGCGGACATGGATAAATTGGGTGTAGGTCTTTCTAAGTTGGCTGAAGAGGATCCAACATTTAAAGTAAATACAGATGAAGATTCTGGACAAACAATTATTTCTGGTATGGGTGAGCTTCACTTGGATATCATTATGGATCGTTTGAAAAGAGAATTCAAAGTTGAGGTAAATCAAGGTGCTCCTCAGGTTGCTTATCGTGAAAACATTACAGCGCCAGTTGATCACAGAGAAGTGTACAAAAAACAATCAGGTGGACGTGGTAAATTTGCGGACATCGTTGTTAAGATTTCTCCTCAAGAAGATAAAGAGAAAACAGGACTTGAATTCGTTAACTCAATTAAGGGTGGTAACATTCCTAGAGAGTTTATTCCATCTGTGGAAAAAGGATTTAAGGATTCTATGAAGAATGGTATTCTTGCAGGTTTCCAAATGGATGCAATGAAGGTAGAATTGACAGATGGTTCATTCCACGCAGTCGATTCAGATGCATTGTCGTTTGAGCTTTGTGCGAAAATGGCATTTAGAGAGGCATTGCCAAAAGCACGTCCAGTGTTGTTGGAGCCAATCATGAAGTTGGAAGTTGTTACTCCGGAAGAAAACATGGGTGATATCGTTGGTGACTTGAACCGTCGTCGTGGTACCATGAGAGGAATGGATGATAGAGCAGGTGCAAAAGTTGTTAAGGCGGATGTTCCATTATCAGAAATGTTCGGGTACGTTACTCAATTGAGAACAATGTCTTCAGGACGTGCAACATCAAGCATGGAATTTTCGCACTACGCGGAAGCACCAAAAAATGTTGCTGATGAAGTAGTAGCAAAAGTGAAAGGAACTGTTAAAGCTTAATATTTTAAGAGATGAATCAAAAAATTAGAATAAAGTTAAAGTCTTACGATCACAATTTAGTTGACAAGTCAGCTGAGAAAATTGTTAAGACAGTGAAGTCAACAGGAGCAGTGGTTAGTGGACCAATTCCTTTGCCTACACATAAGAGAATTTATACAGTTCTTAAATCTCCACACGTTAACAAAAAAGCGCGTGAACAATTTGAATTGTGCTCGTACAAACGTTTGATGGATATTTATAGTTCTTCTTCGAAGACAGTAGATGCCTTGATGCGTTTAGAGTTACCAAGTGGAGTTGATGTTGAGATCAAAGTATAAGTAAATAAGTTAAATTAATAATAGTTAAAGTATGCCAGGAATTATTGGTAGAAAAATCGGAATGACTAGTATCTACAGTGCCGAGGGTAAAGCAATGCCATGCACGGTGATAGAGGCTGGTCCTTGTGTTGTAACGCAAGTTAAGACACAAGACAGAGATGGTTACGAGGCTGTTCAATTGGGCTTTGGGGTTCGTAAAGAAAAAAACACTCCAAACGCATTGAAAGGTCACTTTAAAAAAGCGAATACCGACGCTAAGTCGAAATTGGTGGAATTTAGAGGATTCGAAAACCTAAATCTCGGTGATACCGTTAACGTAGACATCTTTGAAGAAGGTGAGTTCGTTGACGTAGTAGGAACTTCAAAAGGAAAGGGTTTCCAAGGTGTTGTTAAACGTCACGGTTTTGGTGGTGTTGGACAAGCAACTCACGGTCAGCACAACAGACTAAGAGCACCAGGATCGATTGGAGCTGCATCTTATCCTGCGCGTGTATTCAAAGGAATGCGCATGGCTGGACAGATGGGTAACGAACGAGTAAAAATTGAGAACATCCAAATTTTGAAAGTACTTGCTGACAAAAATCTAATTATAGTGAAAGGTTCTGTACCAGGTCACAAAGGTTCAACCATAACAATTGAGAAGTATGAAGGTTAAAGTTATTAGTGCAAAAGGAACTGCGACTACTAAGGAAGTTAGCTTGTCAAAAGAAGTTTTTGGTATTGAACCAAATGATCACGCTATCTATTTAGATGTGAAGCAGCATTTGGCGAATCGTCGTCAAGGAACGCACAAAGCAAAAGAGAGAGCCGAAATACAAGGTTCTACAAGAAAGATAAAGAAGCAAAAAGGTACAGGTGGAGCTCGTGCAGGTAGCATTAAGTCTGGAACTCGTGTTGGTGGAGGTAGAATTTTTGGACCGCGTCCAAGAGACTATCACTTCAAATTGAACGTGAAATTAAAGCGTTTAGCACGTAGATCTGCGTTTTCGTACAAAGCGAAATCGAAAGACATTATGATTATCGAAGATCTAACGTTTGATGCAATCAAAACAAAAGATTTCGAAACGTTATTAGCTAACCTTAAACTTCAAAATGACAAAGTTCTTATGATTTTAGGGGAACAAAATGACAATGTTTACTTGTCATCACGTAACCTTAAGAAAGTAAAAGTCGTTACTGCTGATTCAGTAAATACATTTGATGTATTGAACGCTCAAAAAGTAGTTATGGCAACGAGTTCAATTGAAGTAATCGAAAAGATTCTAAATTAATTGAAATGAAGACAATTATAAAAAAGCCAATTATTACAGAGAAAGCAACGGGAATGAGCGAAGGCCTTAACCGTTTCACTTTTGAAGTGGATAGAACGGCAAATAAGATTGAAATTAAAAAGGCTGTCGAGAAGATGTATGGAGTTCAGATTACTGAAGTTCGGACCATGAATTATGGCGGTGGGAAATCCTCTACGAAGTATACAAACAGAGGTATCGTTGAGCAACCAAGTAGAAAATGGAAAAAAGCCGTTGTTACTGTTGCAGATGGAGAGACGATTGATTTATTTAATAACTTTTAAGCACGTTAACAATGGGTCTTAAAAAATTCAAGCCTACAACTCCAGGGCAAAGACACAAGATCAACAGTGATTATTCTGAGGTCACTACTTCAACTCCTGAAAAGAGTTTGGTAGCTGGTAAGAGTAAGTCTGGAGGTCGTAACAATGACGGTAGAATGACCATGCGCTATATTGGAGGTGGTCATAAGCAAAAATACCGAATCATTGACTTTAAACGAGAGAAACATGGTGTTCCTGCAACGGTTAAAACGATCGAATACGATCCAAACCGTACAGCTAGAATTGCCTTGTTATTTTATGCAGATGGTGAAAAACGTTATATTCTGGCTCCGGAAGGATTGAAAGTCGGAGATACTATAATGTCTGGAACTGAGGCTGCTCCTAATGTAGGAAATGCGCTATTTTTAGCGGATATTCCACTAGGAACTGTAATTCATAACATTGAATTAAAACCTGGAAGAGGTGGTGCTATTGCTCGTGGAGCAGGTACTTACGCTCAATTGAACGCTCGTGATGGTCGTTACGCAACTGTAAAAATGCCTTCTGGTGAAACTAGAATGATTTTAACAACGTGTATCGCTACTATTGGATCTGTTTCAAATTCAGAGCACAACTTAACGGTTTCAGGTAAGGCTGGTCGTTCAAGATGGTTGGGAAGACGTCCACGTGTTCGTGGTGTGGTAATGAATCCTGTCGATCACCCAATGGGTGGTGGCGAAGGGAAAAATTCCGGAGGTCACCCAAGATCGCGTAATGGAATTCCTGCGAAGGGATACAAAACGCGTGCTAAGAAGAAGTATTCAGATAAGTTTATCATCGAGAGAAGAAAAAAATAAGTAAGATATGAGTCGTTCGTTGAAAAAACCACCGTTTATACATTACAAGCTGATGAAGCGAGTGGATGATGCGCAAGCATCTGGAAGCAAGACTGTTATTAAGACATGGTCGAGAGCAAGTACTATCTCTCCCGATTTTGTTGGTTTAACATTCGCTGTACATAATGGTAATAAGTTTATTCCTGTGTTTTGCACTGAAAACATGGTAGGTCACAAGTTAGGAGAATTTTCTCCAACGCGTAACTTCCGTGGGCATGCTGGGAATAAGAAAGATAAGAAAAGATAATTAGCTGAGTTATGGGTGCTAGAAAAAGACTTAGAGCTGAGAAAAGAAAAGAAGAGAATAAATCAATTGCTTTTGCAAAATTGAATAAATCTCCGATTGCTCCAAGAAAGATGAGATTAGTTGCAGATCTTGTAAGGGGAGTTGAAGTAAATAAAGCTCTTAATATATTGCAACACAATTCTAAAGAGGCCTCTAAGAGTCTCGAGAAATTACTACGTTCTGCGATCGCCAATTGGGAGCAAAAGAACGAAGGTAAAAACATCGAAGATGAGACTTTGGTTGTGAAAACAATTGAAGTAAGTGGTGGTGCTATGTTGAAAAGAATTCAACCAGCTCCTCAAGGTAGAGCGCATAGAATTAGAAAAAGGTCAAATCATGTTACTATCGTTGTAGACGGTAAGAACGCAGAATAATTTTAGATAAATGGGACAAAAAACAAATCCGATAGGAAATAGATTAGGTTTCATCCAGGGATGGGATTCTAATTGGTATGGAGGAAAAAATTACAAGGATAAGATCATTGAAGATCATAAAATCCGTAATTACCTGCGTGCACGTTTATCTAGAGCAAGCATTTCAAAAATCATCATCGAGCGTACGTTGAAGTTGGTAACCGTTACTGTCAACACAGCGAGACCAGGTGTAATTATTGGAAAAGGTGGACAGGAAGTTGACAAGTTGAAAGAGGAGTTGAAAAAATTGACGAAAAAAGACATTCAAATCAACATTTTCGAGGTAAAACGTCCAGAATTGGATGCTCGTTTAGTTGCGGATGGAATTGCACGTCAGTTGGAAGCTAGAATCTCTTTCAGAAGAGCAATCAAAATGTCTATAGCGAGTACAATGCGTATGGGAGCAGAAGGAATCAAAGTTAAGATTTCCGGACGTTTGAATGGCGCAGAGATGGCTCGTTCAGAGATGTACAAAGATGGACGTACTCCGTTACATACGTTCAGAGCTGACATCGATTATGCATTAGCAGAAGCACAAACTACTTATGGTAAACTTGGAATTAAAGTTTGGATATGTAAGGGTGAGGTATATGGTAAGCGTGATCTTTCTCCGAATATTGGGATGACTTCAGGTCAGAAACAACAAGGTGGTGGTGCTAGAAAGCCTGCCGGTGTAGGAGCTAAAAGAAGAAAAAAATAAGCATCCGATGATCGGAATGATTAAATTTTAAAAGAATTAAAGATGTTACAACCAAAGAGAAGCAAATTTAGAAAAGCTCAGAAAGGAAGAAACAGAGGTATTGCACATAGAGGTAGTACGGTTTCTTTTGGGTCTTTTGGATTAAAAACTTTGGAGCCGGGATGGATTACTTCACGTCAAATTGAAGCTTCGCGTATTGCCGTTACTAGATACATGAAGCGTGAAGGAAAAGTATGGATCCGTATATTCCCAGACAAGCCAGTTACACAAAAACCAGCGGAAGTACGTATGGGTAAAGGTAAGGGTGCTCCAAGTCACTGGGTTGCAGTTGTTAGACCAGGGCGTATTTTGTTTGAAGCAGACGGTGTTCCGTATGAGACAGCAAAAGAAGCCATGAGATTAGCTGCGCAAAAGTTGCCAGTTAAGTGTAAATTCGTTACACGAAATGACTTTGTAATACCAGGAAAATAGAATTTAGTATGAAGCAGCAAGAAATCACAAAAATGTCAATAGAGGACGTAAAGAATCAAGTTTCAAACTTTTCTGAGAGATTGGAGAAAATGAAGTTGGCTCACACGGTTGCTCCGATGGAGAATCCTATACAAATTCGTGACATGAGAAGAACAATCGCAAGATTGAAAACTGAGTTAACAAAACGTGAAGCGCAGGCTTAGTTGCTTGTATAATTCGAAACTAGTTTGAAATGGAAAAGCGAAATTTAAGAAAAGAACGTGTAGGGATAGTTACTAGCGATAAGATGGATAAGTCAATCGTCGTTTCAGTAGAAAGAAAAGTAAAACACCCTAAGTATGGTAAGTTCGTAAAGAACACTACTAAGTTTGTAGCCCACGATGAGAAAAATGACTGTAACGAAGGTGATACAGTTAAAATCATGGAGACTAGACCATTGTCTAAGTCGAAAAACTGGAGATTAGTAGAGGTAATTGAACGAGCTAAATAATTTTTAGTAATGATACAAAGTGAATCAAGACTTAAAGTAGCAGATAACTCCGGAGCGAAGGAGGTTCTAGTCATCCGTGTTTTAGGAGGAACTAGACGTCGATATGCTTCAGTTGGAGATAAAATCGTCGTTACTGTGAAAAGCGCAATGCCGAATGGAGCTGTGAAAAAAGGATCAGTTGCCACTGCGGTAATAGTAAGAACAAAAAAAGAAGTACGTCGTCCTGATGGATCCTACATTCGTTTTGATGATAACGCATGCGTTATCCTAAACGCTACAGGTGAAATGAGAGGAACTCGTATCTTTGGACCAGTTGCCCGTGAGCTTCGTGATGCAAACTACATGAAAGTAGTATCATTGGCTCCCGAGGTACTTTAAAATGAATTGAAGTTATGCAACAGAAATTACACATTAAAGTAGGTGACACTGTTAAAATTTTAGCAGGAGAATCAAACGGTCAGGAAGGTAAGATCCTTTCGATCGACAGAAAGAAAATGCGTGCATTGGTAGAAGGAATCAATTTGGCAAAACGCCATACGAAGCCAAGTGCTGCAGACCCTCAAGGTGGTATCGTGGAAAAAGAAGCAGGAATCCACATTTCTAACCTTATGGTTGTTCATAAAGGTCAAGCATCTCGTCTTGGACGCAAATTGAACAAAGAAGGAAAAATAGTACGTTATTCAAAAAAGTCAGGGGAGGAAATTAAATAATGAGTTATACACCAAGACTTCAGGAAAAGTACAGCACTGAAATTATTTCAGGGCTTACTGAACAGTTCGGTTACAAGACGGTTATGCAAGTACCGAAACTGCAAAAGATAATTTTAAGCCAAGGTGTCGGTGATGCCGTTGGTGATAAAAAGTTAATCGACAACGCTGTTGAAGATTTGACTCGTATTGCGGGACAAAGAGCAGTAGCGACAATCTCTAAAAAGGATATTTCTAATTTCAAATTGAGAAAAGGGATGCCGATTGGAACTAAAGTAACATTGAGAGGTGCAAAAATGTACGATTTCTTAGACAGATTGATTTCTGTTGCGTTGCCAAGAACAAGAGATTTTAGAGGTATCAATGCAAAAGGATTTGATGGAAGAGGAAACTTCAACATGGGAGTTAAGGAACACATCATTTTTCCAGAAATTGATATTGATAAAGTGAGTCGAATGATGGGAATGGATATTACATTTGTTACATCTGCGGAAAGTGATGAAGAAGGAAAAGCCCTTCTAGATGCTTTCGGATTTCCATTTACAAAAAAATAAGAAGAAATGGCAAAAGAATCAATGAAAGCGCGTGAGCGCAAAAGAGAAAAATTGACGGCTCGTTATGCTGAAAAGCGTGCAGAGTTGACAAAGATTTTAAAGTCTAGCGACAATTCTGATGAAATGCAAGAAGCGAAATGGAATGCGATGATCGCACTTCAAAAGTTGCCTGCAAACTCATCAAAAGTTCGCGTTCACAATAGATGTGGATTAACTGGACGACCTAGAGGGTATATGCGTCAGTTTGGTATTTCAAGGGTAACTTTCCGTGAAATGGCATTGGATGGTAAGATCCCAGGTATTAAAAAAGCAAGTTGGTAAAATTATAAACGGGTTTCAGGTTCAATGCATAATTGAAAACCGTAACCGAAAATTAAAAAAATGAATACAGATCCAATAGCAGATTATTTAACTCGAATTCGTAACGCAAGCGCTGCGAAATTGAAAACAGTTGAAATCCCTGCATCAAACGTAAAGAAAGCGATTACGAAAATTTTGTTTGATCAAGGATACATCACAGATTTCAAATTTGAGGATGATAACAAGCAAGGTACCATCAAAATCGCGTTGAAATACAATGCATCTACGAAAGTTCCTGCAATCACAAAATTGCAAAGAGCTTCTAGACCAGGTTTACGTAAATACAATAGCGCGACAGAAATGCCACGTGTATTGAACGGACTTGGAGTTGCAATCGTTTCAACGTCAAAAGGTGTTATCACAGGTAAAGAAGCAACAAAAGAAAACGTAGGAGGAGAAGTTCTTTGCTACGTATATTAATTTTAAGTTTAAGTCAAAATGTCAAGGATAGGTAAATCCCCAGTAACAATCCCGAGTGGAGTAGAAGTGAAAGTTGACGGTAACATTATTACCGTTAAGGGATCCAAAGGTGAATTGACTCAAGAATTTGATTCTTGTGTTTCAATTAGCATTGAGGATGGAGTAATAACTTTCACCCGCGAATCAGACTCACCAGATCATAGATCTAAGCACGGTTTATACCGTTCATTAGTGAACAATATGATCATTGGAGTTTCGGAAGGGTTCAAAAAGGAGTTAGAAGTAATTGGAGTAGGATACAGAGCAAGTGCAAACGGTCAAACGTTAGAGCTTTCTCTAGGATATTCTCACCCATTTGTTTTCGAACTTCCTAAAGAAATTAAGGTATCTGCAGTGTCTGAAAAAGGTAAGGCTCCATTGGTAACATTGGAATCTCACGATAAACAGTTAGTAGGACAAGTCGCTGCCAAAATTCGTTCCCTTCGTAAACCAGAACCTTACAAAGGTAAAGGTGTTAGATTCTTAGGTGAAGAAATCAGAAGAAAAGCTGGTAAAACAGCAGCGAAGTAATAATTAGATATCATTAATTGAGTTATGGCATTTAGTAAAGTAAATAGAAGAGCAAAAATCAAAAGAAGAATCAGAAAGAAAATTACTGGTACTTCTGCGATGCCACGTTTGTCTGTGTTCAGAAGTAACAAGCAAATGTATGCGCAAATTATAGATGACTCTACAGGTTTAACACTTGTATCAGCATCATCTTATAAGAGTAAGGCAAAAGGCACCAAATTAGAGCAAGCTGCACTTGTTGGAAAAGAAGTAGCAGAAAAGGCAAAAAAGGCTGGAATAGAGTCTGTTGTGTTTGATCGCAATGGATATTTATACCACGGTAGAGTTAAATCATTAGCTGACTCGGCAAGAGAAGGCGGACTAAAATTGTAAAGATGGCAGCACAAGGATTAAACAGAGTTAAATCTGTAGAAACAGAACTTAAAGACAAGTTGGTTGCCGTAAACCGTGTAACGAAAGTTACAAAAGGTGGACGTACGTTTAGTTTTTCAGCAATTGTTGTTGTTGGTGATGAGAACGGTATCGTTGGACACGGTCTAGGTAAAGCCAAAGAGGTAACTGAAGCAATTTCGAAAGGAATTGATGATGCTAAAAAGAACTTAATTAGAGTTCCTTTGTTGCACGGTACAGTTCCTCATATTCAAAAAGGTAAATTCAGTGGAGCAAGAGTTTTGTTGAGACCAGCCTCAGAAGGTACAGGAGTTATCGCCGGTGGTGCGATGCGTGCAGTATTGGAGAGTGTAGGTGTTCACAATGTCTTGGCTAAATCTCAAGGATCATCAAATCCTCACAACGTTGTTAAAGCAACTATTGATGCATTGTCTCAAATGAGAGATGCTGTTACGGTAGCAAGACAAAGAGGAATTGAGCTGGATAAAGTGTTTAACGGTTAAAGAAAGCGATTATGGCAACAATTAAGATTAAACAAGTTAGAAGTGCTATCAATCGTACAGCACGTCAAAAAGCAACGATCCAAGCATTAGGGTTTAAAAGGTTAAATCAGACATTAGAAAAAGAGGCAACACCTCAAATTCTTGGGATGATTGATAAAGTTCAACACCTCGTAAAAGTGGTTGAATAAACGTTAAAACATTAAGAGATGAATTTACATAATTTAACTCCTGCAAATGGGGCTACAAAGAATAGAAAGAGAATAGCTCGTGGACAGGGATCTGGACACGGAGGAACTTCTACACGTGGACATAAAGGAGCAAAATCTAGATCAGGTTACTCACGTAAAATTGGTTTTGAAGGTGGACAAATGCCACTTCAAAGACGTGTTCCTAAATTTGGTTTCAAAAATATTAACCGTGTAGAATACAAAGGAATTAATTTGGATATTATCCAGTCATTAATTGAACGAAAAGGGGTGAAAGAAATCAACCTAGAAGTGCTTCAAGAAAATGGTTTAGTTTCTAGAAACGAGCTAGTTAAAATACTTGGTAGAGGAGAGTTAAAAACGAAGATCAATGTGACTGCTCACAAATTCTCAGCAACTGCAAAAGCTGCAATTGAGGGACAAGGTGGGAATTGTTCAGAAATCTAATTAACTTTGCCAACATTTTTTACAAATGAAAAGATTTATAACTAGTTTAAAGAATATCTGGAAGGTAGAAGAGTTAAGAAAGAGAATCTTATTGACGCTCGGACTTATACTTATTTATCGTATTGGATCCTTCATCATTTTACCAGGGGTGAACTACACCGCATTGGTAGAGGCGCAAGCTGCTGGAGGTCAAAATATGTTAGAGACACTTCTATCCCTTTTCTCAGGTGGTGGTTTTACGAATGCATCAATTATGGCGTTAGGAATTATGCCGTACATTAGTGCCTCGATTATCATGCAGCTGTTAGGAATGGCAGTTCCGGCTGTTCAAAAAATGCAACAAGAAGGAGAATCAGGACGGAAGCGGATTAATAACTATACGCGTATCCTAACGATTGTCATTTGTGCTTTGCAAGCGCCAAGTTACTTGACGTTGTACATTGCCAATAAAGGTGCTCTACCAGAAGACGGTGGAACCTTTTGGTGGACACAGTCCATTATTGTATTGGTAGCAGGTGCAATGTTTGCAGTATGGTTAGGTGAACGAATTACGGATAAAGGTGTTGGAAATGGTATCTCGTTATTGATTACTGTGGGTATCCTTGCTAGGCTTCCAGAAGCGTTCATGGCTGAATTTGGTTTTGCTGTTGAATCTGGAAACTTGATTAAAATAGTACTTGAGATCATTATATTTATGGTAGTCGTTTTGGCTACGATTCTTATTGTTCAAGGAGTGCGAAAAGTTCCGCTAAATACAGCGAAGCGTGTTGTTGGATCAAGAGCAGCAGAGGATCAAGGTGCTAGAAGTTATTTGCCAATCAAGGTAAATGCGTCTGGTGTAATGCCTATAATTTTTGCACAAGCGATAATGACGGTACCAATGATGATTTTCACAAGTGGTGCAGAAGGAGGTTTTGTATCCAAGCACTTTAGTGATATCTATGGATTTGGTTACAACGCATTGCTTGCGGTGTTGATTATCGTGTTTACGTATTTTTACACGGCAATTATGATTAACCCTCGGAAGATTGCTGATGAGCTGAAAAGAAGTGGTGGTTTTATACCAGGAATTCGTCCAGGAGAAGAAACGGCAGGTTATATCGATTCGCTCGTTTCAAGAATTACATTCCCTGGATCATTGTTCTTGGCGTTTATTGCCATTATTCCAGCGATTGCAAAATTGGCAGGAGTGAATGATGCGTTTGCAATGTTTTTTGGTGGAACTTCATTACTGATTATGGTAGGGGTTGTACTTGATACACTGCAGCAAATTGAGTCTTATTTGTTGAACCGTCAAATGGATGGTCTAATGGAAGGGACAAGAGTGAAAGGAAGACGTGGTGCGAACGAATTATCAGGATTTTAATCATGGCAAAACAAGCATCAATTGAACAAGATGGAGTAATCATTGAAGCCCTATCTAATGCAATGTTTAGAGTTGAGTTAGAAAACGGTCACGTGATTACAGCGCATATTTCTGGAAAGATGAGAATGTATTACATTAAGATTCTTCCTGGGGATAAAGTAAAAGTGGAAATGTCTCCATACGATTTATCAAAGGGACGTATCACATTTAGATATAAATAAGAGAAAACGAAGTTTTCGATGGGTGAACGGGAAGTTCACATTCTAAAAGAAATCCAGTAGGGAAATCCAAAAGGAAAATCGAAAACGGAATAAAAAACTGAAAGAATGAAAACAAGAGCATCAGTAAAAAAGCGTTCTGTAGATTGTAAGATCGTTAAGAGAAAGGGTAGAGTTTATGTGATTAATAAGAAGAATCCTAAATTCAAACAAAGACAAGGGTAAAAAGAATAGAATATGGCACGTATTTCAGGTATTGATTTACCAAAAAACAAAAGAGGTGTAATCGGATTAACGTACATCTATGGTATTGGAAGAAGTAAAGCAAGCACGATTTTAAGTGACGCTGGGGTTGATGAAAACACGAAAGTTCAAGATTGGACGGACGATCAACTAGCTGCTATTCGTAATGCGATGAATGAAATCAAAGTGGAAGGAGCATTGCGTTCTGAAACTCAATTGAACATTAAGCGCTTAATGGATATCGGATGTCAACGAGGAATTCGTCATAGAGCTGGGTTGCCTTTAAGAGGTCAACGCACGAAAAACAACTCTCGTACTAGAAAAGGTAGAAGAAAAACAGTTGCGAATAAGAAGAAGTAAGCGATAGCTTACTGATTTGGACTGAACGGGAAGTTCAGGAAGGGTTGGGAGTTATTTCTTTTTGTCGCGGTCGGGAAGACCGCCTTGCTGCTTAAACCGTATTCGGTAGAACATGCAAGTTGCAATTAAAGAAAAGAAAAATAAATAGCTAAATAAAAATGGCAAAGTCGAATCAAAAAAAGAAGAAGAATGTCAAAGTAGATGCATTGGGTGAAGCGCATATTCAAGCTACCTTCAACAATGTCATTATTTCTTTGACTAACAATGCTGGTCAAGTTATTTCTTGGTCATCTGCGGGAAAGATGGGCTTTCGTGGTTCTAAAAAGAACACGCCTTACGCTGCACAAGTTGCAGCTGAAGATGCAGCGAAAGAAGCTCATGACTTCGGATTACGTAAAGTTAAGGTGTATGTGAAAGGACCTGGTTCAGGACGTGAGTCTGCGATCAGATCATTACACAATGCAGGAATTGAGGTAACAGAAATTATTGATGTTACTCCAATGCCACATAACGGATGTCGTCCACCGAAACGTAGAAGAGTATAATTTAATTAAACAGGGGAATCTGGTTATCGAAGGAAAGCCTTAATTCATAACTACCCCACAACAAAACAAAAATGGCAAGATACACAGGTCCAAAATCAAAAATCGCACGTCGTTTCAAAGATCCAATCTTTGGTCCAGATAAAGCGTTGGAAAAAAGAGCTTACGGTCCAGGACAACATGGTCCAAACAAGCGTAGAGGTAAGCAATCGGAGTATGCGATTCAATTAGGAGAAAAGCAAAAAGCAAAGTATACTTATGGTATTCTTGAGCGTCAGTTCTCTAATATGTTTGAAAAAGCATCTCGAATGAAAGGAATTACTGGTGAGAACTTACTTCAATTATGTGAAGCACGTTTAGACAATACAGTTTTCCGTTTAGGAGTTGCTCCTACAAGACGTGGTGCACGTCAATTGGTTTCGCACAAGCACATTACAGTGAATGGAGAGTTGGTAAATATACCTTCTTATACAGTTCAAGTTGGTGATGTTGTTGGAGTTAGAGAAAAATCTAAATCCCTTGAAGCAATTTCATCATCGTTAGCAGCAAAAATGAATAGTTTTGACTGGTTGGATTGGAATCCATCTGCAATGGAAGGTAAAGTGTTAGCTATACCTTCACGCGAAATGATCCCTGAAAATATCAAGGAACAACTAATCGTCGAATTATATTCTAAGTAATAATTAATCATATTGGGTGTTGGCCAAAGGGTTTGATAGAATTTCTTCAAACTTTCGAACCGCGCAACCGATACACAATTAAAAGAAGAACAAATGGCAATTTTAGATTTTCAAAAACCTGACAAGGTTATCATGATCCAATCTGACGAGCACGAAGGACAATTCGAATTTCGTCCTTTAGAGCCTGGATATGGAATTACTGTAGGAAATGCGTTGAGACGTATACTTCTTTCTTCATTGGAAGGATTTGCGATTTCTTCGATTCGTATAGACGGAGCAGATCACGAATTTTCTACAATCAAAGGGATTGTTGAAGACGTTACCGAAATCATTTTGAATTTGAAACAAGTTCGTTTCAAGCAACAAATTGAAGGAACTGATGAGGAAACAGTAGTTGTTTCTATCGCAGGTCAAAGTCAATTGACAGCAGGAGATTTAGGTAAATTCACATCAGCATTTCAAGTATTGAATTCTGATTTGGTGATCTGTAACATGGAGCCTTCAGTGAAGTTGGAAATGGAATTAACGATCAAGAAAGGTCGCGGTTACCTTCCAGCTGAAGAAAATAAAGCAGCAGGTGCACCATTCGGAACAATTTCAATTGATTCTATTTTTACACCAATCAAAAATGTAAAATATACAGTTGAAAACTTCCGTGTAGAGCAAAAAACAGATTACGAAAAGTTAATTTTTGACATCAAAACTGATGGGTCAATTCATCCAAAAGAGGCATTGAAAGAAGCGGCGAAAATTTTGATTCACCACTTTATGTTGTTCTCTGATGAAAGAATTACCTTGGATAGTGAAGTGAAATCTGAAACTGAAGAGTTTGATGAAACATCATTGCACATGCGTCAGTTATTGAAAACAAAATTGGTGGACATGGATTTATCCGTTCGTGCATTGAATTGTTTGAAAGCTGCAGATGTTGAAACATTAGGAGACTTAGTTTCATACAACAAGAATGACTTATTGAAATTCAGAAACTTTGGTAAGAAATCACTTACTGAGTTGGAAGATTTAGTAGATAATAAAGGTCTTTCTTTTGGAATGAACGTTTCAAAATATAAATTAGATAAAGATTAGTATCGCAAATTAAATTAATAATGGCGTAATAGGTGATTAAGGTGGCGCGATACTATGGACATCTTAATTAACCGTTACTTACGAAATTTAAAGTTATGAGACACGGAAAAAAATTCAATCATTTAGGTAGAAAAACAGCCCACAGAAAGGCAATGTTATCTAACATGGCATGTTCACTTATTGAACACAAATCAATCAACACAACACTTGCAAAAGCAAAAGCTTTGCGTGGGTACGTTGAGCCATTGATTACCAAATCTAAAGCTGATTCAACACACTCACGAAGAATTGTGTTTAGTCACTTGCAAAGTAAGGAGGCAGTTACTGAATTGTTCAGAGAAATTGCACCAAAGATTGCAGATCGTCCAGGTGGATACACACGTATCATCCGTACAGGATATAGATTAGGTGATAACGCTGAAATGTGTATGATTGAACTTGTTGATTTCAATGAGATCTACACAAATGAAAAAGCAAAATCTACAACACGTCGTTCACGTAGAGGTGGAGCAGCAAAATCAACTACAGCCCCTGCTGAAGGAAATGTAGAAACTTCAACAGAAGAAGAAACAGAAGTTAAGGCAGAAGCTGCAGCGACTGAAGAAGTTGTTGAAGAAGTGAAAGCTGAAGAGGTTGAAGCTGCAGAAGTGAAAGCGGAAGAAGTTGTTGAGGCACCAGTAGAAGAAGTTACTGAGGTTGAAGCAAAAGAAGAAGTTGTCACGGAAGAGGCGATTGAAGAACAAGAAGAACCAACTTCTGAGCCAGATGCGAAAGCAGATGATTCTGAAGAAGAAAAAGAAGAGAAATAATCAATTATTTCAAGATATGAAGGGCAATGGAAACATTGCCCTTTTTTTATATCCTATTTTCGATCTAAAAGTAAAATTGGATTAGTAACTTTGTAAAAAATTTTCAGCATGGAGGATAAAAAAACTGCGATTTTATTACTCGAAGACGGAACCGTTTTTAATGGGTTAGCAATTGGAAAAATTGGAACAACAACCGGTGAAATTGCTTTCAACACTGGAATGACAGGTTATCAAGAAGTTTTTACAGATCCATCCTATTATGGACAAGTACTCATCATGAATACTGCTCATATTGGTAATTATGGCGTTCATAAAGACGAAAGAGAGTCGGATGGAATGAAAATCGCTGGGTTGATCGTAAAGAAATTTTCTGACGGTTATTCAAGACCTTCCGCACAAATGTCATTGAATGAGTACATGCTCGAAAATGGTAAAGTTGGAATTTCTGACATTGATACGAGAGCGCTTGTAAGGCATATTCGAAGCAAGGGAGCAATGAATGTGATTATATCTTCCGAAATTAATGATCTCTCAGTATTAAAGGAGCAGTTGAGTAAAGTACCTTCGATGGATGGGCTTGAACTATCATCAAAAGTAGCCACAAAAGAGGCGTACGAAGTAGAACCTGAAAATTCGCAGTACAAAGTATCACTTATTGACTTTGGTGTAAAGAGAAATATTGTCAATTGCCTTGTTGAAAGAGGTTGCCACGTGAAAGTGTTTCCACTAAATTCGACCATTGATGATTTGAAGGCGTTCAATCCTGATGGTTATATGCTTTCTAACGGTCCTGGTGACCCTTCCGCAATGCCTAACTCCATTGATTTGGTGACAAAAATACTCGCGCAGGGTAAACCTGTGTTTGGTATTTGTTTGGGACATCAGATTTTGGGATTGTCGCAAGGATTGAGAACTGAAAAGATGTTCAACGGACATAGAGGAATTAATCACCCCGTGAAAAACTTGAAGACAGGTAAAGGAGAAATTACCTCGCAAAATCATGGATTTGTTATTTCAAAAGATAGCGTTGCGAACAATGAAAATATTTCGGTAACCCACGTGCATCTGAATGATGAAACCGTAGCAGGAATTGAATTGAAGAACGCACCCGTTTTTTCGGTGCAATACCACCCTGAGGCATCAGCGGGTCCTCATGATTCAAGATACCTTTTCGATCAATTTATTACAAACATGAAAAATCATAAATAATGAGCTTTATTGCAAAGATTGTAGCAAGACAAATTTTGGATTCACGAGGAAACCCAACTGTTGAAGTTGATGTAATTACGACTTCTGGTGCACTAGGAAGAGCCGCGGTTCCCTCTGGAGCATCTACTGGAGTTCACGAAGCCGTTGAGCTTAGAGATGGTGGAACTGCTTATATGGGTAAAGGAGTTTTGAAGGCAGTTGCAAATGTAAATTCAATCATCGATCAGGCGTTAAAGGGTTTTGATGTGTGTGATCAAAAAGCAATCGATCAGAAATTGATCGAATTGGATGGAACTGAGAATAAATCAAATTTAGGAGCGAATGCAATCTTAGGAGTTTCTTTAGCGGTAGCGAGAGCAGCAGCTGATGAGACAGGATTGAGCTTGTTTAAATACATCGGAGGAGTAGGTGCAGTAACGATGCCTGTTCCAATGATGAATATTTTGAACGGTGGTTCACATGCTGATAATAAGATTGATATTCAGGAATTTATGGTAATGCCATTTGGTGCTGAATCATTTTCTGAAGGATTGAGATGGGGAACAGAGATTTTTCATCATTTGAAAAGTGTGCTTAAAAGCCGAGGAATGTCAACGAACGTTGGCGATGAAGGTGGATTCGCACCAAATTTAGGATCCAATGAAGAGGCAATTCAGGTAGTTATTGAGGCGATTGAAAAAGCGGGATTTATACCTGGAAAGGACGTGTATATTGCGTTGGATGCAGCAGCTTCTGAGTTTTACGATAAATCTAGCGGTGAATACGTGTTCGAATCTACAGGAGAACGCTTCTCATCAGAGCAAATGGTTGAATTTTGGTCTGAATGGTGTGAAAAATATCCAATTATTTCAATCGAAGACGGCTTTGATGAAGATGACTGGAAAGGCTGGGAGCTAGTAACAAAGGCTTTAGGTAATAAAGTTCAGTTAGTCGGTGATGATTTGTTTGTTACAAATACCAAACGATTGGCGAGAGGAATTGACGAAAACATTGCGAATTCAATTTTAATAAAAGTCAACCAAATTGGAACCCTAACTGAAACAATCGAAGCGGTTCAGATGGCAATCCGAAATGGCTATACAACGGTCATGAGTCACAGAAGTGGCGAAACAGAGGATAACACAATTGCTGATTTAGCGGTAGCGTTGAATTGTGGTCAGATTAAAACAGGTTCGGCTTCGAGAAGTGATCGAATGTCCAAGTACAATCAATTATTGCGTATTGAGGAGGAGTTGGGGCAGACAGCTGTTTATCCAGGGAAAACATTCAAATTCATTGGGAAGTTAAATGCAACTTGTTGAAATCCTAACGTTTCATTTATTTATAAGCAACTCTGTTTTTTTTGTGAAGTAGTTCAAATAGTCGTAACTTTGAACCTTGGATGTTAATGTCGGTTTCACGGTGGGGCAACTTTATCGTTTAGAAATCGTCTAGGATTATAAACATCAAGGTAATATAGAATTATGAAGAACTTCCTTCTATTGAGTGTTGCATTACTTGTAACTTTCACGGCATTTACCCAGGAGTGGGAACAAGCGGAACAACGTAATTTCTTCGCACAAGGAATGCTTGATATTCCAAAGGCTGAAATGATCGCATTGCAAGATGAAATGAGATTACATCCAAATTTGGAGGTGGTTCGTTTGGATCATAACTCGAATAGATTCTTTCTCTTAATTAGAAATTTATCAGAATTAACCGAGGATGATCTCTTAAGTTGGTTTGGGCATTACTCAACCTACGTAAAATGTGTTCAAATTGGCGTTCATGGTGTAGATGTGGTTCATGCATTTCCATTTGTCAATTGCCCAAATTAAAAACAGTGCCATGAAAGGAATTTGTTCATTTTTATTTAGTATACAAATTGTAATAGCTTCAGTGAGTTTTGCGCAACAAAACTTAGATGCTGTTAACTGTGGTGGAGCAACCCCTGCTTGCAATGACATTGGTGTTGGGTTTGACATTTCAACCGATAATTCTCAGGACATTGAAGATTTTACAACAGGTGGAGTTTCGAACCCTACAATTAATCCTAACGCAATTCCAGGAAATTTAGGGTGCTTGCTGTCTGGGGAGACAACTTCGACGTTTATAGTAATAAACGTTACTACATCTGGAACTTTAGAGTGGTCAATACAAGGTCCAACTACTGGTTGTTTTGACTGGATTATGTGGCCCTATACTTTACCGACAAATGGAAATCCGTCACCAACTTGTGCGATGCTTCAAAATGACACTCAGCCACCGATTTCTTGTAACTGGAATGGCGCTTGTGGCGGGTTTACCGGTATGGCTAACCCTGGTAATTTACCAGCTGGGGCAGATCAATCTGATTTTGAGTATGGACTGAATGTTGTCGCGGGAGAAAGCTACTTACTCTGTTTTTCAAATTATAGTGGACTCACATCAAGTGTAGATTTTGACTTCTTTGGAACAGCAGACGTTTCCTGTGTACCGACCACTCCTGATCAAACAATTTGTGAGAACACATCAGCAATTGTAGATATTTCAGCTCCGAGTATTATCAGTCCAAGTTACAACTGGTTAGTTACTGATGGAGTATCAAATACAACGGGAGGCGTGGGAGTTGTTGTTACACCAACACAATCAACTACCTACATGGTTGAAATAACTGAAAATGAGCCAGGACCAAATTTTGGAATTGTCGTAGTAGATACATTCGATATAACTTTGGTTCCAGCTCCAACGCCAGATGCGGGTGTTGACCAAAATGTATGCTTTGGTTTTCCAATTGCATTAGATGGAACAATTAGTGATCCAGCAAATACAATTTTATGGTCCTATACAGCACCTGGAATCGCTCCAGCTCCAGTTGTCAATTTCGCACCTAATGCATCGACCGAAGATCCTACCGTTACAACGAATCAAGTTGGAACGTATAATTTTATTTTAAGTGAAGACAACGGAATTTGTCCTATAGAATACGATACGGCGGTAGTTACGATGTCCCAACTCACGGTAACAACAACAACCGCTCCCTCGTCTTGTGCAGGAATCTCTGACGGGCAGATTACTATTAACGCCCCAGGAGCAGTACAATATAGCTTTGACGGTGGTAATACGTGGGTAGCTAATAATATGGGGTCAACGTTTGGAGCTGGCACATACATGGTATGCGCTGTTACAGCATTGGGATGCGAACAATGCGTTAATGCGACGGTCACAAACCCTGCACCGGTCACAATTTCTGTAAGTAATGATACATTGATCTGTCAGAATGGAACAGCTTACCTGTCAGCAAGTGCTACAGGCGGTACATCGTACGATTTTCATTGGGACTTTACTGCAAATACGGACTATTCTCAAAGTGTGAATCCAGTTGTAAATACTACGTATACGGTGTATGCTGAGAATCAAAATGGTTGTGTTTCACCATCAGAAACAATTGATGTAACTATTCGCCCTCCTTTGACAGGAACCATTTCGGCATGGGACACCGTTTGCCCAACTTATGATACTGATTTATTTGCTACGGTAACAGGAGGTCTTGGAATGCCGTACACATTTGTATGGTCCACGGGTGATACAGAAGTTGGACCGGACAATGACATGATTAATGTAACTCCTGATATGACAATGAACTACACGGTTACTGTAACCGATGAATGTGAATCGTCACCATTGGTGATGTCAACAAACGTAAGAGTGTCTCCACTGCCTGTTCCTCAATACACAGTATTGAATCCAGAGCAATGTGAGCCTGCGGTGTTTGATATTGTTAATTCGACAGATCCAACGATGAGTCAATATGTTTATTGGCAGGTTGACAACGACGTGGAATACATCAACCAGGATACGATTACTACCGAAGAATTATGGGGAGGATATTACGACATTCAAATGATTGTCACTTCTTATGAAGGTTGTGTTGATTCGTTGTCATTTGAAGATGCGTTAAATGTAAAGTACACGCCCGTAGCGGATTTCAAATATGCACCGAATCCTGTAACGATGTTCAATACAACGGTATTGTTTCAGAATCATTCGATGAATGCAGACACTTACCAATGGTATTTCGCAGATGGATATCCGGGTGCGTCAGCACAAACGAATGTGAATGTTCAATTCCCCGATGGTGTAACTGGCGACTATGAAGTCATATTAATTGCAACATCGGATTTAGGTTGTGCAGATACTCTCACACACACACTGATCGTTCACCCTGAAGTTATTATCTATGCACCTAATGCCTTTACACCAGACGGAGATGCATTTAACCAAACCTGGAAAGTGCACATGGAAGGAATTGATATTTATGATTTTGAGCTCTTGATCTATGATCGCTGGGGAGAAGTTATTTGGGAATCACACGATATCAGCGTTGGTTGGGATGGTATGTACAATGGAAGACCAGTACCTGCAGGAACATATATTTGGACAATTAGCACCAAGGATTCCTTGAACGACGGCAAGTATAACTATGAAGGACATGTGTCTATCATACGCTAAGTATTGAATTAACAAGAAAGTTGAAGCGTCTATCTAAATAAGGTAGACGCTTTTTTAATTATCTTTGTTCAAAACAAATTTGGTATGGATAAAGCTGCGTTTAAAGGTGAAATATTGGAAGGAGTTCCCGCTCAAATTCCTGCAAAGAAACAACCTGAAAAGGGAATAAACAATGCCCCTAAACGAAAGCAACTCTTATCATCAGAAGAAAAAAAACTTGCACTTCAAAACGCACTGCGATACTTTCCAAAACATCAACATGCCGAATTGGCAACGGAATTTTTAGAGGAGCTAAACACCTTCGGTCGAATCTATATGTACAGGTATAGACCTGACTACAAAATGTATGCGCGACCAATTTCTGAATATCCAGGGAAATGTGAACAGGCCAAGGCAATTATGTTGATGATTCAGAATAACTTGGACTACGCCGTTGCACAGCACCCACACGAATTGATTACCTATGGAGGAAATGGTGCCGTTTTTCAAAATTGGATTCAGTACCGACTGACTATGAAATATTTGGCAGAAATGTCTGAAGAACAAACCCTCGTCATGTATTCGGGACACCCAATGGGACTATTTCCTTCTCACAAAGATGCACCTCGCGTTGTAGTGACGAACGGAATGATGATTCCGAATTATTCTCAGCCAGATGATTGGGAGAAATTCAATGCACTTGGTGTGACTCAATACGGACAAATGACGGCAGGGTCGTACATGTACATTGGACCACAAGGAATAGTACATGGAACAACGATCACCGTATTGAATGGATTTAGAAAAATTGGTAAGCAACCAGCGGGTTCACTTTTTGTCACTTCGGGATTAGGAGGGATGAGTGGAGCGCAACCTAAGGCTGGAACAATTGCAGGTTGCATAACGGTATGTGCCGATGTGAACCCAAAAATTACCCGAATTCGCCACGAGCAAGGCTGGGTGAATGAAATTCTAGAAGATCTTGATGAATTGGTCGCGCGTGTAAGAGTCGCACAAACAAATAGGGAGATTGTTTCATTGGCTTACCTTGGAAATATCATCGACGTCTGGGAAAAGTTTGATGAAGCGAATTTGAAGATAGATTTAGGTTCCGACCAAACATCCTTGCATAATCCTTGGGCGGGAGGTTACTATCCTGCGGACCTGTCGTTTGAAGCAGCGAATGAATTGATGGCGAATGATCCAGGAGAATTTAAGCGCAAAGTTCAATCGTCATTGGTGCGGCACGCCGAAGCGATTAATAAACATACAGCGAAAGGCACGTACTTCTTTGATTATGGAAATGCATTTTTATTGGAAGCTTCACGCGCTGGTGCGGATGTCATGGCTGAAAACGGCATTGATTTTAAGTATCCATCGTACGTGCAAGACATTATGGGACCGATGTGCTTTGATTATGGATTTGGCCCTTTTCGATGGGTGTGTGCATCAGGAGATCCGGAAGATCTAGCAAAGACAGATGAATTGGCTTGTGCTGTTTTGGAAGAAATTATGTTGAACAGTCCAACCGAAATTCAACAACAAATGGCGGACAACATCCAATGGATCAAAGGTGCACAAGAGAATAAATTGGTGGTTGGATCGCAAGCAAGAATCCTATACGCTGATGCAGAAGGAAGAATGAAAATAGCGAAAGCATTTAACGATGCAATTGCCGCAGGAATCATTGGACCAGTGGTGTTGGGTAGAGATCACCACGATGTTTCAGGTACCGATTCACCTTACAGAGAGACTTCAAACATTTACGATGGTTCGCGTTTTACAGCGGATATGGCCATTCAAAATGTTATCGGTGATAGTTTCCGTGGCGCGACATGGGTTTCCATTCACAACGGCGGTGGAGTAGGTTGGGGAGAAGTCATTAACGGTGGATTTGGAATGTTGCTCGATGGGTCTTCTGATGCTGAGCGAAGATTAAAGTCAATGCTGCATTGGGATGTGAACAACGGAATTTCTAGGCGCAATTGGGCACGCAACGAAGGTGCAATTTTTGCCATAAAGCGTGCAATGGAAATAGAGCCTAATTTAAAGGTGACCGTTCCAGAACTGGTGGATGATGCCATTTTGGATGGATTGAGTTTCTAAACGATAAAGGGAGACCTTTCGATCTCCCTTCCTTATGAAAAAACTACATGGTAACTGAGCTTCGTCGAAGTTACTCTTTGATAAATCGAGAGTTGAAGCTTCCTTGAACTGTTTGTAATTGGATGATGTAAACTCCAGATGGAAGTTGTTCTATTGAAAACGAAGTTTGTGTTTCTGTTTGAACTACTTCTCCTAATGAATTATAGATGTGGATTTGTTCTATAACTTCATCTGTTTGAACAGTTACTGCGCTCGTAGCTGGATTTGGATAAATGGAAAACCGTGAATTCGATTTATCATTTATTCCCGCTGTCGCATCTTTTATACAGCGAACACACATACCGCTTGCGCGGGCAGAAGCGGAGTATATCCCTGCAACGGAATAATTAAAGGCTAAATAAGATGCCCACTGATTCTCTACGTTACTCGAATAGTAATAACCAGTAGTACCTACCGTGTTAAGTACGCCATCTGAATATTGGCGATAACCGGGCATTGGAAGTTTAAGTACAGAATTAAAGGCACCAACATCGTCTTGGCTACTCCAAGTGGCACGCTCGGCATCAAGTTCGGCAGTGGTTGGCAATCGATACCCTGTCGGACATGGATTGTTAATTCCACTTATGCCTTGCCATAAGTTGTCGTTTTGAGGATCAAGCCAATCAGTCGGAGCATTTGGATTAACAATAAAATCTGCATGCCCAGGTGTTTCGGTAGTACTCAATGTTGATGTAGTCGCAGATGTTAATAATTGATGCCCGTCTGCTGCCCTTCCCCATTGGTATAAATCACCATATGCCGCTGCATCAGTGCTACTTGTTGCCACTTGCGACGCACCTAAGTTGCGATCCATCCAAGTTTCACCTGTAACTGGATTGGTCACATCTACAATTGTTGTTTGAGAATTAGCCGTAACAACGAATGTTAGGCTTAAAATGCTAAGTAATTGTTTTTTCATATTGTATAGGTTTTAGATTTTGTACCAATTTAGGTGATTCCCGAATGAGATTTCATAATAGTTCAGCAATGGACAGTTCAGTTTACGAATAGCAAAAAAGGGAGATCTTTCAACCTCCCTTCTTTATGAAAAAATGAAAAACTACTTGGTAACTGAGCTTCGGACATTGCGATGTACTGAGCCCGCCGAAGTGAGCTGCTCGAAATGTCGAAGTTACCTTTTAACAAAGCGTTCTATAATAATTCCGTTTGCTGTTTTTACATGGATGATATAAACACCATTCGTCAACGATTCAACTGAGAACGTGTTTGTTGCTGCATTTTGAACGAGCGTTCCATTTACGTTGAAAATATGGATAGATTCAATGACTGCTTCTGTTTCAATAGTCAATATTGATGATGTTGGGTTTGGGTAGATAGTCATAACTACATTTTTAAATTCTTCAAGACCTGCTCCTGCAGCACAATCTTCGCTGAAGCTTGCCGTGACATCAATATTGGTCCAGTTGGTAGTGCTGTATGCGACATCGTCAACTTCAATACATGTTGCTGGAATTCCTGTTGCATTAAATGTTGTAATTGCTGTATTGTTTCCGTTGGCAACGTTTAGATTAGCAATCAAATTGTCTTGACATTGGATGATATACAAAGCACTATTATTACTTAAATCTAAGCTTGTTAAGTTTGTGTTGTTGTAACAACGCAAGACCATAAGATTTGTGTTGTTGCTAACATCCAGTGAAGTTAAATTGTTCCAATAACACTCCAAATTTATTAAAGCGAGATTGTTGGATAAATCTAACGCAGAAATAGCGTTTCCTGAAACAAATGCTGACAGTAAATTAGCATTTGCGCTTAAATCAATATTTGAAAGTAAATTATCAGCACATCTTAAAACGCCAAGTGAATTATTTTGACCTAAATCTAGCGACGCTATTTGGTTGATATTGCAATTTAGATCGTATAACGCTGTATTTGTGCTTAGACTTAAATTTGGCAATTGATTGTTTAGACAGCTTAAATTAGCTAAACTGCTTAGTCCAGTTAAATTTAAGCTAGTCAATTGATTATTGAAGCAAGATACAGAAGTAAGAGCCGTATTTGATGAAAGGTCAAGGGTAGTTATTTGATTGTTAGCACAATCCAATGTTGTCAAGGATACAAAAGCTTCAATTCCTGTTAAATCTGTAATGGAAAGTAGATTAACGTTAATAGTACCAGTAAAAGCATTCGCTTCAGCGCATTGGATTTCAGTATCACCATTTGTGTTAATCGCTGTATTTCCAACTAAATACGCCTTAAAGTTGGCATCAGGGATAGTAACGGTACAACCGAAACTACCGCTACAATCGTTACTATAACTTGTCCAACTATCAATGTACCACCAATTAACCAAAGAATAATAGGAGTCATCAACTTCGATACACGTTAAACCTGGGTTACCTGTGGTGTTGAAACCTGTTGTCCACATTATCTCATTATTCCCGTTGGCAACATTAAGTGAAGTAAGTTGATTATTATTACAAAATAAAATATAAAGATCCGTATTGGCACTTACGTCAATTGAAGTAAGTTGGTTGTTTGAACATGCTAATTCTCTTACGGTTGGGGAAAAATTTAACGATGTGAGCTGATTAGTATGACAATATAAAGCAATCAATGAAGAACATGCGCTTACATCAAGTGAAGTTAGAAGATTATCTTCACACTGCAGCCCAGTCATTGAAGTGAAGGCTTCTATTCCAGTGAGGTCGGTTATATTTAAACTTTGGCAATTCAGTTGAAAACTATATGCTGCTGCTTCGCTTACCTGAATTTCGGTGTCTCCATTTGTATTGATAAAAGTATTTCCCAAAAGAAATGCTTTAAAATTCGCGTCAGGAATGTTGACATTTTGAGAATAAGCTGAGCCAATTCCAACAAACAATGATAAGATTAGTAGTGTTTTTTTCATAATGATAAATTTTAGATTTTGATCTAAATTAGGCGATACCCTTCAAAGATTTTGAATAAGTTCAGCAATGGACAAACCAGTTTAGGAATGGAAAGGAAAGGATGAGAAAAGGGAACTTAGCTGCAAATTCACTTCAAAAGCAAAGCTTCAAACTCTGCCTTTTTATATTTAGATAGCTTCGCGCTAATTTCGGATTCAAGTGTAACAGACAATTCAGTTTTTGAATAGTGTTTGATATAGTTGATATTGATAATCCACGATTTATGCGAACGAATAAAATTCACATGTTCGGATAACATTCGTTCGAAGTGTTTTAAATTCTTGCTCATCACAAATTTGTCTGATGTGGTGTGAATGCAACTGTAGGATTCTTGCGCTTCAATGGCAATAATGTCATCTATATTCACAACGTACTGGTTTCCATTTTTTGACGCCAAAATGCTTTGAATGGATGAATAGGACAACGTTTTCTTCAGGTGGGCAATACGTTCTTTGTTCTGTTGTTTGTTGAACTTAGTGGAAACGCGTTCTACTGACTCTTTCAAGCGCTCAATTTCAATCGGTTTCAATAAATAATCAACTGCTGAGACTTCGAAGGCCTTAATTGCATATTGATCGTAGGCTGTTACGAAAATTATTTCAAAGTTGACTTCTGTAAAAAAATCAACCAATTCGTAGCCAGCGTAGTTGGGCATTTCAATATCCAAAAACACCAGATCGGGTTGATGAGTTTTAATTGCTTCAACGGCTTGTTCAACGTTGTTACATTTGGAAACTAATTCAACCGATGGACAAAAACGAAGCAATAAGTTTTCAAGCACATCTCTTGCGCTTTCCTCATCATCAACTAGTATAGCTCTTATTTTATTCACACCGCAAACATAATCGTTTCAACCTATGTTGTTCTATTAATTTTAGCAACGCACTGTTTTTTCTACGAATGGTCAATACTTATTTTTTATCGGAATACGCAAAGTGACTTTTGTTCCCGCAACTTTATCGCCTTCGACAATATCTTCCATTACAAATCCCAGTTCACCATTGAAGTGATCCTTTAATATGTTGAATCGACGTTTAATGGCGTTGACAGCAAAAGATTCATGATTTGTACGTTGTCTGTTTTTTATTTCCTGTGCTTTTTCTCTTCCGACTCCATTATCACTGATTTCGCAAATCAATATATCAGTCAATGAGAAATTGATCTTCAATTCCTTCAATCCTTCTTTGTGTAATAATCCATGAACCAACGCATTTTCAATAAAGGGCTGAATCAGCATGGGAGGAATCATGATATCTTCTATATTGTTGGTGTTGATTGAAAAACGCAAATCTTCCTTGAATCGCAGTTTTTCTAAAGAGAGATACAATTCAATCAATTTAATTTCTTGCTCAAAATCGATAAAATCTTTGTCGGAATAATTCAATGTTCGACGCACTAAATTGGAAAACGTAGTAATGTACGTGTACGAATTGTCCACATCACCTTTGAGCACTAAATCCTGAATGGAATTCAGTGAATTGAAAATAAAATGTGGATTCATCTGCGATTGAATAGCCGTCAGTCGCGATGCGTTTAATTCATTCAATTGATCAGCCTTCTTTTTTTGAATACGAAGTTGACGCTTGTAGATCAATGCCGTTATAAAAATCAGCGCTAACGCAATGGTTAAGTTGAACCACCAACGTAGATAAAATGGTGCAGAAATCGAAAAGTCATAGGTTTGAGGAGGTGAATAGTGACCATTTTCTTCTGCTTTTACTATAAAACGGTAATCCCCAGAGCCCAAAGCATTGTACGTAACTTCATTGTTTTCATAGGAGGTGATGTGCCAGTTGTCGCTAATTCCCTCCAATTTATAATGGTAACGAATGTTCTCTCGGTTTTTCAGAGTATTCACACGAAATACAAATTTGAATTTTCGAAATTTGGAAGAGTATTCACCAATCTTTGTGATACTGGAAATAGGTTTACCATTCACCAAAACAGATGAAATGGCTAAAACAGGTGCAGCTATTTTATGATTGATTTTATCTAGGTTGAGCCGTTGTACACCTCTGGAATGCGTTACCCATAATTCATTTTCGTGAATGGCGAAATCAATAATTTTATTTGTTGATAGACCAGAAGATTTATTTAGAAACTTCAAAAGTTTCCCTTTTTCATTCATTATGACAAGACCAATTTGGGTGTTTGCGTAAAGCTTTTTATTGTGAATGATGAGTTTAAAGACGGAGAGATTGACAGTATTGAGTTTTGGAAGAAATTGGGAAATAATTTCGCCATTTTGACAGATGAGAACACCATTTTTTCGAGTCGACACATAGGTCTTATCACCATCACTATACAGCGCCAAGGCGCTAATGGTAGTGGTGTCAAGTTTTATCTCCTTAAATTTCTTTGACGGGTCAATTAAAAATAAACCGTCAGAGGTAGATGCATACGAGCAATTGGATGATTTTTCAAAGCTAACATTGTATGCTCTACTGCTAATATGGGGACCATTGTACGAAAAAGTTTTCGTTGTCTCGTTGTATTCCAAATGGTAAATTCCGGAATTCAGAGCAAGAACTAATTCGTTCTTAGAAATACGATTTATATCTTTAAGTGAACCAATTCCAATGCTTTGTACTTTGCTTGTTCTTAGGTTGGTGATTGTGAAACCATTGTTGTCAGAAAAGATGAAGGGATGCTCGTTCCATGTGTAGAGTGTTTCAATCTTCTTATTTCCATTGGAATTAATTTCTTTGATTTTTTCATCAAACTGCAACAGTTTTCCGTCATTTGTACCAAAGTAAATTCCGTTGTTGTCAGGATTCGAAAAAATTTTGGTGATGGAGTAGTTTTTAAAATTAGCATCCACATCATTGACTTCAACATCAGGAATCACCAAAATTCCATTGTCAAAAGTACCCAAAAGAATGTTTCCCTCCATGTCCTGAAATACATCAGAAATGAAGTAGTTTGTATATCGTTCGGCAGTACATTCTGAATCTTTCAGTTTGTTTGTTATTACTGAGACACCTGAAATATTATTTGCAATCCAAAGCGAATTACCTGCGCTATATATTCGATTCGCTTTTGGACCTAATGTAGTTTCATAAGTTAACTCAAACGTTTTTTCATTCAATAGAAATAACATGCCATTTTTCGTGTCAATGAGGTATGTTTTATTTTTGTGTTGAATGAACTTAAGAATCATTTCCTCTAACTTAAATCTTTGATCTTTTAGAAGAAGTTGTTTTGCTTCGTGTTTATTGTTTTTCCATTCAATGATCTTATTGGTGCCAGAATAGTAAAAAAGAACGCGACTGTCCTGCAATAAAACCGGTGGCATTATATATCTACCTTTTTCTAAATTCAGAGATTTATTTTTTTTTTGATTGATGAGATAAGCCTCTCTTGAAGTACAAATGATAAGTTGGTTTTCCTCAGTGGTGAGTAGCGAAAGATCAATCCCTCTATTTGGGACTTCAAAAATCAGCGAACATTTACTCCCTGTGATTGCAAAAACTTGGTGGTTGAGATTGTGACAATAAATAGTCCCGTCATTCGATTTGACAAATCCAAACACAGAACCGCCTTTCATGTCATCACATTCGATATGCTCAAATGAATAACCGTCATGCATAATGAGCCCTTGATCTGTGGCAAACCAATAATTGTGTTCATTGTCTTGAATCACGTCGTAGATATCAACGCCTTCAAATTCCTTCTCTCCAAATAGAAAGTAAGCCGATTGCTGACCAAACAAAAGGGAATGAGTACTAAGAATAAAAAAGCAAAGTAGTATTCGCATACTCAAATATAACACGGATTTACTTGGATAAATTAACTTACTTGTTTCAATTCATTAATGGACGAATAAAACAAGTAACAGCTCACATTCGCATAGCCCATGTCTTCCAAAACAGATTTATATTGATTGACTTGTTTCAGATCTTTTTGATTCGGAATCCCTGTTTTGTAGTCGATAATTATAGTCTCCTTTTCTTTCAAAATGATTTTATCGGGTCGAAGTACCGTTTGTGCATCGACTAAAATTGCTTGCTCATTGACAACCTCAAGATTGTCTTTAAAAAGTGATGTATAGGAAGAAGAGTTAAATAAATCAGTGAGTTTTGCTTTGAGTTCCTTGGTATTTCGTTCTTCTATTTCTCCAGCATTCATCGCTGCCTGAATTTCTGCATCAATGTGTTTTTCGTCTTCAATTCTACTCATCAACAAGTGAAACTGTAACCCAAATTGCATTTCATCGCTCAGGTAGGCGTTATTGGTCAACTCTTCTTTGTCTTGCAACGATATTTCTGGGAACCACAATGTGTCCGTGATATTCTTTGGATGAAACAAGTGGGAATCTGTCGTGATACTTTGAGAAACAGTCCTGACACCATCGTCCAAATCAACAATGATTTCGTCACCGCTTCGTTCAATGGTTGGCAATTCATCTAAGACCTCATGGAAGAGCTCTCCAAAAGTGTTTGCTGAAAAATAATTGTGAATGTACAGCCGTTCAATCGGTCTTGTCATGCCCACATAGATGAGGTTGACAAAATCTGTCACAACTTGGTTGTATTCCTTTTCGTAGAGCGAAACAATTTCTGGAAGTTGTGCATTTTGCGAAGGCTTGGTGTAAATCACAAAGTCTCCAATTTCAACGAGAAATTTTTCTTTTACCTGCATTTGATTGTTCAATGAAGGAATCATAACGACAGGGAATTCCAGTCCTTTCGATTTGTGAATGGTCATTACCGTTACTGCATCATCAGAAGCTGGAATTTGAACGGCATAATTCTTTTTCTTGCGTTGGTACTCATCAATGAAACCTCCAAGGTTGGGTCCCTTCTTCAATTCGAAATCAAAAACTATATCTGCTAAGTGATGCAAGTACGGATTTTCCAATTCGTTGAACTGAACCAAACGGTAGAATCCTTGAACAAGATCATAAATCGTTTCAAATTTGAAATAAAATGCTGTCTGATCCTTGAAAAAAGACGTCAGAAATGAATTTTCATCCAAAACGCGGTACTTCTTATCTGCAGCACTTACTTTCTCTACAATAAATTTTCTGTAGTCGCTGTAGCTATCTTCTCGATGTCGACAAAACAACTCGATGAATTGTTTCTTGATGTTTTCATTGGAAGGTTTAAAGCGCCATTTCAGATAAGCAACAGTCAATTGCACCTCGAGCGATGAATCAATGAGCAAGGAATCCGCCGAAACAACTTTGTATCCAGCGTCATTTAATCCAAGCGCCCATTTGTTGCACTGGTTGTTTCGACTTCCGAGTATGCAAAGATCGCCTAATTTAAAACCATCTTTTCGACATGATTCAATCCATTCAATCAGTTGCGCGACTTCATCCTCAGAAGTGTATTTTTCTCCTTTTGCCAGAAGTCTAGACCGAAGGCTGATCTTTCCGCTTTTCGTCGATTTTGGATGTTGTGATGTTGAATTGTAAAAATCAATCGAATCACTTGACAGTTTCTGCTTTAACAATTCGAAAAACGAATTATTGAAGTTCACAATGGTTGGACTCGAGCGCCAGTTGTCTTTTAAATCGCTCACTTCACCCATTTGTACAAAGTAGTTTGATTTCTCAGCTAAGCGCGAATCGTTCTCAGGGTTGTATATTTGAGGAAGCGCAACGAACTGTTCTGCGATACCATTTTTAAAACGGTAAATGGATTGTTTTGGGTCACCTACAATTAAGTTGCTGTGATAATTCCCCAAGGACTCATGTACCAAAGGAACCATGTTCAACCACTGAAGATGAGAAGTATCTTGAAACTCATCCAATAAAAAATGCTTGAATTTTGTCCCAAGACGCTCATAGATAAATGGCGCATTTTCTTGCTGAATTAAATGCGAAATGAGTTTATTGAATTCAGAAATCAATATAATTTGCTCGTCCTTTTTAGTGCTTTCTAGCGATTTTGACATGAACTGCAACAACGCCAAATTGAAATAATTCTTCAAGTAAAGATCGATGGCTAAATAGCCGTGTAATTCCTTTTCTCTTAATTCAATGATCGCTCGAACGCACTGTTTTACTTCTTCCGGAAATTCTTGACCAGCTTTTAAGTCGACATCCAAGTTTTTCATCAATGTTGGACTAATGATCTTTTCATCGATTGGAAATCGTTTAAGCTCGGTCAGTTTTATGATGGGATTCATCGTATTTGACTTTCCGGGAAGTAAATCTTGATTCAAATTGACAACTTGAATCGTATTACTCAGCTGTAGCGCTAACTGAAGGAATTGTTCGTCGATCAGCGATCTTTGGTGGCGAAGTTGATGGAAATCATCGACAGAAAACTTCATTTCCATCAAGCGATTCAACTGCGTTGTATTCTTTTCATTTTTTAAAATCTTGCCAAACTCCACCAGTTTGCGTTGAATGTTCCACGATTCACCATCGTCAACACTCGAACGCGCATAATTAAGCAAAAATGAACTCAATTCGTTGTCTTCATCAACACTCAGTTGATTCAACAAATTGTCCACCACTTTCTCGATGACATCATCTTCATCCAGCACGACGTCAAAATCCTGCATCAAATCCAATTCTTTTCCAAACGATCGAATCAAGCGCAGGTTGAATTTGTCAATGGTCATGACATGAAAATCTTCGTATTGATGTAAAATTGCTGTGAGTGCTTTGGTGCATCGAAGTTGAATTTCCGCTTCACTCAATGCCAGTTCAGCGCTAAGTAATTGAAGTAATCCCTCAGAGGATGCTTCAGATGTGCTCAACTCGTCCAATCCTCGAATGATACGATCTTTCATCTCCAAAGCGGCCTTATTAGTAAAGGTCATTGCTATAATCGAAGAAAAAGCATTTGGTTGCTTTTCGGCAATTAACAATTTAATGTATTCCTTGACCAGGTAATAGGTTTTTCCACTACCCGCTGATGCATTTACAATCTGTAAGGGTTGTTGATTTAAATTCACTCCAAATGTTTGGACTAAATATAGAAATTCTCAAAGATGTACACTCCAATTTAGTAAGAAAAGACCGAATGTTTCGTTCTATGTAGAGTGGGATTAATTTTGTAAATTTGATATATGAGAATAGTAGAAACAGTAGGTGTATTCTTGATTGGCGTCTTGTTTTTTGCTTCATGCAAAGAAGATGTTGCGCCTGTGCCCGAAGAAGAACCTACAAACTATGTGAAGATTGAAGTGGATCCGATGTTTGATACAGAAGTATTGCATTTAGATTCGGTATATACTACACAAGAAGGATACGACATCAAATTTTTAGAGATTCGATTTTACATGGAGAATGTACGAAATGGCTCTACATCTCTCATAGATGCTGGTTTGTTTGATTACCGTGCCAGAGGAACAACGTTGCTTCGTACCGAGGGAAAAGGGACTGATTTCGGATCGTTGCAGGCAAATTTGGGTGTGGGAGCAGCAAATAATCACAGCGACCCATCGGCTTTTCCATCAGAAAGTATGCTTAATATTTTAAACGCAAGTGACATGCATTGGGACTGGGGTCAGGGCTATATTTTTGTCAAAGTAGAAGCAAAAGTGGATACCATTCCTGATGGAACAGCACTTTTCAATCACAATGTTGTTTTTCACGCTGGTCAAGACGTTAATTTACAGACTTTGTCCTTTGATAATTTATCTTGGACTACCGTTGGTAACGAGGATGTATTGCGATTGAAATTGGACATGGGCTTGTTTCTGAACGGATCTCAAACCATTGATGTAAAGGATGAGTCTTCGACGCACTCAGCGCCAAGTCAAGAAGCATTGACCTTGAAAGTAATGACAAATTTTAAAGAAGCCCTGACGCTATATTGATGAGGTACATTTTGCTTGTTTTTATTGGGTTTGTACTTTTCTTTTCGTGTAAGAAGGATAAAGTAGGCTACGTTCCTACACCTTATGAATTGGAAATTCCTTCGCATTTTCCTGCCATGAAAATACCGGAAGACAACCCTATGACTGTAGAAGGGGTTGAGTTAGGAAGGCATTTGTTTTATGAAACAAAGTTGAGCGGTGACAATTCAATGTCCTGTGGAAGTTGCCATGCTCCAGCAAATGCTTTTTCCGATCCAAATCAATATTCTACGGGAATTCAAGGAATGCAGGGAACCAGACACTCAATGGCGTTGATGAATCTAGGTTGGAGCAATTTTTTCTTTTGGGATGGACGTGTGAAAACTTTGGAAGAACAGGTATTGATGCCAGTTAGAGATCCCATTGAAATGCATGAATCTTGGTCGAATGCAACAAACAAACTACAAGCGGATGCGAATTACCGTGAAATGTTCTACAAGGCGTTTGGTACGACACAGCCAGACTCGCTTCTTGCGGCAAAGGCCATCGCGCAGTTCCTCAGAACGTTAATCTCGGGATCCTCAAAATTTGATGTCATGTATAAATACGAGAATGGACTTTCATTGTCAGCCAAGGAACAACAAATTTTTAACCAAGTTACTCTTGGTGAGAAGGGAGGGTATGATTTATTCAAAAGTTTGAATGGAGCCGATTGTTTTCATTGCCACAATGGCCCATTGATGCAAGTGGAGAAATTTAGCAATAACGGATTAGATGCAACTTTTAACGATTTGGGTCGAGGTGCAATTACTGGAAACCCGAACGATAACGGCAAGTTTAAGGTCCCCTCACTGAGGAATATTGAATTCAGTGCACCTTACATGCACGACGGTCGCTTGGCGACATTGGACGATGTAATTAATCACTATTCACATGGAATTGAGATGAGTCCAACGATTGATCCTTTGATAGAATTTGCCTTTCAGGGTGGTGTTCAACTCGATGCACAGGAAAAGGACTTATTGAAACAGTTTCTGTTGACGCTTTCAGATCAAGAATTTATTAATAATCCTGCGTTTAAAGAACCATAAATGATTAATTTAGCCTTTTACGTAATTAGAGAAGTTGCAGTATGATAGATGAGAGAAGACTGACCACAGAAGAGAAAGCATTAAAAATCAACCTAACAAACGATATTTACGGATGCTTTGCCGAAATTGGAGCAGGACAAGAAGTTGCGGCGAATTTTTTTAAAGCTGGAGGTAGTTCAGGTACCATCGCGCATACACAATCGGCTTACGACATGAAGGTTTCGGATTCACTGTATGGTGAAGCTTCCCGTTATGTATGCGAGGAGCGACTGATCACAATGCTGAATACTGAATATTCTAATTTGGAACGTCGCTTGCCTGAGAAAATTCAAGAATCTCGATTTTTCGCCTTCTGCAATACCGTGGAATCGTTGAATTACCACAAAACGAATCAAGGACAAGGTTGGATAGGAGTGCGTTTTCAACTTTCCTTAGAAGCGAAGCCAAACGATGTTATTTTACACATCAAAATGCACGACAATAGTCACAAAGCACAGCAAGAGGCGATTGGCATTTTAGGTGTAAATCTAATTTATGCGTGCTATTTTCATAACGATAACCTAGATGACTTTTTAACAAACTTGTTGCACCGTTTACCACGTGAACGAATGGAAATTGACATGTTGCGCGTTTCAGGTCCCGACTTTGATGATATTGACAACAGAATTATTGCGCTTAATTTGGTAAAGAGAGGAATTACAGACGCTACTATGTTTGACTTAGGTGGGCATGTCCTTCAGCCAACAACGGCCCTGTATAAAAAGAACATTTTGTTAATGAGAGGTCGCTTTAGACCAGTTACCAAGGTGCATATCGACATGATTGAAAGAGGAAAGGCTCAGTTTATGCGCGAAGAAGGGGTAGATGAAGGAAATGTGCAAGTGGTCTTTGAATTGACGTTGAAAGATTTAACCGCAGACGGTAAAATTTTGGACAAGGATTTTGTAGATCGCGCTGAATTGCTTGGAACATTAGGGTATACCGTGATGATCAGTAATTATTTGAAGCACTATAAAATGGTCGACTATCTCTCAACCATCGTCAGAGGACAAAGAATGGGGGTAATTGTCGGGATTTACAACCTACAAACCATTTTTGACGAAAAGTATTACAGCAACCTACCAGGAGGATTATTGGAGGCATTTGGAAGAGGTTTTGGCCACAATGTCAAAATGCTTGTCTATCCAGCGAACAACGTAGAAACTGGCGATATTTATGATTTGAATAATTTTAGAATCAACGATAACCTCAAAGGACTTCTTCAATATTTGAAGGATAATCATAAGTTAGAGGCATTTGAGGATTTTGACCCCAAATTGTTACATATTATGTCGGATGACGTATTGTCAAAAATAAAGGCAGATGTAGCAAGTTGGGAGGATGATGTTCCAACCGAGGTAGCAAAAGCAATTAAGTTCTATGAGCTTTTCGGTTACCTCAATAAGGAAGTTGTAAATTAGCTGAGCTATGCCGCACATCAAGAATGCATTAATTCGTTACCGTATTATTGATAAATGTATTCGCAACAAGTACAATCCATTTCCGAGTAAACAAGATTTAAGACAGGCATGTGAGGAATCCCTTTTCGGAAGTGTAGATGGTGAGCATATTTGTGACTCAACCATTGAGAAAGACCTTTTTTCTATGCGTATGGAGCACGATGCTCCAATCAAATATAGCAAGGCACATCGTGGTTACTTCTACGAAGACCCTGATTTCTCCATTAACGATATTCCATTGACCGAAAATGACTTGGAGGCAATTGCATTCGCCGCGAAGACCTTGATGCAATTTAAGGATGTAGAGATGTTTCGTCAATTTGGTAGCGCTATAGACAAAATTGTGGACAGGGTAGCGGTTTCTCAGCATCAAAATGCAGAACAGTTCATTCAGTTTGAATCAACAGGATCGGATAGCGGAGGTGAATTTCTATCGCCACTTTTGGAAGCAATCAAACAAAAATTGTGGGTGACATTTGATTACGCCAGCTTTGTGAGTGGAGAATTGAAACCACGTAAAGTCATCCCACTCTTATTGAAGCAATATGCCAATCGTTGGTATTTAATTTCCTATGACGCCAGCAAGAGCGACTATATTACTTATGCCCTAGATCGTATTGAGGACCTCACTGTTTCAAAAGAAAAGGCGGAAGAGCCCATTGATTTTGATCCAGACAACTATTTTAAACATGCCATCGGCATAACGAGTGGAAATTCATCACCACTAGACATTGTACTGAAAGTAAATGCAGTTGCGGCAAAGTATTTAGATTCTCTTCCCTTTCATTCCTCGCAAAAAGTAAAGGAACTCAAAGAGGATTATGTCATCTTCACTCTAAAAGTAACGATGTCAGAAGAACTCATTCGCGCCATATTGAGTTATGGTGGAGAGATAAAGGTTCTAGAACCAAAATCGCTTAAATCAGAACTTGAAAGACGCGCCCGAAATATTTTGGGAGAGTGATTGACTCGACCAATTTGAGGGTCACGTTAATTTTGGTTTATCGTTGTTAAGACAAAATAAAATCATACAATTTGAACTCATTGCTTCATTTTCACTCTTCTAAATTTTAACAACACCATTTTCTAATTATCTTCGTAAAAAAACAGAAGCATTATGGAAATAATTGTGTCTCACTCCAATGGAGTATGTGAACTGAGATTGAACCGACCAGAAGTGTTTAACTCATTCAATAGAGCAATGGCAATTGCATTGCAAAATGAGTTGGATCGCTGTGCGGAAGATGCAGCAGTTCGTGCAATTGTCATAACTGGTGAAGGAAAAGCGTTTTGTGCAGGCCAAGACTTAGCAGAAGCAACCGACCCCAACGGACCAGAACTGAAATCAATCGTTCGCGATCATTACAATCCGATTATTATAAAGATAAGATCTATAGAAAAACCTGTCATTGCCGCAGTGAATGGTGTGGCAGCAGGAGCGGGTGCGAATATTGCACTGGCATGTGACATTACGATCGCCAAAGAAAGCGCAAGTTTTATTCAAGCGTTTTCTAAAATTGGTTTGATTCCAGATTCAGGAGGAACATTTTTCTTGCCACGCATTATTGGAACACAAAAGGCATTGGCATTGATGATGACCGCGGATAAGGTAACAGCTAAAGAGGCTGAGAACATGAATATGATTTATAAAGCGGTAAGCGATGATGTTTTCGAACAAACAGTGGTGGACTTTGCACATAAAATCGCTCAAATGCCGACGAGAGGATTAGGATTAACGAAGAAAGCGGTGAATCAATCGCTATTTAACTCGTTGGAGGATCAACTGGAAATAGAAGAACAATTACAAACAGAAGCAGGATCAACGTACGATTTTAACGAAGGAGTAGAAGCATTTTTGGAAAAGAGAGCTCCCGTGTTTAGGGGAGAGTAAGATGTTAAGACTAGTAGAGTCAAGAGTCAAGAATGGACCCGTTTTTATTTGGTTCAAGAATAAGGACAATTTTTTAGTTATGAAGCATAATTTTAGAGATTTGGGAGTTTGGAAAGATTCATTTGCGATTGTCAAGCAAGTGTATGAGGTCTGCCGCGATTTACCCGATGATGAGAAATATGGATTAAAAAGTCAGATTCAAAGGTGTGCGGTTTCTATCCCATCGAATATCGCGGAAGGATCAGGCAGAACAACTGATAAAGAGTTTCTTCATTTCCTCAATATTTCGATTGCTTCGTCTTATGAATTAGAAACTCAATTACTTCTCGTTAGTGAATTGTTTAATATAGAAGTTGAAACGCTGATTGCAAAAATTCATGATAATCAGCGCATGATCGGTGGTCTAAAGAGGAAATTAAATAATGGAATGAAAAATTGAGATTCAACTAACAAATGAGTCTTGACTCTGGACTCTAACAGGTCTTGACTCTACTTTAAAAGGTAAAAAAATGAAAATAGGAATATTAGGAGCAGGAACCATGGGTTCAGGTATAGCACAAGTTGCAGCGCAGAACGAACATGAAGTTATACTCGTGGATTTGAATCAAGAAATGCTTACAAAGGCGGAAGCTTCTTTGAATAAAGTGCTAGTTCGATTGGTCGAAAAGGGAACAGTTTCTGAAGATGATAGGATAAATATTCAAGGTAGAATTACATATTCTACGGATGTGAAGGACTTCCGAGCATGCGGAATTATTATAGAAGCAATTGTTGAGAATTTAGAAGTCAAAACGAAAGTATTTGCGCAGTTGGAAGAAATCACCAACGATGGGTGTATTTTGGCTTCTAACACTTCGTCATTATCCATAGCGTCCATTGGCGGTGCATTGAAAAATCCGAGCAAAATTGTAGGAATTCACTTTTTCAATCCTGCACCTTTAATGCCTTTGGTTGAAATCATTCCAGCCGTACAGACGTCAGATGAAACATTAAAAACAGCAAAGGATTTAATAGATAGTTGGAAGAAAGTCACTGTTTTATGCAAGGACACACCTGGATTTATAGTGAATAGAGTCGCAAGACCGTTTTATGGTGAAGCATTGCGTATTTACGAAGAAGGAATTGCCGATTTTGCAACCATTGATTGGGCGATGACAGAGTTGGGAGGCTTTAGAATGGGACCCTTTACACTAATGGATTATATTGGGAATGACATCAACTACACTGTAACGGAAACCGTTTTCGCGGCGTTTTATTACGATCCACGCTATAAGCCATCATTCACTCAGAAGCGTCATTCTGAAGCGGGTTATTTGGGAAGGAAAACTGGACGTGGTTATTATAACTATGCGGAGGGTTCAGTTCAACCAAAACCAATAACAGACCAAGTACTCGGTCAACAAATATTGGATCGAATTTTAGTGATGTTGATGAACGAAGCAATAGACGCACTTTTCCTCAATATAGGAACAAAGGAAGCCATTGATTTGGCGATGACAAAAGGAGTGAATTACCCGAAAGGATTGTTAAGTTGGGCGGATGAAATGGGCTTGAAAAATGTGCTCTCCAAGTTAGAAGAGTTGTTTCATGAATACGGCGAAGATAGATACCGTCCAAGTCCATTGTTAAGAAGAATGGTGCGTGAAGGAAAAACTTTTTTTACGTAATTTCAATCTGACTATTTGAAATCTAGTATCTTATACTTATTTTTAGTCAAAACAATAGCTATGCAAAAGGTTCAGTTGATATTCTTGACGATACTTGGATTGGGAGTTTTCACTTCTTGCGGTGATCCAGCTCCAGATTCAAAAACAGTGACAAAAGTGGAAACGAAACGCACCCCGATTGAAATATCAGAGGATGATATCTTTCAGGGGAATAAGGTCATGGCGTTTTTAACCAACGATGAAAAGTTTTTCAAAGAGGCGAACAATTTCTTCTTGAAGGGATTGAATGCCTTTCGAAATGAAAAGGACCTGGATAGCGCTGATTATTATTTGCGTCAATCCATCTTAAAAGAGCCAACAGCGAAGGCTTATTTTGAGCTGGGTAATGTGTATATGGATAAAAAGGACTATGACAATGCCCTTTTGTCATTTGGACTGGCAGAACAATTGAATTATGAACCGTTTTCCAAAGTTCTTTACAACAAGGCATGTTTGTATTCGATGAAGGAAGATACAGAGTTAGCTGGTAAATATTTGGAGTATTCCATTCAAGCAGGATACAATAATTTGGACCACATCAATAAGGATGAAGATTTAGAAGGGTTAAGAGATTCTTACTATTTTAAGCAAGCAGTCAAAAAGGGATTGAGAGGAGTTTCAAATTCTGAAAATTTATTCTGGCTACAGTTTAAAAAAATGTTTGCAAAAACATCATTTCCAGTGCAACTGAAAGAAACAATAGCTCGCGAGGAATTGGAAGAGTTAGGTTACATTTCTTACGAGTATGAAAAATACATTTCCGAAATGCGTGATGAACAGTTTTCGAGAGAGGTGAGCAAAACATTCTTTCATTATTTACAGCCTTACGAAACAGAATCATACGTGGCATTGGTTTACATTGTGAGAGATGAATATATGGGGGAATTGGCACCGCTCACATATCGATTGGCGACATTTACACATGAAGGAAAACTAATTGATAAGAAAGAGATAGCAGGAAGAACTTCACTGAGTGCGAACATCAAAGAAGCCAAACTTAAGAAGAATGGGATCATCGAAATAAGTGAGTTTGAGCCTACGTATGAGAAAGATCCAGACCATGAGGGGTACTATGATAATCCAATCATCGAAAGAACCTTGGTCGAAAAGAAAACTATGTCTATTGGAAAGACAGGCAAAATATCCGTTAAGAGTCAGGATGTCGCAGCAGCGAACTAGTTGGTAACTCTACCAGCTAATAGATAGCGTGGATAGTTGAACCAAATCATCAATTGAACAATGAGTAAGTTCGGAATCCAGCTGAGGTATGAAAGGATGATGTACGTTTCGCGGGGTGGTAAAGGAACATTGAACACGTCAAAAAGGTACGCGTAAAAACGCAACGTTACCGCGGAAAGAGTCAAAGCATAACTTCTCAGCATCCACTTGACGTGAGAGAGATAATCTCCTTTTCTCGCTTTCTTGTAGGCAATCCACGTGCATAAAATCCAACAGATGGTCAACGCGACAAAACTGACTTGTGCTATACGTCCTCCATTGGCGTAAAAGGCCATAATCAACGCTGAGGGTGCTGATATCAACAAAACAGAAGTGATGTAAACATACCCAAGAATTCTGTGCAGTTTAGGTTTGTTGCGGATAATCCAACGATTAAATTGGAACAATCCAGTCAAAATAACAATTGGACTTGAAAATACGTGTGTATAAAAGCTGTAGCGCCACCATTTGATATGATATATGAGTTGCTTGGTCTCAAGAAATTCTACATCTCGTTCAAAATGAATATAGGGCAACGAAAGGAGTATCAATAGGTAGGACGCGTAGAGAATTGCTATAAATCCACCAAACGATAAAACACCGCGAAAAATGGTTTTCATCTAATAGTAGTAATTGTATAATTCTCGATCCTCACTTTTTAGAACATATTCATCGTATTCGCCTTTAACAATTTCAAAACGCATTTTCTGCTGAGGAAATACTTTGTTTTTTTCCCAATCAATCATCACAGTATTTCCTTTCAGTGACCAGTTCCCTTTGACTTTCACTTCGTATTCAACACGATTTTCAGCATCTTTTTGGTCGTAGTACTTGTAGATACAAAGTCCGTCAGGCTCAAAACTGTAGTTTCCAATTGAATCATAGACATAATAAAAGAACTCAGAAAAGTTGAAACTGTTAATTCCTTCCTTACCTTCTTTGGGTGCTTCCAATTTTTTCAGTTTAAACTTTTTTTCAGAAATTTTACCACTGTTAGATGCCCATTTGGCCTTTGGTGTTTTATCAATTCCGAGAAAAGTGAGTTCAAATACTCCGTCAAATTCATGATCGCCAGGTTCTGGTAACGACATGAGTATCGTATCTCCTTTTTTTGTTATTCTACCATTTAAATTCCGCTGCAATCCTTTGTGGATATTGTATCCAATGGCTTTGGTGCTACTTACGTAGTTGAGGATGAGTCTAATTTCACTTCCACCAAAATCGCCGGAATACATTCCTTTCAGCGTATCATAGTCAAAATCATCTGGTGGAGGGATTTCATTGTCTATATATTCAACTTTTAGTACCTCAGTGACGATTGGTTCTTTTTCAGGGCTGCAGCTAGTAACCGTTGCTATTATCAATCCAATTAAAAGTAATCCTTTATGCATAGCGTTAATTTAGAGTAGTATACTAAACTAATAAAAAAAATTAATCAAATGATGCGATAGCAAAATTAAGGTAAAAATCGTCACGCTGCTTACGATCCACGATAAGAGGGTCAAGTAAAACATCTGGTTGTTTTATCTCTTGGGGGTTTTTGCTCGGCGCTAATTGCGAATAATAGGTATTTGGGTTTATGAACAACTTAAACTCCGAATGCGGTAAACTGAAGTTCAATGTTCCTGCATTTCCACTGTAAAAACTACCACCTGCAGTTCTCCCAATGATCTTTGCTCCACAAAGCGTCTTGAGGTGGCAGGCAAGCATTGCAGCGGAGGAAAAGGTGCCTTCATCTGTGATGACAATGATTTGTCCTTTGTAGTTATAATCGGATGTTTTCTTTTCAACCTTCACTTCTCCATTCTCAAATTTCCCTTTTCGCATGAGTCGACTTTGACCGCGACTTGCTTTTCTGTGCTTTGCATAACTAGCGCTCATCTTTTTTAAATGTCGGTTTTCAATTCCGTTTTTAGGTTTTTCGATCACGTATTTGCCCAATTGGGTACCCTCCTCCAAAAAATAGGACATGAATTCATATTGCATAGTACCTCCAGTATTTCCACGCAGATCAATCACCAAACGATCGATGTTTTTCTTCTCCATTTTGTCGAAGCATTGCTCCAGAAACGCGAAGTATTTCTTTCCGTAGGAAATTTTAAATGATTTAAATCGGAAATAACCCGTGTTTTTTATAATGTTAAACTGTCCAAATCCACTATCCTCTTTTTTAAAGCGTTCTGCATTTTTTTGAGACCGTAGATTAATGGTTCGAACGGGAGCAGCGCCAGGGACAAAATAAACTTCAGAGGTGTCATTGTTAAAGACGTACTGAACTAGTATGGAATCTTTGGTAAAAGGACTACTGAGGTGTCTGTAAAATTCAAACATCTGTCCTGCCTGGAAATATTTAAAATCTATTCCGTCTTCATCAGAAGATAAATAAGGGGAAATATCGAGCATTAATTCTGGAACTGTTTTGGCGTCAATAGAAATTATTTCAGCACCTGGGGGAATGTGCTTCCCTTTCTCATAATCTGATTTTTGCTCATTGACCAATGCAATATCTTCAGGAACCAATTCATTTACAACAAGATGTTTTCCGATAAAATAGTAATCAAATGGCAAAGATTTTCGGACAGTTAACCACTCAAATAATACTGCTTTGTTGGGGTGTATTTGTGTATGTCCACATCGAATCATAGAAAGCGCTGCACTATAGAGTTTGAATTGGTTGAGCGCTGATTGCTCCTTTTGAAGTTTGGCTTCGGCATACCTTAAAAACAGTTGGACGCTATCAAGGGAATTGTGAAGGTCTATCGTCCCCTCTTTCTTTAAGAGGACGTCTTTAAAAATGGTAAAATCTTTTAATTGTTTAGACGAAGGATTTTTGCTGGAACTCAACAAGAGAAATAGGGCAGAAACGAGAAAACAGAAGGAAAAAAATCTCCGCATTGATAATAAGTTATATATCAATAACGTAAAAAATAGCAAATTGACACAAAAAATGATGTGTATTTATTCATTTAATTTGGCTTTCGCTTGCTCGGCATAGAATCCATTGGCACGAATTATTTCTTCATAGGTATTTTTCGCCGATAATTTTTTCCCAAGAAGATCATAACTCTGCCCAATCATCCATAGTGCTTCTTCATCAAAATTGAGGAATTTCCCATTGATACAAATCTCAAAGTGTTCGATAGCCGTTGAGTATTCACCAAGGTTGTAAAGGCAAAGTCCACCATAGAAATAGGCATTCACGTCATCAGGGTAAGTAACTAATATGGTTTCGAAACGGGACAGCGCTTTTTTGTAGTTTTCATTGTTGAAAATACGCAAGGACTTATCCAAGTAATCGAGGTAGGGGATATCAACTACCTGCCAAGTTGCTTCGATTTCTTCACTAGTTTTTTCTTCTTTGTTGGCAGGTGTTCCTGTGAGAAGTACCTGTTTTGTTTTAACAGTTGGCTTTGAACGATAAATTCGATAATCAATTAATTTCAGATCATTTAGATAGATTTCTTTTCCATCAGTTCTATTCTTTACGATGGTTGCTTTTTTCTCTTCAATCGGTTTTACTGGCAACGTATGAACTTCCTCTGTTATACTTTCAGGCTCTTTTTCGGAGTTCATTTTGGCAAATTCATCTTTCATCACCTGAGGCTGTTGCTGATTTTTCGTTGGAGCAATCTTCATTTGTTTGATTGATTCTGGGAGCATCAAATCTGTTTCTTCGACAACCATGTCCTGTTGAGTCACATTAATTACTGATGGATTTGAAGTTTGGATTTTATCATCTTCTGAATTTGGTTCGATAAAAATAAAAACGGACAATACGATTAAAACGATTCCACTTGAGATTCCGATTGTTTGCCATAAATACGAAGGTTTTGAATTCAAAAAACGTTTATCAAGTACATTCATGTCGTTAATTGACGCGTCTGAGCCACCCCAACCCTCCAAAGCATCTTGATCAAACGCATTCGAACTTGCTTTTTGTTCAATAGCATTTTTTTCTACTGAGTTAGCAGTTGTGTTATACATTTCAATGTCCTTTCTGGTGAGAGAGGTTTTATTGAAAATACTATAGAGTCGATCTAAATTCATCACTTGCTTCTAGTTTAATTTTTAAGTTGCGTTTGCCATTTTGCAGTGCGCTTTTTACTTTTTTCAATGGTATGTTCGTTTCTTCTGTAATTTGTTGATAGGATTTTTGTTCAATGTAGAAGAGCTGAATGCATATTCGTTGCTCCTCGTTTAGCTCCTTTATCTCCTTTTCAAGTTGATCAAGTTGAACATTTCGCAATTGGACTTCGTTTAATTCTTCAACATGCGCTAGTTCAGTTGTCAACTCAGTGGTAAGTCCACCTTTTTTTCGAAGGCTCATTAAGCACGTATTCTTAGTCACTGAGTAGAGCCAACTCTTAAAGTTATGGATGGTATGTTTTGTTATTTTATCGGGTAAGGTTTCAAATACCATCATTGTAATGTCCTCCGCATCAGATTTATTTTTGAAGTATTTCAGTGCAACACCAAAAACTAGGTGACCATATCTCAGGTAGTATTCGCCCAATATCAGTTGTTGCGGTTGCTTTTTGAACAAGGCAAGTAGCTCATCATCACTTAACGATTGATATTTTTTGCGTTTATTCTGAAACATATATTAATGTAGATGCATGAATAAATTAGATTCCATAAATATTATCATAATTTCTTGATTAAATTTATGACATGAAAAGAATTGCTTTAATTACATCAGGAGGAGATGCACCAGGAATGAATGCGTGTATTAGGTCGATAGCCAAGTATTGCCTTAACCTATCAATAGTGCCCGTTGGATATTACGATGGATATCAGGGAATCATGGAAGATCGTTGGATTGAACTCACATTTTCTGATGTTGATAATATCATTCAGCGAGGAGGAACAATATTGGGAACGGCAAGAAGTGAAGAGTTCAGGACTAAGGAGGGAAGGAAAAAGGCAATTTTGAATTTGAAAGCAAACAATATCGATGCATTGATTTGTATTGGAGGCGATGGAACATTTGCAGGTGCGAATATTTTGTCGAAGGAAATGGACATTCCTGTTGTAGGGATTCCAGGTACAATTGACAATGATATTTCTGGGACGGATCATTCTATTGGTTATGACACGGCATTGAATACAGTTGTAGAGGCTGTTGACAAGATAAGGGACACGGCAGGAAGTCACCACCGTATTTTTTTCATTGAAGTAATGGGAAGAAATGCAGGCTTCATTGCGTTAAACTCGGCGATTGCTTCAGGTGCAGAATCCGTGTTGATTCCAGAGGAGTTGACAGACATTAATAAGTTGGCGACAGATTTAAAGGAGCAAAATAAAGGAAAGCGAGGATCATTGGTTATAGTTGCTGAAGGCGATGATGGAGGTGGTGCAAAGGAGATCATGCAGAAAGTGGAGCCATTACTACCTGGCTACTCATTGCGCACCTCTGTACTGGGACATATTCAAAGAGGAGGTGCACCTTCGTCATTTGATCGTTTACTAGCTACGCGAATGGGAGCGCATGCGGTTGATCAACTATTAAAGGGGAGATCAAATATAGTTATCGGTTCAAGAGGGGATGAATTAGTAGTTTCCTCTATTGAGTCTGCCATAAAAGTTCATGCTGTTCCAGATCTTTCCAAGCTGACATTGTTATCAATGTTGAGAACAAATGGAAATTCTCCAAAAAGATAGCATTTCTAGCTATCACTATTTCAATGAGTTGAGATATTTAATTGTATTAGGATAAAAAAATAGTAAAAAAGA
>CALEIK010000034.1 GCA_937876195.1 uncultured Flavobacteriales bacterium
TTGGCCATTGATTTCTATAGCTCGAAGCGAAACGAGGACATCCATGAGAACCCGCAAGAGCAGGATTCAAATAAAGTGGATTTGCATAGAATTGCGTAAACTGTGGGTCTTGTGCCATAGCACTTGTCGATAAAAATCCAAACAGTAAGAGCGTATATATTTTAGTTGCTTTCATGATTGCTATAGTTTAATAAGTCGATTGCCAAAATGGCTTTGTTTTCCAACAAATTTTAAAGTGATTTGGTGTGAGATTTCTCTGTTGCCAGTCATTCTACTCTGCGAATAATCGGCATTATAATACATTGCGAAACGGTCAAATTTCATTCCTATTGTTGCTGATGGATCATAGTTTGAAGAATAGGAAGCTCCAATGACCAATTTGTTCCATCCAAAATTCGCTCCTAGCCATACCTCAGATAATTGTCCTTTATTTTGGTACACAGCATAAGGTGAAAGTCGAATGTTTCCTTTTCGAGAAACCCAATCCGTTCCAGCATTCGCTACAAAATGGTAATCAGCCCGCTCAGGATTAACAAATGAGTTATTAAACATGTTATCCTTGTGTCTGAACAAATTATCTAATTGAACTCCAACAAAGAACCACTTGGTATTGACCATCATTCCTGCTCCAAAATCTTTGTACCATAAATCCTTCCCAAGGGGTGCAGATCCGTCAGGGTAGTAATCACGTATGATTCCTCTTTCCACTTCAACAGCCGTCACGTCATTCATTCGATCTTGATTCAACGACTTATGACCCATTTTAAATCGCAGCGATGGTTCAAAGGAAATGGTATTCGAAATAGAAATCTTTGGAGAATACGTCAACGCGACATCTGCAACGTGCACTCCTCCATTTCGATACATGGCATGATTCATTTGAATTCCGATTCCACCTCTCATTGCGTATACATAGTTGTCAACGTTCAATTGATTCATCAACAATTCATTTTCTTCGCCGTACCATTGTAAACGCGACAACGTTTGTATCCTCGGTGCCAACTGTGTACCTGCTGAACTAAAATTCACATCAGACACGGACATTCCAGGAATGCTGAATTGTGGATCTCTGTAATTTTTCAGTGCAATTGGATTATCCATCATATTTTTCACCTTTCGCGTAAATGCAGAGAGCTTATGTTTGAAGGAAAGAGAATACCCTGAACTATTTTTTACAGATTTACGTCTGATCTCTAGCTTCTCAATTGATTTCTCTTCAGTTGCCTCATCAAACCCAGTGAAAGTGAGTAACGTCTCTTTTCGTGGGGATTCAAAAGTATGAATTGGTTTCAAGTCCAAATTTCCAATCACTCCAATCGTTCTATTTGGAACCTTCGCAATCATCTGTAGTTGTTCACCAGAACTTGCGTTATTCGCATTCACGATTACATCGTTGTATTTTTCATCAGAATTCACTGACGCAACCACTTGTTGTGTTGTTCCTTGCACTTGATTAGCACTAGAATAACTTATATTTCTACCATTAACCGCATAATCATCCAATGTCAACGGAGAAGTAGTATACTTTTCATTCTTAGATTTTGTTTCTTCATTCTTCAAACGAGAAGACTCAGTAGGAGCAAGAATTGCCGCTGCTTTTAAACTACTGTTTTGTTCGGCAATTTTAGCCAGTTGAGTAGACGAGTTCGTTTCATCTCCCCCGTTTGGAATCAATAATAACACAACTCCAATGCCAACCGCTGCAGCACTTGTCAGATCCATGAACCACAGAACTGGTCTATCGCGTTTTAAACTTTCTTTCTTGGTGTAAACAAATTTGGACTGATTCAAACGAGCGTTCTCCCACACATCTTTGTCGACGTCCAATTCTGGATGAAGCAACAAAAATGTCTTCAACTGTTCGACTTGGGAAGGAGATAAATTACCTTCTGTCAACTCAAACAACCATAAATCAATATTTGAAAAAGAGGGGTTGCTCATACTAGCTCTACTAATCCTTTTAACTGCTTTTTAATTTTTCTACGTCCTCTAAACAGATATACTTTGACTTGTGATTCGTTGAGATCCAAAATATCGCCAATCTCTTTGTAAGAGTATCCCTCTAAATCTCTTAGAATGATAATACTCTTTTGGATTGGTGGCAAAATATTCACTGCTCTATTGACAACCTGATCTGCTTCGAAACTCCCAAGCTTTGCTTCTCCCTTCTCATACGTTTCCATTTGATCAGAAAAAGAAATTCTCTTTTTTCGGTTCGAAAAATTAATCATCGCATTGTGCGCGGTTGTAAACATCCAGGACTTTGCTTTCGCCGGATCTACCTTTCTACGGTTCACCCAAAGTTTCTCAAAAACATCCTGTACAATATCCTCAGCATCTTCTCTGTCGTGAAGAAAGCTCAATGCATACCCAAATAAATTATTGGAATGCATGTCAACAACGATATTATACTCTTGTCTTCTCAAAATCGGTTTAGTATTCGTTAACAGTTAAAACAATTAGAACACTAATAATGTTACACTAATAACATCTAAAGTTAGTCGTAATTACTTATATATCTAAATGAATTACCAAATAACACCTTGGAGTTAATATTTACACAGTTCTGTTGAATATTTTTCAGAGTGATTTTAACTATTTTGTATTGTCACATTTTAGGGAAGATTAGCTTCCCTGTCTATCGACAGTTAGAGCTTCTGCTTTCAGCGGTCAAAGATTTAAGATTTTGATGAGCATTTAATTTTTGAATAGCGACGCGATTGAATCCTTGATTTTTTCATTATATTCGTACAGACTATAATACGAACGCTATGATACCGACGAAAAGACTTTTTGATATCCCCTACCATCAGCTCAATAACTATCCAAACAACAATATGTTTGTCACTAAGACAGACGGAAAGTGGGTGGGTGTTTCTACACAAGACTTCTTGAATGAAGCGATGCAAGTTTCCAAAGGACTTTTGGCACTTGGTGTTCAGGCTGGCGATAAGGTAGGTATCATCTCAGGCACTCGTTACGAGTGGAATGTCATGGACATTGCTATTCAGCAAACTGGTGCGATTGTCGTTCCGTTTTACCCAAATATCTCAGAAAACGATTACCGTTATATTTTCAATGATGCGGGAATTAAGGTCTGTGTCATTGCGAATGATGAATTGTTCGGGAAAATAGAGAATATCAAGAAGGACACTCCTGCCCTTCAGCATGTTTTCACCATGGAAAATGTATCGGGAGCAAAGCACTGGTCTGAAATAAAAAAACTGGGAGAAGGTGTTCCTGATCAGGACGTGAAAGACAGAATGGACCCAGTGAAATACGAAGATTTAGCTACAATTATTTATACATCTGGTACAACTGGAAATCCGAAAGGAGTAATGCTCTCTCACCGAAATTTATTATCAAATGTAGAGGCGTGTATTGAGCCTATTCCCGCGGACAAAGATTCTAAGGTGTTGTCCTTCTTACCTGTTTGTCACGTGTACGAGCGCATGTTGCACTATTTATATATGTATTTGGGTTGTTCCATTCACTTTGCGGAATCGATGGATACAATTGGGGACAATATCCGTGAGGTCAAACCAGATGTTTTCACAGCAGTTCCAAGATTACTCGAAAAAGTATTCGACAAGATCATGGCGAAAGGCGATGAGTTGACGGGAATAAAACGTGCTCTATTTTTCTGGGCAGTGAACTTGGCAGATCAATACGATGTGGTCGGGCGCTCTGCTTGGTACAATTTTAAGTTGAAGATTGCGCGCAAACTCATTTTCTCTAAATGGCGTGAAGCTCTTGGTGGAAATGTACGTGCAATCGCTTCAGGAAGTGCTGCATTGCAACCGCGTTTAGCGCGTATTTTCTTGGGTGCGGGAATTGATATTTTGGAAGGTTATGGACTTACAGAAACGTCTCCTGTGGTTTCGGTGAACAGTCACCAAAAAGGAATCCGTATTGGAACTGTCGGTACAGTGATTGACAATGTAGAAGTGAAAATTGCTGAAGATGGCGAGATCTTGGTTAAAGGCCCGAATGTCATGCTTGGCTACTACAACTTACCCGAAGTGACTGCCGAAGTTATGAAAGATGGCTGGTTCCACACAGGCGATATTGGTGAATTTGTTGAGGGGAAATTTCTCAAAATTACCGACCGTAAAAAGGAAATTTTCAAAACTTCAGGTGGAAAATACATCGTTCCACAAGCGATGGAAAATAAATTCAAAGAATCACGCTTTATTGAGCAAATAATGGTGATTGGAGAAGGCGAAAAACACCCTGCCGCGTTGATTGTACCTAGTTTTGATTTTGTTCGGGAATGGGCAAAACGAAAGAATGTTAAACTTGCAGATGATAGCAATACTGAGCTTGTTGCCTCAACGGATGTTCGAAACAGAATTATGGAGGAAGTGAATACTTTCAATAAAGAATTTGGCAATTGGGAACAAATCAAACGTATTGAACTTCTCGACAAAGAAATGTCAGTGGAAGGAGGTGAATTGACTCCAACGTTGAAATTGAAACGCAAGAAAATCATGGATATGTACGCAGATAAAGTGCGTGCTATTTATGGGGAGTAATTCTAAAGTTAAGGCTTTACCACAGTCATCTTCACCACCACGTGATGAAATTTAGGGAAGTGATTTCCTTTTTCGAAGGTGAAGGACTTTAGATAGTTTTTTAGTTCGAACTCAGCTGGTGTACTTTTTAAATCAGATTCTATCATGCGGACACTGGTCACTTTTCCTTCTCTGCTCACAGCTAGTTCAAACTTTGCCGTACCAGATTTAAATCCTTCAACAATGAATTTTGAATCAGAGGTCATCTGTCTCCCTTCGTCCATCAAGGTTCCACTCATTAACTGTCCGTAGGCTGTTCCGCAGAACAAAGAAAAAATGATAAGAAGTCGACGCATAGTTTATTTTTTATAAAACTAATTATTTTCGTGGAAAATAATAGTTCAAAGTTCAAGAAGTTTAAAGTTCAAAGGTTGGATCTTACAGTATACCATGACAGTTCAATCAATCAACTCTAAACTCTAAATTCTGTAACTCTTAATTCCTAACTTTAAGCTATTCTACCCCAATTCGGTCGTGCCCGTAGCAGATCAGTCAATTTAGAACGTACTCCTTTGTGCTCTGAGAGCTCTAGCGTTGAATCCTTTATCAACAATCCTTTTGCGACTTCTCGTGTCAACGTCACAATTTGCGCATCTTTCGAAAGGTTTGAAATCTTCAAGTCCAGCAAACCACTTTGCTGTGTTCCCATGAGGTCTCCAGGACCGCGCAACTGCAAGTCGACTTCCGCAATCTCAAAACCATCGTTGGTACGTACCATTGTTTCCATGCGCTTTTTGCTGTCCTCGGATATTGCGTCACCTGTCATTAAAATACAGTACGATTGCTCAGCACCACGTCCTACCCTTCCCCGTAACTGGTGCAATTGCGACAGACCAAATCGCTCCGCACTCTCGATCACCATAATGCTGGCGTTGGGGACATTTACACCGACTTCTATCACCGTCGTTGCGACCATGATTTGCGTTTCACCTTTAATAAAACGATTCATTTCAAATTCCTTTTCCGCAGGTTTCATTTTTCCGTGCACCATACTCACATGATATTCTGGTCTGGGAAAAGCGCGTTGAATGGCCTCATACCCGTCTTGAAGGTTATTAAAATCCAAAGTTTCCGATTCCATAATGAGCGGATAAACGATGTACACCTGTCGCCCTTTCTTGATTTCTTCGCGCATGAATCCAAACAAACGCAAACGACTTGAATCGTACTTATGCATGGTGGTAATTGGTTTTCGTCCCGGTGGAAGCTCATCAATTACAGAAACATCTAAATCGCCATAAAAGGTCATTGCCAGCGTTCTAGGAATCGGTGTTGCTGTCATGATAAGCACATGAGGAGGCAATTCATTTTTCTTCCACATGCGCGCGCGTTGTGCGACACCAAAGCGGTGCTGTTCATCAATTACGACGAAACCAAGATTCTTAAATTGAACTGTATCTTCCAACAGTGCGTGAGTTCCAATAAGCAATTGAATTTCTCCATCCACCAGACCTTCGTGCAAAGGAATTCTGTCTTTCTTCTTCGTAGATCCTGTCAACAGAGCGACACGTATGCCCAATGGCTGCATCAATTCGCTGATGGAGGTATAATGCTGGATCGCTAAAATTTCTGTTGGTGCAATCAACGCTGCCTGATAACCATTGCCAACAGCGAGCAACATCGAAAGCAATGCGACAAGCGTTTTCCCACTGCCAACATCCCCTTGCAACAAGCGATTCATGTGATGTCCTGTATTCATGTCCTGCCGAATTTCTTTCAGCACCCGTTTCTGAGCACCCGTTAATTCAAAAGGAATGTAATTTTCATAAAAATCGTTGAATTCATCGCCCACTTTCTCCATCAGATATCCTTTGGACTTTTCCATCGTAATCTTCTTACGAAATAGGAGCTCTAACTGCAGAAAAAATAGCTCTTCAAATTTCAGTCGAAATCGCGCTTGCTGTGCTTCCAATTCATTTAAAGGCGCATGTACTTTTCGGATAGCTAACTCACGATCAATCAATCTGTTTTCCTGCTTGATATGCACAGGAAGTACATCTTCGATTTGCCCACCAATATTCTCCAACAACCCTTTGATCAACTTCTCAATTCCTTTGGTATTCAGTCCACGCGAGTTCAGCAATTCTGTACTCGAATAAATGGGCTGTAATCCTTGTACTTCAGCTGCATTTGCACTCGCTATTTCTGGATGTGGAATGTTCCATTTCCCTTTGAACAGGGTGGGTTTTCCATAAATGATCACATTCTCATTGATTTTGAGCGATGATTTGATCCAGCTCACACCTTTGAACCAAACCAGGTCTATCATTCCTGTATTGTCTTGGAATTTTGCGATCAAACGTTTGTTTCTTCCTACTCCCGACTCAAGCATTCCAACAATTTGGCCTTTGATTTGAGCGTGACCGTTCAATGAAATCAATTCTGCAACTGTATGAAATTCAGATCTATCTACGTAGCGAAAAGGATAATATTCCAACAAGTCGAGGTAGTTGTAGATGCCCAATTCCTTTTTCAATAACTCGGCCTTTTGTGGACCAACACCTTTGAGGTATTCGATGGGAGTTATGAGGAAATTATTCATGAAGTAAAACTAGGAAATAAGTTCAAAGTGCGAAGGTTCAAAGTGCTAAAGTTTATACCTCGACAGGTTCCGCGTACCTGTTCAAAAGTTCTAGGAGCGAAAACTCCATTCATTGTACTTCAATCTATAGCTAAAATAAAGTAACTACTTTTTTGCCTCTTTGTACAATTTCAACCCTTCTTCCAACCAAGCTTGAAACCTTGCTGGGTCTCTGTGGTTTTCGTAATCCGCTGAACCATTAATTAGATCTTCTCCATCTGGACCTAGCATGATGTAATACGGCTGTGTGTTTGTTTTGTACCGTGTTGCCTGGAGATAGCTCCATTTATTTCCAATGGTTTCAATCTTCATCGTTCTATCTTCTGTTACCTGAGCTACTTTCTGTTCTTCCTTTGGTAATTCTCGCTTGTCATCAACATACAATGATACAATCACCACATCATTTCTTAAAATATCAATGATGCCTGGTTCTCCCCATACTGTTTCTTCCATTTTTCTGCAATTGACACATGCATGTCCCGTAAAATCTAGAAAAACTGGTTTATCAACCTCCTTCGCATACTCAATTCCCTCATCCATATCATGAAAAACCATAATACCCTGTGGTCCCAAATGCATGCGTTCATCGTCACCATGCTCAGAAGTCCCCGCTCCTGAACCACCAAATCCTAAAGGAGATTCACTGTACGCCATTGGCGGTGGAAATCCACTGATCAACTTTAATGGAGCGCCCCATAATCCAGGAATCAGATAGATGACAAAAATTACGGTGGTCATTCCTAAAACGGTTCGACCTACGGATAGATTTTCGATTGGACTATCATGCGGTAAACGAATCATGCCAAACAAATATAGGGCAAGTGTAAAGAAAATACCAATCCAAATTGCCAGGAACAACTCACGCTCAAGAAAATGTCCTTGGACGACAAGGTCCGCATTCGATAAAAATTTCAGTGCCAATGCCAATTCTAAGAATCCCAGAAACACTTTCACTGTGTTCAACCAACCTCCAGATTTAGGAAGTGTATTCATCCAACCAGGGAAAGCTGCAAACAACGAAAAAGGAAGTGCCAACGCCAGCGAAAAACCGAGCATTCCAACAAATGGACCTGCACCACCGATGGTAGCTGATTCAACAAGCAGTGTTCCCACAATTGGACCCGTACATGAAAAAGAGACTAGCGCAAGCGCGAGCGCCATAAAGAAAATCCCGATGACTCCACCCTTGTCGGATGCTTTATCTGCTTTATTTAACCATGAATTGGGTAAACGTATTTCAAAGGCTCCCATGAATGAGATAGCAAACACCACAAGCAACACGAAAAATATAATATTGAACCACACATTCGTTGAAAGTGCATTCAGTGCATCCGAACCAAAGAGCCATGTCACAATGGTGCCAAGTAAAACATAAATGACAATGATTGAAATTCCATAAAACACGGCATTTCGAATTCCTGCTGCCTTTGTTTTACTGGTTTTGGTAAAGAAGCTAACGGTCATAGGGATCATCGGAAAAACGCATGGTGTCAACAATGCTGCAAATCCACTTATGAAGGCAAGAAAGAAAATCATCCACAAAGATTTCTTTGAGGTCTTCTTTTTCGTTGGATCAATATTTTCTACGTCCAGTTTCTTTTCCTTTTTTTCAACAGAAGGTACAACACCATCGGTTGTCACATCGTTAGCAGTGTCAACAGCTTCCACTTCAATATCCGTCGCTGCGTCAGTCGCTTCACTATCTGCCTTCACCCCTTTCAATTTCAAGAAAAATTCTGCTTCGTGTGGTGGTAAACAATGTGTGTCATCACAGGTTTGAAAAGCGAACTTACCTTTAAGCGTAAAGTCCTTTTCTGAAAGGATTTTAATCTTTTGCTTTAGCTTGATTGTATTAGAATGATACAACAAATCCTCATCTGCCATTTCATCGTGCTCAAAAATAGGTTTCGGCTCTTCAACTTTTCCAATTGTCTTGAAATTAGATGAAGGGCTCAGCGTGACAGATGTCGGAATCAAAAAACTTCCCTTTGGCAGGTACACTGCATAGATATGCCAATGTTCGACCATGGTAATCTCACCAATCACCGTTGCTTCATCTCCGTTCTGTTCAACCGTAAACTTCCAGCTGACCTTGTCCTCTGGGAACTCCAATTGTGCAGAAGAAAACTTCGAAAAGAATACAGTAAATAAGAGTAGAAAAAAACCGAACGAACGAGCGCTTACTTTCATCATAAATTAAATATTAATTGAGATCGTGAATTTGACATCTTTTGGAGGTAAACACATCGTATCGTTGCAGATCATATAGGTTACTACCCCATCAATTGTCGTCGATTCTTTTGCTTTTATTTTCTGAGTAAAAGTGACTTCGTCCTTGAAGAAATTCAATTCTCCTTCAAAATTCGGGTCGTACTCGCGAATAGATTCTGGTTCTATCGTTTTCCCAAGCAGCTTTACTGCACTGTTCTCTGAAAATTCAAACGCGGTAGGCACCGGTCCAATGCCATCATCAATGTACTGACTGTAAAGGTGCCAACCTTCGCCTATTTGTGCTTCAATTAACAACGCCTCGTTTTGAGCATCATAATGATAACTCCACACCACATTCTCTTGAGCGTTTGCTTTCAGAACCATTAACAAAAAAAATGATAAGAAAATAAATTTTGACATAGCTTTACATTGTGCATCAAAGCTAATCAATCAGAATTAAAAAAGTAACAAAGAATTAAAGAAATCCTTGTAATCCCAATTTCAAAAGGGAACCTCTGTTTTAAGAATATTTAACGGAGTATTTACAATTTGATTTCAACGATACGATCAATCGGAAGCCACACACCACCTTTTAAACAGATGTATTTCGCGCCATCGGCCCATATAGTAGTATTGACACGCTTTAGTCCTTCATCGTCGTAAAAATAAATAGAAACCTTGCTGTGATAGCCATTCCCAAGTCTGGTTGCCTCTTTGATTTGTTCAAGCAATTGGGGGTGTTGCTTGACTTTAAGGTCTGATTTAAAAGAAAGAGCACTGATCGCTTCTTTCTCTATAAGTGTTGAGTTAATCGTCGCTTGCATAGTATTCAAATAATAGGATTGGAAGCTTAAACTAATAATAATAAACGGATTTAGCAAACAATTTAAAAAATTATTCTCGGAGATTTTACTAAACCGAGAATGGCACCCGTGCCTGAGCGGTCACTTTTTGATTCGAAAACAACTGCTTTTCGTACATAAATTTAGCAGTAATTGCAATCATTGCCGCATTATCCGTACAATACTCAAATCTCGGAATATACGTATTCCATTCTCTTTTCTCCCCTACCTTTTGAAGACTGCTTCGCAAGCCGCTATTTGCAGAAACCCCACCTGCAATTGCTATCTCCTTGATGCCATAAAAACGTGATGCTTCAATCAAACGTTTCATCAAAATATCAACGATTGTTTCTTGTATAGACGCGCACAAATCAGCTAAATTGTTCTTTACAAAATCAGGATTTTCCTTTTCTTCTTTTTGAATAAAATAAAGAATAGATGTCTTCAAACCGCTGAAGCTAAAATTTAACCCATCCACCTTTGGTTTTGAAAACTCAAAGCGCTTCGGATTTCCGTTTTGCGCGTTTTTATCAATCAAAGGTCCACCTGGATATTGAAATCCTAACATCTTCGCCGCCTTGTCAAAAGCTTCCCCAGCGGCATCATCAATCGTTGTACCTACAATTTCCATGTCCAAATAATCCTTCACTAGTACAATTTGGGTATGCCCCCCTGAAACGGTGAGACACAAAAAAGGAAGTTGTGGTTTAGGTTTGTTGCCATCATCGATGAAATGCGACAATATATGTCCGTACATGTGATTCACATCAATCAACGGTTTATCCAGTGCAAGCGCCAACGATTTAGCAAAGGAAGTTCCAACTACCAGAGAGCCCAACAGTCCAGGTCCCTTCGTAAAAGCAATGGCGTCGATGTCCTTCTTGGTAATTCCCGCATTTTTTATCGCCTGATGCACAACTGGGACAATATTCTGTAGATGTGCTCGACTTGCAAGCTCAGGAACTACACCCCCATATTCCCTATGAATATCTTGTCCAGCAATAAAATTGGATAAAACGGTGTTATTTTTGAGAATAGCTGCTGAAGTATCATCACAAGAGGACTCAATAGCAAGAATTATTGTTTCTTTTTGGCGCACAATGTTTAAGTTTGTATCGTATGGCAAAATTACTGAAAATATTAGGACGGTCGCTCGGTATACTCTTCGAGTGGATCCTGATTTTTCTTATCTTATTTGCCTTTGCAATTCGGACTCCTGCTGTACAAACTTATTTAGCTCAAGAAGCCACTGCATACTTGTCCAAGGAACTAGGTTCTGAGTTTAGTATTGATGAAGTGGCCATCCTCTTTTTTGACGAAGTTGCCTTGGAAGGTGTATTGATTAGAGATCTTCAGAATGATACCATCATCGCCGCTAAAACCATTTATATTGGGATCAAAGATTGGAATTTAAAAAAGACAACCTTTTACTTAAAAAATGTCGACATTGAAGACGCCACGATTCACATTGTACAGGACAAAGAAGGTGAATACAATTTTCAATTCATCAAAGATTATTTTAGATCGCCAGATAGTGGTAAACAGGAACCACCAAAGCTATATTCAGATAAGATTTCCATTTCCAATACCTTTTTTACCTTCGATGACAATCGGAAGGAACGGCGAAAGACAGGGGTCGACTATTTTCACATTTATGCGACGAAAATAAATTGCACGGTCAAAGACTTCAAAATGATTCATCGTGATTTTTATGGAGATGTGACGCATATAAGTTGCCACGAAAAGTCGGGATTTGACCTGACTGGATTCAAAGCAAAAACGAATGTTTCCGGGAAAGGTATTTTTCTGGCCGATCTTGAAATTAAATCAAAAGGTTCAACCATCAAGTCCAAAAAATTCAACATGCTTTCTGCGCATTATGAGGACTTCAGAACGTTTGAGGACAGTGTTCGATTTGAGGCACAAATCGATGAAAGCTCGCTTTCTCTCAAAGAAGTAGCGCTCTTTGCCTATGTGATGGATGGAATGGACGATCAAGTGCGTTTGTCCACAAAGGTAGATCGAAAGGTCAAAAATTTAAAACTCACTGATTTAGACCTTCGCTTCAGGAAAAAAACACAGGTAAAGGGTACATTTATTCTCCCCGACCGATTCAATATGGAGTCGTCATTTCTACATGAAAAACTCGATTACCTTTATGTAGATTTTGAAGAATTAAAAACACTAAGATTACCTAATTCTTCTGGCGCAAAATACGTTTCCATAGATAAAGTGGTAAATCGACTTGACTTTATTGAGGCCGAAGATACACAGCTGGATGGTTTTAGTTCTCAGTTCGTTATAGCATCCGACAAAATCAGAACCAATCTTGGAAATGTCCGCATCGATCACGGCGTCATGTTTACAAAAAATGAAGCGAACTCCTCCTATGAATTTGAGCGTTCCTATGCGAGTGACTACGATGTGAAGGTCGAGAATTTTAACCTCGGCAAACTCGTAGGCTCGAAAGACATAGGCTTTATTGATGGGAAGTTCTTTCTTTCTGGCGAAGCCTTTTCAACGTCGGATATTCATTTCAACTCGGTGCAAGGAAGTGTCAATAAATTTGAATATCTGGGTTATCCTTACAAAAACATTACGGTTTTAGAAGGTACAGTCATTGATGAACGATTCACAGGAAAAATAGAGGTCAAAGATGACAACCTCGATTTAACGTATGACGGTTACGTCGATTTTAAAGATGAATTGCATCTTTTATTTACGGTGAATATTGAAGAAGCACTTTTGGAAAAATTGCACCTATCAGACAAGGACGTTAAGATGTCATCCATTGTTCGGATTGATTTAACGGGGAAGGATCCAAATGATTTTAGAGGATTCATATCGTTGGAGGAATTCAATTTTGAAGATGCCAAAACAAAAGTGAATATCCCCCAATTGGACCTCAACATCAAGCGTTCAGTGGCATATGATGAGTTTATATTAACAAGTAATATTCTCGATGCCTATTTGAAGGGAAAACTAAACGTTAATTCCTTTGCCGATCAACTCGAACTTAAAGTTAAATCACTTTTCCCTGGTTTTTTTAGTCACACTGAGCAGATTCGCATTGCAAAAACTGACCGAAACAATTTTGAATTCACTGTCAATTTAAAAGAAACCGACGAATTCCTTGCCATTTTCTATCCTGAATTGTCGATAGCACCTAAAACCAAAATTGATGGAAACTATCACGGTTCGTCTTCGGAGCTGAAGTTAAACATCAAATCGCCTCGGGTTAAATTTAAAGATGTTCTACTCGAAGACATTCAGGTTAGCAATATGTTCAACAGCCTAAAAGCTTCATCGAGCTACGAAGTAGGTCGACTAGTATTTAAGGACACTGTTAGTTTTAGTGATGTCAAATTAACCGCGGAAGGGCGTGATGATCAAATTCTGTCTAAGCTCGTATGGGATGAAAACACAACAACTCCATCCCAGATCAGTTGGCAAACAAATGTGGTGGATTTAGAGCATTACAGTTTCAAGTTACATCCCTCCTATTTTGCAGTTCAAGGCCATAAATGGGAGATCGTAAATGAATCGAGGTTCAGCATCAATCAAGATACCATTAACGTCTCTAACTTCCGACTAAAACGAGGAGACCAGAGTATTTATTTAAATGGTACAATATCGGATGACGACTCGCAAAAATTGAACTTTAAGATTGACAAACTCTCCCTGAACGAGTTATCCGTTTTCATGTCAGATGTCCCAGTGGAAGGAGTTCTAAATGCCCATGGAAGTATTTCCAATCCTTTCCATAATTTTCAATACTATGGTGACGTTACCGTAAAAGAGTTTTTCGTGAAAAGTCACAAAGTAGGAGACGTTTCGGTAAGTTCCGAATGGGTCAATGAAAACAAAAGCATGCGCTTGAATGGAAACATTCTCTTTCGTGAGCAAGAAACATTTGATTTTAGTGGAAGTTACTTCCCTTTAAAAGAAAAGGACAACCTAGATTTCAATTTGGTATTTAATTATACTGATATTCAATTTGTGAATGCCTTTATGAATCCTGATGTACTTTCTGACATCAAAGGGCTCTTGCACGGAACTGTGAAAGTTGAGGGATCCATTGACGAGCCAAAACTTGAGGGTGAAGTAGATTTAGCGGCAGGATCGGCGCACGTGGACATTACAGGAGCACACTTTGGAATTGAAGGGAAAGTAATCATCGACAATGATGGTTTCTATGTGAACAATATTCCAGTGTTTGACGAAGACGGAAATGCAGGCAGCGTAGTAGGTTCCGTTTATCACAACAATTTTAAGGATTTCAACTTCGACTTAATGTTTGATTTGGAAGATGATGCCATTAACAAAGATCCATTTCAACCTTGGAGAACACTTCCACTAGAGCGCTTCTTAATACTAAATACCGCTTATCGCCATGGTGACATCTACTATGGGAAAGGATACGCTACCGGCATTGTTAGCATCTTTGGATATACCGACAATCTAGAAATCACGGTGAATTTGGAGACAGAACGAGGCACCATGGTGAATATCCCAATGTTTGGTATCGGTGAAATTGATGAAGAAGATAAGTTTATTATTTTCGTAAGTAAGGATTCTTTGGTTGAGATTGCCGAGCCAAAAATTGATTTTACGGGCGTTGATCTTGATTTAAATTTCAAAATCACTCCAGAAGCTGAAGTGAAAATTATCTTCAACGAGGAATTAGGTGATATCATCACCGCGCGAGGAAGAGGAGAAATGGCCATTCGACTCAATAACCTCGGAGACCTGACAATGAATGGTATCTACACTGTCTCTGAGGGTGTGTACGACTTTGCCATGGGTATTATTAAACAAAAGTTCTTTATTGACCCAGGAGGAAGTGTGAGTTGGACAGGTGACCCATATGACGCCGTTCTCGACTTAAAAACGTACTATAAAGTAAACGCAAACCTCTCTGTAGTTACCGGTGATCAGTTTGGATCGGGTGTCAGCGCACATCAAGAAATTCTATGTTACTTGGAATTGCAGGAGTCTTTACTGAAACCTACCATTAACTTTGACATTCAAGCACCACGCGCAAGTGAAACGGAAAAATCTATCCTCAATCGTATAAAAAGTGATCCAGATGAGTTGAACCGTCAATTTTTCTCACTGCTGTTGTGGAAGACCTTTCAACCCTTGGCAGGAACTGCTGGAGGTACAGGAAGTGCCGCATTGGATTTAGTCTCCAATCAGATAAATGCTATGCTCTCAAAACTTTCCACAGATTATGTGTTAAACGTGAACATGAATGCAGATCAACTTTCTGGGGATAATACGTATGAATTTGGTATTTCAAAGGGTTTCTTAGATGATCGATTGATTTTTTCTGGAAGTTTTGGTGTTGAAAACCAGCATTTCGAAGATGAAAACAAAAATGCCTTGATTGGTGATGTGAATTTGGAGTATTTACTGAATCAAACAGGAACGTTCAGGGTCAATATCTTCAATGAATCGAATGATAATTCACTTATCCAATCTTCGGAATTGGGTAAATTCACGCAAGGTGTTGGACTCTACTACAAAGAGGATTTTAATAAATTCTCGGACTTTAAGGCCATTCAGTATTTCTTTGATATTTTCAGAAGCAAGAAAAACAAACGTTACCCAGTGAAACGTAAAAAGAAACAAGTGCCTGTACCAACCAGTGCACCGAAAGAAATTGTGAAGCCTGAATAATTCTACACGGGGCATCATAAGATAATTGTCCTTGAATTTAAATAAAATTTTATCTTCGCACTGACGCAAAAACAAGAACTCAAGATGAAAAAAGTACTGATAGCAAACCGCGGTGAAATTGCACGACGTGTGATTCGAACATTACGAAAAATGGACATTAAAAGTGTGACCATCTATTCTGACGCAGATGCAAATGCTCCTCACGTTCTCGAGGCTGACGAATCCGTTTATGTAGGTGCGAGCCCTTCCTCTGAAAGTTATTTGCGTCAAGATGTCATCCTTGAACACTGTAAAAAATTGGGCGTAGATGGAATTCACCCAGGTTATGGTTTTCTGTCGGAAAATGCTGAATTTGCGCGAAAAGTTAAGGCAGCAGGGATTACATTTATCGGTCCAACGCCAGAAGCCATGGAGATCATGGGCGACAAACTAAGTGCAAAGCAAGCGGTGAAGGAGTTCAACGTTCCGTTGGTTCCAGGTGTTGATCGTGCGATTACCGACGTTGCTGAAGCTAAAATGATTGCCGAACAAATTGGTTATCCTGTGCTCATCAAAGCGTCAGCTGGTGGTGGTGGAAAAGGAATGCGTTTGGTCGAAAAAGCAGAAGAATTAGAATCACAGATGAAATTGGCACAAAACGAAGCACGTTCTTCCTTTGGAAACGATGCGTGTTTCGTCGAGAAATTTGTCACCAAACCGAGACACATCGAAATTCAAGTTTTTGCAGATAATCACGGAAATACGGTACATCTTTTTGAGCGTGAATGTTCGATACAGCGCCGTCACCAAAAAGTGATTGAAGAAGCTCCGAGTGCATTGCTGACACCTGAATTGAGAGAAGAAATGGGTCAAGCAGCTGTCAATGTGTGTAAAGCATGTGATTACAGCGGAGCTGGAACCGTTGAATTTTTGGTAGATGCAGAGATGAAATTCTACTTCCTTGAAATGAACACACGACTGCAGGTAGAGCATCCTGTGACAGAAGAAATTACAGGACTTGACCTTGTGGAATGGCAAATTCGCGTCGCGCGCGGTGAACAACTACCATTGAAACAAGAAGAATTAAAAATCAACGGGCACGCCATTGAAGTACGCGTCTACGCTGAAGACACATTGAATGGATTTACACCAGACATTGGAAATTTGGAACGATACAGAGTCCCATCAGGCGAAAGTGTACGTGTCGATGATGCCTTTGTTGAAGGAATGGACATTCCGATCTATTACGATCCAATGATTGCGAAATTGGTGGTTTGGGGTAAGGACAGAACGTCGGCGATTCGTCGCACTATCAAAGCGATTGATCAATATCAAATTTCGGGACTAAAAACAACGCTCGATTTCGGTAAATACGTAATGAAACACGAAGCGTTTGCATCAGGTGATTTTGACACGAATTTCGTGAAGCATTATTTCCAAGATCCAACGGTAATGCACGATGAGATGCAAGAAGAAAAGGAAATGCTAACGCATGGCATTAACCAAATTTGGGACGCAATCAAGCAAGATCATTGCGATGAGTTTGCTTCCATTGAAATGACAAGTAATTGGCAGAACAGTCGCTCGTAATCAAGTTACTTGATAACAATACGCGATTGCCACTGACCTGCATCATTTTCAAGTTGAATGAGGTACACTCCTTGAGAAAGTCCAACTGTGCTAATCTTCTCCCCTGTTGACAGTTTTCCACTGCGCATCTTTTCGCCTAGGATGGAAACGATTGTAAAATCGAATTCTCCTTCTAAACCACTCACTTCAATATAGTCTTCCGCTGGATTTGGAAATACGCTGAAATCAGTAATTGCCTGATCTTCAAGTTTTGCACTGCACTTCGTGTATGCAATTTTCTTCACTCCAGCCCATGTTGAGTAAAACGGTGTCCACCAATCTGGGAATATAAGCGGAGAATTTACATATGTCAGATACACAAAATTGTCATCTACATCAATTCCCCATGTTCCTGTGGTGTCCATAACGGTACCAAATGAATCAATAGCTACCGGCATATTTGGATCTGCAATATCCATAACGATCATCTCACTTTTTCCCGTTGACATAAACAGCAAGTTGCATTCCTTCTGCAAAAACAGCTCATTGGCGTGCACTGGTGCTTCATCCCAAAGTCCAATCGGGCAGTTCCGCGGGTTCCAATGGTATACCATTTCCACATCATACGGATCTTTCACATTCCATATTTCTAAACCACAATAATCCACCGCAATATATGCTAGTGTGTCATCGATAATCACATTGTTATATGCTCTTGGCCAATTAAACAAAGGAAAAGTAATTGGATTTGCGAACATTTCAATAATCACAGGATTGGTAATATCGGCACAATTAATCACGTGCATACCGCCTTCATCGTTACAGAGATATACGAGCGTGTCAACTATAAACATTCCTCGTGTGTTGACTTTTGATGGCGTATTATCAACATGTGGAAAATCTCCAGGGGGGATAATGTTGCTCACTGAATCAATTGCCAATGGATCTGAGACATCCAGGATAATCAGTCCTTCAGGCATAGCTCCTAAATAGGCATAATCGTCTTGTACACGTACAATTCCCGCTCCTTTACCAAGAGTTCCACTTACCCAGATATCTAGTACCTGCGGATTCGTAGGATCCGCCACATTCACAATCGCCAATCCAGCAGGATCGTTTGTCGATCCCAACAATCCAAAATGAGTTCCAATCGCCACATACAGCAACGTATCGACTTGTGTAACACTCATTGGCTTCATTGTTAACTCTACCGTATCAACGGATGCAACAAGTGAAATTCCACTAGCAACATCATAGATTTTTAGACCACCCTCATTTGCAGTAACATATAGATAATCCCGTCCTAGTTTATCAATGACAGGTGTTAGACCAGAAATATAGTTAGTGATTTCTGCTTCGCTATCCAAGTTAAAGTTCAATGATTGTGCGTTTGTCAAAAGAGATAAACTAAGTATCACAGTGCAAACTATTAGTCGTAAAGTATTCATTGTTAATGTTTAAAAGTGGTTGATATAGTTGTATTAATTTGCTGCAAAGATAGAAAAAGGGGGCTACTTTTCAAAATTTGTCAACAAAGCACCATTTCAGCCTTGGCACTTCGACAAATCCTATTAATTTTACGGAACAAATTTTCAGACAACAAGATGAACTTACACGAATATCAAGGAAAATCAATTTTAAAGAGCTTTGGTGTTGCTATCCAAGAAGGGAGAGTAGTAGACAAAGTGGAGGATGCTGTAAAAGCTGCAAAAGAGTTAACTGCTGAAACAGGAACTGAATGGTTCGTGGTAAAGGCGCAAATTCATGCAGGTGGTCGTGGTAAAGGACTTGTTGCAGAAACAGGATCACACGGTGTTGTCTTGGCAAAAGGAATTGATCACGTTGAAGAAAAAGTAAATGGAATTCTTGGTGGTCACCTTGAAACAGCTCAAACGAACGGTGTAGGAAAAAAGGTAAATAAAGTACTGATTGCACAAGACGTGTACTATCCAGGAGTATCAGAAACTTCTGAGTTTTACATGTCAGTTCTTTTAGATAGAGAAGCTGGTAGAAATACAATTGTATATTCAACTGAAGGTGGAATGGATATTGAGCACGTAGCTGAACACACTCCAGAGTTAATTTATAAAGAAATCATTGACCCACGTGTTGGAATTCAAGGATTTCAAGCAAGAAAAATTGCATTCAACCTTGGTCTTTCAGGACAAGCGTTTAAGGAAATGACAAAATTTGTGGTGAACTTGTACGCGGCTTACGAAGGGTGTGATGCTTCGATGTTTGAAATTAATCCAGTATTAAAAACTTCAGATAATAAAATTATTGCGGTGGATGCAAAAGTAACATTGGACGGTAACTCTTTGTTCAGACATCCGAACTACGCTGCAATGCGCGATAAGACAGAAGAAGATCCAACTGAAGTTGAAGCAGATGAAGCAGGATTGAACTTTGTGAAACTGGACGGAAACGTTGGTTGCATGGTCAACGGAGCAGGACTTGCGATGGCAACAATGGATATCATTAAATTGTCTGGTGGAAACCCAGCGAACTTCTTGGACGTGGGCGGTACAGCAGATGCTGAACGTGTAGCTAAAGCATTCAATATTATTTTGAAAGACGAAAACGTAAAGGCGATTTTGATCAACATTTTTGGTGGAATTGTACGTTGTGATCGTGTAGCGCAAGGTGTTGTTGATGCCTACAAGAGCATCGGGAAGTTCCCAGTGCCATTGATAGTGCGTTTGCAAGGAACGAATGCCATTGAAGCGAAAAAACTGATCGATGATTCAGGATTGGACGTTCAATCAGTTGTATTGTTACAAGAAGCAGCGGATAAAGTAAGAGAAGTATTGGCGTAAGTCAAACGGATATAGATGAAAAGGCGATTGTGATACAGTCGCCTTTTTTTGTGGTCGCAATTAAAATATTACCAATACATCGCATTGAAAGTAACTCTGTTGTTCCGAAAAAAATATATTTCGTAGATTAGTAAAGAATATTTATGTACACAACTTTATAGGTTAAAACTGCCAAGGCGCAAACAACGGTATGATGCAAAACGACACTCAATGGGAGAATGAACTAGCACTCATTGCTTCCATTATTGATAAAACACCTTTAGATAAATCAATAAAATGGGGAGCGGAAGTGTTTACTTACAATGGAAAAAATGTGGTGAGTTATGGTGGGTTCAAAAATTTCTTTTCACTCTGGTTTTACAACGGTGTTTTTTTGGAAGATCGATACAACGTTCTTGTCAGTGCCCAAGAAGGTAAGACAAAATCATTGCGACAATGGCGGTTTACTTCTAAGGAAGAAATTGATGAACGGAAAATAGTGGAATATATCTTAGAAGCTATTGAAGTAGAAAAAAAGGGACTAAAAATAAAACCAGAAAAATTCGCACCTATCCCCTTACCTCAATTGCTTGAAAATGCATTGAAAAAGGATCAAGTATTGAAAGAAGCTTTTGAGAAGCTAACACCTGGAAAGCAAAAGGAATACGTCGTTTATATCAATGAGGCTAAGCAGGAAACAACAAAGCACAAACGGCTTGAGAAAATTGTACCAATGATATTAGATGGTACTGGATTGAACGACAGGTACAAGTGAAAGCAAAGCTTTCGATAAGCGAACGGGAAGTTCGCATAGCTCTATGTAAAAAAACACCCACACCTTATTGCTAAGATGCGGATGTTTAAACCTAACCTACTACTTACTACTTAAAATTTTACTCTGCCATCAGTTTACCTGATTCTATCAGTTGATTGTTATTACCAATCACTTTATAGAAATAGACTCCTGACGAAAGTTTACTCGTATCAATTGTCGTTGAACTTGAAGTGATGTTGTGTTTCATTACCTCATCTCCAATCATTGTATACAAACGAAATTCAATTTCTCCATTCTCCATTGTATTCTCCAACGTGATCGTGGTTGAATTTGTAAAAGGATTCGGATAAATCGTAACCTGAACATTTTCATTTGACAGGTCCGAAACACTTGTAGTTTGACACAACGCTGGATCAATAATTGCTAATCCGTCAATCGCATTCGTTGCAATGGCACCTACGAGGGTCAGCGCTCTTCCGTTGATTTCTGCTCCAGTCATCAAGTTAACTGCACCCTGAGAAATAATCGTCCCATTGAAGGTAGAATTATCGTTGATGTCAACTGCACCATTCACCATCCAATAGACATTTTCTGCTAACGTACCATTGGTAAGAACAACATTTGAAAACGTACTTGTTTCAAATGCCCCTTCAATTTTGATGATAAAAACTGCATCAGCTACACCTTGTGAATTCAGGTAAACCGAATCAGTCAAAAAAGTGGCTCCGTTTAAAACATACGTGTGCGGTGTCAATACTAAGTTTCCACCAAATTGTGCTGGATAAAGTAATTCGATATCTGCAGTCAACGTGTTAACGTAATTATATGCTACCAATAAATCAGCAGCGGCTTGACCTGTGGAGAAATCTGGGCTTGCATGAATATTTCCACTCACCAGCAAAGGATCAAAGCCTGTAGTTAATCCTACATTCGCTCCAACGTCTCCAGTGATATTTGTAATTCCAGCATTTTGAACTGGTCCATCAGATGAAAATACTGCATAACAACCAACTTCACCAAAGGCAGGCGCTGCTGGTCCAGTAAGAACAGGGCTTCCACAACCAACCGGTGTATACGCCATAACTCCATCTATTGTGATCGCTCCGGCAGTGGTAAGTGCTCTTCCTTCCAAAGTATCAGCGACGTTCATGTTAATTCCTGCATTATTTGCAATAACCGTTCCTCTCATTGTAGTTCCAGCCGACATATCTACTAAGCCTTCTACTTTCCAAAATACGTTGCACGCTTGCGCTCCGTTAATCAAAGTAACTTTCGAACCAGCACTTGTAGAAAGTGGTCCCGCGATTTGAAAAATAAATACTGCATCCGTATTCGTTTGTCCATCCAAAATTAGTTCTGCATTCAGCGTTGAAGCGCCAGCAACAGCATAAACACCTGCATTAAGTGTCTGCCCATTTCCTAACAAAGGAGCTGGAAAAAAATTTGGAGTCGCAACGTCCAACTCGTTATAAGCAAGTAACAAATCTATTGCCGCTTGTGCAGTTATCGCATCCGCAGCGTGCATTCCACCATTCACATTTCCAAAACCTGTATTGGAACCATTATTCGTACCTACTTTTCCAGTTAACTGAGAAATTCCTGTATTACTTACCGCGCCGTCCGTAGAGAATAGAACAAAATCAGCTGTGGTACCTAAATTAGGTGCTTGGCTGAAAGTGATTGCTGATGTAAAAAACAGCGTAACGATTCCTAGAACAATGTGTAATTTTCTTTTCATATATTATTTTTTGGTTTATTTAAGTGTGAATTTTGCATTCACCTACCAAAGATGCTCATGTTATGAAGACAATTTGTTACATAACTTAATCCAAAAGTTACATAATTCACAGGTTCCACTTTTCGCATGGTTTTTCAAATAATTTACTCTTTTGAATCGCCAGACTTAGGATTAACAAACCTTGAAATCAATTGCATCACTGGTTTACCAAAACGTTTTTTCTGGGTTGGAACAATGTCCCCGAGTAAAAATCCCCATGGCTTTAAACCCTCAATATGATCAAAAATCACTTTGATGATTGCGGTGACTGGAATAGAAAGGAACATTCCTGGAATTCCCCAGATTGCTCCACCTATAAGGACAACTATGATGGAAATAAAGGCATTGATTTGGACACGCGAAGCAACAACTCTGGGTATAATGACATTGTTATCAATGAATTGGATGAATGAATACATAATCAATACGTATAGCATATAAATCGGAGTTTTAGTAACTAGGGCGATTGCCATAAAAATAAATACTCCAATAATTCCCCCCAAGTACGGAATCAGATTGAGAATCGCACCGAGCACGCCTAACAGAATAGCATATTCAATTCCTAGGATAAAGAGTCCAATGGAATTGAGAATGGCAACAATGATAAGTTCAAAGAAAAGTCCAATCAAGTAGCTCTGAATAATTTTTTTTGTCCCCACTAATACTTCCTCTACAGTGTTAAGATGTCTCGATTGAAAAAGACGTCGGATAAATTCAATGAACAATGGTTTGTAATAAAGAATCATGCATAAATAAACTGGAAGCAAAAACACGGTTGCTGCGAATTGTCCCGCTATCGTTATGTTCTCGCCAAAAGCAAAATCATCCAGTTGATTGTCGCGAGTTTCTAGGATCCAGGCCTCTATTCTGTAAACAGGAATGCTTGTATTTTTGGAAAACCAGCTTAAAAATTGTGCGCTCATCTCAGAAAATTTGGTGTTTATTTCTGGAAGCAGCTCGCTAAAACTAGCGCTTTGAGCAACGAGAAGATACACTATCCCAGAAATAAAGCTGAAAGCTAAAAACATTGAAATCCCGATGGCTAAAACTTTAGGTATTTTTCGATTAATGAAAAAGTTGACCATTGGGTTGAGCAATATAGCTAGTATAATCGCGTAAATAATTGGTGTGAGAATATTTTGAGCCACCCACAGTGTGTACACCAAGGCAAAAAGACTAACAAATATGAGTGCGATTTTGGCATAAAAAGGATATCTGCCATTGCTCACAGCTTTCATTTAATTTCCTCTGGATTTGTTTCCTCTGCTGATTGATTTTTGCTTCCCAAATTTTTTAGAAATGAAAAAACTTTGGATCGAATCTTATCTGAATTGAGTGCAACATTCTTTGATACCACCATACCTAAAACGCTTCCAGCGATTTGTTGCAACGTATTTTCCGATTTTCCAATGACCAATTTCTTCGCGATGTAACCCGCGCTCATACCCATGGATAAACTGAAAAGTTCGCTCTTTACTTCTGGTGATTTAATTATTTCCTTTAAACCATGTGTCAAGAGTTGAATGGGATGAACGCTATCAATCATTTCAGACAATTCTGCTTTCAAGGTTGTCATTTCCTCTTTCCCTTGCACTTCCAGTTCAAGTATTCTTGCTTGAAGATCCGTTATGTTGGCTATCTTGTTCATACGATCAATTTAAAAGTTGTGAAATAATACGATTTTTCATTCTTCGGACAAACGCATTGTGTGTAATGAATAACACTATACTCACAAGACCATAAAACCCAGCGACTATAACAAATCCAATATAAACTTCATCCAATAATTCACCGATCCAGAAGGACAGGCCTATGTTGATGAAAAGTCCGAAAAATAACAGTGCAATGACTAACATCACGCGTGACAGAAATCTGGAAGAAACATCTGCAGTTTTGTCTACAGCCTTTAATTTCAAGAGTTCATAGTTCGTTTTACTGTATGCTTCTACTCTAGCGAGAAGCGATTCCATAATTTTTTCTTTTGTCGGCATAAAAATGAGGATTAAAAATGGTCAGATTAATTGCTCAATCTGACCATTTTATTGTTTGTAATCTGAGGGAGTTAAACCAAAAACTCTCCCGTGCTAATGCTATTAGTTTTTGTTCTCAATTTCCGCGTGCTGATCTGGATTGATTTGATCAATCACACCAGCAAGCTTATCTTGAATTAGATCTTTTAGATCTTCACCTTTAGCAAGTAACTTCTTTCTAGTTTCAGATCCCTTGTCAGGCGCAAATAGAATTCCTAGAACCCCACCAATTGCTACTCCAATAAGAACTGCTCCTATTACTTTTCCCGTATTATTATTTGAATCTTTCATGATGCACTGGATTAACCTTTGGTTTTTTCTTTACTGTTTTTTTGACCATCCAAGAGTGCATCATATTTTTCTTGCAAAGACTTTTTCAAATCGTCTCCTTTTGACACCAATTTCTTACGTGTCACACTTCCTTTGTCTGGTGCGAAAAGAATTCCAAGTGCACCACCTACTACTGCTCCGACCAATAGTGCTCCGACTATTTTTCCTGTATTGTTATTTGATTTTTCCATTGTATTATATTTAAATTGTTTCTATTTGTTAATTAATTCTTCTTCCTTGTACCACTCTAAGAATTACCGCAATTAGCGCGATTACGAGTAGTACATGTATTATTCCGCCGGCATTGTAACCAAGAAAGCCAATTGCCCAAAGAATGAGAAGAACGACTGCGACTAAATAAAGTAAATTGCTCATCTTTTTTTGTTTTAAGTAAAGCCATCCCCCATGAGAATGATGGCTTTGATTCATATTCAACTATTTTTTCCTTACAATAAATTCCGTACGTCTGTTCTTTTGATGCTCTGCACCCGAACAATCTGCAACTTCATCCTCACACGCACAATTATTGGTCAATTTATTCTCTCCATAACCTTTACCGTAAATACGTTCAGGATTCGTGATTCTTTCCTTGATATAATCAGCAGATGATTTAGCACGTCTTTGTGATAATGCATCATTGTATCCTCTTTCCCCTCGACAATCCGTGTGTGATTTCAATTCAATTTCCATGTTAGGGAACTGCTTCATTACTTTCACCATTTTATCCAATTCTTTAGCCGCGGTTGGTGATATGTTTGATTTATCGTACGCAAAATAGATTGGTTTCAATTTAATTGTAGCGCCAATATCTGACTCTAATACTATATCCTCGTCTACAACTACAACTTCTTCCTCATCATCCTCTCCATTCTGGATAAGCTCAAGATTTGCTACGATTACTTCTTCCGTACCGATTGAGTTGGCTGTATTCTTTCCTTCTTTGAAGCCATCTTTGTTTCCAGTTAATTCAAAGTTTCTACCAGAGTCAACCACAAATTCATAAGCCCCCATTTCATCCGCTATGACCTCGCTCATCTCGTTTCCATCTTCATCAAACAGCTTCACTGTCGTTCCTGGAAGTGGATTTTTATCATCATCTCTTGCTACACCAGCTATCATTCTAGCATTTGATTTAACATTCAATAGATCGACTCCATAAATATCATCCATTCCGCTACCATTGGCTCTGTTAGAAGAAAAATAACCTTTGCTCGTCTTATCATCGGAAATCAATCCGTAATCGTCATTTAGTGTATTCAATGGAGCTCCTGCATTGGTTACTTTATTCCATGCTGACCCGTTCATTGGACTGCTGAAAATATCCAACCCGCCTAGACCGAAGTGTCCGTTTGACGCGAAATGCAATGTTTTTCTCGATTCATCAAAGAAAGGAAACATTTCATCGCCTTCAGTATTGATTACGTTACCCAAATTCTCAGGTGTTCCCCAAGAACCGTCTCCAGCTCTTAACGAACGGTAAAGATCTGTACCCCCAAAACCACCTGGCATGTCACTAGTGAAGTACATCGTTTTTCCATTAGACAATAAATGTGGTTGACCAACTGAGTAAGAAACATTGTTATGTTCAAACGCAACAGGATCCGACCATTCATCATTTTCTAATGTGCGCGTAAAAATTCGAAGCTCGACAATATTATCCTTGGTTTTGTCCCTTGAAACATTCTTTGAATAGGCCATGTACGTTCCTGAATTACTAAACGTCGCAGGTCCATCGTGCATTTTTCCATTTTCCTTTTTATCAAAGAATTCACGGTTTTTCAATTGACCTTCTTCAACATCAGCAACATACAAGTTAAAAAATGGCTCGTTGTTCCGGTTGTCTCTACGTTTGACCATTTTGGGCGATGCATTACTTGAAGCATAAACAACCTGATCTTTGTAATAGGAAGTTCCAAAATCTTGAGAATCGGTATTGATGTCCATCTCATGGATTTTGAAGTTTCCGTTGTCATTTGAAAGCGTGCTGAACTGATCTTTGTTCTCACGAAAACTTGTCGCTCTTAAATCATTTGGTTGTTGGGCTGAAAATTTAGTCATCTGAACATCTGATTCGCCGTACTTTCCGCTATTCTTCAAAACCATGGCATAGTTGTAATAATCTTCAGAAACAAGTTCGTTCCCATTATTAATCAACATTGCATAGGTTTCTTCCGACTCCTCATTCTGTTGCATCTTTCGATAACTTTCTGCCAAATTTCTTTGTCCAGAAACCGTTAAGTCTTTTGTTCTTTCATATTTACCGATTGCATCATCGTATGCGTAAATAGTGAAGAACTTGTCGCCTTTTTTCTCCTTTGAAGATTTTTCTTGGGCAAAAGCTCCTAGACTGATTCCAGTCAGGACAAGTATGGATAGTATTATTTTTTTCATCGTGTTTTATTTAAATCAATTAAAAGTACCTTGGAGATTGTATTTGCTTTTTACTGTTGAAAATGAAGTCGTATCTCAACATAACTTCGTGACTTCCTTGGTTATACGCTGGAGTTCTAAGTCCCAATGACCAATCGTATGAATACCCAACGTGAAACTGTTGAGTGATATCAAATCCAACCAAAGCTCCTACGGCATCACCCGTTCTGTACATGGCACCCAATAAGAACCTCTTCATCATTATGAAAGATGCTGTGACGTCTGCTTGAATTGGCGCTCCAGCCGTTACCTTTACTAGGGTTGTTGGCTTAAATGCTAGATTGTTCGTCAAATTAAACAGTGCACCAGCAATAAAGAAGTAATGTCGGTGCGACCTTCCTTCCGTTACAGTTCCGTTTGCTTGTGTCGTTGTGTAGTAGTTACTTTCCAATAAATTTGGTGTGGAAACTCCTGCATAAAAACGTTCTCTCGAATAATAAGCACCAAAACCAACACTTGGTGTAACTCTGTTATTAACATCGTTCTGAAAAGAGGCATCATTTTGATTGTCCAACTCCAACGAACTTAAATCCGCTTGAAGAATGTTCACTCCCCCACTTAAACCAAGCGCTAACTTCGACTTCTTGTTCAATTGCATCATGTATGCAAAACTCCCTGAAACCGCAGTATTGTTTGTCGGACCGATCTTGTCATTAGACGCGGCTAACCCTAAACCGATATGCTTATTCCCAACTGGTGAATGTAACGTTATCGTCTGCGTCATAGGTGCTCCTTTAAAATCCACCCATTGTGAGCGGTGAAGCGCTGTGATTGTTAGAGCGTCTCTACTACCAGCATAAGCTGGATTGATCGACAGCGTATTGTACATGTAATGTGTGTACATCGGGTCCTGTTGCGCTTGTGTGCCGAAGCACACGAAGCTGAATAACAAGACGGATATTAATTTATTTGTTTTCATAATTCTTTAATTTTATTTATTCGTTGCTCTGCTCCTAATTATTCAAGTAAATGGTTCCTTTGTAAATTTCTGAAGCATCACCTAGGTTAAGGACATAGAAATAAGTTCCCACAGGTAACACATCTCCACCAACATTGAAGTCAGATCCAGATTTTCCATCCCATGTATTCTGATAAGGTTGTGCTGAAAAAACGATGTTCCCCCAACGGTTAAACACAGTAAACTCATTCGATGGGAAAGCCAAGATTCCTCGGATAAAGAACACATCGTTTACCATATCTCCATTTGGTGAGAATCCTTCTGGAATAAAGAAATCAGAAGGTATTGGTAAGATCGTAGATACGTTGTTTGTAATATCTAACTCCACCTCATTGATCGTAATCTCAGCGGTATTCTCATAATCACCCGTTTGATTAACCGTTGCAACGATTGTAAGCGTTTCTGAATCACCAGCGTTTAAATTACCTATAATCCAAACACCTGTCATTTCATCATATGTTCCGATGGTCGCATTTGAGGAAACATACGTGTACCCATTTTGCAATATATCTTCTACTTCAACACCTGTTACATCAGTTAATCCTAGGTTATTTGCAGTAATTGTAAACACCACATCCTCACCAATAATTGGTGTCATACTTGATGCAGTTTTTACTACACTCACATCCGGCAAACATACATTGACCACTAGTGCAACATCATCAGAAATAACATCAGGTAAACATAACCCTGAGACAACCACGTTGTAATCACTTGCAGCATCCAAAAGAATGGTTGGATCTATAATCAACGTTGCCGTTGTAGCACCTGAAATTGCTCCACCATCAACTAAATCAACGATTCCTTTTCTCCATTGGTAAGTAATACCCGCTCCTCCACTTGCAACTACTGTAAAACTTGCAGCGTCACCAAGGCAAACCGTTTCATCCATAGGTTGAGTCGTAATTCCTGGAGCTTCTTCTACAGTTAAAGCAACATCATTGGAAATTACATCTGGCAAACAGGCTCCTGAAACAACTACGTTGTAATCGTTTCCAGCATCCAATACAGTTGTTGGATCTATAATTAGTGTTGCTGTCGTCGCACCTGAAATTGCGCCTCCGTCAACCAAATCAACGATTCCCCTTCTCCATTGGTAAGTGTTTCCTACTCCACTTGCAACTATCGTGAAACCAGCGGATTCGCCAAGACAAACTGTTGTATCGTTCGGCTGCATCGTAATCAGAGGTGCCTCATCCACTATTAAGGAAACATCCACAGAAATTGCATCAGGTAAACATGTACCTGTTATGAGAACATTGTAATCATTTGCGGCATCCGCCAAGGTTGTTGGATCTATAATTAAAGTGGCTGTTGTTGCTCCAGAAATGGAAGCACCGTCAATTAGATCCACTATCCCTCTTCTCCATTGGTAAGTGTTCCCTAATCCGCTTGCTACTACTGTGAAACTTGCCGATTCACCTAAGCAAACTGTTGTATCAGATGGTTCCATTGTAATTACTGGAGCTGTGTCAATGGTTAATGACACGAAGACTGAAGTATCGGCAGGAGCGAAAGAACCCGTTACAATAACGTTGTAATCTGTTGCTTCGTCTAAAATGGTGGCCGGATTAATTGTCAATGTAGCTGTTGTAGCACCCGAAATATTTCCTCCGTTAATCAAATCTACATTACCTCGTCTCCATTGATAGGTTAAACCTACTCCATCAGATATAATAGTGAAACTTGCCGATTCACCGTCACACACCAATGTATCATTGGGTTCTGCAGTGAAAATTGGTGCACAACTAGTTGGCATTATTGCATCAATTGCAAATGTACTTACTGCACCAACAGCTGTCAAAACTCTACCGTAAAAGGTAACTCCTGTCAACAAATCAACTGCTCCTTGAGAAATTATTGAACCATTAAAGATGGAATAATCACCTACCTCTATCGCACCATTCATAACCCAATACACGTTCTTAGCTTGCGCTCCGTTTTGTAGAACAATATTCGAATACGTACCAGATGAAAAAGCTCCGTACACTTGAAAAACAAATACGGCGTCTGGATTACCCTGTGCGTTCAAAAATAAGGTGTCTGTAAATGTCACCGCACTATTCATCAAATACACATGTGGTGTAAGCACTAAATTATTGCCAAATAATGCAGGGTACAATAATTCAATATCGTACGGGATTGCGCTTAAATCGTTATACACCGTCGTGACGTCTGCAGCACATTGTGCTGTGAATGCGTCTGGCACCGGGTGAATTGTTCCTGTAACCAACAGTGGATCAAATCCTAAAGGTGACTCACTATTTGTACCAACATCACCTGTTACAGTTGTAATTCCAACATTTGTAACTGGTCCAATTGCTGAGAACAACACAAAACATTCCGTAGTTAATAAATCAGGATTTGCAGGACCTGTTAAAATCGGCGCTAGACATCCAAGTGGTGTGCGTGCAACAATTCCACTAACTCCAACCGCTCCATTAATTGACAGTGCTCGACCTTCTAGTGAATCTCCTGCGCTCATTGAAATGAAATCATTATAGGCTACGATTGTGCCCTTCATAATAACTCCGGGAGCCATACTCACTGCACCATCCACTTTCCAATAAACATTACATGCCTGGGCATCATTCAATAATTTCACTTCTGCATTGGCGCCAATACCGAAGGCCCCTTCAATTTGAATAATGAAAACCGCATTTGGATCGTTTTGAGCATCTAAATTAAGTTCACCATTCATCGTTGCAGCAGCTGGTATGTTATGTACACCTGCAACCAATGTCATGCCACTACCCAGTAGAACACCAGGAGAATTTGTTGATATTGCCGCGTCCAATTCTAGATAGGCCACATTCAAATCTAACGTAGCTTGCGCACTGCCAGGATCCTGATCGTGCATTACACCATCTACGTTTCCAAAACCTGTGCTCCCGCCAACATTGGTACCGACATGCCCTGTAAGATGGGTGGTTCCAACATTCGTTACGGCACCATTGGTGGTAAACAGCACGAAGTCTGCCGCGGTTCCTAAATTGATTACCTGAGCATAATTTATACCCGAGTTAAACAATAAAGAAACAAAAGCAGCAATAATAATTAGTAGTCTATTTTTCATATTTGTCTTTTTTATCGTGAATAAATCTTCACGACACAAAGTTGGGCAGAAACCATATAGAATGTGTTACATAACTATTTTGATAAGTTACATGATTCACACATTCTAGTTTCTACAGCTCAATGCCTGCCGCTAGGGCCTATGATTAAATGTTTATTCAGGTGCAAAACTGAATTCGTAAAAAAAATGAGCACCTCCCTCATTCAAGGAAAGTGCTCATCATTTTAAATTTTATTATTGGTATTAATTTTATCGCCTACGTGATTCTTTTTAGCACATCAAATCACTGGCTAACTAATGCTAATATTTTTCTATTCTTAAATTAGACATTTACTACTTTACAACGAATCAATAATCTTTTGGATTTCATCTCTGGTTTTACCAAGTTTTATCTGGAGTCTTCCAATCAGGTCGTCAAGTTTTCCTTCTTCAAACAATACATCGCTTTCCGTAAGTACGGCAAACTTCTTCTTTAGTTTCCCCTTTCTTTCGGTCCAATCCCCTGTTGATTCTGTCGATCTCTTCATTGTTGATTATTCCTGAATTAATTATAAAACTCTATAAAACTTATAACCAATTGTGAACTGCAACCATTGATTTTTGTAGCGCGGTGTTGAAGACGATCCATCACCATTATTTGTTTGAAAATCCCAACCTGCCCTTGCCGAGACTACAACATGTGAAATATTCACGTCAAGTCCAGCGGTAAAGCCAAGTATGTTTTTTCTAACATTTTCGTTTTCGAACTCCTCTTCTTGCTCAATACTGTTATCTCCAAACGTGTATGCATCTCTTTGGTGCAATAAGTAAGAAAATTGTGGCCCAAACACAAAGGTGATAAATTCGGCAGGCTTAAGTTGTACTAAAAGTGGAATGTCAAGGAATGTGGTTGTTCTTGTAGATGAATAAGGCGTTCCAAGTAAAGTTCCAGAACCTCTATATCCTTTTTGAGAAATTAATAACTCGGGCTGAACTCCAAGAATGGGACCGACTGGAATGGAAGCAAAGATACCACCAACAAAACCTGGTTTCCCATCTGCTCTAAAATCTTGTCCTTGTTCGTCCCATACATTCGAATAATTCATCCCTGCTTTTAGTCCTAAACCAAAAACGTCCCGGGAGTCATCAATCTGCGCATTGATTGTAGTTCCAAAAGTAGCGAACCCTAAACCAATAATAATAAATGTTTTTTTCATGTTTTGTTCTTTCATTTTCCGCTTAACTAACGGCAGGCGTGAATTCATTTTCACAGAACAAAGGTGGGGGAGATAATGTTTTTTATTATTACATAATTTTAGAAAAAAGTTATGTAATTCACACTCCTCCCTTTAAAGGAAGAGCAGATAGTAGACAGTATAGCGGTAATCTAGAAGTAAAAACAAGTACGGATTAAGAATGCTAATCTACATTCGATCCATGTACCAGTTTAATTGTTTTTCCATCTTTTTCAACTTAAAGATATTCGTGATGACACTTTGAAGACGGAAGAAGGCAGTTTCACTTTTAACGACATAATCAAACGCCTTGTGGTGCATGCAATTTACCGCGACATTTATATCGTCCTGAGAAGATAACATCACAACAGGAATGCTAGGATCAAATTGTTTTATCTCATCCAAAACATCTATCCCATTCATGGCATCTAAATCAATACCGTTTAATTGATAATCCAAGATGACTACATCAGGCTTATTCGAAATACTCGCTAGGCACAGTTCTCCCGTAGCGAAAGCTTCAATTTCAAAATCCGCATTTTGGAGAAATTCTATTTCCAGCGCTTTTAAAAATACAGCATCATCATCCACCAAGAAAAGTTTTATCTGTTTGACGTTGTTCATGCCCACTTTAGTTTCTTTCTTCATTTTTACTATTTTTTATCACTTCTTTTAATTCTTCACACGCCTTTGCGCATATTTTTTCCAATTGTGAAATCAGCTCAGGGAGCTCACCTCTATTTTTAGTGCTACTTGCAAATTCCTGTACTCTTTTTGCAATGGCTTCGTAATCCTTATGAATTCCCATGATTGAAAATGAGGGAATCATTTTATGAGCTGCTGCCCCCATTGAGTCCCAATCTTTGCTTACTAAACTATCTTTCATCACCTTCAACAAGATTGGGGTTTGCTCAAGGTATAATGTAATCATTTCTGTCATTAATATAGGCTTCGTCCTAGTACGCTCAATTAAATAATCCAGATTGCAACACTTTAACATTGCGTCTTGTTTCACCTCCCTTCGTTTGATTCCTTTGCTATGTGAGTGTTTTTTTACCAATTTAATAATTTTACTGTGCAACAATCGATCGTCTACTGGTTTTGCAATATAATCATTCATACCTACCGCTTTACATTTTGCCAAATCTGTTGTGGTAACGTCAGCAGTAAGGGCCATTATCGGGATATTTGATTTCATTTTTTTTCGGATGAACTCCGTCGCTTCAAAGCCATTCATCTCAGGCATCTGCAAGTCCATTAAAATAAGATCGTAAGATTCAGTTTCTAGTTTCTCGATCGCAATTTTGCCATTGTTAGCAATCTCACATTCAAAGCCAAAATTATCGAGCAATGTTCTCATGAGTAACTGATTCAAGGCAATATCCTCTACAACAAGTATTTTGAGTTTTCCGATTTTCATTTCCTCTTCTGCAGCCCCACATTCAATTTCAGAGATTTTATCGGTTTTAAGAAAACTAAGCACAAAACTAAATGTGCTTCCAACATCCATTTCGCTATTCACGCAGACCGTTCCGTTCTGAGATTCTACCAATTGTTTCACAATGGCTAGTCCTAATCCGGTTCCACCGTACAACCGTGAGGTTCCACTTGTTGCTTGCTGAAAATTCTCAAAAATGTCTCCAATTTTTCCTGCCTCAATACCAATCCCTGTATCTTGGACTGAGAACTCCACATTTGCCTTCTGCAGATCTTCACTCACTAGGCGGACGCTTATCGTAATTTTTCCTCGCGTCGTAAATTTCACCGCATTGCTCACCAAATTCAAAATAATCTGATGTAAACGCACTGGGTCGCCCATTAAAACCTTAGGAATCTTCTCGTCATACTCTTTTATAAGAATCAACGTCTTCTCCTTTATTCTTGGTTCAAATAGATGAAGTATGGATGATATCGATTGTACCATGTTGAAAGGTCTTTGCTCAAATGTCATTTTTCCAGCATCTACCTTTGCCAAATCAAGGATATCGTTAATGAGTACAATTAAAGTATTTCCACTTACCTCTATGGCATTTAGATATTCCTGTTGCTTCTCTGTATGATCTTCTCTGAGCAATACTTTTGTAAATCCGATAATCGCGTTCATAGGTGTACGGATTTCGTGACTCATGTTCGAAAGAAACTGTTGTTTTGCCTTTACGGCATTCTGCGCAATTTGTGTTGCCTGCTCTGCTTTTATTTTTGCATCTTCCGCAATTTCTGTAGCCAGTTCAGCAAAAACTTTGGCTTCGTTTGATTCCCGCGCGATGCGTTTTTGCTCGGTAGCATCCCGCGCAACAATTACGACACCTAATACATTTCCTTTAGCATCCTTGTAAACCGATCCATTGAACAATACATCAGTGAGTTTTCCCTTTTTATGACGCAATGTAAGAGGAGAATCTACAACAGATCCCTTGGCAAATACTTCCTCATATACTTCTCTTGCCTTTTGAGAATCTGTGAAATAATCGAAAAAATCAGTGCCCGTCAGTTTCTTACGTGTCAAACCAGTAATATCTACGGTGGCTTGATTCATATCCGTAATTTTCCCCTCCGTACTTATCGCAACCAATGGATCAAGACTGGCTTCTATTAACCTTCTCGCATAATGCGATGCTTCCTTTTCCATTCTTGTTTCCGCCATTTTTTCAGTTTGTTCCAGTTTGACTCCCGATTTCTTCGATTGGTTTTCTTCGAATATCTTTCAACTGTTTAAAATGCGAAGGAGTAAGTCCTGTTGCTTTCTTAAATTGATTGGATAAATGAGCGACACTGCTGTAATTCATTTTCCAGGCAATTTCTGTAATATTAAGCTCACCGTAAATGATTAATTCCTTGATGCGTTCTACTTTATGGGAAATGATAAACTGCTCTATGGTAGTACCTTGAACTTCTGAAAATAAGTTGGACATGTACGTGTAATCGTGCTTCAATTTTTCGCTTAAGTAATCAGAGAAATTCACTTTTATGACTTCATCCGTGTGATGAACCATCTCAATAATTACGTTCTTGATTTTTTCAATTAACACAGCCCTCTTATCGTCCATCAATTCAAGACCTGACTTGAGTAATCCTGACTTTAATTGTTCGCGCTGTGCCAAAGAAATATTCTCCATAATATCCACTTCGCCCAGCTCAATCGGCATAAAATGAAGATCCATTTTTTTTAACTCCTCTTTCACTGCCATTTTACAGCGATTACTTACCATGTATTTAATGTATAGCTTCAATATTTTGAGTTTTGATGGTTCCTCGTTTAAATTTTAGGGCACAAGAACTTTTGTACTGCTACAACAAATTGCACTGTTAGAACAAATATGACCCCTTTTATCGACAAAATGTTTATTTATACCGATTAAAAGTTACATAATTCACAGATTTGACGCTGATTTAACTAGAAAACTGAATTCTAATTGAAGCGAGGTCGTTCTTAAGTAATTGGAAATCAAATAAATCTTAAATGACGCATCTTAATTTGGCGTTTCACACATCAATCGGGCAACTCTTCACAGTTAAAACCAAAATTCTGTAAGAGCTCAATGATGTGAAATGCGCTGTGTTTATGGCTTTCTACTCTTAAGATTTTGTCGCAATCCTCCAAATCAAAGCTCCAACAAGATTGACCAAGAAAATTTTCTAATGATGGTTTTAGCCGATTCACGTCCATCTCATCCTTCACTGAGGTTTTGAACACATAAATCCCTTTGCTCATAGTTTCAGACATAGCTCTCATCATCTAAGCCAACAAGGTAATGCCCGTTAAATCTGCTTTCCCTTGTTTGAGGAATTCGTACGTCAAGCGATCTACTCTACAATCTATGAACTGAATTCGCTTCAATTTTTTATTGTTTTTGAAGAACGTATTCATGAGCGTGGCATTCTGAAATGTGACTCTGGTAAATCCGCAGTTCTCAAAATAGCAGTCCTCAAGTGTGCCCGTGAAGCCGATATCGGCAATGTGAGTATCCACAAAAGAAGTGCGATTCCATACGGCTTTTTCAATCGTATTTTTTATTGAATCTCCAGATTTAGCGGCCACTCCCGCAAAGCCTCCAGATTTAATCATTACCCCTGTAAAATCGACTCCGGCAAAATCGCAACCAGAAATGTAACTTTTTGAAAATGTACTTCTGGTAAGGTTAGCACCTGAGAAATCACAGCGTTCGATATTACTTCCTGAAAACTCCGTTTCTTTCAATGTGGAATCCTTAAATACATTCTTACCCAAGTTGGAACCTTGAATCTTGCTGTTGCTAATTTCGGAACTTGAAAAGTCACAACTATCGACATTGTTATTTTTTAGAAGGAGTCCTGATAAATCTGAACCAATAAACTTACAGCGTTGCATATTCGAGGAACTGAATTTTTCATGCAAATTGTTCAATCCTGAAAAATCAGCATCCACCCAATTCCCATGTGACATATCCCAGTTCGGTTTATTGCCTGTTTTATGAGAAGAATCTTGTTTCGTTGAAACATTTAATTCATCAGCGCCATCGCCTTCAAATTCGATAACGGAAGATTTAAAGTTCTCCGAGAAGTAATTCAAGTCAACTCCCAAAATTTCTGCGAGACGGTTAAATGTGGTAATGTCTGGCATTGACTCACCTCTCTCCCACTTCCCAACAGCTTGAGGACTAATAAACATGCGCTCAGCGAGTTGGGCTTGAGAAATATTTACCTTCTTACGTGCTTCGACAATTTTATTGCCAATTGTTTTTGTACTTAACATATCATCAATTTTTTGTTTCGACAAAGGTATTTTGACACCTCTCCCGAATCAAATAAAACCAACTACTTACAGTTGTAATACCACTACTTTCTGTTGCTTTTTGACAACTAAATGTGTGTTTCTACAAAAAGTTTCAGATTACATTGATAATCGTAAACCTTTACCTCACTTCAATTACCAAATGAGTTGAACGCGGTTTTATATCAATTCACCCTAATATTATATCGGGCTAACTAACTTAGTCAATTGGGACAATTTAATCAAATACATTGTGTGATTAACTAAAAAAATAACGCTCACATCTACTTTAGTAATCAACTTTAATGTAATTTTGATTACTAATGGGGAAAGTTTTCTTAAAATATTGTTTGTCATTTGCGTTGATCTTAGCGGTAGTAATTACGGCGAAAGGTGAATTCAATGCAATCAGTCAATCAATTGAATATTCTTCATCAGCACTTCAGGTAACGAATCATCAAAGTGATTTTGTAACGAGCTTTTTCAGCTCTGACTCAGAAAAACCAGAGAATAACTCATCTCAGATAATTTTTGAAGAAGAAATAAGTGATGATGAAATAAAATCATCGAAGAATCATCTTAAAAATCGCATCTCTCATGTTGGTGTTTTTGCTCGTTTTGGAACAATCCACTTTCAAAATAGCATTAAAAATGTTCTTCCAATTTATTCGCATTATGCGAATAAATCCACATGCTGGTATATTCTATACCGCGTTTTCAGACTTTGATAATTTCTTATGTGGTCACTTTGACCAAGTATAGCGCTGAGTTTTTCTTTTGTGCTGTACCTGTCTTTGCCCTATTTCTTTTTGGCAACGACATCCGCGCAGTTCACTGCGCAATTTAGAATTTTCAAAAATAGTCAGAAACAAAATTTAATCAGTATGAAAGGAGTTATTGTGCTCTTGGGATTAATTATCTCATTTACTTACGTGAGTTGCACGTCAGAAACAAAGGAAATCGAAGAAGAAACAACATTAACAGTCACAAGTCCAATAAAGATGGATACTGTGATTACCAAGGAATACGTTTGCCAAATTCACGCAATCAGTCACATTGAATTGCGCTCACAGGAACGCGGTTATCTACAATCCATTTACATCGATGAAGGTCAACGGGTAAAAAAGGATCAATTGTTATTTCGCATTATGCCAAACCTCTATGAAGCTGAAATGATGCGGGCAAAGTCTGAAGTCGAAGTTGCCGAAATCGAAGTTCAAAACTCGCAAGCGCTTTTTGATAAAAACATTGTATCAAAAAATGATTTGGCAATGGCTAAAGCAAAATTAAACAAAGCCAAGGCAGAATTGAAATTGGCGCAAACGCACTTAGATTTCACTGAAATCCGTGCGCCCTTTGATGGAATCATCGACAAGTTTCATGTCCGCCTTGGAAGCTTGGTCGATGAAGGGGATTTGCTTACGAATCTTTCCGATAACAGTACGCTTTGGGTGTATTTCAACGTGCCAGAAGCAGAATATCTTGACTACATGACGCAAGCGAAAAAGCAAAACTTAAATGAAGTTCAATTGAAAATGGCAAACAATGAAATGTACAATCATTTAGGAAAAGTTGAAACGATCGAAGCAGACTTCAATAATGAAACAGGAAACATTGCTTTCAGAGCCACATTTGATAATTCTGAAAAGTTACTTCGGCATGGGGAGACAGGTACGGTACTTATACATTCTCCAATGAAGAATGTATTGATGATACCTCAAAAAGCAACCTACGATGTCTTGGATCAAAAATATGTTTTTGTTGTCGATAAACAGAATGTTGTTCACGCCAGAAATATTACCGTTGGTGCTGAGTTACCTCACCTGTATGTGGTAACAGAAGGACTATCCAAGGGTGATAAGATTGTGTTAGAAGGGATTCGAAAAGTCAATAATAACGACAGGATCAAATACACCTTTGTTCAGCCTAAAAAGGCAATCTCTGGGCTTGAATTATACGCTGAGTAATCAACGAAGTACAAAAAAAATCGAATTATGTTTAGCAAAATAATTTATAGACCAGTATTGGCAATTGTCATTTCTGTGATAATCGTTTTTACCGGATTGCTGTCAATGAAGCAATTGCCCACTTCACAATTTCCTGAGATTGCTCCAACTACGGTGAGCATTTTCATTGCGTTCCCGGGATCCAATGCGGATGTGTTGGTCAAGTCCACCCTCAATACACTTGAGAATGCCATCAATGGTGTTCAGGGAATGCGTTACATTGCTACTGATGCAACAAGTGCAGGTGAAGCGACAGTCAATGTCGTCTTTGAACCTGGTACAGATCCAAATCAAGCTGTGATACGCGTGAAAACAAGGGTCGACCAAGTGATGCCTCTGTTACCGGATTTGGTGCAGCGAGAAGGTGTAATTATTACGCCCATCCAACCAAGTATGTTGATGTATGTCAATTTGTATAGCACAGACAAAAAGTTGGATGAGAAATTCCTGTACAACTATGCGAACGTGAACATGATTCCAGAAATCAATCGAATTGATGGAATTGCGAGATCAACTATCCTGGGAAGTCGCACCTATGCAATGCGTGTTTGGTTGAATCCAGAACGAATGAGAGCGTACAATATCTCGGTAGAAGAGGTAATGGATGCAATGGCGGAACAAAGCATTATCGGTCGACCTGGTCGATTAGGTCAAAGCTCTGGAATTAAAGCGCAATCACTGGAATATGTTTTGACATACAAAGGAAGGTACAACAAAGCGGAAGAATACGAGGAGATCATTATTCGCGCAAACGCTGAGGGTGAAAGTATTCACTTAAAAGATATCGCCGAAGTAAAATTGGGAAGTGAATTTTTTGACATCTATTCCAACCTTGATGGACATCCTTCCGCAGCGATTGTATTGAAGCAGAACCTCGGAAGCAATGCAACAGAAGTTATTGAAAACGTGAAACTAAAATTGGAAGAAATGAAAGAAACATTTCCTCCAGGAATTGATTACAAAATAAGTTATGATGTCTCCAAATTTTTGGATGCTTCCATTGAACAAGTCATCCATACGCTGAGAGACGCATTTATACTTGTTGCGATTGTTGTGTTTCTATTTTTAGGCGATTGGCGTTCGACCTTAATTCCAATTATTGCAGTCCCTGTATCGCTAATTGGAGCATTTTTCGTGATGCAAATGTTTGGATTGTCGATCAATTTAATCACCTTATTCGCCTTGGTACTTGCCATTGGTATTGTGGTGGATGATGCCATTGTCGTCGTTGAAGCAGTGCACGCCAAAATGGAAGTAGAGCATGTTTCTTCTTTTAAAGCTGTAAAAAGCGTAATGGGAGAGATCAGCGGTGCCATAATCGCGATTACCCTAGTGATGGTTTCGGTATTTATACCGATTGCTTTTATGTCAGGACCTGTCGGTACGTTCTACCGCCAATTTTCGATTACCATGGCAAGTTCCATCATTCTTTCCGCGATTGTGGCATTAACACTTACTCCAGTTTTATGCGCAATGATTCTAAAAAATAATCATGGAAAACCCCGTAAAAAATCTCCCATTAACCGTTTTATTGATTGGTTCAATAGAAGGTTCGATAAGTTGACAGGAAGGTACATCGGTGTATTAAAGTTGATTGTCAATCGCCGATTTTTAACGGTTCTGATTCTTGTTGTGTTCGGTGTAGGTATCGTAGTGGAAAATAATATTTTACCTGGTGGATTCATTCCGGGGGAAGATCAAGGAACTATTTATGCAATTATTCAAACTCCACCAGGGGCTACACTGGAGCGAACGAATCAAGTCTCTAGAGAATTACAACAAATTTGTGAAAAGGTAGATGGAATTGAATCCGTTTCTTCTTTGGCGGGTTATGAAATTATGACAGAAGGTCGTGGCTCCAATGCTGGAACCTGTTTGATTAACCTCAAACCGTGGGGAAAAAGAACAAAAAACGTCCATGAAATCATGGAGGAACTCGAGGAGAAATCAAAGGATCTGGGTGCAATAATTGAGTATTTCGAACCTCCTGCAGTTCCTGGATTCGGTTCTTCAGGTGGATTTTCGCTCCGTTTATTGGAAAAAACAGCATCGACGGATTATCAAGAATTTGATAAAATTAATAAGGAGTTTATGGCTGAATTGAAGAAGCGAAAGGAACTCAAAGGATTATTTACCTTTTTCGCTGCAAATTATCCTCAATACGAACTTGTCATTGACAATAAAGCAGCAATGCAGAAAGGAGTGTCCATCGAAAAAGCAATGGAGAATTTAAACATTATGATCGGTTCCACTTACGAACAGGGCTTTATTCGATTTGGAAGATTTTTCAAGGTGTATGTCCAATCTGGGCCAGAATTTAGAAGAATGCCATCCGACATACTGAACCTATTCGTAAAGAACGAAGCGGGCGAAATGGTTCCTTATTCTGCCTTCATGAAAATGAAGAAAACACAAGGCCCCAATGAGATTACGAGATACAACATGTATAATTCAGCATCCATCAGAGGGCTTCCCGGCGATGGGTACACTACAGCTGATGCGATTACTGCAATCACAGAAGTTGCCGAAGCGAAATTACCAAGAGGTTACGACATCGCTTGGGAAGGATTGTCTTTCGATGAAGCGAAAAGAGGAAATGAGTCCATCTTTGTTTTCGCCGTTGTATTGATTTTCGTTTACCTCGTTCTAGCTGCACAGTACGAAAGCTTCTTATTGCCTTTGGCTGTAATACTTTCTTTACCCGTTGGAATTTTCGGGTCCTTCTTAATGCTAAAATTGATGGGATTGTCCAATGACATTTATGCGCAGGTAGGAATGATTATGCTGGTTGGTTTACTCGGCAAAAATGCCGTACTGATTGTAGAGTTTGCCGTGCAGAAACGTCGACAAGGTGCAACTGTATTAGAAGCAGCCATTGAAGGAGCAAAAGTGCGTTTTCGACCAATTTTGATGACGTCATTTGCGTTTATTGCAGGATTAATTCCGTTGGTACTTGCCCACGGCGCAGGAGCGATTGGAAACCAAACCATTGGGACTTCTGCCATGGGTGGAATGCTACTGGGAACATTAGGCGGGGTTTTAATCATACCTGGACTTTATTACATTTTTGGTCGAATGGCCGATGGTCGAAAATTAATCAAAGACGAAGCTGATGAGTCCTTGTCTGAAAGTTTTGTTCGACAAAGTGAGGAGCAAAACAAAATCAAAAAGGAACTGAAAAGAGCAACCCGACTCTTGAACAAATTACGCGGAAAGTCCAATAACCAATAAAAAATCTAATTGTTATGTCTAAAACAAAAATATACTTTATAGCGATGATTGTTTTGATGGCAATTGCGTCATGTAAAGCACCAGATCTTGGAAGGCAAGATGTGAATAAGCATGTTCCAGGTAATTTTGGAAGCGCTGTGGATTCTTCCAATAGTGGATTGCTTCGTTGGAATGAATTCTACAACGATCCGAATTTGGTAGCACTCATCGATTCAGCATTATCAAACAATCAAGAATTGAACATTGTACTTCAAGAAATTGCCATTTCCCAAAATGAAGTCATGTCACGCAAGGGAGAAATTCTTCCTACGGCGGGAATAAATGCAGGTGCCGGAGTCGATAAAGTCGGACGGTACACAACACATGGTGCGCTGGAGGCAACTACAGAAATGGAACCAGGTAAAGAAATGCCAGAGCCTGTGTCAGATTTTATGGTTGGTGTAAAGGCTTCCTGGGAGGTTGATATCTGGCGGAAGTTAAGAAACGGAAGAGATGCCGCAGCTAAAAGATTTCTAGCTTCGAAGGAAGGGAAGAATTACATGGTGACAAACTTAGTGGCTGAAATTGCTGAATCCTATTACGATTTGCTTGCTTACGACAACCAATTGGCGATTGTAAATAAAAACATTGAGATTCAAACGAATGCCTTAGAAGTTGTCAAACTGCAAAAAGCATCAGCCAAGGTCACCGAATTAGCAGTAAAGAAATTTGAAGCTGAAGTATTCAGAACTAAAAGCCTTCAATTCCTAATTCAACAAGAAATCGTTGAAGCTGAAAATAGAATTAATTTTTTGGTGGGTCGTTTTCCGCAGCACGTCAATCGATCTTCTTCAGCTTTTTTATCAATGGTTCCAACAACGATTCAAGCGGGTGTTCCAATTCAATTACTCGACAATCGACCAGACATACGTCAGGCCGAACACCTCTTAGAAGCCAGTAAATTGGACATTAAAATTGCGAAGGCCGATTTCTATCCGAAATTGGAAATTGGAGCACAAACAGGACTTAATGCGTTTAACCCAACGTATATAATTCGCCCACAATCAATTATTTACAATGCGGTGGGAGAGCTAGTGGCACCGTTGATTAATCGAAAGGCGATCAAAGCAAGGTACTATAGCGCGAATTCTAAACAGATTCAAGCAATGTATAGTTATGAACAAGCCTTGTTAAAGGCATATATTGAAGTAGCCAATCAACTTGCTAAAATTGACAATCTTGAGAAAAGTTATGGATTGAAAGAACAACAAGTTGCTGCATTGTCTGAATCAATAAGTATATCAGGAGATTTGTTTACTTCTGCAAGAGCCGATTATATGGAGGTTTTAATGACACAGCGGGATGTATTGGAGGCAAAATTTGAATTGGTGGATACAAAAAAGGAACAACTGACAGCAATGATTTGTGCGTACCGTGCGTTGGGTGGTGGATGGAAATAATATTGAATTGCCAATTAAAACAATTGGGTTAAATCAAAGGTCATTCTATAAACTGTAGAATGGCCTTTTTAAGTTTATCCCACATCAATGACTGAATGCGTGGAAAGAGGTTTTACATCAATTTCCACATCGATTCTCCCCAAATTTATTCCTGCCCAACCAACTTGGTTAATGAGTACCAATTCTCCGTCAAGATTCTGTTCTTGCGTCGGTTCATCTAGAAAGGTATGCGTATGTCCGCCTATGATAAAGTGAATGTTGCGGGTCTTTTGGGCCAAAACTCGATCTGAAACTTTAGAAGAGCTGTATTCATACCCCAAATGCGAAAGACAAATGATGATATCACATCCTTGTTCTTTCAATTCCGCTGCGCGATCGGTAGCAATTTCTATCGGGTCTAACCATTTGCTTTCACCATACAAGCGACCTGGAACCAAACCTTTCAGTTCAACGCCGATCCCAAAAATTCCTATCTTGATGCCACCTTTGGTAATGATTGTACTTTTCTGCGTATGTCCGTCAATGGGTGTGTTTGTAAAATCGTAATTGGAACATAAAAACGGGAAGCTGCCAAATTGCTTTGCTTTGACGAATCCTTCCATTCCTCCATCAAAATCGTGATTTCCCATTGTTGCTGCATCGTAACCCAAAACGGTCATCAGTTTCATTTCCAACACACCGCCATATCTGTTGAAGTAAGGTGTCCCCTGAAAAATATCTCCAGCATCAAGCAACAGCACATTCTCTTGCTCTTCCCGAATTTGATTGATCAATTCAAACCGTCGTGATACACCTCCCTTCCCTGGATATTTGGAATGATTGTCGGGAAATGGTTCAATGTTCGAATGTGTATCGTTGGTATGTAACAGCGTAATTTTTTTTGTGGTTCGCTTCAGTGAAGATTGTGCAAATAAGGTTGGTGCGGTAAGAATACCTCCAGAAATGATGAATGAATTTCGTATAAACTTTCTTCTTTCCATCTTAAAAGCCAATTCGTTCGTCTTCGTTCCACACCAGTTCTCCCTGCTCTTTGGCAGCTGCTATCATCGCGTCACGGATTAAAATTCCCGTGTACACAATGGCTAAGTTCTTTTGAAAGAAGTACATTTTATCTCCACCGTTGAACAAGTAATCCGAAGTCACAATAAAAAAAGAAGTCTGCCCCGTTTTCAATTCATCAAGAATCAATTTTCCCTCTACAATTCGTGCTCCACCAATCGGTTCTCCCCCACTCGCTTTGAGGTAAGCTTCAATTTCTGGTATGGTTTCCAGTGGCATTTCGATAATTACAATTTCATTGTCGAAAGGCATGAGTTGAAAAATGTCCTTCAGTGCAATATCACCCTGATTTAATGAATTGCGTAACCCGCCAAAATTCAACAAGCTCATGACCGATTTTTCTTGCCCCAAGCTATCCTTCATTGCGTTTAAAACAACGTCTGCGGCCCAATTGTTCAAACTTCCATTCGGTCTTCCGCGTGTAAAATCATTGGGCGCCGAAGCAATCACTTCGTTCATTTCTGCTTCCAACGCTACTTTGTAAGGAGCAACCATTGAATCTACGCTGTTTTCCTTTTCATAATTTGCAGTTACAGGAATCGGTGCTGACTGAACCGATAGCGTGGTAACAGAAGAGCAGGCCGAAAGACCTGCTCCACTTAGAAATATGATTAGAAATTTCAACATTCTTTTAGTTCACAATCAATTTTCGTTGGGCAGTTCCCTTCGTTGTTTGAATGTTCACAATATACGAACCTGCATTGAAACCGTCAACATCAACTATTAAATACGCTGCGCTCAACGCATCAACGTTAGCAACTTCTCTTCCTTGTAAATCAACAATCGTATAACCTGTAATGATTCCATCCGTTGAACGCATTTGCACCTCATCCTTTGCTGGATTTGGATACAATGCAACGCTTTCATTCGTCAGTTCGTCAATTCCCGAGGTGCAACCATCGCTGATGTAAGACATATTACTAAAATCAATAAAACATACTAAATCTGTTGAATCAATGAATGGATTTCTGTTTCCTTGCAAGTTGTAGATGTACTCGTTACGTGCAATTTCATACGCATCTGGTAAATCAGAGAAGTGCCAATCTTTAATCACTTCTTGATCTTGTCCGTAAGTAATGATAAAACTAATTGGATCTGGAAAAGGCCAAATTCCGCTTGTTCCGTTGTAAGAAACAGCTTCATACATCATAGCACGTGCGATATCTCCTTTCATTTCATCACGTGGCTCATAGACTGTTTGTCCATCCGAATTTTGTCCATAAGTACCCCCTAAAAATGAAGATGTTACTGTCACTACTTCACCTAATGGATAATTACTTCTTACCGCGTTTACATCAGCAAAATTCACAGGGAACAAGTTAAACTGATCAGTGTATTCTGGTCGCTCTGGGCTATTCGCTGGATTTGTAGGCATCCATGAATGTGCAAAAACGTGCTCACGGCTATAATCAACTGCTGTCCAATCAAAAGGGCCACTGAACACTTTTCTTTCTCCTGAGTAAGCACATGTTACGAACGACTGACCTCCAGTAGTATCTTTAACCTCAAATTCCTGCATCATTGTTTGTTTGTACATGAAGTAAGTAATCATCGTATGAGGATTAATAATCGCAGTTAAATCACTTATAAACGTAGGAGCCGCTGTTGACAATCCTGCATAATACGATCCGCTGTTCTTTCCTAAACTTGTTACCATATTTGAGGCTGGTGACGTAGTTAGATAGTTTTCAAAACCGTTAGTTCCGTTAAACGCATACACTTCAAAATAATAATCTTGTTCTGCAATGATTCCTCTTGGTGTGAACGATGTTCCTGATCCAACGTATGCCACTTTCGCATCACCAACCATGTCACCTCTTAGGTAAGTCGTTCCATCTACTGGTGCTCCAGTAATTACGCTACCATTTTTCCATAATACAAGGTAACTAGTTGCGCCAGTCCCAGCATTGTATTCACCGCTCAAGGTATAAGCCTCTACTGAAGGAAATGTTAAACCAGTAGGATTTCCTGTTGGTTCAGTAGCAATATTGTCCGTTCCTACCGCTTCAAAGTTAATGATGTACGGATTTTCATCTGTATCATTCGAACCAATTTCGATTGTTGCAAAACGTGAACCTGTTCCACCTGGCGTATACGTTAACGTGTAAGCTGCATCTGATAACGCTGCAATATTTCCAGCGACAATATCTGCTGAGAAATCACCTGCATCGGTACCGGAGAAAGTGTGTCCAGAAATAACAAGGTCACTTACACCTTGATTTTCAATCGTGATGTTTAACGAAGGTGAATTCCCCATAAAATAGTTTGAATTGTGAAGCACAGTATTTCCATCAATTTTCACATTAATTTCAAACGCTGGTGCTACATAAGCCACGATATCATTTAAATCACGCGGTACAATTTGATAATTCGCATTGAACTGACCAATTGGTCCTGTGATTGTCACTGGTCCTGCAGGAATAGGTGTTCCAACCATATTCGTTCCCGTGTTGATTCGAACATCTAAATTGGTTGAACCGTCAGTGACCGTATATGTTGTGTTTCCAGCAAATGTACCTGATTGATTAAATGTAACGTTAATCACTTGCGCCAATTGAGATTCTTTTGATTCATCAATTGCAGAAAACGGCAATTCCAAAGGCACAGGCTGAATTACTGCCGGTCCATGGTTTACCACATTGGTCACAGTAGAAATTTCCAATAATCCAGAAAATTCAATCAGTGGTCCTGTCACTGTGATTGAGTCGTATCTGTTCACACCACCAATCGGTCCACCATAGGCAGCAATACCCGCCGTGTTATCTTGCATGTAACGAATCGGTCCTAACTCAGAACCATTTGTTGCAATTCCGGTAACGGTTACTGTCTGTCCGAGCGCGAAATTTCTCGCATCTTCAATGTTTGCTTGTCCAAAACCAATTGCTGTGACAGCGATTGCTAGGATTGACATGATTACTTTTTTCATTCTTTTTTTATTTAATATGCATCAACTAAATGCAATGTTCTTTTTCGTGTTAAAATTCAAATCCTAAAGATAGGTTAAATGTAAGTCCTTGTCCCACAAAAACACCTGCGGAATTAATATCAAAGGAAGATCCGTTTTGGTTGTTTCTCGCGTCAGAAATATAAAGCGAGTTTAATAAGTTAAATACATTCGCTCGGAATACCAATGCAGTTTTTTTCAACGGCAACGTGTATCCAGCGTGCGCGCTCAACAGTCCATACGAAGGGATTTTCCACGATTCTTTTTGCGCATTCGCTCCTGACAAACTAAAGGGATCAAAATTACTGTAGTAACGGTCAAAATACGTATATTTTACTTTCACGTAAGCTCCTTTTACAAACGCCCAACGAACGCTTCCTGCATAGGTAGATTGTGCTGCATCTCCTACGTGTACTCCTTTTGCATCGAATGTGAATTGTTGTCCAACCACGTCAATCGTTTCAGCTGATTGCCAGGTCCAATCTCCATAACTCGCCATTCCTTCCAACGAAAGATTTTTCGTTATGCGGTACACCAAATCAACCTCAACTCCCATGTGCAATGCGTCCATACCGTTCACGTTTGCTCTAATAAAACTTGTTGGATCATCTGGGTCTGGCACAGAAACACCAAATGGAAAGGGTTTATTCTCCCAATATGTAAAATAGCTGTTGACATTACCGCTCAATTTTCTCGATCGATAACCATAACCGAATTCAAATGCATAGATTTTCTCATTCAAGATCTCTAGGAAAAAGGTGTTGGTATTGTTGTCAATGACATTACTGAATTGAGGCGTTCTGTTTAGATATCCTAGGTTCAAAAATAGATTGGATTTTTCAGTAACATTGAAATTTGCTCCAGCTTTCACAGTAAATCCACCGATCCATTTCCAGCCTGTTTCGTTGTACACCAATTCTTCTGAATCATTCGTGTACGTTTTTCCGTTGTAATCAACCGTATCCTTCGCTCCCACATAAATAATGGTATCACCATCGTGTAATTCCTTCTTTTCAAAATAATCAACCGCGTTGTACCCATTAAACACCACGGAAACATTTCCAAATGCCGTCCAGCGCCCTTTCGAGAATTCTGCTTGTCCAAATCCACCAGCCCATTGCATAAATGCATCACGATGATTATGATAAGGCTCCCATCCAACTTTATCACCTTCTACCTTCATTGGATCCGCATCGTTTTGATTTTGTCCATTCACCCAATAATCACCACCAAGTAAATCCACGAGTTCGGTGTAATGTTCTCCTCGATAATAGCGGTAATCCAATCCTGCAGCAATGTTCCAATTGTCGTTGGCCATATAATCGATTTGAGAAATTCCACCGATCCACGTATGGTTGTTCACTGCTGCCGTTAAGACTTGTGATGACTTCAATAACTCTGGATCGTATGTATTGTCTGCCGTAGTGCCAATAACCATCCCCGCAAACGTCTTGTACTGGTTATTAAAAATGATCTTGTTCCAATCAATACGGCCTAGTGAATCGTAAATGATCCCACCAGAATTTCTGGCACGGACTCCGCCACCTCTACCAATGGAAACATACGCCATGTTCGACCAAGAAAGTTTGCTGTTCACTTTCCAAAAATCTTTCAATGTGATTTGTGGTTTGTGGTAGTAATTTTCACGCTCGTATTTTTCTTTGAAGCTACCGTTTTCATCAGTGTAGTATCCCCAGTGCTGATTGTGTCGAATACCCCAGTTTTTTGCATCTGTTGTATCAGCTCCTAAGCTGTGCGCGTATTCCGAATCCCAATAACCAACCGGTTGATTAAACGAACGTTGTGCGTGACGTTGTGGCGCTCCAAACCCACTCAAGGAAAGCACATGCTTTCCGATTTTCTTTTGAACCTTCAAGTAGTAAAATCCACCTTGGGTGTTCAGTCCATCTACCCATCCATCTCCTTGTTTGTAGGAACCTGAAAATAGAATTCCCCAACCATTTTTAAGTGTTCCTGATTTATACGAGAGCGATGATCTCAGGAAATTACCTGTTCCATATTCCTGTCGTACTTTAATTTCTCTTTTGCCACCTGTGTTTTCAGTGATAATGTTCATCGTTCCACCCACCGATGGCATGGCCAATTTTGTTGCACCCAATCCTCGTTGTACTTGAATCTGCGAAGTAATTGCATCCAAACCGAACCAGTTCGACCAATACACCCAACCATTTTCCATATCGTTCACCGGCACACCGTCAATCATCACCCCCACATTTCTTTGGTCAAATCCACGAATCGTAATTCGCGCATCACCATCACCTCCACCTTGTTGTGTCGCATGAACTCCTGGTTTTGAATTTAAAACCATTGGCAAGTCTTGAGAACCTAATTCTTCAACGATTTCCTTTTTTGTCAACGTTGAAACTGCAACAGGCGTTTTTCTGTCCTCTGCAATGTTTGCAATGACGTTTACCTCTTCAATTTCTTGACTTCCTCCAAGAATTACATCATAGAAAAATTTCTCTTGATCCACATTGATTCTAAGTCGCGTTGTATCGAACGACAACATTGTGATCACCACATTATACTCACCAAACGGCACATCTTTGATGGTGTAATTTCCATCATAATCTGAAATCGCCTTATGATTGTCAGAGAAAATGATTTTAGCTCCAACAACAGGTTGACTCGTTGCGTTATCGGTTACTTTACCGCTTACTGTTGCTACTTGTGCGTTTGCAGCACCAATAAATGCCAATAAAAAGATAGAAAGAAGAAGTCTCATGTAACAATTATTCAAAAAAAGAGGCCGCTAAACACGACCTCTTTTCTATATAAATTCACCTATTTAACAATAATTCTTTTGGTAACCGTAGTTCCCGATTTGTCTGTCAGTTTAACAAAATAAACACCTCGTCTATTTGTTAAATCAACTGCAATAACTGTTTGAGTATTGTTCTCCACTTGAAGCACTTGTTGTCCCAAAGCATTGATTACAGAAACTGTTTGAACATTTGCCAGTCCTTTGATGTAAAATTCACCAGTTGACGGGTTAGGATAAATTGAAACTTTTTCTGCTTTCACTTCATCTACTGACAATGGATTGCATTCGCAATCGTGCTCACCCAATGAATCCCAGTTACCTGTCCACTGTGGTGTAACACCATCTGCTTGGTACAACGTGTCTCCTGTTACTTCATCAAGACGAACTACCAATGCTGGGATTGAATCGTATTGTAACAACGGATTAAACACATAACCCCCGCCTAAAACTTCTGCCAAGCTGTTTTTACCAACCATTACATTTGGCTTACGAATCATAGAGTGATCTTGAGTAACTACTCTATCCGTTGTGTTGCCACCTTCGGCAGCCGTCATATTATATGGAGATACACTCGACCAACCGTTCGTTCCCATTACCGTATTTTCAGGATCTTGTCCGTCCTTTCCAAAGAAATCGACCAAAACAGTCCCTACTGCTTGTGGATTAGATGCGGAACCTTTCGCTAACATGATACAATCGTTTCCATTCCAGTACCAAGTGTTAGTTGTGTTGTATACAGGACAATAAAAGGCATCTGCTTTTTCTTCTAATTCCTCCCAGATCGGAGCCTCTTGACCTGTTCCAAATGGATCTCTTTTATCCAATACACCTACGTGTACACCATAAGCTGGAATCGTACCCGTTAATTGCACACTATTAGCTGCTGACGCAGAACCTATACTAGCGCCATTTGAAATACGCGTTACAAAATAACCACTTAAATTAATTGGATTTGCCGTTGGATTGTATATTTCCAAGGCCTTATTATTACCTACCCCCTCTACATATTCAGAGATAAATAATTCAGTACAATTTTGAGCAAATGTCATCGTGCTCAAAAAAGTGCTTAAAACAAGTAATGTTCTTTTCATGAGAATTCGGATTTTATGTTTGTTATTGAAATTACGATTGGATAAAGACAAGAAGATGTACTACAAGGAAGAACGCCAAGGAAGGAGTTCTGCTGCGTTAAATCGAATGATTTAGGCAAAATGAGGTACATGTTATATCATTCTTCTCTCAATTTTTACTCGCTTGTGGTTTCAGCAAAATGCTTGCTTCAAGGATAACACATTTGAGTTTCAGGACAAAAGTACGACATTCTTGGCGACCTATCGTTATCAATTTATCAACATAGTGTTAATTGTTTTTAACTATTCTTTTGAACTAGGCACTAAAATATTTATTTGTTATTACCGCTTTTGGTTATCGCTTATTTCATAACTTTATCCACTAAAATCTAGAACTCAAAAAACAAACCCATGTTAAAACTCCTTACATCACTTGCTTTCATAACGCTGTTTACTCTTAGCTTTTCACAAGAATTATCTGTTGCCAAAATTTGGAAAGAATATGCATTTTTCGGTAAATCCGTAGATGGTTTCCGTTCCATGAACGATGGAAATTATTTTTCAAAAATCACTGGAAACTCTATTACAAAGCATAAGTTTTCGGATTACAAAGGTGAAGGTGAATTGTTAATTACTGAAAGTGATTTGACCTATAAGGGGAAAAAAATCAATTTTGATGATTACTATTTTAACAGCGATGAAACAAAAGTGCTTTTTACGACTGAAACGCAAAGCATCTATCGCCACAGCTATTCTGCAGTGTATTACCTCTACGACCTAAATACAAAAAAAACAGAACCTCTCGATGAGGAACGTCAGCCGCAAACCCTTGCTGAATATTCTCCAGACGGAAAAAAAGTTGGTTATATCTTTGAAAACAATTTGTACATCAAAGACCTCGCTAGCGGGAAAGTCGTAGCGGTTACCACCGACGGTGAACGCAACAAAATTATCAATGGAACAACGGATTGGGTATACGAGGAGGAATTTGCAATTATAAAAGGTTATGAATGGTCGCCTGACAGTAAATACATTGGTTTCTTGCGCTTTGATGAAAGCGCTGTGAAAGAGTTCAACATGACTTACTATGAAGATCTATATCCCGACTTGTACACATTCAAATATCCAAAAGCAGGAGAAGACAACTCTAAAGTGACCTTGCACATGTATAGCCTGGATGGAAATAAACTTCTGAATTCTGTCGATTTAGGAGCTTATGAATACATCCCACGCATGAAATGGTCAGGCGTTGAAAACAAATTGATTGTACAAACATTAAACAGGCATCAAAACCACCTTAAATACCATGCAGTGGGAATTGAGAAGGAAGTGGTAAACACAACTGTGTTTTACGAGGAGAAATCAGATACATACATTGATATCGATGATAACTTGCTAATTTTAAATGATGGTAAAACGATTTTGCGTACAAGTGAAAAAGACGGGTACAATCATATTTACAAATTGTGTTTTGACGGAGATTTAAAACAAGTCACTTCTGGAAGTTGGGATGTAATTGAATTCTTGGGCGTTGATGATAAGAATACAACAATCTACTACACTTCGGCTGAAAACGGTGCCATTCACGAATCGATTTATAAAATCGGACTGGATGGAAAAAAGAAAAAACTGATTAGCAGTGCAACAGGATCTTCGTCTGCAGAGTTCTCGAACGGCATGAAGTATTTCATTAAAACCTATTCCAATGCCAATACTCCACCCATTTATTCCTTGTGTGACAATACAGGAAAAGAACTTACTGTTCTTGAAAACAATGCGGGATTAAAAGCACGTGCGGAGCAATTCAAATTTTCACCCAAAGAATTTGTTACGTTTAAAGGAACCACTGAAGAATTAAACGGTTGGATGATAAAACCTGCCAATTTTGATCCTCAAAAAAAATACCCAGTATTCATTAATATCTATGGCGGACCTGGTTCCAATATGGTTTCTGATTCTTGGGGAGGTGTAAATTTAGCCTACCATCAACTACTTGCTCAAAATGGATACATCGTTGTTTCTGTGGATCCTAGAGGAACAATGTACAGAGGGGCGAAATTCAAGAAATCGACGTACCTGGAATTGGGAAAACTAGAAACCGAAGATTTTATTAACGTTGCGAAAGAATTACAGGGTTATGAGTTTGTCGATCCATCAAGAATTGGAATCATGGGCTGGAGCTACGGAGGGTTTATGACATCGCTTGCAATGACGAAGGGTGCTGACGTATTTAAAATGGGAATTGCTGTCGCGCCTGTGACGAATTGGAGGTATTATGACAACATTTATACCGAACGGTTTATGCGCACACCGCAAGAAAACGAAAGTGGGTATGACGACAATTCACCTATCAATCATGTCGATAAGTTAAAAGGCAAATACTTGCTGATTCATGGTTCTGGTGACGACAATGTTCATTATCAAAATACAATGGAAATGATCAACGTATTGGTCGCAGCGGATAAACAATTTGACCTGTTTATCTACCCAAATAAGAACCATGGCATCTATGGTGGAAACACTCGGAATCACTTGTTTAACCTGATGTTTGAATATACTTTGAAAAATTTATAAAAAAAATAGTTGTCAACTCGCTTGATAGAAACGTTTTGAAGTATTAATTTAGGCGACCGAATGGTTAGACATTCACTTACACAAAATATTTTAGGGAATAACATGGGCGAAATTGCAAAAATTGAATTAGGTGGGAAGACGTACGAGCTACCTGTAGTTGAAGGAACTGAGAATGAAAAGGGAATTGACATTAGTGCACTCCGTGGGGTCACTGATGGATACATTACTTTGGATCCAGGTTTTAAAAACACAGGAAGTACACAAAGTGCTATCACCTATTTGGATGGGGAGAATGGTATTTTAAGTTACCGTGGCTACCCTATTGAGCAATTAGCAGAAAAAGCAAGCTTTTTAGAAGTTGCCTATTTGTTAATCTATGGACATCTTCCTACTCAAGCTGAGTTTGATAAATTTCAATCAAGCATTACCAATCATACATTGGTGCATGAGGACATGAAGCAATTCTTTGAAGCATATCCTGCAAAGGCGCATCCAATGGGTGTATTGGCTTCCATGGTATGTTCGTTGTCCACTTTTTATCCAGAATCATTAAATCCTAACAGAGGTAATGATGCAATGGATTTAACCATTCAACGTTTGCTTGCAAAGCTTCCTACCCTTGCAGCATGGTCGTACAAAAACGCAATGCGTCACCCGTTTATGTATCCAAAAAACGATTTGGACTACTGCGAGAACTTTTTGCACATGATGTTCGCTATGCCGACTTCAGATTATACAATTGATCCTGTAATTGCAGCGGCATTAAATAAACTATTAATTCTTCATGCCGACCACGAGCAAAACTGTTCCACGTCAACTGTTAGAATTGTAGGTTCATCTCATTCAAATTTATACGCTTCTATTTCCGCTGGTATTTGTGCGCTATGGGGACCTCTTCATGGTGGAGCGAATCAAGCTGTTATAGAAATGTTGGAACAAATCCACAACGATGGTGGTGATGTTGACAAATGGGTAGCGAAAGCAAAAGACAAAGACGACTCATTCCGATTGATGGGATTTGGTCACAGAGTATATAAGAACTTCGATCCACGTGCAACGATTATTAAAAAAGCATGTGACGACGTATTAGAGAAATTGGGCGTTGATGATCCATTGTTAGCAATTGCTAAGAAATTAGAGAAAGTAGCATTGGAGGATGAATACTTCAAAGCAAGAAACTTGTATCCAAATGTTGATTTCTACTCTGGAATTATCTACAAAGCAATTAACATTCCAACTGAAATGTTTACGGTAATGTTCGCAATTGGTCGTTTACCAGGTTGGATTGCACAGTGGAAAGAAATGCTTGAAAATGGTGAGCCAATTGGTCGACCACGTCAGATATACACAGGCGCCACGAAGCGCGACTACGTCGATATCTCAAAAAGATAGGATTTCAACATAAAAGTTTTAAAATTCCACTAATCCCTTAGTGGAATTTTTTGTTTTATTAAAATGGTGTATATTCGCATCGTAATTTTGAGGTAAACTCAAAACTAAATTTATCAACCATAATCGCTATAACTTATGATTTCGATCTGGAAGTGCCTATTGCTAACCCTCGTCCTTCTTTGTAACAGGTCAGTTAATGCACAAATGGACACCATCTTTTGGTTCGCCGCGCCTGAGGTCTCGGCTTCAGTTGGAGACAATCCTATTTATTTGCGGTTTATGACGTATGACGACGCGTCAGATGTTACCGTATCTTTGCCTGCAAATGGTGCATTTCTACCGATTAACCTTTCCATTCCAGCAAATACTGTCGACAGTATTAATTTAACTCCCTTCCTAGCAAGTATTGAAAGTCCTGCTGCGGATGTTATCTCAAACAACGGAATTAAAGTTGTCGCTACCGAAAAAATTAGTGCGTTTTATGAACTAAAAGCACCATCAAACAAAGAAATTTTCTCACTAAAAGGAAATAAGGGACTTGGTACCAATTATTACACCCCATTTCAAAAGTTTTGGGACAATGCTGTCACTGCACCAGCTTCCTTTTCGTCCATCGATATTGTCGCTACAGAAAATGCAACAACTGTGTTAATTACACCAAGAACTGCCATTGTAGGTCACGCCCAAGACGCTACCTTCTCCATTACATTGAACGAGGGAGAAACGTACAGTGCGCGAGATATGAACGTATCTGGCACATCTACATTGACTGGTTCGATTATATCATCAGACAAACCGATAGCTGTCACCGTGTTTAGCGGTGCTTTGAGTAACTCAACGTGTGTAAGCTCTGTTGGAGACCAAATTACTCCGGAAGATTATACGGGCAGAGATTATATTCTTCACGGAGGAACATCATCTGATGATAGAGTGTACATTCTTGCGACACAGAACGGAACTTCAATCACCGTAACAAATAGCGGAACTACCACGACCCTAATCAACTGGGGCGAAACGTATGAATTAGCTTTATCAGACGCGCTCAACTATATTTCATCTTCAAAACCCATCTATGTTTGGCACACTGCTGGATATGGTTGTGAGTTAAGTGGTGCACAGGTGCCTCCTATGGTTTGCGCTGGAACCTATTCGACAGCATTTACAAGAACATCCAGCGACTCTTTAGGGTTGCTATTGTATACTAGAACAGGATTCGAAAATCAATTTGCCATCAATGGGAATGCAGCTTTAGTTCCTCCAGCGGCATTTACACCTGTTCCAGGAACATCTGGGGAGTATCAAATGGCGCTCATTCACTTCTCAACGGCCGATGTGCCAATTAATTCATACAATGAAGTAACCAACACGGGTGATATTTTTGGTTTAGGCGTACTGAGCGGCAATGATGGAAACGGAAGTGGTTATGCCTATCTTTCAGAGTTCAACTCTTATCCGTTTATCGATGCAGGACTTGATGATACCATCTGTGCAAATACCTCAGTTAATCTGAATGGTCTAGTCGGTGGTGGTTCAGTGACAGGGAACTGGAGCGGAACAGGGTTTGGAAGTTTTGCAAATCCAACAAGTGATCTTTCTAACGTTTACATGCCAAGTGCACTTGATACTATTATTTCTCCTATTCAACTTATCTTAACCTCTACAGGACCATGTCCTGTAATTCGTGATACAATGACACTTATCGTGGAACCTGCACCAATTGTAAATGCTTCTGCCGATCAATCCGTTTGTGAAAATAATGCTGTGGTTCAATTGAACGGAACAGTGGGTGGTGGTGCCACAACAGGAGTTTGGAGCACACTAGGAACCGGTGCGTTTAGTCCTGATAGCGTTACATTAAACGCATCATACATACCAACTCCTGCAGATATCGCACTAGGGAGCGTTCAACTCGTACTGACATCCACGAATTTCGGTTCGTGCGTTGTTGAATCGGATACCATGATGATTACATTTACAGTCTCACCAACGGTCGATGCTGGAGCGGATACAATCACCGTTTGTAAAAACAACCCACAGGTAACATTGTCTGGAAGCGTTTCAGGAGGTTCAACAACTGGAAAGTGGACAACTGATGGCACAGGTGTTTTTTCTCCTGACAACCTGACGTTAAACGCGAGTTATAACCCAAGTCCAACAGATCTATTCAACGGAAGTGTATGGATTAAACTCCAATCGACTTCAAATGGTAACTGTACTACAGTTTATGATAGTTTGATTGTGATTTTCACAGAATCACCGACTGTAAATGCTGGTCCAAATGTTCTAGCTTGTACCAATGACGCTACGGTCGATTTAAACGGAATTATAAGTGGAGCAACCACTACAGGTGTATGGAGCGGAGGAGCTGGCTCCTACTCTACTGACAATACTGATTTAAACGCTGCCTATACACCAACCGCTGGAGAAGTATCTAGTGGTACATTGTTTTTAACACTGACTTCGACGAACAATGGTGGATGTCTCGCTGTCAATGACAATTTTCAAATTAATTTCATAGCACCTCCTTTGGCAAACTTCAATTATACAGAAGAATGCCTCTACGATGCCACTGAATTTTCAGACTTCTCGTTGCCTGGCTACGGAAATGTCGACGGATGGTCATGGGACTTTGGAGACGGAGGTGTTTCTACCAACCAAAATGACACGCATAATTATGCAGCTGCTGGAACCTATGACGTAGAGTTAATCGTCACTTCCGATGCTGGATGTAGCGACACGATTATGCAACAGGTAGAAGCATTTGAAGTTCCAGTTGCTGATTTTAGTTACTCGTCGGACTGCCCAAACAATCAAATTATAGTAGATTTCACAGATGAATCTACCACTGTTAGTGATCCTATTAATTATTGGTTTTATGATTTTGGAGGACAAGGAAATGCTGCGGTTGAGAATCCAACTCAGTTGTTTACCTCCAATGGTGATTATACAATCGTGCATATTGTTCGAACCACGAATGGTTGTTATGATACCACTACCCAAATATTAAATGTCCCTGCGTTGCCGAATGCAGGATTCTCCTATAATACAAACAACGGTTTGAATATTGGGGCAGTATTTAACTTTATCAGCACTGCAACAAACACTTCGGGCTATTATTGGGAGTTTGGAAACTCAGAGACTTCTACGGATCAAGATCCAAGCAGTACCTATTTTTCAAATGGGACATATACCATAACGCAATATGCTTACGGTTCGCTAGGATGTGTAGATAGCACGTCACAGACAATTATCATCAATACTGTAACAACGGAAATCAATGCACTTATACCCAACGCAATTTCTCCCAACGGAGATAATAAGAACGATGTTTGGAAACTTGAATTCATTCAATTGCTATATCCGAATGCCAGTGTAAATGTATTCAATCAATGGGGGCAACTAATTTTCGAATCGGAAGGATATGATATTCCTTGGGATGGATCTTACCAAAACAATGGTGAATTGGTACCAGATGGCACTTATTACTACGTCATCAATCTCAACGCGGCTGAAGATGAAACAGATATTTATAAAGGAACCATCCTTGTACTCAAAAGCAAAAACTAATGATGAGAATTTTTCTACTGATTATAGGACTTACATTTGCTGGTAACTCAATGGCCCAGCAGCAAGGGGTATATTCGAATTTCCTAATGAACGACATTTATTACAATCCTGCGATTGTGGGAAGTAAAAAAGTGCATATTGCCAACATGAGCTACCGAAAACAATGGGTAGGTTTTGCTGGGGCACCAACACTTATGACTGGGAACTTCTACGGTTCATTAAGAAATCAAGGAAAGATAGGTTATGGTGTTTCATTGACATCGGAAAATACAGGTATTACACAAAACACTACGATTTATCTCAATTATGCGCACCATTTCAAATTAACGGAAACGCTGAAGCTAGGGCTTGGAGTTAAACCAGGACTCATGCAATACCGCGTAAAGTTGTACGATGCACAATTGGCTGACGAAGGTGATGAAGTATTGACAGGAAACGTATATTCCGCAAGTGCTTTGGATATGAGCGCTGGATTCAATTTGTATTCGGAAAAATTCTTTGTGATGGCGTCAGCAAGTCACATGCTTGGGAATTCTATCAAATTTACCGCGTATAATTCAAATCTTGCATTTCACTTTAACGGAATTGCTGGTTATAATTTCAGGTTTAAGAAAAAGAAATTTGAATTGCAGCCAAGCGTCATGGTGAAATATGTCAACCCTATCCCTGTCCAAGTAACAGGAATGTTGAAAGGAACATTTTCTAATAAATTTTGGGTTGGACTTATATACAGATCCAATGATGCAGTGGGACTTTCTGCTGGACTGAATATCAAAGAGCGATTTACTGTCGCATATGGATATGATTACACATTGTCAAGGTTGAGTAATTTTCAATCAGGATCACATGAGGTGATGCTTTCTTTCATTATCACGAAGAAAAAGCCAACCCTCGAGGAAGAAGATGACAAACTGAACAACAGTATCATGGAAGAGATGAAACTGAAAATGGAAGAAAAAGAAAAGAACAAATAATTCTGAATTATGAAGTTATTGAGATATTTAATTTTAGTGCTGATCCTCTTTAAAATGAGTTTCAACACAGTACAAGCACAAATCGACACCGTTTTTTGGTTTGCAGCACCATGGGTTACTCCAGATCACGATGGAAATACACAAATGGCATTCCGAATTTCTACCTTTAATGACGCAACGAATGTGCGCATCCAAATGCCCGCATTGACCTACGACACTACCTTTTTCGTACCTGCCAACTCGCTGGCAGATGTACCTGTTAGTCACTTGGTGAATGATATTGAAAGTGCACCCGCAGATGCCATTCTTACAAGTGGCATTAAAATCACATCAGACGAATTGATTACTGTGGTGTATGATTTCATCTCGGATTTGATAACTATCACCCCTGGTACTCCAAATAATCCTGAAACGTATTCATTGAAAGGACAAAATGGAATGGGAACCGAATTTGTGACGCCTTTCCAAACACTGTGGGACAATCGCGTATTAACGAATGATAGAAATGGTGATGGTTCTATTACTCAACCAAAACAATTCTTTTCAGTAATAGCCACTGAAGACAATACAACAGTGTACATCAAACCAAATTGCGATGTTGTAGGTCACCCAGCTGACGTTACCTACTCAGTGGTTTTGCCACTTGCAGGAAATGTTTACACCTGTGAAAATGACGTAATGACGACAAGTAATCCTGGATCGAGTTTAAGTGGATCGATCGTATTTTCAGATAAACCTGTCTCAGTTACCATCAATGATGATTCTGTGAATCCATCTGGCGGTGGTGGTTGTTTTGACTTGATGGGTGATCAAATTGTACCTACCGATGTGATTGGAACCGATTATATTGTGAACATCGGCTTCCTAAATCCAGGCTCAGACGAATCTATTTTTATTATCCCTGCTGAAAACTTTACGACCGTCGTCGTAGATGATGGAGCGGCAACTACGCAATTGATGAATCAAGGTGAAACTTGGCAATACTCAATTACGCAGCTATTGACTTCGGTGCGTGCAGATAAGCCAGTATATGTAGTGCACATGTCAGGATACGGTTGTGAGTTGGGACTTGCAATTTTACCTCCTTTGAATTGTGCAGGATCTGATGAAGTTTCCCTGTCCCGAAATAATGCGCAGCAATTTTTACTCAATATCCTTTGTGAGGCAGGGGATGAAGGATCATTCAATATTAATCCCGGACCAGGAACCATTCCGCCGGGTGCATTTAACCCTGTACCAGGATTACCAGGCTGGGTTGGAACACAAATCGATTATCCTGTTGGTGATATTGCCCCTGGAAATCAATATACCATTACTAATTCGGCTGGATTCTTTTCACTTGGTGTAATTAACGGTGGACCTACAACTGGATGTCTCTATCATTACCTATCTTCCTTTAACCGTAAGGTGTATACAGATGCTGGAAATGATACTACGATTTGTAGTGGTGAACCACTCGTTGATTTGATCGGAAGTATACAAGGTGGAGCAACGACAGGCTATTGGACAGTGGAAGACGGAACTGGTACATTGGGTAATCCATCTAGTTTAATTACTGACTACTCACCAAGTACGAGTGATTACAATCAAGGCTATGTGACGTTTGTCTTAGCATCTGCAGGAAATTGTGAACCAGTGCGAGATACCGTGAGGGTGAACTTCATTCAATCACCGATTGTTGATGCAGGACTTGATGACTCTTATTGTAAAAACAATATCCCTGCTATTCCAATCAATGGAAGTGTATTTTTTGCTGCTGGCGCAAGTTGGTCTGGCGGAAATGGTGGAGCTATTGGAAATCCTGGAAGTCTTTCTACAGACTACACCCCATCCCCTGCTGATATTTCTGCGGATAGCGTGGTTCTTTACTTAACTTCCGCTGGAAGTTTATTTGCGTGTCAGGATGATCAAGATACAATAGTCATCCACTTTACACCCGCACCAAACGTGGTGGCAGGTCCAGATTTGGTATTATGTTCCAATGAAACTACAATCAACTTAAACGGAAGTGTTTCTGGAGGAGCAACATCAGGAGATTGGTCGACAACGGGAACCGGTGCTTTTGATCCAACCAATACGAACCCTGTGACTGATTACTTGATCAGTTCTGGAGATACAATGGTAGGAACGATTATGCTCTATTTGGAATCGACAAATAATGGTAATTGCCTTATGGAGATAGACAGCATCGAAGTTTCCTTTTTAGATGATCCCGTTGTAGAAATCACCTCATCGGATAGTATTTGTTCCAACCTTAGCGTTATTGACCTTGATGGAATAATTTCCTTTGGTTATACTCCTACTTGGACAACGACAGGTTTTGGATCGATCGTTTCTCCTGGATCAATAAATACGCAATACAATATCTCCGCGGTAGATACGACTGCTGGGTATGTTGATATCTATTTGGAATCCAACGCTGGAATTTGTCCAACGGTTCAGGATTCCATTCGAATTTATTTCATTGACCCACCATCGGTAGATGCTGGTCTAGATCAGGACTTTTGTGAAAATCAGGTCATTCAACTCAATGGTGCCGTAACGGGGACAAGTAATGCTGGTACATGGTCGACATTTGGAACCGGAACATTTGATCCTAGCCCGAATATTCCTGTCACCAACTATGTTCCTTCTGCAATTGACATCGGAAATGGTTCAGTAAACCTAATGCTAACCACGGGCAGTGTATTTGGCTGCGCACCGGAAAGCGATATGGTCACCATTACATTTTTGGTCCCTCCTACCGCCAATTTCTCATCAAACGTTGCTTGTGAAGGAGAAAACACGTCGTTTACCGATTTATCATCTACAACATCAGGCACAGTGACAAACTGGGATTGGGAATTCGGGGATGCTGGAACCTCTATCGTAGAGAATCCTCTGCACACCTATAATGGAAGTGGCGATTATTTCGCTACGCTTGTCGTAACTGCAAGCAATGGATGTACAGATACGATTGTACAAGCGGTGTCTGTCAACCCTACTCCGATAGCAAATTTCAATCCAACGGTCGCATGCGAGAATACACCAGTTGATTTTATAGACCTTTCGTTTATATCGAGTGGAAGTATCGATTCATGGCTCTATGATTTTGGTACCTCAACGAGTTCAGATCAATATCCAAACTATACCTTTACGGGCACTGGAAACCAGTCGGTAATGTTGACTGTGACATCAGATTTGGGCTGTACTGACGATACCACAATGACCGTTTTTGTGAACCCTGCGCCTACTGCTGATTTCTCATTCACCCCGAATCCTGCTCTAGTGCAAGAAGCGGTATTCTTTGAAGATGAATCAACTGGAAATGGTATTAATAGCTGGTACTGGGAGTTTGGTGATTCACAGGCAGACAATGCACAAAACCCCATTCATAATTACAACGACGGTGGTAGTTTCGAGATTCTGTTAGTTGTCACCGATGCAAATGGTTGTCAAGATTCTATTAGAAAAATCATATCCATTGCGCTGCCTCCAGTACTACCCTCAGGGTTTACTCCAAATGATGATGGTGAAAACGATGTATTCCTCATTCGTGGAGGTCCTTTCACTGATGTAGTTTTCAATATCTACAACAATTGGGGAGAACTAATTTTCACTTCTAATGATGCTACTGTTGGTTGGGATGGTACATACAAGGGTGAGCCAGCTCCAATGGGCGTTTACTCCTGGACATTTGCCGTGCAGATGACAAACGATGAAGTGATTAAAGAATCAGGTGATGTCACCTTAATACGTTAAACATGATTAAGAGAATAATTTTTTTAACGCTCCTATTAACAGGTACTCTGCGGGTCTCGGCACAAGATGCTCACCTTTCGTTGTATGACGCTGCGCCGTTATTTTTAAACCCAGCCATGACAGGAGTGTTTCCTGGTGATTGGAGGCTGCATGGTCAGTTCAGAACGCAGTGGAAAGCGGTTAATTTCAAACCTTACACCACCTCACTTTTGAGCTTCGACATGCCCCTGAAAAAATGGGGAATTGGACTTCAATTGTCCAACTTCAGAGCAGGAAAGGGAAATTATAACGCGCTTCAAGGTACCGTATCACTCGCGTACACAACTGCTATCGACAAAAAGAAAAACCACAATTTTTCGTTTGGTGCACAGGGTGGTGTCACACAAAAAACAATAGAATATCAGTTGCTATCATTTAATAATCAATATACAACTGAAAATGGTGGTGGTTTTGACGAAAATATCTCAACGCAGGAAGATTTTGCAGGCCAATCAGCAACCGTGCCTGTAGTTAATGCTGGCTTCCTCTACTATTACGCGAAACAAGAAAGTCGACTGAACCCATTTATTGGCGTGTCTGCTTTTAATCTTACTCAACCCATAGAATCACTCTACAATGCCGACAATCGTTTACCGATGCGCTTCTATGGACATGTTGGAACACGTGTGAACATTACTGAATTGCTCTATGTCATTCCAAAAGTTCTTGTCATGAATCAACGCGAATTTTGGGAACAAACTTATGCTGTTGATGCTGGCTACTATTTTAAGGAAAGTGATTTCTACCTAATTGGTGGTGTTGTTTTTCGGGCAAAGGATGCGATGATTGTATCGCTTGGAGCTAAAATGGAAAATATTGTGGCAAAAATTGGCTATGACATTAACGTTTCGTCACTTTCAACTACATCTACTGGTCGTGGAGGATTTGAAATTTCTGTGACATACATCAAGCAAAAGAAAAAACCTACAACTGACAAAATTTGTCCAAGACTTTAAGCTGACTATAAAAGATGAAAAAAATACTAATATTCGTTTTACTTATACTTCCGCTTATCGGGTATAGCCAATCGAGAAAAGTTTCGATGAATCACGCAGATAAATACTTTGAGGTAGAAGATTATCACAACGCCCTACTCAACTATCAAAAGGCCCTGAGCGATTCGTCTGATTTAAAATCAATGATTCTGCCTTATGAAATTCAGGTGTCCAAACAAAAGTTGAAAAATAAAGAGCTTGAAATTGATTCTTCACGCGCTGTTCCAATTAAGGACTATTTGGAGCATCAAATCGCCCTTTGCTACCTTAAAACATACGACTATAAAAAGGCAGTGGTCCATTTTGAGCAAACGGCGACATTTGAATCTTATCCAGAAGATGTCTATAATTACGCAGTCTCACAAATGAATGTAAATGAGCACGAAGACGCCATTCAGACGTTTGAAAAATACATTCAATCGAATAATTATTCCGATTCATTGCTACGAAGTGCACAATTGTTAATCACAGGTTGCTATTATGCACTCGATAAAGACAATGTAAAAACGGAAGTCATTGTTACGATGGCAGATACCAATGTTTTCAATAAAGGTACCTCCTCGTTTGCACCTATGTATTTCGGCTCCGAGGATCGAATTATTTTCACAAGTGCTAGAGATGGTGGGGTTATACTTGACCCTGAAAAACAAAATTCGGCTTTCCTATGTGATATCTATTGGACGGAATCTACTGGAGAAAATAAATGGTCCGAAGCGACCAATTTCGGTCGCCCGCTAAATACCGCACAGCACGACGCATCTGCTTCGTTTAGTCCTCGTAAAATCATCTATTACACGCGTTGGAATGATGAAAACAGAAAGGATCAAAATATCTATTTAGCGAGAATGGTCGATTTTAAGTTCTATGAATCGTTTAAATTGCCTGAATCAGTAAATGTCCCAGGTTATAAGAGTATCAATCCGTTTGTTTCAATGGATGGATTGACCCTCTATTTTTCAAGCAATCGTCCAGGTGGACAAGGCGGTTTAGATATTTGGAAGATTGAACTGGATGAATTAGGAAACGTCATGGGTGAAGCCGTGAATCTCGGCAGACCAATAAATTCAGAACTGGATGAAGTTAGTCCGTTTTACCATGAAGTTTCTTCTACATTCTTCTTTAGTTCAAATGGTCACAACTCAATTGGAGGATTAGATATTTTCAAATCTTCCTATAACAGGCAGAATAAGGCATTTGAAGATCCAGTTAACTTAGGAATGCCTATAAATTCTAGCAAGGATGATTCGTACATTATTTGGGACAATCTTTTGAGAAAAGGATTTTTCGCAAGTGACCGTGAAGATTGTGAACATGGACATTGTTATAACATCTACGAGGTTACCAATGAACCTATTCGAATTGCACTAGAGGGTTATGTCTATAATTCTGAAACGGATGAAGTTCTTGCCAATGCGGATCTTACGTTTAAGGATATTGACTTCGTATTTGAGCCTTTCGTAATCAAAACGGATGATAAGGGATATTATCGACAAGACTTAGATCAAAATCAGGAAATATTTATCAAGGCGAAAAAGCCTTCCTATTTTGCGGATGCTGCTTCAGTAAACACAAAACCAATTACCGAAACAACGACGCTACAACAAGATTTTTACCTGCGACCAATTCCTACAGATGAAATTGAAATTGATGGAATTGAATACGATTTCAATTCTGCGAATCTACGTCCAGAATCAGAAGAAAAATTAGACGTGTTATACGATTTCTTGGTGTTAAACAACAACCTTATTGTTGAAATTAATTCGAACACAGATTTCCGTGGAAGTGACCAATACAATCAAAAACTCTCAGACAGACGTGCTAAATCGTGTGTTGATTACCTGATCAAAAAGGGGATTTCAAAAGATCGATTAAAAGCCGTTGGTTATGGTGAATCTGTACCCAATTATTTGAAAGACGAGAACAAGAAACCTATACTGGACGAAGACAAAAAGCGAATTTACTTAACGGAGGAATTTATCAATGCTGCGGCAACCGAGGAATTGAAAGAGGATTACCACCAACGCAACAGAAGAACAGCGTTTAAAGTTGTTGGTGAAGGGTTTGAACTTAAGAGTGATTGAGAAGTATAAAATCTCAAAGGTGATGGAAATCTTTAAAAAAGTCCGTTTCCTCCCTCCTCTTGTTCAAGTTCAAGTTCCTTTTCTTTTTTCTTAACGGCCTTTCCTTTATTGATGCGCACATTAAACTCAAGAATGAACATGTTCTTTATTAATGAAACATCGTTATTATTTTCAAGTTCAAATCCATCTGCTTCAACGTAGGATCCTTGATTATATCCCACAGCAAAATTCAATGGAAGAAAATACCCAAACATCACACTGGCTTGTTGTTTAAACAAGGGTTGCTTATAAAACAACAACCAGAAATCAACATTACCTCGCTCGTAGCCCAATCCAGTAATTGCTTTACTTAGCTGTCGTTGGTATTTGAGTCCGAGTAGACTTTGTGTCTTCTTGAAAATATAGATTACATCAACATCAGCGCTCCAGTCCATCAGTTCATTCGTTCTACTAGAAGAAACAATTTTTGATTGGTAGATGTCCAGGTTTCCTTGTACGAGTAAACTAAACTTAAAATACTTGCTGAAATTCAATTTGACTCCATTGCGTTGGTACAATGCTGCGTTTTCATAGCGGAAATTGAAAATGTTATCCACCCCAAGTTCTCCTATGTTTACAATGGTATTGTTGGAATAATGTGCGTATGGCTCTAGGGAAAGTAGCCCCTTCCAAGCATTCACACGAAGTGAAAAACGATGTACAGTATAAGGTCGTAAAAATGGATTTCCTGTTGAAGTCATTCTGGGATTCATCAAACTCGTAAATGGGTTTACCTGAGAAACAGATGGATAATCGTTGGATGTTCGGTACTTCAATATCATATTCAGTTTAGCATTTGCTACAAAGCGAAGGTCAAACATAGGTTGATAAATCATGTAATTCAGTTGCTGACCTTGGGTACGCGGCGAAGAATTTTCGGCAGCAGCTCCAATCCTCAATCCCCATTTTTGGTTCATGTTCCAAGATACGTTCGTGTACAGCTTATGGCGAACATCTCCTAGAAAGAAGTCGGAACTAAATTGTTGTTCATCGCCAGAAGCTACATCGGTTTGTACAACAGAAAAATCATTATTTAATTCGCGCCACGTGTTACCGTAACCAATTTGTCCACTAACCTTCGCTGAAAAATCGTGATCAAACTCAACGTATAATCTCGTGTACTGCCGATTATTCGTTCCGCTTTCGTCACGATCATAATCACCCACTTGGGAAGTAAGCATAAAGTATTCGTCCTGATAATAAGAATACGTGAAATTGGCATTCAATCGGTTCCGTTCATTGAATTCTCCGATGTAAAAAACCGAGCCATAAGCGTCCAATGTTTGACTGTTCGTTTTTGTTGTAAAAGCAAAGTCTGAAACCAACGAATCACCTGAATAAATTTCGGTCCAGTTCTCAAAGCGATTGTTTGAGGTTCTTAACGGTAAAGCAGATACATTTCCCTCAAAACTAATGGAATGCTTGGGGTTCAAGCGATAATCAAATCCTACGAGATAATTAGCACCATACTCTAGAATGTTTGTATTCGGATTCTCCGACATTGGCGATTCAAGGACATGATAACCGTCATCATAGTTCGTGGTCGTTTCCGTAAAAAGTTTGAAATTTTTACGCTCAGCTCTTGCTCCAACGTATAAATTCAATTTGTTTTTGGTGTAGTTATAGGTCAACCCTAATGAGCCAATCAATAAATCAAGTGTGCTTCGTTCAGGAACGATGTCTACTAGCTGCATTTCTTCAATGTAGACCTCTGTCCCCTTATAATCGTCTCTTAGAATTACATTGATAATTGCAGCATACCCTTCTAGGCCGTAGCGACCTCCAGGATCACGTATAGTCTCCACCCTTAACAAACGCTCTGGATCGAGATTCTGAACATATTCGGCACTTTTCTCAACACCATTCACCAAAATCATAATATTAGCGTCATTGTCTACGCTCAACTGTCCTGTGTACTCGTCGTAAGAAATTCCTGGCAAGCGATCCAATACGTCTTTTGTCGCCATGGTTCCCTCCTTGTGCTGATCTGTAATTATCTGAACATCTCTATCCAAATAGTCGATACGCGAACTTGCCTCTGCGTTCATCTCATCGAGAATTTGAACGTCCTTATCCAATTTGAATACGCCTAAAAATTGATCCGCTTGAATGTACTCTGTTTGAATTGTGTCGCTAATAAAGCCATACGAACTAATAACCACTTGGTAAGCCCCAGGTTTGAGTGGTAATCTGAAAAATCCTTTATCATCTGTTATTCCACCCTGAACAATCTCTTCTCCGCTCAGTGCAACGACTTTCGCAAATGGAATATTGTCTTTCGTTTCACCGTCCTTTACTTGTCCTGTCAGCTTAACCTCTTGCTGCGCAAATGCAGAAAACGAAAGCAAAAATGGGCAGATCACCCTGATAATGAAAGTATATATACTCATTCAACCGTAATTAAACATCATAGTGTAAATCTACAATGGAATGCGGCAAGATTTATGGAATAGTTGATTAGTCGCACCAAACCAATTATGAACGGATAAATTGACAACGTATATGGTCAGTTGTGCGAAGTGATTACTCACTTAACTTTCGCTTTGCTCCTCCTCTGTATTGAATTTCGCCTTTTTTGAGCCTTCGTAAATAGAATATTTTCTAAATGAACATTCAAGATCACCGTTGAACATTTTCACTTTTCGTTCTGGTCGCAAGCCTACAAACTTAAATGCGTCCATGTTGGATGAAAGAATCCAGCAATCAAATCCTTTCATTTCCGACTTCATCCAATCGCCCATGCCACTGTATAATTCTTCCAACTCCTCTCCCATTCGTTCTCCGTATGGTGGATTTGAAATCATTATTCCAGGTGCACTTAGATTTTTGACATCCGTAAATGATTTGACTTCTGTTTTAACAAAACGTCCGATCGACAATCCTCTTAAATTCCTTCTCGTCTTCGTAATCATTTCATCACTAATGTCTGATCCTATGATTTCACAGGGCAGTTCCTTCACGCGGACATCAACAGCTCCACGAATGGACTCCCACAGTTCCTCATCATATCCTTCAAAGTTCTTAAAGGCATAATGTTGGCGTTCGATCATAGAAGGAATTCCTGTCGCGTAAAGTGCTGCTTCAATCAAAAGCGTTCCTGAACCACAAAATGGATCTACGAATGTTGATTTTTTGTCCCATCCGGACATACGAATCAATCCTGCTGCCACCACTTCATTCAATGGTGCAATGCCAACTTCCTCTCGATATCCACGTTGAAACAATGGCGCACCACTCGTATTCATAGAAATTGTCACCACCTCACGGTTGATGTACACATCGAATAACACTTGTGGTGTCTTCACGTTGACATCAGGACGATCACCTAATTTATCTCTAAACGTATCTGCAATAGCATCTTTTACAACAAGCATTGGATACTGAGTATGATTGAACATGTCTGAAAAAACAGATCCCTTTACCGCAAATGTCTTGTCCAATGAAAAATAACGAGGCCAGTCAATTTTCATGCATGATTTGTACAAATCGTCCTCATCCCTGATTTTAAATACTTTGATTTCCACCAATACCGATATGGCACAACGTAAATGAAAGTTTAAAAAATATACATCTTTCCAACTTCCTTTCAGCTGAACAGCACGATTCAACTTGGTCACTTTGGTATAACCTAGCTCATTCAATTCTTCAACGAGTACATCTTCCAACCCGAAAATTGTTTTAACCGTTATCGTAAGTATTGTATTATCCACTTCTTCTTTCAAAATATCTATTAATTTTGTACAAAAGAACAAATTTGAAGGCAAACCAACTATATATACTACTCTTTTGTTTGTCATTCGCCTCATTTGGAAATGCTCAAGAAAGAATTGGTCTAGTACTTAGTGGTGGTGGAGCTACTGGTTTTGCCCATATCGGCGTTTTAAAAGCTCTTGAGGAAAATAATATCCCCATCGATTTCATTACAGGAACATCGGCAGGTGCTCTTGTGGGAAGTTTATACGCCGTCGGTTATAGTCCTGAACAAATTGAGGCTTTTGTTTTAAGTGATGAATTTCAGGTCATGGCAGCTGGTGATATTCATCCACAACAACGATTTATTTTTAGAGAAGAAGATCAGGATGCATCTATGTTTGGCGTTTCTTTGGCTCAGGACAGTATTCTAAAAAAATCATTACCGACAAACTTCACATCTTCTACCTTGCTGGATTACAATATGATGCGCATTCTAGGTCCAGCATCAGCTTCCAATGGTTATGATTTCGACAAATTATTTGTTCCGTTCCGATGCGTAGCTTCAGATATTGCTAGTAAACGTAGTGTCATTCTAAAAGATGGACACTTAAATGAAGCGGTGCGTGCCTCGATGTCCTACCCCTTCTTTTTTAAACCAATAAAAATTGACGGCGTCCTTTTGTTTGATGGAGGGCTTTATAACAACTTCCCTGCTAACGTAATGTACGAGGCTTTTGACCCAGATTTCATCATTGGGAGCAACGTTTCTTACAATGCCGAACTGCCAGATGAAGACGATATTATCAGTCAACTTACAAATATGTTGGTCAGCTACTCTGATTTCGCTCTTCCCTGCGAGCAAGGTCTGATTATTGCACCACATACCGACGTCTCTACTTTTTCATTCAAGGACGTTGAAGAGGCAATTAAAGATGGATACGATGCCGCTTTGTTGAAAGTAGACTCACTGAAGACATTAATTACCAGAAGAAGTTCAAAAGAGGAATTGAGAAAACGACGAGAAGAATTCAAGGATCGACTTATTCCACTAACCGTTTCATCGATCACTGCTGAATCAGAAAAGAAGCATATCACGTACGCCAGTAGGTCTATTCTAAAACGCAAGAAAAGTGAGCGTTTGACAGATAAGCAGTTGGAGCGTCGCTATTTTCGACTCAATTCAGTACCCCAAATTGATTTTATCTATCCGACGGTTAGTTTAAATCAAGACAGTACATACGACCTCAATGTGAATATTCGAAAAGCGAAAGAATTTAGGCTAGAAGTTGGAGGTCACTTTTCTTCACGACCTGTAACCACTGGATACGTTGGTGTCTCCTATCAGACCATTGGTAGGGTGATGACAAAATCAAAATTAGAATCCTATTTTGGAAAATTCTACGGGTCGGCAAAAGCAAAGTTTACGTTGGAAATCCCAGCGGTAAACCCTGTTTCAATAAGTGCCTATTTCACCATGAATCGCTGGGATTACTTCAGAAGTTTCGCCACCTTTTTCGAGGATGTCAAACCATCATTCCTAGTTCAAAATGAAATGTATACTGGACTGCAGCTAGATCACCCGATTGGAAACACAATCAAAAGTAGTTTCGATGCACGCTTCTTTGAAACAAGAGATCAATACTACCAAGATGACAGCTTCACGAATCAGGACACTGCCGATTTGACCCTGTTTTATGGTGGTGCTTTTCGATGGACATTTTTACAGAATACCCTGAACAGAATTCAATTTGCCTCTAGTGGAAGTATGTTTAAGTTTAGTGCGCGCTACATTTTCGGAAGAGAACATAGTATCTCGGGATCAACAGGCTTGATTCCTTACGACGTTAAGCAGAAGCATTCTTGGGTAAATTTCAGAATGGATTATCAAACATTCTTGGTAGATCTTCCTGTTTTTCACTTTGGGGTACAAACCCAGCTGGTCTATAACAACAACCCACTCTTCGCGAATTATACAGCAACTTTATTGTCGATGTCGGAATCCACGTTGGTCATAGACGCTCGCACCTATTTCCTACCAGAGTATCGATCCCCTCAATTTATTGCCGGTGGATTCAATTCTATTTTTAGCGTACGTAAGAACATTGATTTCCGAATTGACGGTTTTATCTATCAACCATTCGTCCAAGTCAATGAAAACACCGACGGTACCTTACAACTCTCAAAATTATTTTCAGGGGGAACATTTATGGCATCGTCTTCGCTCATTTATCATAGTTTTATTGGACCAGTTCGTGTAACGGTCAACTACTTTCCTGAGCAACCGAATCCCATTGCATTTCAGTTTAGCCTTGGCTATGTACTGTTCAATGAACGCGCAATACGTTAAATCGAGTTGTAATGAACAATGTAACATTTAGTTGTCTTTGCGTATATTCGCAGTTAGAAAAGAACAAAAACTTCGCAACAGTATAGAAAATGGGGAAAATTATTTGTGGAATTCAACAAATGGGGATCGGAGTTCCAGATGTACAAGAAATTTGGAAATGGTACCGTAAATTCTTTGGAATTAACATTCGTGTTTTTGAAGACGCTGCGGAAGCACCTTTGATGACGCAATATACTGGTGATAAAGTACAATCCAGAACCGCTACATTGGCGTTGAGCATGGAAAGCGGTGGTGGATTTGAAATATGGCAGTATACATCACGGGGTACTGAAAAAGCAGCTTTTGACATTCAACTGGGTGATTATGGCTTATACGCCTGTCGCATAAAGTCGCGAGATGTTCAGAAAACCTACGCTTACTTTAAAGAGAATAACGCGAAAATTATCGGTGAACTAACGAAAGCTCCGAATGGTGAGTATACTTTTTTTGTAGAAGACCCGAATGGAAATGTTTTCAATGTTGTGCAGGGAACCGATTGGTTCAAAAACACCAAACACCCTTCTCATTGCGGTGCTGTTGCAGGTACGATGATTGGGGTCAGCAACATAGAGCAATCGCTTGCGTTGTACCAAGACGTACTAGGATACGAAACAATTGAATACGATGAAACTGGAGTTTTTGACGACTTGAAAGGGCTTCCCCAAGGAAACACGAAATTCCGACGCGTGCTTCTTGCGCACAAAGAAGAAAGAAAAGGACCTTTCGCAAAATTGCTTGGACGTTCAAAAATTGAGTTGATTCAATCCCTTGAAAGAACAGATTGCCGTAAAATTTTTGAAAATCGTTTTTGGGGTGATTGGGGATTCATTCACCTATGCTTCGATATTCAGGGAATGGATGATCTGCAGAAAGAATGTGAAGAAAAAGGATTCCCGTTCACTGTCGATAGCTCAAATACGTTCGATATGGGAGAAGCTGGAGGTCGATTTTCGTATGTGGAAGATCCTGATGGTGCCTTGATTGAATTTGTAGAAACGCACAAAGTTCCTATCATGGAAAAACTAGGTTGGTACATCCATTTACAAAAACGAGAGCAGGGGAAATCCTTACCAAATTGGATCCTTCGTGCCATGGGAATGAACAAAGTCAAAGACTAGTCATATAGCTAAATGTCGGTTTTATTGATTGTACAGTTATCTTTCCAATGACTTATTTTCGTACCTTTGAAAAATACTCTTTAAAAAATGAAAAATATACTCTTCGCTCTTGCAACTTTTATTGGTTTAACCTTATCCCTTTCGTCTTGTAATGAAGACATTGAAAAGACTGGCCCATTTGTAGAAACGGCAGTTGTTTATGGTCTTTTAAATCAAGCAGATACTGTTCACTACATAAAAGTAACGCGGGCATTTATCGGTCCTGGTAATGCATTGGAAATTGCGAAAATTCCTGATTCAAGCTATTTCAATTCAGTAACGGGAACTGTTCGAGAATTGACCTCAGGTCGAGTTTTCACTCTAAGAGATACCATCATACCAAACAAGGAAACGAACGGTGCTTTTTACGCTCCAGAGCAAAAAGTATATTATTTCACAACACAAGCGACTTCTCCATTGGATGAAAACTCCATTTTTAAATTGGATCTGAACATTAACAACGGTGCTTTCAAAATTACTGGAGAAACTGAATTGGTAAGAGGAATTACATCTTCCATTTCAGGGCAGAACCAACCATTTAAGTTTGTTGATGGCTCCACTGGTGATTATAAGACAACCACAATAATGGTGTCAAATACTGGAAATGCACATCAGATAAACACTACAGTAGAAGTTAATTTTTCAGAATGGACTGGAACAGACACTACGGTTAGAACATTTCTTTGGAACCTTGGAGACGCAGAAGTACAACCAAATTCTTCGCAATCTTTTCAGGCTAATGGAGCAACATTTTATGAACTTATAAGGGATAATTGTACGGAGGATGCCACTATTGAACGAAAGATTAATTCTATGACTGCTCATATCACAGGTGGATCAGAAGTCTTATACAATTATATTCTTGTAAACGAACCAAGCTCTTCATTGGCACAAAGTAAGCCAACATATACAAATCTTGAAGCGACCAACGGTCATCCAGTGGTGGGTATTTTCGCTGCACGACAAACGGTGAGTTATAACAAACCTTTTATAGGAGGAATCGATCAAATCCGCTGTCTTGACAAACCAAGCACGGCACGATTGTGTATCGGGGCTATCACGAGTCCCTATAATTTCTGTAGTGACCACCCTGCTGATATTTTATCAGCCGAAGATTGGGTCTGTGATTAATGAAAATTAGCTTTTAACCTGAGTTCAAATCTTCTTTATTGTTATTACCTTTAGCGTATGTCTGAAAGGAAAACGCTTTTTGTCGATGTAATTCTTCCTATTCCCATCCATCGGGAGTTTACCTACCGTGTTCCTTTTGAATTAAACACTGAAGTATTCGCTGGTGCGCGTGTTGTTGTGCCCTTCGGACGAGCAAAACTAATTACTGGGATTATTACCTCCGTACACGAAAATGTACCTGCTTACACGACTAAGTACATAGAGCATTTATTGGATGAGCAGGCCATCATAACACCGATTCAATACAACTTTTGGAAATGGATTTCAAATTATTACATGGCTCCTATTGGCGATGTAATGAATGCAGCACTGCCCTCTAATTTTAAACTGGCAAGTGAAACCAAAATTGTTCTTCATCCTGATTATTCAATTGACTTCAAGTTACTAACGGAACGTGAAATTGAGATTGTCCAAACATTAGAAATAAGAGAAATTCTTGATCTCAAAGAAATTTCAGAATTGATTGGCATCAAAACGATTCAACCGATTATCAAAAACCTCATCGATAAAAAAGCAATTCTCTCCCTCGAGGAGTTAAATGAGAAATTCACACCTAAAACTGCTGTTTTTGTGAGGTTGACCGATAATTTTTTGAAAGAAGAACAACTGAATGACTTTATCGCGTCGATTGAACAGGTGAAAAGCAAGGAAAAGCAACTCGATGCACTATTGAAGATTCTTCAACTTGGGAGCTACCACAACGCCTCGATGCAGCCGATTTTGAGAAAGGACCTTATTGACATGGATGTTTCTCAATCATCTTTAAATACGCTAGAAAAGAATGGTGTTATTCACCAGAAAAAGCTAGAAATCACGCGACTTCATCCCTTAACAGATGAGGAAAAGCAATTCAAGGCACTTTCACCCGCTCAAAATGTAGCACTGGACGAAATTCATCAATCTTTTGAACAAAATAAGGTAGCATTGCTTCATGGCGTGACTGGTTCTGGAAAAACTGAGATTTATGTTCAATTGACCCAAGAAAGTTTAGACTTAGGTAAACAAGTGCTGTTTCTACTACCAGAGATTGCACTGACTACTCAGTTAATTCAGCGTTTATCGGCTTACTTTGGAGAGCAGATTGGTGTTTACCACTCCAAATTCAATCAGAATGAGCGCGTAGAAATTTGGAACAATGTCCTGAACGACAATCCAAATCAATATCGCATCGTCTTAGGTGCTCGCTCTTCCATTTTTTTGCCTTACCAAGACTTAGGCTTAGTGATTGTGGATGAAGAACACGAATCAAGTTTCAAACAATACGACCCTTCACCTAGATACAACGCGCGTGATTGTGCCATTGTATTGGCAGCTATGCACAAAGCAAATGTGGTTCTAGGTTCAGCAACACCTTCGATTGAGAGCTTTCACAATGCGAAAACAGGCAAATATCAGTTGGTCTCTTTAACCGACCGTTTTGGCAGTGTACTCATGCCAGAAATACTCTGTGCGAATGTGAGAAAAGAACGAAAACAGAAGAGTATGCAGTCGCACTTTACCACATTTCTTGTGGATCATATGCGCGAAGCACTTGCAATTGATGAGCAAATCATTCTTTTTCAAAACCGACGCGGATACACACCTCTTTGGATGTGTGAAATCTGTAATTGGACGCCAAAATGCAAGAATTGCGATGTTTCTCTCACCTACCACAAACACACCAACAACTTAAAATGTCACTATTGCAGTTACACGACGAAACCTGTTGGAAGCTGCGGTGCATGCGGAAGTAACCGACTTGAAATGCTAGGATTTGGAACAGAGAAAATCGAAGACGAACTGTCCTTGATGTTCCCTGACAAAGTCGTGAAACGCCTAGATTTAGATACCACACGTTCCAAAAATGCGTATGAAACGATTCTAAACGAATTTGATGCTGGCAACATTGATATTTTGATTGGAACCCAAATGGTGACCAAAGGTTTGGACTTCAGCAATGTGAATTTAGTGGGTATTTTAGATGCAGACATGTTGCTAAATCGCGCCAATTTCAGAGCGTTTGAGCGTTCATTTCAGCTCATGACTCAAGTAGCAGGTCGTTCAGGAAGAAGAGAAAAACGCGGAAAGGTAATTATTCAAACGGGAGATCCTGATCATTGGGTGATTGAAAAAGTCATCGACCATGATTATGTCGGATTTTTTGAAAGTGAGATCATTGAACGCGAGAATTATTTCTATCCGCCCTTTTTCAAAATCATTGAAATTACACTAAAGAACAGAGATGAGAACATTGTGAACAAAGCGGCAAGTGATTTGGCAAGCATGCTAAGGGACAGTTTCAAAGAAAGAGTGTTAGGACCAGAATTTCCTGTTGTTAAGCGTATTCATAACTTGTTCCTAAAAAAAATCACCCTCAAAATTGAGCGTGATGCAGTGGATAAAAAAGTAAAGGAACGCATTCATCAAATCATCGATGAATTTTATAGCGTTCCTTCAAATAAGTCAATTCGCGTAGTTATAGACGTTGATCCCGCTTAACCAAGGTATGATTTTAGCATCCGGCTTCGAGATGTATGCTTTAACCTACGAATTGCTTTTTCTTTTATCTGTCGAACTCTTTCTCTTGTGAGATCGAATCTTTCACCAATTTCTTCTAATGTCATTGTTGTTCGCCCGTTTAAACCAAAATAGAGTCGAACCACATCTCCTTCGCGACTTGTCAGTGTTGACAGTGATCGCTCAATTTCTTTCTGTAATGATTCATACACCAACGCATTTTCAGGTCCAGGCAATGAATCATTCGGTAATAAGTCGTACATACTTGAGGATGATTCGTCCCCTTCCATCAATGGTGCATCCATCGAAACGTGTCTACTGTTATTTTGCAATGAAGTTCTCACCTCATTGACAGAAACATCTAAGAACTCTGCCAACTCATCCGCAGAAGGTGGGCGCTCCAATTGTTGTTCCAATTCAGAAAACGCTCTATTTATCTTATTTATTGTTCCAATTTTATTCAAAGGCAAACGCACAATTCTCGCTTGTTCCGCCAATGCCTGTAGAATCGATTGTCGAATCCACCATACGGCGTAGGAGATAAACTTAAATCCACGACTTTCATCAAATCGCTCGGCGGCCTTTATCAAACCTAAGTTTCCTTCATTGATCAAATCAGGTAAGGAAAGTCCTTGATTTTGATATTGCTTCGAGACAGAAACGACAAATCGAAGGTTCGCCTTCGTCAAGCGGTCCAACGCTTTTCGATCACCCGCCTTAATTCTTCTCGCTAACTCTACCTCTTCTTCAGCAGTAATTAGATCTACTCGTCCAATTTCCTGTAAATACTTATCAAGAGACGCTGTCTCCCGATTCGTAACTTGCTTGGTGATTTTTAATTGTCTCATATAAAAGTATTTATATTATACCTACTTATATAACGTCCAACTAAGTATAAAGTTGGGTCGTTTTTTTTAAAAAATCATAATAAATGAACATTCTTCTGCTACTGCAATTCGTTTACTGCTTTTCAATGAATATTTAGCCCTTTGTATCGATTCAATCCTTATTTTTGTTTTTATGAGAATATTGATGGTTTGTTTAGGAAATATTTGTCGCTCGCCCCTAGCTGATGGTTTGCTAAAAAGTAAGGTTGACTCCCTCGGTTTAGACGTAGTTGTAGATTCCGCAGGCACGTCCAGCTATCATGTAGGACATTCTCCAGATGCACGCATGAGAGCAACAGCGCGTGAAAGAGGAATCTCGATTGACGAACTTGAGGCGAGACAGTTTACGGTTCAGGATTTCAACGACTTCGACCTGATTTACGCCATGGATCAAAGCAATTACCAGAATATTGTTGACCTTGCGCGATCAGAAGACGACAAGTCAAAAGTGCATTTAATACTCAATGAATCGCACCCGAATAAAAATCTCGAAGTTCCTGACCCCTATTTTGGAGGTGATCAAGGTTTTATAGAAGTTTACGAAATCTTAGATGAAGCAACGGATGCGATCATCAAAAACAGACTCAAGCAATGACAAAAGGAAAAATATGGCTCATTCCAACCACACTTGGAGGAGAATCAACAACGGATATTATTCCTGAAGACGTTAGATCTTGGGTGATTGAGCTGCGATCATTTATTGTAGAAGATATAAAATCTGCTCGACGTTTTTTGCGAAAGTTAGATCGAACTTTCCCCATCGATGAATCGACATTTTTTGTACTGAATAAGAAAACGAGTCCTGGTGATTTGATGAGTTTCATTCAACCAGCGCTTAAGGGAGAAAACATGGGAATCATGTCGGAAGCTGGTTGTCCCGGTGTTGCTGATCCAGGTGCGACTATTGTAGCACTGGCGCATCAACACGAAATTCGTGTTCAACCCTTGGTCGGACCTTCCTCTATCCTATTGACCTTGATGGGAAGTGGTTTTTCGGGACAAGAGTTTACATTTCACGGTTATTTGCCGAAGGATAGAAAAGATCGCATTTATGCACTGAAGAATTTCGAAGCGGACAACCGCCGATCGGGTTTTACGCATTTATTTATGGATACTCCCTTTCGAAATATGAATGTTCTCGATGATATGTTGAATGAGCTGGCCGATACAACGATGTTGTGCATCGCTTCCAGCATCACGCTTCCGCAAGAAGACATCCGAACCATGTCTGTCAAAGAATGGCGCGAAAAGGCGTATGATCTAGGGAAAAAGCCCACAATGTTTGCGATTGGGAAATTGCAGTAGTATTACTTCATTCCTCTTCGCTGCACAATTCTATACATTGAAAACAAAAAATGGCATGAAAAATAATTTCCATGCCATTCTTATTAACCTAGATTATTCAGTGATTGTAGGTTTTATTTTCTTCCAGTTAGTAGGATTTCAATTTACTTTTACACGATTTCATTAATCCGTAATAACTACCTTTTTGGTGGTGATTACTTTTCCATTCTCTGTCAAGCGAAGAAAATAAAGTCCCGTTGGGAGATTCTCGCGAGAAAGTTGAACTGTTTGACCAGAAATGTTTTCAATTTCTTTAACTGTCTGCCCTAGAGAATTATCCAAGGTGAGTGTTGCATTGTTTAAAAGATAATCTGTCTGCAAACTTGTCGAGGACGAAAAAGGATTTGGGAAAATGATGAAATCACTATCACTAGTAATCGATGAAATGGATGCAACCGAGCTTCCTAATTTCCATAATTCCCTTCCAGTGGCACCGTCATTTGCCGAGAAAAACAGCGCACCGTTAATATTGTTCAAATGGGCAGGTATGGAAGAGCTTGCTCCTGCATTAATGTCTTGCACCAACTCAGTTCCAGCACTTGTTCCATTACTTCTCCATAATTCCTTTCCGTTTGTTCCATTATTGGCTGCAAAGTACAACGTATCATTTACATTCATAAACGTAGGAGGGTAACTAATAGAGCCTCCACTGCCTGGGTTAATATCCATCAGTAGTTCTGTACCAGCAGTTGTACCGTCAGTTTTCCAAAGCTCACCACCGTTTACAACCTCATCGGCACTAAACAATAGTTCATTGTTGATAATTGTAAAGCGATCCGCAAATAGTGAGCCTGAAGCCCCCACGTTAATGTCTTTTACCATCACTGTTCCTAAAGCAGTTCCATCACTTTTCCAAAGCTCAGCGCCATTTACTCCGTCGTTTGCTACAAAAAACAACTCGTTATTAAACACAATTTGAGGTGATGCATTAGAGCCAGCACTTCCTGGATTAATGTCTTTCACCAGTACTGTTCCTAAAGTAGTACCATCTGTTTCCCACAGTTCGTAACCGTTTACACCATCAGTGGCTCCGAAATAGACTTTGCTGTTAAAATAAACCAAGTTGAAAGCATTAGAGTTTCCTGAAGGGTTGATGTCTTTTAACAATACCGTACCTAACTCAGTACCATCACTTGTCCAGAGTTCAAAACCATTTACTCCATCGTCTGCTTTAACATATAACGTACCGTTCAATTTATTGATCTCATATGGTATAATGTCTTTCACTAACACCGTTCCAGCAGAAGTGCCATCAGTCATCCAAAGTTGTTTGTTTCCGCTCGTTCCATCATCAGCTGCAAAAACTGCTTGTCCGTTAAACTCGGTTATTTGACTTGGGGCAGAGCTACTCGATCCAACCCGTAAATCTTTTACCATTACAGTACCTGCCGAAGTTCCATCACTTTTCCATAATTCGATTCCGTTCACACCATCATCAGCACGAAAATAAAGTGTGCCATTCACATCAGTTAAAACCAACGGAAAAGAGCCAGTTGGACCTGGGTTAATATCTTTCACCATCTCAGTTCCTAGTGCGGTTCCATCGCTTTTCCAAAGTTCGTCCCCATTCGTTCCATCATTGGCAACAAAATAAGCAATTCCGTTCATGTTGGTTATTGAAGCAACCATTGAGCTATCTGCGCCAGCAAAAATATCTTCAACCATCACGCATTGTCCGTTTGCAATTCCGCTAAAAGCGATTAGTATGATTAGTAGTGTTGTTTTCATTTTGTTTATTTTTTTATAAATCGAATTGTCGTTTCACTTTTATTGGTTATTACATTGAGTAGGTAAAACCCACTTTGCAAAAAGTCTAGATTTAGATGATTCAAATCAATTGACCTATCAAAACTAGCAACTTGCTTCCCTTGAAGATCAACAATAATGACACGTTCCAAGCTCTCATTTGAATGAATGTTAAGCACGTCCATCACTGGATTTGGGTAGATCTTGACTTCAACCAACTCTTGAGAAGCTACTCCTGCGATTCCATCCTTGCGGTAAACATCAAAATAATTAGGAGCCATAAACAATTCATCGTCATAGAATAGCATAGTTCTCACTGCAACTGTTCCAAAAGCGCTTGCTTGTAACCCAACCGTGTCTATTTGAAACGTTTGTCCACCATCAGCACTGGTTATAACATCTGGGTGAGAGCTATTGGCATTATTGACCAACATCAATTCCATAAAATCTCCCTTACTGATCATTCCTAAAACTGTTTGCGGCTGTCCTATCCAACTATTCCCCAAGGCCTGATGAATCGGAATACTGTCCCACGAAGCTCCCTCGTCGTCACTATACAACATTTTATATTGACCAGTTGTTAATGAGCTTCCTGCTACGTAAACGCGACCTGTTTCAGGGTTCACATTTAATACCTTCGCTAAAAACATATTTGGAACGTTTGTATTTGTCGGTTGCGTCCAGTTTTGACCTTGATCAGATGATTTGTTTAATTTATAACCTCCCCATGCGTACCAGGAACCGTTGTAATTCCCCCATTCCTCTGCAAAACTTGTCAATCCATCGAGATTTTTTACCCACGCAGCATCTCCTGGCATTTTGCTGTAATTTCCAGTATTCATGATGGCAATTAATTTTCCATCCAATACAAATGCATCGTGGATTGTACCCGGACGATCGTCACATGAATAAACAGGCAATCCAGTTGTATCAGCGACAAAGTTCAGCCCATTGTCTTCACTTTTAAACACCATGGTAGAAGCACAGGTTTGATAAGCTACGAAAGCATACAAAAAGTTACCACTGCTCTTTATCATTTCAATATGTACTGAATTACCATTGAATGTAAATCCAGTAACTCCTATGCTATCCCAAGCTTCAGTGCTTGTGTTCCATTTAATCAATCCCTTCGAATTGATGGCACCGTACAGTTCTCCATTGTGTTCTGTGATTCCATAAATGGTCTCAGCGGCGAATGTCGAAACGTTGGTTCGCTCCCATTGGGCGTTGCTAACAAATGAGATAGTGAAGCAAATAAAAATTGCAAAGAGTAAATTTAATTTCATAGTTGACATCATAAAATATTAACGCCACAAAACTACAATATCAGATTGTTCAATTAAAATTTAACTTGTCTCAAAACAGAACATTTATAATTATAACTAATTATTAAACAGCATGTTAACTATGTGAGACAAAGTCTGTTGGATTTTTACCTGTGATTTTTTTAAACGAACGGTAAAATGAAGCACGGCTATTAAAACCAACTTCTTCTGCAATGTTTTCAATTTTATCAACCTTCGAATCAAACGATTTTAATAAAATTTTAGCTTCTTCTACGCGGGCTTCATTCACAAAATCGAAAAATGATTTTTTGAAGTGTTGATTCAAAATTTGAGATACAATGTAGGACTGTTCATTGGCAAGTTCAGAAAGCGAAGTCAAACTCAATGTGTTTTGCCTAAATATTTTTTCCTTGGTCATCAATCTATCTAACTCTTCAATTGTTTCTAGCCAACGTTCTTCCTTTATCCTCTCCACCTCTTCATGGGAATTTAAATTCTCCAATATTCGCTCATTTTCTGATCGCAATAATCGGTATGAATCATGTGTAAAAATGACGTTGTTTTTGATTGAAAAAATGATGATGAATAGATAAATCAATGTCATCACGACTGGTAGCACTCCATAATCGACAATACTTGTTGGCAATAGAATGTAGAATAGTACCAATAAAAAATTCAAGATTGCCAACAAACCAATAAATTGCCAGACGAACAGAATTTTAACTGAATCAATATCGGACAGATGTCTCTCCACTGCTACTCTGTACGCTCTAATTTCAATAAATAGTACCGTGAGGTAAATCATTTGGCAGATGTAAAACACAATGTTATACACATTCATGCTTTCTGGATATTCGTCTGTACTTAGCTGATGAATGTATTGCGTTTGCTCCGATGTCGATAAACTCATGAAGTATATCAGCAACCCCAAACTAAAAGTGATAGTTATTGTAGAACTTAGAATTAAAATTGGTCTGATTTTCTTTGCCTTTCCAATTAAGAGATGAACGTAGATATATACCGCAATTGGAAATAAATTCGCAATTATTTGCGCTAAGAAGAAAAAATAGGGAACTGAATAGATAACTTCGGTACTAATCAATAGATTATCGACCAAATAGAACCCAGGAATAGCAAGTATAAGAGCGAGCAGGTAATTTGGTAGACTATTATTCTTCCTAATGATTAAAAAAGAGCAAATAACAAGAATATTAAATGCTGCTAGCGTATTAAGAATAGTGTAGACAATAGTGTGCTCCATGGTTAAAACCCACGAAGTTACACTTTTCTTTGAGAAATTTAATCGACAGAAACAACATTATCGGATTACTTCATTCCTCTTCGCTGCTTAATCGCGTCGTAAGCTTCTTGAATCTTTTGGAATTTTTCTTTGGCTCCTTTTTGATACTCCTCTCCCATTTGCGCGACTTTGTCTGGGTGAAATTTAATGGCCATTTTACGGTACGCTTTTTTCACCTCTTCATCCGTGGCAGTGGGTTCTATTCCCAACACTTTGTAATCGGAGTCGACATTGCGGTAAAACATATTCTTCACGCTTTCAAAATCAACTTGAGACACGCCCATCATCGAAGCAATTTGCTGGATCACATTGATTTCACTTGTAGAAACTTCACCATCAGCCTTTGCAATTCCAAATAGGTAGTGTAAGAGTTGAACACGGACTTCAGGCTGCATACGCGTTCGAATGTCCTGACAAATCCGTTGCAACGGAATCTCTCCAGAATCCAAAAAATGCTTGAGTGTTTGTAAATGCTGAGTCGAATACTGATTTCCAAACTGCTGACTAAGGAAGGATTTTACAAAATTCAATTCTGCCTTGATTACCTTTCCGTCCGCTCGCATGACAGACGCGGAAAGCGCCATAAGCATCGTAGGAACGTCACTGGTTGTCGACCTTTGTTGATAATACTGAAATAAATCTTCAGGACTAAATTTCCTTCCTTCACTTTGTGCTTGTTTTTTTGCACGACTAACAACACCAACGTAGTTGTCAATAAATGATCCTACAAAAAATCCGAAGACTGCACCTAAAAAATTCCTGCCAAAAACAAAAAATCCCACAAAAGCCAATATCCACTTATACACGCGCTACACTTTAATTTAAAAGCGTTGTCGGCAATTCACCAACAACGCTTGTTTATTTTATTTCTTATACTAATTCGATACTTCGCTCGATGAACTTATTCAGTTCCTCACCTTTCAACAACCCTTGAGAAAGCAACGCAATATCAGTCAGTTGTTTTACTTTCTGCTCCTTCGATTTCTTCGATTTCTCTTTCAAAATCGCCTCAATTTTAGGATGATTTCCATTCACCATTAGATTGTGCATGTCAGGAAAAGCTCCCATGAAGCCACCGCCTCCCATTTTCTGTTGTTCCATCATACGACGGATAAACTCTGGTTGGGTAATGATGATCGGTGCATCGTCTGAATTCATACTCTCAAATTGAACCGTAAATTTATCTTTATTTACTGCTCCTTCGAAAAGCGGCTTCAGTTTTTCTTCATCTTCTTTCGATAATTTGGAAGGAATTTCTTCGTCTTTTTGAATCAATTTATCCAAGATATCTGCATCTACACGTGCGAAAGCAATGTTCTCATACGATTGCTCCATTTTCGCAATCCAATGTGGTGCCAACGGCCCATCCAGTTCCAAGACTTCGTATCCACGTGCTTTTGCCTTCTGAACAAAACCAAATTGTTCTTCGACATTGTTCGTGTACAGCATGACCACTTTCTCATTTTTATCCGTCTGAAGTGCCGCCACTTTTTCCTTAAATTCCTCAATGGAATAAAACGCTCCATCTGTGTTCTTCACCAAAGAGAAGCTTTTCGCTTTATCAGCAAATTTATCGTCAGAGAGTGTACCGTACTGAACAAACAGCTGTAAATCTCCCCATTTCGATTCAAAATCAGCACGATCCCTTTTAAACATCTCTGCTAACTTATCTGCCACTTTTTTGGTGATGTGCGCCGAAATTTTCTTAACATTTCCATCGCTCTGCAAATAGGAACGAGAAACATTCAAGGGAATATCTGGTGAATCAATCACACCGTGCAACAAGGTCAAAAATTCAGGAACGATTTCCTCAACGCTATCCGTAATAAATACTTGGTTGGAATATAAATTGATTTTGTTTCGTTGCACTTCAATATTCTCCTTAATTCGTGGAAAATAAAGAATCCCCGTCAAGTTGAATGGATAATCAACGTTCAAATGGATATGAAACAAGGGCGATTCAAACGTCGTCGGGTACAATTCTCTGTAGAAGCTATTGTAATCCTCATTGCTTAAATCAATTGGCGCTTTTGTCCATGCTGGATCCACATTGTTCACCTGATTTGCAACATCAACAGAAACGCGTTTTACTTTTCCATTTTCGTCTTTTTCACCCGTTGGATCGTCAACATACTCAGTTTTTGTACCAAATTCAACGGGAACAGGCAAGAACTTACAGTATTTGTCCAAAATTCCTTGAATTCTTCCTTTCTCTAAAAACTCTTTGGACTCGTCATTAATAAATAAGACGATATCTGTTCCTCGCTCTTCTTTCTCTATATCAGTGATTGTGTATTCAGGTGACCCGTTACTTTCCCATTGAATCGCTTGTGCACCTTTTTCACGCGAAAGTGTACGAATTTGCACTTTCTCGGCCACCATAAATGCCGAGTAAAACCCCAAACCAAAGTGACCGATAATTTGCTCTGCCCCTTCTTTTCCTTTGTACTTTTGTACAAATTCTTCAGCACCAGAAAATGCAATTTGGTTGATGTACTTATCGATTTCATCTGCTGTCATCCCAATCCCTCGATCGCGAATCGTCAGTGTTTTTTCATCTTTATTCAAAATCACTTCCACTTTCAAATTTCCTACCTCACCTTTAAACTCTCCATTTGAAGCGAAAAATTTCAATTTTTGAGATGCATCAACTGCGTTTGATACCAATTCGCGTAAGAAAATCTCATGATCAGAATACAAGAATTTCTTAATGATTGGGAAAATATTCTCCGTTTGCACATTAATTTGACCTGTTTTCATTCTTTTAATTTTTTAATTTTTATAACAAGCCATGAAGTCAATGATTATGCCATCTCAATTTTTGTGACAAAGTGGCGCAGATTTTAGACAATGTGACACAGAATAATTGATTATTTCTATTTTAGCAAAAAAATACTGCGTGCTAATTTATATTACTTCCCTATTTCTAGTTTTCATACTCACTTTCAGGTACGTTAAACAACTCAATACTAACACGTTAAACCCGTGGCTACTTCCTCTTGCATTTTCTGTCAAAGTCATTGTTGGGTTCTACTTCCTCTACATTTATAGTGAAATCTATGGAAATGGGACGCTGAGCGCTGATGCTGGTGCGTTCATGTCAGAAAGTCGAATTTTGAATGGCATATTCTATACCAACGCTTCGGACTATTTCAAATTGCTTTTTGGCTATGGTAATCAATCTGAATTGATTGCACAATATTTAACAGAAACACATCACTGGGATGCTGGGGAACAATCCATTATCAATGACAACCGTAATATTTTAAGAATTCATAGTGTGATTCATTTTATCAGCTTTAACAACCCAACAATTCACCTTTTCTTTATGTGCTTTATTTCAACAGTTGGACTGAAGCAGATCTACCTGGGAATTGTTAACCGGACAACTGTTTCTTCTACCATGCTCTTTTTTGTTTTGCTGTTTGTCCCAAGCTTGCTTTTTTGGACAGCAGGTATTCTCAAAGAACCATTTATGTTCTTGGGTATTGCTCTTTTTATTCGAGGTCTATTTGGAGCCGAAAAAAATGGTTTCCGTTGGACACTTATCATACTCGGAACGCTACTTCTGCTGGCGTTTAAACCCTATATACTACTGGCCTTAGCTCCTGCACTTCTCTTTTATGGTTTGTATTTAATAGTGCCTAAATTCAAAATTATAGTTGCACTGGCAGTACTAATTTTGATTACCATGGGGAGTATATTATTGCTTCCGAAACAAACGGATAGAGCTGTTCAATTGCTCTCTAGAAAGCAATTTGATTTTAAAAATGTGGGAAAGGGCGGTGTACATGTTTACGCGGATACGTGCTATTATTTTTTCTCTCCTAACCAGATGAAAGAACTCATATTTGAAGGCGATTCGGTCTCCATTTCTAAACCAACAGATGCATTGATTTTAGAGCATGGCTCCCTGAATGAGCCCATCCCAGTCACTTTACAACCACAGAATCAAAAATGGTATGTTTCTTTTAAAAATAACCGAAGTGATGGATATATTGATGTGACATTGATTAACAATTCACTGAAACAACTGCTGTTTAACATTCCAGAGGCACTGAGAAATACATTACTGAGACCGTATTTCAACGACCCCGGAAGTTGGTTAAAATATCCCGCCATTGTAGAATTGATACTTCTCTACTTATTCATTATTTACGCCTTCTTTCGTCGAAAGAGATTAACCACCAATGAGGTCGGATTTCTTATTTCTATCCTTATTTTCATCATTGTTCTTTCCCTAATTATTGGATGGGTAACACCAGTACTTGGAGCAATCGTTCGGTACCGCATTCCTGTGCTAATCGCGTTGTTATTGATTGCACTTGTTGTTATTGATTTTCAAAGAGTTAAAAAGACACCTACTCGTTAAATTTTCATTTGGCACATAATTTGGTTTTTCAGAAAACAGTATTAACCAATTAAATTATGTGTTATGAACAAGTCAGTACTTATTATCGCCGCATTCTTATTTTCCACCTTTCATTTTGTGAATGCTCAAAATTATTCAACGACGTGTCACACTTCGAATCAAGGACATCATTCATACCACAAAAAGAAGAATGTAAAATGCCACACTTCATACAATAATCACTCTATGCATCAAGTTTATGCGTGTTGTATGCCAGTGCATCAACCAATGCATTATCCCAATCATCCGAGCAACAATATGCATCGATACATCAGCGACGGCCAAATGCACTCGATTATAGCTGCCATCAACGAGGAATCCTTTTCAAGCAGTAAAATGCAGGTTGCAAAACAAGCGACTCGTAACCGATTGATGAGTTCGTCGCAAGTTGTTCAGATAGCTCGCCTATTTAGTTTTGAAAGTGATCGTTTGGCGTTTGCAAAATATGCGTACAATTTCACTTACGACAAGAACAATTACTACTTGGTTAATTCAGTCTTCAGTTTTAATAGTTCTAAAAATGAGTTGAATCAATACGTGATGCAACAATTTTAAACCAACATGTTCACTGCATGAAGAGCATTCACCTACGGTGGGTGCTTTTTTATTGATGGAAAGACAGGATTATTCCTGCCAGTTTCTCGATTTCCTGAGATGTATTAAACGAGTGAATGCAAATTCGCAATCGTTCTTTGCCTTTGGGGACTGTCGGTGAAAAAATTGCTTTTACCATGACACCTTCTTGCCGCAGGTGTTCTGAAATAGAAGTCAAACGTTCTATATCTCCACACTGAATTATTTGAATCGGCGATTTTTCACTGGAAACTAATTCAACATTCTCCATTAGCTTTCTGAAGCAGGCTATATTATCCATTAAATCGCTTCTGCGCCCTTCCAATGCTGAATGAGAGATAACTGCCTCTATTCTTTCATAAGCAGCAGGAGGCAATGCTGTCGTGTAAATAAATGAGCGTGAAAAGTTATACAGGTATTGAATCAATTCTTTGTCTCCAAGAATAGCTGCACCGTGCGAACCATACCCCTTTCCAAATGTCACCAATCGCGCAAACAGTTGCGATTGACAATTCAGTTCCACCGCCATTCCTTGACCAAAAACTCCAGCAGTGTGCGCTTCATCCACAACAAGATAAGCATTGTACTTTTCTGACAATGCAACGATTTCATTCAGAGGAGCAAAATCTCCATCCATGGAATACAGCGATTCAATAGCGATATATTTCACACCTTCTACTCGCTCAAGTTGATGTTCTAAATCGCTTAAATCATTGTGCTTGAATGACCGAGCATTGGCAAAACTCAATCGAATGCCATCACGAACGCTGGCGTGAATAAATTCATCGTAAAAAATAGTATCTCGTCGTTGAAGTATAGCACTAAAAAAACCAACGTTGGCATCGTAACCGGAATTGTAAATCAAACTTGCTTCGGATTGAAAAAGCGTTGCAATTGATCTTTCAGCGCTTAGCGCTTCTTCACTAGTGCCAGATATTAGGCGTGAACCTGTTGAACCGTATTTGTTCTCACTGGATGATGTTTCTAGGCCGGATAGTCCCAAATAGTCATTGGAATAAAAATCAACAGCTCCCCTTTCGCAAGAAAGGGACCTTAAAGTCCCTTCTTGTTCGCGTTTAGCTAATTTATCTTTTAGTTTTTGATCCATCTACAATGCATCTACCGTCGTAACTTTGCGCGGTTCAAAACCATCTTTATTGGAGTTCTCTCTTGCCAGTTTCAATTCTTCTGCACGAGCAGCTTCCTTTTGCTTTCTAGCCTCAATGATTGGGTCGGGTTGACTCACAGGTTTCTCTCCGTCTGCAAATGATTGCTTTGGGATCAATCCTAGTATTTTGAACATTTCCTGATCCTCGTTGAATTCAGGATTAGGTGTTGTCAACAACTTATCACCCGCAAAAATTGAACTCGCACCTGCCATAAAACAAAGTGCTTGTGCTTCCATGTTCATTTTTGTTCTTCCTGCGGATAAACGAACCACGGATTGAGGAAAAGCAATTCTCGTTGTCGCAACCATTCGAATCATTTCCCATTGCTCAATCGGTTTTTGTTCCGCCATCGGAGTTCCTTCTACTGCTACTAACGCATTGATTGGAATTGATTCTGGTGGAGTTTCCATCTCCATATAACTCATCAACAATCCAATACGATCTTCAACAGCCTCACCCATCCCAATAATTCCACCTGAACAAACAGAAATGCCTGCTTTCCGAGCGTTGTCAATTGTATTCAATCTATCTTCGTACTCACGTGTCGAAATGACATCGTCGTAGTAATCTTTTGATGTGTCTAAATTGTGATTGTAGGCGAAAAGTCCAGCATTCTTTAAACGTTTCGCTTGCTCTTCATTCATCATTCCAAGTGTGCAACAAACCTCCATGTCAAGATCGTTTACCGCTTGAACCATTTCAATCACATTGTCAAAATCTTTGTTATCTCTCACCTCTCTCCACGCAGCTCCCATACAAAGACGAGATGATCCATTTTCCTTGGCATTTTTAGCTTGTTCAATCACCGATTCAACGGACATTAATTTATGTGCTTCAACATCTGTGTGGTAACGTGCCGCTTGTGGGCAATAACCGCAATCCTCTGGACATCCACCCGTTTTAATACTCAACAGTGAAGACATTTGAACTTCTCTTGGGTTGTGAAATTGTCGGTGCACCGTTGCAGCTTCAAAGACAAGTTCCAACAGCGGTTTATTGTACAATTCTAAGAGTGCTTCTTTGGTGGTATAATCCTGTGATGTTTTCATTTTGTGCGTTTAATTGCAAATATAAATATATCTGACTTAGAAAAAAGTGAAAGGTGAACTACTTATTCAAAAGACAAGCTGCGTAGGCCTTAATTGCCTCCAAACGTCCGAATGAGTCTACATTCTCATGTGTTGTCGCCTTTATGGAAACTGCGTCAACCTCGATATTTAAAATACCAGCGATTGTTTCTTGCATTTTTGGAATGTGTGGGTTTAGTTTCGGGGATTCAAGTATTACGGTAGAGTCAACGTTTACGACATGATATCCCTTTTCTGCAATGAGTTTCATTACTTCAGCGAGCAATACTTTACTGTCTATCCCTTTGTATTTAGGATCTTTGTCCGAAAAATGAAAACCAATATCTCTAAGATTTGCTGCTCCGAGAAGCGCATCACAAATAGCATGCAAGAGAACATCTGCGTCTGAATGACCTACTGCTCCATGTGCTGATTCAATTGAAATACCACCAATGTACAACGGAATATTTTTCTCCAAACGATGTACGTCGATGCCGTATCCAATTCTCAAATTCATTTCGGTATGATTATTCAGTAGAAACCGTTCCACCATTGTTTTCACCAAGCGTCATTCTCAACGAGAAGCGCAAAGTATTTGCTAATGGGTTATTTCTTTTTAATGCTGCTAAATAGGAAATATCAATTCCAAATCGGTTGTATTTAAATCCAATCCCAAAGTTGAAATACTGACGTGCTCCTTTGTTTTTGTTTTCATAAAAATATCCAGCACGAATTGCCAATGTGTTATTATACCAATACTCCAATCCAGCGCCAATGTTATACTCAGTCAATTCTTCTTTAAATCGTGAATTTTTAACCACTTCAAAAGATCCATCAGGATTTTGTATTGGATCACCATTGTCGTCTACAACTAGGGTTCCTGGTGCGTCGTAAAACGATTGCAACATTCCTGCGATAACACCTACATCGTTACTTTTCCCAGAAAGAATAACGAAATTAGAATCAGCATCAAAGCCATAATACGCTGGTGTAGGAACAAGTAATTTTTGGATATCCAAAGAAAACGTCAAGGAGTTGTATTTGTCCAAGTCCGCTCTGAATGAATTCCCAATTTTTAAGTTCATGGGTAAGAAATCGCCAGGACTATTCGACCCAACGTCAGAGTATTTCATCTTATTTCCAATGTTATTTATCGTCGTTGCAAACGTGTACACACCCTTTACATTTCCAAGTCGAGCCTCATCGTTAAAGAATGAGAAAGAAATGTCTGCGGCACCGGCAATTCCAGGTTTCGTGTTTACACCTTGTACTGTTAATCCACCTGTCAGATTAGAATAGACAAATTTTCCGTTTAGCCCTACACTTGTTCTTCGGGACGTTCTAAACGCATATCCACCAGTAATTTCGTACTCACTCGGTTTATCATCACGAATAACGTTACCACTTTCATCAGTAAACGTGATTTCTCCCAAACTAAAGAACCTCAATGCTCCACCTACTGCATGACGGTCACCAAATTTATAATAACCAGAAACGTACGACAAATGAATATCATTGGTCAACTGTCTCAACCATGGCGTATAAGAAATACATATTTCTGACTGCTCTTCTGAAAAATTAAGGATTGACGTGTTCCAATACAGTGAGTTTGCATCGGGACTCAACGCAGTACCTGCGTCTCCCATTCCTCCAGCTCTTGAGTCTGGTGTGATTGACATGAATGGAACGGCCGTTGTAATGGTGTTCAATTGAAGATCATTGTCAGTAACACCACTTCCCCCAGTAGGTTGGGCAAAAGAAGTAAAACCGATTAGCAGAAATAAAGCAGCTGCACTATATTTTATCATTTTTCTTTAATTATGAACTTGCAAATATACGGATTTGAAGCACCTTTATTGTGTTATCATTTCAAAATAACTAGTTTTTCTAGTTTTTCTGCTCTTTCTCCGTCTGGTGTTTGCACAGCCAATCGATAGATATAGACCCCTTTAGCGAGTTGATCCCCGAAATCATCGCGACCATCCCAATGTATTCCTTCCGAACGAAATCCTTCAGTATGCACTAACTGGTTGATGGTTCGAACTAACTTTCCAGAAACCGTTAACACTTGAATTTGAGCTTCCAAATGGCTACATATTTGGTTGTGCTCAAAGAAAAATTCAGTGGAAGTAGTAAATGGATTTGGGTAATTCAATACATGTTCTAAGCTTAGTTCTTCCTTTTCTCGCACCTCAAATTCAACTGTACTTTCCGAAGAATTATTGTTGACATCCCAAACCTTCACTGTTAATGTGTGAACCCCAGGTTCTATCTCCGTGAAATTGTACCTTGCTTCACCCGATTGGTATGAATCTAAATCAGCCGTGTAATAATTATTCAAAATGATGGGTTCACTCGTCTCTTGATCCAATATTGCTGTAAAATCGTGACCAACTCCATTTCCTACAGCATTGATTCCATTTTCATCAAACACCCTAGCAATCAACTGGGGTGTCTCATCGGTAATTCCCCCATTCACAAAGTTCTCATCGTTTAAGAAAATCTCAATCTCAGGACCGACATTGTCGTCTAGTCCATCAGGATTGACACCTCCTACGTAAAAGCGTTTGTCGTTTCCAAGTGCATCAAAAACGCCATTTTCTGCATAATAGCTTATTTTACCAAGCCCAAAACTATAATCGATATCCTTTGGAACGATAAAAGTGAATTCAAATTGACCATTGGTCACACTCGCCTTCCCGCGATAGACTCTATTCGACTGCAATTCAAATTCTCTCATTGGAGAAGCTGGACCATCATTGCTCAATGTCTGTTGAATTTTAGGTTTATCATACACCGACGGATAAATGAATCCATTGAAACTGGTCAAATCGGTTCCGTCAAAATCCTCTAAGTGTCCTTTGATTGTTACTTTGCTCAGTGCTCGAATTGTGTCCAGTGTAATATCCGGTGAAAGTCCATTGATACTGTCCGTCACAACATTCATTCGCGGCAAGGCAATTTTTAATCCAGGATCTCCAATCAAGGTGAAACTTCGTTTGTTGTTACTTGCTGGAACGTCATTTTTTGCCCTTCTGATAATTTCACCAAAAGTCAACGGTTCATTGTTAGCGTCTCGTTCAAAAACATTTTGATAAAACGCGCGACCAGTATTCGTATTCACCCCAAAATACACCGATCTTGTCGTTGTCATTAATGCAATGGCTGCTCCATATGGGTTTATCGACGCCCACTCTCCTGCCGAAACACGCTCAGGATCATCAAATTTTGTAAACTCACATGTTGCAGAAACAATGAGTGCTAACTTATCGATATTTTTCCACTCCTGAATTTGAGGTGTGGTAATCACTCGTTCTTCGGCTACACCGACTGCACCTCCATGTCCCACATAATTAACAACCAAAGCTCCGCGTTCAATACGATCGTTGATTGCTTCATTCACTGAGGGATAACGCGGTCCACCAGCTGTAGTTACTTGTGTATATGCATCCAAATAGATCTTATCACAATTCATGGAAGGGTGATTTGCAGTAACAGAATCGTATTGGGGCTCTACGTCATTATCAAGAAAATAGGCCGTTTCTTCGTCATCAGCTATTTGAACGTATTTTGTTCGCCAGTCACCAAAAGTAGAAGATCCATCATCAGAGCTACAATTCGTATTTGTGGTACTGTACAAATTAGATCCGTTGTGCATATAGTGCTGAATTTTATCTACCTGCTGGCGTGCCATTTCATTGTCAGAAATCAACAAGCGACCAATTCCAATGTCCAATTCATCATTTATTCCAATGGCTTCATTGTCATCCAACATACCGTAATAATCGTCAGTAACCATGGCATCGATGTGATTTTCCGAATTGACCATCTGATAGGTCGGAATGAAATTATTGTTATTAGGTAATCTCCCTTTTGGATCGTAGGTTCCATCGCCGAACAACAATAAGCTTTTCGGACGCGTTTCAGGGCTTAACTCACCACGGTCATAAAACATTTTTGCAAACATTTTAATTGCCGTAGGGTCTAACATCCCAGAACTGTATTCGTTGAATACTTGCTCACTCGTAACCACATGCACGGTAGTTCCATTCGCTCGATGTAAATTTGCTAAGCGATTGGCTTGCGCCATAAAGTTCTTATGTGTAACCAGTAAATAATCTGCTTGAGACAGCGCGTGTAAGTTTTGATGATCTACACTTCCAATCCTTGCAGGGGTTTTAAAGTTAACACCATCTGAGGCCACAAACTCGCGTAAGCTATCGGCATCCAACTGAAATTCATAATTTGGACCTATAAAAGTGCCATTGACAAGTTGAGGCTGATGACGATCTGTTACATCCCACACAAACCCAGTCGACAAAGGAAGGTTCGAAATGCTGTATCCAGCCACATTTCCGACCCCAACAGAGCTTGCATCTCTAAAATTGATTTGCGTTCCAACAAATGTCAATTGTCTTCTAGCATTCAATAAAATCCTATCCAAATAGGTAAGGGTACTCGGATTGTTTCGCGTTATTGCAATACGAAAAGGCATACTGGCCGTCGGATTGACCAAACTCATCGTTAAATTATGTCGCCCATATTCTGCACCTGTAGGTAGTGTTGTGTCAAATAATGGGATTCCATTCACGCTGTATGCTTGTGAAGTACCAGTAATAGTAGATCCGTTGGAAGCAATTGACACCCGGAATTCAGCAGGCACCGAATTATCAATGGCAGGAACATTAAAATTGAACACGCGAATCAAATCTGTATCGAATACTTCTCCATACCAACGCTGTCCACCATCCGCTAAATTAACGACATCAAGTTCATGCACATCATAGTAGGAATAACTCGTCACATTATGTGTTACAGGATTCAAAGAATTTGAAATTGAGCTAACTCTCAAAGGGGGTTCATTGGAATTGACATTGATAAAATAACAAGACACATCCGAATAGGGATTTCTATCTCTATCAAATCTATTTACTCCATCTAAATACCAGCGATGAGGACCCCAACCGTGAAATAAAATGTAGTCATCATCATCGAATGTACCATCTCCACCTCCGACAATTTCAATCGCATTGTTTGCCAAATCATCTGTTCGGGGAGCAGAATTTGCTTCAGGTAGTCGACCGTCTCCATTTCCATAAATGTGAATATGATCGGGGTTCAATGAAGCAACATCGATACCACAGCTTTCTAAAAAGTCCTTGTCTATTTTGTAAATCCCATCTTCATTCACTGAAATTTTATACCAAAATCCAGTACCGGTGCGTAAGACAGAATTTGAAACGAAATCTTTTTCTTTGTAAATTGTTGGGTTGGCAGATGATGTCTTGATGACTTTAAACGAAGTAATCCGTTTTACGGCTCCATTCTCCATATAAAAAGGAAATAGATTCAATACGAGATGTTTCTCTGTATTTGCATTGGATATCGTTAAATCATACTTCAAATCTCCCACTTCAATGTATTGAGTGGTCAAATAATGGAGATCATTCTTTGTCGCATTATCTGAAGTCACCACTTCCAACGATAAATTGATGTTGGATGATCCAGAATAATCCTTTCTAAAATAATAATTCGGCATTTTTCCATCCAACTGTTGACCTTTGATGGAAGGAAGTTTTATTTCCTTATTGTCAAATGTAATAGACTTAGGCTCCTCCCAAATAATTTCATATACATCTTCCTGTCCCAACGTACTGTTTAACAAGGCCATACTAAAACCAAAGATGAGGAGGATTACATTATTTTTAAAACACGTTTTCATTTTCATAGCGCAAATATGTATATCATTCTTTTGAACACACAAAAAAACGTAACAAATCTTTGATTATTATACTTCAATTCGCATATTTGTAACTTTATTGTATTATTGCCGTTTGAGTATACTTAGAATACTAAGACTAAACCAAGTTGAATGAAAGGACTTAAAAGATTGCTGTTACTAGGTTCACTATCATTGATAGCTACTAATACATTTGCACAAGACCCACAGTTTACGCAGTTTTATGCAAATCCACTTTATTTGAATCCTGCTCTAGCGGGTTCTCATGGATGTCCTCGTTTCGCTTCGAGCTATAGAAATCAATGGCCAA
>CALEIK010000035.1 GCA_937876195.1 uncultured Flavobacteriales bacterium
AAATCACTGAGCGCGGAAGTGGTGAAATCAATGTGTATGCAAATGACCTAAGCACAGGTGTGTACACGTATTCACTGGTTGCAGACGGACAAATCGTTGCAACAAAAAGAATGATGAAGCACTAAGAGATTTAGATCTTCTTCATCGGTATAAAGCCGTCCCGTAAATCAATGATATTACGGGGCGGCTTTTTTTATGCATGAACGTTTGGATAGAAAATGAATCATCTCCAAGAGTCCAACTTGCTCAATCCGCAAAATTAAACTACAATTGCACATGGAATCGTATTGGATTTTTCTTGCCTGCTTGCCCGTTGTCGCGTTTTTGTACGCAGCCGTGGGACACGGAGGGGCTAGTGGTTACCTTGCATTGATGTCCCTGTTTGCGTTTGCACCTGAGGTGATGAGACCAACAGCACTCCTGCTGAATTTGTTTGTGGCAGGCATTGCATTTTATCACTATTGGCGTGCTGGGTATTTCAATTTACGGCTTTTTGCTGTGTTTGCGTTTAGCTCTATTCCCTTTTCATTTTTGGGAGGAGCAATGAAAATTGATGCACATATGTATAAGGTAATTTTGGGAATCCTACTCATCGTAGCGATCCTAAAAATGCTCAATGTGTTCGGAAAGGAAAGTGAAGTCATTAAGCAACCAAATTGGATCATCGCATTACTCGTAGGCGCGGGCATTGGTTTTTTCTCAGGATTGATTGGCATCGGCGGTGGGATTATTTTATCTCCCGTTATTTTGTTGTTTCATTGGGGAAAAATAAAAGAAGCAGCAGCTGTGTCTGCACTTTTTATTTGGGTGAACTCAGCTGCGGGAATACTCGGTCAATTTACTCTTGGCGTCAGCTTTGGACCTGACAGTGTAATCTTTGTTGGCTTGGCATTGGTTGGAGGCTTTCTGGGAGCGTATTACGGAAGCAAAAAGATGAGCAATGGAACAATACGGTATTTATTGGCGTTTGTGTTGCTTCTCGCGGCGGTTAAATTGATTGTGATTTGAGAGAGATTTAAAGACTACAAGACCGACGCAGTCAGCAGCGCAGCTAGTCAAGACCGTATAACTGCACTAACGTTTGTTTTTCGAATGCTTATTCGCATTCTCTTGCTAAAAGACTTAATTTCTACTCGAAATATTAAGTCTTTTAGTGAGGTACGAACGGTCTTTCTTCTTTTAAGGAGCTTGCGACTGGTCTTAACATCTAATTAGCTATTTTTTGTACCTTAGTCAGATGAAGTTATTACTCACCCTTATTGTGTTTATCTCCTTTTCCGTTCACGCACAAAACGAAGAGAAAGTTGCGGCACAGCAAAAAGCCCTGGAAGCAGCCAAGCAACATATCAATGATTTAAAGAATGGAATATTACTGGTGCGATTGGATTATAAAACCAAAGAAATTGCCTATTACGAAGAGCATGACAATAGCAAGGAAGCAACTAAAGTCAGGGAAAGGCAAGCCACGGTGAACAAAGAAATAATGAACGCATTTCAGAAATATTATTCGTTTTCACCTGTTTATTATTTCTCCATAGACGATTCACGAAAGCTGCTGGACGAACGCTACGATGAAATTCAATTGCTCAATCAATTTGGAATCAGAGACACCACCATCAATTTGAGGGACCATACCTTTTTCGTCGCGGAATTTGGCGTAGCTAATCAAGAACACCTGACCGCTGACGACGATTCTGAGTTTGCCACTAAAATGTCGATCAATGCATTGGTCATCCGAGATAAAAATTTGGTTGAACTGAGAGATCCGTTTCCTTACCATGTAAAGTATAGTTTGACTTCCACGCCCAAAAAGAGGTATTGGAATCCAGTGAAGAAATGGCAAGTGAAACTCGATGCCTTTTTGAAGGAATAGCACTACGAAAAGAACCAATAATCTGCACCAGGAACAAACCCTAGAGTTTTCAATTGATTTTCAATCACGCATTGATCGCTGGGACCTGCAACTGCGATGATAATTTGAGGGTGTAGTGCCTTGTCAATGCTATTTGAATGCGCCAATCGAATTCCGAAAATGTCCTTTCCAATTTTGTTCTCGTTTTCACACACCCAGGTGAGTTTTGCTTCTTTCTTGAGAAGAACCTTCACCAAGTCTTTTCCATTTTTTCCAGCGCCCCAAACAATCAACGGTCGATGAGTGTCCCTACTGAAACTTAAGAAATAGTCCACTTTTAGTTCAAAAAAGCGATTGTCGCGGTAAACTTCCCAATTTCTAGAAATGCGGTCTGGTCGATCTCGCCAATAATGCAACACTTCGGGAATTCCCACAACTGCTAATGGATGAGTAATGAAACGCAGGCACAAATCGTAATCTTCAGGAAAGGTATTTGGTTCAAATCCACCAACGGCTTCAAAATCTTCGCGATGGACCAACCAGCAATTGGAAGGGATAACACATTCGCGGTACATGTCGATGGAGTGCGATTGATTTCGTGCCACTTCCATCAGCCATGCATCGTAGCGTTTAAATCCAGCGCCGACTTCTCCGTGATCTGTAAAATATTCCGTGCCTCCAGTAATTAAACTTCCCATGCCGTTTTCCTGCCACGCATCGTGCATGAGTTGCAATTTTGTTGTAGGCATGATATCATCAGAATCCATCCGATGAATGAGTGCTCCTGTAGATCTTGAATAACCAAAGCGCAACGCTTCAAGCAATCCAGGCGTAGGATTAGAAAGCACGTGAATTCGTTGATCTCGCCGTGCATATTCTTGCAGAATGCTCAAGGAATGATCCGAAGAAGCATCATCCACGGCAATTAATTCCCAATTGGGAAAGGTTTGATGGAGAATAGAATCCAAACATGCCTCGAGATAAATCCCAGTATCTTTGACAGGCAATATAATTGAAACGATCATCAAAACGTTTTCACGCAAAAATGAAGGATGTACAGACTTCTTTCTTCCGTAGGAGTTTGTATAATCTCACCATCCAGCTGTTCGATCAACGATTGGATCAGTTCGATGCCGAAAGATTTTTTTTCGGGCGCAGCAGTTTTCCATGTGCCATTATCACTATAACTCAATCGGTACATATTCTCGTTCAATGTTTCAATGGAGACATTGATTTCACAGTTTTGCTGTGCTGAAAACCCATGCTTCAGAGAGTTTGACATTAACTCATTTAATATCAGTGAAATAGGAACAATTGAATCGTTTTGAATACTTGTTAGCTCCGACGAAATGGTATAATCGATTTTCTTTTCCAGACCGTACGAATCAATGATGTTTTCAGCGATTTCATGCAAATAGGTTTCAAGATTGATTTTGAGTAAGTTATCCGCATTGTATATCACTTTGTGCAAGGCAGAAATAGATTGCACACGATTAATTGCATCGATGAATTTTTCCTTGGAATTTTTATCGGTAATCTCGTTGGATTGTAGGCTGAGCAGACTAGAAATGATTTGAAGGTTGTTTTTGACCCTGTGATGGACTTCTTTTAATAGTACTTCCTTTTCATTGTTTAATTCCATCAATTCTTTGTTGGACGTGCGGAGCTGATCAATAATTTTGCGCTCATTTTTCACACTCAATCCAATGAAAAAGATAAACTGAAACATCACAAACGCCATCGTACCTAGGAAAATGAACGTACGGGTAAATACAGGAGAGCCGCTAGCCATGGCAGCTAATTCTTCGGACTTCATAACGTTGCTCTCGGTGAGAATAATGGTCACGGTCTCTAGTGTCATGTAGAAAATAAGCCATCCCCATTCCCTTCGCAAGTTGTGCATAATGAAGCAAGCCACAACAAGACCAAAGGATGCATAGTGGGTGTTTAACTCAAATCCGAGTCGAGCGGATGCCAACCCTGCAAAAACGAAGATGGAAGTGAAGGTAATAAACCGTGCAGTTTTAAAATTGACGTATTTATGCACGACCAAGCCGATAAAGCAAAAGCATGTCCAAATGGCGTGGAGTACCGTAGCATAAAGATCGTAGGGAAACGCTAAAATAACATGTGTTACACCTGTGAAAGCACCCAAAAAACTGACTAAGTTGTAGAATTGCCGAATTTTTAATTCATAGGGGCGTGTTATCTTCGTAATGCCAATATTTTTAATGGAATTCCAAAAATTAAAAACGAAGCTTTGCATCCTATCGTTGTAAATTTTTAGGACTTAGGAAAGTCCAGATATTTTCCCTTCATTATCAATGAACATGTGTTCAGAAGCAGGTACTTCGGGTAAGCCTGGCATACGCATCATTTTTCCGAGTATCGGGATGACAAATCCTGCGCCTGCCGCAAATTCAAACTCACGCACTGTAATGCGAAACCCTGTTGGTCTTCCCAATAACATTTCATTGTCTGAAAATGATTTTTGAGTTTTCGCCATGCAAATGGGAAGCGTGTTCAATCCTAATTGGTCAATTTTCGCCAAATCGGTCAGCGCTTGTTTTGAGTAATCAACTCCATCAGCACCGTAGATTTCTTTGGCAATTGTCTCAATTTTTGAAGTGATGGAACTGTTCCAATCGTACAATGGTTTAAAATGATTTTTTCCTGATTCAATCTCGCTGACTACAGCCTTGGCAAGATCAGTCATTCCATTTCCACCATCAGCCCAACCTTTTGCTACAATTGCTTGCACATTGAGTTCGGCACATTTTTTTTGAATAAAATCGATTTCTTCTTGAGAGTCGGAAAAGAATGAATTAATGGCAACAACGGGATTCAATCCAAACTTCTTTACGTTTTCAATGTGTTTTTCGAGATTGCTGAATCCCACTTTCACGCGTTCCAAACTCGGAGTGTTGTACGCTTCTTTGGTAGCTCCACCATGGTGTCGCAACGCGCGAATTGTCGCAACGACCACTACAGCTTCTGGTTTTAACCCTCCTGAAACACATTTGATGTCCAAGAATTTTTCTGCACCCAAATCTGCACCAAATCCAGCTTCCGTCACCACATGCTTGGACAGCGACAAGCCAATTTTTGTCGCGAAAATAGTGTTCGTACCTTGCGCGATGTTCGCAAATGGACCGCCATGAATGATTGCTGGATTTCCTTCAATCGTTTGTACCAAATTCGGTTTAACAGCGTCCTTTAATAGAATTGCCATTGCGTTTTCAGCTTTCAAATCACGTGCATAAACGGGCTTTTTAGCAAAGGTTGTCCCAACGTAGATGGCACCCAATCGTTTTTTCAAGTCTTCAAAATTTTCTGACATGCACAGGATTGCCATTACCTCAGAAGCTGGAGTGATATTGAACCCATCCTCTCGTGGAATTCCATTCGCCGTTCCACCTAATCCAATGACAACGTCTCTCAATGCTCTGTCGTTCATGTCCATCACTCGTTTCCATCCAATGGTACGTGGGTCGATGCCAAGGTTTCCAGTTTTATTTTGCAAATTATTGTCAATCAATGCAGACAACAAGTTATTCGCTTTTTCAATCGCTGAAAAATCACCCGTAAAATGAAGATTAATGTCTTCCATGGGCAATACTTGAGAGTAACCACCTCCAGCAGCACCACCTTTAATTCCGAAAACAGGTCCCAAGGATGGTTCGCGTAAAACGACAGTCGCTTGCTTCCCGATTTTATTCAATCCTTCTGTCAGTCCAATGGAAGTCGTCGTTTTTCCTTCACCAGCAGGTGTTGGCGTCATCGCAGTGACTAAAATCAGGTGATTTTGCTTAATTTTTTCTTCATCAATTAGATGTAATGGTAGTTTCGCTTTGTATTTACCATACAACTCAAGATCCTCTTCATCAATGGATAGTTTTTTGGCAATTGTATTTATGTGTTGCATGGTCGCCGCCTGTGCAATTTCAATGTCGGAAAGTACCTTAGTTGTCATAATAGAAATAGTTTTAATCGAGTCGTCGCACAATATACGGGAGATTTTGGAAAATTGTTAATTTTTTAGATGAATTCTTGTGGCTTAACGATGAAGGGTAGGTTAAGTCTCAAAAAGTTTAGGACTCGGCATCTCGGCATCTCGACAGGCTCGATGACCGAGACGCAACGACTAAGACGTTTCAAAAGATCAAGTCTTAACGTCTTTGCTCTTTTAGTCTTAACGTCTCCTTACCTTCTTCAACAATTCATCATTCAAAACTCTTTGCACTATTTGAAACGATATTTCAATGAATTAGCTAATTTCACAGCCTATGAGTTCAGGTGTTGACAAATTAAACAAACGAGGGGTAAAAACAAGCTACGCCTCCACTATCATTGGTATTTCTTTGGTGCTCTTTATGATTGGGATTGTATTGGGTGGAATTTTTGGATTGGAGAACATTCAAAAGCAGGCAAAGGAAAGCCTTCAAGGCGACTTATTTTTTAGTCCTGAACTGAACTCGGCGGACATCAAACAGATTGAGCAAGAATTAAAAACGTGGGATCAGTTTCATGAAGTATTTTTTGTCTCTCCCGAACGCGCCATTGAAGAATTCAGTGGAGAAGATCAGAACAAGGAAAATATTCTTGAAATTTTTGCAGGAGAAAATCCCTTGCCTCCAACCATAGGTTTTAAACCAAAAGAGGAGCATGCAACGCTAGAAGGGATGAAAAAGATTGAAGCGGATATCATGGCCGCTTATGGCGAGTCTGTTGAAGATGTCAATTACGACGAAGCTAGTGTACAAGACGTCAACTTAGGGTTTAAACAATTCGTTTATCTTTTTGGCGTAGTGGCTTTACTTTTAATTGTGGTCGCGGTGGCGATGATCAACAATACGATTCGTCTCGCTTTGTACTCCAAACGATTTTCCATCAAAACCATGCAGCTTGTTGGTGCGACGTCTGGGTACATCCGAAAACCATTTTTATGGCAATCCATTGGAATGGGTCTGGTCAGCGGTATTATAGCCATGGCACTTTTGTTTGTGCTCTTTTACGCATTGAACAATGTGGTAGATTCCATTGAAATTACCTATGATATTAAAACCTTCTTGATGTTGCTACTTTCCTTGCTAAGTCTAGGAGTCGTGATCACATTAGTATCAACTTGGTTCGCTCTTAACAAATATTTGAGAATGAAATTGGATGATTTGTATTAAATTTGAAGCATGAGCGCAAAAAAGAAAACACAAAAAGCGGCAAAATCAGCAGATGTATTGGATGACATTTCTGTAGAAGGAACCGTAACACCTACTTCAAAACGTGGAGAAAGTGGATTGAAGGAATTTAGCAAGAGTGGTCCTTTCGCTTTTAATGCAAAAAACTATAAACTCCTATTTATTGGGTTGGCAGTAAATATCTTAGGATTTCTTTTGATGATTGGAGGTGCCGCTGAGGATCCAAATGAATTCAATAAAGAAGAATTGTTTGGAACGATGCGAATCACGATTGCTCCAATGTTGATTGTATTGGGATACATTATCATCATGTATTCAATCATGAAAAAGCAAAAATCCACTACAAAATAATACCGTATGAGCTTTCTTGAAGCGTTAATTCTCGGAATTATTCAAGGATTGACAGAGTTTTTGCCCGTTAGTAGCAGTGGGCATTTGGAAATCGTAAAGGCGCTCCAAGGTCAAGAATTATCAGGTGAATCAAGCATGTTGATGACCGTCGTTGTTCACTTCGCAACAGCATTGAGTACCGTTATTGTATTTCGAAAAGATATTCTGGAAATTTTTCGTGGACTTTTTCAATTTAAAGTCAATGAAGAATTCATGTTCGCGGTAAAAATCGTTATATCGATGATTCCTGCAGCATTCGTAGGGGTTGTGTTTAGCGAAGAGATCGAAGGTTTTTTTGATGGACAATTGCTCATTGTTGGAATGATGCTCATCGTGACAGGACTTTTGTTATTCTTAGCGGATCGAGCAAAAAACACCACGAAAAAAGTAAGTGTTGGGAATGCAATCATCATTGGTATTGCACAAGCTATAGCAATTTTACCAGGGATCTCTCGCTCGGGAGCCACCATTGGTACTTCAGTTTTGCTGGGAATCGATCGCACACGCGCTGCACGGTTTTCATTCTTGATGGTCGTACCACTGATTTTTGGAAAAATGGCGAAGGATATGATGAGTCCTGAATTTAAAGAGGTGCTTGCAGGAAATCCGGAGACTAGTGTTTCATTTTTTGCATTGTCAGTAGGCTTCGTTGCAGCATTTGTGACAGGAATCGTAGCCTGCAGCTGGATGATCACACTGGTTAAGAAAAGCAAATTGTCCTATTTTTCCTATTATTGTTTTGTTATCGGAATTGCAGCAATGAGCTGGACACTATTTAGTTAAGTATGATCAAAGCGTTTTCCGAAGGAAGTACAATTGTGGTCGATAAACCGTTGGGTTGGACGTCCTTCGATGTGGTCAATAAAATCCGCTGGCACCTCAAACAGAAGTTAGGAGTAAAGAAAATCAAGGTTGGTCACGCCGGGACATTAGACCCATTGGCGACAGGTGTACTCGTTCTCTGCGTAGGAAAGAACACAAAGCTCATTGAAGCGTTGATGGCAGGAAAGAAAACCTATACAGGAACTATTTTGTTGGGAAAAACAACACCATCATACGACCTGGAAACGAGTTACGATCAAGAATATCCAACAGAACACATCACTACTGAGTTAATCGAAGAAGCGCGCGTTGCATTTTTAGGGGAGCAGCAACAAGTACCGCCCATATTTTCTGCAAAACAAGTCGATGGACAAAGAGCCTACGATTTGGCACGTGCAGGAAAGGAGGTTGAATTGAAAGCAAGTACGGTTGTAATTGACCAATTGTCATTTGATGCTTCTAATTTTCCAGAAATTCAGTTTGAAATTGAATGCAGTAAAGGAACTTATATTCGATCAATAGCGCATGATTTTGGTAAGAAATTGAATTCAGGCGGAACTTTAATTGAATTAAGACGTACTAAATCTGGAGATCAAACTATTGAGAATAGCAAGTCGGTGGATGAGTGGATAGAATTTATTCGCAATTCGCCCTTGTAAAATGTTAATTATTGTATCTTTGCATCCCTCAAAATTGAGAAGATTAAAAACGGTATCGTTATTATGAACAAAATGAAGTTATCGCAGTTTAGTTTCGACCTCCCGGAAGAACTGATTGCAGAATACCCAAGTGAAAATCGTGATGAGTCGCGTTTAATGGTTATCCACCGTGATTCTGGAAAAATTGAACATAAGATGTTTAAGGACGTGATTGATTATGTCGACGAAGGCGATGTGATGGTCATGAACAATACAAAAGTATTCCCAGCACGTATGTACGGGAATAAAGAAAAGACTGGAGCGAAGATTGAGGTTTTTCTTTTGAGAGAATTGAACAGAGAAAGTTTATTGTGGGATGTCTTGGTAGATCCAGCACGTAAGATTAGAATTGGGAACAAACTTTATTTTGGCGAAGACGATTCACTGGTTGCTGAGGTAATTGACAATACAACATCACGCGGTAGAACATTGCGTTTCTTGTTTGATGGACCGTACGAAGAATTTAAGAAAACGATCACAGAACTTGGAGAGACACCTCTTCCAAAATATATCAAGCGTAAAGTTGAATCGACGGATGAAGATCGTTACCAAACGATTTACGCGAAGGAGGAAGGAGCGGTGGCAGCACCAACTGCGGGACTTCATTTTTCTCGACAGTTATTAAAGCGCCTTGAATTGAAAGGGGTTGATTTTGCAGAAGTAACATTGCACATCGGATTGGGAACTTTTCGTCCAGTGGAGGTAGAAGATTTGACGAAGCATAAAATGGACTCGGAACAGGTAATTATTCCTGAAAAGTGCGCAGATCGGGTGAACGAAGCAAAGCAAAATAAAAAGAGAGTCATAGCAGTAGGTACAACTTCCATGAGAGCAATTGAAACGTCTGTTTCAACCGATGGAATGTTAAAACCCTTTGATGGTTGGACCAATAAGTTCATTTTCCCTCCGTACGATTTTAGTATCGCTGATGGGTTAATTACAAATTTCCATACACCATTGTCGACATTATTGATGATGATTTCTGCATTTTGCGGCCACGATTTAATGATCGAAGCATACCAAGAAGCAGTCAAAGAAAAATACAAGTTTTACTCCTACGGAGATGCGATGCTTATTATCTAAGCTAGCATTAGAAACGATAAAGATTGAAAATAAAAAAAGGATGTTGAGTCGGCTCAACATCCTTTTTTTGTTGTAGGTTAAATATGGTTTAGGGTCAATTAGTAGTACGTAGTTTGGACAAAATTTGTTAGTCCCCCTATACCAAATGGTATTTTTGTTCGACAAAGGAAAGAATATCTTCGATAAAAACAAAATTTTCGTGAAAATTAGTTTTTATAGTTGCACTCATGATTTCAGTTAGAGCCAATTACTGTTTAGAATATTTGGTGTTCGAGACCATAATTTTTCGTTGAGTCAGCTCATCTACCGCTTGTATAGTAAGGAAATAAATTCCACTTTCTAAATTACTTACGTCAATTACATCAGTCCCCTTGGAAATAAGAACAATTCTTCCTTCCGAATTTGTCAGTGTGACTTTCAAATTATTATTAATAACTCCAGTGATATGTATATCATCAGTACTAGGGTTTGGAAAAATGTTGACTTGGCTCTGATTATTTTCATCCAGCCCAACATACGCTTCATGTTCACAACTGGGTGCAATCCCCGTTTCGTACGAACCTAATATTCCATCTTCATAGCATCTAAGTCCGCCGCTATAACTTTCATCACAGGAATAATAAAATCCTGGCATTATATTGAACATATATTGGAGGTCTCCTATGCGCTCAATGATTACTGAAGAATATTGAAAATCTGATTGAAAACTAAAATCAACGGAATAAGTAACATAGAGACGTTTGAGATTTTGACCATTGATCGCTACTATATCGGTTGAGTCCACTGTCGTTGTTATTGTGTCGTGTTCAGCTCCAAACATGGTAACTACTGTTTCCCATGAATCACCTTGTTCCGCACCAAAATCATAAAGGACATGGAAATTACTATACGTTGTGTCGTAATAATAAACCGTATCATTTGAATAATAGGTGAACTCCATTTCTGGACGTCCATGGCAAAACATTGGGTCTTGCACCAAAAGTTTTTGACAGGTTATTCCGTCAATCAATGTATCTCCAACCGATTCAATTTTCACAAAACCTGTTTCAACGGTCATAGGCATATAGTAAATTCGCTCAAAATGCCAAGTAGCACCCGTTGTTGCCCAATATTGCGCGTAGGTACAGGATAGCGTACTTAGAAAAAATAAAAGTAGGACGTTTTTCATGTAACAAATATTTTACCTGCAAGGTATAGCATTTCTGTTATATTTTCTAGATTCTATATACTATATTTTTTGTTTAATTAGGTTTTATTCTCTATTTTGGTCGGCATAAACTAAATATTTATCAGTTTAAAACCTAATAACTTATGAAAAAAATCATTTTCACTATTGCTACGGTATACTTCACTACAAATGTATTTACTCAGGATTTTTGTACAGCTGACGGCACATTAAACGGACCGACTGGACCAAAAACACAGACTTGCCACTATGATTCGGAAGCTTTTATTGATGAAATGCAAAAACAACATTACTGGATACCAGTATCCAGTAGTCAAACAAAAACACTAAAATATCAGATTCACTTTTTTCAAAAATCTGATGGTACGGGCAATTGGTTCGATATTCCTGAAACTTACAGTAGATTCAATCAAATTAATGATTGGCTAAATGGATTGTATCAAAATGTCGATGATCATTCAATGACTATTCCAGGTGTGGCTGATATCAACGAAACATACTTACAGTTCGATCTCGTGGATCTACATTTTTATCAGAATGATGCTATGTGGAATACTTATAACACAAGTGTTTTAGAGAATTATATAACTTTAAATAATCCCGAGAGAAATGATGTTTTTCATGTATTTATTACGGGCGCTGACTTTTATGCTGCTGGCTATTCATTTTTCCCTGATTTTGGAGATGTAACGGGGGCTGCACATTCAATTTTTACGGGCAAAAATGACCCAACAGAACCAGTCGATTTTTTTCTAGCTCAACATTTGGCGCACGAATTTGGTCATTCTCTCGATTTAAGACACATGTATAATAATGAACATTGTGTTATAACTCATATGGACTTTCTTGATGATGTGTTTGTCCCAAATTTTCCGGGAGTAACACCTCCTTCAGGTTGCGATGTTGCATATTACACAGCGGCATGTGACCTGTCTGATCCAAATGCCTATTGCACTAATAATGTAATGTCGGGAAAAGGGCTTCTTTCGTATTATTTTTCACCTAAACAAATAGGGAGAATAAATAGAGTTGCTCATTTGAAAGAGACACGAGAATTCATTTGGGGCTATTCAACTATTCCACATGAAATCACTGCTGATGAAACTTGGGATTTTTCTATTAAAATGTATGAAGATATTGTGGTAAAATCAGGAAATACTTTAACAATAACATGCGAAGTTCAGATGGTTCCCGAAGCAAAAATTATTATCGAACCAGGAGCAAAACTAATTGTAGATGGTGGCATAATTACGAAAGCTAAACACTCTAAGCAATACTGGCAAGGTATTGAAGTCTGGGGAAATTCAGACGAAAATCAAATTAATCAAGCGAATCAAGGAGTTTTAATTACTCGAAACAATGCTACGATTGAATATGCGATTAACGCTATTCAAACAATAAAAAAAGAGAATGGAGTTCTATTTTGGGATAAGACAGGTGGGATTATAAGTTGCTCCAATACTACATTTAAAAATAATCGTAGATCTTGCGAGTATATGTACTACCATGCTGAACACCCTTCGAATCCAAGTATTGAATTACTAAATAAAGGAAGGTTCACAAATTGTACATTTCTTTGGGACGATGATTATACCTATCCAAGTACTCCCTTTGGTATTACAATGTTTCATGTAAATGGGGTACAAGTGAGCGGATGTGATTTTGAAGATACTCGTGCGGGAATTCCTCTAGCAGATAGAGCAAATGGTGTTTTTACAATAGATGCGGGATATAAAGTGATTGGGAGATATACAGGTGGAGGACAATTCTATCCACCAACTTTTCCTCAACACGACACATACAATGAAACCGATTATGATATCAGTCATTTCACGAATCTCAGATATGGTGTACACGCTATGAATTCGGCTTCTTTTTACCCAATTACAGTTGATCACACTTTCTTTCTGAATGATTCTTACGGAATTGTGTTAGATGCAGTAGATAATGCAGTTGTTACGCGTAATAGGTTTCACTTTAACGAAGATGCACCTGATTTCATGACTTCCATGTTTGAGCTGAGTTTCAGAGAATCTAGCGGGTTTTTGGTTGAAGGAAATGAATTTTTAAAAAGTGGAACTGGTTACGGAGCAGGAGGTACACTTGTTTTGAATTCTGGAGCCCAAGCCAACCAGATTTATAGAAACACGTATGATGGCGTCAATGTTGGTAATTGGGGTCGTGGGTTTAATTCCAATGACTTATCGGCTGCTCAGTTCGCATCTGGATTACAATGGAAATGCAACGATAACCTAAATGGCTACATCGACATGCTGAATGACCCGATCTCCTATAGCCCGGCATTGAACGGTGAAGGAGTTCGTTTATTGCAAGGTTCTATAGATGAACCAACCGGCAATACGGTTTCACCGAATATAGGTTCTGGGCTCCCCACTTCAGATCTACATTTTTACCAGGGAGATCAAGACCTTCTAGGATATTATTATGGTGTCGGCGCGAACGAAGAACCAACAGAAACTCAAGGTCCGATTGCTACAACTGGGTTACAAGAAGCGAAAAATTGTCCATCTTCCTTTGTAAATAAAATTGTAATTGCTAGAAGCAAAATGATTACGGATGCACAGAAACCCGTGTTGCAAAGTCGTGTTCTTGAAATAGATCAAGAATTAGCTATCAAACGAGCGGATCTGGACACCTTGTTAGCCAATGGAGATGCTACTTATTTGCATGATTTGGTGAACAATTTATCCAATCAGAATAAAAATCAAGTAAAAGCAACGCTATTTTCAGAGAGTCCTTACTTATCTCAATCACTCCTAGAAGAACTTGGTCAAAAACAACCGAGTCTATTTCCTCATTCGTGGTACAGGGATCTTATCAATGCCAACATGGAAGTTGCCCGAAATAATGATTTCATGAATACTTTATTAATAAAACCACACCCAATGCCTTCTGGAATGTATAATCAGATCAGTTATGAAAGGTACACAACATTTACGGCGCGCGGTGAAAAAGAACTTGAGTTATTAGGACTTAGTGATGAACGGGAAGTATTGATGAATTTATTCATTTCTGATGCGATGTCGGGAGAGGAAGAGATTGATTGGGACGAGGTAAAACAATACATCATTCACCGAGACAACATTGAATGTAAAAGACAGGTGGCAGATTATCATTTATCACGAGAAGAGGTTGCTAGTTGTAGTTCCATTCTTGATCTTATTGAGTTGCAGTTGTCAAGCATTAAAATGGAACGGGTGAAAGAAGAATTGGAAAATTTTGTTTTTCTAAAACGGTACCTAATTAGCATTACCAACAATACTGGAATTATTGGAGAACTTCAACCCAATGACATTGCTCAATTTGAATACATGGCTGTCAACTTCAAAGGAAAAGCTGCGCGGCAAGCGAGAAATATTCTCTGTTTTCATGCTAACTTATGCGACGACATTGATTTAGAGATTCCCGAAGCGGTTCAGCATGGAAATAAATCTATGCCAGCTCGTACCGATAACAGCAGTAGCGGTATTGAAAGATTGAGCATTGTTCCGAATCCGCATGCAGGAAACTTTAAGCTAGCGGTTGCTGATGGTTGTAAAATACTTCAAGTAGTGGTGCATGATGTGAAAGGAACTGAAGTACAGTTCGAACAACTGTATTTGTTGGATAACAACGCAACAATTCAACTCAGAAATCAGGAACAGGGTATTTACATTGTTACGGTGCGTTGTGAGGATGGAACAAACTATACGGGACGTTCATTGCTAACAACAAACTAACTCTTGTTTATTTAGAGTTGTTACATTATTTTGAGCCAACTCAATGGGTAGGAATTACGTTTGGTGTGTATGAGGGTAGGATTTTTTATTGTTTTCAGTGTTGTTTGCTTTTTTGGCTTTTCGCAAGTCCCATTTCACCGTATCTACAATTATCAGAAACCCTATAGTTTTGCGCATGGGATTTACCCAACAGACAGTTGTTATTATTTCGGGGCAATGGAAGGTCAGGGAAGCCAAGTAGACATTGTGTTTGGAAAAATGAATTTTGTAGGGGATACGGTTTTTACCTCCACTGTTCTTGCTCCTGGAGAAGGTGATTTTCCATTTTATGCCTGGTCAGGTTTGCAAAAGAACTTTCGCGAAAACTTCATGTTTGGTTACACTGCACGTATTCCTGGTGAAGAGAATTATCCAAAAATTGTTGAAATGATGCCTGATGGGGCTGTTGAAAATTCCTTTTTTTTGGATTTTTTTCATGATGATAGTTTAGCTTTTGCTGATTATGGAAAACTGCTTGTTTCCAATACAGACAGTTCGTACTATTGTTTGTTTTCGTATACAGATTATTCAGACAATTCTTTGTATGAATTGGGAGCTATGCTATTTAAAGTAAATAAGTATGGGGATACTTTGTGGACCAAGCGTTTTCACGATCCCTCTACAAGTTCTAATCGACCAACGTACACCGCTTATGGGATGGAATATTTGGGGAATAATCGCATCATGTTGTGCATACGAGAAATAAGATTTTACTCACAGAGTCAGGCAGAACAAAACTGGTCAAAAATCCATTACATAGAGGTGGATTTGGATGGAAATATAATAGATGATAACGAATTTCAAGACACACAATACTGCATTGGAGGTCTTAATATTCTTCCTCTATCTGATGGTACATTCATCCATACGTATTTGGAGTCTGAACTAACAGGAAACCCTCCAAACAATGATTATTTTTGGCATCGCCCTGTACTGTCGAGGTTGGATGCTAATTTTCAACAACTCTGGAAGGAACCTTTGGTGCCTACATTTGCAAATGCTTCTACACACGGTATGCCCAACAACATGATTGCTACTAATGATACCGTTTTTGCAGGAACATATCAGTGGTACGATATCGATTGGAATACATACAAAAGTGATGTTTCGGTACGTTTGTTTAACCACCACATCAATGGCGAAGAAATATGGCACAGAGATTACTATTTTTTTCCCTTGACAGACAGCCTCAATGAACCTGAATACATACTGAAAGATTTTCAACGAACGATGGATAATGGCTACATCCTTTGCGGAGGCATCAATAATTTTGATTCCATTAGTGCAGGAGCAGGAGGGCAGTATGCTTATTTTTTAAAAACCAACTGCCTCGGATTTTTGGGAGAGCCGGAAGCTGCTGCAAATCATTTAATAGAAGATAGCTCAGTTACGTTTATAAACACCAGTACGCAGGCAGGAAGCTATACGTGGCATTTTGGGGATGGAACTGTTTTACAGACAGGTGAACACACAGATACAGTTGCTCATACGTATCAGGAGCCGGGTAATTATGAAGTTCAGCTTATAGCCCATGGTTGTAACGGTGCAGCAGACACGCTTGTATTTACAGTGGACATTGCAGGAATTGAAGAAGAACCAACGGTTATTTCCCATGGAAACGGGTATTTTTCCTTTTTTCCAAATCCGGTATCTACGGGAGGTTATCTTTCGATTTATCTGAATGGATTAAACCCTGAAGATGGTCAGGTGTATCTACATTTCCATGCCATGAATGGAGATTTGGTACAGCGCATCGCCTTGGACTCAGAGGAAGGTAATTACTTCATCCATACAAACATGGAAAGCGGGATGTATCACGTATCTTTGTATCAGGGAGACAGATTCTTACAAACCCGGAAGTTGGTGGTGAAGTAGGCGTGCTGAAACCAAAGGTGACAGAGACCTATTTGAAAATCGTGTTTTTGGTTCAGGGGATAAATTAACTCCCCTACCACATTCCTACTCTTTCGTGGTTGCTACCATCAAATAATCATTATTTTTGTACAGCAAAATTTCATTATGGGAAGTGCCGAAAAAAGATTAACCGTGGGAGGCAAGATTAAAAGCTACATGGTTTTCACGAAATTCAGATTATCAGCATTGGTGATCGTCTCGGCATTATCAGGTTATTTATTTGTTGGAGGAAGAGATGGATTGGAATTAACCTATTTGCTCGTCGGTGGACTATTGGTCACTGCAGCTTCAAACGGTTCCAACCAAATCTGGGAAAGAGAATACGATATCTTGATGAAACGCACCTTGAATCGCCCACTTCCAACAGGAAAAATGTCACTCACAGAGGCATATACCATTGTTATTGTTTGTCTCATTGCCGGAACATACTTACTTTATTTACTCAATCTTTATTCTGCACTTCTTGGACTGCTTGCCTTTATATCGTACGTATTTATGTACACACCAATGAAACGAAAATCGCCGTGGGCAGTTTTTGTAGGAGCCATTCCAGGAGCGATTCCACCCATGTTGGGAGCTATTGCGTATACGGGTGATTTTGGATTGGTACCTGGCGTACTTTTCTTTGTTCAGTTTACATGGCAATTTCCTCATTTCTGGGCAATCGCTTGGGTGTCACACGATGATTACAAGGCAGGAGGATTTTCATTGCTTCCTTCCAAACATGGCAAATCAAAAAACTCGGCGTTTCAAATTGTGGTGTATTCTCTAGCATTGATTCCATTCAGTCTCTTGCCATGGATGATGGGTATGACAGGAATCGTTTCTTTCTTTATAGCACTGATCTTGGGCGTTTGGTTTTTCTATTACGCTTTCCGTTTATTTTTAACCTGTGAGGATAAGGACGCACGGAAATTAATGTTTGCCTCATTTATCTACCTGCCCATTATTCAATTTGTGTACGTGTTTGATAGCGTAGATGAAATGATTTATAAATTAATTAACATCTAATTATGAAAGACAACTTTCAGTCGGACGACAACAAAGAACAGGTAGAGAAATCGAAGAAAAACTTGGCGTATGTGGGTATGCTCAGTGTAGCGATGCTGTTTGCAGGGTTAACCTCCGGTTACATTGTTTCAATGGGTGATTCTTTTTGGTTGAAAATTGGTTTACCGACGCCTTTTTGGATCAGTACAGGAATCATTATTGCCAGCAGTATTGTGTTTCAATTGGCAGTTTATTTTTCCAAAAAGGGAAATAGCAGCGCGGTGAAGACTTCTATTTCGTTGGTACTTGTGCTAGGGCTAAGCTTTATCTATTTTCAGTTTAAAGGCTATGGCGAATTGGTCGACAGTGGAATTCACGCTTCTTCCAACCACATTATTGTTACCGATGGAAAGTATGGAGATTATTTTGAAGTCAAATACAAAGGAGACTTTATTGAAATCAATGGAAACGACTTTTTACTGAAGGGTAAAAAGATGAATGCAGATCAGTTGGCGGCGTATCAAAAATTCATGTCACAGTTTTTAGTGCTCAAAGAGAACCAGCCGTTCAAAGTGGATCAATACGGAAAGGATTTTATGCTGTACTTTCAAAATACACCATTGAATGTTAAGGATGGCGCTTTGCACACTGAAGATGGGGAACCGTTGAAATTTTTGGACAATGCACGATTGAGAGATTTAGCAGTGAATGTGCGTGATCTGCGTGGTGATTTTTTCGCGAAGGGAACACTTGGGAAGGATTTCCACATATACTACAAAGGAAAGAAATTGACCTACAAGGATAGACAACTCCAATTGGATGGTAAAAAGCTTGACAGTTATTTGCAGGTAAAATCAATGTCTTCTGCGGACACGGCATCTTCTTACTTATACATCATAACTTTTGTCCATTTGCTCCATATTCTTGTAACTCTAATTTTTGTAATTAAGCTTGTAATTCGCTCATTTACAGGAAGTATTAATCAGGAAAATAACATAGCAATTCGGGTCGGATCAATTTTCTGGCACTTTTTGGGTGTTTTGTGGATCTATTTATTACTTTTTTTACTTTTTATTCATTAAACTTGCAAATAAAATTTTTTACAAATGGCTGGACACGCTACTAAAGAAATTGATGCTAAAACACTTTGGGGAGGAAAAATTTCTCCGTTTAGCACAAGCTACGGAAAGTTATACATGTGGTTCTTCCTTGTCTCTGATGCATTGACTTTTGGGGGATTGCTGGTATCTTACGGATTTACGAGACACGATTATTTGGGTTCTTGGCCGATTGGTGAAGAAACGTTTAACTCGATGCCTTTCTTAGGTCATGGGTACCCACTTTTATATGTGGCGTTAATGACATTTATTCTGATTGTATCGTCGGTAACAATGGTTTTGGCCGTTGAAGCTGGACATAGAATGGATAAAAAAGGTGTTATCAAGTGGATGATCGCTACCATTATTGGTGGATTTTTCTTCGTTGGATCTCAAGCTTGGGAGTGGTCTCACTTTATTCACGGTTCTGAATTCGGAAAAGTAGAATTGGCAGATGGTTCTCTAGCGATTGTGAAAGGTCATTTCGGTGAAATTGAAAATTTCAGTGTCGTAGAAGCTGGAAGTCACCACAAAAAAGGCGAAGTGATTACCGAAGACTTAATGCACGCTTATCAGCATGCTGTTGAGCTTGGACACATTGAAAATGGATACATTCATTTGCACGATGGTTCTAAAGCGAAAATTGCGAAAAAGGCGAATGATCACATGAAGTTGGTTGTGAAAGAAAAGGGTGGAAAGTACGCAATTGGTAAAGTGATAGAAGGAGAGGAAGCAACAGCGATGTACGAGGGGATTATCAACTCTGGAGAAGCAGGACGTGTTATTTATGGCGCGAACCTTCAACAAAACGAGTACGGACCTCAACAATACGGACAATTCTTTTTCTTTATTACAGGATTCCACGGATTCCACGTATTTTCAGGAGTTGTCATCAATATTTTGATTTTATTTGGTGTGCTGAGAGGAGTTTACCACAAACGAGGACACTATGAGATGGTAGAAAAAACCGGTCTTTATTGGCACTTTGTCGATTTGGTATGGGTCTTCGTATTTACGTTCTTCTACTTGGTTTAATTAAAAATTTTCAAACGCATCTATTATGGAAAGAGACGATATTATAGAATATTCTTTAGACGCACATCATAGCGAAGAAACAGGAGTTAAAATTCGTAAGAAAATTATTTTTGTTACGGTGTTGCTTACTGTAATTACGATTGTTGAAGTTGCATTAGGAGCAATGATTAAACAAGATTCTGCCGCTTGGCCAATTATTAAATGGTCATTTATTGTAATGACACTAATAAAAGCTGGGTACATTGTATTGGTATTTATGCACCTTGGTGACGAAAGAAAAGCAATGAAGTACAGCATCTTAGTTCCGTATTTTATTTTTATTATTTACCTAATATTTATTCTCCTTGTAGAAGGAACCGCCGTTGCTGACGCTTTAAGAACGTACGGTAGTTAATTAGATTAATATGGCTGTAAAAAGTACTGCCGGACGAACAAAAAAATGGCTCGCGTTATTTATTTTGTTTGGTCCGGCTTTTATTTTAGTGTTTATTGCAACAAGAGGTTGTAATCACAAGTTCATGGAGCTGGATGACTATGGAAAGGTAGTGGATTATACTTTTGTTGACGCCAATGGTGTGAAACGCACTTCGAATGATTTCAATGACAAAGTTGTCCTCATCAATACGCTGCAACCAAGCTGTCCCGACAGTTGTGCTATTTCTTTTTGGCACTTGGATCAGTTGATTTATCAGCATGTCCGCAAAAACAAGAAGAAACTAGGCTCGGTTCGTATAATTTCCTTTGTTACTGACGGCGAGGGCAACCCACTTAAAGATTTATCTTCAGTGAATGATATGCTTTACGATAACGTCGAAGGATACGATCCAGAAATATGGTTTTTGGCTTCGGGTGATCCGAAAAGTATTTTTGACATGCGCCACAATGGAGAAACACTGACCCAAACAGGGGACGAGTATTTTGGTGGAGTAGCGTATCAGGAATTGCAATTGTTGGTGGACACGAAAAACCATTTGAGAATGGTGTTGAAAGGAAATTCTGAGGGAATGGTTCGTCGGATGAAAGAACACATTGCCCTGCTAAGAAAACAATACGATAAGCAAAAGGCAGATGAAAACAAGTAATATTTTTTTAGTTGGATTGATCGTTTTCGGCATCGCTGCATGCTCGGATAATGCACCCGAAGAACGCGTATTGCCGATTTTGGGAGAGCGTGATGTGGAGTATAGAATGGTGGATGGAAAAGAAGTTGCAGACACTATTTACCACGTTGTTCTTGAGTTTTCATACATAAATCAGGATTCAGTCTTGGTTAAGTCATCTGAGTTGAAAGGAAAAGTATGGATTGCAGACTTCTTTTTTACACATTGTCCAACGATTTGTCCGCCAATGACTTCTCAAATGAAGCGATTGAATGATGAAACCCAAGATTTGGCGTCGAAAGTGCAGTTTTTGAGCTTTTCAATTGACCCAAAAAGAGATACACCCAATCGCCTTAGAGAGTACATTGGAATGTATGAAATCACAGCCAAGAACTGGCACTTTTTTACAGGTGATGAGGACGAAACACATTTGTTGGCGAAGGAATTTTTTAATGGAGCCGAAAGAGACGAGGAAGCCGATGGTGGTTTCGGTCACACGGATTACTTCGCACTCGTTGATACAAAAGGACATGTGCGAGGAATCTACCGAGGAACTGACGTGGCACAAGTAGATTCACTACAAAACGATTTACGTAAATTATTAGAGCATGAGTACAACTTTACAGGATCCAAGTAAACTCAAGAAAGCCAAAATTGCAATTTATGCACTTTCGGTTGTCGTTCCATTGGTCGTAGCGGTACTTTTTGGTGTGAAGATAGAGGGCGTGGATTTGTCGTTCTTACCTGCTATTTATGCAACCATTAATGGCATTACAGCAGTTACTCTGATTGCCGCTTTGATAGCCATTAAGAGAAAGAACAAATCATTGCATAGAGCGTTAATTCGTTTCGCCTTGTTACTATCATTGTTGTTCTTGGCACTGTATGTTGCCTACCACATGACTTCAGATCCAACCGAGTACCTAGGAGATTATGCAACCGTTTACTATGTAATTCTGATTTCACACATTATTTTAAGCGTAGCCGTTATTCCAATTGTGCTCTTCACGTATCTTTTTGCGTGGCAAGGTAACTTTGAGCGCCATAAGAAATGGACACGATTCGCATGGCCAATTTGGTTTTATGTGGCGACAACAGGTGTTGTTGTTTACTGGATGATTTCTCCGTTCTACGGAAAATAGAATTTATTTGTACTGATTAAAATCAAACTCTTGAATGGTAATCGGTGGAGCCTGACCATCTTGTCCACGCATGCCTGTAAGACCATTCCGCCCAATTTGACCTTTAAATCCTGCCAGTTGACCTTCTAGTGCTTTTCCAGGTAATCCAGGCTTACCCATTGCACCAAACTGTCCTGCATTTCCAGCGGACATGTTAAAGGCTATCTTGTTTTCTAACTCAGCGGCATTTGAATGTAAAAAAAGAACGATTGAACCAGCATTTCCACCGTTTCCACCATTTCCACCATTTCCAGCGTTCCCTCCATTTCCAGGTGCTTTTGATTTATCGCCATCAATGACTCCGTCTTTTCCATTGCTGCCATCAGCACCACTTCCTCCTTTTCCTCCATCACCGCCAGAGAGATCAAATAGAATCTTTCCAGGCTCCCTGCTTATAAACCGCCATTCAACTTTGGTGTGAATGTTCTGTGCGTAAATGTAATAGTCAGCGCCTTCTTTCCAAATATAAGCGATGTAATCACCTGCAGAACCACCGTGCTCGCCGTCAGTTCCGTGTTCACCATGTTTACCGTCTCTAAACACAATTGGACTGCTCCGGTCTTTTTGATTCTCTCCGTTCTCACCATCTTTTCCACTTCCATCCACGCGTAAATCTCCTCGAAAGTTGAGTTGAATGGAATCAGAAAAAGCAATCACATCCTCTTTATTTACGTAGGTATAAGAAAGACGAATGTAGTGGTCATCAAAACTGGAAGGGTGTTTTACAATATTAAAATTTTTACCGAATTGCACTACATCGTTAGAAGTAACAGTCAAATGGCGATTATTGGTAAGATCAATTTCCTCACCATCTGTTGTAATCGCTTTGATTTTTCCTTCAAATTTTCCACCATAATTCAATGGTAAAACAGGATTATGCTCTAAATAGATGGTTCTAATTGTCGCTACATCAATCTTTTTTGTCGATCCACATGAACTTAGCAATAGTCCAAGGAGAATAATGGCGGATAGTTTTCTCACACTACTTGTTTTTGATAAAATTAAAAAATATTTCCACGTCTAGTATTCAATCAATTTTTAGTGGTATAAAAAAAGCCCCGATAAACGGGGCTCCTTCTATGTTTTATTATTATCGTCTTATGACTTTCGTTGAGTAAATATCTGTTTCACTTGAAACATTGACGAAGTATACTCCAGCACCTTCTCTTGATAAGTCAATGTCGAACGAACCTCCATTCAGCAATGAACGATGTTCACGATACACCAAGCGACCAGTCACATCTATGATGTTCACCTGGATACTGCCTGAATAACTCGCAAGACTGATGGAGAATTCTCCATTGTTTGGATTCGGTGCAACAATTACTCCCATTGGGTTTTCAAGTTCATTAATGCTCACCTGACTTCCTACAAATACATCTGTTGTAAATGTACAACCATTGGCATCAGTTACAGTCACTGTGTACGTAGCATTACCCGCAAGACCTGTTAGATCTTGATCTGTTGAACCATTGCTCCAGCTATAGCTGTATGGTGGAGTTCCACCTCCAACAGATAGATCAATAGATCCATCGTTGCCTAGTGTAGCATCGGTAGAGATACCAACTGCCCATAAATCTGCTGGACCGCTGATAGTTGCCGTAATCAATTCTGCACAACCATTCGCATCAACAACTGTTACTGAAACCATTCCTGGTACACCAGTGGTTAAATCCTCAGGATCGTCGAAGTCACCAGAACCATCGGTACTCCAATCATATTGATAGGGCGCAGTACCACCTGTGACAGTAATAAGTACTTGTCCATCCGCATCACCAAAACACACCAGGTCTATCACTTGATCGATTGTAATCACAGGTGATCCTGTTTGTGTTAATGTTACCGAAGCGTTGTCTTGACAACCATTCGCGTCTTGTACCAAAATAGTGTACGTGCCAGGTCCTAATCCTGTGAAGTTTGCGCTAGATGTCCATGTCGTACCTCCGTCAATACTGTATTGATATCCACCACCTCCACCAGTTGCACCGAGGGAAATTGTTCCATTTGTATTATCACACGAAGCATCAGATGAAGACAGCACGTTTAATGTTGGCATACCAGCATCTACGAGCACTACCGTTGTGTTATCCGTACATCCATTCGCATCTTGAATAACAACGTTATACGTTCCTGCTGCAAGACCGTTGAAAGTACCCGAGCCTTGGAATGTAACTCCGTTGTCGATGCTATACTGAATAGCTCCAGAACCACCAGTTGATCCTATGACAATACTTCCATTGATTGCACCACAACTTGGGTTGGTTGGAGTTGTTCCCGAAATAACTGGAGCTCCTGGATCCGTTAGGGTGAGTATTGAAGCTGTCTGACAACCATTCGCATCTTGAATTACAACATCGTAAACCCCAGCGGAAAGTCCACTAAACGTTCCCGATGCTTGGAATGTAACTCCATTGTCAATGCTGTACTCAAGCGGGCCAGTCCCACCACTTGCTGTAATTGTAATTGATCCATTGGTGTTTCCACATGTTGGATCTGCACCAATTATTGAAACAATCGACGGACCGGCGGTATTCACAAGAATCTCCACTGCAGTCGTTTGGCATCCATTTGCGTCTTCAACAACGATGTTGTAAGTTCCAGCCCCAAGTCCGGTAAACACACTTGACGCTTGGAAAGTAGCTCCATTGTCAATGCTGTACTCAAGCGGGCCAGTCCCACCACTTGCAGTAATTGTAATATCACCATTTGTTGCTCCACACGTTGGATCGTTGGCAGTAATCGTTGTAATTGTCGGAGAAGCTGCATTCGTCAATGTTACCGTTTGAAATGCTTGACAACCATTTGCGTCCTCGATTACAACATCATACGATCCTGCGGCGAGTCCAGAGAAATTCGTTCCTCCTTGGAAAGTAACTCCATTATCAATACTGTATTGAATAGCTCCAGTTCCGCCTGTTGCTGTAATGTCAATCATACCATTTGAAAGACCACATGTTGGGTCTGTCGGAACCACTCCAGTAATTGTCGGCGCACCAACATCAACTAAAGTGATGATTGAAGCAGTTTGACATCCGATTGCATCTTCTACGACGATGTCATAAACTCCAGCTGTTAAACCGGTGAACACATTACTCGCTTGGAACGTAACACCATTATCAATACTATATTGAAGAGCACCAGTTCCACCAGTCGCAGTAATTGTTATTTGACCATTTGCCGCACCGCAGCTTGGGTCGATAGCTGATATTCCTGTGATTGTTGCTCCTGCACTATTTGATAGCGTCTCGATACTTGTTGCTGGACAACCTGATCCGTCAGTGACAACAACATTGTACGAGCCTGCCGTTAAGCCAGAGAAATTCGTTCCTCCTTGGAAGGTAACCCCATTGTCAATACTGTATTGATAACCAGCTCCTGATCCTCCAGCAGCTCCAACAATATCAATTTGACCGTTTGCGTTACCACATGTTTCATCAGTTAATGAAGTAGAATAGGTCACAGCGGTTGGTTCAACAATGCTGTAATTCATTACAGCGGAACAACCGGCTCCTGCATTGTCAATTACCGTTAGGGTATAAGTGTCTGCGCAAAGACCGTTTACGGTTGCATTATTTCCTCCAACGGCTCCACTTGTGGCACCTACCCATGAGTATTGATAAGGCAACGTACCACCTGTAACTGTTGCCGTTAATTGTCCGTTGCAATCACCATTACAAATCAATGAAATATCCTCAACAATTCCAGTAATTGACGGACCACCTGTACCATTTACTGTTTCAGTTCCTGTAACCTGACATCCGTTTGCGTCTTCTACTACAATGTTGTAGTTTCCAACGACAAGTCCTGGAAAGATTCCTGAACCTTGGAAAGTAACGCCATTGTCGATACTATAGCTGTAAGGTGCTCCTGCGCCAGAAAGACCTGTTAGTTCAATTTCTCCGTCGGACAACCCACATGTTTCATCAATAATCACTGCGGAATAACTAACAGCTGGGGGATCAACCAATGTCTCTACCTGAGTCGCTTGACAGCCACCAGCATCTTCCACCACAATGTTATATACACCTGCGCCTAAGCCCGTGAATACTCCTCCAGCTTGGAAAGTAACTCCGTTATCTATACTGTATTGAATTGGCGCGGCTCCACCTGTTACGGTTATTGTAATATCGCCATCCATCGAACCTGCACATGCTGGATCATTTCCAACAACCATTGTGATAGTTGGTCCTGCAGAAGGAGTTAATACCACTGATGATGTTGCTTGACAGCCATTCGCATCCTCCACGACGATATCATAAGTACCACCACCAAGTCCATTGAAAATGGTGCTCGCTTGGAATGTCACTCCATTGTCAATACTATATAGTAACGCTCCTGTTCCACCACTTGCCGCAATGGTAATTGAGCCATCATTTCCTCCACATGTGGGATCTACAGGCGTAACAGCCGTAATTATAACAGCAGCTGGGTCAACGAGTGTTTCAACTTGTGTTGCTTGACAACCATTTGCATCTTCTACAACGAGATTGTAGGTTCCAGCAGCTAATCCCGTAAAAGAGGTTCCAGCTTGGAACGTAACACCATTATCTATGCTGTACTGCAGTGCTCCTATTCCACCGGATGCAGTAATGGTTATTGAACCATCAGATGCTCCGTTACAAGTAGGGTCTACCAGAGATACGAATGTAATAACCACTGCTGGTGGGTCAGTTAATGTGAACGATGAAGTCATTTGACAACCATCTGCATCTTCAACCACAACATCATATGTTCCTGCTCCTAATCCTGTGAATACTGTTCCAGCTTGGAAAGTAACACCATTGTCAATACTGTATTGAAGAGCTCCTGTTCCACCGGATGCGGTGATTGTTATATCTCCGTCTAATGCTCCAGAGCAACTTGGATCATTTCCAGTTACCGAGGTAATTGATACTGCGATTGGATCGACAAGTGTTACCACTTGAGTGGCTTGACAACCGCTTGCGTCTTCAATTACAACATCGTAAGTACCTGCAGTGAGGCCAGTAAAAGAATTTCCAGCTTGGAAAGTCACACCGTTGTCAATGCTGTATTGAATTGGAGCCGCTCCACCAGAAGCAGTGATCGTAATTGAACCATCCGCTCCTCCATTACACAATGGATCCACTGGGGTTATCAAGGTAATGCTTGGTCCAGCACTTGCAACAAGTGTGGCAGTGGTAGTTGCTTGACAACCAATTGCGTCCTCAACAACAATATCGAAGGTACCTGCACCTAGACCATTAAACACATTACTTGCTTGGAAAGTCACTCCGTTATCAATACTGTATTGCAATGCCCCGGTTCCACCAGTAGCTGTAATAGTAATCGAACCATCATTTCCAGCACAAGTCGGGTCTACCTCAACAACATTAGATATTACCGCAGGATCACCAACAAAAATTGTCACGGTATCCTGAGTACATCCTCCGCTATTGCATGATTCAAAAACTACGAAATACGACCCAGCGGTCGCGTAAACATGCGGTGGGGGATTTTGAACTGTAGAGAACGTTCCATCTCCAAAGTTCCACAACCACTCATCAGCAGGATCACCTACTGTTGTTCCATCTGTAAAAGTTACTGTCAATGGTCCGCATCCGCCTGTAACATCAGAGTTAAGTACAGTGGTTGGTGGTACAATTGAACAATCGATGACCTCAATATAATCAGCTTTTAAGACAGAGGCGTCACAGCCTGGTGTTGCAGTACCAATTCGAATGTTATCGATTGAAAGTAAGAACATCCAGTCTGAATTATTTCTAAACGCTATGTAGACTGTTTGTCCGGCATAGGTCGATAAATCCACACTATGCGTGGTGTTGAATGCGTTTTCCCCTGGTGTTGAGTATAATATTGTATTGTAGTTACCCACTGTAGCTGGCAACTGCGCTGTTGTAGAAATTCGCACTTCGTATCCGTCAGGGAATGCGGGATCAAGAGCTTCAGCATCCCAAAATAGTCGCTGATTTGCAGGAAGAACACCTAAAGCGGAAGTAAGCATCCAGTCATCAGCTAATTGTCCAGGTCCTCCGTTCCAAGATGTTGAAACTGCTTCGCCGTCACCGTCTCCATCAATATCTAAAGGCAACCATGCCGTAGCATCTGTACCTGTAAATGGTGGGTTTACCCCTGGGTCAGGAGTAAAAGCATCCATGTTAAATCGTGCATATCCAGCGGGCCATCCTCCTTCAAAATCTTCAAGATAGAAGGTGTCAGCGGCGTTGTATCCAGCTTGTGTTGTTGTGAGTTCCACATAATACGTTCCAGGAGTTGTATAGACGTGATTGACGGTTTCTACATTACCCGATGAGGTAACTGCAGTTCCATCTCCAAAGTCCCACGTATAGTCCACGTAACCGGGAACATCCGCAGTGAAGTCAACCCCGGGGGCGCCCATACAGACAGGATTATTTGGAGTAGCCGAAAATTCCGCGTCTGGTGTTTCAAGGAAACCATAAGGAATCACCCAAACAGTTGTATCACTTCTACCACAATCGTTCACAGTCGCAACTGTGACTGTTTCTGGACCAGGAGTGGTGTACACCCGATCTATTGTCATAGGGTCTGTGGTCGAGTTGATTACCGTTCCATCGGAAAAAGTAAATGACCATGAGGCAACAGAACTATAAAGTGCTGTATCAAATAATGTGACGTACGTTGTGTCACACACAACATTTTCTGTAAATCCTGTAATTAGAGGTAGTGGAGCCCACTCTCCTAGCATTGGGACAATATCCAAATCGAAATTGATTCCATAATCTGTTTCAAAATTTTCATACCCAAATCCTGTGGTCCAAATGTGATTAGAGAAATCTCCCTCACCTTGACCAGCGGCGCTTGATACAACAAGTATTGAGTCGTTTGCATCACCGGGAATCATTTCCACTCCAATATGGAAGGTGCCAGTTGTCGGAGTTACCGCGTCAAACTGAATCCAAAACTCATTGAAGAATCCAGCACCTGGAACCCCTAACTGCGTTGGAGAAATCCCCCCAACACCTCCAAGTACTGCTCCTGGAGCTCCAAAGCCATCGTCATCAAAAACGACAACCTGAATTACCATGTCATCATCGGCATCTTCCAAAAATCCTAATCCTACTCGCGCAGCACCCACTTGAGTAACCCCTGGGTTTGGCGTGAAATATCTTTCATAAACACCTTTTAAATCCGTAGGTGCCAATGAGTTTGCAGGGTCTTGTACTCCAGTTAAGTATCCGCCACCAAATGTATAGATGGAAGGTGTAGGTGCTGGAGTTTCCCATTGTGTATCAAGTGTATCGCAATCTCCTGCCGGAGCAAGCACTTCAATGTAATCAACTTTCGTTTCAGTATCATTTCCATTGGCACTTGTAATAGTCAATGAAACGGTATATAATCCTGGATTGGGATAAGTAACAACTGGTGGAACTTGTCCAACGAAAGTTGCATTTGCACCAGCACAACCAGCACATGTTACGGTACCACTTGCTCCAACGTCGAACGTCCATGTCCAGCCTGTAATAATTGACTGCGGTGCAGATAAATCTGTGAAGTTCACAGTAGATGGTGCTTGCCAAGTTGTTGGCGTTCCAACGAAATCGGCTACAGGAGGTTGAGAACCACACAGTCCCCCTCCAAAAGCAGTCCAACTTCCTAGGTAGGAATCTAGCATACAATGCATTCTTCGGCTTTGTTGCGCTGTAAATTGTGATGAACAGAAGGAATAGGACATGTGGTTGTTCACAGGTGCGTTCGCCCAAGGACCAGCATCACAAACTCCATTCGTGTTTGAACTTGTAGAACAATTGTATGAATACGTATCATGTGGGTTCGTATCAGAACACCAATCTCCTTCTCGATCTCCTTCGTCTAAGTACGGTCCACCAAGCGGAGTAGCGGCACCAGAAGTGTTAGGTGAACCGTTTGCGTTTCTTACTCTTTCATAGCAAGAAGAGCACTCTGATCGCTCATCCACTCCAGCAAAGGTGTGTTCCAAACCAAACGTATGTCCCATTTCATGGGCAAGCGTATGTGTTCCGACGGAACAATTTCCTCTGTTTAACACAATTCCGCCATGCGGATCGGTTCCACCATTAGGGTCATAAGGGAAGCGCGCATATCCACCAGCTGACATATCACCAACCACGTAAATATTTATGACATCTTCTGGAGTAACATTATAGGTATCTTTTAATTGCCATTCTTCCGTGTTAGAATCATGGTCATAGTTCGCTGCATCCTCATAGAAAGAAGCAGGGGAAGTACAAAATATTACGTTATAAGCGGCAAAATCAGAATTTAATTCTGCCATTAAGTCATCAATTCTTGCTTGATTGATGTTTGAAGCAGCGCCTCCGTCCCACATTACGTGCCAAACTAACTGAATGTATTTCGTTGTTGTGTACGATGAACCATCTCTGTTAGAAGGATTATCACAAGGAACGGTAAATGGACAGCTCGCATTTTTCACTGAAGAATTCACTACTGGACGAGGGGTCGAACAAACCGTGTTGATTGAAGGGTTTGAGGGAATTTTGAAATCTACCTCGTATCCATCTACAGAAATTAATTTACCATTTTTCGAAAGAGGAAGTGATATTGAATCTCCAGGTTTTGACTTAATATTGACCAGCGTTCCAGCAGTCATTGGCGTTCCGGTTGGATATTTCTTTTGAATTAATTGACCTGCTGGAGAAGCAGGACTTGTTCCTAGGATTTGCTTGGTTTCATTTTGTCCAAATGAGTAAGCTACCACACTCGAAAGTGAGAGTATAAGCAATAGTTTTTTCATAGTATTCAATAGTTCGTTTTCTAGTTCAATACACAGTTTGTCTTAATTTAATTGGAAAATAGACAGTTACCGTGAGAAATTCAGATTGCCAAGATAGAACATTTAAATGAGAAAGAAAATTTTTTTTGGTTAGAGGAACTATATTGGCTCGGTTGAGCTGAATTGGGCGAGTGGTAGATTACAATTTCAATTTGTTGCAGTTTCTTCAATCACCTTCCAAACGGATTGGGCAGTGGTATCCCATGAAAAAATACGACTTCTTTCGAGCCCTTTTTTGCTCAATGATGCTTGTAGCTCAGTATCCAAAGCGAGGAATGTCAATTTTTCCGCGATATCGTTTACGTCCATTGGATCGCAATAAAGCACAGCGTCTCCGCCTACTTCGGGAAGTGAAGTCAAATTTCCTGATAGGACTGGAGTTCCGCAACGCATGGCTTCAACTAGCGGAATTCCAAAGCCTTCAAAATACGGAACAAATGTAAAAATATCAGCTGCGGCCATTACCCTTGCCAATTCTTCAAGTGTTAAGTGTCCAGTAAATTTAATGTCTTTTTGAATCTTTGGAGATAACTTTAAAGTGTCAAAATTGTTTGAGAATAGAGCTTCACCGACAATTAAAAGTTGATGTTTATCATCAGGGTGATTGTTTTTAAACTGCTCGAATGCTTGAATTAAACGGTGAACATTTTTTCTTGGATGTATTGCTCCAACGAATAGAAAATAGGGGTTTCCATCTGAAAACTGGTGTTGCACTTCTTTTTTACTTGCTGTATCAATGGGTTGAAAGACCTCGGATGCTCCGTTCCATGCAACTGTAATTTTATCGGGTGAAATCCCGTATGTGGCACAAATATCCTGTTTGGAATATTCTGAAACGGTTAAAATATGCCTTGCCTTTTTCGCGAATAATGGAAAATAATGATGAAGGTACTTTCGGATTCGCTTTGGGATATCCAGCGGATTATGTTCAAAGTTAATATCGTGAATGACATTTACTTGTGGCACATCACTTTTCAAAGACAGGTAACCATCAGGAGAAAAGTAGACATCAATCTTATATTTTTTCAGTGCCTTGCGCACTGCAATTTCGTTCCAAATATAGAACAGAATTGGGTGTCGCGCTGGTGGATTTAGAACAACAGGGGTCACGTTTTTTCCAAAAATGAATTTTTGATCAAATGCACGGTCAAAAAAGAAAATAAATTCGTGCTCGGGGTGCTGCTCGACTAGGCGTTTAGTCACCTCGTAGGTGTACCAACCAAATCCTTCCATTTTAGTGGGAAGTAAAAACCGAGTATTGACAGCTATTCTCATTAGAACTGGTGAATATAATTGGTCTTTTTCTCTTGACCGATGGTCGTTTCTCCACCATGTCCACAATAAACTACTGTAGCGTCAGGAAGCTCAAACATCGTATTAAAAATACTGTCTTTCAATGTGTCCATATCGCCTCCTGGTAGATCTACACGTCCAAAACTCCCTGCAAAAAGTACATCACCATTAATCACAAAACTTTGGTCGGCATTGTAATACACAACATGTCCAGCTGAATGCCCAGGAGTGAAGAACACGTCAAATGTAATTCCATCAAAGTCTAGTTGCTCACCACCATTTAAAATCTGATTAGGTTCTTTGGGAGGAGTATAGCCTGGAAATCCATAGACATGCGCATAGTTTGGAACGGCATGGAGTGTCGATAAATCGTCTTTATGAATGTAAAAATCAATGTCAAATTGGGAAAGCACGAAAGCGCAACCAAGTACGTGATCAATATGAGCGTGCGTCAATAAAAGCGCAACAGGGGTTAAATTATTGGACGAGATATAATCGAGCAATTCTGCTTGCTCCGACTTTTCATAGCAACCGGGATCAATTATAACGCACGTTTTTGAGTTGTGCACGATGTACGTGTTTTCTTGAAAGGGATTGAAGGAAAATTTTTGGATAGTCACATTCATTTCTTACGAACTTTAGCACAAAAATAGAATGTTTTTAATAATGATATCATTTAGGCATTGTTTTTGAAGAAATCAATTCGTTATATTTGAAAAAAAATTGAGATATGAAGTACGTAGTAATAGCAATTATTGGAATTCTTTTAACTAGTTGTGGTGCCCGTGTACCTTATACAAATGAAGTAAGAGACGAGTTTGGTTTGGATTCAGAAAAGGCGATCAAGAAAGTTCAGTTTTTGACTTCATCGACGATTATTTTTGAAAAGAACAAAAAATCGGGAAATATAGGCACTAACGAAGATGGAACTTTGGTTGAATCGTCAAGCAATACGCAAGATAGGGTAATTATTCCTTCAGGAACCAAGTGTGTTTTTGAGAGCTACGGTGAAGGAGGAGCGCTAGTTCTAAGATTCGAAGTCGGAGTTGGTAAGACAATAACATTTGCCATGCGCGATAATTCAGTGAACGGAAAATATTATCTGGTGGCGGATTGGAACAATGGCGCAGCGAGAGGTACCGTTTCTTATGGAAATGAGTTGTACACCGCTACACAGGCAAGTGCGACTGCTTACTTACAAGTTATTCGGAAGAAACTTCAGAAAACGAAGCGTAAAGACCGCGTAGTGAAAGGAATGAAGGTATAATCGAAAGATATTTAATTCAACTTCAAGGCAAAAATGAAATTTGTGGCAACATAAATTGATTTTTTGCCTTTTTTCATTTTATTCAACGTCAATCGTGATGTTTTCAATGGTCTCAATTGATTTTATCGGTTGTTCTTTTTCTTGTCGCTGCGAAAAGAAAATGGAGATGAGTACAACCAACAATACAATGTAGAAGATAATCCGCACTAAATACATCTTCGAAACAGGCGAGGACGTATATTTCTTAAAATCGATGTTGCGTTCATCTTCCATACGCTAAAATTAATTCATTTCTCTTACCTTTGAGCAATGAACGATTCAAAATACATATTAGTAACTGGGGGAGCTGGGTATATTGGCTCTCATACGGTTGTTGAGCTATATGAAAATGGATTTACCCCAGTGATTGTTGATGACTTTCGGAATTCTCATATTTCTGTGATTGAAGGATTAAAAAAAATCACCAAAAAAGAGATTATCTACCGAAGAATTGATGTGTGCAATCTCCAGGAGTTTGAAAATATTTTCATTGAGTTTTCTTTTACCGGGATTATTCACTTTGCGGCCTACAAGGCAGTTGGCGAATCCGTTCAAGAACCACTGAAATATTACCGCAACAACCTTGTTGCACTGATCAATTGTTTGGAATTGGCAGAAAAGTACAAGGTTCACGACATTGTATTCTCTTCTTCCTGCACAGTATATGGCGAACCAAAGGGCGTAAAAGTAGTGACAGAGAACTCTTCAGTTCAACCAGCGAATTCACCCTATGGAAATACGAAACAGATTGGAGAGGAAATCATCAACGATGTGATTGGTAGTGGATCCGAGTTAAGAATTTTAAAACTACGCTATTTTAATCCAGTTGGGGCTCACGACACCGGACTTATTGGTGAACTACCCATCGGTAAACCGAACAACCTGTTGCCTTATGTTACCCAAACAGCAATTGGCACATTGGAAAAATTGACTGTTTTTGGAAATGATTATGCTACGCATGACGGTACCTGCATTCGTGATTACGTGCACGTATGTGATTTGGCGAATGCCCATGTCAAAGGGCTCGAATGGTTGCTGAAGCAAGAAATGGGTATTACGGATACAGTAAACATTGGTACGGGAAAGGGAACCAGTGTTTTAGAAATAATTCATATTTTCGAAAAAATTTCAGAACAAGAGTTAAACTGGGAATTTGGAAATAGGAGAGAAGGCGATGTCCCTGAAATTTACGCCGATGTCACAAAAGCAGAACAACTATTAAATTGGAAAGCAAAACGAAATGTGAAGGATGCTATTTTTGACGCATGGAACTGGGAGTTAAAAAGAAAGAATGATTAAATATATACTTGCACTGATAACCTGCCTGTTGTTCACTGAAGTAAATGCTCAGTACGACGGGAAAGGTAGAGATGAAATTTCGCGCTTTCGTCCCGGAGCATTTTGGTTTTACACAGGTGTGCGACCAGGAGAGGAGGGCAGACCTCGTAAATACGACCGACTAATTTTCGACCTTACGTACAACGACTGGATCGGTGACCGAGATGTATTCAAGAACCATTGGGCGTCGCTTGGTTTGAATACCAATGTGATGTTTGATATTCCGCTAACAAAAGGAAATACGGTAGCACTTGGAGTTGGCGTTTCTCACCAATTTACAACGATTCGACATAACGCTAACCTAGTCCCAGATGCGGTAGAGAAGACCACGACTTTTTACGCAAAAGATTCTAGCGATGTCTTTTCACGGAGTTCATTGACGGGGAACAGCTTTTCCGTTCCGATTGAATTGAGATTCAGAAAAGCGAGCTGGAAACACTTTAAGATTCATTTGGGGGGTAAAATTGGTTATCAGGCCACGATGAATTCTAAGTACCGTATCCACTCGAATGGATACAAACAAATCCTAAAGAGCAATGAATTTTATGACGTAAATCGCCTCATTTATTCGGCACATGTGCGCATTGGAATGAGAAATTGGGCGCTTTTTGCAAGTTATAATTTCAATACCTTATTTTCCAATAAACAGAGCACACAATTGAATCTCGTTCAGATGGGATTGAGTCTCTCACTTTATTAAGTTGATCGAATGTTTATTGATACACACACACATCTTTTTGTAGAGGAGTTTAACGAAGACAGAGATCTTGTCGTCAAACGAGCAATAAATGCTGGTGTTGAGATGATGTTATTGCCCAATATTGACGTCGACACCATTGAAGCGATGCATCAGTTGACACAAGCGTTTCCAAAAAATTGTTTCCCAATGATGGGGCTTCATCCGGGTTCTGTGGACGAGCTGTGGGAAAGTAAGCTTGAAACGATTCGCACACATTTGTTTTCTGGAAAGTATGTGGCCGTTGGTGAAATTGGAATGGACCTTTATTGGGACAAAACACACATCGAGGCGCAGAAGAAGGTCTTTAGAACGCAAATCGAGTGGGCGAAGGAATTGAAATTACCGATTGTTATCCATGCGCGCGAAGCATTTCAGGAAATTTTTGAGATTGTGGATGAATTGAACGATGAGAGATTGTTTGGCGTATTCCACTGTTTCACAGGAACTGCGGAAGATGCAGCAAAGATTATTGGATACGGCGGATTTAAATTGGGCTTGGGAGGCGTGCTGACCTATAAGAATGCCAAATTGGACGAATCGCTCAAAGATGTTCCGTTGGAGCATATTGTGCTTGAAACTGATTCACCTTACCTTCCCCCAGTTCCACATCGTGGGAAGCGCAATGAAAGTGTGTATCTTTTGCACGTAGCTGAGAAATTGGCGGAAATTTACCAATGCCCATTGAAACAAATAGAGGAACAAACAACAAAAAATGCAGTTGAATTGTTTCAGCTAGACAGATAATTTGAAGGAGATGAATCAGAAAGCGAACATACTTGTCATATACACTGGAGGTACTATTGGGATGATGAAAGATCCTGAGACGGCTCAGCTGAAAAGTGTCGACTTCAATTTGATTTACAACCATGTTCCTGAATTGAAACGCTTGAATGTTGATTTGGAGACAATCAGCTTTGAACACCCAATTGATTCTTCAGAAATAAGCACCGAAAACTGGAAGGCATTGGCGACAATTATCTTTGAGCGCTATGCCCAATTTGATGGTTTCGTCGTGTTGCACGGTTCTGATACGATGGCATATTCGGCATCGGCATTGAGTTTCATGTTTAATGGATTGAAGAAACCAATTATTTTCACGGGATCACAACTCCCGATTGGAACCATTCGCACTGACGGCAAGGAGAACTTGATCACAGCCATTGAAATTGCTGTAGCGAAAAACAGCCATGGGGCTCCATTGATTCAAGAAGTTGCAGTATACTTCGATTATCAACTGTTCAGAGGAAATCGTTGCACCAAAGATTCAGCGGAGAATTTTGAAGCATTTCGCTCACCGAATTTTGTTCCCTTGGGTGTCGCTGGTGTGCACATTGTCTACAACGAAGATAAATTTTACCGTACGAGAAGTCAAGATTTCACGGTGAATATGGACATCAACACAAAGGTTGTTCTGTTGAAGCTATACCCAGGAATTGACTTTGAATTGTACAAGGGACTTTTTGACCCAAACAACGTCAGTGCCGTTATCCTTGAAACATTTGGAGCAGGAAACGCGCCAACATCAACCGTTTTTAAGGAACTTTTGAATGATTTTATTGGAAAAGGTGGAATTGTACTCAACATTACGCAATGCAATTCGGGCAGTGTTAAGCAGGGCATGTACGCCACAAGTGCTGTGTTTAATGACCTCGGTGTCATCAGCGGTTTGGACATGACCACCGAAGCCGCTGTCACCAAAATGATGTGCTTACTCAATCGACCAAATACCAAAGAGCTGTTGGCGCAAGATTTACGCGGTGAGCTAACTGTGGTTTAAAAATAAAAGAAAACGAATCGCCCTTCGAATTCAATTGAATTAGTAATTTAGCGTCCTCAAAAGTAAAAGGAGAGGTGGTCCCGAAGTTTCGGGAAACGCGCGGCCTTAATGGAAAGCGTGCAACAATATACGGAGAGGTGGCAGAGTGGCTGAACGCGCACGCTTGGAAAGCGTGTTTACGGAAACGTAACGGGGGTTCGAATCCCCCTCTCTCCGCAAGACCAAAAGTCTGTTTTCAACGTCAGTTGAAAACAGACTTTTTCCTTTCATGGAACAGCCAAGACCCCGTCTTGAGCTGAGCAATGAAATGAAAAAGTCATCAGCGCTTCAGCGATGAAAGAGACTTTTGGTCTTGAATATCCCCCTTCGGGGATCACGGAGTAATCCAATATCCAATTAAGCGATTAAGACCCCGTCTTGAGCTGGATTATGAAATGAAAAAGTCATCAGCGCTTCAGCGATGAAAGAGACTTTTGGTCTTGAATATCCCCCTTCGGGGATCACGGAGTAATCCAATATCCAATTAAGCGATTAAGACCCCGTCTTGAGCTGGATTATGAAATGAAAAAGTCATCAGCGCATCAGCGATGAAAAGGACTTTTGGTCTTGAACCTCCCCCCCTTTGGGATCACGCAGTAATCCCAAGATTCTTCAAATCATAAAGACCCCGTCTTGAGCTGAGCAATGAAATGAAAAAGTCATCAGCGCTTCAGCGATGAAAGAGACTTTTGGTCTTGAACTTCCCCCCTTCGGGGATCACGTAGTAATCCCATTTAACGTTCTTTAGCAATTTCACTAGTGTTTTCAGCACTTTTGCTTCGATATTTTCGTTATATTATTAGCAAATCATTGAGTCGCACAACGCGACAAACTAAAAATTGAATTTTCCGATGGAATCAACTATTTGGTTCCATCGGTCAAAATAAATAGAAATATTAAATATCAAACATCATGAAAGCATTTATCTTATTTCTCGGACTTATCGCATTTTCATTCTCCAGTTTGTCTTCACCTGTGGATGGTAAATTACCAGGAGACAATTTGGATTTAAACGCGGTACTGGAATTATTTAAAAAATCGAAGAATCTAGAGGATTTTGAACGAGAGTTAAACTCGGAAAAATCAAAAGTAAACAACCTTGACTTAAACGACGATGGTTTTGTCGACTATATCCGTGTGGTGAACTATTCCAGTGGAAATATACATTTGGTGACACTTCAGGTGGCATTTAGCGCAAATGATATCCAGGACGTTGCGGTAATTCATTTAGACAAACCAGACGACAACAATACCGTTGTTCAGATTGTTGGTGACGAAGCCTTATATGGTCGAGATTACATCATTGAACCCAGAACGGAGTCAGATAGAATGGCGGCGAATGTGAGTCATTGGCCAACTGTACAATATATGTATGGTCCACAATATGTTATTTGGGTTTCTCCATGGTACTATGGGTTTTACCCGCACTGGCACAATCCATGGAGACCTTACCCATGGGATATGTATTACGGATACGTGTATCCTTATTATGGGTATTACAGACCATGTGGTTTTTACCGATCGTATCATGCACATACGTTCTATTACAAAAACAAGAATTATTCAAAAACGTACTATCAAAGTCAAAAACATATTGCAGCGCAAAGCACCTTGCCAAAACATAAGCAAGCAGCGAAAGTTGGTTCAGCGACAATGAGTACAGGCAAACCAGTAAATCCTCATGCGACAAACAAACCTGTGTCATTGGAACGTGATGTTACTAAACCTGTCGGAAGTGCAGAGAGAAATCCTGTCAACCGTCCCCATCATTCCAACACGGTAAAGCCTACACGTGTAAATCCGACAATGAACAATCCGAATCCTGTGAGACAGCCACGTGTGAGTCCGCGTACATCTCCACAGAGAAGTCCCCAAATAAGACCGACTCCAACACCTCAGAGAAATCCACAGGTGCGTCCGAGTTCACCTCCGCGAAGTAAGCCAATACGTACGGCACCGCAAAAGAGACCTTAATACATGAATGATTCCCAGTTTCGCTTTTCTTGTTGAATCTGGGAATCATTTTTATTGCTTTTAGCCCCTCAGATTCCCTTCTAATCAATTAAAATTCCGTTACTTTGCACTTCTAATTTGTAGAAATGGCGCATAAATCAGGTTTTGTGAATATTGTTGGAAGTCCAAATGTTGGTAAATCAACGTTGATGAATCGTTTGGTGGGAGAAAAACTATCGATTGTTACATCTAAGGCGCAAACAACACGTCACAGAATCCTTGGGATCGTCAACGATGATGATCATCAAATTGTATTTTCAGATACCCCAGGTGTTGTCAATGCATCGTATAAGTTGCATGAGAACATGATGGAATATGTCAATGCGTCAATTTCAGATGCTGATGTTTTACTTTTTATTACCGATATTAAAGAAACGGAGATGAATCACAAGGAGACACTAGAGCGCATTCAACGCTTAAAAGTGCCTGTTTTGTGTTTGATCAATAAAATGGATCTTTCCGACCAAGAAAATGTAAAGGAAAAATTGGAATACTGGCAATCACGCTTACCCAATGCCAACGTTTTCCCAATTTCAGCACTGCACGGTTTTAATATTGATGGTGTATGGGAAGAAATTCTAAAGAATATTCCAGAGAGCCCACCTTATTTTGATAAAGATGCGATATCAGATCGACCTATGCGATTCTTTATTTCTGAAATGATTCGTGAAAAGATCTTTATTCACTGCAAAAAGGAAATTCCTTATTCATGCCAAGTAGAAATTGAAGAATACCTTGAAGAGGAAAATATTGTGCGCATACGTGCCATCATAATTGTAGAACGCGATTCTCAAAAGGGAATTATCATTGGCAAGGGTGGAGAGATGTTGAAACGCATCGGACGAGAAGCGCGCATTGAAATGGAAAAATTTATTGATAAAAAAGTGTTTTTGGAGAGCTTTGTGAAAGTCGACAAGGATTGGAGAGGATCTGAGCAAAAACTGAAGAAATACGGGTATTAGAATTACGAATTACGAATTACGAATTGAAAATTCTACCACCACTTTGAACTATTGAACTTTTCACACTTTGAACTTATAATATGAGCAATATAATCGCAATAGTTGGACGTCCCAACGTGGGTAAATCAACCCTTTTTAATCGACTTACTGAGTCACAAACGGCTATCGTTAAAGAGGTGAGTGGAGTTACGCGCGACCGAATTTATGGTAGAGGTGAGTGGAATGGGATTGACTTTTCGGTGATTGATACTGGTGGTTATGTAAAAGGCTCAGACGATATTTTTGAAGAGGAAATTCGCAAACAGGTTGAAATAGCAATCGATGAAGCGAATGTCATTGTCTTTATGCTCGATGTCACAACTGGCATTGTCGACTTGGATGAGGTTGTCGCACAGCTTTTGAGAAAGGCGAAGAAAAAAGTTTTCATTGTTGCCAACAAGGTCGATAATACCCAGAGATTTGGATTGTCTGCCGAATTTTGGTCACTTGGATTGGGTGAAGTGTTTGATCTATCCGCAACGAACGGAAGCGGTACAGGTGAATTACTTGACGAAATTGTGAAAGAATTCGACGTCAATGATTCAACGGTGCGAGAAGGAGATGATTTACCGCACATCGCGGTGATCGGAAAGCCAAACGTTGGAAAATCGTCATTGGTCAATGCGTTGACGGGAGAAGAGCGAAACATTGTCACGAATATATCTGGAACAACAAGAGATACAATCAACACACGGTACAACGCCTATGGATTTGATTTCATGCTGATTGATACCGCAGGAATTCGTAAAAAGGCCAAGGTGACAGAGGATATTGAGTACTACTCGGTTTTAAGATCTGTTCGTGCCATTGAAAATTCCGATGTGTGTATTTTTATGATCGACGCTGAGGAGGGAATTCAGAAGCAAGATTTGAATATTTTTTACATCATCGAAAAGAATTCAAAGGGAGTTGTTGTTTTGGTGAACAAGTGGGACCTGGTAGAGAAGGACCACAAAACAATGCTTGCATACGAAGAAAAAATTCGTGAACAACTGGCTCCTTTTAACGATGTTCCGATTATTTTCACTTCAACAGTGACGAAACAACGGATTCATAAAGCGCTTGAATCGGCGATGGAAGTGTACGAAAATCGTATCCGCAAAATCCCAACATCGGAAATCAATGAAGTGATGCTGCCAATTATTGAAGGTACACCGCCACCCTCAACGAAAGGAAAATATATCAAAATAAAATACGTGCAACAGTTGCCCACGCATTCTCCTGCCTTTGCATTTTTCTGTAATTTACCGCAGTATATTCCAGATAGCTATAAGCGATTTTTAGAGAATCGACTCAGAGAAGAATTTCATTTTACTGGGGTTCCAATTAAGATATTTTTCCGAAAGAAGTAATGTTCTGGCGGTCAATATCATATTAAAATAGTATTTGTTTGGTAGTTTAAAATAAAATGCACATATTTGTGCAACCAAACTATTATAACATTTCATTATGAGACCCCATCTAATTACACTCACGATGTTGCTTTTTTCTGCAACAGTGCTTGCACAAAATGAATCGTCAACTTATTTTACCATACGCCTAAATCATAAACTACTTGATTTTGAGAAAATTGATAATTCTTCATTATTAAAAGGTCGACTGAGAGATTTTTTATCGCCATCGGGTTTATTAGCAGGTGAGAATTTAGCCGAGAATGGTGCATTTAATCTGCTGAATCTTGATGTTAAGAAGCTATTTCCATACCTCAAAACAGCGGACTCTTTGTCAGTCGGACGGCAAGGCAATTTAGTCTATATGCCACCATTTTGGGCTACGTTCACCGTGGCCAGACCAACAAAAGTTACACCTTCAAAATTTTTCGCAGAACTTAAGCGTTGTTATCCATTAGTCATTTTTGCAGATCCTCCTGTAAAAGTGGAACTTCTGGATATACCAAACGATACATTGTTCTTTGAGCAAAATTCTTTGTATGATTTTAATAATTCGGAGGTGCATATTAACCTTGACAGCGCGTGGAACATAGAAACAGGTAAAAATTACATTAAAGTGGGTGTTTTTGATTCGGGGATTGACTCTTTGCATCCAGATATAGACGTTCTTGGGGGACACGCTTATTTTTATGACTTGTATCAACACCCCGATGATGGATTAGTTTATAGTTACTGGGGAACTGATCAGGCCGGCCATGGGACAAGAGTAGCAGGAATCATTGGTGCCAAAAGAAACAATGAGATTGGAATTGCTGGAATTGCAGGCGGAGATGGCTCTTCGGACACGAGCGGTGTTAGTTTGTTGGATTTCAATATTGGTTTAGGATATGGTGGTGAGGGCAATTATATATCACAATCAATTATAGATGCAGCCAGATCTCCTTACACCTATTACAACTGGGATGTTCCCAGTGGTACAGCAGCATCTGAAGATCCATACTGGCAAAATGCTCCTGGTTATGGAATTCACATTGGAAATCATAGTTATGGACTTATAATTGAACAGTCCGTTGACCATGGAAGAAGAGATTTACCCGTAGATCCAGAGCCACCAGGCCCTCCGGCTATAATTCCCGAGTGTCATTTGTGCAGAGAATCCTTTTTGTTTTCCTTGCAAAACGGTGTCACGAATGTTGTATCCAGAGGAAATAATTATGATCCCTCAAATTTAGTATTGCCAAATGAAATTTATCCTCAACGCTACCATGATTCTTGGGTAATCTCCGTTGGGGCTTCGGGTAACGATGGAAACAGGCTTTCTTGGGTTGATAATACCCAATCCAGTGAACCAGCATGGTATTCTCCAATTGGGTTAAATCTTGATTTGATTGCGCCCGGGGCATCGGAACTAATTGCAACCACAGGCTCTTCAAATACACCAAGTTTTGATGATTTTGGTTGGTACAGAAGTTTTAACGGGACTTCTGCCAGTGCACCGCACGTTGCAGGAGTGGCAGCGTTACTTTTGAGTTATTACAATAAACCCTGTTACTCCAATATAAATCTAGATCCTGCCGATGTTGAATATATTCTTGAGAGATCCGCAACAGGCCTTGGTGCAACAGTACCAAATGATTCCACTGGGTGGGGAAGACTCAACGCCTATGAGGCAATGAAAATGATTCAATTTCCAGAGTACCAAATCATCCACCCCACAAATATTCCAGTGCAGCAACAAGTAGTAGCCATGGATACAATTACCCTTAAACTGAATACACCACTGAATCCATTGGGAAATGGCCCAATTGGGAGTGCGTTTCCTTTAGTACTAGAGGAGACCTATTTGGTAGAACGGCATAAGTTTGAGTTGACCTATGATTTTAGCGCATACATCCAAGACAGTACCGAATTAAAAGATGTGTGGATCAGGCATTCTCAAACCAATTCACTGATGCGTTTGGAAGATACGGTTACTGTTTGGGAAGGACTTCCTGTGCCGTATCCTGTGTTTCATTTGGATTCATTTCAGATTGAACCCATGGCAGAAATTGATACAGTGTTTGCCAACAATACCTTGGTACTGTCTGGGTATTACTACCGATTTATAATGCTGTATGAGGATAACGACATCATCAATCCACCTCTAGTCCCAGTAAATTATTGGTACCCTATCAATCCGTACATTGATACCACTAAGATGGCATATTCCATTTACATCAGAGACACCACATTGATTGATCGCTATGATTTTCCATGTGACGCCTCCAATCCCTTGTTGGATACCTTGGTGTCGGTAAATGAACTCTCGCAACCCGAATGGCTCATTTTTCCAAACCCTGCATCGACTACGCTTAATATTGGGTTGCCAAACAATGTTTCGGGTACAACGGTTGTAATTAGCGACATGACCGGTAAAACCATTGAGGCGCAAAAGGTGGAGTCTCACCGTACACTGGTGCAGGTGGAAGTTGGAAAATTGAGTAAAGGGTTGTACCTTGTAACCATTATTGATGCCAATGGTGTTTCACTGTCTAAAAAATGGATCAAGCAATGAGAAAGTTTGTATACATAATGGTATTGTCTATTGCTATTGGCTTTACGAGCAATGGACAAGAATGGCAACACATTGATGCGAGTGATTATTCCATCAGCCATAGTTTTTTTGCGGGCAGCAACCTCAATCGCAATTTCAAAATTAACCCGTACGACAATTCCATTTGGATGACCCGTAAATGGGGTCCGAACTTTTCGATCAACACTTTTGATGCGCAGGGAGTTTACCACGAATACGATTACGCAACAGTACCCTTGTTTAATAACTTAACGACCTTTGAGCAAATTGGTTTTACGTCCACCAACACCTTTGTTGTAAGCCCAAATCATGGTCTTTTTTCCTTCGACGGGAGCAATTGGCAACTTGAATCGGGAGTGCAAGATGGGTGCAGCATTTCATCGGACGGAGACACCATTTGGATGGCAAGAACGAATGAAAATTACATCAAGTGGTTCGATGGTAGCAATGCCATGGGAGTAAATTCATTTAGACGAATTGAGACCAAAAATGGAATTTCGTGGGTAAGAACGTCTTCTTGGCAAATAATAGGCACACTAATCAACGATGTTTACACAACGTATTCCCCAGACACTTCGATGTGGTTGAGTTGGAACAATTATGATTTTAAATTTCCGCATCACACAGATACCATGTACACTTCCTCTGAGTTGGGTATTTCTTTGGCGCACAATGGGGGCTTTATTGATACCATTACACCCAACAACACCACCAACATGCCTGGGCCCAGCATCATAGAGTTTGAGTTTGACCAAAACGATAATATTTGGGCATTGTTTGCACCTGATTTTCAGCTGAGCACAGATCCCACACACCTTGCCTATTACGATCAACCCACCAAGACATGGTCACAGATTTACACTGGTTTAAATTCTCCGTTGAATTTTAGTGCTTACATGACCATCGAGTTGGATACCGCGGGGAACTTATGGGTCATCAACCAAGGGGATCTTTTTGTATTAAAAATCAATAACTGGCCTACGTGGCTGGATGATTTGGCAGTTTCTGAAAACTCGGTCAAACCGTTTTTAGTCTACCCCAATCCCACCAAAGAAAGTTTATCTTTTCAATTGGATCCCACCATTGCAGTAAGCACGATTGAAATTACGGACCTTCAGGGAAGAGTTATTCAGCAGGAAATATATGCTCCAACAATACAGTTGAAGGGGGCAAGCGCAGGTACTTATTTTGTTCGGTTATTGAACAATGGAGTAGTGCTAGGTGTTGAAAAATTCATTGTAGAATAGGATCACTCCTGTTATGATTACCGCGTTTCACTGTCAAAAAAATGGATCAAGCAATGAGAAAGTTTGTATACATAATGGTATCGTTTATTGGTTTTGCGAGCAATGGGCAAGAATGGCAACACATTGATGCCAGTGATTATTCCATCAGCCATAGTTTTTTTGCAGGCAGTAATATACAGCGTAATTTTAAAATTAACCCCTACGATAATTCTATTTGGATGACCCGAAAATGGGGGGCGAACTTTTCAATCAATACCTTTGATTCACAGGGTGTTTACCACGTGTACGATTACGGAACAGTACCTGTGTTTGCTAGCTTAACAACGTTTGATCAAGTCGGCTTTACCTCAACCAATACCTTTGTAGTAAGCCCAACTGATGGTCTTTTTTCCTTCGATGGAAACACATGGCAACTTGAATCGGGACTGCAAGACGGTTGCAGTATTTCATCGGACGGAGACACTATTTGGATGGTAAGAACGAATGAAAACTACATCGAGTGGTTCAATGGAACCAATTCGTTAGGAGTGCACTCAATGAGAAGGTTTCAATCAAAAAACGGAATCAAGTGGTCAAGTGTAGGTCAATGGGATGTAATTGGGTTATATGATGAAGTTGATGGTCATACATATTTTTCCCCGGACACATCATTGTTGTTAAGTTGGAACAATTATGATTTTAAGTTTCCGCATCACACAGATACCATGTACACTTCCTCTGAGCTGGGTATTTCTTTGGCGCACAATGGGGGCTTTATTGATACCATTACGCCGAACAACACCACCAACATGCCTGGGGCCAGCATAATAGAGTTTGAGTTTGACCAAAACGATAATATTTGGGCATTGTTTGCGCCTGATTTTCAGCTGAGCACAGATCCTACACACCTTGCCTATTACGACCAACCCACCAAGACATGGTCACAGATTTACACTGGTTTAAATTCTCCGTTGAATTTTAGTGCTTACATGACCATCGAGTTGGATACCGCGGGGAACTTATGGGTCATCAACCAAGGGGATCTTTTTGTATTAAAAATCAATAACTGGCCTACGTGGCTGGATGATTTGGCAGTTTCTGAAAACTCGGTCAAACCGTTTTTAGTCTACCCCAATCCCACCAAAGAAAGTTTATCTTTTCAATTGGATCCCACCATTGCAGTAAGCACGATTGAAATTACGGACCTTCAGGGAAGAGTTATTCAGCAGGAAATATATGCTCCAACAATACAGTTGAAAGGAACTAGTGCAGGCACTTATTTTGTTCGGTTATTGAACAATGGAGTAGTGTTAGGTGTTGAGAAGTTCATTAAGGAAGAATGAATATATAGGTAATTTTAGATTTATTTCAACTTAAACTGAAAAGGGATCGTCATATAAACTGGAACCTTTTCGCCATTGTTTTCTCCTGGAGTCCATTTTGGCATTTCTTGGATGACACGAAGGACTTCTGAATCAAAACTTTTTGAACCATCCACGGATTTCAAAATTTCAGGGCGTGTCAACGTACCGTCTTTTTCGACAACGAATCGCACATACACGTTTCCCTGTATTTCATTGCGTTTTTCGTAATCAGGATAGTTTAAGGTTTTCCTTATGAATGCAAACATCGCGTCCATTCCGCCTTTGTACTCGGGCATTTTTTCTGCAAATTGATAGATATGCTGCTCGTTAGGAACAGGCGTATTGTATGGTTCAATGCCAATGCCACCAGCAACAGGTGCAATATCTCCAACCATGGGTTCTACAGATCCAATTTCGCCCATTTCGACAATCTTCGGTTCACACTCCACCTTGCATTTCACTGGACGAGCTATGACCTTAACCAAGTCTTTCGAGTCTTTGGGGATTGAATCCTTAGGAACTGGCGCTTGTATTTCACCAAGTGTTTGTTGTTCAACAACGGGAGGAGTTTTAATTGTTCCTTGATCTTGTGCACATGCTGACAAACTCAAACAAACCAACGCTATGATTAAAAATGGATTGGGAGTTTTGGCCTTTTTCAACGTTTCAATCAAAACAGGAATGTCTTCATGGTGAAAATCGAATTGATCCCGATTCATTCTACCGCATACTTGATCATTAGGATTGGATAAGATATAGGTGATAATCTCAGCGCGATTCATTTTGGTGAAATCCATCACGCTTTTATTGCAGGAGTCACAATGTCGGGAAATTACCCCAATTTTCATTTTGTTCCAATCTTCGTGGCAGGGTTCGTTGATGTGTAACTTCATAGCTGTTTTTTTTATTACGTACAACAGCTGTGCCAAATTGGTTCAAATTAGAAGAATGCTCGGACTTCCATTCCGCCTGCGTGGATGAATTTGCTGCTTTCCGATTTTCGTCCATTGTATTGAATTGAAAGTTGTAAATTCTTTGAAATGGAACGCTGATATCCCAGATTCCACGTGTAGTTAATTCCTGGCTTCAATCCTTCGAGCATCTCGAAACCCAAGGTCGAGTTTTGAACCCCTGTATAGGTAATTTGAATCATTTTTACACCGCCTTGCAAACTTCCTTTTTCTGCTTGATTGAATTTAAAAGTCGAGCCGATTTCTGCCACAGAGGATACTTCACCACCGAGTTGTTCGGCGTTTCTTTTTTCCGATATCCTACCGTCCAGCGTGACCCTAAACTTTGTATTTGGTTGATAAATAAAGCTCGGTTCAATGAAATAATAAGTTAGCTCGAAATCCCTTCCGGAAGTGTAATCCGCTTTGGATGCTTTGTCTCCAATTTTTCCTGCGGCCTTCAAGGTGAATTTTCTCCGAATATTCCAACGCAAGGAGATTTGGTTGTATTCATCCGAACGTGAGTCAAAGCCACTGGCTAACAATGATTTGCTTTGCACATTTTGATAGCTATAGTCGGCACCAAATATATTTGAGGTTCGGTTGAAAAAGAAGGTGTTTCTTAGGTTCGATGTCGTGGAAATTAAATTGGTATCATTGATTCCATTGAAGAACGGGTTGAATGTTTCTACTCCGTCAAAAATGTTCGTTTTACGATTGATTCTACCACGAGCCTGATCCGAAAAGCGCGACAGAAATTTTAAAAATCCCTTTTTAGATGCCCAAATGCGCTCCGGTCTCCAATAAATGGATTGATTGTACTCATTGGAAAAGGTTTTTACGTATTCGTTGCTTGGAGTGAACACCCGGATGTATTGGGCTTGGTCAACGAACTGCGCAACTTCAAACTCATTTAAATCCTTAATGCCATCATTGTTGTAATCGATCCATGTGTAGATTCCCTGTCCAGCATTCACTTCAATGTACAGAAACTCTCGTTTAAGTTCCAATCCCGAACCAATTTCATAAAAAGTATTTAGTGAGAGTGCACCCTTGAACAGGTTGATTTCGTGCTCAATTCTTCCCAGCAATGTGTTTTCTGGAGCTTGGGGCATGAGTAGTGAGTCTTTTATTTTCAATTCGCGGTAACTTGTGACAATATTCAATTTCTGATTTTCCCACCCATTAAAACGCACTTCACCTCCAACGGATGTTGCTTTAGCTGCTCCTTTAAGTCGCGTACTATCCGAAAGTTTGTCATAACGCTCACGGTAGAATACGCGGTATTCGTTTTTACTCGTATCACCATTTGCTACGTAAAACTGGTAATCAAAAAATTGGTAACTATTTGTGTTCAAAATGTCACTTCTGTAGCGATTCATTTCATGATCATCTTTATAACCGATTCGGAACCAGCCTATTTTTTGTGAAAAATCCGAGCGGTGTCTTACGAACTCATTGTTGTTCGTTGCATTGCTTGAAAGGTAGCTGAAGTCCCAGATTCCAGAAAATCCTTTTTGATTCCAACGCCCGTCGAATGTCCCTCGTATACCTTCGTAATCACTGCCAATGAGAAATTGTTGTCCCTCTAAATTGAGATTTCCATAATTTTTATGGATAAAATTGGTACTCAAAATGGTGGACAGTTGATTCCCTTCAAAACCTTGGTTGCGCGTGTTCCAGTCGCGATCAAATTCTACCGCTCGGTACTGTTCAATTGGATTAAAATACCTATCTCGGGTTTCTACTTCCACTCCTGTGCGCAATAGCCATTTTGGGAGAGAATCCTTTGACAAGGGTAAATCACCCGTTAATTTAGCACGTCCTCCAAAACTTCGATCGTCGCGTGCATCAAACCTTGAGAAGGTATTGAGATCATTCTTCGTGTAAGCAATTTCCGATTCTAAGTTCAAGTGTTTGGAGAGCTGAATATTTAAACCAGATGTTACCATTTGGCGTTGCTTTGGGGTGATAATCACGCGAGAAGGTTCATAATCACCTTGAGAAACTCCGCCAACGGGTTCTACCCAATGAAACACTTTTCCAAGCGCATTGTAATTGCTAAAAACGTAGTCTCCATTTCCTGCACCAACAAATTCAAACGTTGCTCTATAAATGGCGTCGGGTGGATTGACGGAATAAACGAGGACCGAATCGTATCCAAGTGAATCAGTGAGTCGATAGAGGTTTTGATTCTCAAAATAGCCAACATTCGATATACTAGAAGTTCTGGCAAGGGAAAGCGTATCACCAATTTCAGAAAGCATTTTTTTCTGCGTAGGTGATAGGTCTTGTTGCAAGGTTTGATTCTTGGCATCTTGTTCCGAATAGGCATTGAACCAGAACTTTAGCTTTTTAGATGAATAGGTAGTTGATGTTTGAAGCAGGGAACGTGCATAGTTTTGATCTGAGTATTGAAATTCTACGACAATCCTTGAGTCCTTCGTGATTTGATTTCTTGTCGTAAAAGTAACTTCTGAAGTGTTGTAGTCAATGACATAATCATACTCCTGACCACGTTCCATGAGCCTCCCATCAATAAATACCTTTTCTGTCCCAGAGAGTACAATAATGAACGGTTCATTTTCTGCTCCACGCAAGCGATAAGGGCCTTGATTTCCTTCTACACCTTGGATGATTTGCCGCTGAAATTTTCCTTTCGAGAGTGCTCCACTGACCTGCGTATTCCACACTTTACTCGTGTCATTGGTCCATTGATAGTTAATCGTCAACCCTTGTGCCCGTTTTTTATACTTCATAAAATATCCAGTGGGTTTATCGAGCCAAAAGTCACCTGCAATCATTTTAAAGCGATCATTGTATACCTGAATAAAGACTTGGTCAAATTCTCGGAGTGTATTTGTATTTCCCTCAGGCTGGATGGGTAGATTATCATCCGAAACAGAGGCTAAAAGTTTTAAATTAGGCGCAATTTGTCCAGAAAGCTCAAGGTTTAACGATGAATTAACACCCAAATCTTGGCTGTTTCCAAACGTGATTCCGCGCGAAATACTTCCAGATTTGTTCAACCCAGTCCCGCCAAAAACATCTGAGTTGGTATTCGTCGTGCCGATTAAAAAGCGATCTCTAAATCCTTTTTCTTGGGAGTATATGACATTTGTATCACGCACGGCATATACTTTTGACAGGTCCATTGGAAGCACGCGGTATTCAACAGTTATGACTTCGCAACTCGAGTATACTTGAAGTTGAGATGCCGCATAATTGAGGTAGTATTCCTCTATGGCAAGCGCTCTTCCATTACAGGTCGCTTTGAAGGAATTTGGATAGATGCTCAGTGAGTCCAATTTGATGGGATTTCCTGTGTTAACCACCTTTTTTTTATGGATATTAGAGGTTTGGGTCATTCCGAAAAAGGGAATCACAAGCAGCAGAAATAATAAAAAACGCCTTTTACTGAATGACATTATCACGAATGTACAACGTAGAACTTAGAAAAATCGTGTTTTAAAGCGATTAAAGTAGGATATTTCGGAAAAATAAATCCATCAAGTAGTTGTATCTTTGAAGATATGAAGTGGTGCATTTTATTTTTCGGGATGTTTTTCACCTTGGTTGAAACCAATGCCCAAGGAAATGAACGGATGTCAAAAGTAGGGACGCTTGTTGAGCACGCGCTAGATCAACTCGGAACACCTTACAAATGGGGAACAAGTAATCCTTTTGTGAGTTTCGATTGTTCAGGATTTGCTTCATATGTGTATGGAACGATTAACGTCGATGCACCAAGAAGCTCGAGCGCTTATGCGTTGGTGGGAGACGAGGTGACTCTAGAACAGGCGCGGAAAGGTGACTGTATGGTATTCACAGGCACCGAAGAAGGAAGCACTACACCTGGACATGTGGGCATCATCGTATCAAACGACGAGAAAGGAATTCATTTCATTCATTGCTCAAGTTCAAAGAAGCATTTTGGTGTGGTTTTAACGCACTATGAAAGTTCAGGATATCCAAAACGGTTCCACTCTGTTCGACGCTTATTTTAAAGTATTGTGGTGTTAAAAAACGTTAAGCACCTTCATTTGCAAAGGGGTTTGATTTACATTCGTGAAAATCCATTTTAGTGAAAAAGATACGTGTAAACTTCATTCTTGTCTTAGTGATTGTTGCCATGATTGCACTGCTTTTGATCCAAGCGTTTCAATCAGCTCAAATCTATTACAGAAAATCCAATGAGTTTACCAAGCTTTTTTCTACGACCATGGAAAGTATTGCTTTGCGTCATGAGAAAGCGGAGGATATTCGCAAGTTTATGCAGCTGGCAAACAAGGATTTCAGCGGTCAGTACAAAGATATTTTAAAGGAAGAATTCCAGAACCTATTATCAGCTCAAGAATCGATTTCCATTCAAGACACCTCCATTTTTGAAAACGGAGAAATGGTGAATTACCTTATTATCAAGGGGAAAACGTATGATTCTATTTCTGGGTTGACTGCAGAACAAAGAGTATTGGCTAGAGACGTTCGTCAGTTAAGAGATTTGTTTCAGAACAATCAACGCGTGAACAAGGATTCTTTGAAGTTGGCGGTGCAGTTGGATCAACGAGTAATTCAGCAAATTTTTAAGAAGGCTCGATTTGTGAACGAGATGATGATTGAAGCATTCCGCAATAATGTTTATGAAGACCCATCAAAACGACTGACAATTGATTTATTGGACTCAATTATACAGCACGAGTTAAAGGGACATGAATTGCCAAGTCAATTTGAGTTTGTGATAAGTGATGAGAACAATAAGCTCATCAATTTTGAAAATGCACCCAGCAGCTACGGGACCTATGTTGACACTGCACAAACGCATAAAACAGTCTTGTTCCCAAGCAATCCATTGGATGAGGATTTATACCTTCACATACGTTTTCCACGCCAAGAGTACTTTTTAATCAAGCAAATGGGATTGCCTTTGGCAATAAGCCTTGTATTGATATTTATCATCGTTGTGGCGATGGTATTTATGTTCAGAACGATATTAAATCAAAAGAAATTTTCGGAACTAAAGAATGACTTTATTTCAAACATGACTCATGAGTTTCGTACGCCGATTTCTACCATTTCGTTGGCTTGTGAGGCAATGAATGATAAAGATATGATTGGTGTTGACAATGCCAATGTTCAGCCTTATGTGAAAATGATCAACGATGAAAATAAGCGATTGAGTCTTTTGGTTGAACGAATTTTGCAGAGCGCTTCACTTGATAAGGGTGATTTAAAAATTCAAACCGAAAAAGTACTGTTGAATGAGGTGATCCATGACATTGTTCAGAGTGCGTCACTGAGAGTGAACAGCGCAGGCGGAAGAATACGTTTGGATTTGTGTACAGAGCTTATTGAAATAGAAGGCGATAAAATGCACATTACAAATGCAATTTCTAATTTATTGGACAATGCAATAAAATACAGCAATGCTGTGCCGGATGTGTTAATCTCAATGAAAAGAGAAGGGAAGAAAGTTTATTTGAGTGTAGCGGATAATGGAATTGGAATTAAAAAGGAGCATTTAGATAAAATATTTGATAAATTGTACCGTATTCCTACAGGGAACATTCACAATGTAAAAGGTTTTGGATTGGGACTGAGTTATGTGAAGGCGATTGCCGAGTTACATGGCTGGGAAATTCAAGTAAAAAGTAAAGTGGATCAGGGATCTGTGTTTACATTGATAATTAAAGTTGAAGAAAAATGAAAAAGGTAACGCGTATACTACTAGCAGAGGATGACATCAATCTGGGTCAGTTGCTGCACACATTTTTAAAATCTAAAGGGTTCGATGTTGCATTGGCTCAAAATGGAAAAATTGCTTTTGAAAAATTCAATCAGCAGCAGTATGACTTTTGTATTTTTGATATCATGATGCCTGAAATGGATGGTTTTACCCTCGCAAAAGAAATCCGCGAAATCGATAAAAAAGTGCCAATACTTTTTCTTACCGCGAAATCGATGAAGGAAGATAAGTTAGAAGGCTTTTCAATCGGAGCGGATGATTATTTGACAAAACCTTTTGCCATGGAGGAATTACTCGCGAGAATTACTGCTATTTTGCGACGAACTGAAGATGAGTCGGAAGAAACTACGAATGGAGAAGTGTTCGTGGGCAAAATAAAATATGAGCCAGAGTATCGCATGCTGTACCTGAAGGCTGGCGAAAAGAAATTAACAACGAAGGAAAATCAGTTGTTGCAATTGTTGGTGAAAAATCAAAACGAGATTTTGGATAGAAACGCGACACTAAGAGCAATTTGGGGTGACGACAATTATTTCAACGGACGCAGTATGGATGTATATATTGCGAAGTTGAGAAAGGCGCTAAAAGAGGACGAAAACATTGAGATTATGAATGTTCACGGCAAAGGATTTAAGCTGATCGTAAAATAATTCCAACTTTTACTAATTTTGCGTCGTTTTATGAATGATAACACTAGGTTTGTCGTTCCTTACTGAATCGATGCAAAAAAAATTCATTTCCAATCTTGCTTTTCTGGTTGTATTAAACCTCTTGGTAAAACCAGTGGCCATTTTTGGAATTGATGCTGCGGTTCAGAATGAGGTAGGTGCGGAAAGCTACGGGATTTACTTCTCATTATTGAATTTCTCCATGTTGTTCAATATTTTGCTCGATTTTGGAATCAATAACTTCACTACAAAGAACATAGCACAGCACCCGCAAATTGCTTCCAAGTATATTGGTAAAATTCTGGTTTTCCGCTTGATTTTGTTTTTGTTTTACGCTGTGTTTAGTTACTCCATCGCATTTGTATTGAATTGGAATAGCTACGAGCTATATTTGTTAAGCTTCCTGGTATTGAATCAACTACTAGTCACATTAATAGCGTATGTAAGAAGTCATTTTGGAGGCCTTCTCTTTTTTAAAACGGAAGCTTTCATAGGTGTTCTGGATCGGGTTTTACTGATTTTCATCTGTGGAGCTGTGTTGTATTTCCCGATGACGCATACACCATTTAATATTGAGTGGTTTATCTGGTTTCAAACGATTTGTTATGGACTTACTTTGGTGATAGGGTTTGTTTTACTCTTTGGTAAAATTGGAATGCCGAAATTCAATTACACCACTGCTTTTTCAATGGTAATTATTAGAAAGAGCTTTCCATATGCTCTGTTAATCATGCTCATGATGATATACACACGTGTGGATTCGGTAATGATCGAGCGCATGCATGAAAATGGCAAAGCTGAGGCCGGGTATTACGCGCAGGGCTTTCGACTGGTAAACGCCTTCTTTATGTTTGCCATGCTTTTTTCTAACCTACTGTTTCCTCTTTTTTCAAAAATGTTTAAACGAAAAGAAGAAACGATTCCTCTATTTTCTATTGCATCAAGACTGCTAATCGGTGGAGCAATACTGTTGGCCATTGTGAGCTTTTTTAACAGCGAATATATACTTGATCTCGTTTACAACGCTGATATAGCAGAAAGTAGCAACTCGTTTAAATTGTTAATGATCAGCTTTGTAGGGATGTGCGCCACCATTATTTTTGGAACACTGCTTACTGCAAAGGGTAATATGCGCTTCTTGAATATTGTAGCAGGAATTGGAATCGTCATTAATTTTGCCATTAATTTATACCTGATTCCAAAATATGGTGCAACGGGTGCAGCCATCGCAACGTGCATCACCCAGACGGTGGTTTCTTTGACGCAATTGATTTATTGCATTAAGGAATTGAAAATAGCCTTTTCGATAATCTTTGCTGTTCAATTGCTGCTCTTCGTTTCAAGTTTGTTAGCGATGAGTTATTTTATTGAGGTAACTTCATTCATATTCTTTGTAATTCTATTGCTTCTAGCATTTATTTCCATGATTGTTTTTCGTTTCATTGACGTCAAAGCGCTGATTTCGATTGTAAAAAGTTCATCGAAAGATTAAAACATATTCGGCATAATAAATTACAAATTTCGCAGTTATTAGTCAAGTGTTGATGAAAATCATTTAGAACAATTATATTTGCAAAATTTAAACTGAATACTATGGCAGAAAACGTGAACGAGTTTGATAAGGAAAGAGCATCTCTTTTGTTGTTCATTTGGCTCAAAAGAAAGGTGATTGTAATAATCACGGCGATTGCATTTGTTGCCGCTGTTATTGTGTCGTTATGCATAACTCCTATTTTTAAATCTACAGCCATAATTTTCCCGAGTGCAACTAACACTGTTTCTTTTTCTGAGTTCCAGAATCTGAAGGCTTCACCCATGGACTTTGGAGGAGAAGGACAGGCTGAGCAATTGGTGCAAGTTTTAAAATCTACCATCCTTCGAAATCGCATAGTAGATCAATTTGATTTAATAAACCACTATGACATTGATTCAACTGATATCTACAAATATTATAAACTTGGAAAGGAGTGGGAGGACCATGTTGATTTTAAACGAACCCGGTATGGTTCAATTCGTATTGACGTTTTCGATAGAGATCCCGAATTAGCGGCACAGATTGCTAATAGGATTGTCAATCTAATTGATACAGTAAAGAACGACATGATTCGTGAACGTACCGTTCCAGCGTTTGAGATTATTCAAAGAAAGCGGAAAATGATTGAAGCCGAAAAGAGTTCAATTTTGAGTGAGCTGGATAGTCTGTCAAAACTAGGAGTGGTATCAATTGAAGTGCGCGCAACTATATTTTTAGCATACGGTGAGTCAAAAAGCTCAGAGGATAAGGCATTCCTTAAAGACAGGATGAACGTAAACGTTTTATACGGTTCGAGGTATGATGCACTTGAAAAAATGCGTGATGTAAAAATAAATGAACTTTCTAAGTTTGAAGAGGCTTATGAGCAGGCAGAATCAGATGCAAATACAAATTTCAGCCATAAATTTATTGTTGAACCTGCAGTAGTTTCAGATAGGAAGGACACTCCAAAACGCGTAGTTATTGTCTTGGTTGCTACAATTGCCGGCTTTGTTTTTGCTGTTTTCGCTTTACTGGTGCGAGAGCGTATTTCTGAACTTCGAAAAGCTACCTAAGTGCAAGATTTAAGGCAACATAAAGGTATAGTTGGCTTTAGTCTATTCTTTATTGCGATTTCTGGTTATTTAATATGGGAAGATCTATACTATTTCATTTTAGCACCTATAGGTCTGATGGCGATTTACCTTGCTATTTTTTACACGGAATACACGTATTTAGCAATTGGCTTTTTAACGCCTCTCTCGATAAACATTGAAGAATACACTGAGAGTTTTGGTTTGTATGTTCCTACGGAACCGTTGCTTTTTGGATTGATGCTGTGGTTGTTGTTGCAACAATTAAAGCAAAACACCCTGGATCGAACTATATGGAAACACCCCATTATTTTGGCAGTTGGAGCTTATTTACTTTGGACAATTATTACATCCATCATTAGCACGGATCCTGTTGTATCGTTTAAGTTTTTGTTGGCACGACTTTGGTTCATTGTTCCTTTATTACTATTTGGCACTAGAATATTCAATAAAAAGGAGAATATTATTCGGTTCATTTGGCTGTTCTCTATTGCCATGTGTTTGGTTATTGTTTATACCCTTGTTATACATGGGGCTTATGGTTTTGGAGAACAGGAAGGACATTGGGTAATGTGGCCATTCTTTAAAGATCATACTATTTATGGAGCGACAATAGCGCTACTCACACCACTCCTTTTTGGGATCTATTTTTCAAAAAAACACACTCCACTTATCGGAATGATACTCTTGTTTATGATTATAGTTACTCTCGTTGGGTTGTATTTCTCGTATTCTAGAGCTGCCTGGCTGAGTGTAATTACTGCTTTGATGGTGCTGGCAGCAATTAAACTGCGAATAAAGTTTAAATATATTGCAGCAACAGTTTTAGTTGGATTTATGGCAACTTATTTTTCCTGGGATTCAATTCAAATGGAACTGGAAAGGAACAAATTTGAACACACCACGGAAGAATTTGGAGAAAAACTGCAGAGCGCAACGAATGTTACTACAGATGCCTCAAATTTGGAAAGGTTGAATCGTTGGTCATGTGCTATCGAAATGTTTAAAGAACGGCCGATTTTTGGTTTTGGTCCTGGAACCTACGCCTTTGAATATGCTCGTTTTCAACATCCGGATCAAATGACCATCATTTCGACTAACTTTGGTACCAAGGGAAATGCACACAGTGAGTACCTTGGTCCGCTCGCTGAGATGGGCGTGTTAGGTTTGGTAACTGTGTTGCTTATCGTGATTGCCATTTTTTATAAGAGTATTACCCTGTACCACAAATGGCCGCAAGAAGATCGGTTGATGCGTACCATATTGCTATCTATGATTCTTGCTCTTGTTACTTATTTTGTACATGGCGCCATAAACAACTATTTGGATGCTGATAAGGCAGCCGTTCCTATTTGGGTCTTTTGTGCAGCGTTTATTGGTTTGGAGATAAGATTAAATAAACTGAATCAAACTTCATAGAGAAGAACTGAAGTGCTCAACTTTATCAGAGAAATTCCTTTAAAATTTTCTTTTTTTTTGATGTTGAATTTCAACTTTTTGTTTAACTTAAGGTAAATGATGACAAAAATTGAACCCATTGAAACGAATGAAATTGCGCAATTTGTAGAGCGATTCATTAATCAAACCGACCAATCTATTTTCCTAACTGGAAAAGCCGGAACAGGTAAAACAACCTTGCTACAAAAAATTGTAAAATCAACGTACAAACAAACGGTGATTGTTGCCCCAACAGGCATAGCAGCGTTGAATGCTGGCGGTGTTACCATCCACTCATTTTTTCAACTACCATTTGGTGGATTTATACCTGATTTTAATGTAAATGCTGAATTTACAGGAAATGTAAAATTGGAGTCAAAAACATCTCTTATGCGGCATTTTAAAATGAATGCAAGACAAAAGGGAATCATGCAAAACCTGGAGCTGCTCATTATCGATGAGGTAAGTATGCTTCGAGCAGATATTTTAGATGCAATGGATTGGACTTTACGCAATGTGCGTAAGATCAATCAACCATTCGGAGCTGTTCAAGTTCTATTTATTGGAGATTTGTTGCAACTTCCACCCGTAATTAAGCAGGATGAGTGGCAATTTCTGAGAAATTATTACCGAGGGATTTATTTTTTTAATGCGAAAGTAATTGAAGAGAAAGCACCAATTTATATCGAGTTGGAAAAGGTATATCGTCAAGACAACGAAGAATTTATCAAGCTGTTAAACAATCTGCGTAATAATGCAATCACGCAAAAGGACGTGGATGTGCTAAACACACATGTCAGAACAAATTTTAATGCTTCGGAGCACGACGATTATATTACCCTGACAACGCACAACAACGCCGCAGATGAGATGAACCGAAAGGCACTCGTAAAACTCACTACGAATTCCGTAAAATTTGAGGCTGAAATTACAGGAAATTTTCCTGAACACTTATATCCTATTGACTGTACACTGGAACTTAAAATTGGTGCTCAAGTGATGTTTATCAAAAATGATCTTTCACACGAAAAGGAATTTTACAATGGGAAAATGGGAAAAATCATAGCCCTCGAACCGGATGAAATCAAAGTGAACTTTCCCGAAGAGCGAAAAACAATTACTGTGGAACGCTATGAATGGAACAATATAAAGTATGATTTAAATGCTGCAACGGGTGAAGTTGAAGAGGAAATACTAGGAACTTTCGTTCATTTTCCTTTGAAACTCGCGTGGGCAATCACAGTACACAAGAGTCAAGGATTGACGTTTGACAAAGCGATTATTGATGTATCCAAAGTATTCGTACCTGGACAAGCCTATGTTGCACTCTCAAGATTACGCTCGTTGGAGGGACTCGTTTTATTGAATCCAATTAGAATGAATGGCTTGGCCAGTGATCAACATGTGATTGATTATGCGAAGTCTAAAGAAAATGAAACTGGCTTGAATGATAAATTGGACGATGCCACTTTTCAGTACCTTCAAGGAGTGCTCGTCAGAGCATTTGATTGGGTAGAGTTGCATCATGCATGGAAGAGCCACGTCACTTCATACACGCTCTTAGGAGCAAAATCTGTGAAAGGTGCGAATAGTTCTTGGGCATCCCAACAGCTTCAGATTTTAAGTGGCACTATAGATGCAGCACGAAAGTTCAGGGCCCAAATTGAGCGTTTGTTTGCAGAAAGGAAAGTAAATATAGATCTTATACAAGAACGCGTAGATGCGGGATACAATTACTTTATTAAACCCTTGGATGGTATCGTATATGCTACCCTAAAGAAAATGGGTGAAATTCAACAGAAGAAGACAGTCAAAAACTATAACGAGGAACTTGAGGACCTAGATCAATTAACGACTGAAGTTGTTTTGAGAATTAAAAAGGCACGCATTTTAACAGAAGCTCTTTTGAATGGAAGAGAATTGGATAAGAGTGTTATTCTAACGGAGGAGATTAAGCACTACAAATTAGGCAAGGTTAACCTCGTAAAGAATGAACTGCGCGCATCGAAAACCACGTTTGATTTTGACACGGATTTTGTCGAGGTGAAAACGAAAAAATCGCGAAAAGCAGCACCCAAGGAAAAAAAGATTTCCACTTATGAGCGAACATTGGAAATGATGAAAAGTGGAAAAACCGTGGATGAAATCGCCAAAGAGCGACAGTTAAGCGATAAGACAATCTATGGACATTGCGCTCGCCTGATTAGTCTCGAAAAACTGGAATTGGACGAAGTACTAGAAATAGATCGAATCAATGCCCTGTATGAGGTGTTTGAAAAATACAATGGAATGTCTTTGACACCCTTGAAGGAACTTGTAGGTGATGATTTTACTTGGGAAGAACTAAAACTCTATCAAGCTTCACTGATCATCTAGTTTTCTTGTAGGTATTAGAAATTAAGAAAACGGTGTTGAGCAATGTGCTTAACTCTTCTTTTGTAGGTGAAAGCAAAATAATTTCTAAATCAGGTCCTTGAATGCTTTTCGTTGACTCAATAAAGTCAAAGGCGGTTGTTTCAAAATCATAATCGAGTTGTTTAACCGTCAAATTCTTGTTTTCAAAAAGTAAGGTCGAAGGTATATAATACCCATTTTCATAGGTGTTTAAGATGAATTCATTCGCAACGCGATTTGATTTGCAAAGTACATTTTTACTACCAGCACCTATGATTATTTCCTTATTTCTAATTCCAAAAAAGTAACGATCTTCCTCCATGACACAGGGCAAAGAATCGTTTTGCAATACACCGAAAATATATCCATTCCGAACGTCATACGTGGATGACTCACGAATTTCCTCGCGGCTGATCGACGAAATAGTAGTTGAAATCATGGCAATGCCACCTTCATTCACCTCAAGCACGTGGTTTCCCGTACCAATTGTATATTTCCCATACCATTTTTTATCAACTGTTACAAGGGCTGTTTCACCATCTGGTAGGGAAGATGAAAAGTAATAGGACTTTTGTCCTATTAAAGAAAATGTGAGAAATAGACTTGCAATTAAACCAAATATTTTCATAACTTAATAAAAGAGAACCTAAATTTACAAAACACAATCGATGAAAAACACAATCATGCAGAAAAGATGGCTCGTTAACAAAACAATTGACAGTACAGCTATTGAGAACTTTCGTTCAGCGCTAAAAGTGGACAGCGTTGTAGCCGAATTATTGTTACAACGAGGGATTACAACATTTGATCAGGCTGAGTCTTTTTTTCGTCCCAAGCTAGAAGATCTTCATGACCCTTTTTTGATGAAGGACATGAAGGAGGCTGTGGAACGAGTGCAAGAGGCGATAGAAAATCAACACCGAATATTACTTTTTGGCGATTACGACGTTGACGGAACGACAGCCGTTGCAATGATGTATTCATTCTTAAATGAAACAGCCGTGGTCGATTATTACATACCAGATCGGTATTCAGAAGGGTATGGCCTAAGTAAACAAGGTATTGACTTCGCATTTGAAAATAAAGTCGATTTAATAATTTCGCTGGATTGTGGGATAAAATCAGTTGAGTTGGTCGCTTATGCCCGCGAGAAAGGAATCGATTTTATCGTTTGTGATCATCATACACCAGGAAATGAATTGCCAGATGGTATAGTTTTGGATCCAAAACGCAGCGATTGCACCTATCCGTACAAAGAGCTTTCCGGCTGTGGGGTGGGGTTTAAATTGTTGCAAGGATTATGTGATTACAATAATTGGTCGTATGATCAGCTGTTTTCATTGCTCGATTTTTTAGCCATCAGTATTGGAGCGGACATCGTTCCTGTAACGGGTGAAAATCGTATTCTCTGTTACCATGGAATGGAACTATTGAATGCTAAACCACGACGCGCTTTCAGGGAATTACTGTTATTAGCGAATCGTCCATTCCCTGTTACATTGACGGATGTTGTGTTCACAATTGCACCCAGGATTAACGCGGCAGGCAGATTAAGGTCAGGTAGATTTGCAGTGGATTTAATGATCAGTGATGAGATCAACGAGATTAACACGCTTGCAGAGGAAATTAATCAGGACAATTTGGAGCGAAGATTACTTGACCAAGAAATAACGAAGGAAGCATTAGAAATTATTGAGAACGAGGTTGAAGAAAAAGTCACTACCGTTGTTTTTAAGGAGAACTGGCACAAAGGAGTTGTCGGCATTGTAGCCTCTCGTTTAATAGAAACATTTTACAGACCGACGATCGTACTTACCGAATCCAACGGTGTTATAACGGGTTCTGCGCGTTCTGTGGAAGGTTTTGATGTGTACGAAGCCATATTGGCCTGTGAAGATTTGCTGGAACAGTTTGGCGGACATATGTATGCGGCGGGACTAACGCTTAAGCGGGAAAATCTCTCTGCATTTATCACAAAGTTTGAGGAAGTCGTATCCAATACAATAACCCCTGAATTATTGGTTCCAGAGCAAAAAATTGATCTTAATTTGGCGTTTGATCAACTGTTTACGCCAGAAGAAAACAGGTTGCAAATACCACGGCTAAAACGTATTTTGAATCAATTTGAACCGCATGGACCAGGAAATATGAAGCCCGTTTTTGTTTCAGAAAATGTGTTTAGCACAGATGTTCGTCTGCTAAAGGAGGCACACCTGAAAATCTCAATGACTCAACCACAATCTGATGTCGTAATCGATGGGATCGCTTTTAATATGGGGGATAAAATGGATATTGTCGCCTCGGGATTGCCTTTTTGTGTGGCCTATACATTGGAATCTAATCGCTGGAATGGAAAGGAAACCATTCAGTTAAACATCAAAGACATTAGAGAGATGGTCTAAATTTTCATATAAAAAAGGAGACATTTGTCTCCTTTTTATCATTTTAGCGTACTCTTGATCGAGACATTGAACCATCTGAGAAAGAGACCAAGTTGTATCTTAGAAAGATTTCAAATCCTCCCCTAGCACTTGAAACTTCATTGAGCGATGATATGTTAATATCATAGGCAAATCCAGCAGAAATATCTGACCATTCTAATATTGCCTTTCCGACAAGTGCGTCATTCCATCGGTTAAACAATCCTATATGGAGGAAGAAGGGTTTGTTAAAGCCCGTCACTTTGGATCCTTCGGTTAGAGTGATTCTGTAGTATGTTCCGTACAAAATTTCCATGGTGGATTTTTGTCTATTAAAGTAAATTCCAGGTAAAAACGCTCCACGCGAGTTATTCACGCCAATTGTTCCGTTCACAAAAACCGACCAGCGCATGTACAATTGCTCAGTTCCATTGTCGATAAAAGAATAATTTGGATTGTTCACGTGAAAGAATGCCACTCCAGCGTTGAAATGACGCTGATTGTTTTGGGTCATGTATCCCTCGAAATTTTTAAACGTGTACACCAATCCAGCACCAGCATCAATGTACGAGAAACTCGGAGAATCGAACACCTCGTTGCTTGGAAGCGCTTCATTGTAGCTTGAACCATCGTATTGTGATCCCCAGCGTCCGTCCGTCACATCAATTGCACGTTGTCCGAAACCACCATAAATTCCCAATCCCAAGGTGCTCTTCTTATCCAATATTAAATGATAAGCTAAATTCACATTGACAATGTTCGTGGTCAATTTCAAATCACCCGCTTGGTCATTGAAAAAGTTCAAACCTCCAGCAATGATACCCTTTTTATTTCGCTTTTTGTCATTGAAGCGCGCATCAATGGAAGCACCGATCGTTTGGTACGGCTCCGCAACACTATTCCATTGCGATCTATAGTTGACGATGCCCTGAAGCGCAGAGTTTGCTCCAGACAAAGCTGGATTTAAATTTAATGGCGAGTAGGACATTTGCGAGAAATGCACGTCTTGAGCCATTGCATTTGTTGACAGGACAAATCCACTGGCGATGATGATATACTTTAATGTATTTTTCATAATTCTAATCAATAATAAGGTTAGCGTACAAGTGTTATATTTCCAGATTCTTCAATAATTTCACCGTCAAAAAGCTCAACGTAGATTTTGTAGGCATAGACGCCACTATTCAAAGGTTTACCCCTAAATGTTCCATCCCAACATACTTCTTGATAGTTTTCAGTTTCTAGATTAACGGTGGATTCAGTTGTAAATACAAGTTCTCCCCAACGATCGTATACGCTATAAATCAATTTTGTAACACAACTTCCGTAAACGCACAGGTAATCATTATTCATGTCAGCATTTGGCGAGAAAATATTCGGCACGAAGAAATCACCACATCTAATTCTTATTTCCACCAAGGCAGTGTCTCCTCCGGTACAACCTGATGAGTCCGTCGCGCTCACATAATAAGTGGTCGTCTCAGTTGGACTTGCAATTGGATCTGAGCAGTCATCGCAGCTTAGTCCGGTTGATGGCGTCCAAGTATAGTTTTCAGCACCTGTCGCATTTAATTGAACAGATTCGCCTTCTTCAATGATGCTGTATTCAGGGTCAACATCTATGGACAACGAACCCACAGTGATCACTGTAAAATTGTCACTCACTGTACATCCATTAGCGTCAGTCACCTCTAAACCATAACTTCCAGACGATAAGTCCGTTAAATCTGGAGTGATTTCTCCATTTGGAGTCCAGTCATAAGAATAAGGACCTGTGCCACCAGCGACATTTGTGGAAATGGAACCGAGTGAAGCCTCACAGAATACATTTGAGATGGTTTCATCAATCAACATGACATCTGGCTCTGTGATCGTATAAGTATCTGTTCCAAAACAACCAAGATCATCCGTTACAATTACAGTATAGGATCCAGCTCCGAGACCAGAAACTGTTGAAGTTGATCCAACATTTGGTGTCCAACTATAATTATAAGGAGCTTGACCACCAGAAGCAGAGACAATCAACTCACCGTCTGTATCACCGTTGCACGTTACATTCGTTTGTGCATCCAATGTAACGACTGGAGCACCAACGACAGGGTCAATATCAACTGTAATAGAAGAAGTAGAGGTACAACCTTCGTCATTTGTCACTGTAAATGTATACGTGTTGCCTTGTGTCAATCCAGTAATGGTAGTGGTAGTCCCAGAGCCATTGGTTGTAGCACCACCTGGGGTTGTGGTAACCGTCCAACTTCCAGAACCTGGTAATCCGCTCAAGTCTACACTTCCTGTTGGATTCGTACAGTCAGGTTGTGTAACTGTTCCCGCGATTGGTGCTGAAGGTGTTGTAGGTTGTGGATCAATGTCAACCGTAATAGTTGCAGTAGAGATACAACCGTCACTGTTTTCAACTGTAAATGTGTACGTAGTATTTGCGGCTAGTCCAGAGATTGTTCCTGTTGTTCCTGTATTGGTTTCTGTCGCTCCACCCGGAGATGCAGTTACCGTCCAAGTCCCAGTTCCAGGAAGTCCGCTCAAATCCACACTTCCTGTTGCTGTTGAACAATCTGGTTGCGTCACATTTCCAACAATCGGCGTTGAAGGCGTTTCTGGTTGCGCATTGATAATAACATCTACTGAAACAGAAGAGGTACAACCCAAATCATTCGTCACGGTGTACGTATAAGTTGTACTTTCAGAAAGACCAGTAATTGTGGTTGTTGTACCTGTGCCATTTATTGTTGCACCACCTGGAGTTTCGGTAATTGTCCATGTACCAGTTCCAGGAAGACCACTTAAATCTACACTTCCCGTTGCTGTTGCACAATCAGGTTGTGTAATTGTACCCACAATAGGTGGAGCAGGCGCACCAGGTACTGGGTCAATATCAACACTAGTAGAAGAGACAGAGGTACAGCCTTCGTCATTTGTTACTGTGAATGTATAAGTGTCATTTGGCGCAAGACCTGTAACGCTCGTTGTAGTTCCAGTACCATTAATAGTGGTTCCACCTGGAGATACCGTTACGGTCCAAGTTCCTGAACCCGGCAATCCACTTAAATCCACACTTCCTGTTGGATTTGTACAATCAGGTTGTGTGACTGTTCCAATGATTGGTGCAGACGGTGTTGTAGGTTGTGGATCAATGTCGACAGAAATGGTTGCAGTAGAGGTACATCCATCACTGTTTTCAACTGTAAATGTGTAAGTAGTATTTGCTGCCAGTCCTGAGATTGTACCTGTCGTTCCTGTGTTGGTTTCTGTCGCTCCACCCGGAGAAGCAGTCACTGTCCAAGTTCCGGTTCCTGGAAGCCCACTCAAATCCACACTACCTGTTGCTGTTGCACAATCTGGTTGCGTCACAGTTCCAACAATTGGAGTTGTAGGAGTTTCTGGTTGGGCATTGATAATAATATCTACAGAAACAGAAGAGGTACATCCTAAATCATTTGTGACTGTATACGTATAAGTTGTACTTTGAGTAAGACCAGTAATTGTCGTTGTTGTACCTGAGCCATTTATTGTTGCACCACCTGGAGTTTCGGTGATTGTCCATGTACCACTTCCGGGAAGGCCACTTAAATCCACACTACCCGTTGCTGTTGCACAATCAGGTTGTGTAATTGTTCCAACAACGGGTGCTGCCGGAGCACTAGGAACTGGGTCAATGACTGCATTCGTTGATGCCGATGAGGTACACCCTAAGTCGTCAGTGACAGTAAAAGTATAAGTGTCACTTGGCGCAAGACCTGTAATAGTTGTTGTAGTTCCAGTACCGTTAATGGTTGTCCCGCCTGGTGATATTGTTATGGTCCAAGTTCCTGAACCTGGTAATCCGCTTAAATCGACACTACCGGTTGGAGTCGTACAATCAGGTTGGGTAATAGTTCCGATGATTGGAGCAGATGGAGTTGCTGGTTGTGGGTCTATTGTCGCTCCAGTAGATGCCACTGATGTACAACCAAAGCTGTTCTCAACAGTAAAGGTATACGAAGTGTTAGCCGCAAGTCCTGAGATTGTTCCAGTAGTACCTGTATTGGTTTCTGTTGCACCACCTGGTGATGCGGTTACTGTCCATGTCCCAGAAGCCGGGAGCCCACTTAAATCCACACTTCCAGTTGGCGTTGAACAATCTGGTTGAGTAATCGTTCCAACAATTGGTGCTGTCGGTTGCGGGTTGACTGTATTTATAAATTGTACAGGACAGGTCACACCGTTGACGGTAATATCGACGTCAAGAGTAAAGTTCTGACTAGAGCCCGTAGTGTTTGTTGGGGTATAGGAGAATGTTTGGCCTGAACCTGTGGTAGGTGTTGCAGATGTTCCTGGTGGCACTGTCACGTCCCAATCGTAGGTCGCGCCAGAAGCTGGAAACGCTTCAAAGTTGAGCGCAACACCACTGCACGTTGGACTTGCAGGAGCAAGTTGTGTGGCACCTGGTACAGTTACTGTAACCGTATTCGAGATTGCTTCACAGGTTGGGTCCCCAGCGATCACTTGAAATTCATAGGTTCCTTGTGCGGCTCCAGTTGACGTAATCGTTAAATTGTCCGTAGTTCCTCCACTATAGGTAAATCCAGACGGAGAACCGTTAGTGACGTTTTCCCACGATCCACCATTGTTATATTGCCATTGATACGGTCCAGCTGTTGCATTAACAGTTAAGTTTCCACTTCCAGTAGAACAAATTGTCTCGTCAGTTGGTTGTGTATTAATGGTTGGGGTGGTACAGGATGTGAAGGAGCACTGAACGCTAGCCGTAGGAGAAACGTTTTGAGCCAATACGGCAAGACCATTCGGAAGCACAGTTCCTGAAAAATTATTGGCATGTGGCGTACCAATGGTTGTTGGACCTGCAGAGGCTGCAGGACTAAAAGAAACCGCTTGACACCCTGCAATAGGCGTTTCACCTGCTGGATCTGTTTTTATTAAGTGATAATCAAAGTCAATACCTCCCATAACAGTAGAATTCATAATATATCCACCATCAGAGGTCAAATCTCCTTGAGGTAAAATTGTCGCAAAACCAAAATCATAGTACTTCGCCCATGTGTTAGCGGTTGCCGCCGCATTCACTCGATGAAGCGAATTGGATATCACAAAGGGCAGACCTACACGCAGATACATACCCATAGTGACAAGATCGGTGCTTCCATTAACTTCGTAGATTTGTGAAACTTCGACTGGATCCGTCACCGAACCAAAAAATGATGTTGAATATCTAAATCGCCGACTGAATGTCAATCCGAAACCACCTAGGGCTTGATATTTCATGATAAGCTCATATCCTCCATCCGTGGAACCCGCTGCAATTGGGTCTCCCACACTGGTTTTGCTAATACATGATAAATACTTAGAACTTTGACCTGTTGAGGTACTCGGGTTATCTACCTGTCTGTGATAGGTGATTGTCCCAGCAGTTGTTGTTTTAATTATAACAGCATCGTTCGGTGTAGCATCATCACCATCCGAGTTCGTCGCTGATCTGTGTTGATTAACATCGTATTGTCCAACCGCCATATAGCCATCACCTACTTCAACTATATCGTTGAGTGATGCATCATTGTATATCCGCTCTCCGGGTAACCTTGAAGCGGCAGTGTAATATCTAAAAACATGATGCCATTGGTGATTTCCATTTGCATCAAACTTGACAATTAATGGTGAGCTGATTATATCCGTTTGAGGATCTCCGTTGGCATCTGTATAATTAATAGGAGCAAAATATGTTTCTGGTCCTCCGCCATCTGGATCGTGCCCTGTTACATAACCCACAGCAACATATCCACCATCTGAAGTTTTAATGATTCGTTTAAGGTAAGCACCATCTGCTTCGCTAATTTCAAACTTAGTAGAAACTACAACATTACCTGTGGCATCAACGCGCATGAAAACTCCTGCATTTGATTCGCTACCGCCGCATAGATAATATTCGTTCAGAACAGGATCTCTTTTAATGTCACTCAATTGAAAACCAATGGATCCATCGTAATACCGTTTTGACCAAACTAATGCACCAATATCATCAACTTGAGTAATTGTACCATAAATAGGTAAAAAATTCATATTAGTACCAGCAAAGACATAGTTGCTTGGTGTCAACGCTTCAGTTGAGCGACCTGGTAAATCAAATAGCGCTTGATCGTAATTGACCCTGAAGGCATTTGTAGTTTGTCCGAAAACTGCTGTGATACACAACAGTGAGACAGAAAATAGTAGTCCTTTTGTTAACATTGTAGTAGTATGTTCGTTTATTCAACTGTAAATCACTCATCAATGAGTGTGAGGAAATTCCTCAAACGCGACAAAACTACAAAAAAATTAAATAATTAACAAAAAGTTAATGGAAAACTACAATTCAGGTTTTTCACGCGTGAACGCTGGAATTCCAGTCACGTCCATTCCTGTGATTAACAGGTGAATATCGTGGGTTCCTTCATAGGTAAGTACCGATTCTAAATTTGCCATATGGCGCATCATTGAATACTCACTTGTAATACCCATTCCACCGTGAATTTGTCTCGCTTCTCTTGCAATATTCAATGCAATTTCCACATTGTTTCTTTTCGCCATCGAAATTTGTGCAGAAGTCGCTTTTCCATCATTTCTCAATTGTCCTAATCGAAAGGTTAATAATTGTGCTTTTGTGATTTCCGTAATCATTTCTGCTAATTTCTTTTGAATCAACTGAAAAGATCCAATTGGCACACCAAACTGCGTGCGTTCTTTCGAATATCTTAGCGCTTGATCATAACAATCCATAGCTGCACCCAAAGCCCCCCAAGCAATTCCAAATCGTGCAGAATCTAAGCAGCTTAACGGAGCACCAAGACCACTTCTTCCAGGCAATATATTTTCTTTAGGAACTTTGACATTGTCAAAAATTAATTCACCAGTAGCCGATGCGCGCAAAGATAGTTTACCATGCATTTCAGGTGTAGAGAAACCTTCCATTCCTCTTTCTACCACTAGTCCGTAAATCCTTCCTGTTTCGTCCTTTGCCCAAACAACGGCTATGTGAGCGAAGGGAGCATTTGAAATCCACATCTTCGCACCATTGAGCACTACATGATCTCCAGCATCCTTAAAATTGGTAATCATTCCACCAGGGTTTGAACCATGATCAGGTTCTGTCAATCCAAAGCAACCAATCATCTCTCCAGTTGCTAATTTTGGTAAATAGTTGCGCTTTTGTTCTTCGCTACCATACTTCCAAATGGGATACATAACCAGTGAACTTTGAACCGATGCTGTTGAGCGCAAGCCAGAATCACAACGTTCTAATTCTTGCATAATTAAACCATAAGAAATCTGATCTAACCCTAGACCTCCGTATTCAGCTGGAATGTACGGTCCAAAAGCACCAATCTCACCCAATCCTGGAAGAATGTGATTTGGAAAAGTAGCATTTTCATAGTGCTCATCAATGATTGGTGACACCTCTTTCTTTACCCATGCACGGGCTGCATCTCGAACAAGTTTGTGCTCTTCCGAAAGCAAATCGTCCATATTGTAATAGTCAGGGTGCGTATATAAATCAGTTCTCATGTTTATTTGTTTTTTGATAAGAGTGCACAAATTTAACGATATTTTTCTTCGGTGTTAGAAGAATTGACTTTCAAAAGATAACTTTGTTGCTTATATAGAAGTATAAGCAAAAAGCAAATGATTGTCAAAGGGTACATATTAACGATATTTGAATCTATACCTATAGAACTAACGGTAAGAGAGCATCCTATAACACTCTTTGTTGGTTTGAGCATGTTTGCCGCATTCGTACTTATTGCCTTAGCCAAACTTATACAGCCTGATGCCTACAGAGCTTTAATGCAATCTTTTTTCAAGGGCAAACAACTCTATGCATTTATAAAAGAGTCTTTTCCCGTTTTGAAGGGGGGTTCTATTTTGCTCATTGTAAACTACTTGCTGTCGTTCACTTTATTATTGTATTTCGTTTTAAGTCTGCCTCCGTTTGATGCCTCTCTTGAATTGTTTTTCATTGTGCTTATTCCAATTGGCGTTTTCTTGTTTGGAATAGGGTCTCTGTTTTTAGGGTTTTTACTATCAGGAGAAAGAGAGGCTTTTATAACTCCTGTTCTAATGAAAATTAACGGTGCTCAACTTCTTGGGGTTTACAGCGCAATTTTGGTTTTTCTATGGACGTTGGGATTTATTAACCAAGTGGTTTTTATAGAATTGTGTTTTTGGGGAATTATAAGTGAGAGTATTGTTCGAATTATGAGAAGTTTTGTGTTTGTTCTAACGATTGGGGTTTCATGGTATTATATTATTATATATCTTTGCACCCTTGAAATTCTACCTCTGCTAGTAATGTGTTACTTTTTAGGTATAGATTTCAGTTTTTAGAATTGTTCAAACTAAAACAAGAATAAAGTGGCAATTAAAACAATTTTGGTTTCTCAACCTAAGCCAGAAGGTAACAAATCACCTTATTTTGACTTGGCGGAAAGACACGGATTAAAGATAGATTTCAGACCATTCATTCACATTGAAGGTGTCGGTGCCCAGGAGTTTAGATCGCAAAAAGTAGATTTAAAAGCACATTCTGCAGTTATCTTCACATCCAAAACAGCAGTAGATCATTTTTTTAGAATTGCCGAGGAAACTAGATTCGAGGTTCCTGATACTATGAAGTACTTTTGTATTTCCGAAGCCATCGCATACTACCTTCAGAAGTATGTTGCATACAGAAAAAGAAAGATTTTTTACGGAAAACAAACCATCGAAGAACTCGTTGATGTGTTGAAAAAACATAAAAAGGAAAAGTTTTTGTTGCCGTGTACCGATATATTAAGAGACACCATTCCACTTACCTTAGAGGAACATAACGTGGACTTTTCCAAAACAGTTTTGTACAGAACAGTGGCATCTGATTTATCTGATTTGGAGAATGTATACTATGATATGTTAGTTTTCTATAGCCCTGGTGGAATAGAATCCCTTCTCAAGAATTTTCCAGATTTCAAGCAGAATAAAACGATTATTGCGGCATTTGGTCCAACCACAGCAAATGCCATTGTTAAGAATAATCTTCGACTCGATTTACATGCGCCTCAACCCAATGCTCCGTCAATGACAGGAGCCATTGAGAATTTTGTGAAGGAGTGTAATAAGAAGAAGTAACTAAATTCTAGAAAACTGATAATTTTCATGCCGTTTTCCTTTCATAGTTTACCTGAAAGAATTCAAATCAGCATTTTAGCTATCCAATAGTGAACGGAATTATTAGGCTTTATTCTAGAGTAGTCCGCGTTTTTTTTAAGGAAAATAGTTTTACATTTGGTGCTAAACACATTTAAAATTAAACAATTATGAAGAAAATTCTACTTAGTGTCAGCATATTGATTGCTGGTTCTAGTTTTGCACAAATTTATACGCAAAATTTTGAAAGCGTAACAGTGCCTGCATTGCCTGCTGGCTGGAGTGTAGTTACGACAGCAACAGATGGTGGGTTTGTTAGTTCTACAGATTATACAAGTGCTTACTTTGATTTTCCGGCGCATACAAAATATGTTGGAACCAACGATGATATTTGTGACTGTAACAAGGCAAATGAAAAGTTAATTTCAGACGCAATCAGTATCCCAGGGACGGGAATACATGTTTTAAATTTTGAGTACATTCTTGGTCAGTATTATCAAGAATCAGGTGAAGTTGGTGTTTCGACAGATGGTGGAACGAACTTTACTCAATTGGCATTGTTAGATCCAACGAATGAATCAGGAGAACACGTATGGACTTCAGCGAGCCAAAGTTTGGCAGCATATGCAGGTCAAACAATCAATTTAGTATGGATTTACCATGATAATGCTGCTTGGGGATCTGGTATGATGGTGGATGATGTAGAAATTGTTGCATTGAGTCCTGTTGATATGGAAATGACTTCTCTTAGCATTGGATCAACAGTTGCGGCTGGAAACGTTTCTATAACTGGTACGGTTACAAATGTAGGCTCAAACAACATCACTTCTATTGATATTACATGGAACGATGGTACTGGACCTAACACACAAACCTTTCCAGTAAATTTGAACTTTGGAGACACATATAATTTTGTTCACGGAACACAATTGAATGCTTCAGTGGCAAATTCACCATACAGTATTGATGTTTGCGTTATGGCAACAAGTGATGCTGATAACTCAAATGATTGTCTTACTGGTAACTTAGCAGTTGTAAGTTCGCTAGTGGATAAATTTGTACTTATTGAAGAGAAAACAGGAACATGGTGTCAATACTGCCCAACAGGAGCTGCGGCAATGGATAATACTAGTGCGGTTGAACCTAACATGATAGGTGTTGCGATTCATAACGCGATTGCTAGTTATCCAGATCCAATGGCGGTTGCAGCATACGATTCGGGGTCAGATAATTTCCCAGGATTCACAGGATATCCTTATGCAGCAGCAGATCGTATAAATGGTGATCACGCTGCGACGATTCAGACACTGTTCAATGGACGTGAGAATGAAGTGCCACCAGCATCTATTTCTTTTACTACTTCAGCAGAACTTGTTTCCGGAACAATTACAGTTACGCCTTCTGTTGATATGGTTACAACTTTAACGGGGGACTATAGATTAGGTGTTATTTTAGTAGAAGACAACGTAACAGGAACTGGTCAATATTGGCAACAAGTGAATGCATTTTCTGGAGGTGGTACAAGTGTTCCTCACGGTGCTTTAAATTGGCAAACATTGCCAAATCCAACAGATGTTTCTGCTGTTTTTGGTGGATACGATCACGTTGGACGCGCATTAGGAGGAAATCAAATTAACGGTTCTGCTGGTTCTTTGCCAGCTACGTTGAACAACGCTCAATCTTATGAGTACACGTATAACTTTACAATAAGCCCAGATTGGGACGTTGATAACATGCACGCTGTAGCTTTCCTAGTTAACAATTCAACAGGAGAGGTATTGAATGCAGGTCAAACAATCATAGATGGATTTGTTGGATTGACTGAACAAACGTTTAATTTTGATACAAAATTATTCCCAAACCCTACATCGAATGTTTCAAGTCTTACATTGACTTTGAATGAAGCATCTGAAGTTTCTTTAGATGTTGTAGATATGTTAGGAAGATCTGTTTATGAGTTAGGAACAGAAAACTTGACTGAAGGTAAGTATGGTTTCAACTTGGATTTTTCAAATGAGCCGTCAGGTGTATATTTTGCGAAAATCAAAGTAAATGATGCCGTTAAAACCATCAAAATAAACGTTACAAAATAATACACTGTTTAATTTGAAAGACCCGATTTGCCGTAGGTGGATCGGGTCTTTTTCATAAAAAAGCAATTCCATGAAGAAAGCTGCTGCATTTTTGTTCACGCTAAGTGCTTCTATTTTTAGTTATTCTCAACAAACCGTTGGCTTGTTCCAGGCAGAACCAGACTCACATCCAGGGTATATACTTTTTGCCCCATTTTTTAGTGATTCAACTTTTTTAATCGATAATTGCGGGCATGTACAACATATATGGGCGAGTAATTATTCTGTGGCAGCAGGCGTAGAGCTGACTGAGACAGGCGAACTTGTCAGAGGATGTAGTTTTGCAGGAGGCACAACATTTTCTGGTGGAGGCTCTGGAGGTAGAATAGAAGCTTTAGGAGACAACAGCAATGTTCTCTGGTCTTTTACGTATTCCGATAATTTTGTGAGGCACCATCATGATTTTACAATGATGCCCAACGGGAATGTGCTGGTCGTTGCTTGGGAGTTAAAATCTCAGGCGGATGCAATTCAAAACGGTAGAAACCCAGCCTTTATAAATCCAAATGGCGTTTGGCCAGATCATATTGTTGAGTACAGTCCTGGTTTAGGAACAATTGTTTGGGAGTGGCACTCTTGGGATCATTTGATACAAGATTTTGACCCATCCAAGGACAATTATGGTGTGGTTGAGGATCACCCAGAACTTATAGACATTAATTTTACAAATTCGGCAAACGCTGACTGGCAACATTTTAATTCCATCGATTACAATCCGTCACTGGACCAAATTTTAATAAGCAGTCCTGTTTTCGATGAAATATACATTATAGATCACTCAACAACAACGTTGGAAGCTGCAGGTCACACCGGTGGTAACTCAGGAAAGGGTGGTGATTTGTTATGGAGATGGGGTAACTCAGCAACTTACGGTGGCTCCTCCCCACAACAGTTATTTTTTCAGCATGACGCCACATGGATAAAAAGCGGAAACCCATCTGCTGGGAAAATAATGGTATTCAATAACGGTTCAGGAAGAACACCTGTAGAGTATTCTTCTGTGGACATCATCGAACCTGTTTTAATTGCAAATAACAACTATGAAATGGGTGTGAATGGATTTCTCCCAGAGAATAATTCATACTCGTACAGTGCACCGAATCCTACCGATTTTTATAGTGGAATTATTTCGAGTGCGCAAGAATTAAGTTCAGGGAATATTTTCATCAATGAAGGAAACCAAGGTCATTTTTTTGAGATTAACACTGACGATGAAGTTGTATGGGATTATGTGAATCCAGTAGTACAAGATTCGATCGTTGCTCAGGAGCAAGTTGTCCCAGGAAACCCTACACTTTATTTCAACGGTGTGTTTAGAGCGAGAAAGATAGAAATGGATTTTTCTGGTCTCGATGCCATCACGCTTGTTGATAACGGTCCGTTGGAAAGAGATCCGTATCCGCAAACCTGTTTCTTGACACAACAAGAGATTGTTGTAGAGAACGAAATGCATGTCTATCCAAATCCAGCAGATGATATTCTCTACATTGATACTGATGATTATGAGACGATTGACATTTTGGATAACCTTGGCAAAAAAATCATCACAAAGAAAATTACTGATCAGATGGTTCATATATCAGAACTGTCTCCAGGGATCTATTTTGTAGAAGCCACCAACGTGAAGAACAGCCAAAAAAATATTACAAGGTTGATAAAGTTATAATGGGTCTGACTGAATGATTTTTTCTTGATTTTAAAGGTGTTTTGAGCAATTTTCCTATCTTTACCAGCTTCAAAATACCTTTATGTCAAAAATTAGAAAACAAGATGCTTTAGATTATCATTCAATGGGGAAACCTGGTAAAATTGAGGTAGTCCCAACGAAGCCATATTCCTCACAGCGAGATTTGTCACTGGCATACTCTCCTGGTGTTGCTGAGCCTTGTCTTAAAATTGCTGAGAATAAAGACGATGTGTATAAGTACACAAGCAAAGGGAATCTTGTTGCCGTAATTTCAAATGGTACGGCTGTATTAGGTTTGGGAGATATAGGACCTGAAGCGTCGAAGCCAGTAATGGAAGGTAAGGGGTTACTCTTTAAGATCTTTGCCGATATCGATGTGTTTGATATTGAAGTGGATGCAACTGATCCAGAAGTGTTTATTCAAACAGTGAAGGCAATTGCCCCAACGTTTGGGGGAATTAACTTGGAGGATATTAAAGCACCTGAGGCTTTTGAAATTGAGCGCCGCTTAAAAGAAGAATTGGACATTCCAATTATGCACGATGATCAGCATGGAACAGCGATCATTTCATCAGCGGCATTGTTGAACGCTCTTGAACTTGCAAAAAAGAAAATAGATAAAGTAAAAATAGTAGTTTCAGGAGCTGGACCATCAGCGCTGGCCTGTGCAAAGCTTTATACTGCGCTCGGAGCAAAAGCCGAGAATATTTTTATGTTCGACTCAAAAGGATTGCTTTGTGCAGAAAGAGAGGGCTTAGATGAGAACAAAGTGCCTTTTTCCAAACACAATAAATCCATTGAATTTGAGGCTTCATTCAAAAAAGCAGATGTGTTTTTAGGTTTGTCTCGTGGCGGAATAGTAACGAAGGAAATGATCAAGGTGATGGCGAAGGATCCCATTGTTTTTGCATTGGCGAATCCAGAACCAGAGATAGGGTACAAAGAGGCAATGTCTGTGAGAAAGGATATCATCATGGCAACTGGTAGATCAGATCATCCGAACCAAGTCAACAATGTACTAGGATTCCCATTTATTTTTAGAGGTGCACTAGATGTGCGGGCGACAACAATCAATGAGGAAATGAAGTTAGCTGCTGTTAGAGCACTTTCTTCCTTAGCGAAGGAAACAATTCCAGAAGAGGTAATTGAGGCCTACGGCGAGAAAAATATTTCCTTTGGCCGTGAGCAATTTATCCCCAAACCTTTGGATCCTAGATTGATTTACTACATTGCACCGGCCGTGGCAAAAGCTGCAATGGAATCAGGTGTAGCGAAAAATCCTATTTACGATTGGGAGGCCTATGAAATGCAATTGAAGAACCGTCTTGGGTTGGACAATAAGCTAATACGAAATATCACAGAAAAGGCACAGCGATCACCCAAGCGAGTTGTTTTTGCCGAAGCGGACAACATCAAGATCTTGAAAGCTGCACAGACTGCTTGGGAAGAAGGTGTAGCATATCCCATTCTTTTAGGAAAGAGATCCATGATTCTCGAACTGATTCGGGAATATAACATTGAATTTCAAGATGTAGAGATAATTGATCCGAAGTCTGACGAAGAAAAAGAGCGAAGAATTGCTTTTGGGACAGCATTTTTTGAAAAGAGAAATAGAAAGGGCGTTACAGAGTTTGAAGCAATTCAGTTGATGCGAGAAAGAAACCATTTTGGAGCCATGATGGTTGAAACCGGTGATGCAGATGCGATGATTTCTGGAATTACACGCAATTATAGAGACGTTGTACGACCAGCCATTCAAACAGTTGGATTACAGAAGGGAATGACAAAAGTGGCTGGGATGTATATTTTGAGCACCAAAAGAGGCCCATTGTTTCTAGCAGACACTACCATTAATCTCAACCCAACCGCCGAGGATATTGCTGAAATCACATCGAATGTTGCGAAGACGATAAGAAAGTTTAAAGTGATACCAAGGGTAGCTCTGTTGAGTTATTCTAATTTTGGATCTTCCATTGGTGAAGACGCCAAGAAGATGTCAGAAGCAACAAAAATATTGCATAAGAACGATCCTAATTTAATCGTTGATGGGGAGGTACAGGCAAATTTCGCACTCAACAGTGCGTTGATGGAAGAGAACTTCTCCTTCTCCTCCCTTGCGAATAAAAAAGTGAATACACTGATTTTTCCGAATTTATCGGCTGGAAACATCGCTTATAAGTTGTTGCAGGAGATGACAGAAGGAGATGCCGTAGGACCAGTGCTTGTTGGATTGAAAAAATCAATTCATGTGTTGCAAATGGGGTCCTCAGTACGCGAAATTATCAATATGGTGAAGGTAGCAGTTGTTGACGCTCAAAACAAATAAGTATGATTGGACAGTTATTTGGACAGTTAATTGAGAAAAACCCTACAGACATCATCCTAGATTGTAATGGTGTAGGGTATGAAGTAAAAATTTCATTGAATACCTTTAGTGCCCTTCCAAAAGAGGGAAAAACAAAGATTTACACAAAATTTATTGTGCGCGAAGATGCGCAGATTTTGTATGGTTTTGCCGAGAAAATAGAACGAGAGATGTTCAACCACCTTATCTCAGTTTCAGGCATAGGACCAAACACTGCAATGATTATGTTGTCATCACTAGTTCCAGAGGAAATAGCGGCTGCAATTCAATCTGAAGATGTTCGAACAATCCAAGGAATCAAAGGGATTGGAGCCAAAACAGCCCAACGAGTTATCGTCGATCTCAAGGATAAAATGTTAAAAATGGCATTTTCAACCGAAAATGTATTTAGCGTGGGCAATACAAACCAATCTGATGCGTTAACTGCATTGATGTCTTTAGGATTCGATAAGAAATCAGCAGAAAAAGCAATCGAGAAAGTAAATACTGGTGATGAATCTGTTGAAAAGTTGATCAAAGACGCGTTGAAAATATTATAAATTTTGAAGCTGGCTCAGTTACTACATATGAGATTTATAGGTATTGTATTTATTTTCCTTTCAGGGTGGTGTTTTTCGCAGGACACTACTCTGGTATTTCCTATAGAGAATAATGTAGACCCAACACAGACGTCAACGCAAAGTTTTGACTTGGGCGATCCAACGAGCGTTACGCAAACAATTGTTTATGATCCGATTACTGGAACATATGTCTTTAGCGAAACGATTGGAAATACGGGGTTAAATTATCGAAATCCATCCATGATGACACTGGATGAATACTTAGAGTATGAACGTCAAAAATCACTTCAAGACAACTGGAAGGATAAAATTGATGAGCAAACAGCAGAGAATCAACCGATGGAATTTCCAATACAAATTGGAAATAAACTCTTCGAAAGTTTCTTTGGCTCCGATCAAATTACAATTCGCCCACAAGGGACAGTAGAGCTTTCTCTTGGCGTTAACTCTTCCCGCTACGACAATCCGTTAATTCCAGTAAAGCAGCGAAAAATTACCCGTTTTGACTTTGACCAGCAAATTAATTTAAACTTGGTCGGAGAAATTGGTACCCGCTTGAAATTAGGCGTTAGCTATAACACGCAGGCCGCGTTTGATTTTGACAATGTCACTAAACTGCAATATGCAGGGGATGAAGATCAAATTATTCAAAAATTGGAATTGGGGAATGTGTCAATGGAACTGCCAACATCACTAATTCAAGGTTCTCAAACGTTATTTGGTGCCACCACGCAGTTAAAGTTTGGTAACACCACAGTTGATTTAATTGCTGCATCATCCAAAGGAAAAAGAGATGAAATAAACATCGCTGGAAAGGCACAAATTCAAGAGTTTGAGTTGAGCGCCGACAATTACGAAGTCAACCGACACTACTTCGTCAACCTCTATTACAATGATCATTATGACGAAAGTATGTCAACACTTCCAATTGTCAACACGACAGTGAACATTACACGTATGGAGGTGTGGTTGACCAACCGAACAAACAATACTGAAAACACAAGAAACATCGTCGCATTTACTGATTTAGGTGAGGCACTTCCTGAGAATATCCAAGGTAACCCAGGGAATTTATCCGCGGATGAATTACCAAAAAATTCAGCAAACGGACTGTATGCATGGGCAGCGGGTCAACCACTTATCAGAGGATTTGTCAATGCTGTTGCGGTGTTGAGTTCACAAGGAACTGCTCCAGGACCTTTTCAGCAAGCATTCGATTATGAAAAGGTAGAGAATGCAAGAAAATTGGCGGAACAAGAGTATACATATAATGCCCAATTGGGATTCATTTCCTTGAATCAGCCGTTGAACAATGATGAGGTACTTGCCGTAGCTTACGAATATACCTATCGAGGAGAAACGTATCAAGTGGGTGAATTTTCTACCGATGGTATCTCCGGTCAAGAAGCGTTGATTTTGAAGTTGATAAAACCTACGATCATCAATCCACAAAACAAATTGTGGAGATTAATGATGAAAAACGTTTACTCGATTGGAGCCTATCAACTGGATCAAGAAGGGTTTAGAATGGACCTGTTGTACAACAACCCAGCAACGTCTCTTTCAGTTCCATTTATGCCAGAAGAGAATTTGGGACCAAACGTTACTGGCATCTCAGATAAGCAATTGGTTACGCTTCTTGAAATGGATAAGATTAATCAACAAAATCAACCTTTTTCTGATGGGGTGCTGGATTTTGTCCCTATCCAGTTCAATGGCAATAGAGCCGAAAATGGGGGTACGATTAACACTAGAAATGGTCGGGTTTATTTTTCAACGGTGGAACCATTTGGTAAAACGCTGGAGGACAAGTTGAGAAATGCAGGTGTTTCAGAAGTCATAATTGATCAAATTGCATACACCGAACTCTACGATTCTACCAAAACTGCTGCACAACAAATTCCAAGTAAGAATAGATTTAGCTTTAAGGGAGAATACCAATCTTCGATTACCTCGGACATTGCTTTGAATGCGTTGAACGTTCCAGAAGGAGCTGTTTCTGTTACCGCAGGTGGAATAAAATTAACTGAAGGAGTTGATTACACCGTGGATTATACGTTGGGTAGGGTGAAAATCTTAAACACGGGGATCCTTGAATCGAATACACCAATCACCATTTCCGTAGAAAGTAATTCGGTCTTTGGTTTTCAATCCAAATCTCTCTTTGGAACACGTGTCGCCCATCGATTTGGTGATAAATTGAACATTGCGGGAACGTGGATGAGAATGCAGGAAAGACCTGTAACACAGAAGGTGGATTATGGAAGCGAGCCCTTTAAAAACAACATTGTTGGATTTGATTTTCAGTACAGAACGGACGTTCCGTTTTTAACGAAATTGGTGGACATGCTTCCTGTAATTTCAACAAAGGAGAAATCCACATTTTCGTTCAATGGTGAGTTCGCACATTTAATTCCGGGCTCTCCAAAGGCGATTAACAAAGAGGGAACATCATATATCGATGATTTTGAGGGAGCACAGAGCGCAATTGATTTGAAGTCAGTGTCTTCTTGGCATTTAGCAACAGTTCCTCAGGGCCAAACAGATTTATTTCCAGAAGCCGACAACTTTGACTTATCCGCTGGATTTAAGAGATCTAAAACTGCGTGGTACGTGATAGATCCGCTGTTTTATCAAAATAACAACTTAACGCCCGAACACATTAAAGATGATCCTGCACAACTTTCTGACAGTAGAATGAGGGCAGTAAATCAGAAGGATATTTGGCCGAATTGGGATCCACAGTATGGTTCGATTACCAATGTGTCGTTGATGGAACTGGCATATTACCCTGAAGAAAGGGGGATGTACAATTATGATACTACCAATACGGTGAATGCCGATGGAACATTTAGTGATCCAGAAAACAGATGGGGAGGTGTGATGCGATCGCTTTCTACAACGAATTTTGAGGAAACAAACATTGAGTACATTCAGTTTTGGGTATTGGATCCATTCAACGCAGATGCAGAGAACGTTGATCCAAATGCACCACATAATGGAGGAGATCTTTATTTCAACCTTGGTAATATTTCAGAGGATATTCTCCCAGATTCACGGAAGAGTTTTGAGAATGGTTTGCCGCCTACGGGATCTTCCATTGTTGATAATATTGATACAACGGCCTGGGGGCGAGTCTCAACTCAGCAAGTCGTAGTAAACGCGTTTGACAACGATCCTGCATCAAGAGCAAATCAAGACATTGGATTGGATGGTTGGAACAATGCAGATGAGAAACTCCATTTTGCCAATTACGTTGCTTGGGTGCAGAATAATCCGACTTTAAGTGCTGATGCGAAGCAGAGAATGATTGCCGATCCCTCAAACGATGACTACAATTATTACCGCGATGATGTATATGATAGCGAAGAGAAAACGATTCTAGAACGGTATAAAAAATTCAATGGGATGGAGGGTAATTCTCCAACTACGGAGATGTCTGCAACTATGAATTCTGAAGGCTATCCAACATTGAGCACCAACGCACCAGACGTGGAGGACATCAATCAAGACAACAACTTGTCAGAAACAGAGAGTTATTTTCAATATAAAATTAGTCTGCGCCCTGGTGATATGCAGGTGGGTCAGAATTATATTACTAGCATTCAGCCTTTTGTGAAAGGAAACGGTGAGGTTGAAAACTGGTATCAGTTTAAAGTGCCTATTCGTGATTTTGAGAAAAAGGTGAATGGTATTACAGATTTTAGATCAATTCGTTTTATGCGGATGTTTTTGAAAGGTTTTGATGAAGAGGTACTGCTTCGTTTTGCTCGTTTAGAGTTCATTCGTGGAGAATGGAGAAAGTTTTATGATGATTTGACACAACCAGGTGAGGGCGTTGTAGTTGACCCTAATTTGACGTCATTCGACATCGGTGCAGTGAACATTCAAGAAAATGACAAGCGAAGTCCAATTGAATACAAAGTTCCACCAGGAATAATCCAGGAAACTGACCCTTCTCAAACCTATCAGCGTTTGCTAAATGAACAATCGTTGAGCCTTGAAGTTTGTGATTTGGCAGATGGAGATGCAAGAGCGGCTTATCGTAATGTTCAGTTTGATGTCAGAGCATATAAGAAACTTAAAATGTATGTGCACGCCGAAGAGGTAGATCAGACAAAACCGTTGCGGGATGAGGATGTTACTGTTTTTGTGCGATTGGGAACGGATTTCACGGATAACTATTATGAGTATGAATTGCCGCTAAGAACAACCGCATGGGGATCAAATATCGACACAGACATTTGGCCCGAGGAGAATTTTGTTGAAATTGTGTTTGAACACTTGCTGGCATTGAAGAGAAAGCGTAACGCAGAAGTTTCTGAAGGTTCTACTGCAACTTCATACGTGGTGGAGTATTCAGCTGTTGATCCTGAAAATCCTAACCGAATTATTAAAGTAAAGGGTAGTCCAAACTTGCAAGGAATTAGGACGATTATGATCGGTATCCGAAATCCCCATGAAGATAAACATGTATTGGATGATTGGAATGAGGATGGAGAATCAAAGTGCGCAATAGTATGGGTGAATGAACTCAGGCTAACGGATTTTGTAAGCGAGGGAGGATCAGCTGCAATTGCACAGATGCAGGTGCAGCTAGCAGACTTTGCAAATGTTAATATGTCGGGGAATTACTCCGGAATTAACTGGGGATCGGTGGAGAGCAGAGTACAGGACAGACAGCGAAATGAGCAGATTGGATTTGATATGAACGCCAATGTTCAATTGGGGCAATTTTTTGGTAAAAGAGCACAAGTCTCACTGCCGTTTTTCTATGGTTATTCACTTGGTATAATTAATCCCGAGTATGACCCCTACAATCCAGACATAAAACTAAAAGATTACGAAGACCCGCAGGTAAGAAAAGAAAGGGCAAAAGAAGGGCAAGATTTTACAGAACGGAAGTCATACAATTTCACAAACGTTCGGGTGGGAATGAAACCTGGAGCGAAAGCCCGGATATGGCGACTCTCCAATTGGTCGGCGAATTATTCTTATTCGGAAACCTATAGCAGAGATTTCAACACAAGGTATGATAGAACAAAAGTGTGGAGCGGTGGATTGAATTATAATTATGCATTTTCCGCGAAGCCAATTAAACCATTCGATAAGGTGAAATTCATGAAAAAATCGAATTGGTGGGCATTGATTCGAGATATGAATTTCTACCTGACTCCAAAGAATATAGGATTCGGAACGAATACGATAAGAAGTTATAATGAGCGACAAGTTAAGAACAACATCGTTCCTGATTATGAGTTTGCGGCAGTGTATGTCAAACGATTCAATTGGAACAGGGATTATTCACTGGCTTATGACATTACGCAAAAACTGAAATTCAATTTTAGTGCTACCAACCAATCCATTTTTGAAGAAGGAGATGGGCGCGTTGATCGTAAGGAGGATCCTGAAGGCTATCGGGAGTTTACAGATTCCATCAGGTCCCAAATGAGTTCATTCGGACAAACAATGGATTACACACACAACTACAGCTTTAATTATACACTGCCTTTCGATAAGATCCCCGCATTGGACTGGGTGAATGCAAATGCCAAATACTCATCTTCATACAACTGGCAGAGAGCTCCTCTCGGGCAATCTGAGTTTGGAAATACGGTGCAGAATAGTAGAAATATAAATGGAACTGCTCAGCTGAATTTCACGAATTTGTACAATAAAATACCTTACCTGAAAAAGGTGAATGGAGGGGGTAGATCGGTTAGAGGCACCGTAGCAACAAGAGGTACCACTAAAGGTGACGGGAAAGAAACGGCTGAATCAGAGATTACGGAATTAGTACCCGATAAACCTGAGGAGGAAATGACCAAGAAAGAAAAGAGAAAATGGGAGCGTAAGAAAAGGAGACATAAGCGGAAAGAGGAGCGCAAGAAAAAGCGCAAAGACAAAGTGCATCCAGTGGCAGGTTTTGTTGCTCGCCTTGGAATGTCTGTTCGTAATGTTTCTGGAACGTATACACAAACGGATGGAACCTTGCTGCCTGGTTACAACCAAGAGACAAGTGTATTGGGCTTCAACCCTAGTTTTAATTCCCAAATGGGTGGATTTATTTTCGGAAAACAACGCTACGACGTCTGGGGGAATGAAACTGGGTACAATGTTGCGGAAACTACTCGCGATAATGGTTGGCTCGTGCAAAATGAAAATCTGAACCAACAGTACACGATTACACACACCAAAAATCTGAACCTGAGAGCAAGCTTGGAGCCAATCAAAGATGTTTCGATTGAGCTTTCAGCTACTAAGACATTTGGTACGAATACAGGTGAATTTTACAGGTGGAATTCCTTGACAAATGCCTATGAAAGCCAAAGTAGGGTCGAAACCTCTACGTTAACCTATTCGAGCGTTTCCGTGGGATCTGCATTTGCAATGATGGGCAGTGATTACCAATCATCGGTATTTGAAGATTTACTCAACAAACGTCAGGAGGTTTCAAAATTACTCGGAGAACAAAATGGTAATTCCTCGTTGCAGTCTTCAGGGTATTACAGTGGATATGGTGACAGTCAACAAGAGGTCGTAATGGGCGCGTTTTTAACATCATACACCAATAGAGGCGTGAGTGATAAGAACATCAATCCAATTAAAAATTTACCGTTACCAAACTGGTCAGTAAATTACAACGGACTAAAGAACTTTGAGTTCATGAAAAAGTACCTACGTAATTTTGTCTTGCGACATGCTTACACTTCTACTGTAAGTGTATCTGGAATGCAATCCAACTTAAACGCAGAGTTTGATAGTAACGGAGATGCAACTGCGCGCGATTTGGACAATAACTTTATTGCAGCTATGCAAATACAAAACTTGGTGGTATCGGAGAGATTTTCACCGTTGATTGGTTTTGATGCAACATGGTCCATTAAAGGACAAGGTTTAATTACCAAGTTTGAGTATAAAAAGGATAGAAATGCTACCATGTCATTGAACAACAATCAAGTGACAGAGATCTTAGGTGAGGAGTATGTTGTTGGACTAGGTTATAAGTTCAATAGAGTGAAATTACCTTTTGAAAAAATTGAAGCGAGTCCAGTGAACATCCGTTTTGATTTTTCATTCAGAGATAATTTGACTGTAATTCGTAAAGTGGTGGAAAATTCAAACCAAGCGACGGCTGGACAAAAAGTAATTTCCATTAAGGCCTCGGCTGACTATAATTTGACAAAATACGTAACTCTTCAACTGTATTATGATCAAACATTGAATACGCCAAAAATTGCCACTTCCTATCCAACAGGTAATTTGAACGCTGGACTTAAATTGAGATTTAACTTAGCAGGAGTACAATAATGACAATTCGTTCAATAGAACCAAAAGATGTAGGAGTAGTCCTTGACTTGATAAAAGGCCTTGCGCTGTACGAGAAGGCACCAGAACAAGTCGTCAATACAGCTGAGGCTTTACAACATGATCTGTTCGAGAAAAAGGTATGTGAAGGTATTGTAGCAGAAGCTGAGGGTGAAATTATTGGTTTTGCGATTTATTTCACTTCATATTCTACGTGGAAAGGACCATGCATTTATTTAGAAGATTTGTTCGTTCTAGAGAACAAACGAAAGAGTGGCGCCGGTTCGCTGTTGTTTGATAGAGTGGTTGAAATTGCCAAGGAACGCAAGGTAAAACGCATGGATTGGCAAGTACTTGATTGGAATGAACCAGCACTTCAGTTTTACAAGAAAAAGGGCGCACTGTTGGATCCCGAATGGGTCAACGGGCGCTTGTTCTTCGAAGAGTAATCTACAACAGCTCGTTGGCTAAATTGGCCAGCTCAGAACGCTCTCCTTTTTCAAGGCGCACATGTGCAAATAACTTCTGACCATTTAGCTTATCTACTAAATACGCCAATCCATTACTGTGCTCATCCAGGTAGGGCGTGTCAATTTGATTGATGTCTCCAGTAAAAATAATCTTTGTGTTTTCTCCCGCTCGGGTAATAATCGTTTTGACTTCGTGAGGAGTGAGGTTTTGGGCCTCATCAACAATGAAAATAATGTTGGATAAACTTCTTCCACGGATGAAGGCGAGTGGAGTGATAACAATTTTACCGCTTTCCTGAAGCTCAAGCACCGCTTTGTGTTTCTTCTCATTTTCGCCAAATTGTGACTTAATGAATTTTAAGTTATCCCACAGCGGTTCCATGTAGGGGCCAATTTTATCATTGGCATCTCCAGGTAAAAAGCCAATCTCCTTATTGGACAATGGAACAATCGGTCTGGCAAGAATAATTTGTTGAAACTTTTTACTTTGTTCCAATGCTGAAGCCAAGGCAAGCAGTGTTTTTCCAGTACCTGCAACACCTTGCAATGCCACTAATTTTACATCTTCGTTCAACAAGGCATTCAAGGCAAATGCTTGTTCCGCGTTCTTCGGTTTTATCCCATAGACAAATTCCTTTTCAATGCGCTCAAGATGATCCAAATGAGGATTATACACCGCCAAGGATGAAGACTTCCCATTTTTAAGAATATAGTACCCATTTGCAATCTTGTGGGTTCCAAGAATCCCGTTCTCCTCAATGCGTCCTTTCGTGAAAATTTGACGGATTTGTTCTGAATCTACATTTTCGATGGTACAAACACTCGAACTCTTCGTGACAGCAGTATCAACTTTCCCTGTTTTATAATCTTCCGATTGGATTCCCAAAGCCTTTGCTTTTATGCGTAGATTGATGTCTTTGGTTACCAGAACAACATCATTTTTTGTCTCCGTTTCTTTTAAATACAGCGCGGCATTGATGATTTTGTGATCATTCTTCCCCTTCGCATAAACGTTTTCCGCATTGATACCGCTGGGATTTGTTTCCAAAATTATTTTAAAACGACCATGTTCTTTGCCTAGTGAAATCCACTCTTGGAGGCTTATGGTCAAAGAAAGTTTATCGATGAACCGAATCACTTCGCGTGCTGAAAAGTTTTTGGTGTCATTCCCAATTTTGAAGTTGTCTAACTCCTCGAGTACTGTGATTGGGATGGCAACATCATTGTTCTTAAAGGTCGTGATTGCCTGATGGTCGTGAAGTAATACAGAGGTATCTAATACGTATATCTTTTTCTTTTTTGGCATAGAGTGGGTTTTTCCCGTCAATATACTTGGAATTCAAAGACAAATAGAACACTTTTCGGTCGAGTTATTGACATCCTTTTGTTGATGCTAAACTCAAGCACCAATTTCTCAAAGACAAGAAAAAATCAGAAACGAGAGATAACCAAATGTCTATCAGTACGATATCAGTTTTCTGGTGGAAAGCGTTCAGCTATTTTGAAAAACGCTTAGAAATTGTGTCACCATTTTTGTTGCGAATGAGCAACGTATAAATTCCAGGATTTAAACCTGCCGTATTTACTTCATCACTGATTGCATTGATTGTAAATGTCGAAACATTTTGACCTAAAGCGTTGAAAATTTCAGCTTCGCTTCCGATTAAATTTTCTGTCACTTGAATGTTTAATTGTTCGTTGGTTGGATTGGGGAAAATTTTGATAGCTGATTGATCAACGTTAGTAACAGTTGCAGTGGATGGAGGTCTCAATACAACGATGTTGTGCGTAAAAGGTTCTGTATTCGACCAAAATGGACCATTAGTAGCTAAATATATTTCATCGGATGGACCAACGCATATGTCTCTAAGTCGACCAAAGACATTCACCAAATAATCATTTTGATCTACCACCTGCGTTCCTGCAGCATTTAATTCGATGGCCACAATCCGTTTGTCTTTTAGCACCGTCATGAGGACTTTGTTATCAAACTCTGGAAACTCTGGATTTTCATAAAATACCATATCGGACGGAGCAATTGTTGGTGTCCAGACAACCAATGGTTCCTTCACATTATTTGCACTGCAAAAAGTTGCTTCAGGTCCAGCATCACAAAATCCTTCTACATTTGGCCAACCATAGTTACGATTCACTTCTAGAATCTGGAATTCATCATCCGACGATGCACCGTGTTCTGATAGGTAGATCACCCCATTGGGAGCTTGCATAATTCCTTGTACGTTTCGATGGCCATACGAATAGACGTAACTACCACCGATTGGGTTATCTACTGGAACTGTTCCATCGGTATTCATTCTTAAAATCTTTCCATTCAAAGAACTGAGATTTTGAGGCAATGAAGTATTTTGTGCGTCCCCAGTGGAAACTAGCAAGGTACCGTCATCCATAAAATGAAACCTAGCACCAATATGCGTGGTATTACCAGTAATTTCTTCAATCAGCGTTTGAGGATTGATGAGGTCTGTTCCATCATATGTATACTTCACAAATCGTTCTTTGATTCCACTGTTGTAATACGTGTACGCCAAAAACACTTCTGGTGTCACTGAAAAATTGGGGTGTAAGGCCATGCCTAACAAACCTGATTCGGAATCGGCATGAACAGTTGATGTCAAATCTAAAATTACATCTTTGGTCTGCAATACAGGATCGATTCTGCTCACAATACCCCTTCTTTCTGTCGTCCAAATATGATCATCTGGGCCATAGATAATTTCCCAAGGGATATCTAAACCGGTATAAATGGTATCGACTTCAACGGTTGTAGATCCGACCACGATGTTGGACTGTGCATGTAGTTGCAAAGCAAAAATGATGGAGAAAAGTGAGAGAGTAATTTTCATAACAATTTGGTGTTTTGCTTAAATATACGAAGGATTCTCATAGAATCACTGTAATAGTACAATGAAATGCAACTGTTCTAGTAGTGCTAACTCAGATTATTGTGGAATTGTGAGGTAGTCGCTAATCAATTTATGAAGCGGTAGGTGCACCCGACCATAAAGCATTTTGGTCTTCGTTGAATCGATGTAGAATTGAACGGGCGTGTAATTCAGTGTCCATAAAATCGTGTTCGTGGAGTCTAGGTATGTTTTGGGACGGTATTTACTGGTGTGGAAAATAAGCGATGTGTCAGCTTTTCGAATGTAGAACGGCGGTGAGTAGAGAAATCGATACTTGTTTTCACTTTCAGTAACCAGTCCTTTTTCCATCAAGCTTTTCAGAAACGTGTGCTGAGGATCGTTCATTGAAATATAGAGATCAAAACCAGATATTTTCACATCCTTGTATTTCACGACTTCGCTAACTTCAAAATTTTCGTCCAAGTCTGTAGTGATGTATTTTTCTTTAATTGTCTGGTAACCACCTTGTCGGTAGGAAACATCACCATTCCAGTGGTTTAAAAATGTTTCAGTCGGGAAATTGAATTTTCCACCAAGTTTTTTCAGAACTATAGAAATGGGGTCGTTTGTATTGGTTTTTAAGCGATTGACATCAAAATGAAGATTTGTTAAGTTTTTGGTGAATTCCTGCTTTTCAAAGGATGGTCCATGAGGTTTTAGCTGAAATGATAGCGTATCAAATTGGGTAATCACCGCATGAAATGTTAAACTGGTCGAATCATTTGTCAACGAGAGCAGTGCCGACTCAATTCCATATTCTTCCAACTTATCCATGCAGAGTTGCGCGTGAATTGGTTTTTCTACTGAGATTTTTTGATTGAAAAACTCCCGCCATAATGGGGAAATTTCGTTGCGTTTAACACTAAGCACATTCTTGATGATTGGTTTATAGTGCTTCCCAAAATAGACAAACAACCAATCGTCACCGTACACCATGGAAATATCCATATTTGCAATTCGGTATATTCTGGTCTTAAGGAAGTGCTCTTCTGTAATCGATGTTATTTTTTTGAAATAGCTAATTCCTGATTGGACTTTACTGCTATCCCTTATGGTAACCATTATTCCGCCATTCTCGAATTGATTGTCTTTTTCATTCACAAAGAAATAAACGGGTTCTTGGAAATTAATCCCATAGTTTTTCCCTTGACTGAGAAGAAAGTCCGGAGATAAAAAATCTCTAAACGGTACTTTGTAATGGTAAAATGTCTTTGAAAGTGTACGCGACAATTCCAGTACATCACTTTGACCTATTATGTCGCCTTCTGGTAATCGATCGTAAATTCTTGGTGGGAGACTGCTTTCCGTTATCCATGGCTTTAGGTAAAGCACAAGTGCAAGAGATCCAGCGAGAATGAAAATGACAAACAGGTTTCGTGCCATTAGCTCGAGTTATTTCGCAATAACGTATAAACTATTAATCAAGTCAAGAATATAAGTTCCGGAAGCGTCGTAGTCGCCTTCAAAATTATAGGTGAGGTTGAAAGAAGTCTTGTTTTTGGAAGTCTGCGTTGAATTGAATTCCAACGTTCCAGTTTTACCTCTTGTTACATCGATGATGTTGTTTTCTTTTTCACTGAATAGGTTGCTCGGCAATCCTTCAATCGCTTTTCCTAAATCACTGTAAGCGTAAACTACACCACTGCTCATTACCTTTTTTCTCGTTTTTTTATCGAGTGCATTGCTCCCGTAACCATTTGAATTGTTCATTACTAAATCACTGTCGTTGGTGACGATGAACAGACCATTTTTTACGAGTAGAAACAAAGGTGCCGCATTTAACATTCCATTCTCAATCACGATATAGTCCTTTTCCTTTCTCCATGTACTAGCTACCTTGGTGATACGATGCATAAATTTCTCCATGAGATCCGATCGATCTGTAGAAAACCCCAACGTAAAAATTGGCATATCCTCTTCTGCTTCGACGATTTCTTCGGTATACTCAAATGTTTCTTCGTCATAGTCGAAAATCACCTTTTTGGTTTTTACTTTCTGAATTCCATTGTAGGTGCCAAACATTCCTCCTTTGTACGTCCCAAAGATTGCATCTTTGTTCAGAAACTCATCCATAAACTCTATGGTCAACAGGCTTAAGGAGATATCATTTGCCGTCTCAGCTTCTTTTTCTAAAATAGGCACGATTACGTCATAGGCTTGCTCATACGCTTCTCGTAGGTTTATTTGATAGGTGAAAAACCCACTATTGTCCTTGTGTATATATTTGAAAAAATTCTGATCAAATTTAGTGTCAGTGAGTTTTTCATAGATAGATCCTAGTTCATTGCCATACTTTGTATCCATATGCATTTCAATGGAATGATCGTTGATGACCAAATCTCCTACGATGATGTTTTTCTCATAGAGTTGAGACAAATCATTGAACAAGGTTGGGTACAGATTTCGGATGTAATTCAAGTCGTAATTTTTAGTCATTGTTCTTGAATTGTCAATGTAGAAAACACCTTCTACGTCCTTTTTGAGTTGCTCAGCAAACCGCGCGTCTGATTTCATGAGGTTCTGTCCCTCAATAAACAATTCATCGTTTACTTTCTTGAGAAACTGAATTCTAAAAGAGAGCTCAATTGAATCTCTAAACTCGTAATATGTTTTTTCTATCGGGTTTTCATCGGCTACAGGTAATCGCTCACTTTCCGTCGGATTTGAGGTGTTTTCTTCAATTTCCATTTCGTTGGAGATTCCATTAATATCTTCCTGTGCCTCTTCTGGGTAGTAGTTGTAATCGTCGTACCAAGGATATTCATTTCCGTTTGCATACCAAATTGAATCGGTAATTTCATTTACAAGGCGATCGTTCGGAGTTACTCTGTACAAGATTCCAGAATTTCCTTTTATAGCGATTTGGTTAAAATAAGAGGTGTAAAATTCAATACCATCATAGTCGCTTTCCACCTTTTCAAAATCGTCAAACACGTCAAAAAGTAAGTTTTTATCTGTGATTCCAAACGTAAATCCTGAGATTTCATAGTCATCACCATTCCCATAAAACACGTTGAACTTTTGATTAAAATCAAACCCCGATTCTTTGAGTGTTTTACCCGCGGTTGAACCATCGAACAATTCCTGCTGAATTTCTTCCATGAACTCATAACTAATCAGCTCATCCAGGGATATTTTTTGAAAAAGGTTGATGTTGTTAATGCTAAAGACAGAAGCGGCATCTTTTGGAACGAGATTTTCAGAAACCTGAGCAAATGAAAGTGCTAAAGTACTTACAAACAAAGTGGTGATTAAGAATTTCATAATTATATGTTTTCCTTGTGTTAAAGGGAATTACATAGCAAAAGTACAAAAAGTAAGTGTGCTATTGTGTATTTACGATAGAAATAGTGTTATCGAGCAGACTTGGATTTTGAGTCAATACATACGGGTTCGTTCGCAGCATTATCGCCTTATTGTTTTTCGATTTTTTCGCAGTTTCATTGGTAAAATTTTCTACATCCGATTCAAAACGTGTAATTGAAGTGTAAATACCAGTTTTAAGCAGATCGGCATCTTCTTTTTTAATTTCAGAAACTTTCTGAATCGTCATTCTTGGGATAGAGCGAACTAAAGTGCTGCTGTTAAATACTAACCAAGGGGTATTTAATTCAGGAATTTCAGTCTTAGTTTCGAAATGAACCACGTCCTTAATCGCTCTTTGAAGATGCTCGACGGATTCAAAATCACATTGAAGCTTAAAAATGAAATCAGTGAAATTATTCTCGACAATCACATTTGAAATTCCTTCCATCTCTCTAAGCTGGAGAACAACATCATTAACTTTTGCAGCGATATCATCAATAGACGGAACTTTTTTACCGTTGAGACTATCCAACGCTAGGATAGAATTCACCTTCACCTTACTCGAACTCAAGTTAATAGTGTATTTAAATGTTCCAGAACCATCGTTGTTCATTGATAAATCATCAACAATCTCGATACAACTACTGAACGAAAACAGCACAACAATAAGATGAATAAGCAGATTCCATTTCATAGCGCAAATTTATTTTTAAAACAGATACAAATTGAATACCATGAATGAAATAATGCGAAAACTTTAATTATCCTTGAATACTCTTTATATTTGTAACAAATTACGCATTGTATGTCAGACAACGAAAGAATTTCTACAGAAAAAGCACCAAAGCCAGTTGGAATGTATCCACACGCTAGAAAAGTGGGGGATTTGTTGTTTTTATCTGGAGTGGGACCTCGCACAGCAGGATCAGATGCTACAGACTCGGCAGTTCCTGGTTTAGAGCTAGATAAGAATGGAAATTTCATTGCTTTTGACTTTGAAAAACAATGCAGAAGTGTATTTGACAATGTGAAGATTATTCTGGAAGAATCGGGATCTAGTTGGGATAAATTGGTCGACGTGACCGTATTTCTTGTCAACATGAAACGTGATTTCCATACCTACAATCGAATTTATGCAGAGTATTTTAAAGAGAATTTACCATGCAGAACAACAGTGGAGATTAACGCACTTCCTACACCTATTGCGATTGAATTAAAATGTATAGCAACAATTAACTAATTATGATTGGATTTATTATTCGCTGCATATTGGCAGCAGCATCTTTATTTTTCACAGTGGCTCTTTTTTACAATGGTTATTGGGGCTGGGGAATTGTCATGATATTCATATCTGCAATTGTAGGTTTTTCTTTTTTTAGAAATGAAAAAATGATTTTAGCCCTGAACGCCATGAGAATGGGTGATACCGAGAAAGCGAAAAAGCAAATCAACAAAATTACGCATCCACAGTTCTTGCCTAAAAAGCAACACGCCTATGTCTTGTTTTTGCAAGCGGTATTGGGCACGCAGGAGCTTGGTTTCGCGAAAAGTGAAGAGTTGTTACGCAAGGCAATTGGAATGGGATTAAGAACAGGACAAGACAACGCAGTTGCACGGATGCACCTGGCTGGAATTTGTGCTCAAACAGGAAGAAAAACAGAATCGCTGACACTTTTAGCAGAGGCGAAGAAACTGGATACTTCTGGCGTGATGAAGGAACAAATCAATCAAATGCAAAAGCAAATGCAAGTGGCTCCTTCGAAGAACCAAATGCGTATGGCGCAGATGATGGGAGGAAGAAAAAAGACACCACGTCGCTAGTTGATGGATGATCAACGCTTGTATACTACTGGCTGGGACGATTACGAACTGGTTGATGCAGGTGGTGGACTGAAATTGGAGCGCTGGGGCAAAATTTACACCATTCGACCTGAAATTCAGGCTTATTTTAAATCAGAGATACCTTTTGAGGAGTGGCGCCGAATGGCCCATTGGGAGTTTGTGTCGAAAGGAGGACAGTCAGGGAACTGGAAAGCATTAAAAAATGACGCCCCGAAAGAATGGCAGATTGCGTACAATTCGTTTCGTTTTAATCTTAAGATTACAAAATTTAAGCACGTCGGTCTGTTTCCAGAACAGCGCATCAATTGGGATTTCATTCAAAACAACCTCTCTTCAGAAAGCAACTTCCTAAATTTATTCGCCTATACTGGTGCAGCATCTATTGTCGCTAAATCGACGGGAGCGGAAATCATTCATTGCGATTCTGTGAAACAATTGATTTCCTGGGCAAAAGAGAATATGGAGTCCAGCAACCTAGAGGGAATTAAGTGGGTACACGAAGACGCGCTGAAGTTTGCAGAACGTGAAGTAAAGAGAGGAAAGCACTATTCGGGAATCATTATGGATCCACCGGCCTGGGGAACTGGCGCAAAAAATGAGAAATGGAAGCTGGAAGATAAATTGGAAGATTTATTGAAGAACGCAGCATCACTTATCGGTAATTCAGGTTTCCTGATTCTCAATACCTATTCGCCCACTGTTGATTTGAAATCTATTGAACGAATTGCGCACCGCATTTTTAAGAAAAGAACTTTTGAAGTGAAGGAACTTTGGATGAAAACTACGACAGGGAAGGAACTTTTTTATGGGAATTTGCTAAGAATACATGCTGAAGAGAAAGCTACGGGATAGTTTATAGGGTGTAAATTAACTAATTTAGATGTAATTGTTAAAAATTGGAATTTTGTACTTCTGCCCAAATTGATAGCACAATTTGAGCCTGCTTAAATATTCAATGAAGGGAGTCTTTTGTTTGTTAAAGCATTGTGAATATTCAAATAATCTGTAAGCCTTTCATAATTTGGGGTAAAAAGCTTTCTAATGGGCAACCGTTGACTTAACTTCGTGTCTTAGGGTTAATACACTAATGTAATATTACTTATGAAACAAATCATTTTGTTGTCGTTTTTTTCTGGAATTGTGCTTTTTAACAATCACTCATATGGACAGATAACAACTCCTTTTAACGATGTGAAATCAATGCATAAGGAAGAGTGGACGCCACATTTTTCTAATGATGATTTTTCCATTGAATATAAATTCATAGCCTGTGATCCAGAAATGGGGTATGATCAAGAATCTGTGTTACTTAAAATTAAGAATAATACAAGTAGTCATTTATCCATTAGTTGGCATATGATTTTGCACTACGACGAGTTGTGTAGAACCTGTGATTTTGAGGATGAATACACATTCACCTTTGACCTTGAACCAAACGCCGAAAAATCGAGTGATTGCAGTGTTTATAGTAATAATCAGTTGAAAATATTTTCCCGCTTTATTGATCAGAACTACACAAATGGTGAGGTTTTAACTGGATTTCAGTTTGAAAAATTAGACTGGAATACTAAACAATAACTGAAAATTTCAGGAAAACATATAGCGAAAAAATGAAAACTCAGACTTTACTTAGAATATTTTTGATCTTGTTTGTAGGGTGTCATTCTTTGAACGGACAAGTCTATAACATGACCAATGGGACTATAAACACATGTTCAGGAACGTTTTATGATCCAGGGGGCACTGGTAATTATGCCAATGGTCAAAGCTTTTCAATGACCATTTGTTCTGATAACGGGGGGCAAATTTTTTTAGATTTTACAGGTTTTCCATTTCAAGTTGAAACAAGTTTTGATTTTCTCAATATATATGATGGAACGAATACTGGTGGAGCGCTTTTACATAATTCTCAAACCGCAGGTGGTACAACAAACCCAGGAGTAATAATATCTTCGACAGGATGTCTTCATATAACATGGTCTTCAGATGGATCGGTAGTTTATTCGGGTTGGCAAGCGACAATTAGCTGCGTTTCATGTAGTGACGGGATTCAAAATGGTAACGAAACAGACGTAGATTGTGGTGGATTCTGTCCTTCATGTTCAGATTGTAATAACGGTATTCAAGATGGAAATGAAACTGGTGTTGACTGTGGACCTACTTGCCTTGAACCTTGCCATTGTTCTGACGGAATATTAAGTGGAGATGAAACAGATATAGATTGTGGTGGATCATGTATTCCATGCCCGGTGCCATGTAATGTGAATTTAACATATACAACGGGCGCAGCCCCTCCGGTGCCACCGACCTACAATATGTCAACGAGTAGTATAAGTACTTGCTCAGGGATGTTTTTTGATCCGGGAGGAACAGGTAACTACGCTAATAGTATTGGATTAACTACTCAAACGTTTTGTTCTGATCAACCAGGAGAACAAATTATTATAGATTTTTCGGGTTTTCCCTTTCAGGTTGAGACCAACTATGATTTTATCAATATCTATGATGGTGTTGGAACTGGAGGAACACAACTTTGGAATTCGCAAGCTATGGGGGGAACGTCCAACCCGGGGGTAATTACTTCGACAAGCGGTTGTGTGACGATTACATTTTCTAGTGATGGTTCTGTCACTTATGTAGGATGGCAAGCGGAAATATCCTGTACCAATCCACCATCTGAGACGTTCGATTGCAATGGAGGAGATATTATTCTAACTGCAGAGGGTCAAGGAGAATATACGCTAGTGATGAATAATGATTTTGATGCTGGTACTGCTGGTACAGGTTGGAATACAAACATTACAGCTGATTATTCGAATCCCTGTGATCCTTCGGTAGACGGTGGGACGTATATGTGGATGGGAAATTCAGCACCACACCCCAGAGTTATTGAAACAGTGCCCATGGACGTTTCTTGCGGAGGAGAGATTTGTTTCTATATTGACTTTTCGACGCAAGGACAAGCTTCTCCATGTGAAGGTCCGGATTTAGCCGGTGAAGGTGTCTACTTTGAATACAGTACAAATGGTGGAGCTACTTGGACACAAATTAATTACTTTTCTCCGAATGGAGGAAGCGATCCAATCATGACTGCATGGAATCAATACTGTTATACAATTCCACCAGCGGCAATGACGGCTAACACCTTGTTTCATTGGGCACAGACCGGTAGTTCAGGAATTGGAAATGATCACTGGGGACTCGATAATGTGACAATATCTTCGGTGGTAGATTGCTCACCTTATGTGTACGATTATTGGCACATTCCTGGGGGAGATGACAATCCAACGCAAAACACTACCGTTACCCAAACAACTACATACAATGTCACTTATACAAACGGAACTGACTCTTGCTCAACGTCAATTACAGTTCCTGTTCCTCCTGGAACAACAGCAGATGCTGGTCCCGACCAAACAATTTGCGCTGGAGATCCGGCTATTCTGATCGGTGCCGCACCAGTTACAACAGATGATGGTGCAACATATTCATGGACTAGTGGAGCTGGTTCTGGAACAATTAATTTAGGCGGAGGAGTAAACGGACAAGTATCGGTTTCTCCTGCTGTGACAACAACTTATACAT
>CALEIK010000036.1 GCA_937876195.1 uncultured Flavobacteriales bacterium
GACCTGGAACATCAGCAGCACATTCAACATTAATTGGAAGCGGGTCACTTGCTGTTGGCATGACTGCATCACCAATTGTTATCGTATGAGTAACATCAATAAAGTTGCCGCAAGCATCTTCAATGCGGTATGTACGAGTAATTATCTCCGGGCAGTTTCCGCCGTCTGTAACATCACCCATAAAGGTAACAGTTGGTACTCCGCAATTGTCTGCTTCATCTACAATTAAAGTTTCATCCGCTGGAGGGAAGGGATCAGCAGAAGTAATTGAAATGTCGGGCGGTGCGGTTCCAGTAGGATTAATAACATCGTTAATTGTGATAGTCTGTTGACAACTGACAGTCACCCCGCAGTCATCTGTAACTTCATAAGTTCTGGTAATTACTTCAGGGCAGGTATTTCCATCAGTTGTTTCGCTCACCAAATTAAATGTAGTGGGATCAACCGTTCCGGAAGGATCAGTTACAGAACCACCTGCAGCGATAAAAGCGTTGTAATCAGCATAAGGAGGTTGCTCCGAAATATCACAAATGGCGGTTAATGGTCCTGGACAAGTAATGTCCTGAATGACATCAACAATTGTTACTTGAAATGAAGTTTCGTCAAAACAATTTGGCACTGTACCCGTTTCGTCGTAAATATAAATGGTGGTCGTACCAATAGTGTTTATCACATTTCCAGGGTTCAGTTGTGTACCAGTTGCACCTGGTCCTGTATAATATGCTTCGCTGCCAGTAAGATTTACACCTGTGATTGCAGGAAGTGTATAGTCGACACATACATTCACATCAGGAGGAGTATTTAGAACTGGAACGGCATTTATTGTGATGTCAAAAGTTGCTTGATCAAAACACACTGCATCAGGTGTTGTGTACGTAATTGTGTAGGTTCCAGGAGTTGATGCCGACAAATCCACCAAGCCAGAACCGCCATTAATGGATAAACCAGCAGGAGTGGAAGTAAAAGATCCACCGGGCGTTCCAGTTATGATTGCTCCGGGATCAGCCTGATCTTGGCAATATGTAGTTGCCGCATAATTAAAGCTTGGATCTTCAGTCCCTGTAAATGTACCTGAGACAGAGATTGGGCAGCCATTATTATCAGTAATGTCAAATGACCAGTTATCACCATCTTGCAATCCAGTAATCGTTATGGTGCCACCGTTATTTGCTGTAGTATTTCCAAATGCTGCAGTTCCAGGAATAAGATTACTTGCAGTAAACTGAGTACCATCTATGGCAGGAGCTCCGCCTGTTACAGTTACTGTCGCAGTTGCTGCTTGACAGTCCTGCGTGAATGGAGCAGTTATTTGAGGAAGAAATGTTACTTCATAGCTCGGACCCAAATCGTAACACCACGTTCCAGCATTAATGGAAATAGCATAGATACCATCTACCATACTGTACATGGTCACGGGCATAAAATAGACTGTTGAACCGTCACCAGTTGAATTGGCAATTGTCCACGCTTGATCGGCGGTTGAAGCAACACCTAAAAGACAAGGGTCAGTATTAATATCATTCGGTTCAAAGACCGTTGGAGGGCAATCGTATACTAACAACCAAACACCAGGATCATAAGTAACTCCACCAACGCTAAAATCTTGTGATGGAACAAAGTCGGCATTTCCAATGATGTCTAATTCATCTCCAAAGCAAAGTGACCATGGGTTTGAAGAGTTGGCATCACCATTGACTGCATCGTTGAAAGTACCTATTTCAGCGTCGCAAACACAGCTTTCAGGGTTGTCATAGGGACCAACATTAATGGTACATCCTGGATTCGCTGAAAATGTTGCTGTTACCGAACAGTTTGTTGTTCCATCAGAATCAATTCCTGCTATCGAATAATTGGTTGGACTCGTAAATGGTGCATTGAACACCTGAGAATTTCCGTTGCAATCAGAAATAGTCAATGTACCAGAACCTGGAGGATTGATAAACTCAACTAGTCCAGTAATTCCAAAGGTGTTATCTGCGGGGTTACATGCAGAAATATTAGCTTCAATATTCGTAAAACTACATGGACAGGTTGGCGCTGTATAGTTTAATGGACCGTTTATACAGGCTAGATCCGCCGAGAAATAAGCGGTTAAATCACACGGTGCACCATTCGCAGGAAGTCCAGGGATGGTATAATTGACAGTTCCGGATCCTGGGAACGGGGCATTCGCCACAACGTGCTGTGTTCCAAAACAGTCTTCAACAATCAAAGTACCAGAACCAGGGGGATCTTCAAAATCAATGGTTCCAGAAACATCATATGTTCCCATTCCAGTGTTGCAAGCGCCGATGTTTGCCTCGAAATAGGATATTAGACAAGTCGGTGCTACAATACTACAATCCGTAGTTGCTGTTCCTGCAGTATTTGTAAATGAGATATCTGTATTTTGATTTGAGAAATTCGTGATGAGTAAAACATAAACATCTCCAGTCTGGGCACCTGTGATATCAGCATACTCCGTTGCTGCTGTTGAGTAACTACAAGCAACAACTCCATTTAGTGCCGCCCCTGAACCTGCAGCGCCCATATTACCACAATTACTCATGGCTTGAGCATAGTCATTATAAGGACCATAAAGAATAAAGTCAATATCTTCATTGTTAGAGTTGGTCATTTCTATTGTCATGTCTCCCGGTTGGTCTATCTCCATGTAGTACCATGCAGGATTGGGCTGAGACCCTAAACAATTGTAATTATTTCCTGGTTCAGCTGTACCATTATTTACACCTGCAGGGAACGTATAAAGACTCCCCGTACAAAAAGGATCTGCGTTCGCGCAATTATTGCCTTGTGCAATAGAGAAAAGAGAAAAAAGGAGGGCAAAAACAAATAGTAGTAAACTTTTCATTGTTTTGAGAGATTATTTATTCAATAAGATTGATTTTTCTGTTTCGAGATTTTTAAGAAGCTCTTCATTTCGCACATACCATCCTTCTTCGCGAGCTTTTTCATCCATTTCGGGTGAATTCTTAACGTAATCCATTTTTTCTTTGATGTTCTTGATGTCGGTGTCGATGTCCTCAATTGTCCTAGGAGCATCAGATTGTTTTTTCTTACTATGTGTAGATGAAACCGTGATAGGATAATTCATGTCTTCTTTAGTCACAGAATTTTCGCTTGTAACCACAATAGGCGCAGCAGTAACGGGTTCTGTTTTTATATGAGATTTTACCGGAATAGGTGAAATATCTGACGAATTAATTGGTTGGACTTTTTCTTGTTGTGCAAAAACTCCAAAGCTGGATAACAATAAAGATATTGCTGTTAATTTAGTTCTAGTTTTCATGTTCAGTTTTTAATAGCAATTATATTCTTAACGGAAAGAGGTCTAATAGGTTGCCTAATTTAACTATAATATAGATATTAATGATAGAATTACTACTTTTAGACTTAAAGAAACAATTTTAATCTACGACATTTGAAGAATATAGCAAGGATACAAAGTGTTCATTGTAAGTTGGCTGACGAATCAAGTGTTATTGCAATTGAAAGGGACTCAACGAAGAGACCAAATAAAAATAAACAGTACAAAGTACCACTGTATGGATTAGCCTCTGATTTGGCTGTTAGCTGCGCAAACGAGTTTTTTGAGGAGTACAACATTGATAAATCAAAGATTGATTTTCTGATATATTGTACCGAAGCTCCAGATTATATTTCCCCAGCGACATCTTGTTTACTCCAACACCGATTAGGTTTAAGTACTTCACTAGGTACAATTGACCTGGCGTTTGGATGTTCAGGTTACACCTATGGAATTGGTATTGCAAAAGGCTTGGTTGAGTCAGGAATAGCTTCAAATGTTTTGTTCATTACTTCAGATATCCCCACCTCGGTGGTACACCCTTCGGATGAGTATATTTATACTCTCTTCAGTGATGCGGCGTCTTGCACATTAATTAATTTGAATGGGGGCATTGGTATAGGTCAACCAATTTTTGGAACAGATGGAAGCGGTGAGTATGCACTTAGAGTAATGAATAGTGGAATGAAACAACCGAAAAATGGTGATTGGTTTGAAAAGTACAGCGATGTAGGAGGGATGCCAATTGGCCGAATGGAAATGGATGGCGAGGCGGTTTTTCGATTTTCATTAGAGAAAGTACCGTCCATGGTAGAGGAAGTATTAGATGCTAATGGGATGAAAATTAATGAGATTGATTTTTTTATTTTTCATCAGGCAAGCGAAATCATCCTGAAATCTTTAAAACGAAAACTGCGTATACCAGACGAAAAATTCCTGATGAATGTCAATGAAATTGGAAATACAGTTTCCGCATCAATACCGATTTTGCTCAAACAAAGCGAAGAAAAAGGGCTAATTAAAAAGAACATGAAAGTCTTGTTGGCTGGATTCGGTGTAGGTTTTTCATGGTCGGGAACGGTTATAAATTATTAATTATGATTACACTAGAAGAATTTACTCGACTAATTGAAACAGAGTTTGAAGATGTTCAACCTGATTCAATTTCACCAGATATGCATTATCGTGAAATTCTTGATTTCAGTTCAATGAATGCGCTTGTTCTCATTGCATTAATTGATAATGAGTTTGATATTTTATTGAATGGACAGGATTTGAAATCAACAACTACGATAAGAGAATTATATACTTTAGTTGAAAATCGCATAAATACATGAGTATTTTTAAAATTGAGAATACTGAAATCAGCGCATTGGCGGCTTGTGTTCCTAAAACTAAGGTGCGCACTGAGGAGTATGATTTGATCTCACCTTCAGAACAAAAACAGTTCGTTCAAGGTACGGGAATACAAGAAAGACGTGTTGCAGATAGTAACACATGTACTTCAGACATGTGTTTTGCATCCGCAAGTAAAATAATCGATGAATTGAAAATAGAGCCGTCAGAGATTGACGTTTTGATTTTTGTTTCACAATCACCTGATTACTTTCTGCCAGCAACATCAATCATCTTGCAAAACAGACTTGGATTGAGTAAATCAACGATGGCCTTTGATATTAACTTGGGTTGCTCGGGATATATTTACGGCTTGAGTGTATTATCAAATTTGTTATCTATACCAGGTATGAGAAGGGGATTGTTGCTCTGTGGAGATAAATCAACTCAATCGACCAATTATTTAGATAAAAGCACATATCCATTGTTCGGAGATGCCGGAACCGCAACCTTATTAAAACGCAATGACCTAGCAAAACCTATGTATTTCAATTTACAAAGTGATGGGTCAGGTAAAGAAGCAATTATTATAAGGGGTGGAGCAACACGTCACCCGTATGATGAAAACACAAATGTGGTTCAAGAGATTGCTCCAGGGATATCGAGGTGTCAGCGAGACTTGGAACTTGATGGCGTTGAAGTGTTTAATTTTTCATTACGCGAAGTAAAGCCCAATGTGGTCGATTTACTTAGTTATGCATGTGTCGAACAGGACGATATTGATTACTTAGTGATGCATCAAGCAAATAAATTAATGAATGAATCGGTTCGAAAGAAACTTAAATTCCCAGTTGAGAAAACACCTTATTCCATTGGAGAATTTGGAAATACCAGTTCGGCGTCCATTCCTCTAACAATAGTGACCGAATTAAAAGATAAATTGCAAGCAGAGAAGCAACTCCTATTAAGTGGATTTGGGGTAGGTTTTTCATGGGGTTCTGTATTGATGACCACCAATTCACCACATATATGTGACTTAATCGAACTATAATTTATGGATTTTAAGAACAAACATATTGTAGTTACAGGAGCCTCATCGGGAATTGGAAGGCAGACAGCTGTTCAACTTGCGGGTTTTGGAGCTCGAATAACTGCGATTGCACGTCGGGAAAAGGAATTGAATGATTTGATCATCGAACTTAATGAAATTAACGGATTGACCCATCAAGCATTCTCTGTTGATTTGTCTGAGGAAAGCACAATTCGTGATCTAGTTAGTGGAATTGAACAATGTGATGGAGTTGTTCACTCCGCTGGAATTGTGTACCCTTTGCCCGTTAAATTTGTCAAACAAAAACACTTAGATGAAGTTTTTAAGATTAATTTTTATGCACCTGTGCTTTTAAGTTCAGCTTTGCTGTCTCTTAAAAAAATCAATGAATATGCTTCAATTGTCTTTATATCTTCCATATCTACCAAGCACCCTTATTTTGGAGGTTCAATTTATGTGTCTTCAAAAGCTGCATTAGAAGCCTATAGTCGCAATTTGGCTTTGGAGTTAGCACCGAAGCATATTAGAAGTAATGTGGTTTCTCCTGCTTTGGTCAAAACTTCTATTTTTGAACAGACTATGGAGGCTTCAGATGTTGAAAAACTGGCTGACTACGAAAAAGACTATCCATTCGGTTTTGGTGAAACCGAAGATGTGGCAAATGCAATTATTTTTCTGCTTTCCTCGTCTTCGAGATGGATGACCGGACAAGAGATACTATTGGATGGAGGGTTAACACTAAAAAGCTAATTCTATGGACGCGAAAATAAAATTTTCCATTGTTGTTCCTGTATTTAATGCGGCTGTTTGTTTAGAGGAACTAATAAGTAGGACGATTAAAGCCATGGAGGAGTCTAAAGAGTTATTTGAAATAATTCTTGTGGATGATTTTAGTAGTGATAATTCATGGCAGGTGATTAAAGCACAAAAAGCTAAGTATCCTCATTTAATTAAAGGAGTTCTTTTATCCAAAAATTTTGGGCAACATAATGCTACATTTTGTGGTTTAAGAAACGCTTCGGGTGAATATTGCATTACAATGGATGATGATTTGCAACATTCGCCTGAGTACATAAGTAAGATGATTAATACAATTAGTACTAGTTCGTCCGAAGTTGTTTATGGGGTTTTCAAATACAAAAACCACAATTTTAAGAGACTTACAATTCGCTTTCTATTCAAAACTTTGGGATTTGTTAGACATTTCAATTCAGAGTTTAGAGAATTATCTAGCTTTAGGTTAGTAAACTATAGACTGCGAGAAAAAATTAATCAATGTCAATCATCGGAAATTAATATTGACGAATTAATTAGGTGGAATACTGATGAGTTTATTGAGCTTGAACTAAAACACGCAGAATCAAAAAAGCTTAAATCTGGATATAATTTTAGTTCATTGTTTCAGTATTCGATTGCGAGTATAATAAATACCTCAGATTTACCTTTAAGGATCCTTTCTAAAATAGGGTTTTCGATATCGATAGTTTCATTTTTTATAGCTTGTTATTACCTGATTAAAAAAATATTTTATGATGTAACGGTACAGGGATATACGTCTTTAATTGTAGCAATCATGTTATCAACAGGATTAATAATGTATACTTTGGCTTTTATTTCGTTGTATTTAAGTAAGATTTATAGAAATCAAAACAGCAAGCCGAGTTATAGCCAAAAAGAGTTCATATGATTTTGGAGCAATACGGCGTTACCTTGAAAAGAGTCGAATATGAGGATATCGAAATGATTCGGAATTGGAGAAATCAGTCTGAGGTCAGAGCCAATATGTTGTTTAAGCGTCATATCACTAAAAAGATGCAAGAAAAATGGTTCGAATCAATCAATAACATGAATAATTATTACTTCTTAATTCAGTATAAGGGCGATAGTTACGGTGTAATAAACGCAAAAAACATAAATTTTGAGGAAGGGTATGGTGAAGGAGGGATTTTTATCGGTCGATCGTGTGATGAGGTGCCTTTTGTAAGTGTTTTTGCCAGTCTCTGCTTGTTAAACACGGTGTTTACGAAAATCGATTTGTTTAGTAAATCATTTGTACAAGTATTACAGGTGAATACCAGAGCTGTAGCCCTTAATAAAAAATTGGGCTATTGTTTAGTTCCTGGGCAATTGAATCAGGCTTCTCAGTATTATGTCCTAACTAGGGAAGATTACTTAAAGAAGGCAAAATGGTTAAATGATTTTGCGAAGAAATATTCTAATGACTTTGAAAATGTTCGAGTGAAAGGAGAGGTGAGTCATTTAAACTTTTCAGCGATTAATCAATTACTTGATTAAAAGTCATCTATGCGCACTTATTAGTACATTTCCAGACGTATGTTTATAATCTTCTACAATCTTTTCCTCTTTACAAATGATACTAGTAAAGCTATTTTGTTCTAGTTTTGCTATGAAGTCTTCTAAATTGTATTTTTGTTTTACCCATTTATGATATTCCAATGTAACACAATTTATTCGTTGTATCGATGCCGACTCTAATAGGCTTTCTAATAAATCACTTTCTCCCCCCTCTATATCAATTTTAAGAAAATCTATAAAATCAAAATTTGAAGTAAATTCACCAAAATTTATGCATTCTACAAGATATGAATCAGGGGTTAGACTATTTTGAAAAAGGGAACATATGGGAGGTATATCAATAGAATGTTCATTATGAATAAATAGCTGTTTAGATGTGTCAATATTTGAGACGGCTTTATTTATTAGTGTAACATCTGAAAAACCATGAAAGGAGACATTTTTTTTTAAAATGTTATATGATAGTATATCTGGTTCAAAAGCAACTATTCTACTGTTAGGTCGAATTAGTTTAAAATAGATTAGACTCAAACCGATATTTGCTCCACAGTCAATAATTAATGGGGACTCTTTACAGCTATTAAAAGCATATATTTTATCATTAAAAATCTCGTTAATTAAATAATCGTTTATTTCCTGGTTATATCTACTATAAAATTCAAGTTCGAATGTTTGATTTTTGTTTAATGGATGGTTTATACTGCGTGTAGTAAAGTGCATTAGTGAAGTTTTTTGATGATTAAGGAGAAAGAAGTGAATTGCGCAACTTCAATCTTGTTTTCAAGTTGATTTTGCTTTATAAACAAATCTACAGCTTCTTTACAATTAACCAGATTTAAGTAATAATCATCAATAACGATGAATCCCCCTTGAATGACATTATCATAAAACTTAGTCAGTGATGCGTAAATTGGTTCAAAAAAGTCTACATCAATATGAAGAAAGGAAATGGATGGTGGGATTTCTATTGATTTTAGATCCATTACATCTGATTTAATGAACTCAACATTTGAATTTAATTCAAACTGATTAAACAAATCAATAGCGTTATTCAAATAACCTTGTTTTAAACTATCTGATGTATCACTCAATGTTTCAATAAAACTCAGGTCCTTTGAGTGATGAATTGTCTTTTCATTCCATCCCTCAAATGTGTCAAACAAGTGTAGTTTTGAGACGAATTTTAAATCTTGAATGAGAGCTTTTAAAAATAGTGCTCCACCACCTTTCCAAACCCCAATTTGAACCCAATCTCCTTTGCCTAAATATGACTCGGTATGAACAAATTCTAACATACGTTTAAAAAATTCTTCTGGCAATAATGTGTGTGCGGGGAAAAGCGATTTGATTTGAGTTAATTCTTCATACGAATTAAGTTCATTGAGTTGAATAGGATTTAGATATTTGATGATTTCAATACTTTTATTCAACATAGTAATTTAGTTGTGATTGTCTCCTGTCAATAATTGATTGCTCCAGTTTTTAATTTTTCCAATAGAGTTACAAGAGCAAAAGAATTTCTGAAATAAACTGGTTCTCCTGGATCGAAATAATGTATTGATTTAACGTTACTGTTAAGGTATTTGCCAGGTGAAACGGGAATCAAATTTAAGTTCTCTTTAAGAAAGTTGTGCAACAGAAGGAATCTTTGAGGACTTTTAGATAATAAATATTCATCTGTAATAAGAGAGTTCTTAGTTGCCAACAATATCTTTTCTTTTCTTTCAAATTTTGAATATTCTATTAAGTCAACATTTTCAGAGTTTATAGGGAGATCAAATTCTGATATTAAATGATTAATATTCGTTCTATTCTGAAATATGTAATAATACTTAGGATAAATTTTTCCCGAAGAACCTTCTATAGCTATATAATCATTTACAACTTTTTCTTCGTGAATTAAATTGAATGTGGAGAGAGGAGGATTGCAAGCATTTTCACTTCTGAATCCAAAAGTGTATATTAAAGATCCGTCCGTGTTTTGTTTTTGAATAAACGCAACACCCATATTGTTGGGGTCGTATGATTTACTTTCATTATATTTCAAGTATGTCTCATGAGTAGTTTTAGAGTATGGAAAGAATGATTTGGTTAATTCAAAATCAATTTTTTTAAAGGCGGTTATATATAGCTTAACATTGAGTAGTTTCTCATCCGTATAGTTTATACCAAGATATGTACAGAATGGATAATCCTTATGGTATAGAGTGGAAATAGCCTTCTCCAAAAATATTTTTGTTTGATTTGAATTTATGATTTTTAAAAAATCGTCGATCATAATTTATAAGCCTTTAGTGGTCTTATTGACATCTCAAATTTAATTAAATTGCTGTAAATTTAAAAGGTAAGTTGAAATTATAAAAGTTGTATCTTTGGTAACATTCTTAAACTCTAATACTACAAAAATGTCTAATGAGACAAAAATAAAGGAATACTATACAAAAAGCTGGTTGCCTAGATTCATAGATGGTCATAATTCAATTTCATTAGCGATGCACATGGGATATTTTGTTGATGAAAACACTCCCAATGATCAAGCAAAAATGGATATGAATAAGTTTTTAGTCTCTCATTTCCCTAAAAATGAAAGTGGATTAGTTATTGTTGATGCAGGATGCGGAGTTGGAGGTACATGTAAGTTCTTAGTTGAGAATTATAATGATTTTCATGTTTTTGGAATAAATATTCACGATGAACAGATTTTATTTGCACAACAAAATATAGAACAAAAAGCTTCAAATAGTGATGTTACTTTTCTCAATGAAAGTTATTTAAGTACATCATTGGAGAATGATTCAGTAGATGTCTTTTTTGCAATGGAAAGCATGTGTCATGCGGTTGATAAAGACGAGTTTATTCGTGAAGCATTTCGTGTCCTGAAAAAGGGAGGGGTTTGTCTAATTTTTGATTATTTTCTCACAAAAGTAGATGTGAAATCATTTTCTTTCAGGAACCAAGCTCTTATCCGTGATTTTTCTGTTGGTTGGGTTGTAGACAGTTACCCAGATCTTTCGTTTGAACGAAGAATGTATGAAATCGGGTTTTCGAATGTTGATTCTATTTCCTTAACAGATAATGTATTTCCAGGAATCGAGCACTCATTCAATAAAGCCCAAAAGACAATAAGCGAGTGTCCAAGTGAATCACAAGTATTTTTAGATCATTTGAAGGCAAATATTGCATTAAAAAAATTGATAGACTCTAAATCAATTGACTATAGAATGATTAAAGCGTATAAGTAAACTGATTATTTAATATGGTTGTAATATTGTGTGGAGGGTTTGGATTAAGAATTAGGGGACAATTTGAAGATGTTCCAAAACCTCTAATTCCCATTCATGGTAAAGAACTCCTTCTTCACATCATACATCGTTTTTCAGAACAGGGATTTTCTGATTTTTTATTACTCGTAGGGAATAATGAAGATCAATTTGTCGATTTTGCTCAACGAAATTCAAATGAAGCAATTTCTATTTCTGTCTTACAAACAGGCTCGGAAACCCCAACGGGTGGTAGGCTGAAAAAAGCAGAACACTTATTAGAGAATCTCTCCAGTTTTATATTAACGTATGGTGATGGCTTGGCTAATATTGATTTTGATAAACTATTGAGTTTTCATCAAAATCATTCTAGAATAGCTACATTAACAGCAGTAAAACCCACGCTTCAATATGGTGTTTTATCCATGGATGAAGATGGATTAGTGAACTCGTTTATTGAAAAACCCATTTTGGAGACCTATATAAACGGAGGTTTTTTCGTATTGAATAATGCGGTTTTTTCATATTTACATGAGAACAGCGATTTTGAAACTGAAGTATTGGTTGAACTTTCCAAAAGCAAAGAGCTCGTGGCATATAAATATCATGGTTTTTGGAAGAGTATGGATACATACAAGGATTATCTTTCATTGAATGAATTGATTGAAAACAGATAGGTATGGAAGAATCTAAGCGAGTTTTAGTTACTGGAGCCTCAGGTGTCATTGGGACAAACTTGATTGATGAGCTGTTAGAACTAGGGCACGCAGTAATTGGAGTTGCGAAACAATATCCGCTGAAGGAGTTTCGATTGCCGCAGTTTCAGCATCCAAATTATCATCCTTTTGAAGGAGATATTCTAGATGATACCTTTTTAACGAATGTTTTTACTGAATTTGAACCTTCAATAATTGTACATCTTGCAGCGCAAGCCATCGTAGGTGAAGGAGTTAAAAATTCTGCGCAAACATTTGAAACGAATATTAAAGGAACATGGAGTGTTTTAGAACAAGTTAAGTGTCTCAAACGCGTAGAGAAAGTCATTGTGGCTTCATCTGATAAAGCATATGGAAAACATACTACACTTCCTTATCAGGAGACTTTTAAGTTGAAAGCAAAGTACCCTTATGATATCAGTAAAAAAATTACAGAGGAACTGGCTTTAAGTTACTACCACACGTATCAAATGCCAATTATAATATCTCGTTGCGGAAATGTGTTTGGTCCTTATGATTTGAATTGGAGTAGAATCGTACCGGGTACTATTCGATCCTGTATAGAAGGCAATATAATTCAACTAAGGAGTGATGGCAAACAGGAAAGGTGTTATGTATATGCAAAAGATGTTTCTAGTGCCTATATTAGAATGATTGAGTCTCCAAACCATTTAATCATTGGAGAAGCATTCAATATAGGCAATGATGTTCCACTTTCCGTATTGCAGATTGTTGAATCGATAGCGAGTTGTTTTCAGATCGATTTCACAAAGCATATTCAAATTCTTGATGAAGCAAATTATGAAATTGAACGTCAATATTTAGATTGTTCAAAGGCTAAATTATTGTTAGGTTGGGAACCAAAATACGACTTTTCGGAGTCTATTAAAGAGACGATAAATTGGTATATTGAAAATCAGCAAGTTAATTCTCAAGAATGATGTATGACTAAAGTTCCAATTGCTGTATTTATATATAAGAGATTCGATACTACCTCAGTTCTGTTTAATGAATTGGCAAAGATAAAACCCTGTAAATTGTACGTTTTTGCCAATGGTCCAGCCGATGAAAGTGAAGTAGATGATTGCGATAAAACGCGAAATGTTTTCGACGAAATAACATGGGAATGTGAAGTGATTAAGCAATATAGAGATGTGAATATTGGACTGGGGAATCAAATTATCTCGGGGTTAAATTTTCTATTTGAACACGAAGAGCGTGCTATAATTTTAGAAGACGATTGTATTCCGTCAGCTGGATTCGTCCCATATTGCGAATCCCTTTTGGATAAATACGTAGACGATGAGCAGGTTATGCACATAAATGGAACTAATATTGCCCCAGATTTATCTAAGGATTACCCATACAGTTATTTCTTCACAAGATTTTCGGTGCCATCTTGGGGATGGGCAACTTGGCGTAGAGCCTGGCAGAAGTTTAATCCCAAGTGCGATACATGGCAACAACATAAAACGTCATTATTCACGAACATTCAACAGAAACATTTTAAAACTTGGACAGATATTATCGGGACTTTGGTCAATATCAATACCTTTTGGGATATGGCATGGAATGTTGATATTTGGTATAATAAGGGCTTGGCTATTTCTCCAACGTTCAATTTAGTGAATAATATTGGATTAAACGAAGAAGCTACAAATACGAAAGTCTCTGGAACAAAATATTCGTTTTTACCGACTTATGAAAATAAAAGAATAAGAATAATACATCCAGATGAGAAAAGGATTTTTGAAAAAGAATCGCTTTATGAAGATGAATTATGTCTGCTTTTTAATACATTTACTATAAAATAGTATGTGATGTTTTATGACCCTTCAAAATTAGATTTTCTTCGTCTACTGACTGAAAATGTTGATGTTATATCCGAAGAGTTTATATGGGCTAAAGACAAAATAGCGGAGCTTAAAAAGTTTATGAATGATGAGAATCCTGAATTGTTTTCACATGTTGATCATTGGACAATTGAAACAGGGATTCATTCAGATATTCTTGGCTATGATTCAAGAAATGGTGCTTGGGGAGCCTTTCCGTTGTTCAAAGTTGGATTTCCAATAAAGTGGTATGATGTGGAAGACTATTTCCCTAAAACATTAGCACTAATAGAAAATGTTCCAGATGTGTTTTTTAGTTCACTAGTTAGGTTAGGACCTCAATCGGGTACAAAGAAGCATCGCCATTCAATACCTCATTTAGTTTTTCACTTAAGTTTATTGGATCATGATAATGGAGGCAGTTACATTACATGTGGAGAGGAAAAAATTGACTTTTCAAAGAAAGGTGATTTTTGCTTGTTTGACTATAGAGTCGAACACTCTTCATTTAACCATTCCGATGTAGATCGTGTCAATTTAGTGGTTGATTTTCCAATTTCCCAAGAATTTATTCTTGAGCCAATGGGTAAGAATGACAGGTTATTTTCTCCAAGATTTGAGAAATGATCGTTAGTCAATCATTTTAATCCATTCGTCTTTGGGATACATTTTCAACAAAATGGGGTCACTCAAATTTTCCATTTTGTAGCGCGAAATCTCTTTTGCTGAGTATGGTGAATTAGGTACCGGGGTATCAATCATCAACACCCACCGGTCACCTTCACTTTTATTCCATGCCTCGTGTAATTCACCATCATTAAAAGAGAATGTCTCACCTTTTTTCCATAGCCTGGTTTCATCTTGACTTTTAAAGCCGAGGTCGCCATTAGGGACATTAAGAGCTACATGTGTGCGCATTACTTGTTTAGAGTAACCCTCATGCGCCTTAATAATTGTGTTTGGTTTTAATAGTGAGAATTCAGCCCCTAACAATTCAGGTATTTCTTTCAAAATGTGATGTGTTTTGGGGAAATGAGTCAGTATTGCTTTATTTTGAATGGTGAAGAAAATCAAAGGAATTGTCAGCCATCCATCATTGTTTGTGTAATCGGAATAACTTGATTGTAGATTAGTATCGTTATCTAAAATAAAAGTGTCTAACTCATGTAAAAACACTTCCCAATTATTTTTAAGTAATGAAATCCAAGAAATTGTATCATTTGAATAAAACATAATCACGTCTTTATTACAACCAATTTACTATTTTTATCCAAATCAGTTACGTCAAAAGGGAATCAAAAATTGAAGCATAAAATCTGGTACATATATAACGATAAACCCTATTTGGAGAAAGTACCCAATTTTATTGAGCATTCACAATTTGCTTGGTCTTCTGAGTTGATAACAAATTGGTTAATGTATAAAAATGAAATTGAATACTTAATCAAAGAAAAGCCTACATTTATTCCCTATTTTAATACGGCTTTAGGAGATGTCACATCTTCGTGGTCCACAATTTCCTTAAAAACGTGGGATATCAATGTCCCAAAAACACTTTCTAATACGCCTGGTTTAGCCAAATTCTTATTGCGTTTTCCAGAGGTGACGAGTATGGCAATTAGTCGACTTGGTCCGAATTCAACAATAAAGCGGCATCAAGGTGATACGAATGCTATTTTTAGATGCCATGTTGGAATATCAATACCTTCATCACTTCCAGATTGCGGTTTTCAAGTGAATGAGGAACAGAAAAGCTGGGAAGAAGGCAAGTTAATTGCTTTTGTGGATGCAAACGAGCATGAGGCTTGGAACAAAACGAATCAAGAACGTTTAATTTTAATGTTTGATGTAATTCGACCTGAGTTTATTCCCTACAAAAGGAAGGTATGTATTAATGTTAGAGCCTTTTTATTAACTCAAGTATTCGTTTTGAAGTACCCAATTTTGTTAAAGTTGCCAAAAGCCCTCATCCATTTGATTTTTCTTAAAATCAAACTTTTAGTATATGTTTTGCTCCCTTTTCAAAGAAAGTTTGGCGTCATAAGAAAGCATAGTTAATGAAATTATTCCTTTCGAATATTGGGGCGATACTTTTTGACTAGTGACTTTAGCCAAAGTGGAGATTTTACATAAAGGTATAGATAAACTTTTTTTTCCCAAACTGCAAATAGTATTGAGAGACGATTTTTGACTCCAAGCTTGGCTTTTACTTTAGGTATATTATATCCATATTGAGTCGCTACATTGTGGGTTATGCGGTTTATAACACGAATTTCTTGTGGGTTTAAAGTGTTTTCCCATTCGGATATCAATGATTCGTTGATTGGACTTAAAGTATTTTGATGAAAGGCTTTTATTTTTGCCACAAATTCATCAGGTAAGGTTTTTAATCTTTCTAGTGAAGTAGGATCTGGAGATGGTAGCTCGTGATGCTCTAACATTTCTTTTTGAAAGGGAATATTGAAATGGGCGCATATTTGTTGCAGAGTTTGCTCATTTTTCAGCACTAAATCTTCGTATTTTACAAGCAGATATTTGTGAGGATTATTTTGAATTTTATGCAGTACAGCTTGGTAATTAATAACCCAAATTTTTGCCATATAAGCAATTTGTTTTGATAACCCAAGCTCTCTTTTTTTCCATGAAGCAATAACCGCTCTGGGATCTCTTACAAGAATAACATATCTGCTTTCAGGCAAAAGTTGTTCTAACACATCCGAATAGAGAATGTACTTTATTTGCTTATCTATAATATGTGTAAATGAATATTTTTTCAGTAAAGGAAGAAAAAGAGAGTAGATTAATCGTGTGAGCGCATGAAAATTGAGATCTTCTCTATTCTCTAGCATCTGTTGCTTCAAGTTTTCAAGTGGTGAAAAATACAACGTCAAATTTTTCTCTGCTATTCGTTCAAAATAGACAATGAATTGATCGATCTCTTTTTTGGTCCATTTGCTTTTAGCATGGTATTCACGGTACAAATAGAGCATGAAAGGTTCCTCAGAAGGTGATAGAACACTTTCGTTCCTGTTTAGCATCATGGTAAGCATGGAACTTCCAGTCCTTTCCATACAAAGTATGAAATTTAGTTGCAGTGATTTTATAGTGTTTAAATTCATTCTTTATCGCTGTAATATTTTTCGACGAATTTACCATACTTGAGTTTTTTAACTCTTTTTCGAAGCCAAAAGGGAGAACGAGTCCATAATTTAACAGTTAATTGGTTTTTAAAAATAAGAAACCTATTTCCCTGAGTTTCTGGGTTGATGTTCTCTGAATTAATTTCATCTGGTTTTTGATACCCCAATTTGCATGCGGTCTTTGCACAGATTCCCCAAGCCCTGGTTGCCTCTATTGAGGAAAGGTCTTTCTTCCAAGTGTCAATTTTAGATGAATTTGGTTTGGTAAGCAGACCCGAATGAAATTCATTAAAACTACTCATGAAATGCTCCTCCTCATTTTTCAGGCTTTCAATGGATTTTTTTACGCTCTCACTATATCCCATAAGTGAATTGGTGTATTCCAAATCTAAAAAGGCACAAATGTTTTGAAGGACTTGCTCTGGGTTTTGAATTAGGTCAAGGTATTTAATATTAAGCACACGACTTTTATCAATAATTTTTTTGGCCGAAATAGTCTTCTCATTTCGATAGTTCCATCGTGTTGCTAAATCTGTGATTTTATCAGGTTTTTTCAATCGTTTCGCTCTAAAATTTTTCCATCTCGCAATATTGTCCAACGGATTTCGATAAAGAAAAATAAACTTACTTTTTGGATATCTAACTGAAAGCTCAATGATTTGATCATGTATTGATAATTCTTTGCAAATTATACAAGTAGCATCCGTTTTATTATCATTTGATTGAAAACTATTAAAAGTGAGTTGAACAACTAAATCCCAGTTTAGATTTTTGATATTTGATTTAAGATTTTCAATTAAATCAGATTTTGTTGGCATTTGCAAAATCGATTTGTGGTTTGAAAAAAGGTAAAAATCGTCAACGTATTCAGAAATTAATTTAGTGGTCCAGAAACGTACGCGATTATATTTATCGTATAACGATAGATAAAAAGGTTCTTCCAAAATTGAAATCACATTGCTATGTTGACTCAACATGGTATGTAATAAAGTGCTTCCTGTTCTCGGTACTGCAATAATAAAGTGAATCGGTAAAATGTTTTTTTCTGTCTGAGACATGTTTTATTCTTTGATTTCTGCGCTATTTAGAAAGTTTTTTAATCGTTGTATATCTTTTGTTAGTTTGTCAACTTGTTGCCTTTGAGCATTCCCCCCCACTTTTATATTGTTTAAATCCGATTCAAGAAAAACAAGTGCCCTTGAAAAATAAATTGTGGCACTATCAGAATTGTTCATTTTCTGATACGCCGAACCAATCTGCATGTAACCCTGCCCCTTATCATCAGGATAAACGTTTATAAATCGATGAGCCCAATCGATTAATTTTTGAGGATTATCATCGGCAGAAGCAAACTGAGAAACAACGTTGAATTGCCTAGCATAGGTCGAGTCTAATTCATATAAATTATCGAACGTCACATAAAATGAATCGCGGTACAAATAGCTGCCTGTGCGAATAAAATCTTCAACACCCCAATTGGGGGCTTTAAACTCCTTTTTTAATTGTTGAGCCAGATTCTTTCGCAATGTGGAGAAAGTTTTCCCTAATAGTTGTTCCTGCTGCTCTAAAGGTTGTTGAACAATTCGTTTTACGTGTTCCCCGGCATTAGTTTCGAGTAACAAACCGTTTTCATGCTTTAAATAAAAATCAAAATAATTTGCATAGGAATTCGACAAGTTAAGGTTTACATTATTACCTGTCCAGATGCGTCGATAAATATTTTCTAAATGGTTCAAGGTTTCCCAAGCAGCAAATTTTCTTTTTATCTCAGCTTTGTTATTAATTTTCTGAAATTGTTTAATTAGGGAGTCCCCAGCAGGATTATACGTTAGATTAGGACTATAACCCAAAACCACTCCTAGCTCGTCGTAGTGACTTTTAATTTTACCCAACCCACTTCCATAATTAAACCATGCCTCTTGGTAATTTGGATCCTGTTTAACTGCTTCACGCCAATAGGGTAACCCTTTGTATACGTTGTTTTTTAAATTAAAATAGACAAATCCAATGTTATTGTGGGTGTTTGCATAGTTATCATAGATATCAAGAGCTCTTTTGTAATATTTTAGTGAGGAGTCTGCCAGCATCATCATTTTGTTGAATTCGTCCAAATTTCCTGAGAGACGGATGAGATTTGCAGATGTACTGTATTCTGTCGCCAGTAGCGAGTTTGCTTTCATGGAATTATCCAGATTAACTATATCTGAAGCATAAATGGACAAGCTTGATTCCCATGCCTTATTTCGGTTAAAAGTAAAAATCAGAGAAGCTCCAGTTATAAGAGTTAAAAACACCCATAAGTAGTTAATTCTTGTTGACTTTAATTTGTCTGAAATTGAAGTTTTGTATAGTTTGAAAATCAGCCAAGCAACAAAAATTGAAAATGCAGTAGAAGCGACAAAAGCAAAGCGCTCTGCAATTATTCCTGGAAGCGGGAATAAAAGATTTGCTGCACCACCAATTGCTAGGAAAAAAAAGAGAATTATAAAGGAATAGAGCTTTTTTTCTTTCAATCCTTTTAGCATGAAAAAAAGAAGTGTTATGATTACAATCAGACTAAGATAGAACTCCCAATTCCCATATCCAACAAGTGAGACTTCATCATAGCCATAATAATACTTTAAAGGGAAGGGTTTAAAAAGTAAGGCAATATATAGAAGAATGGTGTAGAAAAACATTGGTATTCGGAAACTGAAATCCAATTCGTAAAGCGGGTTTTCGAAATACTGGAAATAACGAACGGACTCCTTATCTAGAATAATCTTGAATCCTTTTTTAAGTAAAAAGAAAGTGGCTCCAGCAACTACAATTGTAAGAATTAATTTTTTCACATTAATGTCTCTAAAAAAATATAGAGTTACAGGTATAAGAACAACAAAAATATTTCCAGTTTCTTTACTGAAAATGGAGAGAAACAAAAAGAATATGGATAAAAGTAAATTTGCTATTTTTTTATTATCAAAATATTTAACTGCCTGTATAATCATGAGTAAACCAAAATTAAATGCTAATAATTCATCTCTTGATTTGACATTATTTACCACTTCAGAGTGGATGGGATGAATCAAAAAGATGAGTACAACTAATGCCGAAAACCACCAAGCTTCTTGTTTAAATAGTGTTTGAAGAAAAATGAAAAGTAATATTCCACAAAGTGCATACAATAGAACACTTATCGTGTGGCTTACTTTAGCGCGATTTTCGGCATCCTTGAACAAATCATATTCAATAGCAAATGAATAAGTTGTGATTGGCCGATACGCATACGATTGTTTATCATCCTGTGCATATCTAGAGGTGAAAATATCTTTAACGCCTGCAATCCCTTTTTCGATGTTGGGGTGACTTTGTTTATCGGTGGTTGTTACCAATTCATCATCCATAGAAAACCCGTTATTCAATGTGTTTCCGTAGAACAAAAAGGCGACTAGAATACAAAAAAGATAAAACCAATAGTTTTTCGGATTCTTGGGCACGCCGTTAATTTTTGAGCTCATAGTAGAAAATTGTGTAGCAAATTAGATTCGAATGTACAAAAAATATGATTTATGATTTCACATTTGAGATCATTTGCGTAATATCGTGCTATATATCTGCAAGATATAGCTACTATAATTCCAATGAAGGTAAAATTTAACAATCCATTTATCCAGGGTGACGAATTTAAATTCGTTAAAGAGGCAATTTCCCACGGTAAACTTTCTGGTAACGGACTATTTACCCAAAAATGCCAATCTTTTTTAGAAAAAAAATATGGATTTGGAAAATGTCTGATGACACATTCCTGCACCGGAGCCCTTGAAATGGTTGCTCTACTGATTAACATACAACCTGGCGACGAGGTTATAGTTCCCGCCTACACATTTGTTTCGACTGCCAATGCGTTTATGCTAAGAGGCGCTGTGATCAAGTTTGCAGACAGCAAGTCAACGCACCCAAATATGGATGAGAACAATATTGAAGAGTTGATTACTGAACGTACGAAAGCCATTGTTTGTGTGCATTATGCAGGGTATTCGTGTAATCTTGAAAAGCTCAGAGATATTTGTGATAAGCATAATATATTTCTAATTGAGGATGCAGCTCAAGCAATCGATTGCTATTACATCAATTCAAATATTGAGTCGATTCCGGCAGGTACAGTAGGCGATTTTTCCACATTTTCTTTTCACGATTCTAAAAATATTCATTGTGGTGAAGGAGGTGCGCTTGTGATTAATAATCCTGATTTTTTTAAGCAGGCTGAAATTATTTGGGAAAAAGGAACAAATAGAAGTGCTTTTTTGCGAGGAGAAATAGAAAGGTATGAGTGGGTTGGAATCGGATCATCATTTTTGATGTCGGAGATTAGCGCTGCTTTTTTATGGGCGCAAATTCAGGAGATAGAAAATGTTACTAGGAAGCGACATGAAATTTGGAAGATTTATCATCATCTTCTGTCGAATATGTCTAACGCGATAAAATTACCGAAGGTTGAAGAAATAGGTAATGCCCACATATTCTTCATGGTTTTTGAGAGCGAAAAGCTAAAAGATAGCGTAATTTTTGAACTCGAACAAAAGAACATTCAAGTTGCAACTCATTACCAGAGCTTAAACACAAGTTCTGTTAACCCAGTTAAGTCACAATGTAAAAATGCACAGCATTTTGAAGGTAATTTAGTCCGATTTCCGATGCACTATGGCTTAACTGAGACTGAAATAGAGTTCATTTGTCTCGAAGTGAAGCGGGCTCTGATTTCTTTTGAGGTTGCTTGAACACCGGCGAAATAGAGTATTTCATAACACTTATCATTCAGATACTAATACAGCGGCATTACCGCGGTTGTGTGAATAAACCAAAAAATCTCACAAGACAACAGTTAAATGGAGATGCTCGTCTAAAAATTTGACAATTAGCTCATTGCGTCCGACAAGAGAAATAAAGAGTTAAGAATGCAATTGTACATATCTACTAAACCTGTTTAGAAATGGATATTTTCTCTCAAAATATACTAAATCGATTTAGTAACAATGCAATAATGGGATAATTATTTACTAAGCAGCTTTACTAAACCGATTTAACAGGCATATCTTTACGGAAAATTATAGATTCACTACTATGAAAATCATTGTTCTTCTTTTGTCATTATTAATTGGCTCTTCTAATCTGTGGGCTTGTTCATTCGATGGTAACCAAACACTGGCAGGTGCGCTTGCTCCAGCTGCTGGCTATCAAACACAGGGTGGAGTAGCAAGCGGTAATTATTTTTCTGTGAATGTCGCTTGCGGGAACACGTACAATTTTAATTTTTGCAACAACGGCGGATCCGCAGGCTGGGATACACAGATCACTATTTTAGCAACAGATGGGACGACTGAATTGGCTTATAATGATGATGCATGCGGTTTACAATCTGACGTCACGTGGTATTCAAATTTCACAGGAACGATTTACGTGCTGATTTCACAATACTCATGCAATAATACAGGAGGTTCAACAGGAGCAACGCTGGCATACAATATGACAGTCGGTACTACAGACCCTTCGTTCAATCTTTCTCCATCTTGTGGAGGCGGGGTAGCAACAGTGACAGGAACATCTGGTGGGACTTTTGCATTTAATCCTGCACCAGGCGATGGGGCTCAAATAAATTCTACAACAGGTACTGTTTCTAATGGTACAGCTGGAACGACTTATTTTGTTGAATATACAGTTTGTTCAAATTCAAGCATTGAATCCGTTTTGGTTGTCGATGAGGACTGTTTTACGTTGAACGGAAATGCTCAGTACATAGATGTTGGTGGGGAAGATTGTATTCAGCTAACACAAGAAATTAACAACCAAACCGGGTGTGCCTGGAGTGGAAGTCAAATTGATTTTGCAACCAGCTTCTCCCTTACCTTGGATTATTATTTTGGAAACAATGTAAATGGTGCCGATGGTAATACATTCACGTTTCAACCTTCGAGCTCAACGGCTTGCGGAGAGGCTGGGGGACAGCTAGGTGCAGGTGGAATAGCCAATGCTCTGGTTGTTGAATTTGACACGTATGACAATGACAATCCTGCTCATATTATTGATATTGCCTGTGATCATGTCTCAGTGGAAATTGACGGGGATATGTTGAATGCCGCGCCCTATTGTGGACCTATATGCGCTAAGCCAGGAGGAGGAAATATAGATGATGGAGGTGTCTATGAAGTTGAAATTGCGTGGAATGCAGGTACTCAACAGCTCGAAGTGTACTTTGACGGTGCTCTCAGGCTTTCTTGTTCAGGTGATTTTGTCAATACGATTTTTGGTGGTCAGAACATGGTTTATTGGGGGGCCACTTCAGCAACGGGCGGATTGAATAATCAGCAGTATTTCTGTCCAAGTACAGTTATAGTGCTACCAACAGAAATCATGTCATTTACGACAGGTTGTGAAGGAGAAACTGAAGTTTTTGAATGGGTCACTGGGTCTGAAAGTAGAGTAGATTATTATCAATTGGAATATACCTATGACGGGTTTGTTTTCTATCCGTTGGATAAGGTACAGGCCGTAGGAAATTCTACAGGATTACTTGAATATAGTCTAACACTTACCAATGAAGATGCAAAACAGCGCTATTATCGCCTCAAAACAGTAGATGAGAATGGAAACTTTGAACACTCAGATATTATAAGTGGAAAGAGATGTGCTTATACAACAGAGTTAATTTCGGAATTGAAACATAAGAACAATGAGTTATTAATTTCCACCAACCAAGATGTACAATTAACGCTTGTTAATCAATTGGGACAGATTATTTTTGAGGATTTAGACTACAAATCCCAATTTGGAGTTTCTACACTTACTACTTTTCCTCAAGGATTGTATTTTGTGATTGCAACAACAAAAAATGGAATGCAGGAATCAAAGAAAATGATATTGTCTAATAGTAGTTTTAAGTAATACAGCAAAAAGGGAGGCGTCACCATTGACGCCTCCCTTTCGTTTTAAACGGTTATCTAATTCTTATTTGATAATATTGACGTGTCCAGTGAACATTCTTCGTTCATCCGATGCGTTTGTTTTTACTTCAATCTTCCAAGTAT
>CALEIK010000037.1 GCA_937876195.1 uncultured Flavobacteriales bacterium
TGATGTGCAACTGCGAAAAGGCGCCCTTTTGGTTGTACAATGCCGAATTGTCTGTGATGGAGGTATTGTTCTGACCAATAAGCACATACCCCGTGGTGTTTACGGCGGGGAAATTGTAGCCGTTAATAGGGTGTTGAGTTAGATTGTCGAAAATCCCATTCACCTTCATGCGGTAATTCTGTCCACTGGCAAAGCCGTCTCCAGTTACCGTATAAATTGGAGAGTTCCACTTGGTACCGAAGATATTGTTGATATTACCACCTGTGTTTAAATTTCCAGCGCGTGCCCAAAAACTCCCATTGTTTTGACCACCATTGGGCGGTGCATTTATAGTTGGCACTTGTTGTGCGTGCAGCGAGCTACCAAAGAGCAGCGCGCTGATAAGCATTGTTATTTTTTTCATAATTGATAAGTTTAGTCTCTTACCAATTGAATAAAGCCTGTTTTGTTTATTGTTTTCGTTTTAAGCATGTAAAAATATATTCCCTCAGAACATTGACTACCTCCTTTATTGGCTCCATCCCACAGCATATTGTTTTGATCAAATTCAAAAACAATATTACCCCAACGGTTTAAGATTACAAAAGTAACTTCCTTGTAAGCGCCAAGTAAACTCAAGTCGTAGTAATCATTTACTCCATCATTATTAGGCGTAAACACATTCGGCAGGCTGGGTTCACAGTTTTCTACCTTGCCTACTTCAATGACAGAAACTGAATCAATGTAATAATAACCAGCGTAGTCATTGCTGGATGGGTTGAGAAATATTGTGTCATTTGTTATTTCATCTTCAAAATACCCCAAAGTTAAATACTGCTCGTTACCAGTTGCAATGAAATTTCCACTTACTCTAATCCAGTTTACTGTATCTGTTATTGGTCCAGTAAGATTTCTTATTGTAGGCTCGGCTATAATTCCTTCTGCTGAAGGGATGCCGATAGAGTCCACAGTGAATAAAGCACCAATTTTACCAAAAGCGTAATGCGCTTTTTCTGCTAAAGACACATACATCGAAAACCTATACTCAACACAAGGAGCTAAAGGTTCTTTCAATTTAGTTTGAACATATTCGTATGCTGTCACCTCTCCGCTATTTATAAACCAACCATAGGGTCCTAACCCGACATAGCCATCTCCATGGTATGGTTCCTGATGTCCCCAAAAATTATCGGGCACATCAACTATGCCATTGGTATGACATCTATTAAAGTAATCACTGGTTCCCAAGGTTGGTTTCCACCATCCCACAGCAAGTTCAAGCTGTCCATTGCCAAAGTCATTACTCACAGGGCAAGAAGAATACCCTTCAAAGCTACCGTTGGGCACCAAATTCATTTGTGCTCTGCCAAGGAAGGGTAGAAGTATTAGTATAATTATATAAAAAACAGGTTTATTCAATTAATAAGATTTGTTTTTATTTTTCTCCACTAACCACGCCAGTGAAGCATGCGTTAAAGATAGCAATTCGTGTAAAAAACACATCGTTGCCAAGTTCCTCGATATACTATGCCTATAAATCTTGTGAGGGGCTCGTCTTTACGCCTATCTCATAGACGCAAATACAGTGTAGTAAGTTGGTTTGTCTGTTTCGTAGTGGTAGAAGTTAAAGTTAATAATAGTATTTCGCGGGTCAATTTACAACTTAACTTTCATATAATCAAGCGTATAAATACGCAATTTTTAGCGTATTTATACGTGAAATAGAAGTTCAACTATGCAGAAAAACACTTGGTTTTGTAGTGAAAACAGGTTTTTCAGAGAAGTTCAATGCGTGTATTACTGGTTGGGAATGACTGTATTCTCCTGAGTGCTAAACACAAAAAAACCCTTCGCTCACACGAAGGGTTTCCTATCAATTCTTATTGATTTAGTTGTTCAATGCTTCTGCTCCACCAACAATTTCTAAAATTTCGTTGGTAATTGCCGCTTGACGTGCCTTGTTGTATGAAAGCGTTAAATCACGTTTCAAATCGTTGGCGTTGTCTGTTGCCTTGTGCATCGCTGTCATACGCGCTCCATGCTCTGATGCCGATGAGTCCAACAATGCTTTAAACAATTGTATTTTTAATGATTTTGGGATCAATTCTTCTACGATCTCAACCTTGCTTGGTTCAAAGAAGTAATCTCCCGCGCTTGCGTTCTCTCCTGGTGCCGTTGGAATGATGGGTAAAAACTGTTCTGTCTTTACAAGTTGAGCACCTGCATTGATAAAACTGTTGTAAACGATTACTACCTTATCAAATTCTTTCGAAGTAAACAACTCCATCAAGTTCGCTGCGATGATACTTGCATTTTCAAACGTGAGTTCGGCAAAAATATCTTCTACGCGTTTCAATTCTTCGTTGGTATAATTACGATCCGTTTTTTTAATTACATCACGAATTTTCTTTCCAAGGCTCAACACTTTAGGGTTGGCGTCTTTGTATTCCCCCTCGATGAGTTGGTTCACACGCTTAATAATGTTGTTATTGAAACCACCGCATAATCCTCTGTTCGATGTAATCCCAACGATCAACACATTTTTGACTTCGCGCTGCTCAGAATATGCATTCTCTGAAAGGTCAAGTGTGGCGCTTAGGTTTTCAAGAATTTCTTGCAATTTCCCAGCATAAGGACGCATCTGAGTTACAGCATCCTGCGCTCTCTTCAATTTTGCGGCAGAAACCATCTTCATCGCCGACGTAATTTGCATCGTCGAGCTAATTGAGGTGATTCTGTTTCTTATTTCCTTTAAGTTTGCCATTTTATTTTGATTGCAAATTACAGATTTCAGATTGGCAGATTAATTTGCAATTTGCCAATCTGTAATCTGTCAATTTTTAATATTTCGCTGCTAACTCTTTTGCTACTGTTGTCAACACATCTGTAATTTCATCTGTGTATTTTCCAGCTTTCAATTCAGCCAATACATTTGCATGTTTCGCGTCCAAGAAATCCAAGAAATCCTTTTCAAATTCCTTCACTTTCTCTACTGGTACATTTTGAATCAATCCTTTCGTTCCTACGTAGATGATTGCAATTTGCTTTTCAACTGGGTAAGGATCTCCTTCTTTTTGTTTCAAAATTTCCACGTTACGTGCACCTTTGTCCAATACTGATTTTGTTGCAGCATCTAAATCCGAACCGAACTTAGCAAATGCTTCCAACTCACGGTATTGTGCTTGGTCCAATTTCAACGTACCAGCAACCTTCTTCATCGATTTAATTTGCGCCGATCCACCTACACGTGATACCGAGATACCTACGTTAATTGCTGGACGAATACCCGCGTTAAATAAATCTGATTCCAAGAAAATCTGACCATCTGTAATCGAAATTACGTTGGTTGGAATGTATGCAGAAACGTCACCCGCTTGTGTCTCGATAATTGGAAGTGCTGTCAATGATCCACCACCTTTTACTTTTCCTTTCAAGCACTCAGGTAAATCGTTCATTTGAGAAGCGATCCCATCATCGTTAATAATTTTCGCAGCACGCTCTAACAATCTTGAGTGAAGGTAGAAAACGTCTCCTGGGTAAGCCTCACGACCTGGAGGACGACGAAGTAGCAAAGATACCTCACGGTATGCAACTGCTTGTTTCGATAAATCATCAAACACGATCAATGCTGGACGACCTGTATCTCTAAAATACTCTCCAATTGCCGCACCTGTCATTGGCGCGTAAAATTGCATTGGTGCTGGGTCAGCTGCGTTCGACGCAACAACCACTGTATATGCCATTGCTCCGGCATCTGTTAATTTCTTTACGATTCCCGCAACCGTTGAACCTTTTTGTCCAATTGCTACATAAATACAAAATACAGGCTCTCCTCTATCGAAGAATTCACGTTGGTTGATGATTGTATCAATTGCAACGGTTGTTTTACCTGTTTGACGGTCACCAATGATCAACTCACGTTGTCCACGTCCAATTGGAATCATCGCATCTACCGATTTAATTCCTGTTTGAAGTGGTTCAGTTACTGGCTGTCTGAAAATAACCCCTGGTGCTTTACGCTCAATCGGCATTTCAAACAACTCACCTTCAATTGGTCCTTTACCATCGATTGGATTTCCAAGTGTGTCAACAACACGACCGATCAATCCTTCTCCTACGTTTACAGAAGCGATACGACCAAGACGTTTAACAGTGTCGCCTTCCTTTACTTGTGTTGAACGTCCTAAAAGAACGGCTCCAACGTTGTCCTCCTCAAGGTTCAACGCAATTCCCTGAAGTCCACCGTCGAACTCAATTAATTCTCCGTACTGTACTCCATTCAATCCGTAAATACGTGCGATACCATCACCAATTTGTAATACGGTACCTACCTCCTGCAATTCTGATTCAGAACGAAATCCTGAAAGTTGCTCTCTTAATATTGCAGAAACTTCTGCTGGTTTTACATCTGCCATCTTGTGTCGTTTTATTCGTGGCTCACATCAACTAGTGCTGTGTGCCTTAAATTATCTTGTTAAGCGTTGTTTTAAATTATTAAATTGATTCGCAATTGAAGCGTCTAGTTGTAGATCGCCCATTCTTACGATAAATCCTCCAATAAGCGAAGGGTCAATTTTTTCTTCTATTTCCAATTCTCCTTTTACGGTCTGTTGCACTTTGGCTACAATTTTTTGTTTTGTAGACTCATCAAGTTTCACCGCAGAAGTAATTACAATCGGAACAATTCCTCTATGTTCTTTTACTTGTGCTTCAAATGAGCGTGCAATTTCTGGTAAAACATCCTCTCTACCATTTTTTGTAATCAACTTTACAAACTTCATTGAAGTCTCTTCGAATTGATCAAAGATGAGTTCAAAGATGCTGATTTTTTTATCGGCATTGATCAATGGACTATCGATCATTATTCCAAAATCACGCGTTTCATCGTGCGTTTGGATCAAAAATTTCATATCACCAAGGACAGCATCAACGTTGTTTTGTTCCAACGCAATTTCGAGAAGAGATTTGGCATATCTGGATGCTACTTTCGTACTTTTCATTCCTGTTCTTAGTTCAAGTTAATATCGGCAACAAGCTTTTCAGCCAATGCTTTTTGCTTATCATCAGAGGTCAATTCTCCACGCACCACTTTTTCAGCGATTTCAAGAGAGAACATAGCCATCTGTGTTTTAAGTTCAGCGATTGCACCCGCTTTCTCCGCATTGATTGATTCCTTTGCAGCAACCAACAATTTGTTTCCTTCTTCCTTTGAAGCCGTTTTTGCGTCTTCAATCATTTTTGAAGCAGTCGCTTTAGCGTCCTTAATGATTGCGTCTCTTTCTGCACGTGCATCTTTTAGCAAGTTCTCATTTTGAGCTTGCAACGCTTTCATTTCTTCTTTTGTCTTTTCTGCTAGGTTAATCGCGTCAGAAATTTTTCCTTCACGCTCATTCACCGCTTTTAAGATTGGCTTCCAAGCATACTTTCTCAACAAAAACAATAGCGCCAAAAAGATAAGTGATTGCCAAAAAAACAAACCTACCGAAAATTCATTGATTAACTTTTCCATTCTCTGTTCATTTAAAAAATTATTCCCAACTGTAACCAACCGTTACAGTTGGGAAAATAACCATTGTCTTATACTGCGAATAACGCTGCAAATCCAATTCCTTCAATAAGCGCCGCTGCAATAAGCATCGCTGTTTGAATTTTGTTTGTAGCTTCTGGTTGACGCGCGATTGCATCCATTGCAGAACCACCGATTCTACCGATACCGATACCTGCTCCAATTACTACTAAACCTGCTCCTACGATTGCTGGAATTTCCATGATATATATTATTTATGGTTAAAAATACAAATTAATGATGCTCGTGCTCTGCTGAGGCAGCGCCAAAGTACAGTGCGGTAAGCATGGTAAAAATATACGCCTGTAAAAAGGCAACTAATAATTCAATAATGTTCAAAAACAATGTCAACCCTAAGAATGAACCTCGTGCAAACCAGTTGTCAAAAATAAACAACAAACCGATCAAACTTCCAAGTACAATGTGACCTGCTAGCATGTTGGCATACAAACGAATCATTAAGGCAAATGGTTTAATGAATACACCAAGTAATTCGATGGGTGCAAGCAATATTTTCATTGGAACAGGAACGCCTGGCATCCAAAAGATGTGTTTCCAATAATCTGGCTTTGATGTCGCTTGGGTAATAATGAAGGTCATAATTGCCAAGGTAAATGTCACCGCAATATTTCCTGTAACGTTGATTCCAAGTGGCGTCATTCCAATCAAGTTCAAAAACCAGATAAAGAAGAAAACAGTTAACAAATACATCATGTATTTCTTGTGTTTCTCTTCACCAATGTTTGGAATCGCTATTTCATCGCGGACAAAAAGCACCAATGGCTCTAAAAACTTAGCTGCTCCCGAAGGTGCTAGGCTAGTACGGTAAGATTTTGCTACACTTCTAAAGATCCAAAAAATAAGTATGGCGATAAAGATTGTACTCAACACATTCTTTGTGATGGATAAATCCAAAGGCATCGCATTTACTGGGTGATGGTGCTCATCGTACTCAATTGTACCAGCAGCATCTGTTTTGTAAATTTTATTGTGCTCCAATTTGTAAAAATTGCCGTTGGATTCAGCGACAGTTTCTCCATAATGGAATTTTGAAGATGAAAACATGTGAAGTCCATTGTCCCACAAGATAATAGGAAGTGAAAATCCGTAATGCTTATCTCCATCTGATAAAATGTGGAAATCGTAAGCATCTTGGGTGTGGTGCTGCACAGCTTCTTTTATTTCTGCTCTTTTGTTGTCAGGATTTGACTCCTCAGTTGCCGCCGCATGTCCTTCTTCTTTTTGAGCCTCGCTTGCAAATAGAAATGAAGGGCTTACTAACGCTAAAACAAGTATAAACTTTAATAATTTGTGCATATCCACTAAATCTATCGTTTTCTAAATCGGGGCAAAAGTAGGTATAAAATTAGAATCCAAGAAACTTAAACTTGTATTTTATTTGTTTCCATTTGCAAAAAGTCACTTATTGAGGATTCTGACCATGCAAAGCACTTCAAATGTGCTACTTATGCCGTAAGGAATGAAGAATGAAATAAATTCTGCGCTTTTAACTCCTTGCTCTGTTCTGAGCAGTGGACTGAGCAAAATAAAGAAGAGTACGAACTTGAGCATACTTGAAAACATAAAAATGAATCCGAGTTGCGTTGACTTCTTTTTCTTAAAGAAAAGTAGCACGGCAAAAAACACTACGGCCAACAGGTAATTAAATGAATAGGTGATGATGATGTGTTTGTCAAATGTGCCAATTCCAATTGCGGACTGAATAGATGCATGCACCACAAAAGCAACAGCCAAAATCAATAAAAGTTGAAAGGAAAAAAAGAGGACTGGATTATTCTTCATCCTCATCGTTTATCTTATTGACTTGTCGCAGTACATTGTACAATGAAAACGCAACCGCCAAGAGCGTAAAAGCTATCGTAAACCACTTCTTATTGCTTGGGAATTTTTCGTCAAGAAACTTACCGAAATAAGCACCTAAGAAGATCGTAATACCCATTTGAATTCCTATCCCAGATAAACGTGCAAATTTCGGGAGGGAGTTTTTCTTCTTCTCGTCCATCACTAATACACCACGTCTTCTTGACTTTGTGCAACTGTCTTTTGGGTTGAAGCGGGCGAGAAATTTTTCATTTTACAATTGCCTGAAAACTGAGCGCCTTCATCTATCTGTAATTTATCGGTGGTAATCTCCCCTTCAATGACTGCGCTTGCTCTTAAAACTGTAAGTGATTCTACGGTAATCATTCCTTTAACGCTACCTTCTATATCGGTATCTCCGCAGGTTAAATTGCCCACAATAATTCCGTTCTTTCCAATAACAACTTTTGAAGCTGAAATCACATTCCCCTTCACCTCACCGTCTATTCTTAAATTAGAATCGGTTGTCATGTCACCTAGTACTTTTGAACCCTCAACAATAACGTTAAGGCGATCAGGACTATCAAACTGTGTGTTAATTTTCTTCTTCATGCTTAATAATATTCCTCGTAGAACTTCTCGTAAATATCCAAATTTTGCTTCTCAAAGAGGATCTGCATATTGGCTACTGTTATCATGAAAATTTTTGCGTTCTGGAGATCTAACAGATATTTTCGAGTATTCTTATACACGCGAATGTATTCGCCTCCTTCCGCTTCGGTTTCAAACTCATTTACTAAGATAACACTTTCTTCTCCAAAAACCTTAGAAGTCACTTTTAATTTACTTCGACTAAAGAACTCTCGGTGAAAATCAACCACTTTTGTTTTCGCCAAACTTGAGCTTTCATCGGGAGGTAAAAAGATGATCACCCATACTGATTCTCTGTCGTTGTACTCGAACGGATATTTGCTTCCAAAATCCACTGCTATGTTCTCTGAATACCCGTTTTCAATAACGCTAAGCATTTCTTTTGCTTTCTCCGCCTCCATTGTTTCAGGGTATTCTTCAACCACTGCCGTTAATACAGGAACTAGCTCTTGTTTATCATCGCTGATTTGTCCCATCGACATTGCTTTCAACAACATGTACTTCGCTCTAAAAACATTGTCCTTTTCCTCGGCAATCACAACATCGGCTCTTGAAATCACAGGGTAATAAAGTCCACGGTTGTATCTTTCCAGCACGGTTACGTATTCTTGTTCTGCTAAGGCATCTCTTTCCTTTTTCTTTACAAAATAGTCTGGATCTCTCAAGTAGTTCGCATAATCGCTGTTCGGGTAGTAATTGAGGATGTAATCCTTGTGTTTTTGTGCTTCACCCGCGTTGGAAGTCACCAGCATTTTATACAATTCAAAGGCCGCCATTAAATTGTGGGGGTCTTCTATTTTCTTATTGAGTATGGCTTCAAATTCAGTCTGTGCCATTTTATCTTCATTCAATTGCTCTTTGTAAATGATACCTGCGTTGTAATGTGCTTCAAGCAATCGCTGATTGGACAGTGCCATGGCTGAATCGGATAATGGCAAGCGCTCGGACAGATAATCGACTGTTAAGGTGTCTGTGACAACACTTGCGGTATCTACAACTTGGTTCGTGCTATCTATTTCAATGTCATCGAAATTGGCGATTTCCACTTTTTCTGATCTTCTCCAATTGTCTTCATTCTCTCGTGTGCCCCAAAGTTTTTTAAACTCATCGAAGCCCTCCGCTCTTGTTTTAGCATTGTTCCAATACCATTTCGAACCGCTACCACTTTGCGCAAATAGATTTTCATTGGCTTGCAACTCTCTTAAACGCTCCGCATCTTTTTCCTTCTTGCGTTGTTGTTCTTCCTTTGTTTGCTTGATGAAGTCTTTCAAGAACTTCTCTCGATCTCCGTCAGAAAGAGCGGCTATCCGCTGAACACTATCTTCATAGTTTACCGTTTCAACAGCAACAACTAAATCTGCTAATTTAATTGCCTTATTTCTTATACCGTCTGCATTCGGATAGGTGTCAGGAATAACTCTTGCGCATGAATCATAGTATTTTTGAGCACTCACATAGTTTCGCTTCGAGAAACTCAGGTCTCCCAATTGCTCATACGCCATTCCTTTTTGCCGCGTGTTCTTCACCGAATAAAATGCAGATTGGTGGAGGTATTCAATTCCTTTTGGTTCATTCCCTTCATTGAATTCAATCCCAGCCAACGCATAATAAATCTGATCTTTAAATTCAGCATTTTTTGCATCGCGAAGCATTTTCTTGAGGTCCTTTTTCTTTTTACTACTGTTCCCCAAAAATGCCTTTTTTAAGCGTGCATTAAAACTCATTTGGAAAGGAGCATTCTTCTTAATGACCTTCGCATAGTGTTCACTTGCTTGTTGGTTGCTTCCTTCTGCTTCGTATAGCTGTCCCAGAATGAAATGTACGCGTGCTTTATCTTTCGATTGCTTTGCAAATTTTAGAGACTCCTCTAAATATTTAATCGCGTCTGCATGATTGTCCTTTTTTAAGGCTAAATCGGCCTTGGTCTTTTCTAAATCAAAGCGAATCTTTTTTGGAAACTTGGCAATTTTGTCTTCCTTGTCTTTCTTCTTGCCTAACTTTCTACTGAGTTTTGATCTGGACTTTTTTGTTTTTTCGTTCTTGCGCGCCTTTTCATCTTCAATCGCAGCATCTAAATTGTCCAAGCTAAATTTAGCCTTGGTCAAGTTTCCCTGTGCGATGTAGGTTTTTGCCATCCATAATTCTCCAATGTACAATGAGGGATCATTTGAGTAAAACTTCTTAATGAAATTAAAATTTTTCATTGCACCCTCGTAATCTCTTCTCAAGTAAAACGCCTTGCCGACTGTTGTCCAGTTCTCATCAATCCATTTATTGTGTTCACTTTTCTTTTTGGAAGGCTTGTCGTTTCCAGGCATACTATGGTCACGAATGACTTTGGTGCATTTTGCTACCGCAGTATCAATCGCTGGATACATCCCTATTACTTCTTCTTCATTGGGAACAGGGTCTATGGGTAAGATCTCGTAATAATCTTCGACCAATGAGCTTTCGTACGTTTCCATGGATTGTCGTAACAATTCATTGGCATTAAAATAACCATTGTAATGTGCGTTCATTCCATGAAACGAACGGTTTAAAAGCGTATTCTTTTCCGTTGAACAGGCATAAGCAAAGACAAGGACGAGCGCAAACCCACCGATATATTTCAGTCTCTTTTTAATCAATTCAGCCATTCATACTTCGTTTTCAGGTAGATGAACTCTATTTTCCGCGTTTTATTATATTTTCAATCAAGAATTACTCAATATTTGTAAATACTTGTTGGATATCATCGTCATCTTCTATTTTGTCTAGCATTTTCTCAATATCCGCCAATTGCTCTTCTGTAAAGGATACTGGTTGCGCAGCAATTCTCTCTAAGCTTGATTTCGTCACATCTATGTTCAAATCTTCCAACGCCGCTGATAACGAACCGAAGGCTGTATAATCGCCATAAACGAAGACTTTATCGTCAACCAATTCAATTTCATCCAGTCCAGCATCGATCAGCTCCAATTCCAATTCTTCCACATCAATGTCGTCGGTTTTTTCAAATTCAAACACTGATTTTCTATTGAACATAAACTCAAAAGAGCCATTTGGAACGACACCGCCGCCTGCTTTATTAAAATAGGATTTCACATTCGCTACCGTTCTGGTTGGATTATCCGTAGCGCACTCTACGTAGACCAATACTCCATGTGGACCTTTTCCCTCATAGTTCATTTCAGAAAACGTCTCTCCATCCTTCGCGTTTGCACGCTTTATCGCAGCCTCAATGTTATCCTTTGGCATGTTTTGCGCCTTGGCATTTTTTATGGCCGTACGCAGTGAGGAATTCGTATCGGGATCAGTCCCTCCTTCTTTTGCAGCCATTGTAATTGCCTTTCCCAGCTTCGGGAATAATTTTGACATCTTATCCCAACGCTTTTCTTTGGCTGCTCTCCTATATTCAAATGCTCTACCCATTTCTAATGATTCATCTATTCTACTTGTAAATAGCAAAAATAGAAAATTTGCGCTTGATTTAGCACGATAGTTGCTAATTCTAGCAGCAGAATTCTTAACTTTAGGTCTATGAAACAAACCATTCTATTTTTTTTACTTTTTACAAGTCACCTTGTTTTTTCTCAATTAACTGAAGGATACTTGCAATATGACATTGATGTCGCTGCTGTGGACAGTACATTGAAAGCAAAGCAGACAGTGGCGATGCTTCGCGATAGTCGAATGGAACTCTACTTTACCGAGAACAGATCCCTCATGGTCTTTAAAATGGGTAAAATGAGTACCACCCGTGTTGTTGTAGACCGGAAAAAAAATCAAGTGCTTTCAACCAATGATGGCGTAATGGGAAAAGTGGCCATTCTAAGTTCTGCGGACGAAGTTCCACCCGTTGAAAAGGACACAAGTGCCACACTCGAGTTTTCTGACGAAACAAAGAAAATATTAGGCTACACGTGCAAAAAAGCTATTTTATACCAGGGCGAATTGATTACGGAATACTGGTATACTTCGGAAATTGAAGTGGCTGTAAAAGATCAGCAAATTATCAATCCTAACGTTCCTGGATTTCCTATGGGGTTTAGCAAGATTGAGGACGGTATTCGCATGACGTTTCAGCTTTCCAACCTGCGCGAAGACCTCACTGAAAATCTTGACGAACTGTTTTCCTTAGAGGTTCCTGAAGGATTCCAATTGATGCGAAAATAACACCATTTCTATTAGAGTAGGTGATGACAATTAGATTAGATTAACGTATTACTCAGTGACAATCTGAACAAACTGAAAAGGTTCGTATTTTTTCTTGTTCCTTGAATCATTTTCAAAGATTGGTCCATCCACAACTGAGGCCACTATTACTACATTTACTCTTCCTTTATAATCGTCATTCCCTTCGAAATGTTCTATAAGATCGTATTTTACATTTTGCGCACGCATATTTGAAAGTTCTTCGTTAGAGGCGAACTTTCTGGTTGGTACATTAGAAGCAGAGGATGTTATCTTTACCGTGATTGTAGGTCTGCCTTCGTCAAGCTGCTGCTCGATTGCTTTAACGAACTTTTTATAATCACCAACTGAGAGGTTCAGCTTGTCCTTGTTATAGGAAAACGTATGCAAAAATTCAATGTTGATGTTTTCAGCAGCGACCACTTCTTCCAGTTCAATATACTCCTTATACTTAATAAAATAAATGTCATCATCTCCAGCTCCACCATATCTATTTGAAGAAAATCGTGCCGAATCAGCAGAATAATAGACAAAATTGAAATCATCTTGAAAGCTATTTACGGGTGATTTTGGATGCGTAATATCTTCTACCAGCTCTCCATTCATCTTTGCCAAGTAAATATCTAAACCACCATATCCAGGTCTACCTTCTGACGCGAAAGAAAGCAAGGTATCACCCATGAACAATGGATACATTTCATCAAACTCTGTATTCAAAGCAGTCATTGGTTCGGGAGTAGTCCATTCATTATTTACCTTTTTAGAAACATACAAGTCGGATGACAATGTCATGCTCCCAAGTTTAGAAAAGACCAATAAATTGCCAGAAGAATTCACAGTTGCGTGTGCTGTTGAACTCGTGTCCTGATAACCTGCGTATTTCCACGGTTGAATCCCTGTTACTTCTTGTCCAACTATTTTTCCAGTGTAAATATGAGGTGCTCTTTTAATACCATCCTGTTCCAAGTGTCTACTAGCCGTAAAGAACACTTCGTCGGCCTTTTGGTCATATGTAAAAGATGAAATTGATGCATCACTCAAAGAATCGGGAAAAGAAACCAATAACAAATCATCTGTTGATGAGCGTGTAAATGGACGTATTAAGAGTAGTTCCGCTGTTTCAAAGTTTCCACCAGTAATAGATCCTTTCAAGCTATCCACTCCAGATTCGTGAAACTCTACAAACCCGTCTTTGTAAAACTGACCTGCAAAATCCGACTTGTCAGAATTATGCGATGCCAATCTTTTCTCGACAAAAGCCTCATCTTTCCATGTCGGAATTTGTTGGCAGGAAACGATTAACATATCGACGTTAAACTCATCGTCCAATCTCTTGTACTCTTGCAACGATTCAATTGCTGTTGGATAATCACCCAAAGCCATTGCACTGTAACCATGTGCGTAGTAAAAGAAAGAGGGTGTGTCAATTCTTCGAACGATGGAGTCTGCCAAAGGTAGGCATTTTTCATACTCTCCAGTAATAAAATAGGAGTAACACCATCGCTGGTAATCTTCAATTGTAGCTGGATTTACTTGTTCGTATATGGACGCAGCTTTAGCGTATTCATACGAATCAAACCATCTGTTCGCTTCTTTAATCGTTTGACTTGACGCACCGAAAGAAGTGAGAAGGGTAATTGCTAAGAAAAATTGCCTCATTATATTTTTGGAGAATAGATTCTATTTCTCTTTAACCAAGGAGTTCTTGATCCAGAGTTCTTAGTGAATAATTGCAGTTCCAAAAAGAGTTCATGTGAACCGAATGAATAATCGCCAATATCAGAAATGGTATAGTCGTATGAGTAACCGAATCTAAACTGTCCAGCTTGACCTCCAATCATTGCTACAGCTGCATCAAGGTGTCTGTATGAGAACCCGAACCAGAAGATCCGTTTGAACTCAAGCAACGTCGTTACATCAAACTGTATCGTTGACGTTTCGATTCCTTGTACCAAAGCCGAAGTTTTCAATCGGTATTTTTGACCAAGATCAAAATTGTATCCACCATACAAGTAGTATGTTCTAACCAAAGGATTGTAGAAACCATTTTCAAAATCAAATAAGTCTCTGTTCATTTGAACTAGATTGAATCCCGAAAGTCCAACATATCCCTTATCCAAATAGCGGTAAAAGATTCCCACATTCGCATCTGGTACCAATTGATTGTTATAACCACGAAGTACTGCAGGATCGTCTGGCAAATACGTTGTTAATTTACTTTCATCAATGAGGTGCTGTGTAAGATTGATTCCAATCCCGAATCCCATCATGTGTTTACCACGTCCATCCAATTGCAGGTGATAGGCTGTATTCACGTTGATGCCTGTTCTTCTACTTGGTCCTGAAACATCGTTAAAAATAGTTCCACCGAATCCCATATTGTTGAAAATAGCTCCATCTGCCGACAGCGCCTGTGTTGTTGGAGAACCAGGGAAATTAGTCCATTGCTTTCTGAAACTCAATTGGATTGGAATATAATCCTTACTACCTGTTGCCCCAGCGTTGACCAACATATCATTGAACAAATACTGCGAGTTCAATGAGATTTGCTGGGCATTTACTGTTCCAGCGACACTAATTAAAATAATTACTAAAAACTTTTTCATTTCTCTTATCTTACTATTGTAATATTTCCTACTAATGGTTCTCTATCTTCTGTATTCAAATTAATGATGTAATAATATACATCTGATGGCGCGGCTGCTCCATTTATCAATCCACTCCAGGGCTCATAAATGCCATTGATTTTATGCACCAAATTACCCCATCGGTTAAAGATTTGTACTTCTGCCTCTGGGTACAAGTACATGTTATCAATCACCCATGTATCGTTGTAATTATCATCGTTTGGCGAAAATGCAGTTACGGGCTCTATACATCCAATATCAGAACGTGGAATGAACACCTCATCTGTTCCTGTACATCCCAAAACGTCTACAACAGTAACACTGTACGTTTCATGGCTCAGTTCTTCATTCATATAGGAGGTTGCACCATTCGACCAACTGTATAAATACCCTCCGTTACCTCCTTCTGGAAATGCATAGACAATACCATCATGTTGGTCAATACAAGTTACTTCCATTACATCAAATGTCATGGTAATTGGTTCTGGTTCACTAATGTCAACAGTGATTGAATCCGTGCAGTTTTTTTGATCGACAACCGTCAATTGATACACATCTGCTGTAATATTTAATAGATCTTCCGTTATTGCTCCGTTTGACCAGTTCGTATTGTATGCAGGATTTCCTCCAGTAATCGTGACGAAAATATTTGCATCCGAACCATCAAAACAACTTACGACATTGCTTGTGTACTCAATCACCAAAGGTTCTGGTTGCTCAAGTTCTAAAAACATTTCGTAGAAACAATTGTTAGAATCGATCACTTCCAATTGGTAAACATCTGCTGGGAAATCCACTAAATCTTCTTCCTGGGTTGAAAGTGCAAAAGATGAATTGTACCATGTATAGCTGTACGGTAATGTCCCACCCGTAGGTGAAATATCGATGATTCCATCAGAAAAACCATGACAAGTAACAACCGTAATGACTTCATTCAACACCAATGGATCTGGCTCATCAACATAAATAGAATCCGACAATGTGCAACCGTTGTTATCCGTAACTAAAAACGTAAAGAATCCCGCCGTTAAGTTGGTCGCCTCTGCAAGCGTATCTCCGCTTGACCAATCATAAAAATAGGGTGATGTTCCTCCTTCAATAGTCAAGTCGATACTTCCATCTTCACCAGCATTACATCTTACATCATCAACTTCAAATGTATGGCTTAAGCTATCTGAAGGTTCTGTCAATGTAATGTTGTCCACCAATAAACAGTTGTGATCATCTAAGATTTGAACTTCGTAAAACCCTGCGTAGAGTGATGACTGATCTTCAGAGATAGGTCCGTTGTTCCACAAATAGGTATATGGCAGCACTCCTCCTGTAACTGACAGGTCAACGGATCCAGTATTGTCACCATGGCACAAAATATTTACACCTACGATGTCACTTTCCATAAGTGCTGGTTCATTAATTACCAGTGTCGCTGTTTCAACGCAATCATTTGCATCAGTAACAGTATATGTGTAACTGTCTGCTGGGTAATTCACTAAATCTTGGTTAATGTTACTTAAAACGAAGGTACTGTTCTCCCACTCATAAACATAAGGAGAAGTTCCACCAGAAACAGTTAAATCAATTGTTCCATTCGATTCACCGAAACAGTTCACATCGGTGATTACATTTGTAACTGTTAGTGGCTGTGCTGGTTGAGTCACAACAACGCTGTTTGCACTCACACACAACTTACTATCAACCACCGTGTAGTTATACGTCATGGCTATTAAACCAGTAATTTCTTCCGTAACTTGACCTGTTGCCCAGTTGTAATCGTATGGTGGAGTTCCACCAACGACATCCAAATCAATTTCTCCTGTGTTATCACCGTAACACTTAACATGTACAACGTTTTCAGTTACCGTAATAGGTGATAATGGTTGGGAAATTTCCTGAGTAATTGTTTCTGTACAACCATTGATGTCGGTTACAAGTACATCGTAAATATCGGATGGAATATTCGTCAAATCCTGACCAGTTCCAACTACAACATTGGCTGCATTTTCCCATACATAATCATATGTTGGAGAACCTCCCAAAACCGTCAAATCAATCCAACCGTCAGAACCACCATAACAAGAAACGTTTTCATAGGTGTGAGATAATGTTAGCTTGGATGGTTGCGTAACCGTAGCGTTATCAACATACACACAACCATTTACATCCGTTACTGTCACCTGATAATCATCAGCGACCACATTCGTTAAATTAGGTGTGTCTGCCGCAAAAAGTGTTGTTGAATTTTGCCAAGCATATGAATATGGAGCCGTTCCACCAACTGGAGTAACCGTAAGAGATCCTGTAGGATCGCCATAACAAAGAACACTTGATGTTGCCACTGAGCCTGTTAATACAGCTGGTTGCGTAATGGAAAATGGTACATTACGTACACATCCTTTAAAATCTGTTATTGTCACCGTGTAGTTTCCACTAGTCAATCCACTCACATCTTGTGTGCTTTGTCCTGAAGTCCATGAATACGTGTAAGAAGGAGTTCCTCCCCATACATCAATGTCTATAGCTCCTGTTGCAGCACCAAAACATGTTGCATTTGTAATCACTGCAGAACTGTTCAATGCCTCTGCAGGTTGTGTAATGGAATAAACTCTATTGAACGTACATCCATTTACATCAGTTACAGTATAAGTGTATGTCCCTGCAATGGCTCCTGTCAAATTTTGACTTGTAGAAACAGTGACACCGCCGCCATTCACCCAAGTGTAGCTATACCCTCCATTTCCTCCAACGACAGTTGTATTAATCGCACCTGTACCATCACCGAAGCAATTTACATGAGTGATTGTTTCCGTCACGGCTATTGGATCTGGTGAACCAACAACAAAAGCTCCAACTACTGTGCATCCTGAAACATTGTCCTTCACATTTACAGTATACGTACCAACTGGCAATCCGTTTATACTGTTAACATTCGCACCATTCGACCAAGTGATTGAATAGTTTCCACTACCATTTGATATTGCCACTTGCGCAGTTCCATTTGAATTTCCGTAACAAGTTACATTCGTTCCTGACATTGCAATGTTGGGGCAGGCTGCCGATGACTCGTTGTTGTTTGCAATTCCGTTGAGTGAAATCAATGTGGTAAACAACAAGGAAATATACATTCTAATCTTCATTTCTTATCTAATAATAGTTATGGTTCCGGTGTATTCGTTCTCTGCCTCGTTTCCAAGAATAATTATATAATAATATACCTCGGACGGAAGTGGTGCTCCATTATGATTTCCATTCCATGGTTCGTATTTCCCTTCTGATGAAAAGACATTGTTTCCCCATTTATTGAAAACTTTCACGGTAGCTCCGGGATATAAATCAATATTTCTAATTACCCAAGTATCGTTGTAATCATCTCCGTTCGGTGTAAACGTATTTGGTATAAAGACACACTCATTATCGTTCAAAACGATTTCGAACGAATAATTAGACACACATGAGTTCGCATCGGTTAACTCAAGTGCATACATTCCAGGGTCAAGTCCTTCTATATTCTGTGAAATACTACCATTGCTCCATACATAACTGTAAGGACTCACACCTCCGTAAGGACCAACAAAAATGGCAGCATCTGATTGATCAACACAGGTTAAATCAACAATTTCATATGCAATGTTGACTTCTGAAGGTTCATCCACTTCTATTATTGCTCTTGCCTCACACAATTGATCGTCTACAACCAAAACATTGTAAGTTCCACTAGGAACATTCAAAAGATCCTCAGTAGACTGTCCACTGCTCCACGTAGTTGAATATGCTGGTGTTCCTCCTGAAATTGTCAAATCGACAGCTCCTGTATTATCACCATAACACAGGGCGTCAGTGACTACATAATCCAACACTAATGGCTGAGGTTCGTTCACTGTGATGTACTGCGCATTCACACAACCGTTTCTATCGGTTACACGGATAAAGTAATCACCGAGGTTAAGTTCAGAGATTGTCTCACTGAAGTTGTTCACCAAAATTTCATTTTGATTCCCCCAGTTATAATAGTAAGGCTCAACACCACCAGTAATTGTAATTACAATCTCTCCATCACTTGCGCCGTGACATTGCACATCTGATACTGCATAATTTACGATTAATGGATCTACGGGTTCATTGATTGTAGTTCCCGTAAATGCTGTACATCCTTGTGCATCCGTCACCGTTAAAGTGTAAGCACCTGCAGAAAGATTATAAATCTCATCAACAGTTTCTGTTGTCGACCAAACATAGCTATATGGCATTGTACCACCAGTCACACTTGAGGAAATCATGCCATCAGCTCCACCATTACATTTTACATCTGTTGGCGTCACCGTAGCGACTAATGGTTCTTCAGGTTGACTAATGCTGTACGTCGCAGTCAAAGTACACAGGTTAGCATCGGTAATAGTAACCTCGTAATCTCCCGATACTTCGCTGGTTACATCCTCAGTTACATCTCCATTTGTCCATGAGTATCCGTATCCCGGTGTTCCGCCAACAACTGTAATATCAATACCTCCATCATTCAATCCAAAGCAATTCGCATCGTCCACGATTCCAGTAACTGAAAGTGGCGCCAACGGTTCATTGATTGTGCTGTTCAATGTTTCTTCACATCCATTCGCGTCTGTAACTAGTACCGTATATGTGTCTGCATATTGGTTCGAAACATCCTCAAAAATTTCTGTCATAATAATCGTCCCACCATTAGACCATAAGTATTCGTATGGTCCTGTTCCACCAGCAGTGGTTAGATCAATTGCTCCCGAATTATTTCCGTGACAGTCAACATCTGTGATCACAGAAGACAAGGCCAACGGTGCTAATGGTTCATTGACTGCAATATTATCATTAACCGTACATCCTTTCGAATCCGTCACTGTAACGCTATAAACTCCTGCAACAACATTGGAAATGGTCGGTGTAATTGCTCCATTACTCCATAAATAAGTGTAGCTAGAAGTCCCGCCATTCACAGCAGTAGCAACCTCCCCAGTATTTTCACCATAACAAAGAACATCTGTGGCCATTAACGCGAGTGAAAGCCCCTCTGAAGGTTCGGTCAATTCGTATTCAAAAATTTCAGTACAATTGTTTGCATCGGTTACTTCCAATGAATAAATTCCCGCTGTAACCCCGCTAAGTATTGGTGCGATCGATCCTGTCGACCAATCATACGAATACGGTGCAGTTCCACCTGAAATTACAGGATCAATGATTCCTGTAGCATCACCAAAACAATTGATATCTTGCGTCACCTCTGTGGATCTCAATTCTTGCACTGGTTCCGTCAATATCTCAGATAGTTCATATTGACAACCATTGTTGTCAGTAACAACAACTGTATACTCGCCAGCAGTTAAGTCAACAACATCTTCCGATTGGAAGGGAAGAACAATGCCTTGAGAATTCGTCCATAAGTATGAATATCCAGCTGTGCCTCCAGTTGTAGTCACATCAATTGCTCCCGTCGCATCGTATTTACAAAGGATATCCGTCCCAACTGCAGTTAAGTTTAAGTCTAAAGCAGGCTCGGTCACAGCATATACTTCAACACTGGTACATCCTTTTGCATCGGTAATTGTCAGTGTATAGTTAGAAGCTGTCAAACCGTCAATTGTGCTTTGTGTTTGTCCAGATGACCATGAATAACTGTAAGGCATTGTGCCACCAAATGCATTCACATTGATTGTTCCGGTTGCACTTCCTCTACAATCAACGTTTTCTACAACGCCCACTTGTCCTAGAGCACTCGGCTCAGTAATTGTTACTGAATGTGCTTCAACACATCCATTTACATCTGTCACTGTCAAGGTATGTACACCTGCAGGAAGTCCAGAAACATCTTCGCTTGTTGCACCTGTACTCCAAGAATAACCGTAATTAGGTGTCCCTCCCTGTACTAATACATCAATGCTGCCATCATCCACTCCTCCATTGCAACTTTTATCCACTTGTAATGAAGTAATGTTCAATGCCTGTTCCGGCTCTAAGATTGTTGCACCCGTAAAATGTTGACAGCCATTTGCGTCATACACTTCAACCTCATAGGGTCCAGCCTCAAGGTTAGAAATATTTTGCGTGGTTGCTCCGTTTGTCCAAAGGTAAGTATATGGAACAGCGGGAGAAACAGCAGAGGTTGTTACATTAATTGAGCCTGTTGCATCTCCAAAGCACAATACATCTACTTGTGAATTTGCAATTCCAAGACGGCTGGCTATCATTGTAAACGCGGGGAAAGTATATTCATCAAATCCTTCTAAATCCCACGTGTTGTTGTACCAATCATAATCGATATAGCCAATTGGAATCGTGTGCTCCCAAAGTGGTCCGAAATCATAAGTAATCCCTGGGAATCCAACTGCAGGAATAGTAAATGCAGGTGTACATACCCATTCGGTACACCATCTAAATGGGTTACTCCATGTCGGACATGGGTAAGGAATAGGAATACATATTTCAGGGACATTGATCTCAGGTGTGATTTCAATCGGTGGAATTTCCAATCCGAATGCAAATGCACTCATGTCGAACTGAAAGGAAATCGAATCGTAGGTATGATTGGTAAAATTACCATCGATGGAATAGGTTGGAATAATGTCCAATTCCTCAAAATAACAGGGGAATTTATAGCGCACATCGTTGCCGACTTCAACATTTATAATTGCACTATTTCCAGAAGAAACCGCAGTGGCTCCGTTAAAAATCGTGTACTCGACTGCCACGGGAAATTCTAATTTGGCATATACGTTTGGCTGAAAGGCGAAACACTGTTTATTATGAATGTCCATTTGGAATCCCGCACTGAAAAGATTCCAGTATACAGTACCAAATCCAAAATCCTCGTCTCCACTCAAGTAACCCAAAGCTGACAAATAAGGAAGATTTGAAAGCAACGCGAAGACGTCTAAGGTAACCGTAAGGTATGTATCCTCACCACATGCGCTTAAATCCTGTCCATTTAGCGCATCTGTCGTTGTAACATAAGGTAAATCAAGCACCGCTTCTAATCCATATTCTCCTAATGGGTCTCCGTTAATCATTGTTGTAGATAGTGGGAAAATTGCATAGGAATACATAGGCGCACCACCATTGAAGCTAAAGAAGGAAACCTCGGAAGTATTTACTGTGAATAGGTTTACGTTATTCATCCCTGTATCGAAGGCCGGAATAACTGGAAATGTAGTACAACCAAAAGCACACATTGTTGCCGAAAGGTTCGCTGCCAATTGGAAGTATAAATCTAATGTAGCTTCTCCAGCACTTGGGTAGTAGGTATCCAGTGCATATCCAGTTGAAACTTCATATTCTGTCTGAATGGTCACTTGATCTCCTTGGTCGTAGGTTAAATCTGTTGGCATGTCCAAAGTGACATCAATTGGGTAATCCACTTGAACCTCACCTGTTGTAAATCCTGTCAATGAAAACTCACTTCCAATAGTTCCAGAAAAACCACCAGCAATTGCGGCACCGAATTGTTGTCCTAGAATAGTTACAATTCCTGAATTTCCTGTATCAAAAGACTCATTCCAGTTAACTTCAAAAAGAGTGATTGTTTGATTAATGCTAAAGGCGTTCCATGAAGGACCCCACATGTTTTGCATGCCTGAAGTAAAATCAACGTGATGATCTACTTCTTGCTGAGCAACACTATATCCCGAAAACAATAGTGCGCAGAACAAAGTTAGTTTAACAATGCTATTCTTCATCGCGATTCGGTTTAAGGTTTATCGTTTGAATACTTCTCAAAATCTCCCCTTCAACCAATTCCTCTACATGTTTTGGATAAGTAATGTTCAACCAAAGCGTTTGATTTAAATCACCTACATAGACCATGTAACGAATAAATTCCTGTCCGCTTAAGTCAAATGAGAATTTGTATGAAATTCCCTTTGTCCCATTATCAGTTACAATTTTTGAATCGCTAATTTTTGTGAGTTTGTTTTTTTCAAAAAACTCTTCAGTCATCCCCTTCATAATGTTGAGGTAGGACGCATCCATCACCAATGTCATGATAATTGCCGAACTTGCTTGGTAATGAATGTAACCGTTGAATGACTCTGACACTACAAACCCTTCTGGAGGTGTCAACATGGACAATTCTGCCTGAGCCACTTCGGGCTGGGCATATTTAATCGCTTTTTCAGTGACGGTGTCGTTTTGTGAAAATGCAGCAAACTGAGTGCTGAACAAGAACATCAAAACTAATCCGTTAAAAAGTTTTAACTTCATAAGTAGTTTAGTAATAAATCAGGAGGTTTAATTCCTAGCCGCAAATCTATCATTCTATTTTGGAATATTCAAATAAAACTTCGACAACTTGTGCTAGAGTTCGATTAAATTTTCGTGAACGACATATTAATGGAATGTCTTTCATCTCCTAAAAGGAAAGATGGGATTTGAATTAAATGTAAGACCATATTGGTTTAAGTAGAAATTGATGTGCTTCTTAAAACACGATTCATTTAAATTTACATTCTCCTGCTAGCAACTTTAGTTTGCGTAATTAGAATATTTCAGCAATATTTGTGCGATTAAATTTGGAAAAATCCTAACATGTTATTTGCAATGAAACACGCACTACTCGCTTTACTATTGACTTTTACCTCAACTCTTGCATTCTCCGCAGACTTTTTTTGGATAGGTGGAACTGGAGACTGGTCCGATGTGACTCATTGGTCGGCGACGTCGGGCGGCGGTCCAGGAGCTACACTTCCAACAAATGTTGATAACGTTATCTTTGATGACCTTTCTGGGTTGACTTCTCCAGCAGAGATCGTTACAATGAATATTCCCGTAGTCGTAAATGATTTTGACTTTTCTGCCAATACAACAGGATTTACCATTGCCTCAGTACTCGCATCGATTGAAATACAAGGAAGTTTACTAGCCAACGGCTTGGTCAATTTCACTTGGACGGGAAATATTCAAATGAACCCTTCAGTAGTAGCTAACGGAATTACGTCAAATGGGCAGAATTGGGTCCACGATTTTTATTTTATTGGAACGGAAACAGTTGAAATGAACGATGATTTTTCAACGACAGGATCCCTTTTTATCGAATCTGGTGGACTGGTCGCAAATGCGATTAATGTCAATTGCTTAGATTTTGTATCAAACACGGCAAACATCCGATCCATTAGTATAGATAATTCAACAATAACGATTACTGGAACACTGTGGATGATTGATCCAACAACATTGACTTGGAATGCAACACCTTCTAACGTGGAGTTCACGAATGTTGGGGCTGTAAACATTACCGGTGGTGACCTCGTATACGACACAGTGCGCTCACAGGCTAACCAGCTATTAGTTATTGACGACAATACATTTACATTGCTTGAATTATTTCCTTCGTCTACTTTGACATTGGAAAACGGATCTACTCAAATGATTGATTCACTCGCCGCATTTGGAGATTGTACGCTGCCATTTACTCTAAATAGTGCAAATGCAGCAAACCCTTCCGCTTCGATTCAAAAGACTGGCTTCAATGTACTTAATGCAAGTAATTTGAGTATTAATAATGTGGACGCCTTAAGCCCTGGAACTGAAGTATACAATCTTGCTCTTTCTGACACAACCAACGGTGCGGATGGTTGGATAATCAATGCAACAGACTTCTATTGGATTAACGCCAGCGGAAACTGGTCAGACCCAAATCAATGGTCGTTTAGCTCCGGTGGACCAAGCGCTGGTTGTATTCCTGGAGTTGGGGACAATGTAATTTTTGATGATCTTTCGGGATTAACTTCATTAGCGGAGTCCGTAAATATGGACGTTGTGGTCAACGTAAATAATTTTGACTTTTCTGCCAATACCACAGGATTTACAATCGCCTCAGGACTGCCATCAATAGAAATTCAAGGAAACCTATTGGCAGATGGTTTGGTTGATTTCACATGGACGGGAGACATTCGCATGAACCCTTCGGTAACAGGCAACGGAATTACATCGAATGGTCAAAATTGGGTGCACGATTTTTATTTTGTGGGTACCGAGACCGTAGAAATGAACGATGATTTTACGACAAGTGGTTCACTTTTTATTGAAGAAGGAGGATTGGTCGCAAACGCGATTAACGTCAATTGCCTTGATTTTATATCGTCAACTACAAATCTTCGATCAATTGATGTAGCGAATTCAACGATAACACTTAATGGAACAGATTGGTTTATAGATCCAACAACATTGACATGGACAGCAACTCCTTCAACAGTTGAATTGGCAAATGTAGCGACAGTTAATTTTGTTGGTGGAAGTCTCGTTTATGATACGGTGCGTTCACAGGCTGCTATTCTAAATGTTATCGACAACAATACGTTTCAATTACTGGAATTGTTTCCATCGTCTACTTTGACATTGGACAACGGCTCTACTCAAATGATTGATTCGCTCGTTGCTGTAGGAGACTGTGCACTTCCATTTGTACTCAATAGCGTAAATCCCTTAAATCCTTCGGCTTCAATTCAAAAAACTGGATTCAATGAGCTCAATGTAAGTAACCTAAGTATTGATAATGTGGATGCTTTGAGTCCTGGAACGGAAATCTACAATATTGCACTTTCAGATACCACAAATGGAGCGGATGGCTGGACATTGAGCGGATCTGTTTTCTACTGGATTGATAACGCTGGAAACTGGTCAGACCCTAATCATTGGTCGCTGACCTCTGGTGGTGCACCGGCACTTTGTTCACCAACTTTTGTCGACAGCGTCATTTTTGATAACCTTTCCTTCACTTTACCGGGACAGGTTGTGGTCGTTGATACGAATGCATACTTCTCATACATGGACTGGAGCACCTCTATAAATAATCCAACGTTACGATTGGACACAAACATGTATAGCCTTGGAGATGTACTATTTAATCCAGACTTGTTTGTTACACGTTCAGGCGTCGAACATAGAATTGAGTTTAATGCTCAATCAACTTTCGACCCGAATTCTGCTACAGTAGATTGTAATATCGCCGTAAATATGAACGACGATTCAGAAGGAGTAGACTTGGTCAGTGACCTATTAATGACCGATTCAACAACCATTTATCTATTAAGTGGACAACTGGATTTACAATCCAATAACGTTAGTGCGGGTTCAATTCAAGTCTTCGAACTTGCAACGCCATTAGACAAAGTACTAAACTTGGGTGGCTCAACAATTACACTGGCTGCTGGATTAAATTCAGAAGGTGCTGATGTCAATTTTACATTCATCGGTGGAACTTCGGATCTTTACATTGGTTCGCCGAACTATCAAAATTACCTCACTACGGAGGGTGTAACACTTTATGACGTAACCCTTAACTTTCCTGAATTATCGGCAAATCAACGTTTGTCTGGAAACAACACGTACAACAAATTAGAAATAATAAAGGGAAGTTACGTCTACATTGATTCAAGTTCAATTCACACAATCAATGATAGCTTGATTATGTTGGGAGATTGTCGAGATTCCATTTACCTGACTTCGAGCAACCCAACCTTACCTGTTCAATTCAATAAAGTAACAGGAGTAGATGTAATTGCAGAATGTATTGATTTCACTTCAATTCAAGCGGGAGCAGCATCCATGACTGCGCTTTTCTCTACAGACAATGGAAACAACACCAACTGGGTGTTCGATGCAAGTCCAGCAGCAACAGCTTCTTTTACTGCGGACGGTCCTTTTTGTTTTGGTGACACTTCAATTTTCACAAATAATTCCACATCCTTTTCAGGTGACCTGAATGATATTACGTCCGTTTGGTATTTTGATGATGGAACAGGTTACTATGCCAACCCACCAACAGACAGTACTTGGATCAATTATGTAAGTGATACCAATCAGCATGTCTTCCTTTCAGGTGGTGATTTCGATGTAGTATTACAAACCACCTATACGAACTACTGCTCCGACACGGATACCATTCAAGTACACATTAGTAAACCAAGTATTCAAATCACATCTACAGATTTCAATCAAATTATTTGTGATGGCGACGAGGTGACCTATGAAGCGACAAGTAATTCACCCATTGCTGAATTTCAATTCTATTTGAACGGTGTTGCTGTAGGTGGTCAATCTGTGAATGATACGCTCTTTGTTAGTTCGACACTGAACCATGAAGACACAATCAGTGTTCTTAGTTTTGAAAATGGATGCGTAAGTGATACAATGCCATTTTTTATCATCACTGTGAATGATTTACCTGATTATACTTGGACGTCTTCAGATGCAGATACCTCTATTTGTGCTGAGGACAATGTCATATTCAATGCTAGCGCTGTAGATCCAACCTATACCTATCAGTACCTTCTAAACAATGGACCTGTAACAGGCTATACCTTGGCAGGCACATACGCAACGACAACTTTGGTCGATAATGATGTGGTTTCGCTCGTCGGATTTTCGACAGACGGTTGCCGCGATACACTTTCAATGACATTTAACGTCGACCCATTACCGTTGACCACATTGGCTGAATCGACTGGAGGAAACTTGATTTGTGCTGGTGATGAAGTCACATTTACGGCTGCCGGCGCAGTAACTTATGAGTTTTTCGTAGACGGTGTATCGCAAGGAGTGCCGTCAGCAACTACTACTTGGGCAACAACTTCCTTGACATCGGGTCAAATCGTTACTGTCGTGGGTTATTCTGCTGTTGGTTGTTCGAAAGTAGCAGCTGAAACATTTGCATACACAGTAAATGCATTGCCTAATGTAAATATGACGACGGCGAGTGCTACATCCATTTGCTCAGGTCAGAATGTTGTTTTTAACGCTACTGGAGCATCGCAGTATGAGTTTTTCATCAATGGCGCATCTGTACAAGGCCCATCTCCAACTAACTCATACGCTTCTACAACGCTAGCGGATGATGATACCGTTTTTGTAACAGGAACTTTTAGCGGTTGTGGAAACAACTCTGATAGCATTATTTTTACAGTTACTCAGTCTCCGACAACGACACTTGTTTCTGATGCAACGGCCAACACGCTTTGTTCTCAGCAGCTCGTTGAGCTTACAGCAGGTGGAGCAAACAATTATGAGTTTTTTGTGAATGGGGTTTCTCAAGGCGCATCGTCTCCAACAAACACCTTCTCAACAAGCACACTTACAAATGGACAAATTGTTTCCGTCCAAGGTGAATCCAATGGGTGTATTGTCACACAGCAAATATCCTTCACTGTACTTCCAATCCCAGCCGTGAGTTTGTTCTCTGACGATGCTGACAATACCATTTGTGACGGTGAACCTATTACGTTTACTGGAGCAAATGCAAGTCAATATGAAATTTTCATCAACGATGTATCGCAAGGACCTGCTCAGGCATCGCCAACCTTTAACCCTGCACTACCTGTTGGAAACAATACAGTGTACTTGATTGGAACTGGTGCCAACGGATGCTCGGATACAAGCCAAACAATTTTGAACGTTGTTGTACATCCAATTCCAACGATTGTACTTACGAGTTCAGATGCAGACGACATTATCTGTAACGGTGAGTCGGTGACATTTACAGGAAGTGGAAGTACACTTTACCAATTTTTTATTGATGGCATCTCTCAAGGAAGCATGACAGCTACCAACACATTGGTTACTACCAACCTCATCGATGGTCAGGTAATCTCAATTACAGGATCTGCCAACGGTTGTGTAAGCACGTCCAACACGTTGACGTATACTGTTAACCCTGTTCCTTCAGTCGGATTGCTAAGCACTGATGTTGATAACGTGTTTTGTGTAGGCGACTTGGTAGATTTTACCGCTTCTGGAGCAGACAACTATGAGTTCTTCGTGGATGGAGTGTCTCAAGGCCCTTCATCTCCTACAACTACTATTAACTCATCCGCATTTACAAGTGGAACTTATTTGATTGAGGTCTTTGGAGAACAAAACAACTGCGATGGGAATACAAGTATTTCCGTTACTGTCAATGATTTACCGAGTCCAACGTTGGTTTCTTCAGATGTTGACAATATGATTTGTGCCGGAGAAAGTGTGACATATACAGCTTCAGGTGGATCCCTTTACGAATTTTTCATCAACGGTATCTCACAAGGAGCACCTTCTCTTTTCAATACTGATACCTATTCAACATTGAACGATGGCGACGTTGTTTCGATTATTGCAACGTCAGCACAAGGATGTTCAAATAACGCTCTTGTACCTGCAATTACAGTAAGCCCAACACCAATTGTTGTATTGTCAAGCTCTGACCTTGACAATATTATTTGTGTTGGTGAGAGTGTGACCTTTACAGGTAGTGGAGCAGATGAATTTGAATTCTTTATCAATGGAGTATCGCAAGGAGCACCTTCAGCAGTAACGACGTTCAATACTTCAACGCTCAATAATGGTGATCAAATCACAGTAAATGGATCTACTGTCGGATGTGTGGCAGGATCCAACGTTCTCAATTTCACGGTACATCCTTATCCAGTTGTTGCACTTACAAACAATGGTGAGATCGAGATTTGTGAAAACGAAAACACGAATTTAAGTGCTACTGGTGCTGCCAATTATCAGTTTGAAGTCAACGGAGTTCCAGCTGGTCCATTCAGTGCAACAGCAACATTCAACAGCCCAGTAAATGATGGCGACATTATAACCGTTACTGGTGAAAATAATGGTTGTGTTTCATCGGCTTCAACGAGCTTTCAGTTCACAGTATATGCATATCCAATATTGGCAAGTGCTTCATCGGACGTTGATAATATCATTTGTATCAATGATATGATTTCGTTTACCGCTTCAGGTGCATCCACATATGTGTTTGATTTGAATGGAATGGAACAACAAAATGGAAGTACCACAACCTTTGACATCAACACTTTGGAAGACGGTGATATTATTTCCATCACAGGGTTCAATGGTGATTGTGCATCGGCAACTGATCAATATGTGTTCACAGTAAACTCGATGACGCTTGGAATGACAGTGACACCTTCAACATTAATTTGCGAAGGAACTCCAGTAACATTCACCGCAAGCGGTGGCGACCTTTATGAATTCTTCTTAAATGGCGTTTCAACAGGTGCTATGAGTGCGACAAACACGTACAACTCATCCACTTTAAATGATTTGGATGAAGTGACATTCGTGGCTCAATCAAACACCACACTGTGTGTACAAGACTACAATGATATGGCACTCATGAACGTCATTGACGAGCCAGCAATTACTGCAACAACAAGCTTTACGTTTTGCGAAGGTGACTCAGTTGTGTTGTTAAGTAATGCATCTTATGGAAATCAATGGTATTTGGATGGAAATCCTATCCCAGGAGCAACGGATACTGCATACGTAGCTTATATTTCAGGAACTTATACATTGGAAGCAACAAGCGGAGGGACTGGACAAGTCTGGTCATTTGGTGTGAACTCTAGCGGTACTTTTGGAAACGGAAACAATTTTAACAATGCCGACCCAACAGCTATGATTGCGATGGATGAACTTGATGAAATCTCAAGTGGAGCAGATTTCATGCTTGGTGTAAGCATCAACGAGGAAGTTTACGCATGGGGAGATAATGAATTCGGTCAGCTTGGAAATGGTACGTTTACGAACTCCAACCTTCCACTGCTTGTCCCTACATTATCCAACATTAAAACTGTTGCAACTGCGGAGGCAAGCAGTATGGCCGTTACCAATACTGGAGATGTTTACGTATGGGGAGAAAACATTCAGGGGCAATTGGCAACGGGTAACACGTCTGTCATTAACTTCCCTTTCCTAAATCCTGCACTTACCAATGTCGACACCATTGCTGGTGGTAGAAATCACTTTGTTATTCTTAGAAATGATGGTACGGTTTGGGCGACAGGGAATAATGACCATGGCCAATTGGGACAAGGAAATGTGACTGGTTCACTCAGTGCAATTCAAGTTGCAGGATTAACGAATGTCGTTGCGATTGGTGCTGGATATCATACTAGCTACGCGATCGACAATACCGGAGATTTATATGTATGGGGGAATAATGGTTCAGGTCAACTTGGACTTGATGACCTTGCGAATCGATTGGTTCCTACCTTGGCACCGCTGAAAAATGTCAAGAATGCGCAAGGTGGTGCAAATCACACATCATTCGTAACGACAGCTAACGAAGTTTATACAACAGGTGGTAACGTTTACGGTCAACTTGGACTTGGAGATAATATCAATCGTACGGTTCCAACAAAAGTTGATCTGATGGGAGCGCAACAAATTTCAACGGGAGAGTATACAACACTTTTCCGTAGAACGGATAACAGCGTCTTTGGAGCTGGTCACAACAATGTGAATCAACTTTCTTCTCCGAATGGTGCTGTCATTAACGCTCCAGAACACATTTCAGATTTAGACGGTGTAACATTTATTGAAGCTGGAAGATTATCCTCTCATGTCATTTTTGGAGAAAGTCAATTATGTACTTCCACAGGTGTAAATACCACAATGCTCGCAGTACCGACAGTGACAATTACAGAAACTGCCGGAGTGTTCAGTACCGTTGCAGGAGCAGCCTACCAATGGTTCTTGGATGGGAATCCAATTCCTGGGGCAACAAATCAAAACTATACTCCTCTCACTGCTGGAATGTATACTGTAGAAGTTACCTTCCCGAATGGTTGTATTGGGATGTCGGAGGGCTATCCATTTGGAATCTTTGGAATTTCCACATTGAGCATGGCTGAACTTAGCATGTACCCGAATCCAACGACAGGAATGTTGAATTTGGCGTTTGATAATTTCGAACTGAACGGAACTGTAACGATCCGTATCATTGACCAATTGGGTAGAGACGTTAAGTATCTTGAAACCTCGATTGCGGAGCTTATTCAAATTGATCTTACTGATATTGAATCAGGTAGCTATCAAGCGATCATTGTTCATGATGACTTTGAACAAATTATGCGCTTCGTAAAAACTGCATTTTAAAACTTGCTGATTTAACCCCTGTTGTGTATTTCAACACAACAGGGGTTAAAAAGTTATCTATTTAACACTTTGAATCATCAATGGCATTCTATACATTTGATGATTGAAGTAAAGAAGTATGAAAAACATTTTGGTTCTTGGTGCCGGACTTTCAGCATCATCGTTAATAAGATATCTCCTCATCAATTCTGAAAAGTACGATTGGAGTGTACGCATTGTTGACCAGGATCTTGATTTGGTTAAACGAAAAATAAACGGTCATCCAAACGGTGTTGCACTTTCATTCAACGCACTTTCGCCTGATGAAAGAAAACCCGAAATTGAAAAGGCCGACCTTGTAATCTCCATGCTTCCAGCACGTTTTCACATTGAAGTTGCTCATGACTGTGTGAGACTAAAAACCAATTTAATTACACCCTCTTACATTTCAGCAGAGCTAAAACGTCTCGACCACGCGGCTAAACAAGCTGGAATCGTTATCATGAATGAAATTGGTGTCGACCCTGGAATTGACCACATGAGCGCGATGAAAATCATTCATGCCATTAAGAAAAAGGGTGGGACGGTAGAAAGTTTTAAATCGTATTGCGGAGGTCTAATTGCTCCTGAATCGGACGACAACCCATGGAATTATAAGTTTACTTGGAACCCACGCAATGTAATTCTCGCGGGACAAGGAGGTGCTGCTTGCTTCATACGAAACGGTCAATACAAATACATACCCTACAACCGGCTTTTTTCTCGATTGGATGAACTGTCAATCCCGGGCTTTGGTAATTTTATAGGTTATCCAAACCGCGATTCATTGTCGTACCGTGCGATTTACGGATTGGAAAATATTCCAACAATTTTTAGAGGTACTTTACGTCGCCCTGATTATTGTGAAGCATGGAACGTCTTCATCGAATTGGGCATGACAGATGATACGTATAACATGGTCGACACCGAAGGAATGACCCCACGGAAATTTTTGAATGCGTACTTGCCTTATCACCCTACGAAAACAGTCGAAGAGAAATTCAAAGAGTTTTTACGCGAGGACCGTATGTACCTATATTCAAAATTTGAATGGCTTGGTTTGTTTGAAGAGCGGCCACTTTTACAAGCGGAAGTTCCAACTCCAGCGCAGCTGTTACAAGAAATCCTTGTCGGCAAATTGTCCCTCAATGAAGGAGACAAAGACATGTTGGTCATGATTCACGAATTCGAATATTCGCTCAACAATGAACGTTTTAAAATCACCTCAAGCATGGTCAACATTGGTGAAGATCAAACGTACACTGCCATGTCAAACACGGTAGGATTGCCAACTGCCATTTGTGCTAAAATGATTTTGAACGGTGATTTGAAAACAATAGGAGTCACGCTACCAGTATATCCAGAAGTCTATACGCCCATTTTAGATGAATTAGAAGAATTTGACATTCGCTTCGAAGAAGAAGAAATAAGACTTTAAGACTTTAAGACCAGTCGCAAGCTCCTTAAAAGACAAAAGACCGTTCGTTCCTCACTAAAAGACTTAATCTTTCAAGTAGAAATTAAGTCTTTTAGCGAAGCGGTCTTGACCGCGAAGCAGCAACGAATTTACTCCTGCAGTCTTTACGTCTTTCTTAACATCTAATTACCTATTTTTGTACCTTAACAATTCTATCATTTCAGAATGACCAAAGATAAATTCACAGTTACCGCTGCATTGCCTTATGCCAACGGACCCCTTCATTTAGGACACGTGGCAGGTGTTTACCTTCCATCCGATATTTTCGTGCGCTTTTTAAGAATGAATCATCACGATGTCGCTTTTATTTGTGGTAGTGATGAACATGGAGCAGCAATCACACTTCGTGCAAAGAAAGAAGGCATTTCTCCACAAGAGATCGTCGATAAATACGATGGAATTATTGGAAAAGCATTTCAAGATTTTGATATTTCATTTGATATATATCACCGCACTTCTTCCAAAATTCACCATGAAACAGCACAGGATTTTTTCAAGGTACTGGAAGAAAAAGGTCATTTCACCAAAGAGACGAGCGAGCAATACTACGACGAAGAATTTGAACAATTCTTGGCCGATCGATATATTACTGGAACATGCCCCAATTGTAAAACGGAAAATGCATACGGCGACCAATGCGAAAGTTGCGGTTCTGCGCTAAGTCCAACTGATTTGATTCATCCAAAATCGACATTAAGCGGAAAAACGCCAGTAATGAAATCCACGTCTCACTGGTATTTACCAATGGAACGCCATGAAGATTGGTTAAAAACATGGATCAAAGAAGGAAAGTTGGATGGCGTACAACAACATGATGCTTCAAAATGGAGAAACCAAGTTGTTGGACAATGCATGTCATGGATTGATAGTGGTCTGCGTCCTCGAGCAATGACAAGAGATCTGGATTGGGGTGTAAAAGTTCCTGTGGCGGGAGCGGATGGAAAAGTATTGTACGTATGGTTAGATGCACCTATTGGTTATATTTCAGCTACAAAACAATGGGCGCTGGATACTGGAAAGGACTGGACCGACTATTGGACAGGCGACAGAAAATTAGTTCACTTTATTGGAAAAGACAATATTGTTTTTCACGCAATTATTTTCCCAATTCTATTAAAATCGCATGAAGCATTAATTCTTCCTGACAACGTTCCTGCTTATGAATTTTTGAATTTAGAAGGAGATAAAATTTCTACTTCGCGCAATTGGGCAGTGTGGTTGCACGAATACATCGCAGCATATCCTGACAAAATTGATGAATTGAAATACGTTCTGACTTCTATTGCACCCGAAACGAAAGACAGCGAATTCACCTGGAAAGAATACCAAGTGCGTATCAACAGTGAATTAGCAGATATCTTAGGGAATTTTATTAATCGCGCACTCGTGTTGACCCAAAAATACTACGAAGGAATTGTCCCAAAACTGGGAGAGCTGACTGACTACGATCAAACCGTATTGAAAGAAATCAAAGAAATCCCTGAACGCATTTCAAAACTGGTTTATGCTTACAAGTTGCGTGAAGCGCAAGCCGAAGCAATGAATTTAGCGCGTTTAGGAAACAAATATTTGGCCGATCAAGAACCTTGGAAGCTGATTAAAACGGATCCTGTGCGTGTTGAAACCATCATGAACATTTCATTGCAAATCACTGCCAATCTGAGCATCGTTTTACAACCCTTTTTACCTGCAACGGCGAGTAAACTTTCTTCGTTCTTAAATTTCACTACGACCGACTGGAACGACGCTGGAAATGGGAACATTATCTCCGCTGGACATCAAACCAATGCTCCAACCATTCTTTTTCAAAAGATTGAAGACGAAATGGTCGAAGCTGAAGTTCAAAAATTACACGCCGCCAAACAACTCAATATTTCTGAAGCAAAAAACAACGCAACACCCATGTTCGATCCTCAAAAAGCAGAAACTTCTTTCGATGATTTCCAAAAAATGGACATCCGTCTCGGCACCATTTTAGAAGCCGAAAAAGTGAAAAAAGCAGATAAACTCTTAAAACTTTTGGTTGATACTGGATTGGATAAAAGAACCATCGTCTCTGGCATTGCAGAACATTACTCGCCTGAAGAAATCATTGGAAAAACGGTGACTGTTCTCATGAACCTCGCGCCACGAACAATCAAAGGAATTGAATCGCAAGGAATGATTTTGATGGCAGAAAATGAGAACAATGAGTTGAGTTTTATGTCACCTGAAAAAGCGTTTAAAGCGGGATGTGGGATTCACTAATTCACGGCAAGATTCAAAATATATCTTTTTCTTAACAATTAATTCTCATTATACCGATCAAAATAGTCTAATTTTGCGGCAAGATTGTTATTGACATCCTTGATGTAAGTCTTAAATTACTGAAACCAATGGCGATTGAATTGACTTTTGTTACACATGTTTGTTTTAAAATCATTACGATTTGTAATCGTTTTAATCACCTTTAGTTCCTTTTCACAACAACTTCTGATCAATGAAATTTCGCAGGGCACTGGTGCGAAAGAATACGTTGAGTTTGTAGTAGTTGGAACACCTACCTGTCAAGTCCCAGTCCCATGTATGGATTTAAGAGGAATCATTTTAGATGACAACAACGGTTATTTCGCCAATGGGAGCGGAACAGGTATTGCGCCCGGAGCCATTCGATTCGCAGATGATTCTTTTTGGAGTTGTATTCCACAAGGTACATTGATAGTAATTTTCAACAATAGCGATGTCAACCCAGCGCTTCCTCCAATCGATGTAGACATGAACGATGGAAATTGTCGCTTAATTATTCCGGTGAATTCAACTCTTTTGGAAGGTCAAAGCACGGGTCCGACTAGTTCAAACACGGCGTATCCTGCTTCTATCAACTGGATTGCCGGTGGAGGAAGTTGGTCGCAAGTCGCCATGTCAAATACCAACGATTCGTTTCAAGTAATTCCAAGTCTATCCAATTTAAATCCAACCCACGGAGTAAGTTGGGGAAACAATACAACCAATTCATTTATTTACTTCAGCACTGCCTCGGGAAATGTGTTTTCAATGATGAATACCGTTGACAATGATGCATTCAATCAAGCGAATTGGACGCAAGGAGCTGTGGGAGCTGATGAAACTCCTGGTGTGGCAAATAGCGTTCAAAATGACGCTTGGATTGGCAGTATGAACCCACAGTGTGGAATTTCAAATGCTGTTCAATTGACGGTTTTTTCTACTCCAACTGGATGTGGTGCAACGTGCACAGGAACAGCTACAGTCAACATTTCTGGCGGTGTCGCTCCTTACACGATTGACTGGTCGAACGGTGGTAATACAACAACAATTTCTAACCTATGCGCGGCAACCTACACCGTTGAAGTTACTGATGCTGGAGGTTGCTCAAGTACTGAACAGATCGCCGTTTCAAATAACACAAGTACGATTTTACTTCAAGTAAACGCTACCGACGAAACGTGCGTAGGAAGCTGTGATGGTACTGCTTCAACAACTGTATCTGGTGGAGCAGCACCTTACTCTTATACTTGGAATACTGGAGATTTTTCATCTAGCTTATCTGGGTTATGTCCCGATAATTTTAGTGTCACAGTGACAGATCAGAATGGGTGTTCGACTTCTGGAAACGCGACAGTCAATGCAGGAACAGCAATTCAAGATGCAACAATAAATACAACCGGCCCATTCACAACAACTGATACACCTGTGCAATTCAGTGCAGCGTCTTCTGGAGGAACCTGGAGTGCAGATTGCGGAACATGTATTACATCTGCGGGTGTTTTTAGTCCTGAAAATGTAGCTGCTGGAACGTATGAGATTTGCTATACAATTGGAAGCGGCGCATGTGCAAGTAACGACTGTCAAACGATAGTTGTTACCGAGGGTTGTGCCCCTCAATATACAAGCGAAGACCTTTCTGTTTGCCCTGGAACAGTTGTCGATTTTAACGGACAGCAATACACGCAATCTGGCACATACACGGCTGTTTTTACGGATATCAGCGGTTGCGATAGTACGCACACACTTTACTTGAACTATTACTCGGTTAGCCCTCAACATGAAAATTTTACAGTTTGCTTTGGTGATTCCATCGAAGTCTATGGGGCTTGGTACGATTACTCAGGGTTAATCACTGTGGACGAAATGGACAACAACGGCTGTCCTGTTACTAATACAACTTTCATCACGTTTGACGACTGCACCTTGGAAGATTTCAATGTCTTTATTCCGAATGTTTTTACCCCAAACGGGGATGAAGTTAACAATGTTTTTGAGGTTTCAATCACTGGGGGAATGCTAGAGAGGGGCTTTATCATGAACCGTTGGGGAAATTTGGTTCATGAATTTCATGCCGATAATTTAATCTGGGACGGAATTTCTCAACAAGGAATGCCTGTTCAAGAAGGTGTTTATTCTTATGTTGTTTACATTCGTGCGACGGGTTCTGCTGTTTCGGAACAATACCACGGATTTGTAACGGTAATTCGTTAGATTTACGGAAGTAAAACTTCTGATATGCAGCAAAATTCGGCTCACCATTCTTGGGTTGAAGCGACAAAATCTTCTCTTCAAAGCGAATGGAATAAACTCGATTTTATCCAAAAAACCATCGCCCAAATCGACAAGGATTTTTCAGGTTTTACAAACGCTCACATTGGAGAAAACATTGATTTAAGTAAAGATGTTTCCGCTGAAATCATCCAGCACATCAAAGAAAATTTAATCACAATGGACCGTGAGAACCCAGCTTCCATTCCACAGCTTATTTACGTCATCGACCTTCCCGAAGAAATTTTTCAATCGATCTACCAAAACTCACCTTCTATTCACTATGATCTTGCACACTGCATATTATTGCGCGAAGCGTACAAAGTTTGGATAAGAGGGAGGTATTAATATATCAAGACAGAAGGCATTATTATTTTTTGCCGCGTTTCCTCTTTAGAGCTAAGACTACATTAAATGCTACCCAGAGTGACATCGTTGTCGCGAACCAAATAAAAAATGTGTTGGCTGAATGGTTGCACATAATGCAATAGAGATTCGATAAGTATTCAATTAGAAGTAACCCTGATCCGCCGAGGCATAGTATCCCTAGTAATGCATTGATGATTATTATATGGTAAGTATTCATCTTATACTTATAAAAGCGCACAACTGCGTCAAACAAATATACAAACTAAAAAACAACACATGTCTTCAGTGAAATTATCCTATTCCCAACATTCTCCCAACCACCGCTCTCCACCTAAAATATTTCTCCACAATTCACCTGTTCAATTCAACAATATCACTAAATTTGTTAGTCCATAACGATGCAATATAAAATGGATAAAGTATCATACGTAGGTAATGCAGATGTAAATGCAATTGATCATTTGTACAAAATGTACCTACAAGACCCCGAAAGTGTAGACATAGGCTGGCAAAAGTTTTTTGAAGGATTTGATTTCGCACGAACAAATTTTGAAGATCAGGGCGCCGTGCCAGAAAACTTTCAAAAGGAATTCAAAGTCATCAATTTGATTGCTGGCTACAGAAGTCGTGGTCACCTCTTTACAAAAACAAATCCTGTAAGAGACAGAAGAACGTATGCACCAACGCTTGCGATTGAAAACTTTGGGCTAAGCGAATCAGATTTAGATACTGTCTTTCTTGCTGGAGAGCAAATTGGCATTGGTGCTGCGAAGTTGAGCGAAATCATCAGTCACCTTGAAGCAACCTACTGCGATGCTATTGGAATTGAATACATGTACATGCGTCAGCCAGTAAAAATTGAATGGTTCAAAAATTCAATTGAGTTAAAAAACCGTCCACAATACGACGCTGCACGCAAGTTAGACATCTATAAAAAATTAAATCAAGCGACGAATTTTGAATCCTTCTTAGGTAAAAAATTCGTGGGACAAAAACGTTTCTCCATTGAAGGATTAGAGGCGTTGATTCCCGCTTTGGATGCACTTATCTACAAAGGTTTATCGAATGATGTGGAACACTTCATCGTTGGAATGGCGCACCGTGGGCGTTTGAATACACTTACCAATATTTTTGAAAAAAGACCAAAAGATATCTTTTCCGAATTCGAAGGAAAGGAGTTTGATATTGAAGCTCGCTTTGATGGTGACGTGAAATACCACCAAGGATTTACATCCACTGTTACTTCAAAAACGGGTAAAACAGTCACTCTAACATTAGCACCGAACCCTTCGCATTTGGAAGCTGTAAACACGGTAGTAGAAGGGATCTCTCGTGCAAAAATTGACCACGTTCTTGAAAGCGATAACAAACGTATTTGCCCAATATTAATCCACGGAGATGCAGCAATTGCAGGTCAAGGAATTGTTTATGAAACGATTCAAATGGCGCAATTGGACGGATATAAAACTGGTGGAACGATTCATATTGTCACCAATAATCAAGTTGGTTTTACCACCAATTATTTGGACGGAAGGTCTTCAACTTATTGCACGGATGTTGCAAAAACGACGTTGTGTCCTGTTTTCCACGTAAATGCGGATGACATTGAAGCAGTTTCTCAAGTAATGGAAATTGCGATGGAGTACAGACAGCGTTTTGGAGGTGATATTTTTATCGATTTACTGGGATATAGAAAATACGGACACAACGAGGGTGATGAGCCTAAGTTTACACAGCCGAATCTCTATAACATGATTGCTAAGCATCCAAATGTGAAGGATATTTACTTCAAGCAATTGGAGGCTGAAGGCGTTATTACCAGAGCGGAGGCGGATAAATTGGCCGATGATTTCAACGCATATTTAGAAAGTGAATACGAAGAGTCGCGCAAACACGATAAAGCGTTGGTGTACGATTTCCTAAAAGATGACTGGAAAGGATATAGAGCAGGAATGGCTAAAGATTTTGAAGCTTCTCCTGAAACTGGTGTTTCCAAGAAAAAATTACTTGAACTCGGAGAGAAATTGTCTACGCTCCCAGAGGGGAAAAAATACTTCCGCAAAATTTCTAAAATTTTTAACGACCGTTTAGACGCTATTAAAGACGATAAATTGGACTGGGGTTCAGCAGAAATGTTGGCGTATGCCTCACTTTTGGTAGAAGGACATCCTGTTCGTGTTTCTGGTCAAGATGTTGAAAGAGGAACATTCTCGCATCGACATGCTGTGGTTAAAACCGAAGATACCGAAGAAGAAGTTATTACATTGAATCTTTTGGCGCCGAAACAAGCTCCATTCACCATCTATAATTCACTGCTTTCTGAATATGGAGTGCTGGGATTTGAATACGGATATTCCTTGGCTTGTCCGAATGGTTTAACGATTTGGGAAGCACAGTTCGGTGATTTTTACAACGGTGCTCAAATTATGGTGGATCAGTTCATCACAGCTGGAGAGGATAAATGGGCAACACAAAGTGGTTTGGTCATGTTACTCCCGCACGGATACGAAGGACAAGGAGCAGAACACTCTAGCGGTAGAATGGAACGTTTTCTTCAGCAATGTGCCGATTTAAATATTCAAGTGGTCAACACTTCTACACCAGCCAATCATTTTCACCTGTTGAGAAGACAAATGAAGCGCGATTTTAGAAAACCGTTGGTGGTGTTTTCTCCAAAAATGATCCTACGTCACCCAAGAGCAACTTCATCGTTGGATGAAATGGCAAAAGGATGCTTCCAAGAAGTCATCGACGATCCAATCGCTAAAGTAGCCAATGTTGATACTGTGGTTTTATGTTCAGGGAAATTCTACTATGAGGCTACTGAAAAAGCAGAAGAATTAGGTGTTGACACGATGGCTTTTGTACGTGTTGAACAATTATACCCATTGCCTAAAATTCAACTGGATGCCATATTTAAGAAATATAAAAATGCCAAAACAATCATTTGGGCACAAGAAGAACCAGCAAACATGGGCGCTTGGACCTACATGGCAATGGCGTTGCGTGAATTAAATATAAAAGGTGTTTATCGTTATGCGTCTGCGGCATCCGCTGAAGGTTCACACGACCTGCACAAAAGAAGATTGGGCAGATTGTTTGATGAGCTTTTTTCTTACGCGAAAGTGAACGCCTAATCAGTTGATATAAACGATTTAAAATAAAAAGATATGTCAGTATTAGAAATGAAAGTACCAAGTCCAGGAGAATCTATTTCTGAGGTAGAAATTGCACAATGGCTGGTATCTGACGGAGATTACGTGGAAAAAGATCAAGCGATTGCTGAAGTGGATTCAGACAAAGCTACCTTGGAATTGCCTGCGGAAGAAAGTGGAATCATTACACTAAAGGCTGCCGATGGTGATACTGTTGCTGTAGGCGCTGTTGTATGCCTCATTGACACTTCTGCTGAGAAACCCGCAGATTTCAAATCAAGTACTGCAGCTCCCGTGGAAAAAGCACCTGAGCCAGTAGCCGAAAAACCAGTAGAAGAAAAGAAAACTTCCTCCACACCAAGTCCTGACCCTGTTAAACCTGTCGCAAAAGAATCAACTTCGTACGCGAGCGGAACACCTTCAATTGCTGCCGCTAAGATTATGGCAGAAAATGGTGTTTCATCCAACCAAGTAAACGGTACAGGTAAAGACGGAAGAATTACAAAACAGGACGTAGTCGCTGCCATGGCTGCAGGTTTTTCTTCAAGTGCTGCCCAAGGTTGGGGCGGTACGCGTGAACAAAGCACTGAAAAAATGTCATTGATGCGCCGTAAGATTGCGGAACGCTTGGTGGCTGTGAAAAATGAAACAGCGATGTTGACTACCTTCAATGAGGTCGACATGAAACCAATCATGGATTTACGTGCGAAATATAAAAGTGCATTTGCAGAACACCACGAAGTAAACTTAGGCTTTATGTCTTTCTTTACGAAAGCTGTAACAGAAGCATTGAACTTATTTCCAGCAGTAAATGCAGAAATTGACGGGAAAGACATGATTTTCCACGATTACGCAGACATCGGAATTGCAGTATCTTCACCTAAAGGGTTGATGGTTCCAGTTGTGCGCAACGCAGAACAAATGTCACTCGCAGATATTGAACGAGAAATTAAACGTCTTGCTATCAAGGCGCGTGATGGGAAGATTACTCCTGACGAAATGACGGGTGGAACTTTTACAATCACGAATGGTGGTGTCTTTGGCTCAATGCTTTCTACACCAATCATTAACCCACCACAATCGGCAATTTTAGGGATGCACAATATTGTTGATCGCCCAGTAGCGATTGATGGAAAAGTAGAAATTCGACCAATTATGTACGTTGCATTGTCATACGATCACCGAATTATTGATGGAAAAGAATCCGTTAGTTTCTTGGTGAAAGTCAAAGAAATGCTCGAAAATCCTGAGCGCATGATCTTCGGATCAAAAGATCCATTGGAAGTGTTACTTGGTTTGTAAACCATTCTGTCATGTTAATGTGACAGGTGCATAAAATTTTCAGGGAGGTATTTACCTCCCTTTTTTTATTCTATTTCCTCTCGAATCCACTTTTATTTCAATTTGGCGCAATATCAATAGCGCTTCAATACGACGAAAGAATAATACCTCAAAGCAACTGTTTCTCAGAGTTTTAAATTGTGCAAGCAGAGCTTTTTTACTCCTAATCACTTCATTTTCAAACTCTAAAAAAATGTTAAAAAGAAAAAAATGTGTAATATATCAATACACCTTGCGTTTAATAGAGTAACAATACCAGTTGACAAAGTATGTAAAAGTTGGCATACAATTTGAATATACCAAATCAACTAAGTAGAAGTTAGTTTTCATAAGTAGTAGTAGTAGTTTAGGTTATGAGCGGGAGAGATGCTAGTCTTTCCCGCTTGTTTTTTATACCTACACAACGTGCTATAAATTCATTAATTTGAAGTACTTTTGGAGTCGCTGTATCAACACGGTAGCGAAGTATATATGAAAAACATCCGAAATTTTTGCATCATTGCGCACATCGATCATGGGAAGAGTACCTTGGCCGATCGTTTATTACAAACTACAGGTACGATTTCAGATCGTGACATGCAGGCGCAAGCTCTTGATGATATGGATTTAGAACGTGAGCGTGGCATCACTATTAAAAGTCATGCCATACAAATGAACTATTCGAAAGACGGAGAGGATTACGTGTTGAATTTAATTGACACTCCTGGTCACGTTGATTTTTCGTACGAAGTTTCGCGTTCGATTGCCGCTTGTGAAGGCGCACTGCTAATTGTAGATGCATCTCAAGGAATTGAAGCACAAACAATTTCTAACTTATACCTTGCATTAGAGCATGATTTGGAAATTATTCCAATTCTGAATAAAATGGACTTACCAGGTGCAATGCCTGAAGAGGTGACCGATCAAATTGTTGAATTGATTGGATGTAGCCCAGACGACGTTATACAAGCCTCTGGAAAAACAGGCTTAGGTGTGGATGACATTTTAGATGCCATCATACATCGCATTCCTGCTCCAAAAGGAGATGAGAATGCACCACTCCAAGCAATGATTTTTGATTCAGTATTTAATTCTTTCCGTGGAATTATTGCGTACTACCGTGTAAGAAACGGTGTAATCCGCAAGGGTGAGAAAATCAAATTTATGAATACTGGTAAAAGCTACAACGCTGAGGAAATTGGTATTCTTAAAATGGAATTATCTCCTCGAAAGGAAGTGAGAGCAGGAGACGTTGGATATATCATTTCAGGGATCAAAAAAGCAGCAGAAGTAAAGGTGGGTGATACGCTTACTACATTAGAAAATCCTACTCAAGAAATTATTAAAGGTTTTGAGGATGTAAAACCAATGGTATTTGCAGGAATATACCCTGTTGACACAGAAGATTACGAAGAATTGCGCTATTCCATGGAAAAACTGCAATTGAATGACTCTTCTCTTGTGTTCGAACCAGAATCATCTGCGGCTTTAGGCTTTGGTTTCCGTTGTGGATTTCTAGGAATGTTGCACATGGAGATTATTCAGGAACGGTTAGAACGCGAGTTCAACATGACTGTTATTACGACCGTTCCAAACGTTTCGTACAAAGCATACATGAATAAAACACCTGATGTAGAGAAAATCGTTAACAATCCGTCTGAGTTACCAGACCCCTCTGGAATGCACCGAATTGAAGAGCCTTACATTAAAGCACAGGTAATTACAAAATCTGAGTACGTTGGACAAATTATGACACTGTGTATTGATAAACGTGGCGAATTGACCAACCAAGTGTACTTGACCCAAGACAGGGTTGAATTGTCCTTTGAAATGCCGTTGGGAGAGATTGTCTTTGATTTCTACGATCGCTTAAAAACAGTATCTAGAGGTTATGCTTCTTTCGATTACCACCCTATAGGTTACCGCACTTCTGACTTGATTAAAATGGACTTGCTGCTAAACGGTGAACAGGTTGATGCCTTGTCGGCTTTAGTGCATAGAAACAACGCGTACGACCTTGGAAAACGCATTTGCGTCAAGTTAAAAGAGCTTATCCCACGCCAACAATTCGAAATTCCGATTCAAGCGGCAATTGGGGCAAAAGTTATTGCGCGAGAAACAATCAAAGCCTTGCGTAAGGATGTTACCGCAAAATGCTATGGTGGAGATATTACCCGTAAGCGAAAATTACTAGAGAAGCAAAAAGAAGGTAAAAAACGTATGCGTCAGGTAGGTCGTGTTGAGATTCCTCAAGAAGCCTTTTTAGCAGTATTGAAGTTGAACGATTAATTATTTCTGACTTCTCTATTTGTGACTTCTGGACGCAGAACTGTCCATTCAATCACCTTCATAACGCACAGCGATGTGGATCCAGCTTGATCGTCCCAAACGTAAGATCAATGGCCATAGGACTAGAAACGCCAGCACCATTAGTCCAAAATAAACCCAGGTCATGATGCCATCAGAAAAGAGTGCTAAAAACAAAAACGGCATTTCAATGGCAACAACTATTGGATAACTGATCCACATTGCACCAATCCAAAACCCATTTTCAATTTCGTATTTCTGCCCGCAATGAGAACATCTTTCAGGCATTTCAAGAATTTCATTATAGCGAAAAAGTCCAGTCTTATTGAAAAGATCGCCTTTTCGGCATCGCGGACACTTGAGTGAAAGTAGCGATTGAATCAGTGAAGGAGTTGACATACAATTTTAGTATAAAAAAAGAGCTGTCTCCTTGTGGTTGACAGCTCTTTTATTTTCTTCTAATACTCAAACGTATCCATAAAACTCGTTGTGAAATCGCCCTTATTGAATTTAGGGTCATTCATCAGTTTCTGATGGAATGGAATTGTTGTTTTAATCCCTTCAATAATGTATTCATCGAGTGCACGTTTCATTTTCAAAATTGCTTCTTCACGTGTTTGCGCTACAGCAATTAGTTTCGAAATCATGGAATCATAATTTGGAGGAATTACATAACCCGCATAAACGTGCGTATCAACTCTAATTCCATGACCTCCCGGAGAGTGATAGGTTTCTATCCTTCCTGGTGACGGTCTAAAGTTTTCCTTAGGATCCTCAGCGTTGATTCTGCATTGAATTGCATGCATTTTTGGAAAATAATTTTCTCCAGAAATTTTTTCTCCAAACGCAATCTTTATTTGTTCCTTGATTAAATCGTAATTGATTACCTCCTCGGTAATGGTATGTTCTACCTGAATTCTCGTATTCATCTCCATGAAATAAAAATCACGGTGCTTGTCTACCAAAAATTCAACAGTCCCTACTCCTTCGTACTTAACTGCCTTTGTTGCTTTAATAGCAGCATCTCCCATTCGTTTACGAAGATCATCTGTCATAAACGGAGAAGGTGTTTCCTCTACCAATTTTTGGTGACGACGTTGAATCGAACAATCTCTTTCGGATAAGTGACATGCATTTCCGTATTGATCTCCTGCAATTTGAATCTCGATATGACGTGGTTCTTCGATAAATTTCTCCATGTAGATGCCGTCATTACCGAATGCAGCTCCCGCTTCAGCACGTGTAGAATCCCACGCTGCTTCCATGTCTTCTTCTTTCCAAACTACGCGCATTCCTTTACCACCACCACCGGCAGTCGCTTTAAGAATAATCGGGTACTTGATTTTTTTTGCAACTTTTTTAGCATCATCAAGGTCTTTCAACAATCCAGTAGAACCAGGAATACAAGGTACTCCCGCTTTTATCATTGTTGCTTTCGCATTCGATTTATCCCCCATCCCTGAAATCTGCTCAGGAGTTGCTCCAATAAATTTGATGTTATGCTCTTGACAAACTTTTGAGAATTTTTCGTTCTCAGATAAAAACCCGTAACCTGGGTGAATTGCATCTGCATTCGTGATTTCCGCTGCAGCAATGATATTTGGAATCGAGAGATACGAAAGTGCACTTGATGGTGGACCAATACACACCGCTTCATCTGCAAAACGCACTGGTAAACTGTCTTTGTCAGCAGTCGAGTACACGGCAACGGTTTTAATTCCCATTTCCTTGCACGTACGTATTATTCGCAACGCAATCTCACCTCGATTGGCAATCAATATTTTTTTGAACATGCCTAACTATTTTTAGTATGAATACGAAAGAAGGTTTTTACCCTCTTCACTATTAACTTATGATGGATCTACCAAGAATAGAGGTTGATCATATTCCACAGGAGTAGCATCATCAACCAATACTTTGACGATTTTTCCTGTTATTTCAGCTTCTATTTCATTGAACAATTTCATTGCCTCAATAATACATACAGTATCACCCTTTGCGATAGAATCACCAACATTTATGAACGGATCCTTGTCTGGACCAGCGGAACGGTAAAATGTTCCAATCATTGGTGATTTAATCGTAATTAAGTTTGCATTTTCATCAGCTGCCGGTGCTGCTGCCGCAGGTGCTGGTGCTGATGCAGGCGCCGATGCCGGAGCCGCTACAGGTGCAGGGGCTAATTGCGGGGCAGCTTGAACAATAATTTGCTTTTCTTCCCTTGAAGCAGTGCTTTCAGTTCTAATGGTAATTTTAAAGTCCTTTTGTTCGATTTCAACTTCATTTACGCCTGACTTTGCGACAAACTTGATCAAATCTTGAATTTCTTTTATGTTCATTACTTTAAGGTTTTATTAATAGGTAAAAATACTATTTTTTAGGAATTGTAAGCCCACTTGAGATAAACTGCACCCCAAGTAAACCCTCCGCCAAAAGCTGACAGAATTAACGTATCCCCTTTTTTCAATTGTTTTTCGTAATCCCAGAGACATAACGGCAAAGTTCCTGCCGTTGTGTTCCCATATTTTTCAATATTAATCATGACCTTTTCACGCGGTAAGCCCATACGTTTAGCGGTCGCATCTATAATTCTTAAATTCGCTTGATGTGGTACTAGCCAGTCAACCGTTTCACTCGTTAAGTTATTTTTTTCCATGATCTCTGCAGAGACTTCTGCCATATTGGTCACGGCGAATTTAAATACTTGCTTTCCCTCCTGTCTTACAAAGTGCATACGATTCTCAACCGTTTGAATAGATGCCGGATTTAATGAACCACCAGCTGGTTGAACAAGGTACTCTCTTCCCGAACCATCACTTCTTAAGATAAAATCCTGAACACCTAATCCTTCTTCATTCGGTTCTAACAACACAGCTCCAGCGCCATCACCAAAAATAACGCAGGTTGTTCTGTCTTCGTAATCAATGATGGAGCTCATTTTATCAACGCCAACAACTACGACCTTTTTGTAACGTCCAGTTTCAATAAACTGTGCTCCGGTCGCCAAGGCATAAATAAATCCTGAGCAAGCTGCGATCAAATCGTAACCCCATGCATTTTTCATCCCCAATTTATCACATAACACATTTGCCGTACTTGGAAAAGGATAGTCTGGCGTAACCGTCGCTAAAATAACCAACTCAACGTCCTCAGGGGCAGTATTGGTTTTTTCAAGCAACCCTTGAACTGCACCAACAGCCATATCCGAGGAAGCACCATCTTTCATGATACGTCTCTCTTTTATCCCAGTACGTGACATAATCCACTCATCAGAGGTATCAACAAACGTAGAAAGTTCTTCATTTGTAAGAATATAGTCTGGCAAATAGCCCTGCACTCCAGTAATTGCTGCTGTTATTTTACTCATAATTAATTAAATGCTTCATTTATGCTTGAAGTAAGTCCAGAAGTAGCTACTTCATAAGCATGTAAAATCATGTTTTTTACGGCAATGTCATTCGAAATTCCATGTCCAATAATGACATTTCCTTTGACGCCAAGAATAGGTGTTCCACCGTAATTTTCGTAATTAAATCGATCAAAAAATTCATCTTGCAAACCTCTCTTTTTCATTAATTCGTAGACCCCTTCGGCTTGTTTCAAAACGATGTTGCCGGTAAATCCGTCACACACCACGACATCTGCTTTTCCTGAAAACAAATCTCTTCCTTCAATATTCCCTATAAAGTTAATATCGTCTGAAGCGGCAATCAACTTGTGTGCAGCTAAGGTAACAATATTACCTTTTGATTCTTCTTCACCGATACTTAAAAGCGCTACACGTGGGTTTTCGTTTCCGTAAACATGCTTGGAGTACAATGACCCCAGCACCGCAAATTGATGCAATACGTCTGGTTTACAGTCGGCGTTTGTGCCAACGTCCAAAAGAATAGACTTTGAGCCGTTAATGGAAGGAAGTGTAGATGTGATGCAAGGGCGAATAACTCCTGGTATCGTATTAATTACGAACATAGATCCGATCATCATTGCGCCAGTATTTCCAGTACTTGCAAAGGCATTAATCTCACCTTTGGCTAATAATTGAAATCCGACGGCAATACTACTGTTTGGTTTTTGCGTTAATGCCCTGGTTGGGTGATCCGTCATTTCTATGACTTCCGGCGCGTGAACGATTTGATATCCCTCAGCGGTTTCTCCAACCGAAGATAGGCAACTCAAGATCGTTTCTTGGTCGCCTATTAGGACAATCACAACTTCTTTGGGAAGTTCTTTTTTAGCGAGGATTGCCCCCGCTATGTTCGCGTCGGGTGCAAAATCTCCACCTAAAACATCAATGCCAATCTTCATAGAATGAAGAATTTAAATTACAGCTTTATACTGCTACTTCTTTTTCCGCTACTACTTTTCCTTTGTAGTACAATTTCCCCTCATGCCAATGAGCGTGGTGAAAAAGGTGAGGTTGTCCTGTTGTTGGACATGTAGCAATATTGTTCGCTTCAGCCTTCACATGTGTTCTTCTCTTGTCACGTCTCGTTCTCGAGATCTTGCGTTTTGGATGTGCCATTTTACTTTTATATTATATTCTTTATTTCAACTTTTTAAGTGCCGCCCACCGTGGATCAATCATCTCATCGTCGTCACTTTCACTTTCAGAATCATTCCCTTTCGGGACTCCATCGTCGGATACTAAGATATACTCATTCAATAGTGCCATCATTTCTTCGTTACATTCTCCTTTTTTATGCACCGCTCGAACGGGCAACGAAACCGTAATCAATTCCAAAATACTTTCTTGAACATTGATTTCAAATTCCTCAGGTTGTATAACAATTAATGATTCATCGTCGGATTCTTCAGTGCCAAACTTATAGACCAATCTGTAAGTTGCCTTTATCTTCACTTCGCAAGGATCGTTGCATCGGTTGCAGTTAGTTTCCACTTTGCCTTTTAAGGAAAAATCCCCAATAAGCATTGTTTCTTTTTTCTCTAACAACAACTCAACCTTAACGTTTCCCTTGTCAATAATTGAGTAATCTATACTATCAAAGAACGCATCAGTTATGTCGTACTCGAACTTGTGAACTCCAAGATTCAAGCCCACAAAAGGTATGATATACTCTTTATTCGACTTCACTGTTACATTTATTTCACCTGCTTTCTTCACAAAAGACGGGCGGCAAAGGTAATAATTTTAAATTAAACCTGTCGTTAAGAATGAATTATTTTAAGAAAAAGCATTTGTACTAAAACCCCAGTTCTTTTCAACCTCAATTCAGTCACAAATAATTACTCTCTTCTTCTATCTCGTGGACTCATTTCTCGTGCTTCAATGACCAATGGGTTTGCCGTGATTTCTTTTTCTAATTGATGATTTCTATAGACATCGATTGCGAGATAAATAGCATTGCGCATAGAATCTCCCGAAGCGATATTCTTTCCTGCAATATCAAAGGCAGTTCCGTGATCGGGAGAAGTTCGTATAATGGGTAAGCCTGCCGTAAAATTAACTCCTTCGTCAAAGGACAATGCTTTGAAAGCTGAAAGTCCCTGATCGTGATACATGGCTAACACACCGTCATAAGATGATCTAGCGCTCGAACCAAAAAAACCATCTGCTGGAAATGGTCCAAAAGCCAAAATTCCTTCTTCCTTTACTTTCTGAATGGCAGGTAAGATACTCTCCTGCTCTTCTGTGCCCATTTTTCCATTTTCTCCTGCATGGGGGTTTATTCCCAATACGGCAATCTTTGGGCGCTGAATTCCAAAGTCCTTTTTTAAGCTAGCACTGAAGGCACGGATTTTATCGATCACTCGATTCATGGTAATGGTAGAACTAACATCTTTCAGCGGAATATGGGTCGTTACCAAACCTACTCTCAAGCTTGGAGCAATCATTAACATCAAAGCATCTTCTTGTCCGGCCAAATCTGCCAAATATTCGGTGTGACCTGGAAACTTAAATCCTACTTTGCTCATTGCGTCTTTGGAAATGGGTGCCGTGACCAAAACATCTATTTTCCCAGAAGCCAAATCTTCGGTTGCCTTTTCCAATGCTTGAAAGGCGTATTTCCCTCCCGTTTCTGTTGCCTCACCGACATTCAACTCAAGGTCTTCCTCCCAAACATTGATGATGTTCACCTTTCTTCGCTTTGCTTTTTCGGCTGAATCTGCAGACTGATAAACAAAATCATTAAAATCCATTGTTTTCTTATAAAAGGAAAACACTTTTGCTGAACCATATATAATAGGAGTACAATCAACCAATATGCGGTTGTCACTTAACGCTTTCATAATTACTTCAGGTGATATTCCATTCACATCACCAATCGAAATCCCCACACGAACGTCGTCCTTAGACGTTGTTTCTTTACTCACTTCATTCGTTTTGTTCATTGTGTAATTTATTAAGTGCTAAGATTATTTGACTGCCCTTTCACAATCACAAAAATAATGAACTTACTGGAAGTGTAACAATGAGAAATTTTAAAGATGCAGATTTCTCTCTATCCCAAACAAATCTATGCAAAAACCTGAACGGTGACCCAACTATTTTGTCCTAACTTAAGACGTGTGTACGCCTGCGTAAAAAAGATTAACGTAAACTTAATATTGGAAAAAAAATCAAAAACAAAAGAAAGCTACTTTTGACTAAAATTTTACCATTATAAAGTAACAAATACAATGGGTGCAATTACAAAAAAGGCTTCGAAAAGTAAGGTAAAGACTAAAACCATACTTTTAAACGCATTGGCTGAATTTTTAGCGTCAATCATTTTTACATCGTTGTATTTCATATTTATCAGTCGCTACTTTTCAGAAGAATTCAGTTCTAGTATCGTTGTTCTCTTCTTTACGATTGGTGTTGCCTTCTTTGCCGCAATATTTATCCCATTTCACACTTATCGTATCCATATTATCCCTTTTGTTTCTCTGATTTCTGCGCTACGAAAAAGAGATCCAATGGTACTCGTACATAAAGTTCCTTCCCAGATCTTAGGATCCTTCTTGGGTGTGCTCATTTTCAACGAAATCAACAAGCGAACCATACAAGTCGATATCGAGGTCCTGCAGATGATTCCTCTTCAAGATACAGGTTTGATAATTCTATTAAATACACTCGCCGCGGCATTGCTTTGTTACGGGTTCTATTTAATTCGAATTCTGTTTAAAGCAAAAAGATTATCAGGAACCATTTATTTAAGCCTTTATTTTATGGTGCTGTTTGCAGCGACAGGACTCTTTTCAAGCGTCTCTGCGCTAAACCCTTTTGGGTATTTATTTTATGATTTGATGCACAATCAGACCATTTTTAATCAACCGTTTTTGTTTGTATTGGTAAATCACTTCCTAGCGCCAATCCTTGGCGTTTTTCTGGTGTTTTACTACATCAAGCCTAAAGTAATGTACCAAAATAAGTAGACATGAGTAAATTAAGTTTAGCTTCACAAATTATCGGTGAAAAAAGGTATCAATCCTTGGTGCTTTTTGGACTTCAGGAAAGAACTTTTTTAAGGCTTATTGCTGCTTTCTTTGTCATTGCAGTTATCTTTTATCCGTATCCGGAAATTGCGATGTGGATAGGGTTCATGTTTGCAGGATATTCTGCAATTGCGAACGATTCGATTCAAACGATTGGTACTTTCATTTCTTCTAACTCAGAGGTCAAATGGTGGAAGCTGTGGTTGTGGATTGGTGGAATATTTGTTGTTACCGTTTTATATAGCTGGATTATGTACGACGGAGACGTTTCCTTTCAACGGTTAAACTCCAAAGGATTTTCTGAATCTCCTACATCTTTTCACTTTCTACAGATTGTTGCGCCCTTACTTTTATTGATTATAACGCGCCTAAGAATGCCAGTTTCCACAACATTTATGTTGTTGAGCTGCTTTAGTTCAAGTGCTTCGGGAATTATAGGTGTCACCGAAAAAAGCCTATTGGGCTATGGCTTGGCCTTCGTCGTTGCTATGCTGGTTTGGTATTTATTAGCTGGTGCTATCAATAGGCTAACTCAGGGTAAACCTCATCCAATGTGGAGAATTGCACAATGGGTCATCAGTGGTTGGTTATGGAGTATGTGGATTACGCACGATGCCGCGAATATTGCCATTTTCTTGAACAGAAGTTTAACGCTAATCGACTTCATCGCCTTTGCTGGATTTGTTTTTCTTGGGCTAGGGATTTTGTTTTACCTACGTGGCGATAAAATTCAACGCATCATTACTGAAAAATCGCAAGTAGTGGATGTCCGTGCAGCAAGTGTCATTGACATTGTTTATGCACTGATTCTTTTTGTTTTTAAAGAGTGGAGTAACATCCCAATGAGTACGACATGGATCTTTTTGGGACTGCTTGGAGGTCGTGAATTGGCGATGCAACTGTCGAAGAAATCAGACACACAACGAACAATGGGCAGTACAGTACGCATGATTCTTCGTGATATAGGGTTTGCAGCTTTCGGATTAATTATATCTGTTTTACTCGCAATTGCTGTAAACACAAATATTCAACAGGAACTGATTATCTATTTCGGATGGTAACCACTAGTATAACGAACTAAAAGACGTAAAATGGAATTTACTTTAATACAAGCATTAGGAATCGTTGGATCTTTAGGTTTACTTATCTACGGGATAAAGATCATGAGTGAAAGCGTTCAAAAACTAATGGGACAAGCATTGGTCAAGTTGCTGAACGTCATGACCCGCAATAGGTTCCTTGGAATTTTAACAGGACTTATCACGGCATCCATCGTATTCTCATCTTCTTCCACCATTGTAATGGCAGTAAGTTTTGTCAATACTGGACTTATTACATTAGCAGAATCCGTGAGCATCATGCTCGGTGCGAACATTGGTAACTCAGTGTTGACATGGATTGTTTCGATTTTCGGATTCGAGCACAACGTGTCATTTATATTCATCGTCATTTTTGCGATTGGAACGCCACTGATTTTCTCGAACAAAAACAAGTTAAAGTACGCTGGAGAGTTCATATTTGGACTTGCGTTGCTGTTTCTTGGTATTTCCGTAATTCTTGACTTTGTCCCTGCCATTAACGAAACCAACAGCGTTCAAACGTTTTTCCAAGGCTTGTTGTCACTTGGCTTCTTAGGAAATGTTTTCTTCGTACTTGTCGGGGTATTTTTAACGATTATCATACAATCTTCTAGTGCTGCAATTGTGCTGACTCAAGTTCTTTGCTTTAAAGGAATTCTTCCGTTTGAAATTGCCATCCCAATGGTTGTTGGACAGAACTTCGGACGAACGATTGTAACCGAAATTGCTTCCCTTGCTGGAAACGTACATGCTAAACGATCTGCACGGCTGAATTCGTTGATTAATATCATAGGTTTCATCTGGGCGGTTATCGTTTTAACACTCTTCCCAATATTGGATTTGTTGAATTACATGGCCGTTGAATGGTTCTTCTTTGATTCAGTGTTTAGCACGACTGGAGCTCCGTTAGGAATTGCCCTATTCCATACACTTTTGAATATTCTAAATGCACTCTTGCTTGTTTGGTTCATTCCACAACTTATCCGATTGGCTACCAACAATGTGAAGTCGCGAGGAGGAAATGATGAACTCTTTCAACTCGAACAAATCAATACGGGTATGATGGCAACACCGGAAGTTTCCATTTTTGAAGCACAAAAGGAAATTGTAAAGTTTGGCGAGGTCACATTAAAAATGAACGGTATTGTAAAGAACTTAATCAGTGAACAAGACCCAAAGAAAATCAACAAACTGATCAATAAAATTCAAACGTACGAAGAACTAACAGATAAAATAGAGATCGATGTTGCCGATTTCTTGACGAAAACTTCGCAACGTGATATGAGTGAGGCATCTTCCATTCGCATTCGAGGAATGCTCCGAATTGCTGCAAACCTTGAACGCATTGGTGATATCTATTTCCAAATGTGTAAAACCATTGAACGCAAGAACAAAAACAAAGTGTGGTTCACTCCAGAACAACGCAACAATGTTTTAGAAATGTTTGATTTGGTAGATAATGCCTTAGTAGCAATGTGCAAGAACTTAAACAGCAATTATGAAGATGTTTCTATTAAGGTGGCTAAAGAGTTGGAAGAAGCGATCAATAGTTATCGAACATCATTAAGGAAAAAGCATTTTGAAAACGTTGAAAAAGGAGAATACAACTTTAAAAGTGCTACAGCATATAGCGAATTGTACAACTCATTGGAAAAAATAGGAGACCATGTTGTGAACGTAACGGAAGGGGTGATTGGAATTCACTAATCGCTATTTCGTCTTCTTTTCATAGAATTCATAGTCAAACTCCTCGTACTGAAAAATACCTGTCAACGAATCCGTAGGCTGTTTACCATGGTTAATTCTGATTGGAAGGGATGATTCAACTACGAATTTAGAGACATTTCGCTTTAAAAACTTGTCGTCAGTAAAGGTAGAATCGATGAAACCATAACACGCCCCTTTTTGATCATACAAAATAGTGCGATTTCTATGAAAAGGGTATTCGTTGTAGACAATTGATTCTATGTGTCGTGAGGATCTGTCGTAATTATATTTCACAACATTCAATTCGTTCACCGTATTTTCAACTTGGTATACTTTGGTAGGACGCATCGTTGTTCCTAAGACAATAATATCCTTTGGTGTCGGACTTAAAATAGAATCTACGGCAACTACACCCCAATTCTTCTTTTTCAACAAATAGAACAAATAATCTCCCGAAACATCATTCGCGTATACCAAAAACTTGTCGCTGTACGACTCTTTCTCGTAAATTCTAAAACTCTCCTCGGCAAACTCATCGATAGGTACATTTCTATCCCTTCTTCTTTGCACCGTAGAAAAACCATGTTCATCCTTAGGGGACAAATAATCAAAAATAATATTGGAGACCTGCACGTTTTCGTAAAACTGTTCTACCTGAATCGTGAGCAACTGACCATCTTTATTGAACCAGTACGTCTTGATCTCTTTGGGCGAGGCCGTTTCATTTTCCTCCTCAAACTCACCTATAAAAACACGGCGTACAATTTTCTCAATACCGCGCTCTTTAATGATGGAATCATCGAACCATAGTGGGAAGGAGAGGTTCTGTTCATTGTCAGAAAAATAGTGCTGCATATTAAATATGAACGGCTGAAATTTATCCTTCTTCTTGAAAAAGGGACGTGACTTTTCTTCAGAGCATGAAACCAATACTAATGCTGCAATAAACAAACTCGTCAATGTCCTTTTCATATTCGGTAAATATATACCAATATAGTGATAGAAATCGTCTTTGTCAAGCAACATTCTCTTTCTACCACATTTTACTGTAACTTTGCACTATGCAGGAGCAACGTCCCATAACAGATTGGCTTCCTCTGACCATGAAAGAAGTGGAAAACAGAGGGTGGAAGGAAATTGATGTCGTATTGATTTCTGGCGACGCCTATGTGGATCACCCTGCGTTCGGAACAGCGGTCATTGGGCGCATCATGGAAGACGAAGGTTTTACTGTGGCGATTGTCGCTCAGCCGAACTGGAAGGATGATTTACGCGATTTCAAGAAATTTGGAAAACCAAAGTACTTCTTTGGTGTAACTGCAGGCTGCATGGATTCTATGGTGAATCACTACACCGCTAACAAACGATTGCGCTCCACAGACGCGTATACGCCTGGTGGGGAAGCAGGATTTCGTCCTGATTACGCAACAATGGTCTATTCTAAAATTTTGAAGGAGCTTTATCCTGATGTTCCAGTATTAATCGGTGGTATTGAGGCTTCGCTGCGTCGTGTCACACATTACGATTACTGGGCAGATAAATTGTTTCCATCGATTTTAGTGGATTCAAAAGCTGACATTTTGGTGTACGGCATGGGCGACCAACCGCTGCGCGAAATGCTTAAATTGCTCAAAAAGGGAGTTCCTTTTTCCAATTTGACCACCATCAAACAATTGGCATTTTTGCAAGATGCTTCGGAGGAATTGCCAAAGAATAAAAACTGGGAGACGGTTGAGTTGTCCAGTCACGAAGATTGCTTGAAAGACAAGATTAAATACGCTGCGAATTTTAAAGTTGTTGAAGTTGAATCGAATAAATTAAACGCCAACCGCATCATTCAGCATGTGGGAGATAAACGCTTGGTGATTAATCCTCCTTACAAAACAATGACGGAAAACGAAATTGATCAATCGTTTGATTTGCCGTATACACGTTTACCTCATCCAAAATACAACAGGCGTGGTGCCATTCCAGCCTACGATATGATTAAATTCTCCGTCAATATGCACCGTGGATGTTTTGGTGGTTGTAGTTTCTGTACGATTTCAGCGCATCAAGGAAAATTCATTGCTTCACGTAGTGAAAAATCGATCATGGCGGAAGTCGATGAGGTCGTTGCGCACCCTGAATTTAAAGGATATATTTCTGATCTCGGTGGTCCCTCCGCGAACATGTACCGCATGAAAGGGAAAGACGAGGCGATTTGTGAACGCTGCTCAAGTCCTAGCTGTATTCACCCTGTGATTTGTAGCAATCTAGATACTTCGCACAAACCCATGACGGAATTATACCGAAAAGTCGATGCGCATCCTGGTGTAAAAAAAGCATTTGTCGGTTCTGGAATTCGTTACGACTTATTGGTGGATGATTTCAACCAAAACAACGAAGACGGTAATCACGAAGAATACATTGAACAAGTTATTACGCGCCACGTCAGTGGAAGGCTGAAAGTGGCTCCAGAACACACTTCGGATGCTACATTAAAAGTCATGCGGAAACCTTCGTTCAAATATTTCCACAAGTTCAAGGAAAAATACGACCAGATTTCGGCGAAGCATGGACTGAAACAACAATTGATTCCTTACTTCATTTCTTCTCACCCTGGGTGCGAAAATGAGGACATGGCAAATTTGGCTGTGGAAACAAAAGAAATGGGATTTCAATTGGAGCAGGTACAAGATTTTACGCCTACGCCTATGACGGTGGCAACAGTGATTTATTACAGCGGAGTTCACCCATACACGTTGAAGCCATACAAAACGGTGAAGGACAAAGAGGAAAAGCTGAACCAACGCCGTTTCTTTTTCTGGTACAAGCGAGAAAATCACGATTACATCCGACGTACTCTCAAACAGGCGAATCGAATGGATTTGGCGGAACAATTGATTGGTGCGAAACCTCAGCAAGGTAGTTCGGATAAACCGATGCCGAAGTGGTTGGAGGAACGTAGGAAAGGAAATAAAAAGAAAAGGTAGAGAATACCCCAGAATATTCTTTCAAACGCGTATTTTTCACTACATTACAAGAAACGTACTCCCATGAACAAAAGTCTCATTACATTTTTATTGATCAACTTCGGAGCACTTGCGATTGGTGGTTTTTGGACCAGTGGCGGAGTCGCATCTGATTGGTATCAATTGTTAGAAAAAGCCCCTTGGACGCCTCCAGGATGGGTATTTGGTGCAGCTTGGACGGTAATTATGTTGTTGTTTACTGTATTCATGGCGTATGCATGGAGAGATACAGAACACAGGGTGAAATTGATCTTGTTGTTTAGCGCGCAATGGATTTTGAACGTAGCATGGAATCCAGTATTTTTCAACTCTCAAGCCATTTTAGGTGGATTTATCATCATCTGCGTACTCACATTTCTCATAGGTTACTTTCTCGTTAACTACTGGAAAGAACTGAAGTTAAAGACACTGTTCGTGCTTCCTTATTTTATTTGGTTACTCATTGCGACGTCGTTGAATGGGTATATTCTACTTTTTAATTGAGAATTGTTTTGAAGACCGAAAATGATGGCTCCAAAATAGAAAGACTACCAACAATCTGACAGCCTTTCGATTTTCTTTTAAGTTTCATAAACTCGGAAAAGTGCAAATTGGATAGCTACCGAATGTCCCTACTTTATATCCACCAATTCAAATTTCTCACCTGCTCCAGTTTCATACTCAATAATCCCTAACTCCATACTCCAAAAAGCTATTGCGACATCGTTGGAATCAGCATTGTAATAATTCAAAACGTGACCAATTAAAGAATCATTTTTATACTTACAATAGCGTTTTGTGGCACGTGTATTAATGTCATTGTCATAAAAATCAATTCTGGCATTATCGAAGCCTACATATCCTTTCTTGACATTTCTTTTACTACTGTAGTAGCTAAAAAATATTTTCTCTTTCATTAAATCTGAATATAATTGAATTACGCATTCCTCATACTGAAATTTACCTGTTTCAAATTTATTACATGGTGTAAAGTTGCTTGCTATATCCACTAATTCGAGTGTGTCAAATTTTCCTAAGTCACTTTTCAGAATAATTTCTCTCGGTTTTTTATACTCGAAAAACCATTGTTTTTCATTTTTCGGTATGTTTATTTTAGTGCAATCACCCATGAGTTCACAACCTGAGAGTGCAATGAATAATATTGCTATCATTAAACTTTTAATTATACTTTGCATTCCATTTAATTTATAAAAAATTGTTTATACCATGTTTTGATATTTTACTTCCATTGCCGTTTTGGAAATGACGAGTACCATTTGCTCCTTGACCTAAAGGAATTAATGTTGTATTCAGAATTTCACCACGAATAATATATGCATCAACCTTTTTAAAGTTAAACGCTTTATATTGTAATTTAGTTCCTGTTGAAAGCCCAGCGGCATTAAATGTTATAGCTGGTTGATTGCTTCGTGAAGAAGCAAGTGCTGCCAGTCCTCCACCTAAAGAATGCCCAATAAAAGTGAAATTTTTCTTACCTTTTGCCAAGTCTCCAAACCTCGCAGCAAAAGCAAATTGATAGTCAGGTAAATTAAAAGCTTGACTGACATCGGTTGCAGCATCATATCCATCGTCTGTACCTGCAAAAGCCATAGCATTGAATTTAACACCGTCAATGTCTCGTTCATAAAGACCTGCTGAGAAACCTAAAGCATTAACCCCTGATATTAATTTGTATTGAGTATTTGGTGCCTCCTTTCCATTTTGTGCAGTGCCATTAGATACATTATAAACAGCATTAGCTAAATTTGCTGCTTCATCTTTTGTAGGTCCAGTATACTGGCTCCCCATTTCCCAACTGCGAGTTTCAGTTTTTGTACCGTCACTTTGCTCGAAAGATGAAACGTTCAATTTCCAGTTGTATATCAAATTGGGATTTGCTCCATTTTGCTTGTTAGAACCTTGATAAGTCTCTCCTTTTTTGGCTTCTCCTAATTTAACATCAGATGGTTCCAATCCTTCTAACTCAATTTTTGCAATTACCTCATTTCCACTAAAGCTATAAGGAGTATAGTGTGGATATTCTTTCGTCAATGGGTCCACCGCAAAGAATCTACCAATACGAGGGTCATGCATACGGTACTTATAATTCACAGAGTTTCCTTCTCCCTTCACCTCGTCATCGCTCTCTTGCCCTTGGAAGCCGTAACGGTAATCACCATTATTTGCTAGCGATGAACCTCCACCATTACAAACCATGTAAGTAGTATCCTCTTGATAATAGTAGAGTTTAAAACTTTTCATATAAGCTGTGCAGCCCGTACTTCCATGAAGAGTTAAACCTAAACCACTAAAACAGAACATAGGACAGTTTGTAACAAAGCTTCCCGTATATAAGCCTGAGGATGTTATCGTCCTATTTGTTGAGCCACCTGCTATAGTTATATTTAATAACATTGAATCTAAGTTTCCTCCACAATTACCATAATCTATATCCATTTCATAATAAACAGTTACACCATCAGTACCAAAACTACCTGGAGATCTAGAGTAAGATGTACTAGTTGGAGTATGCACTAGTAAAAGGCTATCTCCAGACGCTGAAGCTGTACCTAAAAACAAAGACCAGCCATCTGTACCACTAGTAAACTCGTTATTAATTAGATAAACCCTAGAACTATCAGTAACTTCTATAGAATCAGTACAAACCGCTGAGGGGTTATAACCTCTACCATCCAACTCCACCCCGAACGGGCTGTAATCCGTAGTTCGCACAATTCCCACGCGATAGCCGTCTACAATAGAACCGCCAGAACTTAATGGGGTAATTTCATCGTTAATCACTGTCAATACATTGCCTAAATGGTTGGATAATTCGTAAT
>CALEIK010000038.1 GCA_937876195.1 uncultured Flavobacteriales bacterium
TTCCTGAAGTCGTTACAGAAATCATTTGAGTTGTTTCACCTGTTGACCATAAGTTTCCACTTGCTTGTGATGAAGTCAAATCAACAGATCCACCATCACAAATCGTTGTTGACCCACTTGGTGTAATCGTTGGCGTTGCAGGTGTTGGATTAACAGTGACATTCGTTGTTGCTGATGTCGCTGAACATCCGTTTCCATCAGTAAAGGTCACTGAGTAACTTCCTGAAGTAGTTACTGAAATCATTTGCGTGGTTTCACCCGTTGACCATAAGTTTCCACTCGCTTGTGATGATGTCAAATCAACTGATCCACCATCGCAAAACGTTGTTGATCCACTTGGTGTAATCGTTGGCGTTGCAGGTGTTGGGTTAACCGTGACATTTGTTGTCGCCGATGTCGCCGAACATCCGTTGCCATCCGTGAAGGTCACTGAGTAACTTCCTGAAGTAGTTACTGAAATCATTTGTGTTGTTTCACCAGTCGACCATAGATTGCCGCTCGCTTGTGAAGATGTCAAATCAACTGAGCCTCCAGCACAGAACGTTGTAGATCCACTTGGTGTAATTATTGGCGTTGCCGGTGTTGGATTCACCGTAAATGAAACATTTGAGGAATTAGAACATGTCCCTGGTGTAGTATATGTGATCGTATATGCTCCACTTGTACTTGCTGAAAGATCAACTACTCCAGTACTAGGGTTGATTGAAAGTCCACCTGGAATGCTTGAAAAAGCTCCACCACCAACACCAGTAATGGTTGGGGTCGGATCAGCATCATTGGCACAATAACTTGTCGATGCGTAATTAAAGGAAGCGTCTTCTAATGGATTAATTGTTACCGTTTGGTTTGAAACATCAGCTCCACTATTTATATCTAATGAAACATTTTTCACACCGGAAGTCGCATATGTAACGTCATGTGGTCCTACTCCTGTTGCTGTTGCTGGTGTTGCTCCAGCTCCAAAATCCCAATCCCATGACGTAGCTCCAATGGATGCATCTGTAAAAGTTACCGTCTCGTTCACACAAGCAGGGTCAGGTGCTGCAGTAAAATCAGCTGAAGATAACGATAGAACCCCAGTTAAATTAATATTGTCGATGTAGAGAAACTGTCCATAACCTGAAATACAACGAAACACAACATCCACTTTCGGAGATCCCACAAATGCGGACAAGTCAATTGTTTCAGGTCTCCAAGTGGCTGGATTCGTATACCCTCCAGTTTGATCTGGATCAGTAGCGAGAACCGTACCTGCTTTCGAAAAGACGGTTGTATAAGTTTGACCACAATCATCTGAAACCAACACATCTAAACGATCGAAGTATACTCCGTCATAACGCGCATAGGCCACATCAAACTGTAGTTGCGCTGATGAAAATCCAGTAAAATCTGCTGCTGGAAGCACCAAATCATCTTGAGACCCCGTAGGATTAGGTGCATTAAAGTTATCTATTACCGCTGAATTACCGGCAGTAGGTGCTGTTCCTTGTGTTCCACTTCTCACCCATGTTTGCGCGGTTCCACCATTGACCACCGTCCAACCGGCTGGTGGGAAAGCGGGGTTTACAAAGCCCTCATTAATTGGCAAACTAGCTGTACCTCCAGTAGAAATAACAGTAATAAGCCCTGTTTGTGTGTCATTATCAGATCCAAAAAGATTGGTAACATCAAGTTCTGCATCAAAGGTGCCAGCAGTGGCATACGTCACGACATGCGGACCAACACCAGAAGCGGTAGCAGGTGTACCGCCAGGGAATGTCCAGTCCCACGTTGCCGCTCCACTCGAAGCATCCGTGTATGTCACCGTAGATCCCTCACAAATTGTAGTAGGATTTGCATTAAATCCTGCTGTTGGAGGTGATGTATTCGTTTGACCGTTTAATTGAAAATTATAAACTCCTTCATCACAATCATTTGTTGCGAACGAGACATTTCCTGTAAAAGCTCCAGCAGTTGCAGGATCAAAATCAATACTAAATGTTGTTGTTCCACCTGGAGGAACAGTCGTTGTCCCAAAAGTGGCATTCAGTGAAAACTCTGGATCCCCGGTCACAGAGATTGGTGGTGTCAAAATTAAATTAGATGTTCCTGTGTTTTCAATGGTAAATACAGCTGTGGTCGTTGATCCCATTGCGACAGTTCCATAGTTGTACGCACCTCCATCGAGCACATCATTTCCGCCAATGGTAATATTGATTTCACCCGGTGTGATAGCATTAAATTCAACGTTGTCCACATATATATTACCACCATTTCCAACGTTCGTAGCTCTAAATCTAAACTGAACATTTTGAGAAGTTCCAGTCACAAATGGCATTAAGTTAACCACCTCATTTCTCCACTGTCCCGCTGCTGTTGGAATATAATATGCATTTACCGCAGGCGTGGTCGCTAATGGATTCGCTCCAACATCTCCGCTTTTATCATAAATTGGTGTTCCTGACCATGAATTACCACAATCCAATGACATTTCTATTCTTAATCGGTCATCGACAGTAGTAACCCTTTGTCTATATGCAAGATCAAATACAAGTTCTGCTACTGATGCGTTACAAGGAAGTATAAATATTGGTGTGTACAAATATTCACTTTGATTTGTACTATTCTGGTAGTTCGGCATCATAGCGCTTGCATTGTTGGCAGCGCCAGTGCTAGACACTCCTGTTCCACCAATCCATTCGTAACAATCTCCATTCGGATTATCCACTGACCATCTCAAATCAGGGGGAAATACTCCACCATCAAAATCTTGCGCATAGTCTGGCATTATACCATTAGAAACAACAAATTGAATGGTCGTTGTATCATATGTCGGATCTGGATCTGTAACGCCATTAGGTAAAATTGAATAAGCTCTCAATGTATGTGTACCTAGCGTTGAAGTAAATGCTGGTAAGTTCACATTCGCCTGGTTTCCTGGGGTGATGCTACCTGTCCAGTTGAAAGCAGTTGGTGTACCATTATCAATTGTGTATTCAATGGTAGCGGACGTCAAATTTGATGAACCTCTGTTGCGTAAAGTTACCGTTGGTGTGATTGAGCCTGGGCAATTATCTCCAGCTGGACTCGTAATGTTGATGATGGATGCATCGCTCACTGCTGGAGGTATACATGCATCGGAAGTAATAAGGGAGGCGCGAATGGGACTATTTTCAAGCACAATTCGCATCCTCATTTTTTGATCATACGTAAAAATATTCATACATAAATCATCCGTATAATCCATGTAATTTTCAATCATATCTGCCGTTCCACAGGAAACATGTCCTCCGGGACAACCAAAATTAGGATTATCAGAAACCGGCGTGTCTGAACAGAAGTCATCAACACCACATCCACCATCTCCCCAAATATGTCTTAAACCTAACCAGTGACCTATTTCATGCGTGGCAGTTCTACCTTCATTGTACGGCCCAGGGAATCCTGTTACAGAGCTCTTACCTATACTGTTGTATAGCATTACAACACCATCAGTCGTTTGACTTTGGGCTCCACATCCCATTCCACCTAATACTGTTGTTGGAAATTGTGCATATCCCAAAATTCCACCTGAGATATCGCAAATCCACATATTCATGTACACGCCAGGATCATATCCCTGTGCATTGGTAAATGGTTTAATCGTTCCATCAATAAAGCCCGTATTAAATGGACCGTTGCCCCATCCTTGGGCATTTCCATTAATACGATTAATTCCATCTTCTGCGAAGGCAGAACCGTCTGGTCTTCTTTTTGCTAAACAAAATTCAATTTGTGTATCCGCTCCATCGGGATGTGAATTATCACCATTGGTACCAAAAATTTTTCGAAAATCCTCATTCAATACATCGACTTGAGACTGAACTGTTGCTTGAGATATATTACGTCCAGTTCCAATACCCTCTGTACCCCTATGTACTACATGGAATACTACTGGGATTTGATAAACACCGTTAATTATAATTTTGGGCTTGACACTACTTTTCCAAGCTTCCACTTCCTTGGCCATCCAGCGTTCAAACTCTTCATTGGATTGTAAATCAGGGTTTTTAGCGTGACGCAGCGAATCCATGTGTGTCGTGTGACATCTAATAACTTCTTGCTGTGAAAATAATGGTGAGCTTAATGAAAGAAAAAAGCAGGACAACAACATCCCACTGATCAATTGGATTGATCTTTTCATAGTTTTTAGTATTAACAGTTTAGCAAAGCCAAGTTAAAAAAAAACTATGGTAAAAGCAAGTGTTTCTGAATTATGAGAAAAGCGAATCGACGAACTCATCTTTATTGAAGGGTTGCAGGTCTTCCATACCTTCTCCTACTCCAATATATTTCACTGGAATTTTCATCTGATCAGAAATCCCGATTACAACACCACCTTTGGCAGTCCCATCCAGTTTGGTAATCGCCAAAGCATTGATGGATGTAGCCAACGCAAATTGTTTGGCTTGTTCGTATGCATTTTGACCTGTAGAACCGTCCAATACGAGTAACACTTCATGCGGAGCGCTTGGAATAACCTTGTCCATAACGCGTTTCACTTTGCTCAATTCATTCATAAGATTGACCTTATTGTGCAATCGTCCAGCAGTATCAATAATTACGACATCCGCGTTTTGAGCTTTCGCCGATTGAAGTGCGTCAAACGCGACTGATGCAGGGTCAGCGCCCATTCCTTGTTGAACAATCGGCACACCAACTCTATCCGCCCATATAATCAATTGATCGACGGCAGCCGCTCGAAATGTATCTGAAGCCCCTAATACCACTTTCTTTCCAGCCGCTTTAAATTGATAAGCCAATTTTCCAATCGTCGTAGTTTTTCCTACGCCATTGACGCCAACAACCATGATTACGTGTGGTCCATCGGCATGTTTCGGAATCTCAAAATTAACGTTGTTAATGGCATTGTTTTCTTCGAGAAGCGCACTTATTTCTTCCTTTAGAACACGGTTGAGTTCTTCAACTCCCAATACTTTGTCTCGCGCAACGCGCTCTTCAATTTTTTCAATGATTTTGAGCGTTGTTTCCACGCCGACATCAGAAGAAATAAGAGTCTCTTCCAAATCATCCAAGACATCAGCATCGACCTTAGATTTACCAACAACGGAACGTGCAATTTTATTAAAGAAACTTTCCTTTGTCTTTTCCAGTCCTTTGTCGAGACTTTCCTTCTTGTCTTTTGAGAAAAAATTAAATAATGCCATATTCAGTAACAACAAAAGCTTCTACCACAGGCAGAAGCTCATATAAATTTTTTAATGAAAGTAATTCTTAGTTCTTAGCGAACCAGTCTTTTACTTTATCATTGTGCACAACCTCTTCCTTAAAAGAATAAGCTCCTGTCTTGTCAGACTTCACCATCTTAATCACTTTCGTATGCTCTTTTCCTCCACCTTTTTGTAAGGTTGCAACTACTTTCTTTGCCATCTCCTAAAGTTATTTTATTTCTTTATGAACCGTGTAACGCTTCAAAATTGGATTAAATTTCTTGATCTCCAATCTGTCTGGAGTATTTTTTCTGTTCTTCGTTGAAATGTAACGAGAAGTTCCAGGCATTCCTGATTCTTTGTGCTCTGTGCACTCCAAAATCACCTGAACTCTATTTCCTTTTTTTGCCATTTTCTTTTGCTTTTTAAACTACTTTCCTATGCTATCGGAATCAAGGTAGAAAACGATTATTTTAAATATCCTTTTTCACGTGCCTCTTTCAGACATGCAGAAATCCCTTTCTTATTAATTGTTCTCAACGCAGAAGTTGAAATCTTCAACGTGATAAACTCATTCTCTTCAGGAATAAAGAATTTTTTGGTAATTAAATTAGGGTAAAACTTACGTTTAGTTTTACGCTGAGAGTGGGAAACATTGTTTCCTACCATTACCGACTTTCCTGTGATTTGACAAACTCTTGACATCTCTATAATATTTAATCCGACTATTAAAAGCGGGTGCAAAGAAACTATTTATTTCCTAAACCTACAAGGATTTTGTAGTTTTTTTAATTATTTATTTCAAGAAGCATTCGACGTAACATATTCAATCCTGTTAACGCTGTCATTTTGATGTTTCTAGCTCTATCATCACCAAACGCACACTTCTTTGTAATTACTTCATTTGGTCCAGCAACGCAGATCCAAATTGTTCCTACAGGCTTATCCAAAGTTCCACCTGTGGGACCTGCCACTCCAGAAGTCGCGATGCAGTAATCTACGTTTAAAATTGTCCTACCATTCACCGCCATTTGAGTAACGACTTCCTCACTAACTGCTCCGAAGTCATTAATTGATTCGGCACTGACTTTGACTAGGTTGACTTTTAACTCGTTGGAATAACTAACCAAACTTCCTTTGAAATAATCTGAAGAACCCGAAACCCTCACAATTTCAGTGGCAATTTGTCCACCAGAACAGCTTTCTACGGTTCCTAAAAATACAGATCTCTTTCTCAATTCATTTCCTACGACTTGACTCAAATCTCCGCTGTGCTCTCCAAAATAATACTTTGGAAGGCGCTGCTTCACCTCTTCAATTGCTTGATCAATGATCGTCTCCCTCTCCTTATTCGGTTGACTTGTGAATCGAAGTCGCACAATACCAGGTGACGGCAAATACGCTATTTTCACCTCATTTTGACTAAGGCTTGACTCAATATCGCTGATTCGATCTGCAATAAAAGATTCTCCAATTCCTTGAAAATGGATCGTTCGATGAAACAAATCCGTGGTTGGATATTTGTTGATCAAATAATCAAAACCACTGGTGGACATTACATGCTTCATTTCATAAGGCACCCCTGGCACGCTCATGATGGTCTTGCCTTCAAAATCAAACAACATTCCAGGAGCCGTTCCTAAATCATTTTTTAAAATTAGGGCGCTTTTGGGTAACGCAGCTTGTTGAATATTGACATCTAGCATTTCACGTCCTCTACTTTGAAAGAATGATGTAACGTGCTTCAATACTTCCTGATTGAGTTCTAATTCTGTGTTGAAATACTTTGTGAGCGTAATCTTCGTAATATCATCATTTGTAGGACCTAATCCACCTGTTATAATGACTGCATCCGCTCTAGAAATTGCTAAGTCCAATGCATTAACGATTGCAGTTTCCGTGTCCATTATTACTGCACAATGCGTCACTTTTGCTCCTCTCAACGCCAACTCCTCTCCTAGCCACGAGGCATTGGTATTAATCGTTTGACCGATTAACAATTCATCACCAATAGAAATTAACTCAACTTTCATTGCCTACAAATTTATACTTTGCAATGGATTCAATGTGACCTGTATGAGGAAATTGATCAACAAAAGATAATTTTTCCAGCGCATATCCTGCGTGAATTAAACTGTTCGTGTCTCTCGCTTGGGTGGAAGGATTACAGGAAATATAAACGATATTTTCCGCGCCAAGATCGATTACTTTCTGTAATGTTTTCGGTGCAATTCCAGCTCTGGGTGGATCTAAAATGATGGTTTTTATTTTGCCTGCAAAATCTGGATACTCTTTCAAAAATTTTCCGACATCCGCGGCAAAAAATTCGATTCCTTCGATGTTATTGCGTTGCGCATTTCGTTTTGCATCTTCAATAGCTTCTTCAACAATGTCGACACCAATGATGCGTACATTATTTTTCTTGGATGCCAGAATCTGACCAATTGTACCCGTTCCACAGAACAAATCCATCACTACATCGTTGTCCTCCAAGTCTTCCTCAAACACGTAATCCAACGCTTTTTGATACAGCAATTCCGCACACTTAGGGTTGGTTTGAAAAAAGCTCTCCATGGAAATTTCGAAGGACAATCCAAGTAGTTTTTCAACCACCACAGGTTCACCATACAGTAAGGTACATTGTCCGTTTTCAATTTTAGAACGATCAGCAACATTGTCATTGACCGTATGTTGAATTCCAGCCAATCTTTTTCCTAATTTATCTTTTAGGAATGAGACAAAAATAGAAGCATCGAACTTTTCAAGATCTTCAGAAGACGTGACTAAATTGAGTAGTATTTGATCCTGATCGAATGATTTCCGCACAACAATGTGCCTGAAAAATCCCGTTTTTTGAGGTGGATGCCACGCCGGAAGTCCCGATGATTTAAACAACAATCTTAATTCATTCAATAAACCTTCCCATTGTTCGTCAAAGAGTCCACTTGGCTGTTCTAGCGTCTCTACTTTCCACCACGTTCCTCTTCTCTTAAATCCTAAAGCAAACGCATTGTCTCGCTCTTCTCCTGTTTTGATATCGTGCTCAATGGAAGAAAAACTGTATTCCATTTTGTTACGATAATAGTAATGTTCGGGAGAAGAAATGAACGTATCAAAAACATCCATTGGCGCTTTTATTCCACCTATACGTCTGAATACTTCAAGTGTAGATTCCTGCTTGACTTTTTCTTGCTCAGCGATGGGAACATAGATATACGGTCCGCCAGAAATTTCCTGAAAATCTGTGACAACTTCGATGGGAGATCGCTCAATGATCTCTATCAATTTTGCTTCTGCAAAACGTTTTCTCTTCTTTGCAATTCGAGCTTCAACTGTCTGACCGGGAAATGTGTTATCGACAAAGACGACGTATTCGCCATGTTCAGTTTCAACCTTCGCTATTCCCTTGCCACCAAACGCGTAATCTGTGATTGAAACTGTGATTAAATCACCTCTTTTCATTGTATTTTCTTAGTTCATTCGCTTTACGATTCCTCGCTCTGAACTTTCTATAAATTCCAGAATCTCCTTACGAATTGGTGTATCTGGCATCGTATTCATTATTTCCTCTACCCCCTTAGTGACACTATTATTCGTCACAAAAAGCAATCTGTAAATATCTTCAATTTCTTTGATTTGATCATCGCTGTAACCTTTTCTTCTCAAACCGATAGAGTTCACTCCAACAAACGTCAATGGCTCTCTAGCCACCTTAATAAATGGCGGTACATTTTTTCGAATCAAAGAAGCACCAGCAACGAACGCATGTTTTCCAACACGTGCAAATTGTTGTGTACCTACTTTTCCTTCAAGAATTGCATAATCATCAATCACCGTATGTCCTGATAAACCAACATAGCTCGCCAAAATCACACCATCTCCAATTTGGCAATCGTGTGCGATATGCACATATGTCATTAGTAGACAATTACTTCCAACGGTCGTTTTCCATTGATCGGAAGTCCCACGGTGAATAGTTACGCACTCGCGAATTACTGTATTATCGCCAATTTCTACCGTTGTTTTCTCACCATCGAACTTTAAATCTTGAGGCTTCACACCAATGACTGCACCAGGAAAGATTTCACATCCCTTACCGATAATAGTTCCTGGGTAAATTGCCACGTTCGAATGAATGATTGTATTGTCTCCAATAATTACATCTTCGTGAATGGTCGAAAAGTTATCGATTTGAACGTTTTCCCCAATTTGAGCTTTCTCAGATATGCTTGTGTATTTTCCTATCATTCAGTTTTATCCTTAATTACTTGCGCCAACATTTCGGCTTCCACCACCACTTTTCCATTTACATATCCAGCTCCACCCATGTTCACCAATCCTCTTCTGATGGGTGAAAGTAATTTCAATTCAAACGCGATTGTATCTCCAGGGAGTACTTTTTGCTTGAACTTAACATTGTCAATTTTCATGAAATAGGTTGAATACAAATGAGGCTCATCCACTTTGCTCAGTGCGAAAATCCCACCTACTTGTGCCATCGCTTCAATTTGTAAAACCCCTGGGAAAACTGGATTTCCAGGAAAGTGTCCTTGAAAAATCGGTTCGTTCATTGTGATGTTTTTCACACCCAAGATCGATTCATCTTTGATCTCCATGATCTTGTCGACCATCAAAAATGGGAAACGGTGAGGCAACATTTTTTCAATGTCGTTGATATTGTAAAGCGGTTCTTTTGTTAAATCGAATTTCTTTGCCGCTTTGCTTTTATTTTTCATGTACTCCTTCAACACTTTCGCAAAACGTACATTTCCAGAGTGACCTGGACGAGCTCCCAAAATATGCGCTTTAATTGGTTTTCCAATCAACGCTAAATCGCCTACAATATCTAATAGTTTATGTCGCGCTGGTTCATTTTCATATTGCAACTTGGTGCTATTCAGTACTCCAATTCCATCGATCGTAATCTCCAAGTGCTCCTTTCCGAGTAATTTCGCCAGACGGTCCAGCTCCTCTTTACCAACATCTTCGCGCTCTACAAGAACAATGGCGTTATCCAAGTCTCCACCTTTGATTAAATTATTTTTTGCAAGAAACTCCAATTCACGCAAGAACACAAATGTTCTGCACTTTGCAATTTCACCCTTGAACTCACCGATGTTATACATGGAGGCATGTTGCGTTCCCAGCACTGGTGATTTATAATCTACCATCACTGTAATTCGGTAGTGTACATCAGGAACAGCTAAAAATTCAATTCCTCTTTCAATATCTTCCCAAGCAATGTTTTCATCTAATTCAAGATATTCACGCTCTGCTGTTTGATCTTGGTAACCCGCTTTTTCGATTGCATTGACAAAAAGCAATGAACTTCCGTCCATGATAGGTACTTCAGGTCCATCCAAACGAATCAATGCGTTATCGACTTGACAACCGTACAATGCGGCTAAAATATGTTCTGTGGTATACACACGTGCGCCGTTTTGCTCTAGAGTTGTACCTCTATCAGTCGCAACGACTAAATCACAATCAGCATTTATCGTTGGTTCACCTTCAATATCTATCCGTTGAAATTTGTATCCGTGGTTATCAGGTGCAGGTAGAATTTCCACATTTACCAATTCTCCAGTATGTAATCCAACTCCTGAAAGCTTCACAGCTTCCTTTAAGGTTCTTTGCTTTTCAGCCATTCTATCTATTTTGTTAAGTCTTTAATTTTATCCTCTAAATCCTGCAATCTAGTCAAAATTCGAGGTAATCTTCTAAAACCGAGGTAGGATTTTTTATACTCTTCACTATCAAAAGCTGGAGAACCCATTAATTTAGTATCGTCCTTTATATCGCCAGCAGCACCTGATTGAGCGGCAATCATCACGCGATCACCTACTTTCATATGACCAGCGAGTCCTACTTGTCCACCAAGCATGACATTCTTTCCAATTTTGGTAGAACCTGCAATTCCAACTTGCGCCGCCATGGCAGAGTTTGATCCCACCTCCACATTGTGTGCAATTTGAACCAGGTTGTCAATTTTCGCACCTTTTCGAATGATCGTACTTCCCATGGTTGCTCTGTCAATTGTTGAGTTCGCTCCAATATCCACATTGTCCTCAAGGATTACATTGCCGATTTGTGGAATCTTTTGAAATTCTCCTTTTTCATCTGGGGCAAAACCAAATCCGTCGGCTCCGATGACTGCACCAGAATGAATGACACAATTTTTACCGATGATACAATCTCTGTAAATCGTTGCTCCTGGATACACTGTTGTACCTTCTCCAATCTTCACTCCCTTCCCTATTGTAACGTTGGGATAAATAGCTACTTTGCTTCCGATTTCCACATCCTCTGCGATGTAGGCAAAGGCGCCAATATAGACATCCTCACCTAACTTGGAAGAATCATGAATAAATGATGGTTGTTCTATCCGAGGCTCTTCCTTTGTCATTGAATCATACACATCCAACAACTTTGCAAAGCACGAATACGCATCCTCTACACGAATGAGCGTTAAACTGCTGGGCAATTCCTTCGATGCAGCAAAGGTATTGTTCACGATACATACACTTGATTGCGTCGTATAAATGTATTCTTCGTATTTCGGATTTGATAAAAAAGACAACGCTCCTACAAAGCCCTCTTCAATTTTTGCTAGAGAATGAACTTCGGCAGAAGGGTTCCCTTCCACTTTTCCATTTAACATTGTCGCAATCTGCTCAGCAAAAAATTTCATATGTCTGTAATTTATTCCTAGTCTAATTTGTTTTTAAATTGTAGTCATGATTGCATACGCAATTGACTTTTAATGGTCATATGCATTCGCCATTTAAAATAATCATTCATGATGGTGACGTTTTAGGTCATGGCTTAATTCATAACTCAAAAATATAAAAACAAACCTGTATTGACACCATGTACCCTTTCTTTTATTAACATCAAACGGGTAATAATTCTATTTATTTGCATCCCTACTAATCCTCAGAGCAGTTCTCTATATTCGGAGAATAGAATGATATGACGTTGAGTTTGTTCTTATACCAAATCATTTTTGCTCCTATTACATCACCGTTCTTTGTGAAATGAATGTAATGCTCAGGTTTTGGCTTGACGTCAAGATGTGTTCTTTCAAAGTCAATTTTACCAGTGGATTTAATCAATTTCAATATTTTTTTTGGCTCGATCAATCCAAGTTTCTCCTGCTGACAAGTGACCAAGTCCGTGGTGTCTGGAAAAACAAGATTGTCGTCCATTGGATAGTGAATTATCGTTCCCTCTCCTTTGGTTGTTCCGCTAATCACAGCGTTCTTTTCTCTGATCTGTACTTCGGAAATAAAACTTTCGTACGGCAAAGTGAAGGCGTACTTTATGTCATCTTTCTCAATAATGTATATTTTAGAGGCGTTGTCTTTATCACTTTCATTGAAGTACACTTCTCCGTCGTTCAATGCATTGACAATGTCATCCATCGTTATTTTCTTTGCCTTCAAAACTGCGTTGGTACTGTCAGATACGACAATCAGTCGATCTAGAATTGCGTTTTTTACACGGTTGGAAGGAAGCCACGAACAACCTCTATTCTGAAAAAAGAAAAAGACAAAAATCAATCCTATCCCAAAACCAATTCCATAAAATTTTAATCGTTTAATGAACGTACTCATATGTTGCAACTATTTTTGGCGAAGATAGTACTAAAACCAAAAAGCCCCTCTAAAATTTAGAAGGGCCTTGACAATTTAATTGAATTTCAATTTATAGAATTGCGTCTAACTTTGAAGTCAATTGTGCCTTTGGCACTGCTCCAACTGATTTATCTGCAATTTCTCCACCTTTTATAAATAAAATTGTTGGAATATTTCTCACGCCGAATTTTGCTGAAACTCCTGGGTTTTGGTCAACATTGACTTTGCCAATAATCGCTTTTCCATCGTATTCAGCCGACATTTCTTCGATAATTGGACCAATCATTCTACATGGACCACACCATTCTGCCCAAAAATCAACTAGTACAGGCTTATCAGCGTTCATTACTAGCTCCTCAAAATTCGCATCTGTTATTTCTAATGCCATAATTCTTATTTTTATTTGTGTTAACTACCTCGAAAGGTCTTAAATTTAATGTTAATCTCCTAAAGTCAATAATTTTGCCAGACTTAATTTAGCGTCAATTTGTCATGCTGGATGAAATACACGCATTTTCTTGCAGATTTTCTGATTATCCGTCCTTAAACAATAGAAGTAAGTTCCGTTCTTCAATACCGATGAATCGAACCTTACGATATTCCCTCCAATTTTACAATCTAGCGTAGCGATATCCATCAAATCGTTCATGTTTTCATCCTGCAAAAACAAGGTGACAGACTTTTCCTTTTCAGAGGTGAAATAAAATGGCAACTCACCAGTAACGGGATCCATTTCCAAACTTTCCAGCGCGCAGTAATCTTCCTTTTTGAAATCACCTTTACTCAAGCGCACCAATAACTTTTTGTAAGCAATAACTAAAACAAGAACGACAATGGACACCCACAGCATTCCCATTATTACATCAATCCAAGAAAATCCTACCAATATCATAATTACAAAGTTATTACGCCGTCGACTTTTGCCGCTCTTTTATATTTATCAATGATTGAATCTACGTCCATCATCATCTCCTTCACGCTCACGCTCATATACTTTCCAGTTTTTGAAGGTTGATAATGCAAGTCAGTGCCGTCATCAAATAAAGCTGTCAAGATTGCTATTTTCTCGGACTCATTAGGCGCAATAAACTTGAATAAGTATACATTCGGCCATTCAAGTAATTCCAATTGCTCGCGAAGTTTTGCATACAGATCTTCAGACATCGTTTTCCAATTTGAGCCACAAAGATAATCGATTTGCTTCAAGCATTAGTGGACTATCCGTTAACAAATGTTGTAAATCATCAAAAGTACTGAATCCTAACTGCTCAAACTTAGTGATTTCATCCAACAAAAACATCGCATCTGGTTCGTTTGAAACCTTTACACCTGCATCAGGACTAATGACATTCAGTTTCCATTTTTTGGCATAAGTCATTGTGATTTCAATCCATTGCTTCAAGAAAAAACGCATTTCTTCAACACTTAGCGCCCTGTTTAACTGCAGCTTAATGGTATTCTTATTCAATTCATGCAGAGAAAAAACTTCCTTGATGTTCTCGGAGGCATACGGCTGAAGCTGAATTTCATTCGGATGAAATGGTTCAACTTCTCCACCGAAATAACGAAACGCATCTTCGATCTTTTGCATTTTATCGAGTCGGGAGGAAATAACTTTTGAAACTGGCATCCGCGGTAAGAAAAACTGCTTTTGTTCAAACAATTTTTCTTCAAAGATTTCATCTAAATCATCTTCGTCAGAAAAAGGTAAATACAGTCTCGCTTCGGATTCTGTCATTTATACTTCCTTTTCATTTCTGTTTTTTCGCATGCGTATATTCAAAAATTCCACCAACAAAGAGTACGCCATCGCAAAATAGATATATCCCTTAGGAATGTGTTGACCAAAGGCTTCTGCCACCAAGATTACCCCAATTGTGACCAAAAACCCAAGCGCAATCATCTTAATCGTTGGTCGATTATTGATAAAATCACTAATTGGTTTTGCAAAAAGCATCATTACTATCATAGAGATAATAACGGCAGCATAAATGATAATCAATGGGTCGTGTCCCGTCTCCTTTTGCAGATTATTGGTCATACCGATAGCAGTGATAATCGAATCAAAGCTAAACACAATATCAATTAAAATAATCTGCATGATAATCGCTCTTAATTTGTTCTTTTTTGGACCGGTTTCGATTTCATGACCTCGGATGACATTGTGCATTTCAATAGTGCTCTTATAAATCAAAAACAATCCACCTAGTAAAAGCACTAAACTTTGTAATGAGAAATCCTTGAGCATTTCAATTTCTGTGTCCGGAAAAAAGGCAGTTGTCATTTTCATGATCCAAGCCACAAAAGCCAGCAGCACGAGCCTCACCGCCAACGCTAGTCCCAAACCAAGGTTTCTTGCTTTACGCTGCTCAACCTTTGGCAATTTGTCCGTGACAATCGAAATGAAAATGATATTATCAATTCCCAGAACGATTTCCAGCGCAGCCAAAATCAAGAAGTAGGTAAACCCAACCCACGTAAATAATGCCTCAAAAAATTCCATAAAGTTTAATTAAATGAATGTAGAATATTTGTCAAATGTACACAAGAAATCAAGAATTTGTGAGTCGATCAAAGAATTTTTGAAGCACACGATGATTTACCTCTGAAGGCGTGAAAATTTCGAGTAGTTTCGGGCGACTTGCTACTGAGAAATGAAAGAATTGCTCCATCTCGTTCTCAATTGCCTCAACTGATTCAGCCTTAGTATATTCCACGCCAAATGTCTTGCACAAATATTCGGCAGAAAAAGTATGCTTGGCTTCAAAATATTTCTCAAGTTGCTCAGTCGATGCTGGTCCTTCAATTATTTTAAAAATTCCGCCACCACCGTTGTTAATAATGATGATTCTCAGATTGGAAGGGAGGTGATTACTCCACAACGCATTGCTGTCGTAAAAAAATGAAACATCGCCCGTGATTAATACGTTGCATTTGTCAGGCGACATTAAAGCGACGCCACATGCCGTACTGGTGCAACCATCAATTCCACTGGTTCCCCGGTTGGAAAAATAATGGATCGAGGAAATTGGATCAAACAACTGGCAATAGCGAACCACAGAGCTGTTTCCCATGTGCAAAGATGCGTTTTCTGGAATGTAATCCAAAACTGTTTCAAAAGCACGAAGATCTGAATATGGCAAGGTATCAATAAAATCTACCAATCGCTCTTGCGCGATGAAATCTCGCTGCTTCCATTTAGAACCAAAAGTGCAATCTGTCAATGAACCATTTACTTCGAGTAGTTGCTGCACAAAATAAGTCGATTTGACTTGAAAAGTATTCGTTAGTGCTCTGTAAGTGTCCATTTGAGGGAAATCATACCCTATCTTCCAGTGTACTTTGATATCAGAGTTTCGTAAAAATTTCTTGATGCGTTTTGAAACAACTGCACCACCAATAGTTATCAATACATCTGGCTGAAAATCGACCAATTCGGTTTTGTTGATTGTCTGCAAGGTACGGTCAATACAGTGCACAAATTTGGGATGGACTAAATTCGATGTGTTTTCAACTAAAATTGCGACCGATGGATTATTGGCCAGCTCAATCAATGCCAATTGCAATGCGCTATCCTTGATATGTTGCCCACAGAGAATCAGTTTCTTTGAATCACTTGACCACAGTTGTTGCACCATCTTCAAGTCTTCTGCACTCAATTGATCCTGAACTTCATTTTTCACTTCCACTGGACCTGGTGTATACTCAACCGATACTGTTTGATACAGAGGTTCGCTTAGCGGGACATTGAAATGAATTGGGCCTTTCCAATTGCCCTTTCCTAGTGAAAATGCCTTTTGAACAGATGTTTTTAGTTCAGTTTCATCCTTTAAATCCTCATTGATAGTTGTTTCAAATCGAATGTGATTCTGATAAACTCCTTTTTGTACAATGGTTTGTCCATCGCCATGATCTACCCATTCTTCAGGTCGATCGGCGGAAATAACGACCAATGGAATACATTGATAGTATGCTTCAGCAACAGCTGGATAATAATTCAACATGGCAGAACCTGAAGTACATGTTACTCCGACCGGAGCATTGAGTGCTTGCGCCATCCCCATCGCGTAAAAAGCGGCAGATCGCTCATCGTGAATAACAAATGTTTCAACTTCTGGATGTGCGTCGAAAGCAATGACCAACGGTGCGTTTCTAGATCCAGGAGAGCATACCACATGGTGCATTCCCGCCTTGACACATTCATTCACAAAGGCAACTATCCCCGATTTACTTGTCGTTTGAATCATGCTTCAAATCTAGCGTTTTTGTAGCACGTTGAGTATCGTTTCAGCCTTAATTTCCGTTTCGATCCATTCTTTTTCTATGTCAGAATCCGCAGTAAATCCTCCACCTACAAACAGATGAAGCTCCCTTTCTTCAATTTTAGCACAGCGTAGATTAACGTAGATATTTGAAGCTTCAGCACCGATGACACCAATAAATCCTGCGTACAGTTCACGTTGATGCGGTTCAAACTGCTGAATCAATTCCAACGCCATTTCTTGAGGAAGTCCACTAACAGCTGGTGTAGGATGAAGTTCGTTTACCACCTGCGCAACTGAACAATTGTTCAATTCAAACTCAAAAGAAGTACATAAATGCTTCACAGGTCCTGCAATCACTTCATGGACATCACTCTTGACGAATGATTGCAGTTTTAATAATTTCAGTTTATCTTCAATAAACTGCTCTACGTACAATTGTTCTCGTTTCTCCTTTTCTCCCCAAGGAATTGTTGAATCGACATTCATTGTCCCCGCCAATGCCACGGTTGAGGCTGCATTATTCTCAGCATTCAACAAAATTTCTGGTGTAGCTCCGACCCATGTCCCAAATAATGGAGAAGAAATTAAGTAGACAAATGCATTTGGATAAGCCGCACATAGATTGTCAAACAAATTGGTAGGTTCAACAGCTTCGTGTACGGTCTTAACACGAGAAAATATAGCTTTCGAAATATTGTTCTTTCTTAGGGCGATTAAAAATTTGGTAGCCATATCGCAATATTGCGATTTGTCCATGGAAAAAATAGGCGCCGCCTTTTGGTCGATTATTGAATCAACCCCACCATCCACAAATATATACTGTTGCTGTTTATCAAAGGATGAAACAACGAATCCGTGAACATTATCCAAAGAATTAACAAGAATAAAATTACCCGTGCGTTCTACTTTGTCTTTTTTCGGAATTCTATATTTAAGGACGGTACGCAATGACTAGCGTTTTACGATCATTACCGTTAAACGACCTGTGCATACAAGACGATTGGAACCTTCCGTTCTAACTTCAGACTGCCAAACATGTGTTCGTTTTCCTGCGTGCACTATTTTCGCTGTTGCCGTAACATATCCCGTTCTAGCGGCACTAATGTGATTGGCGTTAACTTCCAATCCAACTGGATGTTCGATGTTTAGATCCACCAACAAACTAGATCCGATGGAACCCAGACTTTCTATCAGAGCCACACTTGCGCCACCGTGCAGCAACCCCATCGGTTGATGCGTTCTGTGATCGACAGGCATTCGTGCTGTAATAAAATCTGTTCCGACTTCAGTTACTTCAATACCTAGATGCGCAATCATTGTATTTTTATTGAATGCATTCACATCCTCAAGTGATATTTTCTTTAGCTCCATGACACAAATTTACGTGCATTCATCAAATTAGCAACAATCGAACGTTGAAGTTTATTTGAAAACATCTGTGCAGCATTTCATAGATTGACTAATTTTGAACAATGATTTCGAATAACATCCCTTTAAAAGAGTACAACACCTTTGGTATTCAGTCCATTGCAAGACGATTTGCTCGTTTTTCTTCCGTGGAGGAATTGAATCAGCTCTTGGATCAGAGAGGAAATGATAGGTTACTGGTTTTAGGAGGTGGAAGTAATATCTTATTCACCAAAGATTTTAACGGATTGGTAATTCGCAACGAAATAAAGGGATTTGAAATCCTACAAGAAGATACAGATTCGGTGCTTGTAAAGGCTGGTGCTGGAGAGGTCTGGCATGAGTTTGTACTGAAGTGCATTGAAATGAATTTTGGTGGAATTGAGAATTTATCACTTATTCCTGGAAGTGTAGGTGCCAGCCCGATGCAAAATATTGGTGCATATGGAGTTGAAATTAAGGATGTATTTGATTCACTCGAAGCCTACGAAATTGCAACTGGAAAACTAAAAACGTTCTCACATGCTGACTGCCGCTTTGGTTATCGCGAAAGTGTTTTTAAGCGCGAATTGAAAGATCAGTATATTATCGTATCAGTCACATTTCGTCTGTCAAAAAAGCATCAGATCAACTCAAGTTATGGTATCATTGAAGAGGAATTGAAGAAAAATTCGATTATTTCTCCCACAATAAAAGATATCAGTAATGCTGTAATCGCCATTCGTTCAAGTAAGCTTCCGAACCCAAAGGAAATTGGTAATGCAGGGAGTTTTTTTAAGAATCCTGTTGTAGATACTTCGATCTTGGAAGAAATACAAACTAACTATGAAAATGTACCAAATTATCCTGCTGGCAACAATAAAGTTAAATTGGCCGCTGGGTGGTTGATTGAAAAAGCTGGATGGAAGGGGAAAACCTTTTCAACATACGGCGTTCATAAAAACCAAGCACTCGTTCTAGTAAACTATAATGACACCAAAGGAAGTGATCTCTTAGCACTTTCGGAGCAAATAATCGCTGATATTGAAAAGAAATTCAACGTTTCCCTTGAGAGAGAGGTGAATATTATTTAAGTTTCTAATTATCAGCTAAATCGATTAACTAAAGTATTTTTCATTTGCTTCTATAAAAAAACAATAGAAAATAACAACTTTTTTCTTGTCTTTTCGTCTATGAAGTAGCAGAATTCTACAGTTTGTCGTAATTTTGTGTTATATTTAAGTATTGATTGTTTGACAATTAATAAAAAACAGTACTAATCATAATACTACAGAGTTATGAAAAAACATTTACTAGTCGCTTTAATACTGATAGCAGTGGCACCTATTTCGTTCTGCCAGAACATCACAGATAGACATCAAACTCCTATCGATACACCGTCGAACATTGAACGTTACAAAATTGACTATGAGTTAGTGGATGAATCGCTAATCGCGACTGACAATTCCATCTTAAATTCAATCGATTTGAGTCGCTTGGAATTTGTTCGCCATGAAACCGAAGATATTCTTTTTTTTGACAAAACTTTGAATATTGAGTTGCGTGTTTATTCTGTACAAAAAGCAACACAGAGAAAACGAAATTCAACTTCGCCAAATCAATTAAAACACTGATTATGAAAACAACACTACTAGCACTTCTGATAGCTCTACCGATAGGATTATTGGCTCAAGTGTACAATAATCCAGGTGGCACAATAAATACATGCTCCGGTACTTTTTACGACACGGGTGGAGCTGGGGCAAATTATGGTGTCCCCCAAACCACAACAACTACTTTTTGCAGTAATGCAGGTAATTGTGTGCGGTTGAGTTTCGGTGCCATTAATATAGATAATGGTTGGCACTTTTTAACCATTTATGATGGTCCTAATACTGGTTCGCCAGTAATTGGAACATATACTGGCACGAATAGCCCTGGTGTCGTTACCTCATCTACAGGTTGCATTACTGTTCAATTTACAACTGATGGTTTTACTTGTGGAACTTGCTTTGGTTGGTCAGCAACCATAAGTTGTGTGGCTTGCCCTCCGCCAAGTACAACACATCCAACCGTAGGTATTCAGGGCGAATTTGTTGGTTCGTGTTTAGTTGCTGATTGCGGTCCTTTTACATATACCGACAATGGTGGAGCTGGTGGTAACTATTCTAATAACATCAATAATATCTACCGCGTATTTTGTCCTAGTGTCGCTGGAAATTGTATGCGTGTGACATTTAATTCCTTTGATACTGAAAATACATTCGATTATTTAACCGTAGGAAATGGACCTACTCAAAATAGCACAGTATTTACTACTCCACCAGCAAACGGACTTGGAAGAATTATGGGAACACCTGCAGTTCCATTTACCTACACATCAACGGATGCAAGTGGATGTTTGACGTTTCGCTTTAGATCTGATGGTAGCGTAACACGACCTGGATGGAGTGCCACAATGCAATGTGTGCCATGTGCTGGAGGTCCAAATGGCACTGACAATAACGATTGTGTCACTATGACACCACTTTGTTCATCTGCGCCGGTTAGCACCAACGCTACTGGACCAGGAATCGTTTCTGAAGGTTGTACAGGTGCCACCTGTCCAGCGGGTGGTGAAAACCACACCAACTGGTACACTTTTACTGCACAAACGAGTGGGACCCTAGACGTAACTATTACACCCGCTGTTGCTACCGATGACTATGATTTCGCTATTCATGGACCAAACGTAACATGTGGCGCGTTGGGTCCACCAATTAGATGCTCTGACGCAGGTACTGTAGGAGTTACTGGCGCAATGCCTCCAGGAACTGGAACATCAGAAAGCGTAACAGGAGATGGCTTTGTAAGCCGACTAAATGTAATAGCAGGTGAATCATATATTCTAGTGGTGGATAAATGGAGTCCAAGCGGAGGAACAGGTTACACCCTATCTTTTGGAGGATCAGCTTCGTTGGATTGTACCATTTTACCAATTGAGTTAACGGATTTCAACGCGGTTTACCAGCCAGATTTAGACCTTGTAGATGTCTACTGGACAACGGCAACGGAATACAATAGTGATTATTTCAATGTTGAAAAATCTACTGATGGTGTGAACTTTAAAGTGATTGGACGCGTTGAGGCTGTTAAAAACAGTACAACAGAAACAAATTATATTACCGTTGATGAGCAGCCAAACTTAGGTGTGAACTATTACAGATTGAATCAATTCGACGGGGATGGTTCTTCCAAATATTCTGAAGTTCGTGCAGTAAACATTCTAGACAATGCCTATGATATGCTTTCTGTATTCCCGAATCCAACGACAGGAATTACTGAGGTCATCTATAATTCCTATTCAAAAGGAGAGGCACATTTGAGTGTCACTTCCTACAATGGATCAACCATTGTGAATACACCAATCGAGGCAAAAAAAGGTGGAAATCGATTTGATTTAGACTTGAGCAGTCAAGCGCGAGGAGTTTACATCATTACAATCACAACAAAAGATAAAGTATACAAAACAAAAGTTATTAAGGAATAAATAGTTGTTACAACTAAAGCAAAAAGGCGAGAATTTAAATATTCTCGCCTTTTTTAATACTACCACTCAGTATCGGTGCCCTTGAATTTATTCTCCTCATCGATTAACTTCTTCCAATTATAGCTTCCATCATCTGAATCATTCAAAATTTCGTGGTACTCACCCTGCGATAGGTCGTATCGATCAATTGTATCTCCCGTGTACTCTTCAATCGCAGTTAATAATTCTTTCTCTGATTCACTGCAAAATGATAATGCTTGCCCCCTATTTTTTCCTCTTCCAGTTCGGCCGCATCGATGTACATAATTCTCTGGATTATCTGGAAGGTCATAATTAATGACGCAGTCCACAGAAGGAATATCAATACCTCGACAAGCAACATCTGTTGTAATCAACAACTTGTTTTCGCCTGTTCTAAATCGCTCCAGTATGGCAAAACGCTCCTTTTGATCAATTCCACCATGCAATGCCTCGGAAGAAATACCTACACGCTCCATCGCAGCAACAATCCGCTCGACACGTACTTTGGTGCGTGCAAACACAACCATTTTCTTCTCCTCGTTTTCTTTGATGATGTTCTCAAGGAAAAATCGTTTATCGTCCATTTCCACATCAAGAATGGTGTGGGTAATTGTTTTTGCAACTGGATTTTTAGGTGAAATTTGAATTCGAATAGCGTTCTTCACGACATCGTACGCCAATGATTTAATTTTCTTGGAAATTGTCGCGGAGAAAAATAACGTTTGTCTTTTGTTCGGGATAAATCGCATGACATCCTGAATGTCTTTTGCGAATCCCATATCGAGCATTAAATCTGCCTCATCCAAGACAAGGAATTCCACATTATCAAGCACGATTGCTTTTTGTGAAATTAAATCAAACATTCGGCCTGGTGTTGTCACCAAAATATCGATGCCGTTGTCCAACGTTCTAATCTGCTGCTCTTGCTCCACCCCACCAAAAAGTCCGAACGTTTTGACATTCGTTTTCTTTCCAATATCTTGATACACCTTGGCTATCTGCTTCGCAAGTTCTCGCGTTGGCACCATGACCAAACAACGAATACCACTTTTTTTATATTTGTTCTTATTTCGATAAATTTTATCCAACGTAGGAATAGCAAACGCTGCCGTTTTACCTGTTCCAGTTTGAGCAATAGCCATGACGTCCTCACCATCAAGAATGTGTTTAATTGCCTTGAACTGAATGTCTGTCGGCTTGTTAAATCCCAACTCACTCAGCTGTTGCTTAATTTCATCGGCTATGTTATAATCTGAGAACTTCATTGAATTAATTTACAAAGAAAAACCGTCCCGTTCAACTGAGCTGTACGGGACGGTTCTATAAAATAAGTGGTATTGTATTACTCTTTAATTTTCTGAAACTTCCTCAGGCATAAGTACTCGACCGCAATGCTCGCATACAATCACCTTTCGTTTAGTTTGAATATCCAATTGTCGTTGAGGTGGAATCTTGTTAAAACAACCACCACAAGAATTTCTCTGAACTCTAACAACGGCCAATCCGTTTACTGCACTTTCTCTTAAACGTGTATAAGCACTTGCCAAACGATCGTCTAATTTCTTGAATGCTGCAGCTGATTTTTTAAGTAGTTTTTCTTCTTGCGCCTGTGTTTCTGCAACAATTTCGTCAAGTTCCGCTTTCTTTGAAGCTAAATCTTCCGCTCTAAAAGTTCTTTTCTCCTTCGCCTCGTCCAGCACCTCTTTTTTGTGTGCTATCTTCGCCTTTGCTTCTTTCGTACGTTTCTCATTCAATTTGATTTCCAGTTCCTGAAACTCAATTTCTTTGGAGATAGACTCAAATTCTCTGTTATTTCTAACATTGTTTTGCTGCGTCTTATACTTAACGATTGCTGTTTCAGCTTCTTTCGTACCGTTCTTTCTATCAGAAATATCAAGTTCCAATTCCTTGATCTCATCTTGCATTTTTTCAATGCGTAAATCCAATCCTGCTACCTCATCCTCTAAATCTTGTACTTCTAAGGGCAACTCTCCTCGTACAGTTTTAATTCTATCTATTTCAGAATCAATTAATTGCAATTCGAAAAGATTGTCTAACTTTTCAGCTACCGATCCTTCTTTTTTAGTTGCCGTGTTTGCCATGCTAAAAATATTTTATTGGGTTTGTATTTACCTTTGTTAAATGAACGGCAAATTTAGTGAATTTTTTTGTCAAAATACGTTCTAATCTGTTCGAAGTATATTGTTCACTTTCAAAATGACCAATATCGGCAATCACAATTTCTCCGTCGGCATCAAAAAACTCGTGGTATTTCACATCTGAGGTAATAAAAATATCGGCGCCACTACGCTTCGCATTCTGCAGTAAAAAGCTCCCTGATCCACCACACACAGCAACACTCTTTATCGAACTTCCTCGCAATGCGGTATAGCGAATAACTCCGCAATTAAAGGTCTTTTTAATAACTTCAAGGAACCTCCCTTCATCCATCTCATTTTCAAGCTCCCCAATCATACCAGCCCCTTCGTACTGATTTTTATTTTTTATAGGATAGAGTTCATACGCCACTTCTTCATAAGGGTGAGCAGTTTTCATTGCTGAAACGACTGCGTTCAATGCATGGTTTGAACACAACACTTCGAGTCTATGCTCTTGCTCCCTAGATAATTCATTTGCGACACCAGTATGTGGATTTGCGGAGGAATTCGGTAAAAAAGTTCCCTCTCCTTCAAGTGCAAAACTGCATTGAGAATAGTTGCCAATTTCTCCCGCTCCAGCCTGAAACAATGCATTTCTCACTGTTTCTGTATGATCGAAAGGCACGAAACAAACCAGCTTGGTTAAAACATCTTCTTTCGGTGATAAAACGCGCAGATTTACTAAGTTCAACCGCTCCGCAATTTCATCATTCACGCCAAATCTGTAATTATCAAAATTCGTGTGAATCGCGTAAATAGCCACGTCGTTCTTAATTGCTTTCAAAACAGTTCTTTCGACGTAGTTTTTACCCGTTAGCGATTTTAATCCCTTGAAAACAATTGGATGATGCGCAATAATTAGTTCACAGCCCAACGCAATCGCCTCATCAACTGTTGATTCAATGCAATCAAGACTTATCAGAACATTGGTTACTTCCTGATCAGGATTTCCAACAATCAAACCTGCATTATCGTAAACTTCCTGACTAGAAAGAGGTGCTAAATTTTCTAAATACGTTGTTATTTCTTTAATTCTGACCATTCAAATTATAAGTTAACGAGTAATCCAACATTCCCACCGATAGCACTCGCATAATGCTTATACGCATCATTTCTTGAATTACTTGAATTGAGTTGCACTCTATACTCTGGAACAACCTGAAGACTCCATCGTTCAGCAATCTTGAACTGAACACCTAAAGAAACGGTGGCGCTAATCACGAAGTTGTTATATCCTACGGTGGATTTCACCGTCTCAGATTCAGTTGTTCCACTACTCGTTGTCCAGTTTTGCTCTTGTTGATAACGCATAAACATCTGAGGAGTGATTCCAACTCCAGCCAGTAGCTTGATTTCATCTCCGTACGTATAAAATAACTTGATCGGCATCGCGATGTACGAGTAACTTGTTTTGTAAGCGAACAAAGTATCTACATCTTCAAATGAATATTGTTCTCCGTTTTGCATAAGTGCAATACCCGCCTCTAACGCAATATTTGGATGCAGCTGATTCCTGAAACCTAAGCCAAACGACCATTTGTTCAACGATGTTTCATTTTCTCTCTCCCCCAATGGCTTACCAAAGAGACCCTCATTCTCCATTAGCCTTCGATCTGTATAGGACCAGTTCGCATTAAAGTAAATAGAAGTCGTACCGGCACCATCGGTCTCATTTTTCGCTTTCACCTTTTCAGCTTTCTTCTCCTTTTCCTCTTTCTTTGTAGTTTCCTTAGAAAGTTCCACTTGACATTGAACAGTGCCTACATTTAAAAATAAAATTATCACCACTGTTAGCCTTACCAGCTCTTTTATAGCCATTTCGAAATTTTTATGTGTTTCAAATATCACCTCAAAAGTAAAAATAACCTTAAGACACCCTCAAATTAGTCAAAGAAATTCATTTAGCCATGAATAATTTTTACTTTTGGTTTCAAATGAAACGGATTTTATCGCACCTCCCAATCCATGTTACAACGTTATTAAAACGTTTAATGATATCTGTGGTTATCCTTTATGTTACACGTCTTATTTTTTGGGGTTTCAACGCAGGTGTCTTTCCAAATTTAACGTTTTGGGATTTCTTTGTTGCCCTTTGGTTCGACCTCATCACAGTTTCGTTGTTCTATCTTCCCTACTACATTTTCTTCTTACTTCCATTACCAATTCGCGGGTATAAAATTCATCGCTTCTTTTCAAAGTTTGTGTTTCACATCATTAATGCGGTATTAATCGCTTTTAACTTAATGGACATTGAGTATTTTAAATATACAAGCAAACGCTCAACTTCAGATTTATTCTCAGTTCTTGGTGCTGGAAATGACTTCAGTCAGCTCGTGACCTCATTTCTAAAAGACGCATGGTTTTTACTCGCCATTTTCGCTGTTCTTTTAACCATTTCTGAATTTTTATACCGTAAGACCCAAATAAATTTCGAGACCTTTAAAACAAAACCAAAGGGTTTCTACAGAAGTAATTTTGTGGCAATGGTAGTTACGATCACTGTACTTGTTATCATTGCTCGCGGAGGATTGGGATTGCGACCTACAGGAATCATTGAGGCCTCCAAGTATTCAAAAGGTGAAAACACCGCATTTGTGCTAACCACGCCGTTTACAATTCTTAAGACACTCGATCAAAGCAGTCTCGAAAAAGTAGAATATTTCTCCGAAAAAGAGGTTTCGAAGTATTTCAACCCAATTAAAAAAAGTAACCCGCAACACATTCTGCCCTCAAAAACGAATGTGGTAATTATTATGCTGGAGAGTTTTGGAAAGGAATTTATTGGGTCGTACAATGATGGCGATGGATACACTCCGTTTTTAGATTCGCTCATTGAACAATCGCTATCTTTCAATAACGCCTTTGCCAACGGAAAAAAATCCATTGAGGCGGTTCCAGCCACCATCGCGTCTATTCCAACACTAATGGAAAGTCCCTACATTTCATCGCCGTATGGAAACAATCAAATCAACAGTATTCCAACCATTTTAGGGAAGTTTGGTTATGAATCTGCCTTTTTCCATGGTGCCACAAACGGCTCTATGCGTTTTGATGCATTTGCATCTCAAGCAGGTTTCGACCATTATTTTGGACGCTACGAATACAACAACGACGAGCATTTTGATAAAACTTGGGGAATTCTGGACGAGTACTTCAACCCGTGGACTGCTAAAAAAATAAGTGAGCTACACACGCCCTTTTTCGCGACATTATTCACGCTTTCTTCGCACCATCCCTACTTCATCCCTGAGCATATGAAGAATAAGGTGAAGCGTGGACCACAGCCTATTTGTGCTTCAATCAACTATGGCGACTATGCGCTTCAAAAATTCTTTGAGGAAGCAAAAAAACAACCCTGGTATGAAAACACCTTGTTTATCGTCTTGGCTGATCATACACCTGCGACAAACACTGCACTGTACAACACCCGCACTCAAATGTACCGGATTCCACTTCTCTTTTTCCATCCGAGTGGAAAGTTAACCGTCGAAAAAAGTGATGAAGTCTTTCAACAATTGGATATTTTACCCACAATTATCGACCTTTTGAACCTTGAAACAGAATATTATGCGTTTGGGAATTCATTCTACGATAAGGCTGAAAAAGAAGCAATTAGCTACATCGAAGGTAGCTACTACTACTTTAAAAATAGGTTCATGATGACCTTTACAAACGAAAGGGCACGAAATTTGTATGATTTCACCGTCATGAACACGGAAAATGCTGATTCTTTGGCATCATATAAAAATGAGGTGAAAGAAAATGAAAAGAGATTAAAAGCATTGATTCAACAGTACAACCGTGATCTGATCATGAATCAAACGACAGTAAATGAGAAAAAAAATTCGCTTCATCATTAACCCGATCTCGGGTGTAGGAAAGAAAGGCAACATTCCTCAATTGATCAACGAGCATTTAGATTTAGATGTTTATGATTATGATATTGTATATACTGAGTACAAGAAGCATGCCCGTACCATCGCAGAAAATTCAGCAAAAGAAGGTTACGATATCGTATGTGCTGTCGGTGGAGATGGTTCTGTCCACGAAGTAGGAACCGCCTTAATCGGTACAAAAACGAAATTGGCAATTCTGCCCGTAGGTTCTGGAAACGGTCTTGCCCGCCACCTTCACATACCGCTAAACATTAAAGACGCCATTGAATGCATTAATAAAAACAATGCCATTCAAATGGACACCGTAATGGTAAATGACAAATCATTTTTAGGTGTTGGAGGATACGGTTTTGACGCGGTGATTGCTAAAAAATTTGACACACACACCCAGCGTGGACTCAGAGGCTACATTTATCTCATTATCCGTGAGTTTTTCAAATACAACCCTATCAATGTATCAATCGATCTCGATGGAAAAATAAAGACTTTACCTGTCGTTCTTTGCACCGTTGCAAATGCTTCTCAATTCGGGAATGGATTCACGGTCTCACCAAAATCAGACGTTACAGACGGGAAAATTGAATTGTGTTTATTGAAACCTTTTTCTATTTGGTCTGCACCTTCTATCATCTATCGTTTCTTTAGAAAAAGTGGACACAAATCACGCTTCTCAGAAATCATTTCTTTTAAAAATGCCAAAATCAAGCTCTCAAAGAAAATGGCGCACTATGACGGTGAACCCTTTGATGTGCAAGATGAATTAAACATTAGTGTTGTTCCTAAAAGTTTAAATATATTAGTGGGATAAAACACTCGTATGAACTTTATAGAACCATCATTGAATGCAATTGCTGGAAAACTTGAAATGATTACAGCAACCCATCAGCCACTTTGGGGACAAATGTCGGCACAACGGATGATAGAACACTTATCTGACACGATTATTCTGTCAAAAGGCAATCACACAATACAACTTGCAATACCTGAAGATAAAGTAGAGCGCGCTCAACAGTTTTTACTTTCGGAACATCCCATGCCGAAAGATTTCAACGTATCATTTGCAACACCAGAGATGAGCATCAGAAATAATTCCATCGAAGAGGCGCTTGACGAATTCAAAAACGCTTGGCGCTCATTTGAAGAATTTTTCTCAGGGCATAAAGGAACTACACTTCACCCCTATTTTGGAAATTTGAACTATGAGCTTTGGCTACGCATGCATTCCAAGCACATCACGCATCATTTAGCTCAATTTGGTATAAATGTCTAAGTTTTTTCTCCTACCAATAATTCCAGCAATCATACTCGGAACACTCAATTGGATTTACTGGAAACGCAAAGGATACAACTCCATCAATCAATTAATAATTGGTATTCTTCTCTTTTACGTTGGAATTTATATGATCCTGAGAAAGGTCTACTGATTAATTTATCACTAATCTGTTTCACACTACCCACATTTTTTCGACACCTTTCCGTATATTAGCAACTAGAATGCCATGTGGAATAAAAGCACTTTGAGTACATGAATACAATTACCTATCATTATCGCGCGGTTGTTACAACATTTAAAGAGCTGTTCGCAGGTAATTTCCTGATTTACTTTATTCCTGGAACCGTGCTAACCGTGCTTTTTTTCTGGTTGACATATTCCACAAGAACGATAGAGCATTCCTTGTTGATTGAAGCAGACAGCTCATGGATCAATTGGATAAAGGGGGGAGTTAATACAGTTGTGCACGGCGCGTTCAGTTTTTTCGGTTTCTTGTTGGAACAAATCTACATTTTCGCGGTCATCACATTGCTTTCACCGTTTAATACAATCCTCTCTGAAAAACTTGAAAACAAACTGATTGGAACCACGTACAAATCCACCTTGGCTAGTTTTATTAATGACTTTTTCAGAATGGTATTTGTAGTAATCATCGCTATAAGTTTGGAACTTTCCTTCATGGCGTTTTATTGGCTCATTTCCTTTCTTTTTGGCTTAGGTGCAATTGATGACATCGTCTTCTTTGTCATTGCGGCATTCTTCTTCGGGTTGTCTTTCTACGATTTCTCCTTGGAACGTGATCGCGTGAATGTCTTTGGTACCATCGCTTATGCCTTCAGTCATCCGCTCGCAATGATATTAACTGGTGGAATATTTCTACTCATTTACGCTATTCCTGTACTTGGAATTCCACTTTCTCCCGTAATTACAGTCATGGTCGCTACGATTGTTTATCTTTACATTGCAAAGCGATTACCCAAATCAAAAAATGAACTGAAAGAAAATGAGTGATTTTTTCAACGAATTTAAAGCGGTTTCTAAGAGCGAATGGGAAGCCCAAATTGTTGCGGAACTAAAAGGGAAGGACGTCTCTTTACTGTCAACTTTTGATCCCATCGAAGAAATTGAGTTTAGCAGTTACCAACACCAAGAAGATCTGAAAACCAAAGGTGAATTACCTGGTAATTTTCCGTATACGCGTGGAATGCTTCGCCCAGATAATGACTGGAAGAATGGTGCGTTGATCAAGGTGTCTTCGGATAAAGCAGCAAACAAAAAAGCACTTGCATCACTCAATTTAGGCGCCGATTTACTCATTTTTGATTCGAAAAGCGCGACAAACAACTGGCCAACCATTTTGGATCAAATTCAACTTGAGTACATTCAAAGTCAATTTATTCTCCACGATAAATCGTCATTTTTAGAGGCATACACATTTCTTTCATCGTTGGACGGTGAAATTGACTTCCAACTTGACTTTCTTGAAGAAAATTGGTCGAAGGATGATTTTTCAGAAATTGCTAGATTGTTTAAATCCAAACAACATCGATTTTGCGCAGTAAACGGATTTAACATCCAACAAGCAGGCGCTACAACGTGGCAAGAAATTGCTTTTTGCTTGAGTACTGGACATGAATACATCGTAAAACTAATGAACGCAGGATTTAGCATTGATGAAGCCAGCGCGTGTATCAGCTTTAATATTGGCATTGGTTCAAATTATTTTTATGAAGTTGCCAAAATAAGAGCGCTGAAGCAGCTTTGGTCGAAAATAATTAAGGCATATCAACCTGCGCACAATTGCTCGTACAACTGTCATATCAATGCGCGTACTGGACATTTAAACAAATCTATCCACGATCCGCACACCAATTTGTTGCGCCAAACTACAGAAGCAATGTCTGCAGTGACAGCTGGAGTTCACTCACTCACAATTTTACCGCATGATTTGCTTTCGTCCAAAGGAACAACAGAACTTTCCGAGCGAATGGCAATCAATATTTCAACCATTTTAAAGGAAGAAGTAAACTTAGCTTCAGTCACTGATCCAATGGGAGGAAGTTATTCTATTGAAAACTTAACGCTTACAATTGGCCAAAAAGCTTGGGCATTGTTTCAAACCCTAGATAAAACTGGTGGAATTTTCAATGCATCAGTACAACAAACACTTGTAGCTGCAATTCACACTAAACGAAGTCAACGAATTGAAGCGTTTAAAAACGGTGAAACGATTGGAATTGGCATCAATAAATACAAACCAGCTTCTCCAGTTGAAGCTAAATGGCAATTGCCCGAAGCTTATTTGGGACTACCATCACTGGTTTTAGAAAGTGAGTTAAATCTAAAAACGGCATGATGAGAGTAAATTTTAGTGAAATTCCGTTTGAAACAACGACTGAAAACAACGCTGTAGAGAAAAATGTGATACACACTACCACAGATAAAGTTGAGCTGACTAATTTTTATGATGCAGCTGATGTCTCATCAACTGAACATCTAGGTTTTGTATCGGGGATTGCTCCCTTCTTACGTGGTCCTTACGGCTCCATGTACGCTACGCGCCCCTGGACAGTGCGACAGTACGCAGGATTTTCCACAGCCGAAGAATCCAACGCTTTTTACCGCCGCAATTTAGCAGGTGGACAAAAAGGACTTTCTGTGGCGTTTGATTTAGCCACGCATCGAGGGTATGATTCAGATCACCCGCGTGTAGAAGGTGATGTCGGAAAAGCTGGTGTCGCGATTGACTCTATTTTGGACATGAAAATTCTCTTCGACCAAATACCATTGGATGAAATGTCTGTTTCTATGACCATGAATGGCGCTGTGCTTCCTATCATGGCATTTTACATTGTCGCAGCAGAAGAACAAGGTGTTGATCAAAAAAAACTAGCCGGTACCATCCAAAACGATATTTTAAAGGAGTTCATGGTGCGGAACACATACATCTACCCACCATTGCCTTCGATGCGCATTATTTCAGACATTTTTGCCTACACCGCTGAACACATGCCGCGCTTCAATTCGATCTCCATTTCTGGTTATCACATGCAAGAAGCGGGAGCAACAGCTTCCATCGAATTAGCATACACATTAGCCGATGGACTCGAATATTTACGTGCTGGAACAAACGCTGGAATGAACATTGATGATTTTGCACCGCGACTAAGTTTCTTCTGGGCGATTGGTATGGATCACTTTACGGAAGTGGCAAAAATGCGTGCAGGTCGACTTTTATGGGCGAAGATTGTCAAAAAATTTAATCCACAGAACGAAAAATCACTCGCCCTCAGAACTCACTGCCAAACATCGGGCTGGAGTTTAACAGAGCAAGATCCTTTTAATAATGTCGCAAGGACATGTGTTGAGGCATTGGCAGCAGCACTGGGCGGAACACAATCATTGCACACCAATGCGCTGGATGAAGCCATTGCACTTCCGACCGATTTTTCTGCACGAATTGCAAGAAACACTCAAATTTTTCTACAAGAAGAAACGGGAATCACCCAGCACATAGACCCATTAGGAGGAAGCTATTACATCGAAAAACTTACCGAAGAATTGGTTGAAAAGGCTTGGGAACTGATTAGTGAAGTCGAAGAACTAGGCGGTATGACCAAGGCGATTGAAACTGGTCTTCCCAAAATGCGCATTGAAGAGGCAGCCGCAAGAAAGCAAGCAAGAATAGACTCAAATAAAGACATTATCGTTGGTGTAAACCGCTACGAATTAAAAGTTCAAGATGAAATCGAAATTCTTGAAGTCGACAATTCAAAAGTGCGAGATTCCCAAATTGAACGTTTAACTCTACTCAAAGCAAACCGAGATCAGGTGAAAGTCGATGCGCTGCTTTCTGAACTCACAACTGCCGCAGCTACCGGAGATGGAAATTTATTAGAAATAGCCATTCGTTGTGCCAGAGAACGGGCTTCGTTAGGGGAAATTTCGACCGCTCTTGAAAAAACCTACGGTCGCTATCAGGCAACCATTCGCTCAATTAATGGAATTTATTCATCGGAATCTATGGAAGATAAAGATTTTAATCGCGCCAAAGAAATGGCAGATACGTTTAGTCGATTGGAAGGAAGAAGACCGCGTATCATGATCGCCAAAATGGGACAAGACGGGCATGATAGGGGAGCCAAAGTTATTGCAACATCCTTTGCAGATATTGGTTTTGATGTCGATATTGGACCGTTGTTTCAAACACCAGAAGAAGCAGCGAAACAAGCTGTAGAAAATGACGTACACATCCTTGGTGTTTCGTCGTTGGCTGCTGGACATAAGACGCTCGTACCAAAAGTCATCAATGAACTAAAAAAATTGAACCGAGACGACATTATGGTCATAGCAGGTGGCGTTATCCCGCAACAAGACTATGACTTTTTATACGAAGCTGGAGTATTTGGAGTGTTTGGTCCTGGTACAAAAATTTCAAAGGCGGCACAAGAAATCTTAGGTCTATTAATTAAAAGTCACGAATGAGTTATGATTCAAAAAAAATGGTAACTTTGAATCAATGTGCCTTTTTTTTCGGCATAGTATTTGAATTAGTCATTGAAAAAAAATTAAAGCGATGAAAAATGTATTTACACTACTTTGTTTAATATTTGTTACGCAAATTGTACTTTCTCAACCCCCAAAATATGACGATTTAAAAATCCTGTACGCTGATGCCGATTATGAAAAATTGGCGAAAGTTGCTTCCAAATATGTAGAGAGTGACAAAACTAAAAAGGATGTTGTTCCTTACATGTGGTTAGCAAAAGGTTTGTATAAGATTTCTCTTTCCGGAACGGCTGAGGGTGATTTCAAAAATGCCTATAAAGACGCTATTAAGTACTTTGCCAGAGGCATGAAGTATGACTTAAAAGATAATAATGGAGCAACATTGGAGGAATTCAGTGAGTTTGTTGATGAGTTTCAAAAAAGCTTATTTGAAATGATTGACAATGATATTGCTGCAGGAGCTTGGCAAAAAGCATATGGTTGGGCAATACGTTACCAGAAAATATCCGCCAATGAAGTTGGTGCGAAATATGTAATGGGCGCATGTAAGCATAATGCTATGGACAAAGTGACTGCGAGATCATTGTGGCAAGAAGGTGATGTAATGCTTAAAGAAATTGAAAGCATCGAATCTTGGTCAACAGCAGATAAAAACATGTTGAAGATTGGCGTGTTACACTCCGCAGCAGCACTTAACGACAGTCGCCAAAATGATAAAGCACGTGAGCTGCTGAATAAAGTGGCGCATTGGTTTGAAAATGATGATGACTGGAAAGAACGTTACGATTTGATCATTAATTGATCTATCCAAAATAAATTAAAAATGACGGTCAATTGACCGTCATTTTTTTTGCCTCATTCTCTTCCATATTTCATTTTCAACAATCCATCTTGTAAAACAAATTGGAGTGCACCGCAGAGAAGTATCAATTCAGCTTAAATTTGTCGTGTGAAGCGTTTATATCCATACCTCAAGAATAAGTTCATTTTAGCGTTTGCTATACTCGCTGTGTATACGTTATTTCTGGACGAAAACGATCTATTTACCATGATCTCAAATGCAAATAAGTTAAGGGCGTTAGAGGTGAAGAAAGTGGAATTAAACGCTGAATTAAAGGATGTTCAATCGACGCTGAATAAACTGCAATCGCTGAGTGAAGTAGAACGATTCGCTCGTGAGAAAAAATTCTTCAAAAAGGACGATGAAGATCTCTTTGTCATTTTTAGTGAGCCTCAATAGATTTACAATCCATGTTCTTGTTCACTAGACTGATTGAAAAAATTGCCCCTGAAATAATCAATTATTGAAACTCGGCTAAAGTAAAACAGCGCAATCTGTTGGTATGAATATCCGCTGAGCGCCATTTGCATCGCTCCTTCTTGACATAATCCCACCCCGTGACCAAATCCTCTTCCCGAAATGACTACCTCATCTCCCTCTAACCGCGTACTAAAATAGGTCGATTTTAAATTGAATTTTTGACGCAAATCGCGCAGTGGGATTCCTAACGACGGATGGATATAAAAAGCTTTTCGCTGGTCTTGAATGAAATTATACTTGAGATCACCGATATCCACTCCTAACTTGTTTAATCCAAATTCCTTGTTCAAATATGCATCCCAACTGGATTTTTTAACTCTCTTCTCCCACTTCGCCTGCCGGGTATGGATACAAAATGTATCCACAAATGATTCCAAATAAGGTACGGACGTGTTCCAAATATAAGCTGCATCACATGTTTGACCTCCGCAATTGGCAGAAAAATAAGAAGTAACCAAACTGTTTTTCGAATCGACGATTACCTCACCTGTTGTTTCATCTACCGCCTTTTGTATATTCGGGGTATGCTTCAATTTACTGTGATAAGCTTGACAATGAACACCATCGCACAATTGAAATCCTTCCTTTTTATGACGATGAATGTTTTTTAGCGCGTAGGTTCGACTCATCAGCGCTTGTACTTTATAGTATTCAGTATGACGTCCACCCCCACCTTCGGATTCTATCACCCCCGCCAAATAATTGTTCATATCCACGACATTAACGACCGTCAAATTACTTCCAGCAATAATTTCAAATCCGTCATTGTATCTACGCTTTTTGAGTACGGGTTGAACTGGATTTAATTCCATCTCCGAATACTGCATCAACGGTAACATTTTAAATGATTTTGCTACCCTTAGAGAAACGCCATTTTTTATCAGTTGAATACTACCACTGGTGGAATTCAACTGTACCTTCTCCCCTTCCTGAAATGTAACAACGAGAACAGTATCGTCATAAACTTCATAAACACCTTTGATCGCAATCAACTCAATTTTGGCAATTTTGTATTGACGGAATAGTCCAATGTGCATCTCTTGAGAGCTCCCAAAAAAAGACATTAGCAATACAAAAATGAAAACGATTCTTTTCACAACCCTAAAATTACATGACAATTCAATGCCTATCTAACGACAGTCAAATAGTTTTTAACAAGGATTGTGCAACTTTTTTACTTGCACCTACTCCACCGAGAACAATTTCGAGTTGATCGTATGCGTCGAGCATTGATTTCCGATACGGCTCATCACCAATCAATCGCATAACTTCCTGACGAATAAGAACAGGATTGCATTCACTTTGAATCAATTCTCGCACAATTTCCTTGTCCATAATCAAGTTGACAAGTGAAATATATTTCACCTTTATCAGTTGCTTCGCAATGCGGTAGGACAATTCAGAACCCTTGTAACAAACGACTTCAGGAACCTTAAACAATGCTGTTTCCAAGGTTGCAGTACCTGAAGTAACCACTGCCGTATGTGAATTAGCAAGAATAGCATACGTTTCTCCATAAATGATATGCGCATCTTTTGAGAAAGATTGATAGAAGGAGGCATCTAGGTTTGGGGCACCAGCAATGACAATTTGATGCGAATCAATGCCTTTCAACGCTTCAAGCATGATTGGTAGTTTTTTTGATACCTCTTGCTTTCTACTCCCTGGCAAAACAGCCAAAATTGGCCGTTCATCCAACCCGTTTCGCTGCCTTAAGTCCAAAGCGTTATTGACTTCTCTAAATTTTGTGATTTCATCAATAAGTGGATGTCCAACGTACTCGACTTCCATACCAAACTTGGCGTAAAAATCCTTTTCGAAAGGAAGAATCACAAACAAATGATCGACAACCTTTTTGATTTTATGCACCCGTGATTGCTTCCACGCCCAGACTTGTGGAGAAATGTAATAATACACCTTTATCCCTTTGCTCTTTGCCCATTCCGCAATTCTCAAATTGAATCCTGGATAATCCACCAAAACAATGGCGTCTGGTGCAAATTCTTCAATATCGTTCTTACAGAAAGAAATGTTCTTTAGAATTGTTCTGAGGTTCAAAATCACCTCCAAAAACCCCATAAAGGCAAGCTCTTTAATGTGTTTCACCAATCCCTTTGGTTGAATTGCTGTCATTTTATCCCCTCCCCAATAGCGAAATTCTATGGATGGATTTTCTTCCAGTAAAGCCTTCATCAAATTACTCGAATGTAAATCTCCTGAAGCTTCTCCAGCAATGATATAGAGCTTTAAAGGGCGCATCAACTAGAAAAATTTAATGTAGATGACATAAGGTGCAAACAGAAATGAACCGAGAATAATTCCCATGGCCATGTTGTATCTTTCCCTGTTAAGAAAAATATAAAACCACACCAAATTAGCAATAATCGATATCGTCATTATTTTAATTCGATAAGGTCCATTCAATCTGAATTTACTCCACAATTGTTCAAAATAATAATCCTGCACCCACACCATAAACAACAAAACAAGGGGGATAAAAATGAGGGGAGTAATGACTCCTATTGCAACTCCTTTTGTATGATCCCAAGACCAATTTTTTAAATTCATATATTCCAGTTTTCTAATTCTTTCAACGCTTTATATGCCGTCATATCAAATTGGGTTGGAACAATGCTCGCATATCCCGCATCAATCCAATACAAATCGGTATCATTCGTTCTTTCCTGATTCAAAAAATGACCCGTAAGCCAAAAGTAAGGTCTCCCAAATTGATCTAAACGCTTATCGAAACTATCTTCCCAAAAGGCTTTTGCTTGATGACAAAGTTTGATTCCTTTAAAATTCTCCTGAGACACATCTGGAATATTGACATTCAAACACGTCTCTTCAGGCATTCCCTCAGTCAATACTTTCTGCACGACTTGTCGTACCACTTTTTGCGCCACAGAAAAATCTGCATCACTATCAAAATTACACAAAGAAAAACCAATGGATGGAATGTTCTCCATCGCTCCTTCGACTGCCGCAGACATAGTTCCTGAATACAGCACATTTGTAGATGTGTTCGCACCGTGATTAATTCCCGAAACAATCAAATCAGGTTTCTTCTTTAACACTTCGTAAATTCCCAGTTTAACGCAATCAACAGGAGTTCCAGAACAAGAATATGCCTGAACTTCATCAAATAAATCAACCTTGTCTAAACGCAGTGGGAAATTGATTGTTATTGCGTGTCCCATCCCCGATTGAGGAGAGTCTGGAGCCACGATTACAATCTCTCCAAAGTCTTTCATAGCTTCAAACAAGGAGAAAAGTCCCTTGGCTGAAACACCATCATCGTTTGTGATTAAAATCAATGGTTTTCGACTGTTCATATTACTTAAAATTGGCAATGTTGCGAAAGTAACGAAAGTTATCTTAATCTTTCCATTAAAATCAAGGGTATTCCAACTGAATTCACTAATTTTGGATGACTTATACGTCTAATTACTCATAGACCAAGAAGCGGATGACGACAAAAGAATTATTTGACATTGTAACGCAAATTACGCAGGAGAACATCGACAATGTCAACAAGGCTGTTAAAAAACTGAATGATAATCAGTTGAACTGGGTGCCAAATCCAGGAGTTTGGAGCATTGCGCAAGTTTTGGCCCACCTCAATGAATACGGCAATTATTACCATCCTGTTTTCCTTAAACGGATTGAAGGAACAAGATTTACTTCCACCAAAGAAGCTTTTATCAGCTCACCCTTGGGACGATCAGCATGGAAATCCATGAAGTTAGGAAATGCCAAAAACGTGAAACGCAAGTTTAAATCTCCTCGAGACTATAATCCAATGCTGAATAAAAACTTGGTTACTGGAAATGAACTCGAAACCTTCCTTTCTCAACAAGATGAACTCGTTCAAATTTTTGAAAAGGCAAAAACAGTTAATATCCGTCGCGTAAAAGTGCCAATTTCAATCTCGAAAATTGTACGCTTGCGATTGGGCGACGCCTTGCTGTTTGTTGTGTACCACAATCAACGTCACGTGCAGCAGATACTTAACTTGCGGAATAGTGTCAATTTTCCCAAAAATTAAGCATGACTAAATTCGCTTATTGTTTTGTTAGCATATCACCTGTTCGCTCCACGCCACAAGATCAATCAGAAATAGTGACGCAGCTCCTTTTTGGCGAGGTAGTAATCGTTGAAGATATTGCAGAGCCTTGGGCGAAAGTAACGACATCTTCGGACGCCTATCTAGGTTATGTGGATATCAAGCATTTAGAATTACTTTCCGAAAAGGAGACAAAACGATGGCTGGATGGACTGGGTTATTTGAAAAATCGTGAAGTCGCCATAAACACGCCACATGGCATTCAGCGCATTTGTCGCGGATCTTTTGTACCAGAAGGAGAAACATCATTTATCATTGGAAACAGCGAATATTCCTTTGTTGATGCAAACACGTCTTCCAGCGAAAGTTTACTTGAGATCGCACGAGATTATCTCAATACACCGTACTTATGGGGCGGGAAATCACCCTTTGGCATCGATTGTTCTGGACTGACGCAAATTATATTTCGACTTTTCGATTACAACTTGCCCCGTGATGCCTCTGAACAAATCGCACATGGAAGCGAAGTTCATTTTGGTGAACATCAGGCAAACGACTTGGCATTTTTTGAAAACAAGGATGGGAAAATAATACATGTGGGAATTTTGACTGACCAAGGCACTATTATTCATGCTTCGGGACATGTGAGAGAAGATATTTTTACTGATCAAGGTATTATTCACGCAACGAACAATACTCAAACACATCAACTAGCTAAAATTAAACGACTTTAAAGGAAATCAAGTGTCAATATTTGTTGATATTTGCAAAAACACGATTCAATGAAAATATTAATTACAGGAGGTGCTGGTTTTATAGGGAGTAACTTAACAAAACGATTGGTCGATGACGGTCATGATGTGGTGGTACTTGACTCTCTTCTTCGCGGAAACAAATTGGAAAAAGAAACTTTTGCCAAGATAGAATTTGTTAAGGGAGATGTTAGAGATCTCGACACGGTAACCCAAGCCTCGAAAGGGTGTGATATTATTTTTCATTTTGCAGCAGTCTTGGGGGTGGATATTGTCGCTGACAATCCAGTAGAAACAATGGATGTTGAAGTAATCGGTGCTCGAAATGTCGTTTTTGCGGCGGAGATGAACAACATCAAAAAAATCATGTATGCTTCTACTAGTGGGATTTACGGTCACTCAGCAATTGAAAATGCATTGACAGAAGAAGTTTTAGTAGATCCGCGAACGTCGTACGCTATGGCAAAACGCTACAACGAAATATATTTGGCATCACACCACGAGGAAAAAGGAATCAATGTTATTTCTCTTCGATTTTTCAACGTTTATGGCTGGAATCAAGATACTAGAATGGTTATTCCATTGTTTTTTGAGCAAGCGAAGCAAGGGAGAAAAATAACAGTATTTGGCAACGGAAAACAAACCCGTGACTTCACCTATATTGATGATACAATTGAAGCGTGTGTGCGCTTGATGGACATTAAAGGTTGTCACATCGTAAACATTGCCAATGAAGCTGAATGGTGCATTGATGATGTTGCGCATCAGATCAAAGAAATCACACAATCCAATTCAGAAATTGGATATATCGCAGCACCTAAAAAACGATACGACTATGAAGTTGAACGCCGCGTAGGAAGCTCGAAAAAATTAATGGAACTCACCAACTACAAACCAGACACTACACTGGGAGAAGGATTAGAAAAAATATACAAACGCAATTATTAAAATTACAATGACAAGAGACAAGGCGATTTTTGACCTCATTGAGCAAGAAAAGAAAAGACAACTTCAAGGAATCGAATTAATTGCTTCCGAAAATTTTGTGAGCGACGATGTGATGAACGCAATGGGTAGTGTTTTAACCAATAAATACGCCGAAGGTCTTCCTGGAAAAAGGTATTATGGTGGTTGTGAGATTGTAGATCAAGTAGAGAACATTGCCATTGAGCGTTTGTGCAAGCTTTTCGGAGCGGAATGGGCGAATGTTCAACCGCACTCAGGTGCTCAAGCAAATGCTGCCGTTATGTTGGCTTGTTTACGTCCTGGAGATAAAATTTTAGGTTTTGACTTGTCACATGGTGGTCATTTAACGCATGGATCACCCGTAAATTTCTCTGGAAAGCTCTATGAACCACATTTCTACGGTGTCAACAAAGAAACTGGACAAGTCGATTACGACATGTTGGAAGAGGTCGCACGACGTGAAAAACCAAAATTGATTATCTGCGGTGCATCTGCGTACAGCCGAGATTGGGACTACAAACGCATCCGACAAGTTGCGGACGAAATCGGAGCATTAATTTTAGCAGACATTTCGCATCCTGCAGGATTGATCGCGATGGGAATGTTGAACAATCCAATGGAATACTGTCACATTGTGACTTCTACCACTCATAAAACATTGCGTGGACCAAGAGGTGGTGTCATCATGATGGGTAAAAACTTCGATAATCCGTTTGGTTTAAAATGGAACAATGGAAACCCTAAATCTATGGCTGCATTATTGGATGCTGCTGTGTTCCCTGGGACACAAGGAGGACCATTGGAGCACGTTATTGCAGCAAAAGCAGTTGCATTTGGTGAAGCACTTAGCGATGGTTACAAAGTTTACATGCAGCAAGTCAAAAATAACGCTGCTGCGCTTGCCGAAGCATTCGTGGCGAAAGGATATCAGATCATTTCTGGCGGGACTGACAATCATTCTATGTTGATTGATCTTCGCACGAAAGGAGTGACTGGAAAAGATGCTGAAAACGCCTTGGTATTGGCTGATATTACAGTGAACAAAAATATGGTTCCGTTCGATACTGAATCACCATTTGTTACTTCTGGAATTCGTGTTGGAACGCCAGCCGTTACGACAAGAGGTCTGAAAGAAAAAGACATGTCAACGATTGTTGAACTGATCGATCAAATCATTACAAATATTGGTGATACAGCGACAATCGAAACGGTACGCAAAGAAGCAAATGCATTGATGGCACATCGTCCGTTGTTTGTTTGGGAAGGTTAGCAGTTCAAAGTTGGAAAGTTAGAAAGTTCAAAGATTAGAGTCGCGTGCACTGCCTTGAACTTTTGAACTCCTTGAACTTTGAACTCCTTGAACTTTGAACTCACCTAAGTTGCCGATTGTTTCCTGATAACCCTCCAAAAAAGATTTGGAAACAAACGTTTTAGGGTCACTGCTTTGATTTCTTTGTTTCCGATGAGTACTTCACGTTTTCCTTTCTGAACAGCGCTTAACAGCTGTTGTACACATTCCTCTGCAGACATTCCAGTTGCTTGATTGTGATCCATTTCTCCATGCTTTTCACCTGCAGAATTCAGTGCATTGCGCGAAATATCCGTGTTTATCTTTCCTGGGCATGCGATGGTGACTTGAATGTGGTTTTTTTCTTCTTCCAAACGAAGACTTTCATAAAAGCCATGAAGCGCATGTTTCGAAGCGCTGTATGCACTGCGTAAAAAGAACCCAAACTTTCCAGCAATACTCGAAATCACAACAATATGTCCAGATTTTTGCTGCTGCATGAAAGGCAATACCGCTTTGGTGAGTGCGATGTTTCCGAAATAGTTAATTTCCATAATTCGACGATCGACCTCCAACGGTGTGGCCGAAGCTTCCGAGCGTTGTGATAATCCGCCGTTATTGAACAAAAAATCAATTCGACCGTATTTTTCAATAACTGTTCTTGTCAACTCCTCAAAATTGGATGAGTCCTCAAGGTCTAACGGAACAACAAAATGATGCTCTGGGTTCAACAGTGTCTTTTTAAATTCCTCTAACTTATCACCGTTTCTCGCCGACAGGATGACCTTTGCATTTAGAGATGCTAGTTGTCTGGACATTTCCAGTCCAATTCCTGAAGAAGCACCAGTAACCCATACTATTTTGTCTTTGAAGTCGTTCATTCCGATCATCTGCGTTTAATCAAAGCTAAAAAAAATCCTGTTCGCTTTACGCGGACAGGACTTTCAATTATTTTATTTATCCTTGAATTATAGATCTTCAGGAAGTTCTACGGATTTATAGGATTTCTTTTTAGGTTTCAAGGTATCGATAAAGACAATTTTGAATTTTTCTCCATCTGCATTGAAAATCATTTCTGAAATACCATTGATAATGGTAGGTCCCATTTTATTTGAGTTGTAAAATTTCTTCTCCATCAACTCGTAGGTGTTGTCATCGTATTGTAGGAAGATAGAAACGATTAATCCATTTTCCACACGTGCCTTTCCTGAAATACAAAAGGATCCCCCACCCTCTTGAAAATAGCTGATAATTACATTTCTATGCATGTCATCTGCCACTGGATTAGCACCACGATCATCAAATGCTTTTTGCAATTTAACAAAACACTCACCTTGAGAGAATCCTGCAAATCCGACAAACATTAAAATTAAAACTAGTACACTTTTTTTCATAATTTTATAGTTTTGAGCTTCTGCTCGGGTTTCAAATATAGCAAGTTTGATTTAATTTTTGTCACCCGCCATTTAATTTATTTACTTTTGATAAAAATTGAATTTCGATGAGTGAAAGACAAATAGCAGACCATTTTTCTGAGGCAACCCAAATTTTACTAAAATTTAACACTCCTGAAAATATAAAAAAGATTGCAAACGCTGGTGACATAATGGTTTCCGCAATTTCTTCTGGGGGGAAAATAATTAGCTGTGGAAATGGTGGTTCTCTCTGTGATGCGATGCATTTTGCCGAAGAACTCACAGGAAGGTACCGAGATGATCGTCCTTCCATTCCCGCAATTTCTATTTCTGATCCAAGTCATATCACCTGCGTGGGAAACGACTATGGCTTTGAATTCATCTTTTCGCGTTATGTGGAATCAGTTGGTAACAGCAATGATGTATTGCTTGCTATTTCGACTTCTGGAAATTCAAAAAATGTCATTAATGCTATCAGCGCTGCAAAAGCCAAAGGAATGAAGGTCATTTGTTTAACGGGTAAAACTGGAGGAGAAATGGCGAAAATGTGCGACATTGAAATTCGAGCACCTCACTCTGAGTACGCAGATCGTGCGCAAGAAATACACATCAAGGTAATTCATTCTTTTATCGATTTCATCGAAAAAAACTTAAAGTAATCATCATTAAGGTCGAAGAAATAACTATTTTTGCATCGAATTTTTAAACTATATTATGGGGTCAATTGCACGCATATTTGAATCTGGGCAGCAAAAAGCAAACGAAGGTCACTTCAAAAATTTGGTGATGCTTGCACGTGTAAATGGTAAAGTAGAAGAGACTGAAAAGCAACTATTAATCCGGATTGCTAAGCGATTATCGCTTACACAAGAGCAAGTGGATGAAATCGTTCAAAATCCAGATAGTTACCCAATGGTTCCCCCGTCTTCGTTCGAGGAGCGCATTGAGCGTTTTATTCAATTCGTGCAAATGATTGTAATAGACGGTGACGTTGATCCAAGTGAGCATAATCTAATCGGAGTTTACGCAATCGCACTTGGCTTCAAACAAGATCAGGTAGCTTCGTATGAAGAGAAAATTATACAGCATTTAAAGGAAGGTAAATCGAGAAGTGAAATTCTTGATTTGTTCATCTAATAAAATAGAAATCGTGTAAAAGTCGTTGGCCAAAAGCTGACGACTTTTTTGTTTTGTAAATAAGTTGTTGAAAACTCCACGCTTTACACTCCCCTATATTCGATGAAATCAATATAAATTCTTTAAATTTGTTCTTTACCTACATATAGAATGGTCCCAGAAGAATTACACGTTACAGTCAAAAACATTTTCTCTGCTTATTTAGAGCAAAATGGACATCGAAAAACACCTGAGCGTTTTGCAATTCTTGCGGAAATCTATGACTATGAAGGGCATTTTGACATTGAGTCGCTCTACGTTGAAATGAAAAATCAAAATTACCGCGTTTCTAGAGCTACGTTGTATAACACCATTGAATTGTTGCTAGCGTGTAACTTGGTGCGAAAGCATCAGTTTGGTAAAAACATTGCTCAGTTTGAAAAATCGCATGGTTCAAAGCAACACGATCACATTCTTTTGACGGATACAGGTGAATTGATTGAGTTTTGTGATCCACGTATCCAAAACATTAAAGCAACCATTGAGGAAATTTTTGATATTGACATTCAGCACCACTCACTTTATTTCTACGGTGTAAAGAAATCATCTAAAAAAGATTAATTTGAATTTATCATTTGACATAGCGTTTGTAGACGATGTGGTGATATTTTCACTGCGCGGAAAGATTATCTCGGATCTTGATTTTCAAGAATTGGAGAAGGCGCTGATTGATACTATCAGTCAAAATCACTACAACGTCATTTTTGATTTAAAGGAATTAACACACACGAATTCTTCGGGTATTGCGCTTTTCATGAAAACGCTCACCAAAACTCGAATTATGAATGGTGACTTAGTATTGCTTAATATCAATGGAAATGTGGAAAAAGTATTTTCCATTTCAAAACTTGACGAAATATATACCATTTGCACAGATCAAGTGGAAGCTATCAATTATTTTAAACATAAAACATGAAAGTAGACGTACTATTAGGTTTACAGTGGGGAGACGAAGGCAAAGGGAAAATTGTTGACGTAATGACTCCAGAATACGACATCATCGCACGATTTCAAGGTGGTCCAAACGCAGGTCACACATTGATTTTCGAAGGAATTAAACACGTGTTACACACGATCCCTTCTGGTATTTTTAGAGAAGGTGTCATGAACTTAGTTGGAAATGGTGTTGTTATTGATCCAGTGATCTTTCAGGCGGAGTTGGATAAACTAAAACCGTTCAATATCGATTTTAAATCGCGTTTGCTGATTTCTAAAAAAGCACATTTAATTTTGCCGACACACCGTTTGCTCGACGCAGCATCGGAAGCAGCAAAAGGAAAAGATAAAATTGGATCTACACTGAAAGGTATCGGTCCAACGTATATGGACAAAACGGGTAGAAATGGTTTGCGCGTTGGTGATATTTTATCGCCTTTGTTTATGGTAAAATACAACGCATTGGTTGAAAAACACAAAACCATTCTGGATCGCTACGAAGACTTTGAATATGACATTTCTGAATACGAAAAGCCGTGGATGGAAGCGATTGAGTTGTTTAAGTCATTGACAGCTGTCGACAGTGAACAATACATCAATGATGCAATTAAAGCGGGTAAAAAAGTACTTGCCGAAGGCGCACAAGGAACCATGTTGGACATCGATTTTGGAACCTACCCATTTGTGACGTCTTCGAACACTGTAACGGCAGGAACATGCACTGGATTAGGTGTTGCTCCGACTAAAATTGGCAACGTAATTGGAATTTTTAAAGCGTATTGCACGCGTGTTGGAAGTGGTCCGTTCCCTACCGAATTAGACGATGAAGTGGGTGAACGTATTCGCCAAGAAGGATTTGAATTTGGCGCCACGACTGGTCGACCAAGAAGATGTGGTTGGATTGACCTTCCTGCATTGAAATACGCGATTATGATCAACGGTGTGACGGAATTGTGTATGATGAAATCCGACGTACTGGATAAATTTGATACAATTCGAGCGTGTACACACTATATGATCGATGGTAAACGTTATGATTATTTCCCATACGACGTGAACGATGTGGAGGTGATCCCTGTTTATGAGGACATCAAAGGATGGAACAGTGACTTGACAAAATTGTCTTCGTATGATGATGCACCGAACGAGTTAAAATCGTACGTGCGTTATTTGGAACAAAAATTGGAAGTGCCCATCACCGTTGTATCGGTTGGTCCCGATAGAACACAGACATTAAATAACAAAGTGCTCGCTTGAAACAATATTTCAACATAGTGAAAAGTGCGCTCATCATTGGCGCACTTTTTTTGATTAAAGCCCATAGCTTTGCTCAGAACGATATATTGGAACTTCTTCCCGGTTCTGAAACACTCGAGTACGATAAAAAAACGGGAAGGCACCGATTGATTGGCAACGTGAACTTTCTCTATCAGGGAAACAAAATGTACTGTGATTCGGCACATTACTATTCAGCCAACAAAACGGTTCGCGCTTACGGGCATGTACACATTAACAAGCGAGACACCCTCAATCTTTTTTGCGACTCGCTCTTCTACGACGGAAAAAACAGGAAAGCTACGTTGTGGGGAAATGTCCGCGTGCGGGACAACGAATACAAACTAACGACAGATACACTTCATTACGATACAAGAAAGGGACAAGCGTATTACCACAACGGAGGCAAGGTGGAAAGTATCTTGACGAAAGAAGTGCTGACCAGTCGAATTGGTTATTTTCATCCAAATACCAAGAATTTCTTCTTCAGTAAAAATGTGGTCTACAAGGGGAATGATTTAACCATGACCACCGACACACTGCGTTATGTGTACAGTCAAAAGAAAACCTATTTCTACGGTCCTACTGAAATTCAAACGAAAGATGCCTTTATTCTCTGCGAATCTGGTTGGTACCACACGGAATCTGGAAAAGGAGAACTGACAAAAAACGCATCCATTTCACGCGAAAAGGACTATATCTCCGCAGACACGTTGATTTACAATCCTGATATCGGCGAGTCAGAAGGTATTGGCAATGTCTACTACCTTGATTCTACTGAGAAAATATCTTTTAAAGGGGATTATGGGTTTATGTCCGACACGCTCAACTATTCATTCCTCACTGGTCGCGCGCTTGCAATCAAAGAATTGAAAGACGATACGCTGTACATTCACGCGGATACTTTGTACAACTACAAGTTAGATTCAAGCAGTGTAGTCAAAGCGTATCATGGCGCCAAAATGTATTCAACAAAATTTCAAGGCCTTGCCGACAGTCTGAGTTACAGTTCCGAAAAAAAGTTGGTTGAAATGTACTACGATCCCATCGTATGGGCAAAAAATGGGGAATTAAAAGGTGATTTCATTGAAGTGGAAATTGATGATACCATCATTCATCAAGTGAATATTTTTGAAAATGCAACAATACTTATGGAAGTAAATCCTGAAACGTATTACAATCAAATCGCCGGAAAAAAAATTGAAGCTTTCTTTAGGGACAATGACATATACCAAGCGAAAGTCAATGGAAACGCGACCACCATCTTTTTTCCAGAGGAAGAAATTAAAACGGATACCTCGTTCACGAAAAAACGAATCGGAATGAATCGTCTATACGCCAGTGATTTACGCATCGATATTGACAGCAGCGAAATTACTGGGATTACGTATTTGGATAAACCTGATGGCGCTTTTTATCCCTTAGAGGATCTAAAAAAAGAGGAACAGTTCGTCAATGGTTTTGAATGGTTGGATGCGCTCCGCCCGAAATCTGTCGAAGCATTGTTTGAGGATGGAATAAAAGAGGACAATGAAGTAAAGGAAGAAGAAAAAGTCGAACCGACCTTAGAGTAATTTTTCTTCGTGCGTTTTTCGAACTACGCGTTGCACTCCTTCCACTTGCTCAAATTTCCGCATCAGCTGCTCTAGGTGTTCTGTATCATACACCATCACAGTTAAATTTCCTTCAAAAATACCGTCATCCGTTTCAAAGGAAATCGACTTCATGTTCACATTGTGCTGATTTGAAATAATCTCTGTCAAGCGATTTACAATCCCCAAACGGTCAATTCCATAAACTGTGATTTTCGCAACGTTTTCCTTCAAGTCAGAGTTTTTCCAGGTCGCTTTCATGCAACGGTACGCCATTTTTGACATCAGATTCTCCGCATTTGGGCAACTATATCGATGGATTTTAATTCCCTCGTTAATCGTAACAAAGCCAAACACCTTGTCTCCTGGCAATGGATCACAGCAGGATGCCATTGTATAATCAATGTCCTTGAAATCGTCCCCGATAAGTATCGTATCGTTCTTCCCATCAATTTTAGAGAAAACATCGCTGCTTTTCTTGGTCTTTTTAACAACAGGTTTCTCTGTTTGAAGAATTCCATTTTTGTTTTCGAGTTCTCGCAGTTTTGTCAAATCAATTTTACCCTTCGCAATGCGGTAATAAAGTTCTGTTGCTGTGGAAATTTTATAAAACTTTTCGAGTGCGGTGATATTCTCTGAAATGAAACGAATGTTATGCTGCTTAAATTTTCTTTCCAAAATCTCTCTCCCGTCTTGCGCAATGTTCTTTCGTTCCTCATTTAAGGATGATTTTATCTTTTGCTTCGCACGTGCGGTGACAACAAACCGCGTCCATTCTTCGTTGGGTTTCTGCTTCGAAGAAGTAATAATTTCCACTTGATCTCCACTAATCAGCTGATAACTCAATGGCACCAAACGATTATTCACCTTCGCACCGATGCACTTATCGCCAATATCAGTATGAATGTCATACGCGAAATCCAGAATTGTAGCTCCCGTAGGCAACACACGTAAATCTCCTTTTGGTGTAAAGATGTAGATTTCCTCGCTGAACAAATTCAACTTAAAATCGTTGATGAAATCCATTGCGTTGGAGTCAGGATTTTCCATCAAATCGCGTATTTCTGAGATCCAACGGTCAAATTTAGACTCCGATGTTTTCGATTCTTTGTATCGGTAATGTGCCGCCAATCCCTTTTCTGCAATTTCATCCATTCGAATTGAACGAATTTGTACCTCCACCCATTTACCAGTTGGTGACATCACAGTGGTGTGCAGTGACTCGTATCCATTCGCGCGCGGCGTTGAAATCCAATCCCTCAGTCGATCAGGACTCGGTTGGTAAAAATCAGTGACAATACTATAAACACGCCACGCGTCAGGTTTTTCAAGTTCAACGGGTGTATCAAGAATAATACGAATTGCAAAAATATCATAGACCTCCTCAAAAGGAATTCCTTTGGTTTTCATTTTCTTCCAAATCGAAGAAATTGATTTTGTTCGCACCTTTATTTTGAAGACATATCCCTCGTGCGCCAATGCATCCTTAATTGGTTGCGTAAACTTTCGAATGAATCGATTTCTGGCATCCTCGGTAGATTTCAATTTCTTTTCAATGTCCGAATAAATCTCAGGTTCCGTGTAACGAAACGCCAAGTCCTCTAGCTCACTTTTAATCGAATACAGTCCCAAGCGATGGGCTAAGGGCGCGTATAAAAATTTTGTTTCAGAAGCAATTTTAATTTGCTTGTCGTGACGCATACTTTCAAGTGTACGCATGTTGTGTAAACGATCTGCTAATTTTATGAGTACCACGCGAATATCATCCGAAATGGTCAATACCATTTTACGGAAATTCTCCGCTTGCACAGAGGCCGATTCGTCAAAAACTTCTGGAATTTTCGTTAATCCATCAATGATCAATCGCACTTTAGGTCCAAAAAGATCTTCTACATCGTCCAGTGTAATGTGCGTATCTTCCACCGTATCATGGAGCAATGCACATACAATCGCAGTCGTCCCCAAGCCCATTTCCTCCGCACAAATACGCGCGACAGCAATTGGGTGATAGATATAGGGTTCCCCTGATTTTCTGCGCATTTCCTTGTGTGCCTCCACAGAAACGTCGAAGGCTTTTCGGATCATGCGGGTGTCTTCCTTCGTCCTTCTTTTATGGGTACGAAGTAGTCCTCGAAAAGCATTTAAGATTTCCTTTCGCTCCTTTTCAAGATCGATATTTAAATGCTCTTCTTCCATTGTTTATTTTGCTGGTAATACTTTTGTCATCACTTCACCAAATCCTACTCTAACTCCATTTTTCGTGCTAAAACCACGCATAATGACTGTGTCAAAATCTGCTATGAACTTGCGTTCTGAACCATCGGCCAAGGTCAACGGTTTTGTGCCTTTCCATGACAATTCAAGCATGGAACCGTAGGAATCAGGTGTAGGTCCTGAAATTGTTCCTGAACCCATTAAATCACCACTGCGCACGTTGCAACCATTTACCGTATGGTGCGCCAATTGTTGCGCCATGTTCCAATACATGTATTTAAAATTCGATTTACAAACAACCGACTCAACGGAGTTTTCAGGTTGAATGATTACTTCCAATTGGATATCGTATGATTTCTGTCCGTTGTACTTCAAGTAATCCAACACTTCAGGCTCTTGCTTCGGACCGTCCGCTTTGAATGGTTCGAGCGCATCTAACGTTACAATCCATGCCGAAATTGACGATGCAAAATTCTTTGCTAAGAAAGGCCCAAGTGGAACATACTCCCAACTTTGAATATCACGTGCCGACCAATCATTGAAAAGTACCATTCCAAAAATATATTCCTCTGCTTCTGTTGTGGAGATAGAATCACCCAGCGGTTTTCCATCGTATGTGATGAATCCCATTTCTAACTCAAAATCGAGCAAACGACAAGGTCCAAATACAGGATTTTCGTCAGGACTTGGTTTTGTTTGACCTTTAGGGCGATGAATAGCCTCTCCAGACAAAATGATGGAGCTTGATCGCCCGTGGTATCCCACAGGAATCCATAACCAGTTTGGAAGCAGCGCATTGTTTGGATCTCGAAACATCGTTCCAACGTTCGTCGCGTGCTCACGGCTTGAGTAAAAATCGGTGTAATCGCCAATTCTGACTGGCATTCTCATCTGTACCTGATCGATGTCAATCAACACTTGGTTGACGTGGTGCTCGTTCTTTTGTAAATCCGTACAGGAAGTTGAAAACAACTTAGACAATCTATTGCGCAACAAGCGCGTTCCTTCCTTTCCCTTACTCATTAAACTATTCAATGAATCCGTATCAAAATCATACAATCTAAACGGCAGATTTTCCAAATACCCCAATACAGACAAGGTCTTTAAATCGATGGCAAAGTCACCAATTCTAGATGCCACTCGCGGCGCTCCACCATTGACTGAGATAATTCCAAAGGGAATATTTTGGATTGGAAAATCAGAATTCTGATCGACTTCTACCCATGACTTCAATGTTGGATTGTTTGCTTCTGTATGCATCATTTACTTTTACTTTATTGAATGATTAAATATAAAAATATTCTTGGATTACACGTTAAATCTAAAGTGCATAATATCTCCATCTTCTACAATATACTCCTTTCCTTCCACTTTGAATTTTCCAGCCTCCTTTACTGCATTTTCACTTCCCAATGCAACGAAATCGTTGTACTTCATCACTTCTGCACGGATAAATCCCTTTTCAAAATCTGTGTGGATCACTCCTGCCGCCTGTGGGGCTGTCATTCCTTTCGTTATCGTCCATGCACGCACTTCTTTCACACCTGCCGTGAAATACGTGTCCAATTTTAGTAGCGCATACGCCGAACGAATCAATCTGTTGACTCCAGGTTCAGTTAGACCCAACTCATCTAAAAACAGCTGACGCTCCTCGTAAGTTTCAAGTTCAGTAATATCCGCTTCAATCTTTGCTCCAATAACCAATACTTCAGCATTCTCATCCTTCACAGATGCCTTAAGTGCATCTACATAGGCATTTCCATTTTTCACTGAGCCTTCGTCCACATTGCATAAATACAATACTGGTTTTGACGTAATCAGTTGAAATTTCTTTACAATTTCATATTCCTTCTCATCAAAATCAATGGAACGAACCGACTTTCCTTCTTCCAGGGTGGCTTTGATTTTAATCGCCAATTCATTCTCCTTTACTGAATCTTTATCACCCGACTTTATCACTCGAGCCAATGACGCCAATCGTTTTTCAATGCTTTCTAAATCTTTTAATTGAAGTTCAATATCGATAACTTCTTTATCTCTTACGGGATCAACAGAACCATCTACGTGAATAACATTGTCGTCTGCAAAACATCTGATGACGTGAATAATGGCGTCTGTTTCTCTAATGTTTGCAAGGAATTGATTTCCTAATCCCTCCCCTTTCGATGCACCTTTCACCAATCCAGCAATGTCGACAATTTCCATGGTTGTTGGTACAACACGTTCAGGATTTACCAGTTTCTCCAATTCCTCCAAGCGTGGATCTGGAACTGAGATCGTTCCTACGTTAGGTTCGATGGTACAAAAAGGATAGTTTGCCGATTGCGCCTTTGCATTTGAAAGACAATTAAATAAGGTTGATTTTCCCACATTTGGCAAACCAACAATTCCGCATTTTAACGCCATTTATTTGATTTTTTAGCAAAGATAATTTAAAGATTCAAAGCTACGCATTGAAAGATTCAAGAATTCAAAGATTGTCTTTACGCGATTATAGCCCTGAAAGGGTGACATCTATTAACGATGGACTTTGTCCATCGTTAGAAAACAGAAAACAACTTAGCCCTGAAGGGGCGGAATATCCCATCGGATAAGTCACATCACTCGTAAAAAAACTACGTATCGTTATTCCAGTATTTCGCCCTTTCAGGGCTGGGAAGATATCACGAGATTTAACATCGGGCTACGCCCAATGTTAAAATTCCCTTCACTAACGTTCGGTCTTCAAAAGCTATCGCTTTTTCTCCCCTTCAGGGCTATTGAGAGTTTCTTGTTAGTGTTTTATACTGAACTGACTTCCTAGAATAGGATTACACAAATAAAATCAGTATTGTCCGATAAAGGCTGAGACCTCTCATTTCATTCGAGGTGACTCTTGATAAATTAAGCGTTGCGAGGTCATGTGGGGTGATATTTTGACAAAGTCAAAATATCACCCCACATGACCTCAATAATTACATCTCCGAACTGTCACCTCGACCATAGGGAGAGGTCTATAAAACTTTTATCGGACAACAATGAAAAAAATGTAAAATAAAACTCCCCCTATTCTTTATCAGTATCAATCACTCAAAAAAATAACATTAAATTTAGTGTCTAAACAATTTATTACTTATGCGCTTTTTCCTTCTCACATTGTTTGTAACCATCTTGCAGTCTGTTACTGCTCAAAACGACTCTACCTTTATTCGAACGATTTACAATGAAGCACTGACGAATGGAAAGGCATATGAAGATTTAAGAAGTTTATGCAAAGACGTCGGTGCGCGACTTTCAGGTTCTGCAGAAGCTGAAATGGCCGTTCATTGGGGAAAGCAAAAGATGGAAAGTTATGGCTTTGACAAAGTCTACCTGCAAGAAATCCAAGTTCCACATTGGGAGCGCGGTACAAAAGAAGCTGGCTGGATTAAGTTAAACGATGGATCACTGCAAAAAGTGAGTTTATTGGCTTTAGGAGGTTCCATCGGTACAAATGGCGTTTTAACAGGCGAATTGGTTTCCTTTAATCATTTGGACGAGTTGAAAGCGGCGAAACAAAAAGATGTCGCTGGAAAAATTGTATTCATCAACCAGAAAATGGACGAGCAGATGATCAATACCTTTCGCGCTTACGGTGGATGCTATGCCATTCGCGGTTACGGTGCTGTTGAAGCCTCAAGATTGGGTGCGAAGGCGGTTCTAATCCGTTCGCTGGGATTGCCCATTGATGAGCACCCACACACAGGATCTATGCATTACGCAGATAGTATTCCAAAAATTCCAGCTGCTGCCATCTCGACACAAGATGCTGAATATTTAGCGGAATTATTGAAAAAAGGGAAATCCGACTTCGTTCTGGAAATGGACTGCAGGGATTATCCCGATGTGACTTCTTACAACGTTATTGGTGAAATGACAGGTACTGAACACCCTGAGCGCATTATTACCTTTGGCGGTCACCTTGATTCATGGGACACTGGAGAAGGTGCGCACGACGATGGCGCTGGAATTGTTCATTGTTTGGAAGCACAGAGGATCTTAAAATCACTCAATTACAAACCAAAAAACACACTTCGATTGGTCTTTTTCATGAATGAAGAAAATGGAAATATGGGCGGGAAGAGTTATGCTGATTGGGCAAAAGAACAAGTGAATGAAGTCCACATTGCTGCACTGGAAAGTGATCGCGGTGGATTTACACCAAGAGGATTTCATTGCGATGGATCGGACGAGCAAGTCGCATTTCTAGCATCGCTTGCACCACTTTTCAAGGAATATGACCTTCATGTTTTTGAAAAAGGATACGGTGGAGTTGACATTGGTCCACTCAAGAAAACCATACCTGGAATTCCATTGTTTGGCTTTGTGCCAGACTCACAGCGCTATTTCGACTTCCATCATGCGCCAAGTGATGTTTTCGAGAACGTAAATAAACGAGAGCTAGAATTGGGATGCGCTGCAATTGGTGCGCTACTCTATCTGCTCGATCAGACACTTTAAATAGTTGAATAGTTGTCTCAACTGCGAATTCTGAACAGCCTGCCTGTTGATAAATTTTAGCGGAACCCCTCCCTATTGTCCTATTTTACATTAATTTTGCATAAAATTAAGGATAACTACCTATTGTAAATGATAGGTGATCTTCTAAAAACACATTTATGGCTCAAGATATTTTTGATAAGATCAAAAAAAATAGAGGTCCTCTAGGACAATACTCTAAAGGGGTACATGGTTACTTTACCTTCCCTAAGTTAGAGGGTGAAATCGGCAACAAAATGATCTTTCGTGGGAAGGAATGTTTGGTTTGGTCAGTGAACAACTACCTTGGATTGGCAAATCATCCAGAAGTACGTAAGGCAGATGCTGATGCGGCGAAGGAATGGGGACTTGCTTATCCAATGGGTTCGCGTATGATGACGGGACAAACGAGCATGCACGAGAAATTAGAAAGTGAAATTTCTGAATTCATGGAGAAAGAAGATACGATTCTTCTCAACTTTGGATACCAGGGAATGGTTTCGGCAATCGATTCTATGGTGGATCGTAATGATGTGATTGTGTACGATTCAGAATCGCATGCGTGTATTTTGGACGGGATGCGTTTGCATGCTGGAAAACGTTTCGTATTCCAACACAACGACATGGAGAGTTTCGACAAGCAAATGGGTCGCGCTACGAAAATGGCAGACAAAACCAACGGTGGAATTTTAGTTATCACTGAAGGAGTTTTCGGAATGGCAGGTGATCAAGGTCGATTGAAAGATTTGGTTTCATTCAGAAAATCTGGAAAATACAACTTTAGACTTTTTGTGGACGATGCACACGGTTTTGGAACTGTTGGTAAACGTGGGCAAGGTGCAGGTGAAGAGCAAGGCGTACACGATGAAATTGATATTCTATTCGGGACATTTGCAAAATCAATGGCATCGATTGGTGCGTTTATTTGTGCAGAAGAACACATTATTGAGTACTTACGTTACAACATGCGTTCGCAAGTATTTGCGAAATCATTGCCAATGCCGCTTGTTGTTGGCGCTAGAAAGCGATTGGAATTGTTAAGAGACCAACCACAGCACAAAGAGAACTTGTGGAAAATTGCTTCAACATTGCAAAAAGGATTGGTGAACGCTGGATTTGACATCGGGGTGACGAACTCTCCTGTTACACCTGTTTTCTTGAAAGGGAATTTGGCTGAAGCAACGAACCTTACGTTTGATTTACGTGAAAATTACAGCATTTTCTGTTCAATCGTTATTTACCCTGTAGTTCCTAAGGATGTAATTATGTTGCGTTTGATTCCAACTGCAGCGCATACGCTGGAAGATGTTCAGTACACAATTGATACATTTATCACTGTAAAAGAAAAACTTGACGCAGGTGAATACAAATCTGAAGAAATGGCAACTGTAGAAGTTGATTCATAATTCTAAACATATATAGTTGAGACGCTCACTGAAAAGTGGGCGTTTTTTTTTGATTTTCATTTTAGGGGATGTGTATTTTTTTCTTAAATTAAGGTGAAAAACAAAACAACCATGTTGCCTACCATTAACCTAAACCGACAACAAATCGGCTTAAAAACCTATCATTACGTTACATTTTCATTTAATAGAGAGCTCTATAAAGTCCTCAGTACTATCCCAGGTGCTGTTTGGGATAAATCTACACGAGCGTTTAGAATAGACGAGGAAATTCAATCGAAGGAATCACTCCTGGGCTATTTAAAGGAAAAAGCCAACGTTACTTTCAATCAATTCACACTAACTTCTGTCGAATATCGAAAAGCACATTTACGTCCATCCGACTGGCTTAAGCCCTTAAATAAAGAACGACAACGCGCCATTGAAGAATTCCAGCGCTACCTACATTCAAAACGATATAGCGGAAAGACAGTTAGTGTTTATTCTGAATCCTTGTCCATTTTTCTGCGCTACACTTCGTCCAAGGCAATTGAGCAAATAGAAAATAATGACCTGATTGATTTCAATAATAATTACATATTGAAAAACGGATATTCCTCTTCATTTCAGAATCAGGTGGTAAATGCAATTAAGTTGTTTTACCGTGTCATTCATAAACACAAATTGGAAGTTGAATTGATTCATCGTCCGAGAACTGAGAAAAAATTGCCGAATGTATTGAGCAGAGAGGAAGTAAAACGAATTATCAACGCACCGTCTAATGTAAAACATCGAATGATGTTGAGTTTAATTTACGCTTGCGGTTTAAGGAGAAGCGAATTATTGAACATACGAATAAAGGACGTGCAATCTGAAAGAAATATTCTTTTGATTCAACAGTCGAAAGGGAAAAAAGATCGAATTGTACCCATAAGTAATAAACTAATAAATGAACTACGTAACTATTACAAGATGTACAAACCAAGAATCTGGCTTTTTGAAGGACAAAAAACAGGTGAAAAATACTCTGAAAAAAGTTTGCAAAACGTACTAAAGCAATCGATTTCAAAAGCTTCCATTTCAAAACCAGTCACGCTGCATTGGTTAAGGCACAGCTATGCGACACATTTATTAGAAAATGGTACTGATTTGAGATATATTCAAGAATTACTTGGGCATTCAAGCTCTAAAACGACCGAAATTTACACCCATGTTTCAACCAAATCGCTTCAAAATATCGTTAGTCCATTTGATACATTGTAATTTTTACCTATTTTCACCAGAAGTATCAATGAGTTTAAATAACCCCCTAATATGAGACCTATACACCCGAAATCGGAATGCTTTGTCTCATTTTATGGGACCTATAAATAAGTTAGCAGAAACCACCCATAACCTGTAACCAAACTTTGTAAATTGAATTATTTGT
>CALEIK010000039.1 GCA_937876195.1 uncultured Flavobacteriales bacterium
ATCGCGCCTGCTTTGGGAGCAGGAGGTCGCAGGTTCGAATCCTGCCACCCCGACAAGGGATGAGAAATCATCCCTTTTTTTTATTACACTAGGTGTATGGGCTCGTAGCTCAGCTGGATAGAGCACCTCCCTTCTAAGGAGGCGGTCTCAGGTTCGAATCCTGACGGGCTCACTAAGAACAAAAAGCTTGGAATTTATTCCGAGCTTTTTTTATTTCAACAAGGAGTGAAGTTTTACTTCATTGAACTTGGTGGAATAAAAAAAGTGCCTTTGTAAAAGGCAAGCTTTTTGCTCGGAATTAGGAACACTAAAAGATCATGAATCAATCCTGACGGGCTCACAAGAAAAGCTTCCTGAAAAGGGAGCTTTTCTTGTTTAAAGCCGTGGATAAATTCTCACTAAATTAATTCTAACCCGCAGTTGTTACTTTCATGCAATATAGAATTCTATATTTGTAGTACTAAAATTTACAACCATGGAAATTGTTCTTCAACTCGCTTTAATTATTGTTCCTGCTGGAGCTGTCATGCTTACTGCCATTTACTTTATGCGCAATGCAACGCAAAACGAAGTGCGCTCCATGCAAATTGAATTGAAAAAAGAGCGTCAAGCGTTTTTTCTACCGAACCGTGTAGATGCTTATCAACGTGCTATATTATTAATGGAACGAATCCATCCAAATAGTTTGGTGATGCGCTTGAACAATCCAGGACTTCCAGCCGCCGCTTTTCAAGTAAAGTTGTTGGAATCCATTCGTGAAGAATACGAACATAACATTGCACAGCAAATGTTCATCTCTCCAGGTGCATGGGACATGGTGAAAAAATCAAAGGAAGAAACGATAAAAGTCATCAATCTCGCTGGACGACAAATGGAAGCCACTTCAATGGCGCTGGATTTGGCCGGTAAAATCTTTGAAATCTCTGCTGAAATAGGACAACTCCCTAGTGAAATCACAGTAGAAGTCCTTAAGAAGGAAATACAATCCCTATTTTAAGGTTATTGTAATTTCATCCACTTGAATTACATCGCCTGGTACTAACTTGGCACGTTTACGGGTTTCAAGCTCGCCATTTCTGAGTACTGCTTGATCATCGACAATCATTTTGGCATGTCCACCAGTTTGCGCAATCCCCAATACTTTGAGGAGTTGGATTAACTCAATATATTCCCCCTCAATCGTGAAGTCCTGTTCCATCCTTATATATTTTATACATTTTTTCCGCCGCTTGAAAAGATGTTAACTCACCTTTAACGACCTGCTCTTCAATATTGGCTAAGGACTGAACCATCGCTGAATTACCGAAAAAATCATTCAGAATCAATTCTTTCAGTGTTTCTCTTAACCACTTTTTATCCTGTTGCTTTCTATTTGCTTCAAATGAACCGTTCGATTTTACTTTCGATGCAAAATCATTGATCACCTTCAATACTTTATCAATGTTCGTGTTTTCATACGCACTGCAAGTAAATACTTCAGGCACCCACCCGTTGGAGTTCGGTGGAAATAAGTGCATTGCGTTGCGGTACTCAGATGCAGCTAAATTCGACTTTCGCACATTATCGCCATCGGTTTTTGTGATGACGAGTGCGTCGGCCATTTCCATAATCCCCTTCTTTATGCCCTGCAATTCATCTCCTGCTCCTGACAACATCAACAATAAGAAGAAATCAACCATGGATTTCACGACCGTTTCCGATTGCCCTACTCCTACTGTTTCTATAAGAATAACGTCATATCCAGCGGCTTCACATAAAATAATGCTTTCTCTTGTTTTTCTAGCGACACCTCCTAGTGTCTCACCTGCGGGTGAAGGTCGAATAAAAACTTCCTGCATATTGGAAAGCTCGTTCATTCTCGTTTTATCCCCCAAAATACTTCCACCAGAAACCGAACTTGACGGATCGATAGCCAGAACCGCAACTTTTTTACCTTCTGCGACTAGTACTTTACCAAAAGCCTCTATAAAAGTACTCTTCCCTACGCCTGGCACTCCTGTTATTCCAACACGAATCGAATTTCCACTTTTTGGCAAACAAAGTTGCAATAACTCACTGGCATCCAAACGGTGTTTGGGATTTGTGCTTTCTATCAGTGTAATAGCCGCACTCAAAGCAGCGCGATCCAACGAGGTGATTCCCTCGAATAATTGCTGAGGAACTAAACTTTCACGTCGCTCCTTTTTCCTTTGAATCCAATCCTGTTCGTTTTTCTTCTTCATTTCGGCTGTTGCCTTAAATAAATACATTGCTAATATAAGAGATTGATGCATAAAATGCGTAAAGTTCTGTCCGATCTTCGTTTAAAACCCAAATCTGATTAAATTTGAGACATGAACAAAGTAGGAATCATTGGTGCAGGATTTTCAAGTCTCTATGCTGCCTGTTATCTAGCTAAAAGGGGGTACAGCGTTGATGTCTACGAAAAAAACGGAATGGCTGGAGGTCGTTCACAAGTATTCAAAGACCAAGGATACACATTTGATATGGGACCTTCGTGGTATTGGATGCCTGACGTCATTGACCGTTTATTTGCTGAACTCGGTGAAAATCGAGAAGATTATTTTTCACTGCAGCGATTAGACCCAGCCTATAAAATATTCTGGAAAGACGATGAACCTACCTCCATTCCAGCTAACAAAAAAGAACTAATTGCTCTTTTTGATTCCTTCGAGCCAAATGGCGGAAAAAAATTAGCGGCATTTCTGAAAGATGCAGAAACGAAGTACAAAACATCCATGCATTCTTTTATCGAAATTCCAGGGTTAAAAATTGGAGAATTGCTAAAACTTAAAATACTAACGGAAGCAATGAAGCTCTCCATTTTTAAGTCCGTGGAAAAAGATGTCGCTAGACGTTTTAGCTCCGAAAAAGCAAGAAACATTCTGAACTTTCCAGTACTATTTTTAGGCGAAAGAGCACATAAAATTCCCGCACTTTACACATTGATGAACTACGCCGACTTAGAACTCGGAACATGGTATCCAGAAGGAGGTATGGGCGCACTGGCTAAAGCACTTGAGAGCATTGGGAAAAAACATGGCGTTCGATACCATTATAACTCGGCAGTCGATGAAATATGCATTGAAAACGAAATTGCCGTGGGACTAAAAGTAAACAACGTTCAACACCCTTTTGATGCAATAATTGCTGGTGCTGACTATCATCACGTCGAACAACAACTGATTAAAAAACCATTTAGAAGATATGACGAAACCTATTGGGATAGTCGAAAATTAGCACCGAGTGCACTCCTCTTCTATGTTGGTCTGGACAAGCAATTCGAACAGTTCAGTCATCATAATTTATTCTTTGACGAGGAACTCAAATTGCACGGTGAAGAAATCTATGAATCGCCTAAATGGCCAACGAAACCACTTTTCTACGTTTGCGCCGCATCTAAAACCGATGATGACATTGCACCAAAAGGACATGAAAACCTGATGATCCTGATGCCCATTGCACCAAATTTAAATGATGACAAAAAAAATCAGGAGGATTATTTCCAACTCATCTTATCACGAATAGAAAAACAGTTTGGAGAGAGCATTGCACCGCACATTGTCTACAAAAAATCATTTAGTGTCAATGATTTTAAATCGACCTATAACGCCTACAAGGGAAATGCCTATGGCTTGGCCAATACGTTGAAACAAACAGCACATTTCAAACCTAAAATAAGCTCAAAACTAAAAAACGTTTATTTTTGTGGTCAACTTACAGTACCTGGCCCTGGAATTCCACCTTCACTAATTTCAGGAAAAATTGCCGCCAGTCAGATTGATTCAAAAAAATGAAAACCATTTTTGATACATATAGTTATGACGCTTCCAAGCGGGTGACCAAAGCATACAGTACATCTTTTTATGCTGGAGTCAAAAACTTGGATAAAAAAATCAGAAATGATATACACGCGATTTACGGGTTGGTGCGCTTTGCGGATGAAATAGTTGATACGTTTCACCAATTCGATAAGAAAATTCTCTTGGATGAATTCAAAAAAGCGACCTATGATGCAATTGAACGCAAAATTTCATTGAATCCAATTCTAAATTCATTTCAGGCAACGGTAAATAAGTACAATATTGACCCTGCGCTCATTGAGCAGTTTTTTCACAGCATGGAAATGGATTTATCGCCGATTAGTTATACCAAGGAAAAATACGATGAGTACATTTTGGGATCTGCAGAAGTCGTTGGTTTGATGTGCTTAAAAGTCTTTGTTTATGGCGATGCCAACGAATACGAAAAACTAAAACCCTACGCTATGAGATTGGGTGCCGCGTTTCAAAAAATCAATTTTTTACGCGATTTAAAAGATGACTGTCACGAACTTGGTCGCGTGTATTTCCCAGATATAGACACGAACGCAATGACCGCGGAAGATAAGTCACGAATAGAACTGGAAATTCAGCAGGATTTTGACGAAGCATACAAAGGAATTTTAATGCTGCCTAAATCCTCCCGTTTCGGAGTTTACATGAGCTATGTTTATTACACCTCACTGTTGAAACTAATTAAGAAAAAGAGTTTAAATGATTTGTTGAGTGAACGTTTAAGAATTCCCGACAGCATTAAAAGAGTGCTCTTTGCCAAGTCATACGTGCGCCACTCATTGAATCGACTCTAGTAAATAGTATAAAATTGAGAGCGTCGGACACCGTCAATTCATTCGTAAATTCATACCTTCGTAAGAGATGTTATTTTTCATAGGATTCATAGGAGGATTTGTTGCAATGGAATTTGTTGCATGGTTAGCACATAAATACCTGATGCATGGTGTGTTATGGAATATACACCGTGATCATCATCAACCTACAGGTCACAAGTTCCAGCGCAATGATTTGTTCTTTTTAATTTTTGCAATTCCTTCTTGGTTGTGCATTATGCTTGGTTTTATCTATTGGGTTCCATTGTCAATTGGACTAGGTTTTGGTTTCACATTGTACGGACTAATTTATTTTCTTTTTCACGAAGTGGTCGTTCACAGACGCTATAACTGGTTGGACAATTTAAACGGTAAATACATCGATGCGCTGAAAGCAGCGCACAGGGGACATCACGAAAAAATAGAAAAGGAAGACGGAGTTAGTTTTGGACTGTTGCTATTTCCAAAGAAATTTTGGCGCAAATGAAATGGTTGTATCTCCTTCTTGACGCTATAACCTTGTTGTGTCCACTTGTTCTTAGCTTCGAAAGTAAAGTTCAGTATCGAAAATCTTGGAAAAACTCACTTCTCGCAGCGTTAATCATTTCAGTTCCTTTTATTATTTGGGATATTTATTTCACGCAGCAAGGATTTTGGGGATTCAATCCAAAATACATTTCAGGGATTTACCTCGGCGGACTTCCGATTGAAGAACTGTTGTTCTTTATTATTGTACCCTTTGCTTGCACATTTATTTATGAGTGTTGCCGTTATTTTTTTCGATCCTATCAGTTTACCATTTTCAACAGGGTTTTCAACTTTTTAATCCCCATGTACGCATTATTACTAGTATTCATTGGTGACATTGGATACTACACGCTCTCCTCCATTGTTGCTTCTGCATTAGTCCTCTTTTGGCTGTTGCAATCTCCCAACTATCGTTTTGTTGGCATTTCTTTCTGCATTTCGCTCCTCCCCTTTTTTATTATGAATGGCATTTTAACTGGTGCTGTGACCGAAGAACCCATTGTTTGGTACAGTGAAGCCCAGAAAGTCCCCTACCGTATTTTCACCATTCCCATGGAAGACATTCTCTATAACTTTGCCTTATTGGTTTCCAATCTATTGCTCTTTGAGAAATTAAACCTTCGTTTCGGCCGATGAAGAGAATTGGTTTAATGTCAGACACACATGGGTATATAGACCCAAAAATATATGAGTACTTTCGTGAAGTAGACGAAATTTGGCATGCTGGTGATATAGGCACAATCGATGTCGTTGATGAATTGAGTAAATTCAAACCGTTTAGAGGAGTTTTTGGAAATATCGATGGTACAGAAATCCGCAGTGAATTGAAAGAGTTTGAACGATTCATGTGTGAAGATGTGGAAGTATTGATCACCCACATTGGAGGAAAACCTGGGAAATATTATCCCAAAGCCAAAGAAAAACTTGAGGAGAAGGCGCCAAAACTATTTATTTGTGGACATTCGCATATTTTATTCGTAAAAATGGACCCTCTTTTTAATATGCTCTGTATGAATCCAGGAGCTTGTGGATTCAAGGGATTTCATGCAGTAAAAACCCTGCTGAGATTTTCAATAACTGGTGAAAAAATACACGATCTTGAAGTGATTGAAATAGGAAAACGAATCTGAGATAAAATTTTTACAAAAAAACTACGTTAAAGAGCAACATGAAAACATTACTTCTTGCATTTATTTCAGCATTTACTTTGACACTGTCCTATGGTCAAACAGGAGGTGTTACATCATTTCAGTTATTGGACTTAACCTTTAACGCTAGATCTGCAGGGTTAGGAGGAGATTTTATCTCAGTCAAAGACAAAGATGTCAACATGGGAGTTGCCAACGCATCATTACTCAATGGTGACATGAACAAAACCATCAGTTTTAGCACTGCGCTGCTAGCAGGAGGTATTAATTATGGAACTTTAGCCTATGGATACAATATAAAGGACATTGCTACAATGTCATCTTATATTAAGTACGTCACTTACGGTTCCATCCAGCGTACAGCAATTAATGGTGAACCTGAAGGGACTTTTAGTCCTTTTGAAATGATTGCTGGAAGCTCTATTGGTCGCGAATTAAACCCAAGACTCTCGATAGGTGCCAATCTAAATATTATGTACTCTCAGTTGGAAACCTATTATTCTTTAGGAGCTTCTGTCGATTTCTCAGGAACGTTCTACAATAAGGAGAAAGAATTTCTTGTCACTATCCTTGCCAAAAACATAGGATATCAGTTTAAAACCTATACATCGGCAGAAAGAGCTCCACTCCCTGTTGAAGTACAGATGGCAACTTCTTATAAACTTCCACATGCGCCTTTTAGAATTTCTTTATTGGCGCATCACTTAAATAAATGGGACATTACATACAATGATCCAAATGATGAACCATCAATAGACCCGCTTACTGGTGAATTTATTCCAGTTGAGAGTGCGGGATTTATGGAAAAGCTTGGGAGACACTTTACATATCAGCTAGAAGTATTAATTGGTAAGCACTTCGATATCCGTGCAGGATTCGATTATCACCGAAGACGCGAAATGGCTTTAGCCGAACGTCCAGGAATATCAGGATTCTCATTTGGTGCTGGTGCCAAATTTAAAAAATTCAGTCTCGACTATGGGTTTGTGGTCTATTCTAGGGCTGGTTACACCAATATGATTACACTTTCTACAAATTTATCTGCGTGGAAAAAATAGCACAAAATCGGTAAACTAAAGGGTTTTTGAACAATTTACATTATTAACAATTAAAATGTGAATTACTTTTTTGAAACTTTTTCGGAAAAGTTCAGTATACTTGCATAAACCAAAAAATTATTTGTTTTTATGAAAAAGTCAATTTTAGCAGTAGCAGTTGTTCTAGGATCAACTACTTTATTTGCACAAAATTTAGAATCAAAAAATGGGGAGGCTTATTTACCAGCAGCTGGTGATTGGGCTATTGGAGTAGACGCTACACCATTCCTTAGTTATGTAGGTAACCTTATTGGAGGTGGGCAAGGAAACAATGCTGCTCCAACATGGAACTACCTAACTACTAACCAAACGATTACTGGGAAGTACTTCGTAGCAGATGACATGGCATACCGTGGATCTTTAAGATTAGGTTTCGGATCCGCATCTACTAAAGCGGTAGTAGCTGATCGTTCTATCGATCCTGCTGCTCCATCTACATGGCCAGCAAATGCAGCTGAAGTAGAAAATGTAAGAAAAGTTGGTTCTATGAACATCGGTATTGGTGTTGGTATGGAAAAAAGAAGAGGTTTTGGACGTCTTCAAGGTTTCTACGGAGCTGAATTAGGTATTATGCTTTCTTCAAATTCAGAAAAGTATGAGTATGGAAACGCTTTAACTGCTTCAACTTCTGCAGTAGACGTTAACATTGCTGGTGCTGATAATTTCGCAGGCGCAGGAAACGTTGTTGCCGGTGGTGATACCGATGGACAAGGTAACGCTAACGATTATCGTGTTACTGAAATGAAAAGCGGTTTAGGTTTCGGAATTGGTCTTAGAGGATTTATCGGAGCTGAGTACTTCGTATTGCCAAGATTGGCAGTAGGTGGTGAGTTCGGATGGGGACTTGTTTTCGCTAGCCAAGGTGCTTCTTCAACTACTTACGAAACTGAAGGTTTCACTTCAACTGGTACTGTTGAGCAAATCGAAACTAGAACTATGGAAGGTGGTAAATCTTCTTCTTTCGGTGTTGATACTGATAACGTAAACACTGTATTTGGACCTGCAGGTACTTTAAGAATGACTTTCCACTTCTAGTAAGTAGAAAAATAAATTTTAAAAGGGCATCTTTTGATGCCCTTTTTTTATGTCACAACTTTTATTTCATTGCATCTTAAACTCCTCAGATTAAAATAAATGTTTGTAAATCAGATAAATCTGTTGTAAATTGTAAAACAAGAACTGAGAATAGAACCCATGAAATAGAAATTTTCTCTCCATGAACCAAATGTAAACCATTGAACATTCAATTTTGTTCAACTAAATACAGAGCGTTATGGGAAATGATGTACTTAGAAAAAAGAAAAGCTCGGACAGCAATGAGTTAGAGCTTGTATTGTTCGGAATCGACAAAAAATGGGTGCGCTCCTCTAAAGGAGAATGGGTAGAAAAAAAAGACCCATTACCAATAGAAGAAAATCCAGCGGAAAACATTATAGAAGAAGCAGAAATCATACTTCAGCCAAAGCGTGCTTCATGGATGTTTTGGAAAAGCAAATGATTCGAAAATAAGTTCTAGGAAACGATACCGTACTGGTGATTAACTTCTCTGCTTAACCTCTTCGCTTCCGTCAGCATAACGCGCAAATCTACCTATGTTTTTGTCATGCACTTGATCGTAGCGTGACCAGGGCCAACCTCCAAAATGATCCTTTTGGTAGTCTTCAAAAGCCTCCTGAATTTCTTGTCGTGAATTCATAACAAAAGGTCCATGCTGAACAACTGGCTCGTTAATCGGTCGTCCTTGAAGGATAAGAAGTTTTGACACCCCTCCTCCATTTTCAATTGATACATCTTGATCTGATGCTACATCCACAGCGTGATAGCTTGGAATTTCTTCGCTATCAACTTGTAACTCCGCACCATCGTAGAAGTAAATACTTCTATTAATTCCTTGTTCGGTAGCTGGCACAGTTACCTTAGTATTAGCCGACATCTGAAGAGTAAACACACCCACGTGATTTTTCTTATCAAATGCCCAAGAATCCTTTGGCGGGGTTGGTGAATTCTTACCGAAAAGCTCGCCGACTAGCACCTCAACGTGAATCCCATCTGAGTACTCAAATGCGCAACGATCTTCACTCCAAAACATTTTGTAGTCGGGATCTGCCATTTTTTTTGACTTTGGTAGATTCAACCAGATTTGAAAAAATTCGAGTGGATTAGTCCCGGTCTCATTAAGCAATGGGAACATTTCAGAATGCATTAAACCTCTTCCGGCGGTCATCCACTGTAAGTCACCGTCTCCATACCTCCCAGCTCCGCCTGCTGAATCGGCATGATCTATCATTCCTGTTGTAACTGCAGTAAGCGTTTCAAAACCACGATGCGGATGACCAGGAAAACCTGGTATTTTTTCGCCATGATACATGCGCCAACCATCCTTAATAGTAAAATCTTGACCCAAGTTTCTTCCCTCCAATGAGGCCAAAGGTCCCATTTCTCCGTTTCCTTGAGGATATTCATCCTTATGATGTACACAAAATAAAAATGGATCTTGTGTTTCCCATTGAAATCCTAATGCTCTAACTTTTTTAATTGCCGTCATAATTATGTATTATTTACCATGGTAAATATATAGCAAGTAAAGGATTCACCAAAATAAATACTGTTAATTCTTCTGAATTTTTGCCTAAATTGAGTAGATTACATCAATTAAACCAAAAGACAAATATTCATGAATAGTGAAATCACCTTTCAATTTATAAGCGAGCCTTCAGATGTGAATTTTGGAGGAAAAGTGCACGGCGGACAAGTAATGAAATGGATTGATCAAACTGCATATGCCTGTGCAACAAACTGGGCGCAAAGTTACTGTGTTACCGTATATGTCGGAGGAATTCGATTTTACAGACCTATTTCCATTGGTGCCATTGTTAAAGTTAAAGCACAAGTCATCTACACAGGAACTACAAGCATTCACATTTCCGTAGATGTCTTTTCAAGAACACTTAAATCCAATAAATTTGAAAAAACGACGCATTGTGTAATCGTTTTCGTTTCCACGGATGAAAACGGAAAACCCATTCCTGTGCAGAAATTTGTTCCAAAAAGTGAATATCAGACAGAATTGGAGAAGTATGCGCTGAGGCTCATAGAGCTACGAAAATCCATTGACGCAGAGATGAGCAGATTCATCGAATAACTCGTCAGAAAGTTTGTTTAAAAAAAATAATTGGATACTTTTTTAAGTAATTTTTGTTATATTTATTCAATCTTAATAAGTTTAAGTTATTATTAACATCTGCGCACACACAATGACCAAATCTGACGAAAGAGATAGCAAAGCTTCGCCACATGTTGGGAATCATCAATCATTCAAAGTCCTTGTAGATACTTTCAAAAATTCAGCCAACGCCGTTGCAATAGTTGAGAGCAATGATTTACATGGAGAATTGGTGTACTGTAACACCGCTTTCACCAAAATTACCGGATATAAGAATGTAGAAGCTATAGGTATGACTGTGAATGAACTTTACGGTCCTGAAACCAATAGTGAGCATATATTGAAACTCACTGATTCAATTCAACGGAAGAAATCCTGTGAAGTTGAAATTCTCTGTTACCGTAAAGACAAGCAAACGTTTTGGTCGAATGTTTCCATTAATCCCGTTCCGACTGAAGATAGTTCCACTACATTCTTTATATATATATTTCACGACGTGACTGAAGCAAAGCAAGAGATGCTTCAAAAAAAATTACTCCATGAAATAGGCGAATTATTCTATCAAGAAGCGCCATTACCAGCTCTATTAAAGAAAATGATGATTCATTTCGTGAATCTAGGAAAATTCAATTTGGCTGAGATCTGGCTAGTCAATACTGGAACTTCAGAACTCAATCTAAAGGCCTATTCATCCTCAAACGATGCTACACTTAAATTTTATGACGATTCAACAAAAAGCTTCAAACTGGGGGAAGGACTTCCTGGAAATGTATGGAAAACGAAAAAGGAAGAAATTTGGGATAATATAGACGCGCGAAAAGATTTCATTCGAAAAAGTGCCGCAGAAAAGCTTGGTTTAAAGTCTGCACTTGGACTTCCGTTAATCAATGATGATCAGGTAATAGGAGTACTTGTTTTCTTTTCGGATAATGCTGCATCTAGTCTTGAACATTACAAAGATTTTTTTAAAAACATAAAAGTCGCGCTGGGTTTAGAACTGAAACGAAAGCTTTTGGAGGAAGATCTTAAACAACTTGTCGAATATTCCCCTGACATACTTTGTATTGCTGGATCTGAAGGGAAATTCATTAGAGTAAACCCTGCTTTCTGCAGGCTATTGGAATATACAGAAGAGGAGTTAACAACCTGCCCATTTACCACCTTTCTGCACCCTGATGATCGCATTAGTACAGAAACGGAATACGGCGAAACAATTTCAAATTCACGACGGGCAAATGGATTTGTCAACAGGTATCTTACAAAATCTGGCAAAACCAAATGGATTTCATGGGATTCATCTGAAATCAGTAGTCAAGATGGTTCAAATTTTGCCTATGGTAGAGATATTACAGAACAAAAAGAATTAGAAGACCTGCTGGATAATGCCACGCGACTTGCTAGAATTGGAGGTTGGGAAATAGACCTAACCAATGATACTGTCTACTGGTCACCAATTACCTATGAAATTCATGAGGCCGATAAGAATTTCGTCCCTACTATTAAAAATGTCTATAAATTTTACACTGATGAGTTTCAATCAACGGTGTTGGATAAGATTGAAAAGGCGATTGCTAAAAAAATTCCTTGGGAATATGAAGCACTTATTACGACAAAAAAGGGAAATGACTGCTGGGTAAAAGTAGTTGGACAAGCAAAATTCAAGGATAATAAGTACGTTGGATCTTACGGAAGTATACAGGATATTCACCAGCGTAAATCCACCGAGCTCCTTCTATCAAGTACCGCTGATAATATTCCAGGAGCCATTTTTCAATACATGATTCGCCCTGATGGTACAGACGCTATCCTTCAGTTAACCAAAGGCGCTTATGATTTATGGAATCTTTCCCCTGAAGAATGCATGACAGACATCAGTCTCATATGGAATCAAACCAAGGGTGGTGGTGACTACGACATTGTTGCCGAAACAATTGGGAAATCCGCCGAAACTTTGGAAGATTGGTATTGTCAATATCGCAGTAAACTTCCGAATGGCAAGATTATTTGGCATGAAGGGTATGGGAAACCTCAAAAGCTAAAGGACGGAAGCATACTTTGGGATTCATTGATTATTGATATTACTGCTCAGAAACAGAACCAATTAGAGCTAGAGAAAAGTGTAAAAACCATAGAGGACTACAAATTTGCGCTAGATCAGTCTGCAATCGTTGCCATTACAAACAAAAAAGGAGAAATTTTATCGGTAAATGATAATTTTTGCACGATCTCAAAGTTCGACCGAAGCGAACTCATCGGAAAGACACATAAACTGATAAATTCTGGTTTTCACGAAAGAGAATTTTTCGTTCATTTGTGGAAAACAATTGCCCGAGGCAACGTATGGCGTGGTGAAATCAAAAACAAGGCAAAAGATGGGTCCTATTATTGGGTGGACACTACCATTGTTCCCTTTCTTGATAAAAAAAACAAACCTTTTCAGTACCTCGCAATTCGATTTGATGTGACTTCTAGAAAGCTCGCCGATGAGGAAATTCAAAGGTCCAATGAACGTTTTCAGAAAGTTGCCGAAGCAACCCATGATGCCATATGGGATTGGGATATAGCGAATGACACCTTATACCGAGGTTCTGGATTCAAAGAACTGTTTGGATACGACGTTAAAACTAAAATTGAATCCTCCAATTTTTGGAAGGACAAATTTCATCCAGACGATTTACCAGATATCATTCAAAGCCTTGAAGCGGCAATTAAGGATCCAACAATATCCAATTGGTCGCACGAATATCGAATTCTTCAGAAAAATGAAACAATAGTAAGTGTCGTAGATAGAGGTGTTATAATTCGAAATGAAAAAGGTACCGCGATCAGAATGGTAGGTGCTATCACAAACATTACGCATCGAAAAGAATATGAGGAATCATTGATGCAACTAAACTTCTCCCTTACCGAAAGAGCAAAGGAACTTGCAGTGTCCAACGCCGAGCTTGAACAATTTGCTTTCGTTGCCTCACACGATTTACAGGAACCACTCAGAATGGTGACGAGTTTTCTTACTCAATTAGAAAAAAAATACGCAGATTCTCTGGATGATAAAGCAAAGCAATACATTCATTTTGCAGTGGATGGTGCAAAACGAATGCGTGAAATCATACTGAATCTATTGGATTTCTCGCAGGTTGGAAAGCATAAAGATAGTCTCGAAGCAATTTCACTTGAAAAGGTGGTACAAGAAACACTAAACATGCAGAGTCAACTAATTTTAGAGCGAAAAGCCAAAATCACATTTAAAAATTTACCTACGGTCTATTCCTATCATTCTCCCCTACTGCAGATTTTTCAAAATTTGATAGGAAATGGCATAAAATATTCAAAAGAGAACCTTGCTCCAGTCATTCGAGTTTCAGCGAAAGAATTAGACAATGCTTGGGAAATATCAATTCAAGACAACGGAATTGGAATAGATCCCGAATACCATGATAAAATTTTCGTCCTGTTTCAACGGCTGCACCATAAAGAGGAATACTCCGGAACGGGAATAGGGTTAGCTGTTGTCAAAAAAATAATTGAAAGCCTAGGAGGTGATATTTGGTTGGAATCACAACCAGATAACGGAAGTATTTTTTATTTTACATTACCAAAAACTAATAGATTATGACACCAATACACATTTTACTTGTGGAGGATAACGAGGGCGATATTCTCTTAACAAAAGAAGCACTTGAAGAAAGTAAAATTATCAATAATGTAAGTACCGTAAGGAACGGAAAAGAGGCAATTCAATTTGTTTTTAAACAAGGTGAATTTGCAGATCAAACTGCTCCAGACCTTATCCTTTTAGACATCAACCTACCACTTAAGAGTGGACATGAAGTACTCAAAGAAATCAAGGGTAATTCAGAAACTACTCATATACCCATTATTATGCTTACAACTTCCTCCACCAAGAAAGATATCCTGATGTCCTATGAACACCATGCAAATTGTTACGTCACAAAGCCAGTCGAAGTAAACGACTTCCTGAATGCCATCATCAGCATAGAAAACTTTTGGTTCTCTATCGTTCAGTTGCCTTCACAATGATTCAATAGCAGTTGTTTATACATCATTTCTTCTTAAATTTGGGGATATTACTATAATCCTGCAATTTGCCTATATGTTTATTCGACCTGCGCTAAGACTCTCCATATTATTCATTCTTACAGTTATTCTTGCATCTTTCGTACTACAAAATGATAGCACGTCAGGTAAACTATCTACCTATAATCCAGCCATAATAGGAACACGCATTATTGATGTAAATGGCGCCATTCACCGTATCGGAATAGAACAAGGGACTTCATATCCAGTTGTCATCGTGTTCCTTGATTCTGAATGTGCTATTTCTCAGCGATATATTCCAAAATTAAACGAACTATACGTCGAAGCAAAAAGCAAAAAGGTACTATTCTATGGAGTAATAAGTGACCCTCTTATTTCATGTGATGCCGCCCGTCAGTTTCAAGAAGAATACAATATTATTTTCCCTCTGTTATTTGATGCTTCTGGAGATATCGCCAAACGACTAAATCCAAAAGTGGTACCTCAGTGTTTTGTTCTCGATGTTCACAATTCAATCATTTACAACGGAAGAATTGATGATGAATACGTAGCACTTGGGAAAATTCAAAAAAACTATAAAAATTTAGACTTAAAAAACGCCATTTCAAGTGCTTCAAAAAAAGAAAAACCCGCGACTTCATTTGAAGAACCTATCGGCTGCATTTTTGAAGCTTGGAAGGAAAATTTCCCTAGTAAAATTACTTATAATAGAGATATCGCTCCCATTATCAATGCCAACTGTGTAAACTGCCATCGCCCAAATGCAATTGCGCCATTCTCATTGATTGGTTTTGACAAAGTCTTGCGACGTGCTGAAATGATTCAGTTCGTGACTGAAAATGGATATATGCCAATCTGGAAACCATCCCAAAATAAGGGCGATTTCAGAGACGAACACTTCCTAAATGAATATCAAATTGAACTGATAAAAAAATGGAATGAGAGTGGAAATCCTGAAGGAACGGAAAGTGAAAAAACCCCTGAACCCACTTTTAGTTCGGTTGACTGGCCGCATGGTAATCCAGACAAAATAATTCAAATGGCGGAAAAGTACAAAGTTCCTGCACAAGGTGAGGATGTCTATCGCTATTTTGTAATGACTGATGTGTTTACTGAAGACAAAATAATCAAAGCATTGGATTTTAAACCAGGAGCCAGCTCAGTCGTTCACCACTGTATCTTTTTACTCGATTATTCGGGGAAAGCTAGAGAATTGGACAAAAAGGATTCTGAACCAGGATTCTCTGTTTTCGACCAAGATGGCTTCATGCAATACCAAGGTGTGTTTGCATTTGGAGGTTGGACCCCTGGAACTGACCCATATATTTTAGGCGATGATGTAGGAATGTATATCCCCGCTGGGGCTGATGTGGTTATGGAAATTCATTATCACTTAACTGGAAAAGAGGAATTTGATCAAAGCAGCATCGCTATGTATTTCGCAGATCAGACACCATCCAAATTCATTTCAGGAATGATTATGGGGACTAAGGATTTAGTCATTCCAGCAAATGAAAAAGATTTTCAGAAAAAAATCTGGATGGAAGCTCCAGCTGATTTCTATCTTACAGATATTACCCCCCATATGCACTACATTGGTCAATCAGTTAACGCTAAAGTCACACGACCAGATGGAACGGTTTCTGAATTGATAAAAATTGATGATTGGGATTTACGCTGGCAGAACATTTACGTCTACCGAGAACCAATTTTCATTCCCAAAGGCAGTAAAATTGAAGCTAGTTACTCGTTTAATAACACTGCAGAGAATTCAGATAATCCAAATAATCCGGTTGCAGACATCGGCTGGGGTTGGGGTGCAAATGATGAAATGTGCGAGCTATTTTTGACATTTATCCCCTCAGATCAGAAAGACGCTAATCTTATAAAGCGTGCCGCACTGGCAAGCTGGATACACATTGATTCCTTAAGTGAAAATTATCTTATTTCTGAAAGAGGAATTGAAAAAACTGCGACAGAACTATTGAACGTCGATATTTGGTCAGAAAAGGGACAAGCCCTATTGATTTCTGCATACGAGTCTAATCATGTAAAGGAGATTCTCAGTTATTTTAAAAGCGCAGAAAGAACAAATACAAGAAACCAGACCTTTCTCACAAATTTCGGGGTTTTTCTAGTGTTGTACATCGCTACCAAGGAAGATCTGTCTGGCGTATTTTGGGACGCTTATAAAGCCAATGCACTTTTTAAAAATGCCATAGGTCTCGACAAAAATGACTGGAACGCAAACTACTCTAAAGCATACTCATATGTAGAAACCCAAAAGAAAAATTATGTGAAGAAAGGTGTAAAGAGCTTGAAAAAACTAATCAAGAAATATCCAAATAATGAATTTCAGAAGTACCATCATGCATATCTCAGTTTAGCAAAAGGCTACAACTTTCTAGGAAAGAGGGAGCTTGCAAAAAAAACGGTTGAAAGGGGTTTAATACTATTTCCAGGAAACAATCGATTGATACAAGAGCACGTTACTTATTAGATTAAATAAAGAGAATCTTATATTCTCTGGTCATCATTTTATACCATTTTGATGCTCGTTACAAACGCACTTCCATAGTTTTGATTATTTTTGATTCTACTTTCAAGTGATCAATTTTTCGATGTATGACAAATAATTATGATGTTGCCATTTTAGGCGGTGGATTAGCAGGACTAACCCTCGCATTGCAGACCAAAAAAGCAAATCCAGACGCGTCCATTGTCGTGATGGAACGAAGAGATGGCAATGCTCCAGCTGCTGCTCACAAAGTAGGTGAATCAACCGTTGAGCTAGGAACTCACTACATTCGTGAAATTCTGGACTTAAAAGATTACATGGATGAACATCAACTTCCAAAACACGGATTGCGCTTTTTCTTTTCACCTCAACATAAAAATGACATTTCGAAACGCGTGGAATTAGGCCCTCGTAAATTACTCCCTGTCCCAAGCCACCAAATTGATCGAGGAACTTTTGAAAACAAGCTGACAGAATTGTGCATTGAGCGAGAAATTGAAATGCAACTTGGAGCGAAAGTCACCAATGTTGATTTAAACTATGAAGGACATACCTTGCAATTTGAACAATCTGAAAAAACAGTAACGGTAAACTCCAAATGGATTATCGATACAACGGGGCGTTCTGGACTAATAAAACGAAAACTGGGATTAAAAAAAGACATTGATCACGCTGTTTGCGCCGCTTGGTTTAGAATCAAAGGTGATTTAAACGTGGATGAATGGTCGGACAACAAAGAATGGAATACATTCTTAGAGCCTGGACTTAGACGTTTAGGTACGATTCACTTTATGGATAAAGGGTATTGGGTATGGCTAATTCCGTTGGCGACTGGAAATACAAGCGTGGGAATTGTCGCTGATCCCGCCATTCACCCATTCGACACGTACAACAAATTGGACAAAGCCTTGGAATGGCTAAAAATCAACGAGCCGCTTTGTCACAAACATATTGAACCAAGAAAGGAGGACATTCTTGACTTTAAAGTACTGAAGCATTTTGCCTTGAATTCTGAAAAACTGTATTCAGAAGAACGATGGGCAATTTCAGGTGAATCAGGTGTGTTTTTAGATCCATTTTATTCGCCAGGAACAGATTTCATTTCAATGAGCAACACATTTATCGCAGATTTAATCACGCGTGACCTAAGAGGTGAAGATGTTTCGTTGCACACTTCTGTTTATGAAAAAACACTGTTTGCGGTGTTCAACAATTGGGTGCCATTGTACCAAAATAAGTACCACATGTGGGGTTCTACGCAAACAATGATTTTTAAAATCTTCTGGGACTGGGCGATTTATTGGAGTGTACCTACATTGATTTTTACTAATGAGGCCTTTACCAATCTTTCAGTATTAAAAAATCTTTTTGCAAGCGAAGATGGAGCCGGTCAAAAATTTGGTAGACTCAATGTTCAAGTACAGACATTACTTACCGAATGGGTTGAACACGATGATCAGGCGTTCTCCGATCGCTATATTGATCCATTTGACATCAACTATTTGAAAGCCTTCCATCTCGGCCTTGAAGAGCGTTACTCTTCGCGTGAATTGATTCAAAAAATCAATGATAACATGACGATTTTGGAAGAAATTGCGGCTGACATGTTTGTCCTGATGAGCAATAAAGTCTACGGTACACCAATGGATTTAAAAGTAGATCCGTACACAATGACATTAAAGGAGCAACCAACTGAAAACGAACAAGGAGTCATCGCACGATCAGCCATAAAAGAAGATGTCGCTGTGATGTGGTACTATAAATAAATCTGCAAATGCTAGAAAAAAGAATTGAAATCATACAATCCAGTTTTCAAGCAGGTAAGTTAGCGTCCGAACGCTTAAATTCAATATCTGATATCGCATTAGACCAGTCTATTCCGAACGAATTTATTTCGGTGTATTACGAGGGTTTGTCCATGGGGATTGCGTTGAAATCAATTTCAGTGAAACAAGACTTGACCGATTGGCAAGTTTTCTTCAATATTCACGGAAAGAAGCACACCTCACAGGTCTATGTTGGATTAGGTTGGGCATTGTGTCAATTGGATCAGCCGTTAGAAAAAGTACTAGCGAATATCGATGCCAAATGGAAACTACGCGTTTTGGATGGGTACGGATACTGCTCTGCCCTATTAAAACGTAGAGCAACCATTCGCAATCAGCATATACCACAACACATTCCTCGCAATTTTCAATCTGGTTTTGATCAAGGCATTGGCAGAAGTTTGTGGTACATTGCAAAAGGAGATGTAGAAAGATTGAAACGGAACGTGGACTTGTTTTCTTCTGATCGTCATGCTGATTTGTGGAGAGGCATTGGAATAGCAATCACCTTTGTTGGTGGTATTGAAAATCATCACATAAAACAACTTGAAACAGTTGCAAATCAGTGGATGACCGAATTGAAAGTGGGTGTTCTTATGGCGCAAATTTCTCGTAGGAAGGCGGAATCAATATCGACAGATGCACAAATGATCGGTAACTATCTTTTCGAAAATGAAGCATCGCTTATTCAGAAGTTCAGTGCCGTTAGTGATGCATCTTTTACTGACATCAGTGAATATCTCCATCAATTGCGAGAAATCGTTTAAGTCCGCCTATTTTTTTCTTCAATCCACTTGGACATGTATTTCGTGCTCAATAGAGAATGATGTTGCACCAAAAGAGACATAAAATCATTTGATCGGGTGGATTCCAAATTCTCTAGGCGCTGTTGAAGTTCATGTTTAAATGCCACGGTATGGTGGTCATAATTGTACCTTTTGTCGAGAATTTCAAAGCCATGTTGTTGCGCCTGACTCCATTTTTCTTTTGAGGTATATAATCGCACTGCTGCTTTCGCAAATTCCTCTGGACGATCTTGAATCTCACCATTCCATAGATTCTCATACTGCATCGATTCAGCACCCATAGAAGTTGTAACAGAAGGAGTTCCACATGCCATAGCTTCCAATAACTTCCCTTTAATTCCCGCGCCAAAACGCAGTGGAGCCAGACTCACCCTTGCTTTCAATGTCACCGCAACTGCACTCTCTGCCCTACCATGGACAAAAAAACCTTCCGCTGGGTTGTGCAAATCCAGTACCTTTTGTGAAGGATAAGCACCATAGACATTCATCTTTGCCGTCGGAAGTTCCTGACGGATCAATGGCCAAATTTCCTTTTTCAAATAAAGCAGTGCGTCCCAGTTGGGAGCGTGTAAAAAATTTCCAATAAATAGAAAGCCCTCCCGCTCTTCAAAACCAATCACGTCATCATGTATTTTCGAGAAGAGTGGAAAATAGTGCAACTTAGTTGCAGGAACCTTGAACTCTTCTTTGAGTAAGTTTATTTCAAATTCAGAAAGCAAAAGTGTACCGTCTGATCGGAAAATTGACGCAACTTCCCTTAACGCCATTTCTGAAAACAACTTGCCACTGGAAGCATCTCCACCTGCCTTCAAGACCTCTTCTCGAACATTTCTTAAAAAATGAAGATCCTCAGCGTTTAAAATTCGAAGTGCTTTTGGACAGCATTCCATCACTCTCCAACCAAATTGTTCCTCGGTCATAAACCGATCAAAAACAACAATCGCAGGATTTATAGCAACTAAAAAATCATCAAAAGTAGACGAGTTTAGCTCTATTGAATGTATTTCAACTCCCCAATTTAATAAATTCTCTTGAAAGTCAGACGGATTAGAAGTTGAAGCAAAAACGACCTGTGCTTTTTGTTCTTTGAAAAACTCAATGAGTTGCATCATGCGAGTTCCAGCCGCAGATGACTTAGGTTCTGGCCAAACTTTGCCAATAATCAATACTTTACCAGAGATTTGCATACGCGCAAATATACGACTAGAATTGAATATGCTATTTAAGGGTTAAAAGGTCTTCATCCCAAAATGCAATCCAACGCCTACAAGAATGCAGGAGATTACAATTCCAGTACTCACTGCCAATAGGGATTTTTTATACGGGATTCTAAGTACGAATGCTGCCAAAGTACCAATATAAGCGCCAGTAACAGGCAACGGTATCATCACAAAAATCATGAGCCCCCAGACTCCATATTTTTGAAAATTCTTTTGCGTCCCCTTCTTTGCTCTCTTTGAAAGGTACACTGCACTTTTCTTATAGGATTTGTTCTTCCATAGGTACTTGTTCGACATTTCGATCGCCTTGTAGAAAAGAGGAAATACCATCAAATTTGCACCAAGACCAATGACAAAAGCAAGCCACAATGGTAAGCCATTCAATGCTCCATACGGAATACCTACCCTGGCCTCGCCCAAAGGAGACAGACTCAAAATAAAGGTAAATATTGCATCTAACAGCATTCTATCAGTCTAAAATTGTTCAACTAAACCTTATGAATAATTTAATCAGAAAGTCGGTAAAAGTAATGTGTTTTTCATCTCATTGTATCATTTATATCACCTTATTTTGGCAAAATAAAGTTGTACGAAAACCCACTTGGAACTCTTTTAATATTACTTATTGAAATTCAATACAATAACATTAATCATTAACTGATTATGGAACTAATTTTAAATTTACAATAATTGTTAATTCTCCTTTTTAGTTAGCGCTTTAAACCTTTAAAATGCTTCTCGCGATTAACTTAAGTAGCCAAAATATATAAGATAACTCCGATCAAAATTGAATGAACATTGCTACATTTGTTTAAAGCGAACAAAACATGGAACAACCATACGTAATTATTGAACCAAAAGGAAAGACCGTCCCTTTCATTTTGAGTGTTCCTCATTGTGGGATTAGCTTTCCGAGCGAAATAAAGGACGATTACATTCCAGAAATGGCTGCCCGGCCTGATGACACGGATTGGTTTGTTCACGACTTGTACAATTTTGCAAGTGAACTCGGAATTACCATCATTCACGCAAAGTATAGTCGCTGGGTAATCGATTTGAACCGAGATCCTAAAAGCACGCCTCTCTATACCGATGGAAGAATTATTACAGGACTCACCACCACCACCGACTTTTTTGGAAATGCTATTTATGTTTCCGACGATAAAATTCCAAATCAGCAAGAAGTTGAAAGGAGATTGAACGCATACTACTGGCCATATTACGCCAAAATAGAAGCATTGCTACGCGAGCGAAAATCAGCATTTGGAAAAGTACTTTTATGGGATGCACATTCGATACGAAAAAACGTTCCGACCATACAAAAAGAAGATTTTCCTGATTTAATTTTAGGAAATAATGATCAAACTACAGCTCATAAGAGCATTATTTCCACCGCACTAGAACAATTGAAAAATAGCGATTTTGAAATCAGCCACAATTCACCCTTCAAAGGTGGGCATATCACCCGTTATTTTGGTAATCCATCAGAAAACGTTCACGCACTTCAATTGGAAATGAATAAAATTCTATACATGGACGACCTTGAGGTCAACTTTAATGAAAAACGAGCAAATGAAATGCGATCAGTACTACAAAGAACCTTTCAGTCATTGATTCAAACCCTTGAAACTCTTTAGTGGATGAAATCATACTTTTTCAAGCATTTGTTACAAAAAACGGGTTGGATCTCAAACGTAGGTATTGAAGTTGATGCTGCTGGAAAAATCACCTCAATCAAAGAAAACGATATTCCAAATGGAGCCATTGTCATTGAAGGTTTTGCTCTCCCTGGATTTCAAAATGCACATTCACATGCGTTCCAATACGCCATGGCAGGTTTAGCAGAGGTGCACAATGTTTCACACACTTCGGATGATTTTTGGTCGTGGAGAGAAGCCATGTATCAACTCGCATTGCAGGTTTCGCCTGAACAAATGGAGTCGATTGCGACCATGTTGTACAGTGAAATGGTTCGTCATGGCTATACGAATGTGGCTGAATTCCATTATGTGCATCATCAAAAAAATGGGCAACACTACGACAATCTTGCAGAAATGGGAAGTCGCATGGTTGCCGCCGCTAATACAGCGGGAATCAACATTACGCTTGTCCCCATCTTTTACCAAAAAGGAGGTTTTGGACAACCACCAAATGACCGGCAACAACGTTTCATTTCACCAACTATTGATGCCTATTTAAATCTCCTTGATGCTTCTAAAAAGACCTGTGATTACTATACTGGAGCCAATGTAGGGTTAGGAATTCATTCGATGCGCGGGGTTGAACCGATGGATATTGCTGAAATTGCTAAATCAGGCCCACAAGATCTTCCTTTTCACATTCACGTCGCCGAACAATTAAAAGAAATTGCAGATTCGATGCATTATCTAGGAAAGCGACCCGTTGAATGGATGCTTGAAAATATTGACATGAACAATCGCTTTCATTTGGTACATGCCACACATTTAACTCAAGAAGAGACAAAAGGCATTGCTCAATCAGGTGCGCATGTGGTTATTTGTCCAACTACCGAAGGAAATCTAGGAGATGGACTTTTTCCTTTGAGGACATTTCAGGCGCACGGAGGAAAGTGGAGCATTGGAACAGATAGCCATATTGGAATAAATCCGCTGGAAGAATTGAGAATACTCGACTATGGACAACGGTTGAATTCTCATCAACGCAACAGCTTTACTTCCAAGCAAGAAGGAGATAGTGGTATGTTCGCGTTAAATATGGCAACATTTGCTGGTAGAAAGGCAATGAATGATTATTCCAATGAGTTTTTCCAAGTTGGACAAGCATTGAATGTGTCCATTATTGATGCAACCGCACCCTTACTTTCCTCTTCTTCCACCAAAAAAAGGACTTCATCCATCGTGTATACGGCTGATGCATCCCATCATTGGGGAACCATCGTCAATGGTGAATTGAACGCATCGAATGGTAGGCATCATCAACAAGATGAAATTAGAGCTGATTTTGCCAAAACGATGAAAACACTTTCAAATAGATAATGATTGTTCAACACATTAAAAAGGAAGAATATTCCACAACGAATTGGTCGGGAGGCACCACTTCTGAATTGTTCATCTATCCTGAAGGCGCAAATTTTCAAAAGGGAGATTATGACCTGCGTATCAGCATTGCAACCGTTGAAAGTGAGCAAAGCACGTTTACAACACTTCCTGATGTTGAAAGAAATTTGATGGTGTTAAAAGGAACGCTTCGTCTTGAACATGAAGATCACCACAGCATTGATTTGAATGAGTTTGACCAAGATTTCTTCAAGGGAGATTGGAAAACGACCAGTTTTGGCAAAGTGACCGATTTTAATGTAATGACTAAAAATGGCGCCAGTTCAAATGTACAAAAAGTTGATTTGATTGCCGGTGAATTATTGACCTTGGCCTCCTCTTATGCATTGCAGTTTGTATATGTGTTACACGGAAGTGTTCAGTTAAATGGAACAACAGCAAAGGAAGGTGAATCATTCGCAATTCAAACGGTCAATTATCCTAAAATTATTGCCGAACAAAAAGCGAGCATCATCTTAGTTTCCGTTGATTTTAAATAATCGGCTCCTCCACCACAACGGTATCGACTCCTTCTTCAAATTCCTCATCGTCCCAATCTTCCCACTCATTCGGATCAAACGAATCGTGCTCCGGTTCGTCATCACAACCATAATACGTATATCGCTCGGTTAAATCGTCTGTTTCGAACAAAATAAAAATTTCACCATAATTACACACCTTCTCGTAATTCGTTTGCAGATGTCCCATAATACTATCTGCTATCAAGGCATAATCATCAGAACTTGTTTTACGAATTGTGAGGGTCAACGTCTTATTTCCATTGTCGTAATTTGTGGAGACCCCAACGTACTTACATCCACAAGCTTGCTTTGTTATCTTGCGAATTTCATTGGACCGCTTCATCTCTTTGGCAATCAGCTTACACCCAGTGAAGGTAAGTAGGATAGAAAGTAATAGTATGTAGTTTTTCATTGTAGTACTGTTTGAAACAAATATACACGTTTTTTGTCACTAGCATTTCCATTATAACTCCTGAATTCAATAACTCAGAGTAGTTTTTCTTATATTTAACGGAAAGACAAAATCATTCAACAAAGGGCAATGACACAGAAGCAAAAATCAAATCAATTTGAACTTAAAATCAGCATGCTTTTATTGCTGGTTATCGTTCTTGTTTCCGTAACTGGTTTCGTTGCTTACAAGCGTTTTTCACAAATTGTTAACCAGTTGACTGATGCATCCCGTCCAGATTTACGTTTAATCACCGCTCAATCACTACTGAATCAGCTTTCAGATGTAGAAAACAGCGCCAAAACTTATAATCTCACCAATGATACTATCTATCTCAATCAATTTTTTCATTCTACCGAAGGAATAGAAGAAAAAGTGGCGACACTAAAAATGCTCAACATTGATAAAAAACATGAGTTGGATGTGAATAAAATTGACTCATTAATCAATGAGAAAATTCTTGTACTTAGCGACTTATTGATTATTCAAGATGAATTTCGCGTTGAAAGAGTATTGAACAAAATAGTTTCCAAAATCAATGTAAACGAGCAGGAGAAAACGAACTTAGGGGAGCCTGAAGCTGTTTTGCAAGATCAGTCCAAAAAGAACTTCTTCAATTGGTTTAAGCCAAAACGTGAGAAAAGTGACTCGATAGCAAAGGAAGCTCAAAAGACAAAGCACTCGCAAAACCTAAACAATGAAATAAAAAAGGTAAAGACCGAGGAAATGGACATCGAAAATCAACTTCGGGTAAAGGAGTTAGCGCTCATTGTTTCCAATCAAGAATTATCGCAAAAGCTGAGTGACTTAATTGAAGACTTCAAAGCACAGGAAAAAGGTGAATTGATACAGATAAGTAATGAGGCTAAAAAACAAGCCAAATCGACGAATCGACAAATTGCGTTGTTTTGCATTTCGGTAGGAATTTTACTTTTCTTTGTTGCCTATCTCATCACGCGATATGTTCGAAGCAATAACCGCTATAAACAAGCGATGAAAACAGCGCAGTTAGAAGCTGAACAAATTGCCATTTCGCGTCAACAGTTTTTAGCGAATATGAGTCATGAAATACGCACACCGATGAATGCAATTTCGGGATTTGCTTCACTATTGAAGAAAAGTGATCTTACACCAGAGCAATCGGAACAACTTGAAATGATAATGAAATCATCTGAGCACCTCATTTATTTAATCAATGACGTGTTGGATTTCTCTAAGCTCCAAAGTGGTAAATTGAAGCTTGAAAAAATAAACTTTTCCCCACATCAAATTGTCACGGATGTTGTAGAGTTCACAAAACAACTAGCAGCCGACAAGGATATTCTCATTAGTAGTGAAATAGACAAAAAAAGTCCCAAAAATTTGCTCGGTGATCCTTTTCGTTTTCGGCAAATATTATTGAACTTGATGAGCAATGCTGCAAAGTTCACAGAAACAGGGAGCGTTAAATTAGTGCTTTCATCAAAAAAAATAAGTAAAGAAGAGATTCTACTCACCATTAGTATTGAGGATACTGGAATAGGAATGAATGAAGAAACTAGCGCGCGAATTTTTAATGAATTTGAACAAGCGGATGTCAGTACTTCAAGAAATTTTGGAGGCACAGGATTAGGACTATCAATTACTCGAAAGCTTGTCGAAATGCATGGTGGAACAATCAATTTAACCAGTGAGTCCGGTGTTGGTACATCCATTATGATTGAAATGCCGTACACAATTGCCACTGAGACAGTAGTAGCTGCACCCAAAATAAATGTCGATTTTCTTAAAGGCTTAAACATCCTCATCATAGATGATGCGCTTTTCAATCGTAAACTACTGTCTACAATTCTGACGAACTACGGTGCAAATATTTATGAGGCAGACAATGGGAAGTTGGCACTCGACACTTTAAAAAACACCACTATTGACCTTATTCTCACAGACATACGAATGCCGGTAATGGATGGTATTGAGGCTACAAAACATATTAGAAAACTGACAAATAGTGATAAGAGAAATGTAAAAATAATTGTCCTGACTGCAGCTGTGAATGATTCAGATATTGAGCAATATAAGGCAATCGGCGCTAATGGTTTTATACCAAAACCGTTCAATGAAGAAGATCTGTTAAGAGAAATTCAGCGTGTATTCTTTCCAAACGAAAAACCAAAATCTGCTCCTAAGAAGGCGAATGAAAAACTCACAAATGGTGCAGTTGATTTTAGCTACCTAAAGAAAGTGAGCGGTAGTGACGAAGATTTTTATAAGGAAATGCTGGATACATTTATAAAAACTACACTTTCTGGACTGGAATTAATCAAGGTCGCCCATCAAAACGATGACTACCAAATGGTATGCAATCAGGCGCATAAAATTTCCTCCCCGTGCAAACACATTGGCGCGAATAATTTATATAACCTCCTAAAGCAGATTGAAAAAATCACGCGAGATTCGACCGATCTAAAATCACTTCCAAAATTGCTACAAGAATTAACGATTGAAGTAGATTTAGTAATTTCAGAAACAAAAGAAGAACTTAGTAATTATTGATTTTATGAGCGAACTTCCTTTCACCGTGTATATTGTTGAAGATAATGAGTGGTACAACCGACTGCTAGTCCACAACTTATCACTTAATCCAGACTATGTTGTAAAATCCTTTTTTTCTGGAAAGGATCTACTTGCTGAGCTTTCGAATCAACCGGACGTCGTTACACTGGATTTTAGACTTCCAGACATGAATGGCGATGAGCTCTTGAAAAAAATAAAACAGGAATACCCTGCGATTGAGGTGATTGTAATTTCGGAACAGCAGGAAGTAGAAACTGCAGTTCAACTTTTAAAACTAGGCGCATACGATTACCTCGTGAAATCAGATGACATTCGTGATCGTTTATTAAATGCTGTCAATCATCTCCGTAAAAGCGCTGGATTAAAACACGAACTGGAAACATTAAAACAGGAAGTCGCGAATAAATATGACTTCCAGAAAACAATTATTGGACAAAGCGATGCGCTGAAGAACTTGTTTAAATTGATTTCAAAAGCTACAGAGACGTCTATTACAGTCACCATTACTGGTGAAACGGGTACAGGAAAAGAAGTGGTCGCTAAAGCCATCCATTACAATTCATCCCGAAAAAACAAACCTTTCATTGCTATAAATATGGCTGCGCTGCCTGCGGAACTCATCGAAAGCGAGCTTTTTGGTTATGAGAAGGGGGCATTTACAGGTGCCACAGCAAGACGGATAGGAAAATTTGAAGAAGCCAGCGGTGGTACTCTCTTTTTGGATGAAATTGGAGAAATGGACATTTTATTTCAGGCAAAATTACTTCGAGCACTGCAAGAAAAAGAAATTACCCGAATTGGGAGCAATACGCCGATAAAAGTCGATTGTCGAATTATTGTTGCCACCAATCGCGATCTGCAGACCGAAGTAAAGGAAAAAAAATTCAGGGAAGATCTCTACTATCGACTGTTTGGACTTCCTATTCATCTTCCAGCACTAAGAGATAGAGATAACGACGTCTTGCTACTAGCGAAACATTTTATGACAGTGTTTTGTAAAGAAAATGGATTGCCGTCAAAAACGTTGAGCGATGATGCAAAGTTTAAACTGATGAATTATCAATGGCCTGGAAATATCCGAGAATTAAAATCGGTAATTGAACTCGGTGTTGTTATGGCGGACAAAAATGAAGTTAAAGCGAGTGATTTAACCATTAAAATTGCTGAAATTCTGCCAAATATTATCTCGGAAAGCAAAACTATGAGGGATTATTCCATTGAAATTGTGCTGCACTACATGGAAAAACACAATAATAACACAAAACTAGTTGCCGATGAATTAGATATTGGTCAGACTACCGTCTATCGTCTTTTAAAAGAAGCGAAAGAAAACCGTTAGTGGAACGCATCTTGTCACTATAGTATTAAAACATGTATTATGGAAACAATAAAAAACAAAATCTTCCTTGTCGAAGACAGCAAGATCATCAGCGGAATATTAAAAGTAATATTAGAAAAAAATGGCGCGTTTGAAGTGTTCACATTTACAAATTTGGACGATACACTTTCTGCGTTAAAAGAAAATACTCCTAAAATTATTGTCACAGATTATTATTTGGATCATAAGGAAAACTCCATGAATAATGGGGGACAGCTCGCAGCAGCAGTAAAGAAAACTCATCCGAATATTATCATCCTATTGCTTACAGGAATGGAAACGACCAGTACTTTGCCACCAAAAGAACTTCAGTATTTTGACTTTGTTTTAAATAAAAATGAAAGCGAAGTTATGGACAACTTAGAGCGTCAACTTTTGACATTGGTTCACCAAAAAGTATAGTTTTTCATTTTCATTTTGAAAAAAATAACTTTCAAATTGAAAATAAATCTTCAGCGCTGATTTTGTACTTTCAATAAAATCAGCGCTTTTGACATTTTTTTGACGATTGGTTCAGTATTGGTATTTCGAAAAATGAATCATAAAACGAAATGACATGAAAAATTTAAAATTGAAATCACTCATAACATTGATGGTATTGATGTTTGTGGCAGTAAGTTGTGTGAAAGAAGATCAAACAGGTGAAATAACAGTAAAAATGACAGACGCTCCTGCCGACTTCACACAGGTAAATGTTGAAATTAAAGAAGTCTGGGTGCATTACGGCGGTAATAACAGTGGCATCAATGGCTGGGTAAAACTTGAAACCAATGCCGGTGTGTACAATTTATTGGAGTTGCAGAATGATGTGACGGCGGTAATTGCAAATCAATCAGCGCTTGCAGTAGGTAACATCAATCAAATACGACTGATACTCGGTGAAAATAATTATGCGGTAGCAGTTGAAAATGGTTTAGAAATCAACTACAGCCTGTTGCTCTCTAGTCAAGACCAAACAGGACTAAAAATCAACGTTAACAGCGAAATTAAAGCGAATCAGACACTGCAGATAGTTGTGGATTTTGATGCCGAGGCCTCTATCGTAGTGCAAGGAAACGGTGAGTTTCGTTTAAAACCAGTAATTCATGTGGAAAGTGTAGCGCATGTGCAATAGCTGCCTCGTGCTGCCTTCCACTTCCTCATATAACAAATAAAAAAACCTCCTGCATTTCGGTGCATGAGGTTTTTTACTGGACAATAATTTCAAAATAATGCATGATAATTTTGTTGAAATAAATGAAGAATGATAAATTTGGAGAAAAAATGTAAAACCCAAATTATGAGAAAATTAACTTCACTCCTTCCCTTTGCACTTTTGTTGCTTTTTGCATCATGCGGAGAGCAAGATACACCTGAAAATGCAAGGAAATACTACCAAAGTATAGTAAAAGACAAGACGAATCCTATCGTTAACGAATATGAAAAGGACCTCATTGAATCCTTCAAAAATTACATCGCTGCTGACATGTCTGATAAATATATCAAACTTGAAGTTAAGGTAATTGAAACGGTCAACGAACTCGATAAAATGAAAGATTACCATGGAGACGCTTCTCTTTTGAATGATGCAAAAGAATTATTGGCTGCCTATAAAAAATCGCTTCCACTCTATAAAAAGAAAGTAGCCATTGAATCACTTTCCGACAAAGAATATACAGAAGCAAAAGAAAAGGAATCCAAAGAGTTGATGGATGAAATAAACAGCTTATTGAACGACGTGAACGAAAAATTCCGATTGACAACTCAAGTATTTGGAAAAGTACACAATTTCGAAATTGAAAAACTAACGTACTAAACACACCAATTCAATACACATTAAAACTCATTCGTTCAACGGATGAGTTTTTTTTTGAAGAACGAAATTGAAATATCCAACACTTTGCACAGAAATCTAAATGATTATTTTTAACCACATGATCACAAAAATCACTTTTATCACCTCCCTGTCATTTTGGGTTTGTTGTTTTGGACAAACTGTCAACAAGGTCCCAGAGAGAACCGACGACAATGTTATCGTCGCATCGTACAATATCAAATGGATTGGTCAAACCAAGCATGACTTCAAAAAATTGGCAAAAGTGATTGCCAATTTTGATATATGTGGCATTGTCGAAGTGAAAAAGGAAAATGCCATTGCGGAACTGACCCGACAACTTGAAGTACTCACGAATAAAGATTGGGGGTATACATATGGGTTCAGAACAACAAATCCAGCCGGGAACTATTACGAAGCATACGCCGCGATCTACCGTAGAGATCGGGTACAACTTGGAGATGGTATCATTAGCAATGTCTATGACCCGAGAGAAGCTTATCGCAATGACCCGTATGTCGTTTCATTTAAACGCGGAAATTTTGATTTTGCTCTTTTTCTTATACATACGCGCTGGAGCAATGATGACGATGGTACTCGGGAAAAAGAGGTGCAAGAAATTGCAGCTCAAGTAGAGTTTTTCCAAAAAGTCACCAAGGAAAGAGACCTGCTCATCATGGGCGATTTCAACTACCCTGGAACTTCAACCGTGATGAAAGAAATGGCGAACGACATAGGTTTTGTGCAATGCGATTTAGACCCATTGACCACATATAAAAAAGACTGCTCAGCCTATGCGAATGCGTATGACCATATCTATGTATCCGAGAAAAAAACAGCAGGCAACAAAGAATATATCGAAGGAAGTGCTCAAGCCTTCGACGTGACACACTATATCTACGGCAATAATTCACCCTCGAGCATGAAGAAATCCAAATCAGATCTATCCGATCACTTACCTGTATTTGCTGTGTTTAAAACAACACTGAGAGACGATGACTAGGTTGGTCTGCGAACTTTATACAATTTTACATTGGTACAAATTATAAGTTTGTTTCGGCTATCTAATTAAATGAAAAAAGTTAAATTTGTTGAGGTGTATGAGATTTTCATACCGCTTTAAATAAATAGTTACTATGAGCAAAACCCACTACAAAACTCTCGTGCTTTCGTGTGCTGTTGCATTTTTTGTTTTAACAGGCTGTGATTCTACTAACAAAGAATCGACAAAGAGCACATTGCAAATCATGGGCTTGACAGAAGGGGCTGTAATTGAAGGAGATTCATCGTCGAGAACATTATATTTCACGTATAACTTCGGGAAACATGGGGCATTAAACATCCATCAGTTATCGGAAGATAGTTATACAAATAATCTGGCCAATGATCCCATTGAAAAAAATGTCGGTCAATTTGGATTATTCGCGTTGGCCCACGCTCAAGATTCAAAAGATTTACTTGTTTATGGTGATATTGAATTTAATTTAGTTGGGACTTGTGGAAGTCAACCGTTGAATTTTCCAAAATATGGAAACATGCCTACGTTCAATGAGGAAAATGGAAAAAAATCCATTGATTTATCGAGAAACCTTCAACTTCCTGAATTTGTACGCTACATGCACAGTGAATTAAACAACAGTAATTCGGCATGTTATTCTTTGGAAGAAATGGAAGAAAATCCAGCAATAGCGATGACGCAAGATATCACGTTGCGCATGGATATTGTGTTCAATCACAAAACAAAATCTGGGGTAAGCGGCAAAAAAGAATATACGCTGTACTTCAAGCCTTCATCACCAATCGAAGTATCTAACTAATTACAATCTATACTGCTCCCACAACTTCTGGAGGTAGTTCTGGCAAATACATTATTTCTCCTGTTTCCTGATTGATTTGGCAATACACATGATGATTTCCATTCGTCATCATCAAATATGGAACCTTCAACGCGAAATTGTACTGAGCTATTTGAAAAAGTGTTTCTTCAGTAATGGGAATTTTTGTCGCTTTACATTCAACAATCAATCTAGGCTCTTGACTTCGATTGAATACGACAACGTCTGCTCGCTTTGATAATCCATTGTAATTCAGTGTGTACTCAGATGCAATAAGACCTTCAGGAATTTTATCATCGGCAATCAATTTATGAATAACATGCTGACGTACCCACTCCTCAGGTGTACAAAGCAACTCTTTTTTTCGGATTATGCACCAAACGAAAATCTCGCCGTTCTTTCGTTTCAAACGCAAGTCGGCTTTCGGTAAATTGAGTGCTTCAATCATTGGAAATCTGCCTTATTTCATGCCCATCAGCAGCAATTCAATATCCTTGTACTTCAAATCGAATACCTTTCCGAGTACTTCACTTGTCAAAATGCCTTTATAAATATAGACGCCACTTCTGAAACCTAAATCCCGAGCGATTAAATCACCACAGCCACCTTTATCCCCCATGTCCACCAAAATTGGCGAGAAGATATTTGACAATGCAAAAGATGCCGTGCGTGATACTCTAGATGCAATATTCGGAACACAATAGTGAATGACACCGTGTTTTTCAAATGTAGGATTGTTGTGATTGGTAACTCTCGATGTCTCAAAACAGCCACCTTGATCAATGCTTACATCAATAACCACGGAATCGGCTTTCATGTTTTCAATCATTTCTTCCGTTACCACACACGGCGTTCTCCCCAAAGGTGCGCGTAACGCTCCAATTACAACGTCTGCACGCATCAACGATTTAGCCAACACTTTTGGTTGAATAACAGAAGTATATACGCGTGCGCCCAAATCGTTTTGCAACCTTCTAAGACGCGTTAGTGAATTGTCAAATACTTTTACCGAAGCTCCTAGTCCAAGTGCCGCTCTTGTAGCATATTCTCCAACAGTTCCAGCGCCAATGACAACAACCTCAGTAGGTTGAACACCAGCAATGCCTCCAAGCATAATTCCCTTTCCGTTATTGAACGAAGAAAGTAGCTCACCAGCGACTAGCATTGATGTCGTTCCAGCAATTTCTCCCATCGTACGTACCACTGGAAAACCACCCGTTTCATCGCGGATATAATCCCAAGCTACTGCTGTCACTTTCTTTTGAATCAGCTTTTGCAAAATCTCTTTGGGTTGAATCGAAATCTGCAATGCAGAAATCAACGTCTGATGTCCAGGCATCAATTCTACTTCTTCCTCAGATACTGGTGCGACTTTAAAAATAATATCGCATGAAAAAACTTGTTTTCTATCGTAACAAATTTCTGCTCCAGCCTCACTATAATCGTTATCCGTGAAATGTGACCCTTCACCACTTTTGGATTCAACCAATACACGATGTCCGTTTGCTACCAGCAGTGAAATTGCCTCAGGCACCAATGCCACCCTGCGTTCTTGAAAAGAAGTCTCCTTCGGAATTCCGATGTAAAGCACTCCCTTTTTTCGCGCAATCTCGAGCATTTCTTCTTTTGGAAGAAGACTCCCCTGCTGCATCAACTGTTTTAAAATGTCTGGATCTGTAATCATACATCAAGTGTTATTGTACGCGTATCGTCATCGTTTCTACGAATATACGACCAAATAGTGTTATCTGGAAGGAGATGATTAATTTTTTCTGGCCACTCTATAAAACAAACTCCTCCACCGTACAACATTTCATCAATGCCAATATCGAGTGCTTCCGTTTCATCTTCAATTCGATACAGGTCAAAATGATAGATTTTACCGTACATCGCGCTGTCATACACGTTAACTAGTGAATAGGTGGGAGAACCGTCTACTTCAACAATACCCATCGCATGAAGTAATGCAGTTATAAATGTCGTTTTTCCAACGCCCATTTCAGCACTAAATGCGACCACTTTTCGGTGATTCAGCTCCTCCAAAAACAATTGTGCAGCCCTTGGCAAATCATCTATTGAACTAATGTGAATTTCCATTTACTTGGGATCTAACTCGACATAAGGAATTAACAATTCTTCCAACGAAATGCCGCCATGTTGAAACGTATTCGTGTAATACTGTACAAAGTGATTGTAATTATTCGGATACACAAAAAAGTCATCGTTCTTAGCAAAAACAAATTCTGAAGATAAATTCGACTTCGGTAAAAAGGCATCTTGTGGATTTTTCACCTGAAAAACTTCCTTCTCCTTGTATGATAAATTTCTACCATTCTTATACCTCAAATTTGTATTCGTGCTCTTTTCTCCTTGAATTTTCACAGGATTCGAAACGCGCACCGTACCATGATCGGTCGTAATGATGAGCTTCTTGCCAGATTCTGCTATTTTCTTGACAATGTCCTGTAACGGTGAATGCTCAAACCAAGAAACCGTTAATGAACGGTAAGCAGGCTCATCATCCGCCAATTCTCTGATCACTTCCATTTCTGTTCTCGCATGAGAAAGCATATCAACAAAGTTATAGACAATCACGTTCAATTTATTATCGAGTAACTGATTAAAGTTATCCGCTAGTTTTTTCCCTGCGGCATGTGTCGTAATCTTATTGTACGACCATTTAATCGATCTTCCTAATCGCGCCAATTGTGCCTCTAGCAATTGCGACTCGAACATGTTCTTTCCTCCTTCATCCTCGTCATTCTTCCAATATTGAGGATGCTTTTTCTGAATTTCAGAAGGCATCAACCCTGCAAAAAAGGCATTCCGAGCGTATTGAGTGGCCGTGGGAAGAATTGAATAGATAATTTCTTCGTTCTTGATGGTAAACGTTTTGGATAAGATTGGACTCAACATACACCACTGATCATAGCGCAAGTTGTCAATGACCAGCACAAAAACATCTGATTTATCCAACATCGGATTAATCTTATCTTTAAACAAGGTATGCACCATCTGAGGAGCTTCTTCCACTTGATTTAACCAGTCTAAATAGTTGTTCTCAATAAACTTAGAAAACTGCGTGTTTGCTTCCTTTTTTTGCATATTGAGCACTTCTTGCATGCCCTGTTCTTCTGCATCACCCAATCTCAATTCCCAATACACCAGTTTTTTGTAGATGTCCATCCACTCATCCTTGTCCAAGCGGCTGTTGAGCTGAATTCCTAACTGTCCAAATTCTTGTTGATAGCCCGAGTTTGATTTTTGTGAAACAAGCTTACTCTGATCCAGATTCTTCTTTATTGACAATAAAATTTGATTCGGATTCACTGGTTTTATCAAGTAATCAGAAATATTGTTGCCAATCGCCTCTTCCATGATGTATTCCTCCTCACTTTTAGTAATCATCACTACAGGAACGTACGGTTTTGTCTTCTTGATTTGTGCCAGCGCATCCAAACCTGAAATTCCTGGCATGTTCTCATCTAAAAAAATAATATCAAACTCTTGCTCTGCGCTTTTATCGACTGCTGTCGAACCATTATTTACTGGTACGACTTCATATCCCTTTGATTCAAGAAACAAAATGTGTGGTTTTAATAATTCAATTTCATCATCTGCCCAAAGGATTCTTATCTGCATGTGCTTAATATTTTATAGATTTACAATCAGTTTTAAAAGTAGACAATTGCAAGCAAACGCCAATACAATTAATAATAAAAAGAAAATCTTTAACGACCCCGTTTACGGATTTATTTCAATTCCGCAAGAAATAATTTTTGATATCATTGAGCATCCTTATTTTCAACGATTGCGAAGAATCAAACAGTTAGGATTAACGCATTTAGTCTACCCCGGAGCTTTACATACGCGCTTTCACCACGTATTGGGCGCTATGCACTTGATGTCCAAGGCAGTAGCCACCATCCGACGGAAGGGTCACGAAATTACCGACGAAGAAGAACAAGCTGTATTATTGGCAATTTTACTGCACGACATCGGTCACGGACCGTTCAGTCACGCCCTTGAACATTCACTTGTACACGGAGTGAGTCACGAGGAAATTTCTGGTTTTTTCATTAAACGCTTAAGTGAAGTCTTTCATGGAGAATTGGACATGACCCTTGCCATTTTTAAAAATGAGCATCCTAAGAAGTTTTTGCACCAGTTGGTTTCAAGTCAGTTGGACATGGACAGAATGGACTACTTAAACCGCGATAGTTTTTACACAGGAGTGAGCGAAGGAATTATTGGCTCTGATCGCATCATCGAAATGATGAATGTGAAGGACGGCAACTTAGTCCTCGAAGAAAAAGCGGTCTACTCCATTGAAAAGTTCCTAGTTGCACGACGATTGATGTATTGGCAAGTATACTTGCATAAAACGGTGGTTTCCGCTGAATTTATGTTGATTTACGCACTGAAAAGAGCTAAGAAAATGATTCAGGATGGAACCGATCTATTTGGAAGTCCTGCCCTGCTCTTTTTTATGAAAAACGATATCACAAGTGATGATTTCAAATCACGCCCAGAAATATTGGAATACTTCTCACAGTTAGATGATTATGATATTTTAGGCGCAATCAAGGTGTGGCAGCATTCAGACGACAAGGTATTGTCAGAGCTATCCAAGCGCATTGTAAATAGAGATTTGTTCAAGATAGAAGTTTCCAAAACACCATTTTCAGAAGAACGAATTGATCAAATCAAAGCACAGGTTACGCAGAAATTATCCCTAAAAGCAGATGAAGTCGATTATTTTGTCCACTCGGATATCTTGACCAACAACGCTTACAATGAAACGAAAGAGAATATCAACTTAATGATGAAATCTGGTGAAATCATTGACGTCAGCAAAGCTTCGGATAATTTGAATATCTCAGCGTTATCAAAACCAGTAGAAAAATACTTTTTAAGTTACCCGAAATAGGGTATTCTACTCTCTTGCAAGTTTCCCTGCTTTCCAGTCTTGCACAAGTTTCGCCCAAGCGTATGGATTGAATAAGTTGTTTGCTGGCAGTTGATTGTGCGTGTAAAGTTTTGTCGCCGCAATGTTCTGTGAAGCACCATAACTTAATGAAGCATCTCCTTCCAAGCGCGCTGCAACGAATGCCAAACTTTCACCACTTAATTCACGTTGAGCACGGCGTAGTGCATCATCATAAGGTCGCATATTGATAAATGCTCGTGCAAAATCTTCTCGCGATGGCCAAGGATATACTTGTACTTCGGGTAAATTTAAGGTGTCTTTATCAATCATGTGAATAATCGAATAGCGCTTTTCTGTTAAACTGTCAGGTACGATGTATGAAGATGTCTTGTAACCGAAAAATGAAAACAGTAGTGTATCACCAGGCATGACAACCATGGAAAAATAACCGTAATAATCGGCAATCACACCACGTCTCTGTGTCTTATCAAAAATAGTAGTATACGCTAAGGGATCTAAACTCTCTCCAGAAATAACTACCCCTGACAACTGAATCAAAGAAGAGTCAACCAACTTTCCTTTTTCCTGTCCCAAGGAAAAAAAACAAATGGAGGAAATCAACATCCCAAGAACTAATTTCATTGCTTTTTATTTTTGTTTAACAAGAGTAGTCAATATAATCATTTTTAGCGACTTTTTTTTAAATACTTTAACAAAATACTTCTCCGCGTTACAGGCTCCGTTTTGACAAATTATTGTTACTTTTGCAAGAATTTATTTATAAAATAGGTTCTCTTATGTCACTTTCAACGAATCTCACAGAAGTTAAAGAAGGTCTTACTTTCGACGATGTACTTTTGGTTCCAGCTTACTCTCAAGTACTACCAAAAGATGTACTTCTCACAAGCAAAATAACGCGCAATATAGAGGTGAAAACTCCCATTATATCGGCTGCCATGGACACGGTGACTGAAGCGAGTTTGGCGATTGCAATTGCGCAGCAAGGTGGTATCGGGGTCATTCATAAAAACATGTCGATTGAGGAGCAAGCCCTTCAAGTGAGAAAAGTAAAACGTTCAGAAAGCGGAATGATTTTGGATCCTGTGACATTGTTAGAAAGTGCAAATGTCGCAGACGCGCTCAATTTAATGAGAGAGAACAAGATTGGCGGAATCCCCGTAATCGATGGAAATAGAAAGTTAAAAGGTATTGTCACCAACCGAGATTTACGTTTTGAGAAAAATCATCAGCGCCCAATTGCTGAGGTGATGACGTCAAAGAATATCATTACAACCTCTGAAAACACGAATCTGGGAAAGGCTGAAGACATCCTTCAAGAAAATAAGATTGAAAAATTGCCTGTCGTTAATAATGACAATGTCCTCATTGGGCTGATTACCTTCCGTGACATCATCAAAGTGAAGGAGCATCCGAATTCGTGCAAAGACAGCTACGGTCGATTGCGCGTTGCAGCAGCGGTTGGTGTAACAAATGACACCATTGATCGTGTGGATGCGCTTTATGAAGCTGGTGTTGATGCCATCGTTATTGATACAGCACACGGTCACACCGAAGGAGTTGTCGTAAAACTAAAAGAAGTAAAATCAAAATATCCAAGCCTTGATGTAATTGTTGGAAACATCGCTACGCCAGAGGCAGCAAAATTTTTAGCGGATGCTGGTGCAGACGCTGTAAAAGTAGGAATCGGTCCTGGATCCATCTGTACTACGCGCATCATCGCTGGGGTTGGTGTACCTCAATTATCCGCAGTAAACGATGTGGCGAAAGCTTTAGAAGGAACTGGAATTCCTGTCATAGCAGACGGTGGGATTCGCTACACAGGTGACATCGTTAAAGCGATTGCAGCTGGTGCGGATACAGTGATGGTTGGCTCAATGTTTGCAGGTGTCGAAGAATCTCCTGGCGAAACAATTATCTTCCAAGGGAGAAAATTTAAAACGTACCGAGGGATGGGGTCGCTTGATGCAATGCAAAAAGGTTCTAAAGATCGTTATTTTCAAAGTGATGAAGATGACGTAAAAAAATTAGTCCCAGAAGGAATTTCAGGCCGTGTGCCATTCAAAGGTAAACTAGAAGAAGTAATGTATCAAATTGTTGGAGGATTGAGATCTGGAATGGGATATTGTGGTGCAGACAGCATTGCATCCTTGCAAGGATCAAAATTTGTTCGAATTACCAGTGCAGGGATACACGAAAGTCATCCACACGACGTTACCATTACTCGAGAAGCCCCAAATTATAGTATAAAATAAGTATATTTGTAACTTTAAAATTTAAAGCAACTATGAACAAATTAACGCTATTTACATCTTTTCTTTTGTTAGCAACCGGGATCTTCGCTCAAAGCGATCCGACGATAATGACTATCAATGACAAGAAAATTACGCAGTCAGAATTTCTTCAAATCTATCTAAAAAACAATCCAAATCCCAAGTACGACAAGCAGGCACTCGACGAATACATGGACTTGTTTACCAAGTTTAAATTGAAAGTAGCTGAAGCCGAAGCGTTAGGATACGACACCATTCCAAAATTAGTAAGGGAACTGGACGGATACAAGAAGCAACTTTCGCTTCCTTATTTGATTGATTCAGCGAAGAATGAAGAACTTATCAAAGAAGCATACGAAAGAACGAAACATGAAGTTAGAGCATCTCACATTTTAATTAAATTGAATCCAGGTGCTTCTCCACAGGATACATTAAGAGCATACAATCACTTGCTTTCGCTGAAAAAACGCATTGAAGCTGGTGAAGACTTTTCCATGATTGCCCAAGGCAAAGGTGGTTCTGAAGACCCTTCAGTCTCAAGCAATGGTGGTGATTTAGGTTTTTTCACTGCATTTCAAATGGTTTATCCTTTCGAAGAAGCTGCCTTTACAACGCCAGTTGGAAAAGTATCTAATCCATTTAGAACTCGCTTTGGTTACCACATTTTAAAAGTAACGGATAAGCGTGAAGCTAGAGGTACAGTTACCTCGGCACATATTATGGTGGCTGTAGGAAAAGATGCTGATGATGCAGCGTTAAAAGCAGCTCAAGGAAAGATAAACGAAATTTATACGTTACTTGAAAATGGTGAGAAATTCGAAGCTCTTGTAGAAAGATATTCGGACGATCCATCTACAAATAAGAAAAATGGAGTGCTTCCTGCATTTGGAACAGGTGCTACCACTAGAATGGTTCCAGAATTTGAAGATGCGGCATTTTCTATTGAGAAAGATGGAGAATACAGCAAACCGATTAGAACAGATTACGGATTTCATATCGTAAAGCGCATCTCACTTGTTCCAGTGCCAAGTTTTGAAGACATGAAAGATGGATTGGCGGGAAAAGTATCCAAAGACGAGCGATCTAAAACAACACAAAATTCCTTCGTCACTAAACTAAAAAAGGAATACGGATATCAGGACAAAACGAAAAAAACATTGAAGTGGTTCGAAGACAATATCGACACGAATTTTTATAAGGGGAATTTAGACATCACGCAATTAAAAACAGATGATGTGCTTTTTGTGTTGAATGGAAAAGAGTTTAAGCAACAAGAATTTGCGAAGTACATGAAGTCTGCCGGGCGACGTGCAACAGAAGGTGCTCCAAAAAGTGTTGTTTTGGAACAATTTAAAATTTGGGAAAAAGAACAAATTTTAGATTACGAAGAATCAAGACTTGCTGAAAAATATCCTTCCTACAAAGCGCTGATTACGGAATACCACGACGGAATTTTACTGTATGAGATCATGTCTGATAAAGTATGGAATCAAGCGATGAAAGACACCACTGGGCTCAAAGAATTTTACGAGAAAAATAAAGCCAACTATCAATGGGGAAGCCGTATCGATGCGGATATTTACGAGTGTAATTCCAAAGATATCGCTCTAGAGACGGTGGAATTATTGAAAAACGACACCCTTACTGCCAGTGAGATCACAAAAATGGTGAACAAAGCATCTGAACTGAATGCGAGACACCGTAACGGGAAGTACGAAATTGAAAAAGTAAACTACCTGAATGGGAAAACTTTCAAAACTGGTGTCAATGATATTTATGAAGTAGATGGAAAATTCTATGTGCTTGATGTGAAAGAGACACTTGCGCCAGGACAGAAGGAATTCAACGAAGCAAAAGGAACGATTACTTCCGATTATCAAGCTTACTTAGAAAAGGAATGGATCGAAGCACTTAAAGCAAAGCATAAAATCACAATTAACCAAGATGCCTTGTACGCTGTTGGAAACTAAACGAACAACATATTATTTTCAGGCTGGCATCATTGTCAGCCTGTTTTGTTTCATTGTACTTTCAAGTTGCAACAATGACAAAATAGTTGCGTCCGTTGGAGAAGTTGAGCTAACGGAAAATGATGCGTTTATTTTAATGCAGCACGCAGGATTAAGTATTGATAGCATTAACGACTATAAAGCATTCGTAAATCAATGGGTCGATAATGAAGTCTTTAAGGCTGAGATGAAGGAAAAATATCCGAATGATGCCTGGCGTTTAATTACACTTCGCTCAGAATCATTCAAAGGAGATTTAGCACAATACTACTTGGAAGAGATTGAACTTAAAAAGCAATTAGATACAATCGTTACGACCGAGGAGGTTGTGAACTATTACAATGAGCATAAAGATGAATTTATTTTACATGATTACATTGTCAAAGCGCTGTACATTAAAATTCCTGTTGAAGTAGATTTTAAGCCAAAAAAAATCCACCAAACCTACTTGTTAAAAAATGATAAAGATATCATCGAAGTAAATTCTTATGCTAAACTTTATGCTGCGAATTTTTATTATAATGATTCAACATGGATTTATTTTGATGAGTTGGCAAAAGATATTCCTTTAACAAAATACAATGTCGACAACATTATTTTGAATAGAACAAAAACATATTTTTCTGATGAAAACTATACGTATTTTTTAAACATCATCGACTTCAAATTGAAGGATGAAGCTCCACCAGTCGACTTCCTGCAAAATGAAATTAAAAGTATTATTGTTGCAAATCGTTTGCACACACTCAAAGAAAAAAATGAATCAGTGCTGATTCAACGATTAAAAAAGAACTATGAAATTAATATTCACATTTAGCCTAATTTGTCTTTCTATTTTTTCAATCAATGCACAAGGTGAAGTGATTGACAAAACAGTGGCCCAAGTAGGCGATAAAGTTATTTTGCTCTCAGACATCCAAGGGCAGAAAATACAGGCTGTTCAAGCGGGAATGACCGTGACAGCTGAAATGGATTGTCAAATCATAGAAGAGTTGATGTACCAATACTTGTTGCTCAATCAAGCGAAACTAGACAGTGTTGAAGTAACCGATGGACAAGTAGATGCCGAAATGGAGCAACGACTACGAATGATTGAAAGTCAATTAGGGAGTCGCCAAAAAATGGAAGAATTTTACGGGAAAACTGCCACTCAAATCAAATCTGAATTTCGTCCCATCATTAAAGATCAATTGTTGTCTCAGGAAATGGAGCGACAAATTACAGAAGGGATTTCTGTCACACCAAGAGAAGTGCGTGAGTTTTTCAGCACAATTCCTGAGGATAGCATTCCATTGATCAACGCGCAATTGAGCTTTCAGCAAATTGTCTTTTACCCGGAAATTACAGACGCAGACAATCAACGTGCAAGAGAAAAGCTGCAAGAAATTCGTGACAATATTATTAAAGAAGGTAAATCTTTCTCTACACAAGCACGAATCCACTCAATGGACCCAGGAAGTGCAAGACTTGGTGGAGAAATTGAAGGAACTCGAGGAATGATGGTTCCTCCATTTGAGGCTGCCATTTTTGAATTGACCGTTGGCGATGTATCCGAGGTTTTTGAAACGACGTATGGTTACCACATTGTCAAATTGTTAGAGCGCAAAGGAGATGACTACAAATGTCAACACATTCTTATCATTCCTGAATTTGCCAGTGATGCATTGGAAAAAGCTGCAATGAGCTTGGATAGCTGCTATCGAAAACTTAAAGCGAATGAGATTACCTGGAACGAAGCAGTATTGAAATACTCTAACGAAGAAGCGACGATGCAGAACAAGGGAATCATCACCAATCCAATCACAGGAGAACAAACGTGGGACATGGAAGATCTGAATCAGGTCGATCAACAAATCTATCTATTGACGGATGGAATGGAAACGGGTGACGTTTCGCAACCCAACTTATATTCTAATCTTTATGACCGCAAACAAGGGGTAAGAATCGTGCGTCTGATGAATAGAACTACTCCACACAAAGCGAACTTAGAGGCGGATTATTCGCTCATTCAGCGTGCTGCGGAAAACGACAAAAAGCAAAAAGTCATCAACGCATGGGTAACCTCCAAAATTTCAAACGCGTATGTGCGAATTGAAGAGGATTACCACAATTGCGACTTTAAGAACAATTGGTTAAAGCAATAATTTTAACTTTAACATTCAAAATACATCAGAATTATGTCGGATAAAGCCAAAATAGATCAATTTGTACAACATTACGGAACCCTCAAAAATGAAATACACAAAGTCATTGTGGGACAGGAAGACGTAGTTGATCAGGTTTTAATTTCCATTTTTTCTAGAGGACATTGTCTCTTAGTCGGGGTTCCAGGACTGGCGAAGACATTACTTGTAAATACCATTTCTGATTGTTTAGGACTTAGCTTTAACCGAATTCAGTTTACTCCGGATTTGATGCCTTCTGACATCAT
>CALEIK010000040.1 GCA_937876195.1 uncultured Flavobacteriales bacterium
GGAATTATCGAAGATGCCCACAAAGGAAAGGGACTTGGACTGCGCTTCTTGAGACACATTGAACGAAATTCATTGTTGCTGTTTATGGTTCCCGCCGATAGCGACAATATCAAGAAGGAATTTGAAATTCTGCTCAACGAATTAAAATTGTACAACCCAGAATTACTCCACAAGGATCGTATCTTGGCGATTTCTAAGTCGGATATGTTGGACGATGAATTGATTGCTGAGATTAAAAAAGATCTTCCAAAGAAAATTCCTACTATCTTTATTTCAGCCGTTGCACGACAAGGCATTACAGAATTAAACGACCTTATCTGGAAAACATTGAACGATGATTGAAACACTGGAGGCAATTGACCGCACAATTGTTCAGACCGTCAACGGGTGGAATACACCTTTTTTAGACGAGCTGATGTGGTTGATTTCTGGTAAGTTGACATGGGTTCCTTTGTATGTGTTGTTTTTATACTTGTTTTTTCGCCAATCAGGACTTAAGAAAACAGCCATTTTTCTAATTTGTGCGATCGCAGTTGTCGCTTTGGCAGATCAAATTTCAGTGCACCTATTTAAAAATATGTTTGAACGGTACCGTCCATCGCACCATGCATTGTTGACAGATCACCTTCATTTTTACAAGTTCGAGAACGGTGAATTTTACAAAGGAGGCCAATTCGGTTTTGTGTCCTCACATGCCTCTAATTTTGTTGGTGTTTGCGCGTTTGCCTTGATGGGACTTCGTACTTCATATCGCTGGTTGCTACCCTTTGTATCGGTGTGTATGTTCATTGTTCTATTCAGTCGAATTTACCTCGGTGTACATTATTTAAGTGATGTTTTGGTCGGTGGACTAATCGGATTTTTTATCGCCTTTGTAGTGCATCGTTTTGTATTTATGCCTATAATTGGTAGAGATTTAAGAGCAAAATGACATACCTCTATATTTTTATTGGTGGTGGATTGGGAAGTTTAGCGCGATTCCTTACTTCTAAAGTCTCGGAGCATTTTTTCACCACTTCCTTCCCATTGGGGACGTTCATTTCAAACCTTGTGGCATGTGGAATTCTGGCTGTTTTGGTCGTCCTATTTTCCAATAAACAAAGTGAATACGAGTGGATTCAACCACTGTTACTTATCGGTTTTTGTGGTGGCTACAGTACATTTAGCACTTTCAGCAATGAAACGTATGAGTTGTTCACCAATGGACAAGTGGCAATCGCGATTGCGAACATTTTGCTTTCCGTGGTTGTTGGAATTGGGTTGATCTTCTTGATTCGTGCGAAAGGGTAGAGTTGTGAGTTTAGAATTTAGAGTTAAGAATCAACACTCTGAACTCTACACTCTAAATTCTAAACTGATTCAAATTTCGGCACCAAACGTTCAATCTCCTTCTCCAATGCAGCTCTTTTTTCAAGCAAAGTACTGACGTCCGTTTTATTGAGTTTCCCTTTTGCAATAAACGTTTTGAGATGTCGCACCCACATGTAAGCCGCTAACCCTGTACATCCAATACTAATAAAATAAGCAAACGCCAACCACCAGCTTGGGTAGACAAAGTGGTAGAACAAAAACATGACAGGAATATTGAAAATAGCGATGAGTAGTTGTCCCATCATGAATTTAACGGAACCCCAGAACACTTTTCGTTTCATTTTACTTTCCACAAAACGTTTTGTGATAAGGTATGGAACTGCGCAGTGAATTGCTCCGATTAGCGCAAATGGGAATAGGATTGTAAGCATTAACAATTCTTTTGCGCGACTACCAGAAGGGTTTTCTTTTTTCCAAAAGAGAAAATGCTCTTCCAGTTTGAAACGCTTGAGCAACGCAAAATAGCTGTCGGCCTGTTTTTCAAGTTTGGACAATTCCTCATTTTCCTCAAAATTCTGTTCGTTGATCCAATTGGCGAGTTGTTGCGAATAGCGCCAACGCTTTTTAAGTGGAATGGAGCGGTCAAAGTTCAAAGCATTCATTCCTTTGCGTGTAATCATCATGATGTGCTCGTGAAAATAAGTACGTTCAACCTGCTTGACATGCGTAATTTGTTCCTGCATCAATCGTTCAACCCTTTGACTCAATTGATTCATGATTTTGTTCGGATTCTCTTCGTACTCTTTACGGTAATCGTTTAGACAAATCTTGTCAGAAGTAGAAATCAATAAATCGCTGCGCATTAAATTTGGATCAGAATAATTGCAACCAACGGCTGCAATATATACTTTCTTTTTCCAATCCATTTTCTCCAAAGTGAGAAATCCAATACGCACAGCCCCCTTCTTTACAGGCTTTAAACGTCGAATAAAGACATCATCAGTAAATCCTTCTCCAAAAATCAAGAGATTCCTCCCAGAAGATAAAATTCTTGTGCATTTTTTGAATACCTCTTCATTCTTTCCCTTGGTATCTTCACCGTCTAATTGGCGATAAATCGGAAGCATTTGAGACGCCCATAAAATCGGCTGTAAGCTCTTAACAAAGACATCAGCACGGGTCATAAAAAAAACGATGGGCATGCGCAATGTAGCAACAACCAGAGGATCCATAAAGGATGCTGCGTGATTACTTACATAGATCGTTCTTCCGAAAAATTCTTTGGGTGAATTATGTAGTGCATTTCTCGGATAAAATACCCGAAGAGAATAATTTAAAACAAATTTTAAAATGAAGTAAATGATGCGCATACATAAATGATAAAGCCCAAAATTAGTAAGAAATGCACAAAAGCGTCGCTTTTTAATTAAAAAGGGAAGTAAATGTTAACACTGTGAATGCTGAAAACTTTTTGTTTTTGGCGGAATTCTGAGTGAATACTACTGTACTTTTGAAGTTGAAATTGATGTGAATGAAAAATTTGGGAATTATAGCCGGTGGATACTCTTCTGAGTTTCAAATTTCGGTGTTAAGTGCAACAAATATCAAGGATAATTTCCCTGAAGGATACACTGTCTATTTAATATTGATGGACAGGGATGGATGGAATGTTCGCCTAGACGATGGTACCTTAGTTCCAATGGACGCAACAAATCTTTCCTTTCAGCTCGACGATAAAATGCTTAAAATTGATGTGGCCATTGTATACATTCACGGTGATCCAGGAGAAAACGGAAAGCTTCAAGCATACTTGGAAATGATCGATGTTCCCTACATCAATTCAGGACCTCTCGCATCGCAGCTTTCGTTTGATAAATGGTTTTGCAATCAGTTTCTCAAGGGGTTTGGCTTCAATGTAGCAGATTCTATCTACTTGACCGATCCAGATAAGCGACCTTCCACAGAAGAAATTGTAGAACGATTGAAGTTGCCTTTGTTTGTGAAACCCTGTGATTCAGGTTCTAGTTTTGGAATTTCAAGGGTGAATGAAGCTGAAGATTTGGACAAGGCGATTGCCAATGCATTCAACGAAGGAAGAACGGTTGTTTTGGAACGTTTCTTAGCAGGAACGGAGGTCACTTGTGGTGTGTATCGAGGACAATTCGGTGTAGTAGCCCTTCCGCTCGTCGAAATCATTTCAGAAAATGAATTTTTTGATTACGAAGCGAAGTACCAAGGATTGTCGCAAGAAATCACACCAGCGCGAATCAGTGATGAACTTACCGTAGAAGTACAGCGTATTGCCAAAGAAGTGTATCAATTGCTACAACTGCGCTCCATTGCTCGGGTTGATTTTATGATTGAAAACGATGTGCCCTACATTATTGAAGTGAATACGACACCTGGTTTTTCAGGAGAAAGCCTCGTTCCAAAGATGATCAAAGAAGCTGGAATGACAATTTCATCGCTCTGGGAGGAAATCGTTCAGGTAGAATTTAGTGGTTTGCCACCGTGTTAAAAACGACTTCCATTTTTTGACGAAGAACTGTTGAACTGCAACTATAATTGTTTGCAATCAACGCAAAGGCGTACTGTTTACCACTTTTCCCATCAATGTAACCCGCATAACTTTTGATCCGATTCATCGTCCCACTTTTTGCACACATGCGGTTTTGTGCTGCTTGACCTTTGCATACAGATGTCAACGTTCCGCTGATACCGGCAATGGGCAAGGATTCTTTAAACTCACTAGCGAATTTGCTATTGTGCATGTATTTCAGGAGTTGCACGTAATGGTTGGCAGAGATTGCGTTTGTTCGTGAAAGACCGCTTCCATCATTGATGTGGAGTCCTTCCGTATTCATCTTTGAGCTCCAGTGCGCATCGAGTACTTTAATTCCAGCCTCGGTGGAACCTAAACCAGACTTTTCGTAACCGATTAAGCTCAGCATGTGCTCGGCAAACAAGTTCACACTGCGCATATTGGTTTCTTTGATGACATCGATGAGCTTTTCTCCTCCGTAAAGGGTAATTAATGTGAGTTCTTGTTCATTGGGAACATGTGATTCAAAATGCCGCACTGCTTTCGATTCACCCATCACACCAACTCCGCTAGCGATAAGTTCTTTTTTAAGTTCGTACGCCATTTGGTACTCAGGATCGGGCATACTTCCTTTAATGACAAAATCTGATTTATTCATCGGCAGTGTTCCAGTTACAAAACGATCCATTGAATAGGGAGCACCATAGATATAGGCGTTATCACCACCACGAGTAGAGGACAGTACATAATTGTGTACACTCAAATTTGGCACTTCAGGTTGAATAGCTGTAATGTTGGTTTTCGATCCAGCAGAAGCTGTAGAAAAATGAAATTCCAGTAGATTGTCAAACAAGGTAAGTCCCGAAGGCCCAGCACCGTAATAATTCCCCATATCCACCCAATTCCAGCCGTCTGGGGCACCGTTGTACCCAAAATCCGATGCGTCGGCAATGATTGCTCCTTCAATTCTGTTGATGCCCGCTGCTTTTAAGGTATTAACCCAACTTTTTAGAAAGTCACGTTTGGTGGTTTCATCTGTGAAGTACTTACTTCCAAGTGCAGGATCACCTCCACCTTTTACCCAAATATTGCCATAAAGTATACCCGTTGAATCAATAAAACCGTCGTAAAGAAGTTGAGTAGAAGGGCGGTAATTGGGGCCAAGAATGTCGAGTGCGGTCGCAGTAGAAAATAGTTTCGCCGTTGATGCGGTAGGAAGTGTTAAATCACGATTGATACTCGCTACTTCCTTTCCTGTGGCTAAATCAATCACCACAAAACTCACCGAACCATGTTTCAACACAGCGTCATTTGCAAATTGATCGGCAGCGGATTGAATGCTGGACTGACCAAAAACAAGATTTATGACAAAGAATAGGTGAATTAGCACGATACTTACTATCTTCATGGCGTCTTTTTTGGATAAATTTCGTCAACAATTTGCAATGAATATGCCAAAGGCCGAAAACTTTTGAACATGCTATGATGAATGAAATGGAAGAATGGACTCAATACCCAAGACCACAACGTGAAAAAAATTAAAGTTCTACGTATTATTAACCGCTTCAATATCGGGGGACCAACATACAATGCTACTTTTTTAACAGCATTTATGGGACCTGAGTTTGAAACATTATTGGTTGGTGGATTGCCCGATAAAGACGAGTCCGATTCACTTTACATCCTCGAAAAATATGGTGTTAAACCGTACTTGCTCAAGGAGATGGTGAGAGAACCAAGTATCTCAAATGATCGCAAGGCGTACCTTAAATTGAAGGAAATCATCAGGGAATTTCAACCAGATATTGTACATACACATGCTTCTAAGGCAGGTGCATTGGGTAGAAGGGCAGCTTTCTCATGCAAAACACCAATTGTTGTGCATACATTTCATGGACACGTTTTTCACTCGTATTTTGGGAGAATAAAAACTGAAATTTTTAAGACGATTGAACGAAAATTGGCAAAAAAATCGAGTGCGATTGTAGCCATTTCGGAAATGCAAAAAAGAGAGATTTCGGAAATTCACAAAGTGGTGAAACCCGAAAAAATGAAGGTCATTCCTTTGGGATTTGATTTGGTTCCGTTTCGAGAAAAGCGCGTGAATGAGCGGGATAACACCCGAAGGAAGTTTAATATTGACAATGAAACGGTTGCAATTGCAATCGTTGGGAGATTGGCGCCGATTAAAAATCACGACTATTTTTTCGACATTATTGAACAGGTATTGCCGAAAATCAATCAGAAAGTGGCGATTTTCATTGTGGGAGATGGTTCTGAACGTGAATCGGTGGAAATGAGAGTAAATCAAGCGAATGAGCAGTTTGGAAATTGCATTACAATGACCTCATGGATTGAAGATATTGGTACGTTTAACGCGGGAATGGATATTATTTGCTTAACTTCAAAAAATGAGGGCACTCCTGTGAGTTTAATCGAAGCGCAGGCCGGAGGAATTCCTGTGATTACGACCGATGTGGGAGGAGTGAGAGACATTGTTATCGAGGGAGAAACTGGTTATATCATTCCTGTGAACAACCAAGGATTGTACGAAGAAAAGCTGATCGATTTAATTGAGAATGAAAAAAAACGCGAAATAATGTCACAAAATGGATGGAATCACGTAGAAGAAAAGTTCCATTATAAAACATTGGTGAAAAATATGGAAGAACTGTACATTCAGTTACTTGCAACAAAGAAAATTTAAAGTGAGACAACGCATAATTTATTGTTTAGCATTTGTAGTACTGGCACTGACACAAAGTTGTGGGGTGAACAGCAATTTAATGTTCAAAGAGGCGAAGAGTGATGTGAATTACGATTCTATCCCCTTGAACCCAACAGAGGAATACCGCATTTCAGCCGATGATAAAATTTCGTTTACATTAACGACGAATAACGGAACCGCCATTTTGGAAAGTATGAGTGGGGTCTCCAACGAAAAGAATGCCGTCCAAAACAATGTTGAATATGTTGTACGAAGCAATGGTACCGTTGAATTGCCCTTGATCGGCAAATTAAATATTGAAGGTCTGACTGTAGAAGAATGCGAGGACACGTTAATAGCGTTGTATTCTAAAGAGTACAAAGAGCCGTTTGTGCAGGTCAAAGTGACGAATCAGCGTGTTATTGTTTTCCCTGGAAACGGTTCAGATGCAAAAGTAATCCCCTTGCTGAACTCAAACACTACCTTGATGGAAGCCTTAGCACAAGCTGGAGGAATAACGGAGCGTGGCAAGGCGAATACGATTAAGTTGATGCGTAAAGTAGATGGAAAGAGACAAGTCTATGGCATTGATTTGTCAACGATGGAAGGATTGGCATACGTCGACATGATTGTTCAAGCCAATGATTATATTTATGTAGAACCTACACCTGAGTTAGGGAAACAAGTAGCAAACAATGTAGTACCTATTGTTTCGTTAATAAGCAGTACTGTTTTTATTATCTCAGCGATTACATTATTGAAGTAAGTTGTGAGCGGAAAGAAAAGTTTAATCATAAATAAATCCTACGATCCCCTAATTTTTAGGACGATCATTAAACGATATTGGTGGTGGCCAATAACTTTTGTGTTTCTTTTTAGTCTCTTCGCATTTTTCTACCTGCGTTATACCAAACCTATTTTTGAAGCGTCAATGACGATTCAGTTGTCCGATGAAGACAATGCGAAAGAGGTTCTTGACATAGAAAACATGAACACGCGGAACGATCAGCTTTCGAGCGTTGTCGAGCTATTGCGTTCTGAGTTGCTTTTTGAAAGAGCGCTAAAGAAATTAAATCTGGATGTGAGTTTGTACTCCCGAGGACAAATATTAACAGAGGAAAAGTACAATTCGAGTAGTTTTCATGTTCAACCTTATGAGCTCAAAGATTCGTCATTGATTGACAAAGAAATCAGTGTGCTGTATGCCAAGAATAGAGTCACGCTTTCTTATTTAAAGGGAACCAAGGAAGTCACCCTTAGTGGAAAGTTGAACGAACGCTTAACAAATGAAGATATAGATTTGGTCGTGAAGGCTAGAAATCTAAGCACCTTTCGACAGGATGCAGAAAACAACGAGTTGTTCTTTGTCATTAACAGTCAAAAGAGCATTGTAGAACGCATGATTGGTGGACTGACGATTTCACCAATTGACGTTGGAGCAAAGACTATCAGCATTTCCTTCCGTGGCCATAATCCACAATTGTGTCACGATTTAACGGTTGGACTATCGGAAGCCTTCATTGAGTTCGATGAAGAAAATCAGCGACAAGGAGGGGAGAACATTTTAAATTTTATCAACGGACAACTGGATTCACTTTCGATTGAGTTGCGCTCATCCAAGGATAGCTTGATGCTGTACCAACGAAAAAATGATATTCCAGACATCGAAATGGTGAGTGAAAACTTAACGGCAAATTTGAATAAGCTCCAGGACGAAATGTTTCTCATTGAGACAGAAATACAATCATTAAACAACGTAGAGCGAAAGCTGAGAAGTGATGTCGAACGTTTAGAAGTGTATCGTCTTCTTCCTGAAATGCTGGGAAAAAGTTACGAAGATGCTTTGTTCATTCATATAGAACAACTCCATGAACTATTGGCATCCCGAGAAGACCTCTTGTTTAGCGCAACAGAAGATAATTCTAAGGTGAAATTAATCAATCAAAAAATTGATTCAAAGATTGCATTAATTAAGCGAAGTGTCGCTGCAGTTCATAACCGATTGACTGAAAATGCAAGGGCATTGAGTGCCAAAATCTCAAGCCTTCAAGAACAAAACTTCGAGTTGCCAGAGAAGAAAATGGAGTATGGACGTTTAAAGAACATACAAGAATTAAATGAGAAGTATGTGAGTTTACTTACCGAGAAAAAGGTGCTCTATGCCATTTCTGACGCGGGGTACGCTTCTTCTAACCGTATTTTAAGTAGACCCAAGGTTTCGGGTATTCCTGTTGCTCCGAACTCGAATTTCATTTATACCACATTTATTATGTTCGGTATTATTCTAGGCATTGGTGTCATGTTCCTGAAATATTTAATGTTCAATGAGATTAATTTGCTCGAAGATCTGCAGAATTTATTGCCCCCTCAAGCTTCAATTTTGGGTGGTGTACCGTTGTTTAAATATGCGATGGAATATTCTCAAGTTATAGTCGCCGAGGCACCTAAATCGATGATGGCTGAAGCCATGCGTAAGATTAGGACAAACCTCAGCTATATCAACCCGAATTATCAGACAATTGCGATTTCATCATCCATTTCTGGTGAAGGGAAAACATTCGTAGCATTGAACCTAGGAGGGATCATTGCCATGTCAGGAAAGAAGACTGTAATTCTGGATTTGGATTTACGTAAACCAAAAGTACACTTAGGTTTCGACGCGGAAAACACGTATGGAATGAGCTCACTTATTGTTGGACAATGTACCTATGAACAGGCCATTCAAAAATCAACGATTGAAGGGTTTGATTTTATCACGGCAGGACCGATTCCTCCAAATCCATCAGAATTGTTATTGAGTCAAGGATACAAGGACATTATAACAAAGCTAAAAACCATCTATGACGTTATCATTATCGATAACCCACCAGTTGGACTTGTCTCTGATGGTGTGCGCAACTTAACCGAAGCGGACATTCCAATTTACATTTTCAAATCACACTACTCAAAACGAAATTTCGCGAACCGCGTGAAGGAATTATTTGAGATGCAACAGTTGAAATCGTTGAATGTGATTTTGAATGGTGTCAGCACTGGAAAAGGTTCCGTGTATGGTTATGGTTACGGATATGGTTACGGCTACGGTTATGGGTACATGGAAGAAGATACCAAGAAATTTAAGAATGCGGCAAAAAAGCTAAAATGGTACCGAAGAATATTTAGAAGGAATGAAAATTAACGAAACACCCATTGCCGGGTTGCTCATTTTTGAACCTCAAATTTTTGAAGATGCAAGAGGTGCTTTTTTTGAAAGTTTTAATAAAAAAATCTTCAACGAAGCGACAGGCGAAATGTTTGAATTCGTGCAAGACAATCAGTCACTTTCTCACAAAAATGTTTTAAGAGGTTTACACTTTCAGAAACCTCCATTTGCTCAAGGTAAACTGGTTCGTGTCATCAAAGGTGCAGTATTAGACGTCGCAGTGGACATCAGAGTTGGTTCCCCTACATATGGAAAGCACTTCAGCGTAGAACTATCAGAAGAGAACAATCGAATGCTCTGGATTCCACCAGGTTTTGCACATGGGTTTAAATCCCTTGAGCACAATACTATTTTTTCGTACAAGTGTACAAACTACTATGAACCAAGCAGTGAGGGAACCATTTTGTGGAATGATCCGTCTTTGAATATAGATTGGGGGAGCAATGATTGTTTGGTTTCAGAAAAGGACAAAATTGGTGAAGAATTTAGTAACTTTGTCTCCCACTTTCAAATGTAAACTGTGCTGTTAAAGATTTTTCAAATGTTAAGCTTTGGACTCGGAGGAGTTGTGGTTGCGATTGTATGCAACACGCTACTTTTGCGTTTTTCAAGATCATTGGGGATCCGAAATAAGAACGACGTTGTTATCCGTTGGAGCAATGAATCAAAACCTTCTCTTGGCGGCGTAAGTTTTTTCGTGGTATTTGTCTTTGCGGCAATCGCCTATTCCATTGTCTTTCATGAAGCACCAAATATTTTTCAGAACAAGCAATATGTTGGCCTTTTTGTAGCTGGATCGCTCGCCTTTTTGATGGGACTAGCAGATGATGCCTACAATACGAAACCGATGATCAAGCTGTTTGTGCAAATCCTATGCGGCGTTATCTTTGTGCTTACTGGTACATCCATTGAATTATTTCACAGCGCATACCTTGATGGATTTTTTACGGTGATTTGGGTGGTAGTCATTATGAATTCCCTCAATATGCTGGATAACATGGATGGAATTACTGGAACAACGGTTTTCTTTATTCTTGCAACATGCATCGTTTCTTCATGGATAATTTTTCCTTTCAACATCAACATTTGGGTCTTGATGACAATCTCTGTTCTTGGGGCTGTGACTGGATTTTTGAGCATGAACATTCACCCCTCTAAATTGTTTATGGGTGATGCAGGATCGCAATTCATTGGCTTGTTTGTCGCTTTTATTGGTGTCAAATTCTTGTGGAACATCGGAAGCTCGGATCCAGGAAATATCCACCCGTCATGGTTGGGATTATGTGTCACGCTTGTGGCATTTACACCGGCTGCAGTTGACACGCTAACGGTGGTGATTAATCGCCTGAAACAAGGAAAATCTCCCATGGTTGGTGGAAAAGATCATACGACGCATCATTTGGTGTATGCTGGACTTTCAGATCGAAAGGTGTGGTTGGTTTTTGTGTTGATTGGTCTGCTTTCATCTCTTTTGGCAATCATGATGGTACACCTCGTTTCACTGGAAGCGTATTTGCCAGTGCTGTTTTTTGTGGTGTATTTTGTTTTCGTTTTCGTGTTGTTGTATCGAAATACGTTGAAGTACCCAGCACCAGAGAAGGAGGATTAGAAATTTAACGCTTTTTTCTTATTGGGTAAAGGGAAACCGCGGAGTCGCGCAAAGTTTAACCGCAGAGCTGCGCAGAGAGGGTATACTGTACATCACCATTTAACACATCAAACGTTACTATTACTCATCCGCAGAGTATATAGCAAAGAAGCTGTAGGAATACCTCAGCGCAAATCTTAGCGCAACTTTGCGGTTAAACTTTACGGTTCTCTGCGGTCAAGACCTAATCCAGTAAAAACCTCTTTTGTAAAACCTTTTTGCTTGAGAGTTCGTTCTGCTAAAAAATCACATTATTTCCTCCTAGTTACCACCACTCACTACTTATTTCTTAAATTCGTGTCATGAGTTTTTCAATGCGAATTTTACCAATCATTTTCCTCGGAACAACGTGTTTTTTTCAAGCATGTACAACGGATGCAAACCCGAAGGAAACGCCTGTGAAAAGCATCGAGGAGAACGAGCAAAACAATAAAATCCCCTTACCTCCTTTGCCGAAGTCTGTCATCTTTTGTGGTGAAGAATTTCAACTCGATAATTTTGATGTGCGCGAACGTCTCGACAAAGAAATCATCGTCAATACATTTTACCACAGTTCCACGATTCAAGGACTCAAACAAGCGAACCGCTATTTTCCACAGATCGAAAAAGAACTAAAAGCCAACGGAATTCCAGACGATTTTAAATACTTGTGCCTCATCGAAAGTGGATTGACGCAAGCGACAAGTCCCTCGGGGGCGAAAGGATTTTGGCAGTTTATGCCGAGGACTGCTGAAGAATTTGGTTTGTTGGTGAATGCACAAATTGATGAACGATTGGACATCGCTAAAAGTACGGTAGCGGCATGTCACTACTTACAAAATGCGCAAAAGAAATTCAACGATTGGATGCTCACCGCGGCTTCGTATAACAGAGGAATGAGTGGAATTGAAGAAGCGTTGGAAGACCAAGAAGTGGACACCTACTTTGATTTACACCTCACGAATGAAACGAGTCGTTATGTATTTCGCATTGTTGCGATGAAGCTGATTTTCGAGAATCCAGAAGCCTACGGATTCTCCAAAGAAGAAATTGAATTGTACGAACCGATTCCCACGCGTGAAGTGGTCGTAAAAGCATCGATCTTGAACTTGAAGCATTGGGCAAAAGAACAAGGCTCGAATTACAGGATGTTGAAGTTGTTGAATCCTTGGATTTTGACGGATAAATTAACGGTGAAGAATTCGGAAATGATTATTGAACTGCCAGCAAAGTGAGTAAAAAAACATACATAGAAGTTTACGGCGCTCGTGAACACAATCTGAAGAACATCGATCTCAAAATTCCACGGAATTCATTGGTGGTCTTCACGGGACTGAGTGGAAGTGGAAAATCTTCCTTGGCGTTCGATACGATTTTCGCAGAAGGGCAGCGTCGTTACATTGAAACGTTTTCAGCATACGCGCGCCAGTTTTTGGGTGGATTGGAACGTCCTGATGTCGATAAGATTGATGGACTGAGTCCCGTAATTTCGATTGAACAAAAGACGGTTTCACGCTCACCACGATCTACGGTGGGTACAATCACAGAGATTTATGATTTCATGCGTTTGCTTTTCGCTCGAGTTGGAATTGCGTATTCGTACAACACAGGCGAAGCGATGGTCAAGTATTCAGATGATCAGATCGTTGATTTAATCATTGAACAATACGCAGGTAAAAAAGTCATCGTACTTGCACCGAAAATTAAAGGTAGAAAGGGACATTACCGCGAATTGTTCGAGCAGATCCAGAAAATGGGCTTCACGAAAGTGCGCGTCGATGGAGAATTGTTGGACATCGAAAAGGGAATGAAGCTGGATCGCTACAAAATTCACGACATTGAAATCGTAGTAGATCGACTTGAAATCTCTAAAAAGGACAAAAAACGCATTTACGACGATGTGGTCACGGCTATGAAGCACGGCGATAAATCAATGATGCTGATGGATTTTGAAACGAACGAAGTGCGCCATTTTAGTCGCTTGTTGATGTGTCCAACCACAGGAATTAGTTACCCCGAGCCCGAGCCGAGTTTGTTTTCGTTCAATTCGCCCTACGGTTCCTGTAAAACGTGCAGTGGCTTGGGTGAAGTTTCCGAAGTGGACATCGATAAAATCATTCCAGATCCCAAAAAATCGATCAAGAAAGGTGGATTGGCTCCCTTGGGTGAGTACAAACGCAAGTGGATTTTTGAGAAATTGGAAGCATTTCTGAAACAAGAAGGATTTGCACTGACGACTCCGATTTCGGAGATCAGTGAGGAAGTGATGGAAGTGGTGCTGAACGGAAACGAAGGCATCGAGCGTTCCAACAAAAGCAGTGAGATTGTATTTGAAGGCGTCATCAATTTTGTGGCGCGCCATTCGGAAGAAAGTTCTGCCCCGATTCAACGTTGGGCGCAAAGCTTCATGAATAAAAACATCTGTCCAACCTGCCACGGAACGCGCATCAAAAAGGAAGCGCACTTTTTTAAGATTGGTGGAAAGCACATCGGCGAGCTGGCGCAAATGGACATCCTCGATTTAGCGGCATGGTTCAAAACTATCGAAAAGCAATTATCGAAGAATGAACTGACCATCGCCACGGAAATTTTAAAGGAAATTAACGCGCGTTTAGGATTTATCGTAGAAGTCGGGTTGACCTACTTGTCGCTGCACCGTTCTGCAAAGACACTTTCGGGTGGAGAGGCGCAACGGATTCGCCTGGCAACGCAAATTGGGAGTGAATTGATGAACGTTCTGTACATTTTGGATGAACCTTCCATCGGTTTGCATCAACGTGATAATTCCCGCTTGATTACCTCCCTGAAACGTTTGCGCGATACAGGGAACTCCGTCATTGTGGTGGAACACGACAAAGAAATGATCGAAGCAGCCGACTTTGTGGTCGATTTAGGTCCAGGCGCGGGCGTACACGGCGGCGAAATTGTGAACGCAAGTCCCATCGGTCAGTTGACCAACAAAGATTCGCTCACGAACCAATATTTGACAGGGGTGAAGAAGATTGAAGTTCCATCCACCCGTCGGAAAGGAAATGGAAAGAAATTGGTGCTGAAAGGTGCGACAGGTAGAAATCTGCAAAACGTCAACTTGACGATTCCCTTGGGAACGTTTACCTGTATCACGGGTGTTTCGGGCAGTGGAAAATCATCGTTGATCAACCAAACCCTGTACCCCATTTTATTGAAAGAAATTTACAACGGCGTGAAGAAACCCTTGCCGTACACGTCCATTTCTGGGTTGGAACATTTGGACAAAGTCATTGAAATTGACCAGAGTCCGATTGGTAGAACGCCACGTTCAAATCCCGCGACGTACACCAAATTGTTCGATGAAATTCGTTCCATTTTCTCCAATTTACCCGAAGCGCAAATCCGCGGATACAAAGCGGGGCGTTTTTCCTTCAACGTGATCGGCGGACGCTGTGAAACCTGCAGAGGCGGTGGAATGAAAGTGGTGGAAATGAATTTCTTGCCCGATGTCTTGGTGGAATGTGAAACGTGCAACGGCAAGCGCTACAACCGAGAAACCTTGGAAGTCCGCTACAAAGGAAAATCCATCAGCGATGTGTTGAACATGACCATTCAAGATGCAACAGGCTTTTTTGAGCACATCCCGAAAATTTACCGCATTTTGGACACCTTACTTTCTGTGGGCATGGGCTACGTAACTTTGGGACAACCATCTACCACACTTTCGGGCGGTGAAGCACAGCGCATTAAATTGTCCGCAGAACTTTCCAAGCGCAGCACGGGCAATACCCTGTACATTTTGGACGAACCTTCCACGGGCTTGCACTTTGAGGACATTAAAATGCTCCTCCTCGTGTTACAAAAACTCGCCGACGAAGGCAACACAGTGCTGGTCATAGAGCACAATTTGGACATCATCAAAGTCGCGGACCACATTGTGGACATCGGTCCCGAAGGCGGAAAAGACGGCGGAAAAATTGTCTGCGCTGGAACTCCCGAAGCAATTACGAAGAAGTTTTCGGATGTTTCGCATACTGCGAAGTATTTGAGGATGGAGATGTAGAATTGCTATTTGGATTCAGAAGAGGTTGTAACGGTTTTTTTATTATTTTGTGGGAGGAAAGATAAGTTGGAGATTCGAATGTGTGGATGAACCAGCTGTAATAGATAATTACAAACATTAATCTTAAAAAGAAGAGTGAGAATAGTATTTAAAATTATCGCAATAATAGGAGTATTAAGTTTCTTAGGAGGACTTAAAAATGGTGTGCTTTTCTTTGGAGGTTTAATTCTGGCGGGAATATTTGGATATTTTGGGTGGAGACCTGAAAAAAGCCGTGAAGAACAAAGAGGGCGTTCAATTAATAGTAACTCTGAAAATCACGAAAGTGTGGGAGTGAATTCTAAACCAAATAATCTAATTCCCGAGGATGTAACTCAGCAAAGACAGAAGGATGAAGTCTCTTATCATAACTTACCAGAAAGTCTATTAGTGGATAAACCCCAAGAGAAACCATCTTCGTTAGATTCATATAAGAAACTTAAACTTCTTGATAGATCCTTTGAGCAAGGCCTACTAACAAAATCAGAATATGAAGCAAAAGCAAATGAAATACACATTCTTGTTAAACAAGATAGGCAATCTCAAAATGAAGCAGCCATTCAAGAATTATTGCTGAGACAAAACAAGGAATTTATTAATCAATTGGAAGAGCTTCTTTCTTCAGGTCTATTAAATCAAGAAGAATTTGAAGACAAAAAGACCAATCTACTTTCAACTGCAGGTCAAAGATACGAAGAGGAAATGGCTCTGAGCGACCCTTCATTTATTGTTGACAGAAGTAGGGAAAGCGGATTATATGGGTATTTAAACAAAAACAATAATATCGTAATTGAACATAAATTCAACAAAGCGTACCCATTTTATGAAAATTTAGCTCATGTGGTTATTAACGATAAATCAGGATATATTGATGAATCAGGTGTTTTTGTAATTAATCCAATTTATGACTATCTATCTTGCTCTCATTTCAAGGATGGTAGAGCAACAGTTTCACTCGATGGAAGAGTATTTCAAATTAATAATATTGGAGAAGAAATAGTTTGATGCCTATAATGCATCCTAATAAACAGCGCCACCTTTCCCTTCGAGAATCCGCTCTGCTGGAGAAATAGTAAATTAAAACGGAAACATGAAAATAACGCAACCAATAAATGACAAGTAACACTGATAACCTACTAAAGAGTATTGAATTATATATTAGGAAAAATGAATTTGATGGAGACACTCGCATTTACAAAATTGATGAATGGAGGGCGCGCGGAGAAGATTGTTTAAATGATAGTGATTTTGTAATAACTTCAGAAGGCGGGCTAAATTTCATTTTGAATCATGGACCGGATGAAGATTTTAATGATTTGATAAATTCATTCGGTTATTATTTTGAAATGGGACATAGTTGGAGCTATGGATTTTATAAGCATGAAAACTGTATTACTCAGACATCTTCAGTTAAAAACATCTCTTATGTAAAAAAAATAAGCGATGAGAGATGGAAAGAAAAAAGTAATCGAAAAAAAGAATGGGCTGAATATAAATGTCAAGATTGTGTAAGGAAAGATAATCTTGAAGTTCACCACTGCTATTATAGATATGGTCTAGAACCTTGGCAATATCCTTTAGACTCATTAAGGTGTTTGTGTTCTACTTGTCATAAAAAAAGAGGTAAGTTGGAACTGGAGTTTAGGGCAAAACTTGCAGAAATTACTACTCGTGATTTAGAAGTAATGACAGATTTGATTACTAATGGAATTCTGCATTATTCAAAAGAAAAGGTTATGAATTTAATAAGTTCCATAAGCGGTGATAAAGGAACGATGAGGCAAAAATTTGATGAATTAATAAATAGCAAAGAGTGAATGTTTGGCGCCGAAAGAATTAATCTTGTGTTACTTTTCTACATTGAACGCATTAAAGAAGAAACTCAAAAAAATAAAGAGACCAGAGATTGAATGACTAAAATCACCCTCCGCTCCACAGGATTGCAAATCCAGCAGAACTGAGGAGTGTTGTAACGGTTTTTTTATTATTTTATCGGAGAAAAATATGTTTCAAATGTGTATATATATTCTGTTATGACTAATTTTCTTGCTAAGGCTTCCGTTCTTTTTTTTCTTGTTGGTTGCTCGTCGAGCATTGACGAAAATGAGAATTCAAAAAATGAAATGTTCAATCATGAGACTGAACAACAATATCAAAAAGCGGAGGTTGATTCTAATTTTTTTCTCGGATTCAAACCCAATTTCTCGTTGGAACAGTTTAACAATCAGATTAGAATTGAAAACGAAAGAGGTAAGATGCATGGTGACACATTTTCCATATCAGTGGACTATTGGGTGCATTGGTTGAAAAATGATCAACGTGGAAGTAGTAGGCTTGAGGAAGTTTTAGATTTTAAAGTTTCATATAATGATAATAGAATATTTTTAGATTATTATGAAATCGATGCTGATTTTCCCTTATTATCTTTAACAAGAAGTTTAAGTAATAGTTTTAATGAATACTTAACCATAAGTGATAGTTTGCATCAGAGTTTTCTAAGAAAATATACTATTTATAAAGGATTCCTTGAGCCGAGCCCGTATCCATTTATTAACAGAGAGATGGCGCCATCGAAATATCGACTCTTTGATCACGAGTTCATAAATGGAAGCCTTAGAACATTTTTTCAGTCAAGAAATCTAGTTCAGGAGCAATATGAGATTTTCCAAAATTCAAATAAAACAGTTCTTTTAGGTACGACTTTTAAAGGACATAAAAACGCCAGTGGATTTGATGAGATTCACTCGGAAATTGAAAAAATAAAAAGAGAGAGTCAGTCTGAATACAAAATTGGGTTGGAGGTTTTTCAAAATTCACTTGAGGCTTATAAACAGTTGTTGCTTATTAATCGTAATTCTACGTTTATACCTGAGTATTTTTTTGCTGTGAAGACAACCAAGGGAGACCCTGAACTGCTTAATAAAATCAAAATACATGATAACAGGGCAGCAAAGTTGATTAATGAGCTTGAGCGATTAAAAAGTTATGAGGAGGATAAACTTCATTTCTACTATGATGTTCAAATAATTTACATGACAAACGCGGATTTTTATAGATTCGAAAAGAAATTAAAAAGTGATTATGATAAACTAGTAGATCCGATTCTTAAAAAGGAGGAGGCCAAATCAAAAGAATTTAAAGACAAAAAACAGCGGCAAGTATTAAATAAGAGTGAATTATAGTAATTAATTTTTAACATATACATGACGAATAAAATGAAAGAAGATTGGAGCAGAATTTTGCCTTACCTATTATCTGGTGTATTTTTTCCGTTTGGTACTGAAAGTATTCAGTTACTAAAAAATGAATTAAGTCCATCTTGCGAGTTGCCTTCAGAAATTGAGACTTTTTTATGTCGTTTTGGAGGGAGATTTTTTAAAGCGTCTGTTCGATTGGGTATTGGAGGGGAAGAATTTAAGCCTTTACATGTAATGGGTGATGCACCATCTAAAACACAGACGAATCTAGTTGAATACTTAAGGAATAATTCTGAGACTCAACTGCTACCTATAATAAAATTAGAATATGGATTTATATACGTTCGTATAGCGCTTAATGATCGCTTTGGAAGCATCTGCTTTTCAGAAGGAGAAAATGATGACATGGACTATAAAAATATTGAAACGCTAATTGAGCATTTCAGATTGGTAGAGTAAATTCACAAATCCAGCGGAAGTGATTTTACTATTCATAAATAAAAACCTCATCATCGTATTCTCGTCCATTCCAAACACTTTTCAGAGATTGTGGTTTGCTGAGATCTATACGAAAAGACAACACCGAACCACAAACATTTCCTGTTTCAAGGAGTAAATACTTTTCAAAAGTCTTGTTTGAAAACAGAAAGCCGTAGGTTTCAGAAGTGTCCAGGACAAAAACGGAAATATTTCCTTTAAAATAAATGTTTTCAAACGGTATTTTGTCAGTCCATTCTACGTTTGGAGTTTCGTCGGGTTTTACATTGAACATTTCTGTTTTAAGCGTTACAATACATTGTGTAAAACTTTGAAAACAAAGGGCTGAGACTAAAATAAGTAGTAAGTTTTTCATATGTATAGATTTTGGTTTTGTAGAATTTATGTCATATCTATCTAATGTTTAATGCAGAATAAGTAACAGGCTATTGGATAAATCAAGCATCGCGTGAGAACTGACATATGCTACGTATCCAAAAGTAAAAATAGTACATCAAAGGTTTTTTAATTATTTTGTGGGGAGGAAATATAAATTAGATGTTCCACATATATGGATGAGCCAATTGTTGGTGGTAATTAAAGAATGACGAATATCGAAAATGAAATACAGGAAGATTATAGAAACCGACTCAATAAAGTTTTTCAATTTATTGACGAAAATATAGATTCAAAACTGTCTTTAAGCACCGTCTCGGAAATTGCTTACTTCTCACCGTTCCACTTTCATAGAATATTCAAGCTGTTAACAGGAGAAACGCTGAATGAATTTGTATCAAGGAGGAGAATAGAAAAGTCCGTCTTGGATATCCTACACAAAAAAGTGAGCATAGCAGAAATAGCACACGCCTATGGATTTAGTGATAATTCAGCATATACTAAAGCTTTCAAAAAATATTATGGAATTAGTCCGACGGAATTCAAAAACCAAAACCCGAATAAGTTTTCTAAAATTCGCCAACTGAATAGCAAGATTGGACAAACCTATCCAGATTTAGACGAATATGTTTGCATCATTAACAACCTAAAAAAATGGATTGAAATGAATTCGAACATTGAAGTTAAACAAGTACCAGAACAAAACTATGTGTACATTACCTGTATCGGACCACACGAATTGCCGTTAGCGTTTCAAAAATTAATTGACTGGGCGATTCCAAATGGATGTATGACCGAAAGCGCTAAGTTGATGACTATTTACCAAGACAGTCTCAAGGTAACCGAAGAAGAAAAAGCTAGATTTAGAGCGTGTCTTCAAGTAGAGAATCCGATTGAAAATCAAAGTGAATTCGAATCAGCTAAAACTCGATCAGGAAAATATGTTGTTGGGAAATTCGAGATTGTTTTGGAGGATTTTGAAAAATCATGGACAGGTCTATACGTATGGATGAACGAAAATAACTATGAAAGGGCTGAAGGTGAATCATTTGAAATTTACCACAACAATTTCAACGAACATCCAGAAAAGAAGGCAATCGTTGAATTTTATATTCCAATTAAATAGTAGCATAAATAAGTTGAATAAAAAATGGATCAAATTAAACGCACGTGGGAACGGCTGTCAGATGAAGAGAAAAACTTGGCTAAAGAGGAACTGATTCTGTTTTTTGAAAAGGAGAGAGATGAGAAGATCGGCATCATCGCTGCGGAAGAAATTATAAACTTTTTCCTTCAGTCTGTTGGAAGTAAGCTTTATAATAAAGGTGTTAGTGATGCAAAAAAAGTACTTAAAACGCGTATTGAAGAGCTTAATTATGATTTAGATGACCTCCTAGATCTGTAGTTTATAGAACCTGTTGTAAAAAAGAGAATTACTGTCAATACTGGCTTCACTGGTGTATACCGCGCAGTAGAGACTGCCGTGAAACCTGCTGACGCTCCAACAAAAACTGTTTACGCTCGAACAAAAACAGTTAAAACTCGAGCAAAAGTTGCTGACGCTCCAACAAAAGTTGTTGAAACTCGAACAAAAGCTGTTGACGCTGGAACAAAAGTTGCTGAAACTTGAGCAAAAACTGCTAACACTCCAATAAAACCTGTTTACACTCCAACAAAAACTGTTTACGCACGAACAAAAGTTGTTTACGCTGGAACAAAAACTGTTGAAACTCGAGCAAAAACTACTGACGCTCGAGCGAAAGCTTCCCAATCACCAAATTCTCCTCCGCTCCGCTGGATGTATACCGCGTAGCAGCCAGAAAGTGTAGTACTGATCGACCATTTTATGTGAACATATCAATAGCAAGCCAGACAGTTTTCCCCGTAAATTGTGTTTTACCTTCCCTTTTTTGTGTTACTTCATACCATCAGACGTCCGTACATTTGTCCTAGATAAGTAGGAATAACAGTTTAAAAAATATAGGAGATGAAAAAAGTAGCATTAATTACAGGAGTAAGTTCAGGCATGGGAAAATCCACCGCTATGATTTTGCACAATCAAGGTTACACGGTGTATGGAGCAGCGCGGCGTTTGGATCACATGAAAGATTTGGAAGAAAAAGGCATGCACATCGTGCCGTTGGATTTGACAGACGACGCTTCGATTGTAAATGCAGTGAACACGATTTTGGGAAAAGAGGGGAGAATTGATGTTCTCATCAACAATGCTGGGTATGGCTCCTACGGCTCGGTGGAAGATGTCCCGATGGAAGAAGCAAAGCGTCAGTTTGAAGTCAACATGTTCGGTTTAGCACGCATCACCCAATTGGTATTGCCTGGAATGCGTCAACAAAGGAGCGGTAGAATTGTCAACATTACATCCATGGGTGGGAAAGTATACACGCCTTTCGGTGCTTGGTATCACGCAACAAAACACGCCGTAGAAGGTTGGAGCGACTGTTTGAGGTTGGAAGTGAAGGAATTCGGAATTGATGTCGTTATTGTTGAGCCAGGTGGTATAAAAACAGATTGGGGAGGAATTGCAGCTGAGAGTTTAAAGAAAACCTCTGGAAGCACTGTCTATGGTCCTTTTGCGAATAGGGTAGCGGAGAAGATGGAAAAATTGTACGCCAGCAACCGCTTGACGGATATGGATGTTTTAGGAAGGGTGATTGCAAAAGCGGCAACAGTTCGAAGACCAAAAACACGCTATGTCAAAGGATACATGGCAAAGCCTGCGTTGTTCATGCGCAAATGGTTCGGAGATCGAATTTTTGATAAATTAGTCATGAGTCAGCTGAAATAAAGGAAGCTATTTAGCGCGCATCCTCCCGCATACCAAATTCTCCTCCAACCACGCATGTTCTTTTAGTTCAGCATTGAAATTTTTCAATTGCGTCAACAACACTTGGTAAAACGCGGTATGCTCTTCAGTGTGCCTTTCTAAAAGTGAAATAATCTCTGTCAAATAAGGCTCTTCCTCTTCGTGGGAGAAATTGTGCATGTATTTTTTTTCGGAGTTGGACAAAAACGCTTTGTAGAGCACTTCTTCTTCTAACTGCGCATGCAATTCAAGATCCGTTTGAAATTTGAGAAATAAGTTGAATAGTGTTTTAAGTCGTGGCGAATTCGGAGATAGTTTGATCAATCCAAGAAAACTTTGTTCAATGTTTGGAATGTGCTGGTACGTAAAACGACGGTGCGAAGCAATCAAATATCTGATAATTTCTTCTCGCGTTGCATGGAGCAAGTGACGGGATTTATTGCCAAGACTTTCGGAATGGGGAACTGTAAAAGATATTGAATCGATGAACATGGTTTCTGGGTTTTCGTTTTTTCAAAGCTACGCGGATGGGAGTGAAATTCCAATACCATGAAAAGGGGATTTTTTTTGGTGTTTAACAGCAAGTAGTTTTACCGTGAAGAGTTTTTACCGCAACGAACCGCGAAGAGTTGCGCTGAGGTATTCCTACAGCTTCTTTCCAGGTATACTCTACGAAATGAGTATTTGTAACATTTGATGTGTTAAAACATTGTTGTCCGAAGTCTTATAGACCTCTCCCTATGGTCGAGGTGACAGTTCAGAGAGGGAATTATTAAGGTCACCTCGAATGCCTGTCTGACTGGCGCAGAACTGGCAGGAAATGAGAGGGCTCAGCCTTTATCGGACAATACTGATATCAAATAGTCTTATACAGTAAATTTGAGTTGTCCATTTGGGTTGAAACCGTTTTTTCGTTACCTTAGATGTGGAAAGTGATTCGGATGGAAGAAACCTACCACAATGTATTGATTTATAAAAAAACCATGACGAAAATAATTTATCAATTGCTCTTTTTTTCTTTTGTAGGATTCATAATTGTTTCGTGCAAAAAAGAAATCGTTCCCAACGATATTAGCACTAGCGAAAGTACTAGCGATACTGCTGAAGTTTATGCAGGTGTTCACGACACTTCTTTCCATCATTTTGAGTTTGCTGTCCCTCATGGAATAACTATTGTTTGGGATGCCCAAAACTTGTATGGTACTGGTTTTGATTCTTTAGATATTGATTTGAACGGGACGTACGATCTTTTCATAACGCTAAATGTGCTAAATCCAGACAGCCTTCATCTTCTTACCGGAATGCCGAATCCATTTCCTTCGTGCGCACTTAATGCCGAAAATGGACTCGAAGTAGCTTTTTACACTGAATCCTTTCCCATTGGACTTGGACAAACGGGCACAGCCACTTTTGTTGATCGCTTAGATTTTAACGAAAGAATAGATGTGATTTCAGATTGGGCAACAAATCGCACCATGTGGTCGGAAAATCCTGGTGGAGCAGGAACACCTCCTTTTGGAGATTGGTATTATGCGTCTTCAGAAAACTACATAGCAACGAAAATGAATGGTGATAAATATGGCTGGATTAGGGTGGATGCGTCCGATCCGAAAGACCCAAAATTTGTCAGCTATGCGACTCAACACTGAGTTTAGTTAACTGGTCGTTACAAACCTAAACCCTCACCCCAACAAACAAATGTCATCCGTTTGTTCAAAGTGGTTTTTCCAACATTCCGGGATCTTCTATCCCTCAAGTCACTCAAGGTGTGAATCCTGTAATGTATTTTAAGAATTCTGTAATACTTAGCCGAATGGAATGCTTCACCTTTACTAGGTATTCAGAGATCTTTCTGGATAGTAAAACATGAATTATCATGCAAAACAAGAAACTTTTACTCGCAGCTTTTAGCCTATTGATCTCTTCGAATTTTACTTTTGGACAAATTAATTTAGGAACGGCTGCTAGCTTTGTATTGTTTACCTCTGTGGGAGCAATTGACAATGTCGGACCTTCAAATTTTGTTGGTGATATTGGAACCAATGCGGGAGCAATAACTGGATTTCCTCCAGGAACACTAACAGGAGTAATCCATCAGGCAAATCCAACTACTTTGCAGGCGGCTGCAGATGTGGAGAGCGCTTACAACGATTTGACGGCAGTACCTTGTGATTCATTAATTGGCAATGCACTAGGTGGTGGACAGATTCTTACACCTTACGTTTATTGTGTGTCAACTGCCGCCTCACTTGCAGGAGAATTAATTTTAGATGCAGAAGGCGATCCCAATGCAGTTTTCATTATCAAGATAACTGGACTTTTAGACGCCATTGGACTTTCAACAGTCACACTCATCAATTCAGCGACGGCAAACAATGTTTATTGGCAAATAGACGGAGCTGTGAATATAGGTGCTGGAGCCATTTTTAAAGGAGTCATTCTAGCCAATGGTGCACTTAGTTTCGCTGATGGTGCCGATTTTACGGGAAATGGACTCAGTCGACAAGGAGCAATTTCTACGAGCACTAATACCGCCACAGTGCCAATCGTGAGCGGAATGGCCATTGAATTAATTGAGTTTCACGGAGAGAATAAGCATACTCGCAATGTTCTTTTTTGGTCTACTGACAGCGAAACAAACAATAGTCATTTCACCCTTGAAAGAACGATAGATGGGATTAATTATGTAGAACTAGCACGAATAAATGGCGCTGGTACAAGTACATCGACACATAGCTATTCTTATGCTGATTTCGATTTTGAGAAAAAACAAAATTACTACCGTCTCAAACAAACCGATTATGATGGAACATCTGAAAC